>CAWJVP010000007.1:0-769756 GCA_963846345.1 uncultured Alphaproteobacteria bacterium
GAATTCCTTGATGAACCGACTGACATAGCGATAGTCGGGGCGGGAAATCATGGCCCCATTTCGAGATGCAGTGCGCCTCGTCCAGCACCCGAAAGGGCCGACTTCGCGCTGCTTCAGCACGGTGCGGATCGAGACCGAGCGCAGCTGCTCGGGGGAAATCAGCAGGATTGAGGCGTCCCCCATCCGCACCCTTTCCAGCGCGTCGTGCCGCTCCGGCAGCGATAGTATGCCGTTCACGGTCACCGCCGAGGATATGCCCGCCCGCGCCAGGCCCTGGACCTGGTCGGCCATCAGCGCCACCAGCGGCGAGATCACCACCGTCAAGGCGCCGGTCTTGTCAAAGCGCGACAGCGCCGGGACCTGGTAGCAGACGGATTTTCCGGTCCCGGTCGGCAGGATGCCAAGGACGCTGCTTCCCGCCATCGCCTCGGCGACGATCCGCTCCTGCAGCGGCCGGCCCGTCTCGTCGACCGGTTCGCTGCGGAATGCCTCAAAGCCGAACCAGCGATGCAGCGCACGGTTCGGATCGTTCTTCTCGCGGCACCAGATACAGTCCGGCCGGTCGCAGCCGGTGTCGCGCAGGTGCCGCACGATGAGCGCGGCTTCGCGGAACTGCATCCGCACCCATGGCGGCATCACCGATCGCCGCCCGCCACCGAAATCCACGACAGCGCATAAGCCATCGGCCAGCCAAGCTGCGGGTTCGACAGCCGTTCCAGGGTCTGGTCCAGTCGCAAGTCGCAGCTGTTGCCGGTGAGCAGCCGGCGCATTGCTGCAAGGGCCTTTTCCGATGACGGTGCCGCTTCCCCCCGCACTTGCCGAAACACGGTGTCGAAACCGCCGGACAATTCTCCCAGCGTGGTCAAGTGGTGGTAGGCGGTCAGCGTGTCTGGATTTTCACCGTTCAACGCCGAAAGGCTTGTGAGCTGGTTCGCCAGCACCTCGAAAACCAGACGCGCATCCAGCTCCGGATCGTTGACATGCCCCGCCTCCAGCCGCCCGTCATGGTAGTGCTTGACGAGGTGATGGTAGGGGTTGCGCGGGAAGGCAAGCGGATTGAGCCAGAGCGTGTCGATCGGGGCCGATGTCAACTTCTCCAATCGTGCCCGGTTCGCCAGCAGATGCAGCAGGTCGTGGCGCACGATGTTGTGGCCGATGATGTGATCGGCGCCGGCGCAGAAAACCTCAAGGCGGTCGAGGGCCTGCTCCAATCCGCCTCGGAGCGAAAGACGAGTGGCGGCGTTTCGCCCGGGCCGACGGCGGCGAACGCAAAGGTACGGGCGGCCTTCGGGTCCACCTCCAGATCAATCGAAATACAGCGAGACAGGAACGCGTCCCGCGAGCTTGAAGCGGATGGATCACTAAGCATGGCGAATGTGAACTGATGTCAAAAAAGCTGCAAGCGCAACCCTACTGCAACGTGCCCCTCACACCAATGTTTCCAAACAAACGGCATTGTGTCCGACCCCGGCGACAGCAACGGCGGGTCGTGCGCTGCAAGGCCAAGGAGCCACGCGCTATTCAGTGGTCGGCTGGGCAAACGGGCACGGGTGTCGGAACTTGCCGCCATGACCATGAGCAAGACGAAGCGAACCTGGAGCCGGCCTCGGGATTGCTGACCATGAATGTGTTGAACCCCGGCAATTCTCCGGTATGGCTGTAGAACGGGCCGAACCTGACAATTGCGAACCCGAGCGTGAGGGCAACTCGCCGGCGACCGTTGCTACCTCGCAGACGGAATTCGCGCTGCCCGCTCAAGGAGCGCAGCCATCATTTCCCGGTCGGCCATTCGCCTGTCCCACATGCGCTGGTCCTTGCGATTGAGGCTCTTTCGCTGTTTGCCTTTTCGCAAATGCATGGCGACTGCAGCCGGTGCAGTGCCTCCCGGGCCGGGGATGGACGGCGAATTTGTACTGCACCTCGTTCGCTAACTTGAACGGCGTCCTGGCCTGGTAGGCCCAGAACAGCTCCTCGCCCCACACGCCAAGCGCATTCCACGGCTTCAATCCGATGAAATGCATGATCGCTGGCTGACGGGGACTGGGAGGATTCGCTCCAGCCAAGTATAGTTCCATTTTGAAATCCGGCATACTGCTGGTCTTCGCGCAGAAGAAGGTTCAACGGGCCCTGATCGCCATGCTGTCGTACGACCGCGCTTGAGCCGAGTTCGACGAAGCGGTCGGTAAGTGCTGCCTTGTGCCAGCGGCTCGTATCGATGAGCATGACGCCCGCGTTGAAGTAGCTTGATCCATCGGGGATCTGCAGGGCGGCCACCTCAGTGCGCCAGCTGGAGCCGGGACCCTTGACTGCCGCCGCCGTTGCGTGAAAAGGCGTTGCCATAAGGGCATCCAGCGGGGAAAGGACCAGCGTGTCGCAATCGAGGTAGAGTATCCGTCGGTAGGCCGTGCCCAATATCTCCGGCATGAATGCCCTGGCCCAGCTGGCGCGCGAGAGCCGGCTGTCGCCGGAGATGCCGGTGGATCTACTGACCGACCAAAATGATATCGAAGATTACGCCGAGGCTTCGCACATAGTCGCGGACCGCCTCCACCCCCGCATCAAGCTCTCCGTCGAAGAACAGCTTAGTTCGAGACCAGGTGAGTTCAACTGCGAAGGAAAGGGCCATTGTAGCGAAAACCGGCAGCCACCCCCTGTCGCAGGCGGTGCAAACGCAATGCTCCGACACTTTCTGGTCTCCAGCTGGCACCAGCTTCACCTCGCAATTAGCCGGAGCCTGGAACCCGAACCCGGCTCGAAGTGGAATGTCTCGCGTTCTGTTGAAAGGCCGCTTCCCTCGCGCGTCAACGTGCATGTTTCGGCGATTTCGCCCGCGAGCATGGCGGCAATGTCGAATACCCAGTTGGCGCCCAGGCAACTGTGCCGGTCCATGCCCAGCGGCGCGTACTGCGACTGCGAATAACGGTTGTCACGGAAACGGTGCGGGCAGAAGCTGTCCGCCTTCGTGAAGCCCGGACCCCTGTGCGCCTCGCGAACACAAACGCGTATCAGCGTGTCTTTCGGAATATAGTAGCCTTCAAACACGATGGCCTCGCGCGCCACGCGGTGAAGATATTCACTCTGGTTTAGGCGTAGCGCCTCCTTCACCGCCCAAAGGCACTTTTCGTGACGAAGATCAGGGTCTTTCTCCGCTGCGATCTCGTCCTGGAGATTTGTGTCGCCGGACAATTCGACGAGGAGCGAGCGCACCAGACCGTGGAAATCGTACCGCCCGAACTCGACCATCAAGATTAGATTGCCGATGACGGTCTCGTCGGCCTGGCCGTCCTTGCGGATCTGTGCGTACAGGCTGCGTTCGTCGCTTCCGTAGGCGTCAAGGAACCGGCGTATTGACGTGAATGCTTCGAGGGCTTCCGGCGATCTTGCCACCTTGCTGCGCAGGCCGTCTGTTGACATCTTCTGATAGAGCGCCTCGAGCGCCTCGAGATCCTCGTCTGACCGGACCCCCAGCACCAGTCGCAGGAGTACGAAGGTGGCAAATTTCTTTGCGGCGGCGGCGACCTTGGTATGACCTGCGGGTTCACCGGCCAGCGCCGCGATGAGCCGTCTGGCGTCGCTACGAATTTCGGGCTCGAGGCATGCGCCGGCAGATCGGTGAAGGCCTTGAGGAAGATCCGCCGGTACTTCTGGTGGACGGCGCCCTCCATCTTGCGCATGAAGCCGTCCGCGACCAGGTCGCTGACATCCGGCGCCTGGGCGGCCAGCCGCTTGCTGTTTGCCTTGAGGAAGCGGGCACCCATGTCGAGCTGCGCCATGCAGAACAGTTCGTGCTCGCGAAAGCGCAACCTGAACACGCTGGCCATGCTTTTCGCAGAGCTCCTTCAGGGCCCACCTGTCCTGGCCGAAGTCCACGTCCTCGCGAGGATGTTCCCGGGCGCCAGCCTTGCCCCACGCAGCCTGGCCGCCGCATGCAGCCGAACTTCCCGACCGATTTTCGTCAGTTCAGAGCGCCAAACGTTGTTTCGCATAATCTTTTGTTCCTTTGGAGCAATCGCTCTAATCGGTGGAGCCTATCGCCACCCTGGCGCCCCGGATCGCCATCGGGTCCGGCATCTGATGAAAACGACGCCGGCGTTTTCCAGATTAGCTCTGATCTTGTCGGCTGTTGATGCGTAGCCAATGCCGCGAACCCAAGCCTACCCGTGCGAGAAACTCCAGAAGTTCGGCGCCCTGTTTTTCGAGGTCGGACGCCGCAAGCGACAGCGCTATCACGACGCCCGCGAGCCGGACCAGGCTTGTCGACCTTGCCCCCGGCATCTGGCGGCTTGGCACCGCTTTGGTTGTTATCGCCTCCGGCGCTCATGACAGCGAACGGTAGACAAGAATTGCGACGATAGTCCAAAACGCTCCCGTAAATAAGAGCGCGCCTGTCCATATTGCTGCCGATACCCGACGCTCGCGCGCGGTCAGCTGTGTTTCGTGCATGGATTTCCCCCCATTGCAAGTCCACATATTCACAAATTGGACTATACGGGAAGCAACTGCGCGTTGGCTCGCACTCCGGCGACAACGCCTCGTTATCATTTGCACAAGATCTTGCGAAGCTGACTGCAGGCGAAGATGCGATCTGACGACGATGGTACGTCACCGAAATCGATGTCTGCTGCTATGCCGGCCCTTTTCGGATCAGTGTCGAGGGTGAAGGCATCGGCGGTAACGCCGTCTTCGTTACCGGCCAGCACCATCCCATCAAAACGCCGATTTTCGAGGGCGCCTTTGCGACCCGCGACGCAAACCGTCCCTTGCAGAGCGAGGGTGCGATCGCCTCGCCTGTTCCCTGGCTGGCCGCCGGCGCGCTGCTGTGAGAAGTCGTCGTATTGCGGCGCACTCTTCGAAATGATGCGGATGACTTGGGCAGCCAAATGGGCCAGGCCACCACCGGCGCCGTGACGGGCTGGTTCGGCCGGAGCGAGGGGGCAAACTCGCCCCGGCCTGACCACAATTATCCCAGGGATGGAATCATCATGGCTGCAACGACAGATATCATACGGGGCGCCGCAGTAAATCAGGGGAATTCACGCTTCCGCCAAGATGATTGCGGACTTGCCTTTACGCAAGCCTTCATGCAAGCCGGGATCAACACACGAGCAAGAGTGAGTGTTGCAGGAGACCCGTTGCAGGAATGGCGGTCGGTCGAGCTGACAGTTACCGAGTCAAGACTTGCTTGATCTCATCGTAACTGATTTTCCGGTCGAAAAGCTTTGGCCGGATCGGCGCAAATGCTTCCGCCATTTTCCGATAAGTCGGCGCCTTTTCCAGATGCGAGTTGATTTGCCGCCCTTCAAAGCAGCTGAAACGTCTTGTTTCTCGGACCAGATATCGACTGATGATCATGTATTCGTATTCGACATCGCCATCAAAGCCGATGAATTTGGGATGCACATAGCGAAGGTCGTTGCACACGGCATCCCTGTCGCTTTCGCTCAGTCGACCGACTGCACTTTCTATGGTCTTGAACATGTCAAGCACGTCTGTAACGAAATCGACTTTCTTCTCGTCGACCGGATCGTGCGGCAGATGGTTGAAAATCCGGTCCAGACCCCAGTGATTGCCTTCCAGGATGGCATTGGCGATGGCCATGTTCCGTTTGGCCTCAATCTTCAGCGCACCCTGGATCTCGGTCAGCATCAGGATGATCACCTGTTCGCCTTTGGTCAGCTTCACGTTCCGCCTCACAACCCGTTCTGCATCCGACGTCTGTCCCGCAATGGCACCCCTGCTGGAATGGGCGTCCCATTGCAGTACAAGCCCCGTGCCTTCGTCTATCCGAAAGGATCCAGAGGCATGAAGGCCGACATTGCTGTATCTCCCTGGTCGCCTCGGCAGCAATCTTGCTTGAAAAAAAGGGCAGCTTCCCCCAACGGTGCTGCCCTTTTTGACGATTCCCCCGATCGTTTCTTGGCCGATTGCCCACGACCAAGACGTAAAACATGGGACTGCATCGGTTAACGTTACGTTACCGTTAGGCGGAAACTGTCGAAAATACCCGCGCAATTTGCGGAGATTTGACGGCAACAACACCTGAAGGCAATGGCCCACCGCAAGAAGCCGGCGCGACCCCCTGAATAAAACAATTTGGATCTGGCAACCATTGTCGGATCGATTGATCGATATATCTTCGAAACCTATTCTTTTTCTTTTCCCGAGCACCCCTGCATGGCAACTGACGACGAGGCGTGGACGGCTGGCCCCGATGCGGCCGCACCGGAAAGCGGAGCCTTCGCAAAGGCCCCGCGCTCCCCCGCGCTCGCCGCCAACGTGCGCGCGCTACGGCTCAT
Organism: uncultured Alphaproteobacteria bacterium; assembly: GCA_963846345.1. Taxonomy (GTDB): domain Bacteria; phylum Pseudomonadota; class Alphaproteobacteria; order Rhizobiales; family Rhizobiaceae; genus BOKV01. Next base: position 6,297 of record CAWJVP010000007.1, read on the forward strand.
GCGCGGCTGGTCGCCAGCAGAGCTCGCCGCCCGCTGCCATGTGACGCCCAATGTGATCCTCGACATCGAGAGCGGCGCCTGTGCGGTGCCGGAGTGCCTGCTGCAGCTGGCCTGGGCCCTGCGCGTCTCGCCGTGCGAGCTGCTGCTGCCGCCGCACGAGATCTGGTTCTCGCACTTCCTGCGCAACCGCACCGAAGGCGAGATCGCCGCGATCAAGCTTGCGCTCGAAAACGGTTTTCCGCCGCCGGACTAGCCCCAGCTCATCGGGCCTGACCACAGGCAGACGGAATTCGGGTTGAGCTTCCCGAAACGGTTGTCACGCATCAGGTCGCAAGAACCTGGATGGCAGCCGACGGCACCGCGACGCTGGTTTGGGCAGTGCGTAAGCTTGAGGTGCGCGCGGCAGCTGCTTCATTGCGGTTCGATCCCGTTCGAGGCAGGATTGCCGCGGGTTTTCAGGAGGGATGGATGGATCGCCAAGAAAGGATCCTGTCGCTGACGCCTGCGCATGTCGCACGGGTGCACCGTGTGGTCGGGGACGCGGGACCACCGCCCGGGCAACAGTCCCAGAGCAACGAGGACTACGCGCGGTGGGTGGCGGACATGATCGCGGCGCATCCGGCGCCGGGCCAGACCCACAAGGCTGTTTGCCTATGGCTCGCTGATCTGGCGACCCGAGATCGAACATGTCGGCGAGCAGGGCGCAATCCTGCACGGCTGGCACCGTTCCTTCTGCCTGCGCCAGTACCGCTTTCGCGGCTCGCCGGATTTTCCAGGGCTGATGATGTCGCTGGACGAGGGCGGGGAGTGCCAGGGCGTCCTGTTCGAACTGCCGCAAGAAGATCTGGCGAAGCAGCTCGACCGGCTCTTCCGGCGCGAGTTCACGGTCAAGCCGAACACCAACACGCCGCGCTGGCTGACGGTAGAAACCGAAACGGGACCGGTCGCGGCGCTGGCATTCGTGATGAACCGCACCTCGCCGCTCTATTGCGGGAACCTGCCGCTCGAGGAAGTCGCCGAAATCCTGGCAAGGAGCTGCGGACACCTTGGAACCGGCGCCGAGTACCTGTTGAACACGGTCACAGAGCTGGAGGCGCGCGGCATGCACGATGAAGGCCTGTGGCAGCTGCAGGAACTGGTGTCGCGGCGCATCGATCTGGCCTGACTTGCTCGATTCGACACTCAGACCATATCCGACAATGCAGGCAAAGGGACACGCAACGTTCTGGCGGGCGAATCGGCGGTCCTTAATTGCAACGAACGATGCTTCGCTATTTTCGGGGTTTGCTGTCTTGTCCTGCCAGTTGCAAGTGGATGCAATTCGCCGTCGATAGTGCCAAAAGCGTCCCCGGGGCAACGAATATCGGCTGGTGGAAGACGCGACACTCTGGCCTAGTTGCCATTGGGTCGTCTCAAACCCGCGAAACAGGCCGGGTAACCGGCAATGCGAAAGGCTTCGCCATGTCTGGCATCCATCATGTGACGGCGATCTGCGGCGCGGCGCCGCGCAACCTCGATTTCTACACGCGCGTGCTGGGCATGCGCCTCGTCAAGCAGACCGTCAATTTCGACGATCCAGGCACCTGGCACCTCTATTATGGCGATGACACGGGAACCCCCGGCACCATCCTCACCTTCTTTGCCTGGGAGCAGGCCGCCGCGGGGCGCAACGGCCTCAGCCTGACGCACCAAACCGCCTTTCGGGTGCCGACGGCATCGATCGGCTACTGGGCGCACCGGCTCATCGAGCATGGGGTCAGCCACGATGCTCCGTCGAAACGCTTCGGCGACACCGTGCTGACCTTCACCGATCCGGACGGCATGCGGCTGGCGCTGGTCGGAACAAGGGACGCAGGTCCCGCGCCGGGGACATCAAGCGTCGAAGCCGAACATGCGCTGCGCGGCTTCCACGGCGTGACCCTGCTGCTCGACGACACGCAGCCGACCGCCGCTGTCCTCACCCAGGTCCTTGGCTTTCGCCAGGAAGGGACGGATGGCGGTACCACCCGTTTCGTCGCGGATGCCGCCCCAGGACGCCAGGTTGATATCCAGATGGCAAGGGGGTTCTTGCCGGGGCGGATGGGGCGTGGCTCGGTCCATCACGTCGCCTTCCGTGCTTCGAATGACGCCGAACAGGCGGAGATGGCGGGAAAACTCGCCCGTGACCTTGGCATCGTGACGACGGAACAGAAGGACCGGCAGTATTTCCGTTCGGTCTATTTCCGCGAGCCGGGCGGCGTGATCTTCGAGATTGCCACCGATGATCCAGGCTTTACGGTCGATGAGCCGCAGGCGGAATTGGGCAGTACCTTGAAACTGCCGCCCTTCCTTGAATCGCGCCGGAAAGAGCTGCAGGTATCGCTGCCGCCGCTGAAGGAATCGCGATGACCGCGCCGATGTTGTCCGCCGGTGTACCACTCGCCAAGGCGCGCACGGCCTTGATCATGTTGCACGGGCGCGGTGGAAGCGCGCAAGACATCCTGTCGCTCGGCCAGGAATTCGATACGGGCGATATCGCCTTTGTCGCGCCGCAGGCACCGGGGCGCAGCTGGTATCCCTTTTCCTTCCTGGCGCCAATCGCCCAGAACGAGCCGTTTCTGTCAGAGGCGCTGGCGACGGTCGGTGCAACGGTAGCGTCGGTTGGCGAACACCTTCCGGCAGAAAGCATTTTCCTGCTCGGATTTTCGCAAGGTGGCTGCCTGGCGCTGGAATATGGCGCGCGCAATGCCCGTCGCTATGGCAGCCTGATCGGGCTTTCCGCCGGACTGATCGGCCCCAGGGAAGTGCCGCGCAGCTATGCCGGTTCGCTCGACGGCACGCCGGTGTTCCTTGGCTGCAGCGATATCGACGCGCACATTCCGCTCTGGCGGGTGAACGAGTCGACGAACGTTTTGCGTGACCTGGGCGGGGCGGTGACCGAGAGCATCTATCCCGGCATGGGCCACACGATCAATGGCGAAGAAATCGCTGTTATAAGGGATATGCTTGCCCGCCGATGAATGGGAAAAGAGCGCTCGCTGCACGATTTTCTGGCATCTGCAGGCACATGGCCTGGCCGAAAACGAAGGACAGATCGACACCCCTCTACCCGAGTAGTGGGTGCAAGCCCGAACCGTTTCAGCCGGCGCCATTGTTCCCTGAAATCATTTTGGCAGCGATAGGTGATCCGTGCAGACAGGCGAAAAATTCCCTGCTCCCCTCACGGGAATTTTGCCGATAAACGCTTGAATATGTTGAGCTTCGATGGCACGTTTTTCCGGCGCACCGCAGTGATCACCAAAAATTCCCTGCAAATTCCCGCCTTGCAGGGATTTTCGGAAACCGCCGCCCGGCGCCCCGGGGAAGCCAAAGGCGCCCGGGAAACGAAACGGAACCGGCAAAGGAAGCCAGCATCAACAAACGGATCAACGCCGGTTCTGCCGGGCGGCGGCCCGAAGGTTTCGCGTTCGATGCGTTCAGCCTCACCAGCCCCGACGCGAAAGGTATCCGCATGCCCGCCATTTATCACCCGACGGACCTTTCCCCCGCCAGCGCGGTCGCCTTCCGCCATGCGCTGCGCCTTTCGCTTGGCGGCTCGCTCGCCATTGTTCATGTCCACGGCAAGGGCACGCCGGCCGCCGGGTGGGATGATTATCCCCATGTTCGCGAGACGCTGGCGCGCTGGAATCTTGCGGGCATGACCCCGGCGGTGCGCAAGATCGAAGCCGCAGGCAGCGACGTGGGGGCGGTTCTTGCGGGCGCGCTCCAGCGCAACCCGGCCGACCTCATCGTCCTTGCCTGTCATCCGCGCAGCGGCATCGCAGCCTGGCTCAAGCCGTCGGTTTCGCAGGCCTTTGGTGCGCCATACCCGAGTGCCGGCATTGTTCGTGCCGGAGGGGTGCGAAGGCTTTCGTCGATGACTTGGCGTTGTTGATCTGGCCTCGATTTTGGTGGCGGTCGCGCCCGAACCCGATCCTCAGACCGGTATTGATGCCGCCACCGGGATTTTATGGCAACTGGGAGCACGCGCTGACACTTTTGTGGCCCTTCATGCGGGAGCGCAGCCATTGCAGCCGGCACCGGTCTTGCCCTTCGTCGCCGGGACCCAAACGCGCATGCTGACGGTGAGCGGGAGGCCAGCGGACGGTGATCATCGACACCGCCCGCTCGGAGGGCTGCGAGACTCATCGTGATGACATCGGCCGGCCACGACGGGTTCATGGATGCGGTCCGCGGTTCGACCAGCGAGCAGGTCATCCGGGAGGCACCATGTCCGGTTCTGGTGGTGCCGGCACCAGCATATGACGCTGCCCCGGGTTGAGGAAACCATTCAATAATGTTTCGGGCGCAGCCTGTCAGGACGACTGGGGAGCCACAACGAGCTGACGCGCTGGCCCAGACGTGCGAAACGGCGGTTCTGCTGGAGATCCGACGCTCCAATGAATAAGGCCGCCCGAAGGCGGCCTTTTTGCCGGACGCTTTCGCGCCGAAGTTCAGAGCTTGTTCTTGACGTTGGTGAAGGTGTTGTTGACACCGCCGCCGACTGCCGTTGCGCCGCCGATGATGGCGACGGAGATGAGGGCTGCGATCAGGCCGTATTCGATGGCGGTTGCGCCCGATTCGTTCTTGAGAAAGCGTGCTACGAGTTTCATGGGTTGCTCCTTGTAGTGTTTTGCGGATGTCCAGCAGATGGCGATCCGTCTGCCTGGTCGCGACCATAAGGCCGACGCCTTGCTTTGCAGTAAAGAAAGGCTGTTTACGCGGGTTGAAAGTGAACGGCTGAAGTTTAACTTCCTGGTTCGCCGATAGACCATTTCGGTTGCCAAGCGGGCGGCCACTTGGCGCAGTGGCGAAAGATGCGGGCTTTGGCAAAGATTGAACCGCGACCTTCATCTCCCGGCGTGTTCGGACCAGATTTGCGAGCATGCCTGGCTCAACCATTGATTTTGGGTTCGATCCATTTTTATAGAAGCTCCTTGTTCGGCTTCCCTGTGGCCTCTTGCTACGGTCGCAGCAAAGGATGAATTCCACGACGGTGAAATTGACCGGTCCCGCCCATCAGCGATGCCGGCCTTTTTCGTGGCTGCAGATTTGGGCGGGCGGAATGCCAGCAGAATGTTGGCTTAAGGAATTTGGCGCGCCCTTTAGCCACAGGCAGATCCCGGTCAGCGCGCTGGCGCAGCATCCGCGCAAAGCGGTGAAACGCCGGCGCCACCTTTTATCCTGGACATGGGAAGTGGTTTAACATGCTTGGCGGCGGCGCTATTTCGCCAGCCTGACGCCCGGTCCGCCATCGGGTCCGGCATCGATGAAGACGATGCCTGCATTTTCCAAAGTGGCTCTAATTTTGTCGGCTGTTGATGCATAGCCAGCCGGAGCTTCAGCGCTTTCTGCGCGCTGCACAGTTGTGAAGCTCACGCCAGCTTCTTGCGCAAGTTTTTTTAGGCTCCAGTCGAGCATGGCCCGGGCTCCACGGATTTGACTGCCCCTAAGTGTCACCATACCGGCCGTATAATAGTTGACATTTGCCAAGAAAGGATATTATATCCTGTCTTAGGAAATTTTGATATTGAGAGCGCGATCATATGAACACTCTGACAACCAACCTCACCCTCCACACCGAACTGCGCCGGCGGCTGCTTGAGGCGGAGCCGGACCTTGATGAGCAGACGCTGCTGGATACGCTCGAGGGAGCGACCGATCTCAATGCGGCGATCGGCGAACTGGTGCGCTCGGCGCTGCTCGACGGAGCATATCTGTCGGGCCTCAAGGCGCGCATCGAGGAGATGAAGGCAAGGCTGGAGCGGATCGCGGCGCGCGCCGACAAGAAGCGGGCGCTGGCGCTCGAAGCCATGGAGGCCGCCGGCATTGCCAGGATCGTCGAACCTGATCTCACCGTCACCTTGAGGGCCTCCCCGCCTGCAGTGCGCGTCACCGACGAGCAATCGATTCCGCAATGGTTCTGGATACCGCAGCCGGCAAGGCTCGACAAGCGCTCCCTCCTCGAGGCGCTGAAGGGCGGCGCCCATGTCAGCGGCGCGGAACTCGCCAATGCCCAGAACACCATCGCGGTGCGAACCAGGTAGCGCTGAACGTCGGGGCTGGCCGAGCCCAACCGGTTCGTGCCTCGCCTGGTAATGCAGGTCACTCAGGTTACTCCGGCAAATTCGGCAGCTTCCGACCCGTTCACCACCGCAAGACAACCCTTCAGCAGGGAAGGATACCCCATGCCGCTTGCCCCGCAGCAGATCCGCAAGCTCAAGTCGAGGCTCAACCAGCGCCATGTCCGCACGCGGGAGGTCGAGGGCAGGACGATCGCCTATCTCGAGGGCTGGCACGTCATTGCCGAGGCCAACCGCATCTTCGGCTTCGACGGCTGGGACCGCGAGCTCGGTCGACAGTTCCTGCGTCTACACCAGGCAGCAGGGCGAGCGCTTCAACGCCGCCTATGTGGCGCGCATCCGCATCAAGGTCAGGGCCGGCGAGCACTGGGTGACGCGGGAAGGATCGGGCGCGGGGGAATCGAGCGCACCGACGCCCGGACAGGCGCATGAACTCGCACTCAAGGCAGCCGAGACCGATGCCACCAAGCGCGCCTTCATGACCTTCGGCAATCCCTTCGGCCTGTCGCTCTATGGACCGGCGAAGGAAGAGCCGGCCAGGCAGGGCGCGCCGGCGGGCGTCGGGACCAAGGCGAATGGCGCAACGCCAGGGGCCGCATGGACATACAACGGACGCGCCACGCGGCGCACGCGTCCTGTCGCAAGGGCGGACCGCGAGAACGGGAACAGGAGAGGTGCGCCCACCGCTGATTGCGCCGGTGATCGCCATGGCGCTGCCCCAGTTGATTGAGCCGGACATAGTGGCGAGGCGACCCATCGGAGGAAGTCGAAGCGCCAGGCGAAGCGGCAGCTGGACATGGTGCAGACCGAACCAGCATCTGAGACTAACAGTGCTGCCGGAACGGCGTACGCGCTTCGTTCCGGCACATTGTCGGATATCACACAGGCAACATCGGGCGAACATCGCGACGGGGAAGCAGCCGCAGCTCGAGTCGAACCAGACTGTCTCGAACTGCCGTCGATCGAGCCGGCCATCACCGCGCCGTCAGCGTCGCCATTGCTCCAATCTACGGCTGCCGAGCGGTCACTTCAGAGCCGGCGCTGATCGAGCAGTCAGTGCCAGTCGCCCGAACCCGCCGCTTCACCCCTTGCCCCTGCGGAGCGGGTGAAGATCGACAAGTCGGTGCTGGCCCTCAACGAGCCGACCCGCATCCGCGATGCGGCGCATCTGAAGTTCGTCGCCGCAAAGCCCTGCCTCATCTGCGGCCGCAACCGGGCCCAGGCGCATCACCTTCGCTTCGCCCAGCCCAAGGCGATGGGCAGGAAGGTCTCCGACGAATACACCGTGCCGCTGTGCTCGCTGCACCACCGCCTGCTGCACCAGACCGGCAACGAGATCGCCTGGTGGGAATACCAGAAGATCGACCCAATGGCGGTGGCAGCCGATTTGTGGCGGCAGAGCCGCATGGAGACGGGTCACGGGATTCAAGCCAATCCGGGCATCGCCAAGGCCGCATCAAACGAGCACGCCCTGACCATTCCCACCAAGCCGGCTGAATGAAAGTTTTGCGCCGGAACGCGCTCGCATCTTGATGAGCGATGGTCGGGACAGGAGGCACATCCATGCGCCGCTGGTCGGCATTGAAGTTTCTTGCCGGCCTGGCCCTCGAACTCGTCTCGTGTGTCCAGTCGCGAATGCCAATCAGTGCAGAGCGGCGCGAGGCAATGCGGGCGTTCGAACAGGCCCTGATCGGCGAATGCAGTGAAAAGGCTAAAGCAGACCGGCATGTCACGCACCCCAACCAAGACCTCGCCCGCCCGGCAGTTCCTCAAGCTGCCCTGCGTATTGTTCGTGGAATAGGACATTGGCGAGAGGGCGCGCCGCTTCGTGGCCGAACGGATGGTCGCCGTGCCGCTCGACCTTCGATTAGGAAACTACATTTTGTGGTTCGGCTGGAAGGCACCTGCCGGATCAGACCCCGCATTGGGGAAAGCCATACGTCCGCAGGCATCACATTTTGTAGTCATGTTCTTCTTTCGAAGCTCGCGAATCCAATGCTTTCGCGACCCAAAGCGCAAGTCTCGTTTTTATGCTCGGGCGCAACGGGACCAGGCCGACTTGTCACCCGCTTGTGCCGATGAAAACCACATTTTGTAGTACTGTTCCTTGCCGGGGCATTGCTGAATGCGAAGGCAGGCTGGAGGGAGTGAGCGACAACCACATTTTGTAGTGTGGCTCTGTTTGACGTCAGGAACCTAATTTCGACCGCCGCGCCGATCTCAGCAAGCCGAAAAGCCGGTCAATCGGGCGCGACTTTGCACACTTTCGATTTTTGATTTTCCACACTTGCGATTTTGCGCTCGTGTCTTACGTTCATGGTATGTTCCGTTATTTCCGAATGTTAGACGAGTACCGCTTCAACTGCATGCTGTGCCGCCTCGAGCCGCAGCATCGGCGCTTCGTCACGGAATATTTGAAGGACTATGACGCCCCGGCCGCGGCCATTCGGGCCGGCTATTCGCAAAGGACGGCGCGCCAGCAGGCGAACCGCCTAATTCGCCGATGGGGGATCGAAGAGGCGATCGATGCCGGCCAGCTGCTGCAGGACGACTGGGCCAAGGATCTCACGCCCCGGCTTCGCAAGCGGATGGAGGCGCTCGGCCTTGCAGACTTGACCCACCTGGTCGACGACTGCTGCAGGCTGCTGCCGATGGAAGATTGGCCAGCCGGCGCTGCACACGCTGTCCAGTCAGTCACCATCAAATGCCCGCCTGATGGATCCGGCGCCTCTACGGTGCTGCAGCTGAAACTGGCAAACAAGGTCCGGGCGCTCGCGGCGCTCCTCGACATGCTTACCGCCATCGAGGCCAAGGCGAAACAGAAATCGCCCGAACCGGACATCGATGACGTTATCCCAGATCATTTTATGATCCTGTTGTTGAAGTCGATGCTCGACAAGGGCTGGCTTTTGACGACCCCGCGAGGCGAGCCTTACGACCGAGCCGCGCACAATGAACATTGGGCGGAGCTCATTTCGTCGCGCCATTCCGCGTCCTAGCAGGGTGTTGGTGATGAATAGGCTGCGCGACCTGCAAGTGCATGGATGATGTCCGATGACAAAGAGCCCCGATGAACGCCGCTACCAGCGCCTGCTGCGCCGCCTCGAGCCGCAGCAGCGGCGCTTCGTCAAGGAATACTTGGACGACTGCAACGGCACCGACGCGGCCATCCGTTCGGGCTACTCGGCCAAGACCGCGCGCCAGCAGGCCAGCCGGCTGCTTCGCAAGCCAGAAATCAAGGCGGCGATCGCAGCCGGCCAGCGTCTCAACGAGGCGCTGGAATGGGAGATCGAGGCTGGCAAGCGCAAAAGGCTCGAGGCGGCGACCTTTGCCAGCATCACCGACTTCTTCGACGCGCGCGGCCAGCTGCTGCCGAGGGAAAGCTGGCCACCCGGCGCCGAAGGCGCGGTCAAGGCGATCAGCACCAGGACGGCGCGGGACGGATCGACGGTGACGCAGCTGAAACTGACGGACCGCGTCAAGCCGCTTGCAGGGCTGCGCATGCATGCTCGCCGCCAGGGATGAGGTTGCCTGGTCGCCGCAAGATCGGTTCGAGAGGATGACCAAGGAGGAGCTCGACTTCTTCTTATACAATGTTATCATGCCGCCATTGCTGGAGAAGGGCTGGCGCATCAAGACGCCCGAAGGAATGGAATTCAAGCGCGACATCCTCGCGGAACAGCTCATGAAAGCCCTGAAACTGAAGGACCCGGCCGAATGAACAACACGGCTTCATCCGCGACAGAGCGTCGATCGAGCACCTCGCATGATGCTTTCGCACTGGCCAGATCGCTGCGCCAATTCGGAAAAACGTCAACAAAAGTAAACAGGGCTGTTCAAGCGAACTTTGCCGAATTGATAGAAAAAGTAGTTATCGGGAATGCTGGAGTTACCTGCAAAAACTACATTTTGTGGTACTGCATGAACAGACACCAGGGAAGTTCATTTCCCGAACTTGGCGATCAAGTCGAGGCCTTGGGAGAGCAGTTCGTTGGCGCGAATTTGGCTCCCCGCTTCGGCGTAGCAACGCATTTCCGGCGCGTTGCCGGATGGACGGAAATGCAGCACCTCGCCGCCCGCCAGGAAAAACCGCAGCCCGTCCGTGCGGTCGACTTTTTCGATCGCGCCTATACCGGAAAGCAGCTGCCCGGCCTCGCGATCTTCTCGCAGGACCGCCATCAGCGCTGCCGAACGTTCCGCCGGAAAGTCGGTGATGCGGTTGCCTGCCGTCGCGCGAAAACCGCTGGCCCGTACCAGTTCGCTGGCGCGCAGGCGGCCAACGCGCATCGCGTTGAGCGCGGCAAGGATCGGCAAGGTGCTGTCCCGCGTCGGCAGCGCCTCGACCGGCCTGCCGTTCATGACCGTCGCGCTGCCGAGCAGGAAGCCGCCATTGGCCTCGAAGCCGGCTACGCAACGGGCGCCTGCCGCGATCGCATCATCCATGGCCGCGATCACAAAGGGCGAGCCCACGCGGGTTCGGCGGACCGTCACGTCCTCGCCATCCACGATCGCCGAGTTGGAGGTTACCGGGGTCGCGACCGCATCGGCGCCTGCCCATTTCGCCGCCAGCCAGCCGATGAGGTCACCCGGCACCGGTTGCCCGTTCTCGCCGGCAAGCAGCGGCCGGTCGCCATCGGCGTCGGCGGAGATGATCGCGTCGAGGCGGTGGGCCGAGGCTTCTTCAGCGTAGAGGGCAAGGAATTCCGGCGCGACCGCCTCGGTATCGACCGGCGTGAACTGACGGGTCTTTCCAAACCGGTGGATCGTGGCGCCGAAACCCGCCAGAAGGTCGCCGAGGAATTGCGTCGCCACGGACGAGTGTTCGTGCACACCGATGCGCATGCCGGACAGGTGCTCTTCGGGCAGCAGATCGCGGTAACGCTTCCGCCAGCGCGCCATCACGTCCTCGCGGATGTCGGCGCCGAGCACAGGGATGGAGTGGGCAGCCCGGGCGCGGCCTCGGCGCCCTCGATGATTCCTGCCTCGTCCGATTTTCCGATTTCCGCGCCGGGCAGATAGAATTTCAGCCCGTTTCGATCCGCCGGAATGTGCGATCCGGTGATCATGATTGCCGCCGCGTCGTTTGCGAAGGCGTGGAAGGCGAGGGCAGGGGTCGGAACCTCGCCGCAGTCTTGCGCGGTGAATCCAGCCTGCCGAACCGCTTCGGCGGTCTGCGCCGCAAGAAGCGGGCTCGACTGGCGCTTGTCGCGTGCGAAGAAGATGGGGCTTCCAGGCGCGGCCTTGCCGGTTTGCGCCAGCATCCGGCAAAAGCCGTGAACATGCCGGAATGCTGCCCCGGCGCAAAGATCGACCGCCAGTCCCCTCAGGCCGCTTGTTCCGAATTTGACGTCCATTGCGCAGTCCTTCCCGCACCCTTGACCTTTGACCGTGCAAGGGAAAAGCTCGCGCCGCAAATCACGGAGCGCACTCATGCCGATCTACAGCCTCGACGGTATATCCCCGAAACTGCCGCCTGAAGGAAAGTACTTTATTGCGCCCGACGCGCACGTGATCGGCAATGTTGAAATCGAAGAGGATGTCGGCATCTGGTTCGGCGCGGTGCTGCGGGGCGACAACGAACCCATCAGGATCGGCAAGGGATCGAACGTACAGGAAGGCGCAATGTTTCACACCGATCCCGGCTTTCCGCTGGTCGTCGGCGAGGGCTGCACCATCGGCCATCATGCCATCATCCACGGGGCAATCATCGGCGGCAACAGCCTGGTGGGCATGGGAGCGAGCGTTCTGAACGGAGTGCGGATCGGGCGCAATTGCCTGGTGGGCGCCAATGCGCTGGTGACGGAAAACAAGGAGTTCGCAGACAATTCGCTGATCGTCGGTGCGCCGGCCCGCGCAATCCGCACCTTGGACGAGCAGGCGGTCGCCCGGCTGAGACTGTCTTCGGCCCACTATGTGCAGAAACTACAAGAGGTTCCTGAAGGGGCTCGAGCGGATTGGCTAGGCCTGCTTCAAATCTTCGATGAAGGCGCGGATTTGAGCCGCCACCTCAGGGCCGTGCGTGTGGATGATCCAGTGTCCGGCGTCAGGTACCTCGACGACGCGAAGGTTTGGCGCGAATTTTTCAAGTCCTTCCCGGCATGCCGGCAATAGCGCCGTGTCCTGCGATCCCCAAACGAGCAGGTGCGGCGCCCTGATGCTGAAACGATCCGGCCCGGCATCCTTAAGCGGCGTTGGCGGGACGGGCTCGCCCTCCACCGGCACGACGATGGGCGAGGCGCGGTACCAGTTGAGCATGGCGTTCATCCGCCCCGGCTGCGACCATGCCCGGCGGTATCCCTGCCGCTCCTCGGCGTCCAGCCATTTTGCCGACGAAAAGCGTTCAAGCATTCCGAAGGTGCGGCGGAAATCGTCCTGCGCCATGCGTTCGGCGGCATCATCGGCGCGAAGGATGTGGAAATATTGGCTGGCCTTCGCCTGGTCGCGGTTCTCGACCAGCGCCTTCTGGAACAGCACCGGGTGCACCCCGTTGACGATGACGAGACCGAGCAATCGCTCGGGCACGGATATGGCCGCCGCATAGGCAACCGATGCGCCCCAGTCGTGACCTGCGAGCACGAAGCGGCGGTTGCCGAGGAGGTTGGAACTGAGCGCCAGAAGATCTGAAACGAGCTTCTTGGCCGCATAGTCGCTCACCCTTTGCGGCGCGTCCGAAAGGTTGTAGCCGCGCTGGTCCGGCGCGATCAGCAGATAGTCGCGCGAAAGCTCGCGCAGCACCGGTTTCCAGCCCGCCCAATACTCCGGAAATCCGTGCAGGAAGATGATCGGCGTGCGCGCATCGTCCAGCGCGCCGTCGGGCAGGGTGGCTGCCGCATTGTGGACGAAGTGAAGCCTTGCCTCGCCGCAATCGGAGAAGGCGGATTGGAATCCCTGCGGCAGGTTCTGCAAGTGCGGCATCCTCGTTCCGCCACCAAACTTGGACACCACGCTAATGTTGCGGGCGGGCAAAGAAAAGGCCCGCGCCGGTCTATCCGACGGTGTTTCGCTCGATCGACAAATGCTCGTGCCGCCCGCCGCCGCGAAGTGCCAGATCGCCGGTCACGGCCTCTTGCCAGCGGTGGCCGACAATGGCGCCTTTCGCATGTCCGGTGATGATGTTGTCGGAAATGAGCGCCTTCCCCGCGCCCTCGACCACCGTGACGCCGATGCCGGTCTGCGCCTTGCGGATGACGTTGGAACTGACGACGACGTCGCGAAGGTAAGGCCCCCATCCCAGCGACATGCCGAATTTCTCCGCGCCCTCGATCACATTGCCGCTGATGGCGGTGTCCGCCTCGGCCGAGATGCCGATGCCGAAGGGCTGGTCGTCCGTCTTGTAGGGCGCCGACGCATGAAGGTTGCGGATCATGTTGCCCGAAATGACCGCCATCCGCCCGCCCTGCATGAAGTTGGCGATGGAGATGCCGATTGCCGCGCCGTCGACGATGTTGTTGGCGATCAGCGCCCCCTCGAACTCGAACTCGGAATAGATCGATGTTTCCCCCGAGCGCAGGCAGGTGTTGCCCGTGATCTGGACATTGCTTCCCGAATTGGAACGAATGGCGGAAAAGGCGCAGCCGGAAACATGGTTGTTCGAGACGATCACCGAGTTGGCGCGAAAAACGTTGATGCCGTTGCCCCATTGGCCGGTGCCGCCCAATGCGGCGGAAATGCCCGATACCCGGTTGCCGGAGACGATGGTGCCGTCTTCGCCGCTTTCCCAGCGATGAACCAGGATGCCGCCATTGAGGCACGACGTCACCTCGTTGCCGGTGATCGAGAAATTGTTGTTCTCGATGGCGTAGATCGCGCATCCGCCCGTGGCTCCGGAAATGATCGAACGCTCCACGCGGCCGCGCGACCGCTCGATCTGCAATCCGTTGGCTGCGCTGCCATAGACCTGGCAATTGGCGATTACGGCCAACTGGGCGTTGGCGATCTTGAGCGCGGCGCCGGCATAGTCGCTGATCGTGCGGTTTGCCCCGTCGAGGGAAACGCCCGTGATCTCGACATGTTCGGCGTTTTCGCTCAGCAGGAAATGGCCGTTGCCGGAATTGACGAGGCGCGAGGCGCCCGGAACGCCCGTCAGGCGCACGCGTTTGGGAAGCGTGATGTTGGAGACATTGTAGATGCCCGGCGGCAGGAAAATCGGCTGGTTGGCGTCAGATGCCACGTCGAGTATCGCCTGCAACTTGCGGCTCTGGTCGTCGATGGCGCCGGGAATGAGGCCAAGGTCCGAGGCGCTGACGGAGCCGCGCAATTCGGCCAGGCTGAATGGCTCGTTGCCGGCAAGGGCAGGCGTTGCCGCTGCCGCTACCGGCGCCGCCGCGAGAGCGCCGAGCAGCCCCCTCCGCGTGATGTCAGCCTGTCCATGTGCCATTGCCGGTCAACTCCTGGCGATTTCGTCAAGGTCTGCCGGTCAGGGGCAGGAAACGTGCCAGCACCCGCTTGCCCGAACTGTGCCGATCCGGCACAAGGGGAGCGGTTTTCGAACGGTTTGCGCAACTGCGCCGCTCCGCCTATATGTCCGATTGCACTGCCCGTCCGGCGGGCGGTTTCAGGGAGAATTCAATGCTCAGGGACGATGCCATCTTTCTCGGCTCCAGCCGCAACCCGGACAACTCGATCAAGAAGGGCGAGTATCTGGACCTCAAACTCGCAAACCGGCACGGCCTCGTTACCGGTGCGACCGGCACGGGCAAGACCGTATCCTTGCAGGTGATGGCGGAGGGATTTTCCAACGCAGGCGTGCCGGTGTTCTGCGCCGATGTGAAGGGCGATCTTTCCGGCATCGCGGCCAAGGGCGAGTTCAAGGATTTCCTCGATGCCCGCGCCAAGGCGATCGGCTTCGAGGACTATGAGTTCCAGGAATTTCCCGTCATCTTCTGGGATCTTTTCGGCAAGAGCGGACACCCGGTTCGCGCCACCGTATCGGAAATGGGACCCTTGCTGCTTGCGCGGCTGATGAACCTTTCCGACGCGCAGGAAGGCGTTCTCAACATCGCCTTCAAGCTCGCCGACGATGAAGGCCTGCTGCTGCTCGACCTCAAGGATCTGCGCGCGCTTCTGACCAATGTGAACGACCGCGCCAAGGAAATCGCGTCCACCTACGGGCTCGTCTCCACCCAGTCCATCGGCGCTATCCAGCGGCAGCTTCTGGTGCTCGAACAGCAGGGCGGCACCAACTTTTTCGGGGAACCGGCGCTCAACATTGCCGACCTCATGCGCACCACCCGCGACGGACGCGGCGCGATTTCCGTGCTTGCCGCCGACAAGCTGATGAGTTCGCCCCGGCTGTATTCGACTTTCCTCCTGTGGCTCCTGTCAGAGCTCTTCGAGGAGCTGCCGGAAGTGGGCGATCCGGACCGTCCCAAGCTGGTGTTCTTCTTCGACGAGGCGCACCTGCTTTTCGACGAAGCGCCGCGTGCGCTGGTCGACAAGGTCGAGCAGGTGGTCAAGCTTATCCGCTCCAAGGGCGTTGGCGTCTATTTCGTCACGCAGAACCCGCTCGATGTACCCGATATCGTGCTTTCCCAGCTCGGCAACCGTGTCCAGCACGCGCTGCGCGCCTATACGCCGCGCGAGCAGAAGGCGGTGAAGACGGCCGCCGAAACGTTCCGCCCAAATCCGGATCTCGACGTGATGAAGACCATCACCATGCTGGGCGTCGGCGAAGCGCTGGTTTCGACGCTGGAGAAGAAGGGCATCCCCTCGATCGTCGAGCGCACGCTGATGCGCCCGCCTTCCTCGCGGCTCGGCCCCATTACCGACGCCGAGCGCCAGAAGATCATGGCGATGAGCCCGGTTGCCGGCCAGTACGACGAAACGGTCGACCGCGAATCCGCCTACGAGATCCTGATGAAACGTGCGGAAGAGGGGCCGGACGCTGCCGGTCCGTGGGGCAATGAGGGTCGCGATGGACAGTATGGCGAAGTGCGCGGCGAGGCGACGCGCACCGGCACCGGTTTCCAGCTTCCCGATTTCGGGGGTGGAAGCAGCGGTACAGGCCGCCAGCAGCCCCGCGATGACCGGTACAATGATCGTCCGCCGCAACAGCCGCGCGGCCGCGCGCCGGCCCGTCCGCGCGCCAGCAACCGGCAGACGGTGACCGAAGCCGCGATCAAGTCGGTAACGCGCAGCGTTGCCTCCTCGCTTGGCCGCGCCCTGGTTCGCGGCGTACTCGGCAGCCTCAAGAAGGGCTTTTGATGTTTTTGATACCCGGCGCGGCCCGCCCTATATCGGGGCAGACGAGGAGCTGAGCATGGCTAATCCGGACATCGGGACAATCGTCGAGAATTTCGAGTTTCTCGACGATTGGGACGACCGCTACCGCTACCTGATCGAACTTGGCGGCGGCCTTGCCCCGCTAAGCGAGGCCGAACACGCGCCTGCAAACAAGGTCCAGGGTTGCGCCAGCCAGGTTTGGATCGTTTCCAATCGCGGCGAGGGGCCGGACCCGGTCCTCACTTTCCGGGGCGATAGCGACGCGCATATCGTGCGCGGACTGGTGGCTGTGGTGCTGGCGATCTTCTCCGGAAAACCGGCCTCGCAGATTGCCCAGACCGACGAGGGCGCCATTTTCCAGCAGTTGCGACTTGCCGAGCACATCACGCCGCAGCGCTCCAACGGCCTTCGCTCGATGGTGGCGCGCATCAAGAACGAGGCGCGCGAGGCGGTGGCGGCGTAGGCCGGTTTCACGACACCGCAGGACGGTAGCCGTCCGCTCCCCAATGCCGCATCGCGGCGCGCGTCTGGCCCGCGCCTGCAAGTCCGTAATGTCTTGCCAGCATCGACAACGCCGTGCGCAGCATGAGCTTGCCCGAACGCGGAGGCCAACCACGCTCCCTCTCCGCCTGCTCAAGGCCTTTCAGGAAGCAGCACACATCGAGCGTAATGCCGGCCAGCGACGGTTCCAGCACCGCGATTGCCGCGTTCACCCGCTTGCGGGCGTCAACGGCGAAATCGGCAATGTCTGCAGCACTGCCGCCCCGTCCGCCCGACGCAACGCTGGCTTCCCAGTTGGCCGAGACACGTGGCTGCAGCCCGGCCCGCTCGAAGTCGGCGCGCAGCCGCTCCCCGGCCGCAAACTCGGCATCGCCGAGCCAGGCTTTTCCGTCCTTGCCAATGCGCTGGTGAAGCCGCGCCAGCGGCGACTCGTTCAGATTGACCGCGACCGGCGGCCCATCCTGCGCCATCTGGCGGAACGCGATCTCGCTGTGTTGCGCGCCATGCCCGGTTTCGGGATGGAGGCCGCGGCGCAGATGGGCTTTGCCCTCTGCGGTCAATACCAGGGTTGAGCCGCGCGGTGCGGCAAGCCCCTCGCGAATGGCCGTGCGCACCAACTGCATCTCGAAGCGGTGGATGCTTCCCTCCCGACCGATTTCAAGATGCGGGCCGGCGACCACCTGGTCCTTGCCGCCATGGCTGCCGAGCAGCTTCAGCAGGCGAAGCATTTGCCGTGTGTCATGCGCCGGCATCCTCACGCCTCCTGCCCGAGGGCGAACACGGGTGCTGCCGGAACAAGCACTGCCTCAAGGCGCGAAAGCAGCGCGTCATGCCGCGGGTCGTCCCGCATGTCCTCGATCAGGCGGCAGGCATGCGAAACGGTGGTGCGGTCGCGGCTGAACGCCCGCGCCACTTCGCCATAAGTGGCCGAAAGCGAAGTATGCAGCAGGTACATCGCCATCTGGCGCGCCCTTGCCGTATCCCCGGTCCCCCGATTGGGCGCCATGATCGCCGCTTCGCTGACGCCGGTCGCCCACGACACCAGCGCGATGACGAAGCGGCCCGCCAGCACCGCCCTGTCGCGAGAGAGCGATGGCGGCTCGAGGATTGCAGCATGGCTGGTGGTCGGATGTCCACGAAAGGAAACCGGTGTGATCGAGTTCATTCTTGCCCCCAATTAGGAATATAATCCTATATCGCCACGCCCATGGCAACAGGGGGACAAATTCGGCGCCATTCTCCCGGCGTGACGGAAAAATTCTCAAGAAAATCAACGGGGTCGAATGGCCAGGCGGCAATTATTCCGCGCATTCAATCCACCGGACACGGGTTTTGCCGGACGATAAGGCAACTGAACGTGGAGGTAATACGATGCCGAAGGGGCGCAAGGGGGCCGTGGCCCTCGAAACGATCGAAGCTTCGTTGCGCGAGCAGGCAAGCCGGTTTGTGGAAGCGCGTGCAAATCGCGCTCCGCCTCTTTCGGCCTTGCCGTCGATGCTGGGACTGCTGGGATGCGGGAAGCTTTCGCCGGGTTGCGACCTCTCCGATCCGGCAGTGACCTTGCCGGTTGCCTTGCGGCTTCGGCTGGCATTGCGGCGGGAGCGGGCGAAAGCGCGGTGCGGAAGCGCCGGCTATGATTTCGGCAGGCATCTGGCGCTGCACGAAATGCTCGGCCATCTGGCGCGGATCTGCCCGGCCATAGTGACGATGTCCGCAAAGGCATCGTCACCGGCAGGTTGAACCAGCGGGACGGGCTAATGCCGGTCCCGCTGCAAGGTTCAGCGGCCCTTGGTGGCGCCGCGCTTGCGGCCGAGGCCCATCTGGCGCGCCAGGTTGGAACGCGCTTCTGCGTAGCTCGGCGCAACCATCGGATAGTCGGGCGCCAGGCCCCACTTCTCACGATATTCTTCCGGCGACAGGTCGTAGTGGGTGCGAAGGTGCCGCTTCAGCGACTTGAACTTCTTGCCGTCTTCCAGGCAGATGATGAAGTCGTTGAAGACTGACTTCTTCGGATTCACGGCCGGCTTTTGCTTTTCGGCCGGGATTTCTTCCAGGGGTCCGCCAACGCGCGAAAGCGCGGCATGAACCTCGACGATCAGGCCGGGAAGGTCCACCGTGGATACCGGATTGTTGCTGACATAGGCGGATACTACTTCCGCAGTCAGTTCAACCAGCACGGTTGAGTGCTCATTGTCTTCGAAGGTTGTATTTTCCATTTAGTTCTCTTTTTTGTTTCGAACCGAAATTCCACGGTATCTGTACCGCACAGGTGATTTGCTATCCTTGTTCATGACCCCACATCAAATCACCAGCGTTTCTGGTAAACTCTTACTGCGTGGCGTTGTCAAGTTTAGCATTTACCGAAAGCAAAAAAAACGAAACAAAACTACGGGAAGACTGGTGAAAATATTTGCAGCCTTGCCATTTCTCCGATTATCCATGCATTTTCCCAATTACGTTGCGTGAAGTATTGAACTAACAGCGTGGACGGATCAATTAACCCGGCGCCTTGATTTTTTTCCGCGGATGCAAACATTCAAACGCGCAACATTTTTTTCCGGAGGGCAATTTGCCAAAATTGGAAAAGACCAAAGCTGAATGGAAGGCGCAACTGAGCCCGGAGCAGTACCGCATCACGCGCGAACACGGGACCGAGCGCGCCTTTACCGGCCCGCACCAGCATGAGAAGCGTCCCGGCGTGTTCCACTGCGTGTGCTGCGGGAACGAGCTGTTCCGCACGGATGCGAAATTCGAGTCGGGAACCGGCTGGCCGAGCTTTTTCGCACCCATCGGTCCCGCCGCGGTGGACGAGGTCGACGACCGCTCGTTCTTCATGCGGCGCACCGAGGTGCGATGTGCCGACTGCGAGGCGCATCTTGGTCATGTTTTCAACGACGGGCCCAAGCCGACGGGCCTGCGGTACTGCATGAACGGCCACGCCCTGACGTTTACTCCCGACGACGGCGCGACCGGGCAGAGGGCTGAAATTCACCCCTGTTTCTGCGCCGCGGCAATGAGCGCGGCATCCTTGTCGCGGGCCGCCTTGTAGGCGGGACGGGCGGTTACCCGGGCGACATAGGATTCGAATGCCTGGCGCCGCGGGAAGGATCCGAACATGAGCCCCCAGTTCACATGGCTGCCGACATAGACGTCGGCAGCCGTGAAACGGTCGCCGCATGCATACTCGTTTAGCGACAGATGGTTCTCCAGCGTGTCCATCACGGCGTCGTAGCTGCCGAAGCCGACCATGCCGCGCCGTTCCCTGGGCGTTTCCCACGACAGCGTTTTTGCAACGGTAGCCTGTTCGACCGGCCCGGCGGCAAACAGGATCCACCGGTAGTAGTCTGCGCGCTCGTGCGGCTGCGGGTGCAGGCCTGC
This sequence comes from uncultured Alphaproteobacteria bacterium, assembly GCA_963846345.1. Lineage (GTDB taxonomy): Bacteria > Pseudomonadota > Alphaproteobacteria > Rhizobiales > Rhizobiaceae > BOKV01. The sequence goes on from CAWJVP010000007.1 coordinate 26,498, forward strand.
CTCGCGGAAGACGTCTGCCAGATACAGGCAGATCGCCGCGACTTCGGTCACCACCTGCCCGTCATGTACGATCGCCGGGACTTTGCCCATGGGGTTGATCTTGCGGTACTCCTCGCCCTTCATCGGCGGACCGAAGGCAATCACATGCTCTTCATAGGGAATGCCGGTTTCCTCGATCATCCATCGTGCGATCGCCCCGCGCGATTGCGGGTTGGTGTAGAATGCGATTTGTGCGGCCATGGGCTTGTATTCCTCACGCTTCTTGGCAGATAGCAGGCCATAAACTAGTCCCGCCCGTGAAAAAGAACACTCATCCGGAACGAGAATTCATGAAACTTTCCTTCAAGGTGGCGCCCGCTCCCGCTGCCATGGCCCGTTTGCTGACGAGCAGCCATCACGGCATCGAGCTTCGCGACGACTACGCCTGGCTGCGCGCGGCGAACTGGCAGGAGGTCATGCGCAATCCGGCGAGCCTCGATCCGCTGATCCGCCAGCATCTCGAGACCGAAAACGCCTATCAGAAGAAGGTCATGGAGGAGACGGCGGCGCTGCAAAAGGCGCTCGTCGCCGAAATGCGCGGGCGGATCAAGGAAGATGACAGTTCCGTTCCGATGAAGGACGGACCCTTCGCCTATGGGGTGCGTTTTCGCGAGGGCGGCGAACAGCCTGTCTATGTCCGCGAACCTTCCGCTGGCGGCGAGAGCCAGGTCCTGCTCGACGGCGACAAGGAAGCGCACGGCAAGGAGTATTTCCGGTTCGGCGGCGCAGAGCATTCGCCAGACCACGGCCTTCTTGCCTGGGCTTATGACGACAAGGGCTCGGAATATTACAAGGTGCATTTCCGCGACCTTGCGACCGGGATCGACCGGGCCGAGACGATCGAGAACACGGCCGGCGGCGGCAGTTTCACCATCGACGGCCGCTATTTCTTCTATACCAGCCTTGATGACAACCACCGGCCCAACAAGCTTTTCCTCCATGCAATGGGGAACGAAGGCGGGGATGACCGTCTGCTGTACGAGGAGACGGATCCCGGCCTGTTCCTGGGCGCCGGCACCACGCAGTCGCGCGAGTGGATCGTGATCGACACGCATGACCACGAAACGTCGCAGGCCTGGTTGCTGCCTTCCGCCGATCCGCTGGCCCAGCCCGTGCTGGTTGCACAAAGGCAGACCGGCGTCGAATACTCGATCGATGAGGGCGGCGGCACGCTCTACATCCTGACCAACCGGGGCGATGCCAAGGATTTCAAGATCGTGACCGCGCCGGTAACGACGCCAGGTCCGGAGCATTGGCAGGACCTCGTCGAGCACCGCCCCGGCCGGCTGATCCTTTCCCATTCCGTGTTCAAGCGGCACCTCGTCTGGCTGGAGCGCGAAAACGGCCTGCCGCGCATCATGGTGCGGCGGCTGGCCGACGGGGCGACCCATGCGATCGCCTTCGACGAGGAAGCCTATTCGCTCGGTCTTTCGGGCGCCTACGAATTCGACACGGACATCATCCGCTTCACTTATTCGTCGATGACGACCCCGTCGGAGACCTTCGACTACAACATGGAAACGCGCGAGCGCACGCTGCTGAAGGTGCAGGAAGTGCCGAGCGGGCACGACCCTGAAAACTACGTCACCCGCCGCCTTCTTGCTCCCGCGCAGGACGGCGAACTGGTGCCCGTCTCGCTGCTCTATCGCAAGGATCTGAAGCTCGACGGCAGCGCGCCCTGCCTGCTCTACGGCTATGGCAGCTACGGGATTACCGTGCCGGCCGCCTTCAACACCAACTGCCTGAGCCTCGTCGACCGTGGCTTCGTCTACGCCATCGCGCATGTACGCGGGGGCAAGGACAAGGGCTTTGGCTGGTACGAGGCGGGCAAGCGCGAGCGCAAGTCCAACACCTTCACCGACTTCATCGCGGTGGCACGCCACCTTGCCGCGGAGAAATATACGTCGGCCGGGCAGGATCGTTGCCCAGGGAGGCAGCGCCGGCGGTTCGCTGGTTGGCGCGGCACTCAACCTTGCCCCGGAACTATTCGCCGGCGTCGTCGCAGAAGTGCCGTTCGTCGACGTGCTGAACACCATGCTTGACGACACGCTGCCGCTGACCCCGCCCGAGTGGCCCGAATGGGGAAATCCGTTGGCATCGAAGACCGATTTCGAGACCATCGCTTCCTGGTGCCCGTACGAAAACATCAGGCCATCCGCCATGCCGCCGGTACTGGCGACCGCGGGGCTGACGGATCCGCGCGTCACCTATTGGGAAGCGGCGAAATGGGTGGCGCGGTTGCGCGCAAACAATACCGGCCCAAACCCGATAATGCTGCACATCAACATGAGCGCAGGCCATGCGGGCGTTTCGGGGCGCTACAAATCGCTGGAAAAGGTCGCGCTGGTCTATGCCTTTGCAATCACCGCCACCGGCGCCTCGCCCGAACCAACCAGACGAGCCTGACCGACCATGTTGCTTATCGACGTCTATCTCAAGAAGTCGCAAATCGAGGGGCTCGGCGTTTTCGCCCGCGAACCGGTAGCCAGCGGAACGGTGATGTGGGAGTTCCACCCTGACTTCGACCGGGCGGTTCCGCGCGCCGTCTATGAGGCGGCCACGGGGCCGATGCGCAACTGGCTGGACCGCTACGGTTACCCTGCAATCGGCGACAGCGACACCATCATCTTCGAACTGGACGATGCCAGGTACATGAACCATTCGGACGACCCGAACATGGTTTTCGTCGATGGCGGGCGCGCCTTAGCCGCCCGCGATATTGCGGCGGACGAGGAACTGACCTGCGACTACAACGCGTTCTTTCCAGGCGGCTTCGAATTTCTCGGAGAGCGATGATCGCTATCGCACCGCCGGCACGGCCTTGAGATAGGCCGCGATGGCCGCACGGTCTTCCGGACGCAGCCGGGCCATGTTCCTTTGGACAGCCACCATCGATCCGCCGACGGAATTGTAGTCGGGCGTGAAGCCTGTCTCGAGATAATTGACGATGTCGGATTCGCTCCAGCCCGACAAGTTCTTGCCGGCTGGCGTGATGTTGGGGATGACTCCTGTTCCTTCAGCAGCGGGGCCGCCCGCAAGCCAGCGCGACCTTTCCGGCCCGCCGATCAAATTGCGCGGCGTGTGGCACTCTGCGCAATGGCCGGGGCCTTCGACCAGGTAGCGGCCGAGGACAAGCCTCTCGTCGGGCGCGGCAAGCGCGACGACCGGTTCGCCGGAAAGGAAGAGGTGCTTCCACAAGCCCAGCCCGCGCCGCAGCCGGAAAGGCAGCGGCAGGTCATGCGCCAGGCTCTGCTGCGCAACCGGCGGCAGCGTTTTCATGAAGGCCCAAAGGTCAGCCACGTCCGGCACGGCCATGCGGGCATAGGATGTGTAGGGAAAGGCGGGATAGTAATGCGCCCCGTCCGGCGCAACGCCTTTCATCATGGCATTGGCGAAATCCGCCCCCGACCAGCCGCCGATCCCGGTTGCCGTATCCGGCGAAATATTGGGTGCGTGGAACGTGCCGAACGGCGTTGCAAGCTCGAGGCCGCCGCCAAGTTGCAAGAGCGCGTCGCCAGTGGCGCCCTTGGCGGCATGGCACGAAGCGCATCCGCCCGCCCAGAAGATGCGTTCGCCGCGCGCCGCATCGCCGCTTTCCATCCCCGCGACCACATCGGAAGGCAGTCGCGAGGGCATTGTCAGCAGCCAGAAAATGACTGCGGCCGCAATGGCAAGGACTACCAATACGGCCGCTATTTTTTTCAAAATTCCTGCTCCCGAAGGCTCAGTTCTTCATGACCCGGAACGATTCATGGCAGCTCTGGCAGTTGCCGCCGACGGACGCGAGAACAGCGCCAAGCGCCGCGGGATCGGCGGGAGCAGCTGCAATCGCCGCATCCAGATCGGTATGGAACTTGGCAAGCGCCGCCTTGAAGCCTGCCATGTCTTCCCAGATTTTCGGCGAGGCGGTGGTTTCACCGCCGGTTTCCGTGCCTGCCGGGAAAAGATCCGCGAAGTTGGTCGTGGTTGTCCGCATGGACGTCAGTGCGTTCAGCACGGCGGCCGCGTCATAGGCAACTTCTCCCTTGGCCGACTGCGCAAGCAGTTTCATGGAGGCGCCATTATTCTTCATTTCGGCCTTGCGGTCGGCAATGGCGTCGGCATGGGCTACGCCGGCGAAAAGAAGGGTTGCTGCGGCTACGCTGAAAAACAGTTTCTTCATGGATCCTCCGTGGCGGTAAAGCAGTGGTGAAAGTGTCGCCACGAGAATGATTACACTGCGACAAGGAGAATTCGAGAGGGAAGGCGGCATTTGAGGGACGAAACCGTTGAACAATGCGTCAACGATTTCGCCCATCAACTTTTCGCGAGAAAAATCAGGCAGATGCCTTCGAGAAACATTCCTCGACATATTCCCAATTGACAAGGCTGTCGACGAAAGCTTCGAGATACTTCGGACGGGCATTGCGATAGTCGATGTAGTAGGAATGCTCCCACACGTCGCAGCCGAGGATGGGCTTGGCGCCGTGGATGAGCGGGTTCTCGCCATTGGGCGTCTTCATGATCGACAGCTTGCCGTCCTTCATCGCCACCCAGCACCAGCCGGAGCCGAACTGCGTCTTGCCCGCTTCCATGAAATCGGTGCGGAACTTGTCGTAGCCGCCAAGATCACGGTCGAACGCTGCCTGCACTGCGCCTGGAAGCTTGTTGCCGCCGCCGCCCTTCTTCATCCAGTGCCAAAAATGGACATGGTTGTAGTGCTGCGCCGCGTTGTTGAAGAGGCCCGGGAACTTGCCATGCGAGGCGACGACGATCTCCTCCAGCGGCTTGCCGGCCATGCCGTTTTCCTCGGCCAGCTTGTTGCCCATGTCGACATAGGCCTGGTGGTGCTTGTCGTGATGGTATTCCAGCGTCTCGGCCGACATGAAGGGCGCGAGCGAGTTGTAGGCATAAGGCAGTTTCGGCAGGGTGAAGGTCATCTTCGTCTCCTCTTGAACAGTCAGGCGTGCGGCAGCACCGGCCGGTGCGCCCGGATATACCAAAAAAGCTAGGGCCGCAAAGCCGCTGCACAATGTGTTGCGCGAAGTTTGTTCGCAAGGGAAAGTGCGGGCGAAAAACTTCAAGGATCACGGCCATGCAACGCGCGATTTATGTTTTCGATGCCTATGGCACGCTTTTCGATGTCCACTCGGCCGTCGCCCGCCATTCGGAACTGGCCGGACCCAATGCGGCGGCGCTTTCGCAAATCTGGCGGACCAAGCAACTTGAATACACCTGGACCCGGACCGCCATGGGCCGCTACCGCGACTTCCGGCAGTTGACACAGGAGGCGCTGGACTTCGCGCTGGCGACGGTGCCGGGCTCAAAGGCCGGCGCGCGGGAGGCCCTGCTCGAGGCCTATGCCGTTCTCGATTGCTATGCGGAAGTTCCGCAAGTGCTGGCCGCACTGAAGGCGAAGGGCCATCGGCTCGCGATCCTGTCGAACGGCACCCCGGACATGCTTGGAGATGCTGTCAGGTCGGCGGGCATCGGCGATCTTCTCGACGACGTGTTGTCGACCGACGAATTGCGCCTCTACAAGACCGCGCCCGAAGCGTACCGGCTCGTCACTTCCAGATACGGTGTGGAGCCTGGCGCGGTGAATTTCCAGTCGTCGAACCGGTGGGATATCGCGGGCGCCACCGCCTTCGGCTTCAATTGCCGCTGGATCAACAGGACCGGCCAGCCCGACGAATATGCCGACCTGCCGCCTGCGGCTATGCTCACGGACCTTACGGGTTTGCTTTGACCGAGCCGGTGTTCGTTTCGTCGGCAACGGGCGCCGGCTGCGTTTGGGCTGCGGTTTCGCCTTGCTGCTCTTCGAGATAGTCGAAAAGTCCGCGTGCGCCGGTCTTTGCCTTTGCGCCCAACTGGCCGAGCAGTTCCTTGCCGGTGACGCATGCATCCTCGTTGCGTTCGCAAAAACGCGAGAGATCGGCCAGAAGCGCTTGCGCCGCAACCATGGTCTCGCCGGTCGAGACCGCGCGCTGGCCCTCCTCCAGATCCTCCGGGTTGACGGGGATGAAGGCGATGACGAGCGTCAGCCAGAACACGGCGCGAATGAGGAACATCGTTTGCCTCGGTTTGCGATCGCCAGATGCCTAGCAGGCACTGCTTAAGGGCGCCTTTGCCGGAATGGTGAAAAAACCCCTCAAATTGCGCGTGTTTACCGTGTTTTGCGCTATCAGGCCCGTTATTGGCCGTAGATGCGCCGATTTTTGCCGCAATTGCCGGTCCGGCGGCCGCCAGGGCCGTCAGCCGTAAAGCCGGCGTTTACCATACCGCGATCTTTCCGTTCGCCGCCGCCGCCGGAAGGCCCGGTTTGGGGCCAACCGCACCAGCCTTAGCGTTCCATTAAAGCTGCCGTGGCACGGTCATCGACAAGACGACACCGCAAAGAACGGCCAGCCGGACTGAAGCTCCGCAGAACAACAAGCGGCGTCAGGAACGAAACCGAATGAAGACTTCCTCAACCCGCCCGGCGCACGAACGGCAATGCCATTCGACCTGGCGCAGATCGGACCCGACTTCTACTCGTTGCATCGTGCATCGGGCGAGATGGTCTGGGCGGGAGCCAATGCGATGCGCGTTCTTGACCGCGCCCCCGAAGGCGTCATGGACAGCGGTCTTCTCAACGCAATTCATGTGCAGGATCGCGTGACCGTTGCCTGCGCGATCGCCGATTGCATAGCAGGTGGTTCGAAGATCAGGACCCAGTTCCGGCTGGCGGCCGCTGACGGGCAGATCGAACCGCTGGTTCGAAATGCGTTGCGAGCCAGCGCCGGACGGTCTTGTGGAAGGCGCCCAAAAGCTGGCGCTGGCAGTGACGCGCGACGTTTCCGAGCGGCACCGGATCGACGAGGATTTGCGCGCGAGCCGCGAAAAGGCGGAAAGCGCCAATGTCGCCAAGAGCCTGTTCCTGGCTAACATGAGCCACGAACTGCGCACGCCGCTGAATGCCATCCTCGGCTTTTCGGAGCTGCTGCAATCGGACGCCATGCGCAGCATGCCGGCCGAGCGGAACCGGGAATATATCGGCCTCATCCACAGCTCCGCGAGCCATCTTTTCACGGTGCTGACCGACATTCTCGACATGTCGAAGATCGAAGCGGGCAAGTACGAGATTTTCACCGAGCCGTTCAAGATCGGCCACACCCTCGCCAATTGCTGTGCGATGATGCGCGGCCAGGCCGAGCAAAAGAAGATCGATATCGTGACGGCCGGGTTTGACGCACTTCCGGAGATCACAGCCGACGAGCGCGCCGTTCGCCAGATCATGATCAACCTCCTCTCGAATGCGGTGAAGTTCACCGACGAAGGCGGGCGGGTGAAGGTCGAGGCCATGCGGGCCGGACGCAACCTGAAGATCGCAGTATCGGACAACGGCATCGGCATCTCGGAAGAGCACCTGGCGCAGCTCGGCATGCCCTTCTACCAGGCCGACAGCAAATACGACCGCAAGTACCAGGGCACCGGGCTAGGCCTTTCCGTGGTTCGCGGCCTGGTCGATTTGCATCGCGGCAAGCTGGCGTTTGAAAGCATCAAGGGGCATGGCACGACCGTGACCGTGACATTGCCGCTCAATGCGCGCGAGACCCGCCCCGTGCCGGCCAGCGAGGAACTTGAAATCGTCCGGCTGCACCAGCCGCCGTCACACGCTCCGCAGCCATTTTCGATCGCCCGCAGGGCAAGCCAGGCGCAGGGGAAGAGGTAGGAACATGAGAGGCATTGCCGCAGTTCTTTTCGAGAGCGTCCAGGAAAATCCGGCCATCGCCGCCGGGGTTTGCACCTTCGCCGTTGCCTTCGCACTTGTCGCCGGCAATGCGCTTTATGGCCAGAAGTCGAGCCATCCTGTTCCGCTCTTTGCAACGCGCGACGCGATGACCACCCGCTCCGTCCAGAAGGCGGATGGCGGCGATGTTCGCAAGCGCGTGCGTACCGGCAGCGATATCGCCCGCATCCCGGTACCGCAAATCCGTCCGCAAATCGTGTTGCAGGCGAAAAACTCCTCCAATCTCGTGCGCGACACGCAGGAAAGCCTGCGCGCCCGGGGCCTTTATGACGGCGAAGTCGACGGGCTTTATGGTCCCAAGACTCGGGACGCGATCCTGAGCTACCAGCGCGACGAGGGCATCGAAGCGACCGGCGAGGTTTCGCTCACGCTGGTGAAGCTGCTGCGGGAGAATGCCCGGCCCCAGGCAAGGCCGGCGCGAACCGCTGCCGCTGAAGCCGACGCGCCGTTGAAGCCGGTGAAAGTCGCCGTAACCGTGGATTCGGCGCAAGCCTCGCCCGCGGTGCGCGAAACCGTAAAGGCCGTTGCCGCCTCCTTCGACGAAACGACGATGCGGCAGATCAAGGACGCCGCCACGATCGCGCGCATCCAGATCGGCCTCATCAATTTCGGCGAATCCGGCATCACGGTCGACGGCATGATGAACGAGGAAACGGCAGAGGCCATCCGCCGCTTCCAGGGACGCTACGGCCTTGATATCGACGGCATGCCCGGCGATGATCTCCTGATCAAGATGGAAGAAATCGGCGCTTTGAAGAAAAGCTGAACTTGCGGATCCAGAGCCACATCTGGGTTGGTGCATTCCTGCGGGCCGAAAGCGCGGCAGGCGGCTATCCGGCGGTCATCCGCAAGGGAGCGGCCGAAGCAGGAGCCATTTTCATCGTGCATGAGCATGAGGACGGCATGGTGTCCGTCTACGCGCCCGCCCCGCAATCCGGCTACGATGAAGCGACACCGCAGGGACGGCGGTTCGAGCGTGTGCTGGAGCACGTTACGCGCGAGCGGTCGGCGCAATGGCTGGACCGGCAGGCGGGTTTCGACGCCGATTGCTGGATCGTCGGTACCGAGCGCCGAAGCGGCGAGCCTTCGCTGGTTGGCGGCTAGGCACTCTTCAAGGTGCTGAACAGCGGCGGCCGGACTTTCCGACGGCGCCTGGCCGACGCTGGCCAATATCTCGCGCCTGCGTTGGCTTGCTATCGCCCGAAGCGCGCTGATGTCTATTTCCGTCTGCGTTTCAATCGGCTTTCTGGCAATGGGCTGGCTGACCGGCTTGGTGATGTTCGCGCCGAGGCTTTCCACGAACTGCCGGCAGGCGGCAATGTCGAGCCCCGTCAGCATGGCCTTCGCCTCATTGTAAGCGGCGATATTGCGGGCGATCTGCGCATCGAGTTGCAACAGGCACTGGATCGTTCCCAGATCGGTAAGGCCCATGCCCTTGAAGAAGACGATGAGTTCCCGTGCGCCGCCCTTTGCAAGGATCGCCCGGGAAGCATGGGCGGGCATTTCACACCAGTCTTCCAGTGCCGAGGCGATGAACTCGCGGTCTCCGGCACGCGCCGCCCGAACGATCTGCTGCTCCACCGGCTTCGCCGGATCGAAAATCATCGTGGCTTGAACTGGCGTTTCGCGCCCGAGCCTTCCGCTGCGGCCGGCGAGCGCGGTCAGCTTTTCCTTCAGGGAATCTTCCCTTGCCACCGGCGCGGCCTCGATCTGCGCTTCCGCTTCCGCTTCCGCCTCTGGTTCCGTTCCGGTTCCGCCTGCGGTTCCGCCTCCACCTCGATCGTTTGCAATTCTGCTTCCGCCTCAATCCGGCTGTTGGCCGCAACGGTTTCCAGATGGCCGACGCGGGTCTCTGCGATCACTTCCTCGATGTCCTGCGGTTCGATGCCTGCCAGCAGCGCCTGCATCTCCGCATCGTCCTTGAGCGCGGCGTTCTTCGATATGATTTCGCGGCAGCGGTTTCCGCCCGCTGCAATCAGCGAACGGGCGGCAGTTGCGGTCAGGCTCGTGCGCCGGCACAGGATTTCAAGCGATTGCTGGCCAAGCCGGATCGCCAGGTTCTTGATGTCGACCTCGTTCAGCGCCTCGCTGAAAAGAAGTACCGGCGCCGCGATATCGTATTCGTCCATCGCCAGGTAAAACAGGATGGTGCGCGGCGTGTAGACATTGCGCGCCAGCGATGCCGCAAGGACCCGCCGCTCGGCTTTGTCCGACCCGTCGACGAGCTGGTAGAAAAGCTCGCGGAATACAGTCGTGTCGTGTTGCGTCGGGCGTGCGATGGCGCAGAAATTTCGCGCCGCCTCGCCCAGCAGTCCAGCCTTTCGCGCTCGCGCCGCCGCCCGCCGCGTGGCCTCTCCGCTCATGGAAAGCGATCCGGTGTCCTTGCCCGGATGTGAGGGATTGTTGGCGAGTTGTGGCATTGCACTAGGGCTCCCGGACCGAATCGCGCGCGTTCGCTATAGTTGCGGGCAATTTCTTAAGCCTGTGTTAACCAGCCATTATCCCGGCATGCGCAAATCTTTCACCCTTTCTTAACCAGCCTGCGGCTCAATTCGCGCAGGCATATTGCCGATTCGGCGCAACGCAGAACCAAAGGGCCGAAAGAGACATGGCAACGGTAATCAGGTTTCCGGCAGAAGCGGCAGCGTGGCGCTCACAGAACCGCGCAAGGGATCGCGGCCATGGCGAACACGCGAGCGGCGCGCGCGGCGAGATCGTGCTTTTCACCGGCGTGCGCTATGCCCGCCACGAGGACGGCATCGGCAACCGCAGCGGCGACACGCCCGGCAAGCGAAAGCGCCGCGCCAAGGTTTGACGCCTTCCGGCGTTGATTATTGGGAAGGCGCTGCCGGGTCTTCAGGAACTTCAGGCGTTTCTGCGGCCGGCGCGGCGACCGGCGTATAGGCCGTGCATTTGACGCCCTCGATATGTTCGCGTGCGCGCTCGCGCCAGCTGTCGTCCGGACGCAGGACCCGCAGCACGACAAAGCCTTCCTTCATGTCGGATTCCACCACGATGGAATTCTCGATCTCCGGCGGCTGTACTTCGCGCAGGCGCAGGATCTGCACCGGGCTCAGAAGAAGCAGGTCGAGCCTGGTCTCGATGGCTGTCCGGTTGTTCAGGCTGTAGACCACGGTGCCGTCTTCGTTGACAATGGTTGCCGACCAGAAGGTGTCGATCCGGGGCGCTTCGATCCTGACACCTTCCCCGGTGATGTCGAACCGGCAGACTCCGTATGCGAAGAAAGGATCCATGTCGGCGATCGGGGATTGCGAGCCGTCATCAGGCATTGCCTTGAAGGCCAGCATGGGAAAATCGCGAGACAATTGCGCGTATGCATCCCTGGTGCCGTAGGAAGGGATCAACAGCACGATGGCGATATGCACCAACCCGGCGATGACGACCGTGCACAGCGTGAAATAGAGGGTGCGAAGGATCATGACGCGCATGTCTCCCGCACGATGCGCGGCATGGGCGGCGGCGCCGAACCCGCGCTGGACGTGACCGGCGTGTCGTAGATGCGCAGCACCATCCGGAACGCGCCATCGCCCGAGACTGCCAGCCAGTTGCCGGGGCGCGGATAGCGCGCCACGTCGACCATGAACGTGCCGTCCGGAAAATGGACGACCGCATTGGAATAGATCGCCGACCTGCCGCCCGGCGCGGGCAGGACCGGCCTTCCGGCGGCGTCGTAGGTAACGAGCGTCCACAATTTGGCGGGAGGCGTCGCGCCCTCGACGCGGTATTCGCAGGCAAGCGACAATTCCCTGCCTTGCGAGTCGGTGAATGCCTCGAAGGACAGGCCCTCCGTCGCGCCGAGCGGCACGGTGCCTTCCGCAACGCCGCGCGCGATGGTGTAGGGGTCGACCTGGTCGGCGCTGGCGAAGGGGAATGCGGTCCACGGCCCGATGTTGATCGCGCCGATCCGGTGCGCATGCTGGATGGAATACCAGGCGGTGGCCCCGCCCAGGAAAAGTCCGGCCGCAAGCACCAGCACGATGGGAATGATCAGCCGCACTTGCCCTGTTCCGTCGTCATGTCAGCGGGCGACCGCCGATTGCGCGCCGCCGGCAGCAACCACCTGGTTCGCAGTTACGGGCTTTGCATCGCGAAGCTTGCGCTCGAGGTCGAGAAGCGTCTGCTCCGCTGCCTTGGAGAGCAGCTTTGGACGCAGCGCCGGCGGCCCCTGCACCATTTCCTGGGTGGCGGGCTCGTCGGGCTTTTCCTCGGTTCCGCCAGGAAGCGGGTTCTCGATGAACGGAACCGGCAAGAGATCGATGTTCTGGTGTGCATAGGTCATGAAGCGCTGCCAGGTCATGGCCGGCACGGTGCCGCCAGTCATGTTCTTCATGACCGTGTAGTCGTCATTGCCGTACCAGACCGCGGCAACATAATTGCCGGTATAGCCGACAAACCAGGCGTCGCGGTAGCTCGAAGTCGTGCCGGTCTTGCCCGCGGCACGGATGCCGTCGAGGGCCGCGCGCCGCGCCGTGCCCCATTCGGGAATCTGCGCCATGATGCGGTTCATCACGCCTGCGGTCGTTTCCGACAATGCCCTGCACGGGCTGCGGGCGGTCTTTTCGGTAGTCGTAGAGTATGTTGCCGGCCGATTGATCATCTGCGTCACCGCATGCGAGTCGAGCTTCATGCCGCCGGTCATGAACGCGCCGTAGGACGTCGCCATTTCCATGACGGTGAGGCCGTTCGAGCCAAGCACCATCGGGGCGTTGAGCACCAGCGGGGAGACGACGCCCATCTTGCGCGCTGTCTCCTCGATCTTCTTGCCCGCCGAGACCCGTGCAGCTCGTCGCGGCCAAGGTACAGCTTCACCGGAATGGTGTTGTAGGACTTGACCAGCGCGGTCGTCAGCGTCATCGCGCCGGCATAGCCGCCCGAATAGTTTTTCGGCGACCATTTTCCGGTGCTGACCGGCCCGTCGATCAACGCGCGTATTTTCGTCGAGGCCGAAATTCTCGATCGCCGAGGCATAGACGAAGGGCTTGAAGGACGAGCCCGGCTGGCGGCGCGAGACGGTGGCCCGGTTGAACTGGCTTTCGCCGTAGTCGCGGCCGCCGACCATGGCGCGCACGGCGCCGTCGTGGTCGATCACCACCATGGCCGCCTCGCTGACGTTGTATTCCTTGCCGAACTGGCGCAGATGGCTCGCAGATTGTCTCTTCGGCCACCTGCTGCAGGTCGAGATCGACCGTGGTCTTGGCGACGAAGGTGCGCGTCGGGAAGTCGCGCGGCGATGTCGCTTGACCTCCTCGAAGGCCCAGTCCAGGAAATAGTTCGGGCCTTCGGTGTCCGACGCGCTCGACGATGGACGCCGGCTTGCGCCTTGCGCGCGACCACCTGGCCTTCGGTCATGAAGCCCGCCTGCACCATGTTGGTCAGCACTTCGTTGGCGCGCGCGCGGGCCGCCGGCAGGTTGATATGCGGCGCATATTTGGTCGGCGCCTTGAAGAGGCCGGCCAGCATGGCCGCTTCGGCCAGGGTCAGATCCTTGACCGGCTTTGTCGAAATAGAACTGCAGCCGCCGCGTGATGCCGAAATTGCCGCCGCCCATATAGGCGCGGTCGAGATAGAGCTTGAGGATTTCCTTCTTCGACAGGTTGGCTTCCAGCCAGAGCGACAGGAACGCTTCCTTGATCTTGCGCTCCATCGTCCGCTCGTTGGTCAGGAACAGGTTCTTCGCCAGCTGCTGGGTGATGGTCGAGCCGCCCTGCACGACGGAATTGGCGCGCACGTTTTCGGCCATGGCCCGCGTCAGGCCGAGAAAGTCGATGCCGAAATGCTCGAAGAAGCGCCGGTCTTCGGTCGCCAGCACCGCCTTGATCAGATGGTCGGGCAGCGTCGTCGATCGGCATCGAAGTCCGTCTGGATGATGCCGCGCTGGCCGATTTCCTTGCCGTAGCGGTCGAGGAAGGTGACGGCGAAATCGTCGATGTGCTGCGCCAGTCCTTGTTGGTTTCCTCGAACGCGGGAAGCGCCAGCGCCAGCATCAGCACGGCCCCGGCCAGGCCAAGGGTGAAGGCTTCGCCCGATAACTCGACGAGGAACTTGCGAAAACCCGTGGCGTGGAACCTGCGGAAGAAGATGACGACGGATTCCCCACCACTCGCCCGAACTGCTGAACAGTCCGGAAGATCGCGTCGTCGAGCCACGAATCGAAGCCGAGCAGGCGGTTCCGGGCCTTTCCGCGATTGGTGTTGTCGAATGGATTGCGCAAGGCGGGCTACTTCTTCCTGTTACCGGGCCTTCGAAGCACATATACCATTTGATTGAGGATTTGGAGAATTTTGCGGCTTTTCACGCGATATGCGGCTGAAAACCCGACAATGGTGAATGCATGGGCGAGCCTTTCTGGAAAAGCAAGAAACTGCACGAAATGACCCCGCAAGAGTGGGAGTCGCTGTGCGACGGCTGCGGCCGTTGCTGCCTCAACAAGCTTGAGGACTGGGAGACGGGCGAACTCTACTGGACCAATGTCGCCTGCCACATGCTGGACGGCCACAGCTGCCGCTGCAAGGACTACGCGAACCGGCTCGACCACGTTCCCGACTGCATCCAGCTGACCCCGGAAATGATCGGCGAACTGGAATGGCTGCCGCCGACCTGCGGCTACCGGCTGGTGAGCGAAGGCAAGGACCTGTTTCCGTGGCACCCGCTGATTTCCGGCAACCCCGAAAGCGTGCACGAGGCCGGCGTCTCCGCCCGCGACCGCTCCATCCCCGACACCGGCATCGAGGTGGAGGATTTCGAGGACTACATCGTCAAATGGCCGGGGCAAATGCCGCGGCGGAGGAAAAAGGCGCGGGCAGGGGTGAGGGAAGCATCAGGAAAGATAGCAGTCGATAGGAAAATAATCCTTGACACCGCGCCGGTGATCAGGCACATTCACGTCATGGTCGAGGAAGTGCGGCTGCAGCGGCCCTTCCCGGCAAGAACCTTTCGGAACATCCCCCACATGATCACCACCACCCCAACCCGGCGCGTGCGCGCTCCGGGCGCTTCGCGTTCGGCCATGGCCCGGCGCTTGTCGAAAATGCTGAAGAAGCAGGTCGATGCGCTGGAGGCCGACGAGGCGGAAGGCTTTTCGGAGGCGCGCGTCAAGGCGCTGATGCTGCTGGCCAAGACGCTGCAGGCCATGGAGGCAATCGAGGAAAAGAGCGGAAAACCCGATGCCGAACCTTCAGACGCCGACGACATTGTGGAATTCCGCCGCCGGCTTGAGAGCCAGCTACAGGCGCTTGACGGCGAGCGGGAACCTCACCCGCTTCCTTGACGGGCTTTCGCTGGCAGACCTTTCCCGCGCGCTCAACGACTGGCCGGTCTTTGCGGGCCTGAAGCAGCGCCCGCCGCTGTCGAACTGGCGCACCTGGCTGATGCTGGGCGGGCGCGGCGCGGGCAAGACGCGGGCCGGCGCGCAATGGCTCTCCGGCCTTGTTGCGCGCGACGGTCACTATGCCGGCGATGCGTCCGGCCGTGTGGCGATCATCGGCGAGACCTATTCCGATGCCCGCGCCGTGATGGTGGAGGGCGAAAGCGGGCTGCTGGCGGTGAGCCTGCCCGGCCGTCGGCCGCAGTGGAATGCGGGAAAGCGCGAGCTTGTCTGGCCGGACGGAACGATCGGGCAGGTGTTTTCTGCTTCCGACCCGGAAGGGTTGCGTGGCAGCCAGTTCGGTGCTGCCTGGTGCGACGATTTCGGTCGCCGCGGCCTTCACCGGCATGATCGGCATCACGCTCGATCTCGGCGCCCAGTCGGAAATTTCGGATGCGATGGTGCAGATCATCGCCGCCGCTGGCGCGCTTCTGGCCATCCACGGCCGCCTTACCGCCACCGAGATCATCGCGTGACAGGCTGGATGGCGCTTGCGGCCGCACTGGCTGGAGCGGCGCGGATGCTCGCCGCACTTGCCGGCAAATGGCTCGAGGAAAGGCGGCAGACAGCCTTGCGAAAACTGGCGGAGAAAGGACGCGCCCATGACTTGCTGGCAAAGGCCATCCGTGCCCGCCTGCGTTCTGTTGCTGCTGCCGGTGCTGGCGGGGTGCCAGACAACGCAGCGTCCGACGGCTACCGCCGCGATTGAAGAAAGCACGGAAGGTTGGGCTTGCCTGGCCTTCCGCCCGGTTTCATGGTCGACGAGGGACACTCCGGAAACGGTCGGGCAAATCCGCGAACACAACGCTGTGTGGGATGCGGTGTGCAAGGAAAACTGACGCAAGGGCCGGCCATTCATTTGCCGTTCAGGGCAACGGTGCTATTTATGCTTTCCATGAAGAAGACCGCTGCCCTTGCCCTTTTCCTTGCGCTGTTCGCCGCCGCCCCGGCGTTTGCCGACTGCTATCAGGTCGCCGACCAAGCCGCCGCCCAGTATGGAGCGGAGGTGATCTCGGTTCGCGAAAAAGGCGGGAATTGCATCATCAAGCTTCGCATCCCGGGACAGGGAGGCCAGCCGCCACGGGTCGAAACCATCAGCGTACCCGGCTGAACGGGCGGAGAATCCTGCAATGCGCCTGCTCGTCGTCGAGGATGACAAGGACCTCAATCGCCAGCTTTGCGAAGCCCTGACCGATGCGGGCTATGCCGTCGACAAGGCGTTCGATGGCGAAGAAGGACATTTCCTCGGCGATACCGAGCCCTATGACGCGGTGGTCCTCGACATCGGCCTGCCGAGCATGGACGGCATCACTGTGCTGGAACGCTGGCGGCGGGACGGCCGTTCGATGCCCGTGCTGATACTGACCGCGCGCGACCGCTGGAGCGACAAGGTCTCCGGCATCGACGCAGGCGCCGACGACTACGTCACCAAGCCGTTCCACGTCGAGGAAGTGCTGGCCCGCGTCCGCGCCCTGATCCGCCGCGCGGCCGGCCATGCCGCCTCGACACTGCGCTGCGGGCCGCTCGAACTCGATACGCGCCTGTCGCGGGTGACCGTCGACGGCAATCCGGTGAAGCTGACCAGCCATGAATTCCGGCTGCTTTCCTACCTGATGCACCACCAGGACAAGGTGCATATCGCGCACCGACCTCGACGGAGCATCTCTACGACCAGGATTTCGACCGCGATTCCAACACGATCGAGGTCTTCGTCGGCCGCCTGCGCAAGAAGCTCGGCGCCGACTACATCGAGACGGTGCGTGGGCTGGGATACCGCTTGAAGGCGCCCGAACCGGGCCAGAGCTGAGCATACATGCGGCAGGGTACGCTTTCGCGCCGCCTCATCCTGCTCACATCGATCTGGGCAGTGATCTCGATAGGGCTAGCGGCATTTCTGTTGAGCCAGGCGTATCGCGCCAATGCCGAGCGGCGCTTCGAGGAACTGGTGACCGCCAATCTCTACATCCTGATGGGAGCGGTGGAGCCGGGCGATGACGGCAGGCTTGTCGGCCAACCGGACCTTCGCGATCCGCGCTTCCTCAATTTCGGCTCCGGCTGGTACTGGGTGGTGAGTTCCGTTTCCGACCCGTCGAACCGGCTGGCTTCAGCCTCGCTGGCCGATGGCGACATCGATGCGCCGGCAAATGCCGAATTCGACGACCGGTTCCAGCGAAGCTGGTCCTATGTTGACGGTCGCGGACAGGAACTGACCGCGGTGGAAGCCCGCGTATTTCTCGGCAGCGGATCGGAAGTCTATTCGTTCCGCGCGACCGGCAACCGGGGCGACATCGCCGCCGAGATCAACTCGTTCATCCGAACCATGGTGTTGTTGCTGGCCGTGTTCGGGCTTGGCTTCATCCTCGCCAGCTTCGTGATCGTGCGCATCGGCCTTGCGCCGATCACCGGCGCGACCGCGCAGCCTTGGCGCGATCCGCGAGGGCAGGGCGGAAAAGCTGGAAGGCCGCTTTCCCAGCGAGATCCAGCCCTTGATCGACGAGACCAACGCCCTCATCGTCTCCAACCGCAGCATCATCGAGCGTGCGCGCACGCAGGTCGGCAATCTGGCCCACTCGCTGAAGACGCCGATTGCGGTGATCAGGAACGAGGCTGAAGGCGCGCCGCCCGCATTGAAAAAGATCATGTTGGAACAAGCCGCCGCCATGCAGCACCAGGTGCAGGCCTATCTCGACCGCGCCCGCATATCCGCCCGCCATGCCACAGTGACGTCCCGTACCGAGGCGAAGCCCGCATTGGAGCGCATCGTGCGCGTGGTCGCGAAGCTCAATCCCCGGATCGACGTCGAAACCAGGTTTTCCGACGAGCAACTCGTCTTTGCCGGAGAAGAACAGGATTTCGAGGAAATCGTCGGCAATCTGCTGGAGAACGGCGCGCGTTTCGCCCGGTCGCGGCTGCGCGTCAGCGCGTCGCGGCAGGCGTCCTCGCTGCTCATTGAAATCGAGGATGACGGCCCGGGAATGTCACCGCAGCAGGCTGAGATAGCTTTGAAGCGCGGCATGCGCCTGGACGAATCGACACCCGGTTCGGGGCTTGGATTGTCGATCGTGAAGGACATCGTCGGTGAATATGGCGGCGCGCTGGCGCTCGGCCGTTCGGAACTTGGCGGGCTGCTCGCAACGGTTCACCTTCCGTCGCGTTGATTGCGGCGGCGATTCATTGTTTGCAAATTCGTGCATGGCTATTATTGATTTTTCCTGTGTGGCGGTATCCACGGTCAAGGGGTGTGGTTTGCGACCATTGATGATAATCGCTTGCGTGGCTCTGCTTGCCACGACCTCCGGTTGCGCCACGCCGGATACGGGAAGCGCGTCGCGCCTTGCCGCACCGCTGCGTGAAGGCATCATAGCCGGCGATCTGGGCGCGGAACTGCCGGAGCGGGCAAAAAAACGCGCGACCGAGGCCGAATACAAGGCGCTCGAAGGTGGCCTGGCCGGAGCACCGATTTCCTGGAAGGTGGGCGATGTGCAGGGCACCGTTGTGCCGCAGCAGCCCTATTCCGTCGGCTCGATCAATTGCCGGCGCTATACCCACACCATCACGGAGGACGGGAAGGCGCGCAGCGCGACCGGAACCGCCTGCAGGCGCGAAGATGGCGCATGGCGTCCGCTGAGTTGAACGCTCGACGGCCCTGTTGCGGCGAATCGACCCCGGTCGCCCTGCTGCGGCAACCTGCCATTGGTTTCCAAGCAAAACGCCTTTAAGTATGCGCCATGGTCTTCTGGCTTTTCGCAACGCTTCTTCTCATCGCTGCCATCGTTTCGGTCGCATGGCCGCTTCTTTCGCGCCGCGAAGGTCAGGCGGTCCCCGCCTTCGAGCATGACCGCGAAATCTACCGCGCAAGGATCGGGGAAATAGCGGCGGACCAGCAACTCGGCCGCATCAGCGAAGAAGAGGCCGAGGCCGCCAAGGCGGAAGAGGGTCGCAAGCTATTGGCTGCTTCCACGGCACCGGCCCTGGCCCCGGCGCCTTTCTCGGCGGGACTTGTCCGTTCAATGCTGGTCGCCACCATCGTGCTGGTGCCCGTATTCACCGTGATGTTCTACCTTGCCTGGGGTCGACCGAGCATGCCCGACATGGCCATCGCCAGCCGGGGCGACCGTGCGCCGGAGGGACAGAGCATCGAGCAGCTTGTGAGCCAGGCAGAGGCCCAGCTTGCCAAGAATCCGGGCGATGTGCGTGGCTGGACAGTGCTTGCGCCGATCTACAGGGGCCTTGGCCGCTTCGAAGACAGCGTGAACGCTTGGCGCAACGCCTCCCGGCTTGAACCCCAGAACGTCGAATACAAGAGCGAGCTTGCCGAGGCGATCATTGCGGCCGGCCAGGGCGTCGTAAGCGAGGAGGCCCGCACGATCTTGGCCGAAATCCTCGCTGCCAGGCCGGGAGATCCGAAGTCGCGCTTCTACCTTGCCATCGCGCTCGGCCAACAGGGCGATCTCGCCGCTGCGGAAACCGCATGGCGCGAGCTGATCGCCGATGCCCCTGCCGATGCCCCATGGCGCAACGTTGCCGCGGCCCAGCTGAATGGAATTCTGGAAAAGGCCGGCAAGCCGCCAGAACAGCTGGCAGCCGCAAACCCCGGCCCCTCGCAGGAAGACGTGGCAGCCGCGTCGCAAATGTCGGATGAAGACCGGCAAGCCATGATTGAAGGCATGGTGGCCGGATTGGCGGAGAAGTTGAAGGCCAACCCGGCCGACAAGGACGGATGGCTGAGGCTCATCCGTGCTTATGGCGTCATGGGCGATGACGCGAAGGCGCTGGAGGCCATCGCCACCGCCCGCGGCGCGAACGGATCTGATGGCGGTTTTGTCGCCGAACTTGCAGGCATCGAGAACTCCATCCGGCAGAAGTCAGGGAGCACGCAGTGACACGCAAGCAGAAACGCCTCGCAATGATCGGAGGCATCGGCGCGGTACTGCTGGCGGCGGTCCTGCTGGTGATGTCGGCCTTGCGCGACAAGATCGTGTTCTTCTACACGCCAAGCGAAATCGTGGCCGAAGGCAAGGCAGCGCCTGGCCAGCGAGTGCGCATCGGCGGCCTTGTGAAGGAGGGCAGCCTTGTGAAGGATGGCGGGAAGGTAAGCTTCATCGTTACCGACACGGAGCAGGACCTTCCCGTGACCTATACCGGCATTCTTCCCGACCTCTTCCGCGAGGGGCAGGGCGTGGTGAGCGAAGGTACGGTGCAGGCCGACGGGATCTTCGCCGCCGACACCGTTCTGGCGCGTCACGACGAGAACTACATCCCCAAGGAAGTGGCGGACGCCCTCAAGGAAAAAGGCGAATGGCGGGGTGAAAGCCAATGACGGTGGAACTCGGCCATTTCGCCCTCGTCCTTGCGCTCGCCCTTTCGCTGGCGCAGTCGGTATTGCCCGTCATCGGCGCGCGCCGCGGCGATGTCCGCCTGATGGAAACGGGCAGCTGGTCCGCAATCACGGTCTTCCTGCTGATCGGCTTTTCCTTCGCTTGCCTCGCGAACGCCTACCTCGTCTCTGATTTCTCGGTCTCCAATGTCTGGGAAAACTCGCATACGCTGAAGCCCACGCTCTTCAAGCTGACCGGCGTTTGGGGAAACCATGAGGGCTCGATGCTCCTGTGGGTGCTCATCCTTGCCCTTTTCGCCGCGATGGTCGCCGTTTTCGGCCGAAACCTGCCGGCGGACCTCAAGGCAAATGTCCTGGGCGTGCAAGCCTGGGTACTGGTCGCCTTCCTCGCATTCATCGTCATCACATCGAACCCGTTCATTCGCCTCGAACCGGCTCCGTTCGAGGGCAGGGACCTCAATCCCGTCCTGCAGGACATCGGCCTCGCCATCCATCCGCCGATGCTTTACCTCGGCTATGTCGGGTTTTCGGTGACCTTCTCCTTTGCAATGGCGGCAATGATTTCGGGCCGCATCGACGCGGCATGGGCACGATGGGTCCGGCCGTGGGCGCTGGCCGCGTGGGTATTCCTGACAGCCGGCATCTCGATGGGTTCGTATTGGGCCTATTATGAACTCGGCTGGGGCGGCTTCTGGTTCTGGGACCCGGTCGAGAACGCATCCTTCATTCCGTGGCTTTCTGGAACGGCCCTGCTTCACTCGGCGCTGGTGATGGAAAAGCGCGAGGCGTTGAAGGTCTGGACAGTGCTGCTGGCGCTCATAACCTTTTCCATGTCGCTGCTGGGCACGTTCCTCGTGCGGTCGGGCGTCCTGACATCCGTGCATGCCTTCGCAACCGACCCCGAGCGCGGCGTCTTCATCCTCGGCATTCTTGTCGCATTCATCGGCGGCTCACTTTTCCTGTTTGCGCTGCGTGCTCCTCTGCTCAAGACCGGTGGCCTTTTCGCCCCGATCTCGCGGGAAGGCGCTCTTGTGTTCAACAATCTCTTCCTCACCACAGCGGCGGCAAGCGTCTTGGTCGGCACCCTCTATCCGCTGGTCCTCGAAGCGGTCACGGGCGAAAAGATTTCGGTCGGCGCGCCATTCTTCAACCTGACCTTCGGACCGCTGATGATACCGCTTCTCATGCTGGTGCCGGTTGGTCCGCTCCTGGCGTGGAAGCGCGGCGACTTGCTTGGGGCATTGCAGAGGCTCTATTTTGCCGCTGGCGCCGCAATTCTCGCGACCGTTCTGGTTGCCGCCTTCACGACTGATACGCCTGTTCTGGCATCCATTGGGGTTGGCCTTGCGGCATGGGTGATTGTCGGTTCGCTGGCCGAAATCGCCACCCGTTCAGGGTTCCCGGGCGTATCGGCATCGACGGCTTTTGCCCGTCTGCGCGGCATGCCGCGTTCGATGTGGGGAACCGCCTTCGGCCACATGGGACTGGGCATCACGCTGCTCGGTATCGTGTCGGTAAGCGCCTTCCAGCAGGAAGTCATAACGAGGATGACCCCCGGCTCGACCGTCAGCATCGCCGGATATGATCTGAAGCTTCTCGGCATCGAACCGCGCCGTGGTTCCAACTTCGTCGAGGACGTGGTTCGTGTCGAGGTCTCCGGCCCTGGCGTCACGACGCATGTGATCGAGCCGTCGAAGCGCATCTACACGGCGCGTGAAATGCCGACCACAGAAGCAGGCATCGAAACCTACGTGTTTTCGCAGCTTTATGTGTCGCCGGGCGAGATCGAGCCGGACGGCAGCCTCACCCTTCGCGTCTGGTGGAAGCCGTTCGTCACGCTGATCTGGCTTGGGACTGTGGCGATGGTCATCGGCGGCGTCTTCTCGCTTTCGGATCGCCGCCTGCGTGTCGGGGCGCCTCGAACTTCCAAGTCCAAGGTCGCGGGAGCGGCAGCCAATGCCCAGGTTTAAGGCATTGTTCTTGCTCCTGCTCCTGGCTTTCGCGCCGGTAATTGCGGCCACGCCCGTCCATGCGGTGAAGCCGGACGAAGTGCTGTCCGACCCGGCGCTGGAAGCGCGCGCCAGGGCCCTGTCGGCCCATTTGCGGTGCATGGTTTGCCAGAACCAATCGATCGATGATTCCGACGCGGAACTTGCCCGCGACCTGCGTGTGCTGGTCCGCGAGCGCCTCGTTGCGGGCGACAGCGACAGCGAGGTCATCGACTACCTCGTTTCAAGGTACGGCGAATTCGTGCTCCTGAAGCCGCGCTTCTCCTGGCAAAACCTCGCGCTTTGGGCGACGCCGGCTGTGGTGCTGATCATCGGCGTTACGGCCTTCGCGGCGTATTCTCGCAGGCGGGCGTCCCCCGCCGGCAAGGCTGCGACGGCGCTCACGGATGATGAGCAGGCCCGCATCGCCAAATTGCTTGACGAGCGCTGACCGCCGCCCCGAAAATCGTGCAATCTTACGAAAGTTTAATCTGGCGGAAATGCGCCCGTAACCTCGCGACAGCCATCTTCACGGCATAGCCTGGAAATCCTGGAAAGGTACCCGCCGCATGCCGTTTTCCGCCCGCTCCCGTTTCGCCCGCCATTGCCTCCTGTCCGCCCTCGCGCTTGCCCCGGCATTGCATTTCGCCAGCCCGGCCCTTGCCGACCCGGTATCCGTTGCGGCTCCGCAGGTTCCCAGCTTCGCCGACGTTGTTTCCGCCGTGACGCCGGCGGTGGTTTCGGTAAGGGTGCAGTCGCGCATCGGCGGCCTCGGGCAACGCGGCTACCGGTTTGACCGGCGCATGCAGGAAAGCGAGGATGAAGACGACGACGATTTCTTCGGGGAGCGGCCATTCTTCCGCAACGGCCAGGGTCCGCGCGAAGGCCGTCCATTTGCCCGCGAAGGCCGGCGAGAGATGCGGCCCCGTCGTTTCGGCATGAACCAGGGCTCGGGCTTCTTTGTTTCCGAAGACGGTTATCTGGTGACCAACCACCACGTCGTGGAAAACGGTTCGAGCTTCACCGTCGTGCTCAACGACGGGACCGAGCTGGAGGCCAATCTGGTCGGAGCAGATGCGCGAACCGATCTTGCCGTGCTGAAGGTCGAGGCGGAACGCAAATTCACCTATGTCGCTTTCTCGTCCACCGATGTGCGCGTCGGGGAATGGGTCGTGGCCGTCGGCAATCCCTTCGGCCTTGGCGGAACCGTCACCGCCGGTATCATCTCCGCACACAAGCGCGCCCTCGGATCACGCCGGCATGACGACTTCATCCAGATCGACGCTGCCGTGAACCGGGGCAATTCCGGCGGCCCCGCATTCAACCTCAAGGGCGAGGTGATCGGCGTCAACAACCAGATCCTGTCGCCTGCGGGCGGCAATGTCGGCATTGCCTTCGCCATTCCCGCCGCCACGGCCAACGAAATCGTCAAGGATCTCATAGCGAACGGGCAGGTCGTGCGCGGCTGGCTCGGCGTCCAGATCCAGCCGGTTACCGCCGAGATCGCCCAGTCCGTCGGACTTGCCGAGGCGCGCGGCGCAATCGTTACCGTACCCTCGCCGCAGAGCCCGGCGGCCAGGGCCGGCATCGTCGCCGGCGACATCATCACCAGCGTCAACGGCAGAACTGGTCGAAAACCCGAGGGTGCTGGCCCGTCGCATTGCGGCTTTCAAGCCGGACAGCAAGGTCCGCATCGGACTTTGGCGCAATGGCGCAGCATCCGAACTGGAAGTGACGGTCGGCCGGCTTGAAGAGACGTCCGCGGCGACGCCGCCGCCGCAGGCGGTGGAAACCGTCGCCGGATTGGGCTTGAAGCTCGAGGCGGCGTCCAGCGGCGATGGCCTTGTGGTTTCGGAGATTGAACCCGGCGCGGCTGTGGCCGACAGCGGCCTGCGCCGCGGCGACGTCATCATCACCGTCAACGGAAAGGCGGTGGGCGATGCGGCGGCGTTGCAGTCGGCGATGGAGGAAGCAGGCAAGGATGGCCGGCCTTCGACCCTTTTCCAGATCCGCCGGGGAAGCGAAGTCCGTTTCGTCGTGATACCGCTCAGCCGCGGCTGACGCGGCGCTTGCGGCAGGGCATCGACCACGGATAGATTTGCGACATGCGTATCCTGATCATTGAAGACGACCGCGATTCGGCCGGATACCTTCAGCGTGCGCTGAAGGAGTCGGGCCACAGTTCCGACCTCGCCGCCGACGGCGAGGAAGGAATGCACATGGCGCAGACCGGCCGCTATGACGTGCTGATCGTCGACCGCATGCTGCCGAAGCTCGACGGCCTGTCGATGTTGAAGCAATTGCGCGGCGGCGGACTGGATGCGCCCGCGCTCATCCTTTCCGCCCTTGGCCAGGTGGACGACCGGGTCGAAGGCCTGCGCTCGGGCGGCGACGACTACCTCACGAAACCCTACGCCTTTTCCGAACTGCTGGCCCGAATCGAGGTGCTTGCCAAGCGCCGCCGCCCCGATGAAGCCGAGACGGTGATCCGGGTCGCGGATCTGGAACTTGACCGCCTGGCCCATACCGTCAAGCGGGCGGGGGTCAACATTCCGCTGCAGCCGCGCGAGTACCGGCTGCTCGAATATCTCATGCGCAATGCCGGCAAGGTCGTCACGCGCACCATGCTGCTGGAAGAGGTCTGGGACTATCATTTCGATCCGCAGACGAATGTGATCGATGTCCACATCTCGCGACTGCGCTCCAAGATCGACAAGGAGTTCAAGGAGCCGCTGCTCCAGACCGTGCGCGGCGCCGGCTACGTACTGCGCAATCCGAATGCAGCCTGAACCTTCCGGCGCCATCCAGCGCCTGCGCAAGATCCTGTCGGTCACGGCCGTTCGCCTGTCGATCGCCTATACGGTGCTGTTCGGCATCATCGCGATCCTGATCATCCTCTACATGACCGCAATGACGTCGAACTATGTGCGACGACAGATCAAGCATTCGATCGACGAGGAAATCGCGCTGCTCGGCAACATCTACGATGCGGGCGGCATCAATGGCGTCGTCCGCGAGATGGAACGCAACGCAACCGGGCCGGGCGCCAATCTATACGTCGTTGCCGAACCCAGCGGGCAGATCATCGCGGGCAATGTCGGCGAGATCGACACCGGCGTGATCGCGACGGATGGCTGGACGCTGCGGCCGTTCCAGTACACGCGGTTCGGCGCTTCCGGCGATGATGCCCATGTCGCCATCGCCCGCATCGTGGAACTTCCCAACGGCATGCGCATGCTGGTCGGGCGCGATCTCGGCGAGCCGGAACGCTTCCGCGCCATCGTGATACGGGCGCTGGCATTCTCGCTCACAGCCATGCTGCTGGTCGGGTTGCTCACCTGGATACTGGTCGGACGCCGCGCGCTGACGCGCCTGGAAATGGTGTCCCGGTCCACCGACCGGATCCTTGCCGGCGACAGGACCGAGCGGCTGCCGGTCACCGGTTCGGACGACGAGTTCGACCAATTGTCCATGCGTCTCAATTCCATGCTCGACCGCATCAACTCGCTGGACGAAGGTTTGCGGCAAGTCTCCGACAACATCGCCCATGACCTGAAGACACCGCTGGCGCGGCTGCGCAACAAGGCCGAGGCTGCGCTCGCCGCGCCGGATGGCAACCAGTCGACCGTGATGCAGGAAATCATTGCCGACACCGACCAGATCATCCGCACCTTCAATGCGCTGTTGATGATCTCGCGGGTGGAATCGGGTTCCGTTGCCGGCGAACTTGCCGGTCAGGATCTCTCTTCCATTGTCGAGGATGTCGCCGAACTCTACCAGCCCGTCGCCGAAGACGACGGCTTTGCTTTCTCGCTCTCCGTCGAGCCGTCTTTGACAGTGCGGGGCAATCGCGAACTCATTTCCCAGGCAATCGCCAACCTTATCGACAACGCGATCAAGTACGGCACGGACGGATGAACGCGCGCCTCGGATCGGCATTTCCCTGCAGCGCCGCGGCCGCAATGCGGTGATCGAGGTAACCGATACCGGGCCCGGAATTGCCCCGGAAGACCGCAAGCGCGTTACCGAACGCTTCACCCGCCTCGAACAAAGCCGCACGCGGCCCGGCAACGGGCTTGGCCTCAGCCTCGTTCGCGCTGTTGCGCAACTGCATGGCGGCGTGCTTGATTTCGCCACGAACGAGCCGGGCGGACTGAAGGCTTCGCTGACCATCCCGTTGGCGTGAAGCGCCCGGCAGATCATGAGGGCCCGGCTTGGACCATGAAGCGCAGGGCGCATCGGCGCCGCATATCCTTTGGGGCGAGCCACCGCGCCGCATCGAAGCCGCATCGGCGACAGAGGCGCGCAAATGGTTGGCCGAACTCGATCGGCGGCTTCGCGATGAAGGCCTTGCCGTCTTTGCCGATGCGCTTTGCGCGCGAGCGGACCTGACGCAGTTCCTCGGTGCGGTGATGTCGCTGTCCAGCCATTTGCGCGACACCGCGCTGCTGCGTCCTGCGCGTGCTCGCCGGTTTGTTGTGCGCAGAACCCGGTGCGCGAATGGCGGAACTGGTACGCCAAACACGCGACGCTGGCCGGACGGAAGCAGCCGAGGCGGGGCTGATGACCGCCTTGCGAAGCGCCAAGGCGGAAACCTCGCTGCTTTGCGGCCTTGCCGATCTTGGCGGGTGGTGGCAGGGCAGTTCGGTGACGGCGGCGCTGACCGATTTCGCCGACGCAGCGCTTGCCGCGACCTGCGATCACTTGCTGCGGTCCCTGGCCGATGCAGGGAAGGTGACCCTGGCCGACCGGAACGATCCGCAAGGGGGTTGCGGCCTCATCATCCTCGGCATGGGCAAATACGGCGCCCACGAGCTCAACTATTCCAGCGACATCGACCTCATCCTGCTTTTCGAACAGCGCGAAATGCAGATCCACACCGATGACGCCACGACCTTGTTCTCGCGCTTCGCCAAGTCGCTGATCCGCATCCTGCAGGAACGCACGGGCGAGGGTTACGTTTTCCGGGTCGATCTGCGCCTGCGGCCCGATCCCGGCTCCACCCCGCTCGCAATTCCGGTCGATGCCGCGCTCAACTATTACGAGGCGTACGGGCAGAACTGGGAGCGCGCGGCCATGATCAAGGCCCGCGCGGTGGCCGGCGACATCGCCGCGGGCGAGGCGTTCCTCAAGGAACTCGCGCCGTTCGTGTGGCGCAAATATCTCGACTACGCCGCCATCCAGGACATTCACTCGATCAAGCGCCAGATCCACGCCCATCGCGGCCATGGCGAGATCGCTGTCGCAGGGCCACAACATCAAGCTTGGCCGCGGCGGCATCCGCGAGATCGAGTTCTTCGCGCAGACGCAGCAATTGATCGCCGGCGGCCGCCTGCCGCAATTGCGAAAACTGCGCACCGTCGATGCGCTTGCGGCGCTCGAGACCGAGGGATGGATCGATGCGCGTGCGCGCGACGAGCTTTCCTCGGCCTATTGGTATCTGCGCGATGTCGAGCACCGTATCCAGATGGTCGCCGACGAGCAAAGCCACACCTTGCCCGACGACAAGAAGGGCCTGACGCGCATCGCCCTGATGATGGGCGAACGCGATGCCAAGCGCTTCTCGGAACGGTTGACGAAGACGCTAAAGATCGTCGAGCGCCACTATGCCGGCCTGTTCGAGAAGGCGGCGGAACTGACTTCCGGCGGCAATCTCGTCTTCACCGGCGATGACGACGATCCCGCAACCGTCGAGACCCTGTCGGCAATGGGTTTCTCGCGACCATCCGAAGTGATCCGCTCCGTGCGGGGTTGGCACTTCGGCCGCTTCCCGGCGATGCGCACCGCGCAGGCGCGCGAACTGTTGACCGAGATCACGCCAAGCCTACTGGAAGCGATCGCGGCAACGGGCGAAGCCGACCGCACCTTCGCCGCCTTCGACCGCTTCCTCAGCGGCCTGCCCGCCGGCATCCAGCTCTTTTCGCTGCTCAAGTCCAACCCTGCACTGTTGCGGCTTCTCCTGCTGATCCTTTCGGCAGCGCCAAAGCTGGCCGAGACGATCACCCGCCGCCCGCATGTGTTCGACGCCATGCTGGAACCGGCCTTTGCCGGAGCAGCGCCGGGGCGCTCGGCTTTGGCGCGGCGGCTCGAAGGCGTGCTCGATCGGGCTTCGCATTATGAAGGGATGCTGGACGCGGCTCGCCTGTTTGCCGCAGAGCAGAAGTTCCTGATCGGCGCCCGGCTCATCAACCACACATTGACGCCGGCGGCGGCGGGGCGTGCCTTTGCCGACCTTGCCGAAGTCATGGTCCGCGCCATCCTCGGGCGCGTCACGGGCGAATTCGAGCTGCGCCACGGAAGGGTGCCGCAGGGCAGGATCTGCGTCCTTGGCATGGGCCGGCTCGGCAGCCGGGAACTGACCGCAGGCTCCGATCTCGACTTGATCCTGCTATACGATCATGCGCCCGATGCCGAATATTCGGATGGCCAAAGGCCGCTTGCCGCTTCCCAGTATTACATCAGGTTGACGCAGCGGTTGATTGCGGCAATGAGCGCGCCGACGGCGGAGGGTGTCATCTATCCGCTCGACTTCAGGCTTCGCCCGTCCGGCAATGCCGGGCCGCTGGCAACGCCGCTCGAATCCTTCGTGCGTTACCAGAAGGAGGAGGCATGGACCTGGGAGCGGCAGGCGCTGACGCGCGCACGCGTCGTTGCCGGCGATGCCGGCCTTGCCGAGCGCATCGAATCCGCCATCCGCGAACTACTGGCCATACCGTCCGATCCTGCAAGGCTGTCAGCCGACGTGCGCGAGATGCGCGCGCTGATCGAAAAGGAAAAGCGGACCTCGAACCCGTTCGAGGTGAAGACCGCCAAGGGCGGCCTCGTGGACATCGAATTCATCGCGCAGTGGTGCGTGCTGAAGTCCGGGGCCGGTGGCATGGCCGGGCACCCGACCGGGACGGTCGACATGCTGAAGTTTGCCGGCGGTGAACTTCCGCCTGCCGATCTCGATGCGCTGGTGTCCGCCTGCGACTTCTTTTCGGGCGTGCAGCAGGTCCTGCGCCTTTGCATGGACGAGCCGTTCGTGCCGTCTTCCGCTCCGCCGGGCCTTGCGGCAATCATCTGCGACCTGATCGACATGCCGGACATCCGAACCGTGGAAGGTGCGCTCAAGGAACATCAGCGCAATGTCCGGGAAATCTTCGATCGCCTGCTTGCCTGAAAAAGATCCCCGGAACCCGAAGGTTCCGGGGCAGTCAGGGCAGTTAACTCTGCGCGCCGTCAGCGCTTGCGATCCATTTCCTCGACATGGAACCCTTGCTCGCCGCCGCCGAGGCGCTTCTTGGGATCGAGCGGCAGGCGCAGCGAAACGATCGTCCCCACGCCTTCGCGCGAGCGGATCTTCATTGCGCCGCCATGCATTTCGGTGAGCGAGCGCGATATCGCCAGGCCCAGGCCCGAACCCTTGTGGCTCTTGGTGAACTGGTTCTGAACCTGCTCGAACGGGCGGCCTAGCCTGGCCAGGCCACGGGCCGAAATGCCTATTCCGTTGTCCTCGATGGTAATCAGCGCAGCGCCCGAGACCGTGCGCGCCCGCACCATCACCCTGCCGCCCTCGCGCGAGAACTTGACTGCGTTGGACACCAGATTGAGCAGCACCTGCTTGATCGCCCGCCGGTCCGCGACCAGCGTTATCCTGGCGTCGATCTGGTCGATGATCTCGATGTTGCTGTCCTGCGACTGGAACGAGATGATGCGCAGCGTTTCGTCTATGATGTCGTTGAGCACGACTTGTTCGTAGTCGAGCGACATGCGGCCGGCCTCGATCTTCGACATGTCGAGGATGTCGTTGATGACGCCCAGCAAATAGGCGCCGCTCGCGTGGATATCGCGTGAATACTCCTGGTATTTTTCCGATCCGAGCGGGCCGAACATGGCCGCGTTCATGATTTCCGAAAAGCCGATGATGGCGTTGAGCGGCGTGCGCAGTTCGTGGCTGATATTCGCCAGGAACTCGGACTTGGTGCGGTTTGCCGCCTCCGCACGGTTCTTCTCCACCTCGTAGTTGCCTGCGAGTTCGTGCATCTGCGTCGCCTGGTGCTGCAACATGCGCCGCGACTTGTGCAAATCCTCGATCGTCGCCATCAGGCGGCGCTCGGACTTCGATCAGCTTGCGCTCGTGGCTCTTGATGGTCGTGATGTCGGTGCCGACCGACACGAAGCCGCCATCCTTGGTGCGCCGCTCGTTGATCTGCAGCCAGCGGCCATCCTCCAGCTGCGCCTCGATGGTACGGGCGCCTTCCTCCGTCTGGCCGGCTGCGATGAGTTCGCTCTTCACGCTGGGCGTGCGCGCGGATGCCATGACTTCCTCGTAGCGCGCGCCGGTCTTGGCGATTTCCGGCGTCAGCCCGTGAAGTTGCTGGTATTTCGAGTTCGACATCACCAGCCGCTTGTCGCTGTCCCACAGGACGAAGGCTTCCGACAGGTTCTCGATCGCATCGCGAAGGCGCATGTCGTTGCGCCGGGACATCTTCTTGAGTTTCTGCTGCTCGGAAATGTCGATGACGATGCCGACGAGATGCGGCTCGCCCGTCATGCTTTCGACGAGTTGCAATCGCGCTCGCATCCAGATGAACGAGCCGTCCGAACGCTTCATGCGAAACGCCTGGTCCACCAGTTGGCGCTGTTCCACCAGCACGTCGTTGGCAAGCTGGTAGAGGTCGGTGTCGCCCGGCATCACCAGCTTCGATACTTCGGAAAAGCCGAGAACCTCCTGACGCGGATCGAGCCCAAGCAGGCCGTACATGGATTCCGACCAGTAGATCCGCCCGCGTGACAGGTCCCAGTCCCACAGCCCGGCGCGCCCGCGCGCCAGTGCGGCGTCGAACCGGTTGTGGGTCTGGCGGTAGATCTCGTCGGCCTCTTCGGCGCGCGTGATCTGCGCGAAATAGGCGTAGAGCACGACGAGGAGAATGCTCGACGTGCCGACGAACAGCGTGACGTTTAGCGAAACCTCCTTGCGCCAGCGCGCGTAGATCCGCTCTGTCGGCTGGATCAGCGTGACCCCGCCCAGCGGCGCCTCGAGGATGCGGTGGGACGCAAGCGCGCCCATGCCGTCAGGAAGCGTGATCGCGCGCACATCGGCGCTGCGCCCGAAGGTTGTCAGCAGCAGGACGTCTCCAAGCACCCTTTCAAGTGAAAGTCCGTGGCGAACCGGCTGGTATGGCGCAGTCGCAATGATGTCGCCCCGCTCGTCGGTGACGATCACCTCGCGTCCGTCGCGCAGATAGCGTGAGGGCACGGTATCGGAGACAAGGTTCTGCACTGCCTCGACCTGCAGGTCGCGGGGATTGTCCGCAAGCGCCGCGCCCACGCGGTCGGCCAGCAATTCGCTGATGTAGGTGATTTCGGTCTCGGCATGGCTCTGGATCGATTTCAGCCTGCTCGGCAAGCTGCGCCCATCGCGCCAGCCCGACCAGCGCCAGGAAAACGACGATGAGAAACGGAACCAGCCGCCGCAGCAGCACCTCCGATGAAAGGAGGCGCTCATAGGCGGGGTGGCTCAAGAGACGCGCATATCCGGCAATCCGTTTCCGCGCCCTGCCCCGAAACAGAGGCAATGCGCGCAGCCGCATACGCCGGGCGCCCGCTTGCGCCATGGTGCCTCCTCGAAAAGCTGCCGCACCGGCCAAAACAGCCGGCAGATCCGGCACGCCGCTGCCGAATCACTTCCATATGAATCCGAACGAATCGGCTTGTCCAGTGAAAGGACGGACAAAATGGCAAGGCCGCGAAAGCATTTCTCACAGCAAAGGAATCAATCCCTCAGCCGCGCCGCAGCATCCGCTCGAGTATGTCGCTGGTATCGCGCGAAAGCGGCCCGCCGGCCTGCAGCCCCAGCAGGGCTTGCTCGGCATTCTTGCGCCGTTGCGGCTCCAGCGAGCGGAACGAGCGGAAAGCCGTCAGCATCCGCGCCGCAACCTGCGGATTGATCGCGTCGAGCTTGCCTATCGTCTCTGCAACCAGGCTGTGCCCCTCGCCATCGGGCGAGTTGAAGCCGGTCTGGTTGCCGCTGGCAAACGAGCCGATCACCGACCGCACGCGGTTGGGGTTCTTCAGCGAGAACGCTCCGTGACGCATAAGGGCGCGAATGCGGCTCGCAGCATCCTTGCCGGGCGCCGTTGCCTGCACCGCGAACCACTTGTCCATGACGAGCGCATCGTCGCCATGGCGTTCGGCGAAGCTGTTGATCGCCATTGCGCTTGCCTTGCGCGAGGCGTGCCAGTGCACGATCCGCGTGAACGCCGCAAAACGGTCGTTCATGTTGCCGGCATTTTCAAACTGGTCGAGGCTGTCGGCCTCGGCCTCCGGCACATTGGCGATGACGCCGAGCACCAGCAGCGTGTTGTTGAGCGAGCGCCTGCCGGCAGCATCGGCCGACGGATCGAACGGGCCGTCGTTGCGAAGCCGGTCCTTCAGCGACTGGCGAACCGGCTCCAGCGCCGCGCCCATTTGCGCCATCAACGCCGAGCGGGCCTTGAACACGGCGTCGGGATCGACATTGCGGGCCAGCGTTTGCGCGACTTCGGTTTCGCCCGGCAGCGTCAGCGCGAGCGACCGGTAGGCCGGCTCAAGCGCCTCGTTTGCGGCGATTGCAGCCGCGATTGCCAGGAAGCGGTCATCCCATGTCGGCGCCTTGCCGCGGGCGAGCGAACGCGCCGCAGCCACCAGCAGGCGCATCGAATATTCCTGGAATGCCTGCCAGCGGTTGAACGGGTCGCTGTCACCTGACGCCAGCAGCGCAAGGTCCGCCTTCGACTGGGTGAAATCGACGATCACCGGAGCGGAGAAATTGCGGTTGATCGAGACGGCCGGCCGGGCGGGCACGCCATGAAAGACGATGCGGTGGCTGCGGTTCCTGATATGGAAAAGGCCGTCTTCGTGCTCGGCGCCGGTCACTCGCTCGGGCTGCATGTCCTGCCCGTCCGATCCCACAAGGCCGATGCGCAGCGGGATGTGCATCAGCCGCTTGCGGGCCTGGCCCGGCGTCGGGGCAAGCGTCTGTTCAACGGAAAGCGTGAGCTTGCGCGCCGCGCGGTCATATTCCACCGAAACCGGAAGCACCGGCGTGCCGGCCTGCGAATACCACAGCATGAACTGCGACAGGTCCGCCTTGCCGGCGTCCTCGAAGCACTTGACGAAGTCCTCGATCGTCGCCGCCTCGCCGTCATGGCGGCGGAAATAGAGATCCATCCCCTTGCGGAATTTTTTCGGCCCCAGGATCGAGGCGATCATGCGCACGAGCTCGGCGCCCTTTTCGTAGATCGTCGTCGTGTAGAAATTGTTGATCTCGCGGTAAGCCTCCGGCCGGACGGGATGGGCAAGCGGCCCCGCATCTTCGGGGAACTGCATTACGCGCAATGTGCGCACCTCGCCGATGCGCTGCACCGGGCGCGAGCGCTGGTCGGCGCAGAATTCCTGGTCGCGGTAGACCGTCAGCCCTTCCTTGAGGCAAAGCTGGAACCAGTCGCGGCAGGTGATGCGGTTGCCCGTCCAGTTGTGGAAATATTCGTGCGCGATCACCCGCTCTATGCCCTGGTAGTCGCCGTCGGTCGCGGTCTGCGGGTCGGCAAGAACGTATTTGTCGTTGAAGACGTTCAGGCCCTTGTTTTCCATGGCCCCCATGTTGAAGTCCGAAACGGCAACGATGTTGAACACGTCGAGATCGTATTCGCGGCCGAAGACTTCCTCGTCCCATTTCATCGAGCGGATCAGCGCGTCCATCGCATAGCGGGCGCGTTCGGTCTTGCCACGCTCCACGAAGATGCCGAGATCGACCTTGCGGCCCGACATGGTGGTGAAGGTTTCGTGGATCGCGTCCAGCGATCCGGCAACAAGCGCGAACAGATAGGAAGGCTTTGGGTGCGGGTCGTGCCACACGGCGTAGTGCCGCCCGCCTTCCAGCTTGCCGGTCTCCACGCAATTGCCGTTGCCCAGGAGCACGGGCGAAGACTTCTCGTCCGCCTCGATCCTGGTGGTGTAGACGGCAAGCACGTCGGGGCGATCGGTGAAATAGGTGATGCGGCGAAAGCCTTCCGCCTCGCACTGGGTGCAGAAATTCCCGCCCGAACGGTAGAGGCCCATCAGCTTGGTGTTCGCCTCCGGATTGACCGTCGTTTCGATGGTGATCGTGAATGTCTTTTTGCGCGGCACGGCATGCAGCACCAGTTGCTGCGGCGAAACCGTAACCCCGTTGCCGCCCACCGGTTCGCCATCGACGCTGAGGGAAACGAACGAAAGCTCATCACCGTCCAGAAGCAGCGGCTCGCCTGCCTTGGTCGCGCGATCGCGTTCGATTTCGAGCGTTGCCGTCACGCGCGTGTCGGTCGGGTCAAGCCGGAAGTTGAGTTCGGCCTTGGTGACGCGATAGGGGGGCTTGCGGTAGTCTTTCAGGCGCACGGCCTGTGCCTGCTCGGTCTTCAATTTCGCGACGCTTTCAATGGTGGGAATGCAAATGCGAGGATTGCTGCTTGCGGCGCAATCCACTCCTTTGTAGTCCTGTGCGGCCTGCTTGCCAATTGTCGCGATGTGCCGGGGGAACGATGCAGCTGAAATCAGCATTCCGTGAGCTTGAAACCCATCGAAAGCGGTTGGAAGCGGTCTCGATGCGCGAACTTTTCGCATCGGACACCAAGCGCTTCACCCGGCATTCTCTGAAGCTGGGCGATCTGCTTTACGACTATTCAAAGAACCGCATCGACGACGAAGCGATGTCCGCGCTCATCGAACTCGCACGCAAGGCCGGCGTCGAGGCGAGGCGCGAGGCGAAGTTTTCGGGCGAGCCGATCAACGCGACCGAGGGCAGGGCGGTCCTGCACACCGCACTGCGCGACCTCTCCGGCGGAAAGGTCGTGACCGGCGGCAAGGACGTGATGCCCGTTATCCGCAAAGTGCTGGCGGCAATGCGCAAGTTCGCGACCGCAGTGCGCAGCGGGGCCTATGGCGTCACCGGGGGCAGGATCACCGATGTCGTCAATATCGGCATCGGCGGTTCGGATCTTGGCCCGGCGATGGCGGCGCGCGCGCTGTCGCCCTATGCCGACGGGCCGCGGACGCATTTCGTCTCCAATGTCGACGGGGCGGACCTTTCCGACACGCTGAAAGGGCTGGACCCGCAGACCACCCTTTTCATCATCGCTTCCAAGACCTTCACCACCGCCGAGACCATGGCGAATGCCAATTCCGCCCGCGCATGGGTGTCAAAGGCGGTCGGCAAGTCCAGGGCAGGCGCGCATTTCGCCGCCCTTTCCACCAATCTCGAAGCCACGCGCGCCTTCGGCATCGACGATTCGCGCACCTTCGGCTTCTGGGACTGGGTCGGCGGGCGCTATTCGATCTGGTCGGCCATCGGCCTGTCGCTGATGATCGGCATCGGTCCCAGGCGCTTCATGGAGTTCCTCGCCGGCGCCCACGTCGCCGACCGGCATTTTCGCGAAGCGCCTCTGGCGCAGAACATTCCGGTCATCATGGCGCTGCTGGGCATCTGGCACCGCAATGTCTGGGGCTATTCCACCCACGCCGTGTTGCCCTACGACAACCGGCTGGCGCGCTTTCCCGCCTATCTGCAGCAGCTCGACATGGAATCGAACGGCAAGCACGTCACGCTGGACGGCAGGCCGGTGAACTACCAGACCGGCCCGATCGTGTGGGGCGAACCCGGCACCAACGGCCAGCATGCCTTCTACCAGCTTATCCACCAAGGCACGTCGGTCATTCCCTGCGATTTCCTCATCGCCGCGCAGCCGCAGGAAAGGCTCGGCAAGCACCACGTGATGCTCGCCGCGAACTGCTTCGCGCAGGCCGAGGCGCTGATGAACGGCAAATCGCTCGGCGAAGTCGTCGAGGAAATGCGCGCCAGGGGCGTGGACGAAAAACGGATCGCCCGGATCGCGCCGCACCGCGTTTTCGAGGGCAACCGGCCATCCTCGACCTTCCTGTACCAAAAGCTGACGCCTGCGATGCTGGGAACGCTCGTTGCGCTGTATGAACACAAGGTCTTCGTGCAGGGCGTGATCTGGAACATCAATTCCTTCGACCAGTGGGGCGTCGAACTCGGCAAGGTGCTCGCGGTCGAGATCGAACCCATGCTCTCGGGCGAGGCCTCGCCGGCCAAGCGCGATGCCTCCAACGAAGGGCCTGATCGCAGCTTTCAAGGCCATGTCGGGCCGCTAGCCGCGTCTGCGCCGCCAATGGGCGCTTTTGTACGATTGGCGAAGGTGACGATGCGCTAACCCGTTATGAAACTCCAACCTGACCGCAAAGAGCCTTGAAGATGATCGAGAAGCGCGAATTCTACATCGACGGCAAATGGGTGAAGCCGCAAGCCGCCCATGATTTCCACGTCATCGACGCGGCGACCGAAGAGCCCTGCGCGGTCATCTCGCTCGGCTCCCAAGCCGATGTCGACAAGGCCGTTGCCGCGGCACGACGTGCATTCCCGGCCTGGTCCGCACTGCCGCGCGAGAAGCGCATTGCCCTCGTCGAAAAGCTGCTGCCGATCCTCAACGACCGCCTGCCGGTCACCGGCGCCGCCATTTCGCTGGAAATGGGCGCGCCCATCGACATGGCGATCTCCAGCCAGGCCGCCTGCGCGCCGTGGCATCTGGAAGCGTTTGTCGAGGCGGCCAAGGATTTCAAATGGGAGTATGACCGTCCCGGCCGGCGCGAGCGCATCATTCGCGA
Source organism: uncultured Alphaproteobacteria bacterium (assembly GCA_963846345.1). GTDB lineage: Bacteria > Pseudomonadota > Alphaproteobacteria > Rhizobiales > Rhizobiaceae > BOKV01. The sequence continues at coordinate 63,700 of CAWJVP010000007.1, forward strand.
ACCGATCGGCGTGTGCGGCCTGATCACGCCTTGGAACTGGCCCAACAACCAGATCGCGCTGAAGGTGATTCCGGCACTGATCGCCGGCTGCACCATGGTGCTGAAGCCCTCCGAGATCGCGCCGCTTTCCGGCATCGATTTCGCGGAATGCATGCATGAGGCGGGTTTCCCGGCAGGTGTCTTCAACCTCGTCAATGGCGACGGTGCGGGCGTCGGCTCGGCAATGTCGTCCCATGCCGACATCGACTTCATCTCCTTCACCGGTTCGGCGCGCGCGGGCGTTCTCATCACCAAGGCAGCCGCCGAAACGATCAAGCGCGTGTCGCTGGAACTTGGCGGCAAGTCGCCCAACATCGTCTTTGCCGACAGCGATCTCGACGCGGCCATCCAGCGCGGCGTGGCGCATTGCTTCGACAATACCGGCCAGTCCTGCAATGCGCCCACGCGCATGCTGGTCGAGCGCAAGGTCTACCCGCAGGCGGTTGAACTTGCCGTCAAGCATGGCTCGGCCGTCAAGGTCGGCAACCCGCGCGAGCATGGCGACCATATCGGGCCGCTTTCCAGCAAGATGCAGTTCGACAAGGTGCAGTCGCTGATCCAGGCCGGCATCGACGAGGGCGCCCGGGTGGCGCTGGGCGGAACCGGCAGGCCGGAAGGCTTCAACCGCGGCTGGTATGTGCGCCCGACCATCTTCGCCGACGTCAACAACCAGATGCGCATCGCGCGCGAGGAAATCTTCGGCCCCGTGCTGGTGATGATTCCCTTCGACAGCGAGGACGAGGCGGTCGAGATCGCCAACGACACGCCCTACGGCCTGGCGGCATACGTGCAGACGCAGGACGGTGAAAAGGCGCATCGCGTCAGCCGGCAATTGCGCGCCGGCATGGTTCGCGTCAATGGAGCCGGCCTCTCCGGCGGGCATCCCTTCGGCGGCTACAAGCAGTCCGGCAATGGCCGCGAAGGCGGCGTCTGGGGCCTCGACGAATTCCTCGAGACCAAGATCGTCGGCGGCTGGTAAGCCGGACCCAAAGGCAGAACCGGTGCACGCAGGGCTTGCCGCGCACCGGGTCAATTCCATATGCTGTGCCTCGACGGCGCGCATTGGCGCGTGACCTCGGCATTTCTGCCGGCCAATCCAGAACGGACAGGAACGATGAACGAGATTGCACATGGCAAGTTCGGCATCGGCGCGCCATTGCGCCGCAAGGAAGACACCGCGCTGCTGACCGGCAGGGGCCGGTTCACCGATGATGTCCAGCCCGAAGGGCAGTTGCAGGCCTTTATCCTGCGCTCGCCCTACGCCCACGCGACCTTCACGATTTCCGATGTTTCCGCGGCTCAATCCAGCCCCGGCGTGCATCTGGTCCTGACGGCGAAGGATATTGCGCATCTCAATGCGCTGCCGACCCAGACACCGGTCACACAGCCGGACGGCACCAAGAGCCGCAACCGAGACATCCCGGTTCTGTGCGACGGCATCGCGCGCCATGTCGGTGATGCAGTCGCATGCATCGTCGCCGACAGCGTGGCGCTTGCCCGCGATGCCGCCGAACTGATCGAGATCGAATGGGACACGCTCGACGCGGCCGTGGAAACGGCAACGGCGCTGGAGCCGGGCACGCCGCTTGTCTATGGCGACCAGGACAGCAATCTTGCCTTCACGGGCCAGATGGGCGACCGCGCCAAGGCGGACACTGTCTTTGCCAAGGCGGCAAAGGTGAGCGAACTCACCATCGTCAACAACCGGCTCGTCTGCAACTACATGGAAACGCGCGCCTGCATCGCGGAGTGGGTCGAAGCAGAGGATCGCTGGTCGGTTTTCGTCGGCTCGCAGGGCGTCCACGGCATGCAGTCGGCGCTGGCGAAGGTTATGGGCGTTGGCCGCGACAAGATACGCGTGCGCACGGGCGATGTCGGCGGCGGCTTCGGCACCAAGTCATTCAACTACCGCGAATATCCGTTGACGCTGGAGGCGGCCAGGCGCCTTGGCCGTCCGGTCAAGTGGATCTGCGAGCGCACCGAGCATTTCCTTGCCGACGCGCATGGCCGCGACAATGTCACCAGGCTGCGCATGGCGATGGATGAAAACGGCCGCTTCCTGGCGCTGGAAGTCGACATGCTGGCGGCCATGGGCGCCTATTTGCACCAGTACGGCCCGTTCATTCCGATGGGCGGCATCACGATGAGCACCGGCGTCTACGATATCCCGGTCACCGCCATTCGCGTGCGCGGCGTCTTCACCCACACGACGCCGACTGATGCCTATCGTGGCGCGGGCCGGCCCGAGGCCGCCTATGCGATCGAGCGCCTCGTCGACAAATGCGCGATGGACACCGGCATTACCCGCGAGGAAATCCGCCGGCGCAACTTCATCCGCCCCGAGCAGATGCCCTACACGACGCCAGGCAGGCGCATGTACGACAATGGCGAATTCGACGGCCACATGACGCTGGCGCTGGAACGCGCTGCATACGATTCCTTCCCTGCGCGGGCTGCGGAGGCGAAGAAGCGCGGCCGCGTGCGCGGCATCGGCTTTGCCACCTATATCGAGGCTTGCGCCTTCGCCGGATCGGAGCCGCGCTTATCTGGAATTGAAGGAGGACGGCAAGGTCACTCTCAAGATCGGCACGCAGACCAACGGGCAGGGCCACGCCACCGCCTATGCCCAACTTGCCGGCGAGAAGCTTGGCCTCGACTATGACATCGATCGAACTGCGCCAGGGCGACACCGACGAACTTGCGCGCGGCGGCGGAACCGGCGGTTCGCGCTCCATTCCTGTTGGCGGGCTGTCGGTGGTCGCCGCGTCGCGAAGTGCTGGCGAACAAGCTGAAGAAGCTCGCCGCCGACGATCTGGAAGCTTCGCCCGAGGACATCGAACTCGTCGACGGCACGGCCCGCATCGCCGGCACCGACCGCATGATCACCTTCGCCGATATCGCTAAGAAGGCGAAGGACAAGGACGACCTGCTTGCCGACGCCGACATACGCCAGACGGAAAACACTTACCCGAACGGCACCCATGTCGTTGAGGTCGAGATCGATCCCGAAACCGGCATGACCGAGATCGTCACCTACACCATCGTCGATGATTTCGGCGTGACGGTGAACCCGCTGCTGCTGCAGGGCCAGGTGCATGGCGGCATCGTACAGGGCATCGGCCAGGCGCTGACGGAGCATGTCGTCTATGACGACAGCGGCCAGCTCATTTCCGCAAGCTTCATGGACTACGCCATGCCGCTGGCGGTGAACGTGCCGGACTTTCGCTTCGAGACGCGCAACGTTCCTTCCACCACCAATGCGCTCGGCATCAAGGGCGCGGGCGAGGCGGGATCGATCGGCTCTTGCCCCGCGATCATGAATGCCATCATCAACGCGCTAAACGCCGAATACGGCATCGACCGCATCGACATGCCGGCAACGCCGCTGCGCGTGTGGCAGGCGATCGAGGCGGCGAAGGCAGCCCGCGATACTTGAACCGCGCCGCCATTGGCGTTATCTGCATTGTCATCTCATGGAGGTGCCCGGCGATCATTGCCGGGCTGAGAGGCCACAGGCCAACTCTTTGAACCTGATCCGGATAATGCCGGCGTAGGGAATGAGGAAACGGGCTCCGTATTGCGCCCTGCATCCGCCTTCCCTCGCAGATGAAGGAAGCGCTTTCATGGACACCTCTCCCCGATCGATCTTCGCCCGACTTGAGGACGTGCGCGCGAAAAAACCGCTCGTCCAGAACATCACCAACTATGTGGCGATGACGATTTCCGCCAACGTGCTGCTTGCGGCCGGGGCCTCTCCGGCGATGGTGCATGCGGAGGAAGAGATTGCCGATTTCGCGGCGATTTCCTCGGCGCTGGTCATCAATATTGGCACATTGTCCGGGCCCTGGATCGCCTCGATGAAGCTCGCGGCGAGCGAATTCTCGCGGGCCCGCAAGCCCTGGGTGCTCGATCCCGTCGGCGTCGGCGCAACGCGGCTGCGCAATGAGACCTCCGCCGCGCTGCTGGCGCTGAAGCCCACGATCGTTCGCGGCAATGCCGGGGAGATCATGGCGCTGTGCGGCCTTTCGGGCGCGACCAAGGGCGTCGATTCCACCGCCGGCTCGGACGAGGCCGTCCGCTCGGCGATGGACCTTGCGTCCCGCACCGGCGCGGTCGTGGCCATTACCGGCGAGACCGACTACGTGACCGACGGAACCCGTCTCGTTGCAATCACCGGCGGCCACTCGCTGATGCCGCTTTCAACCGCTTTGGGCTGCTCGCTTTCCGCGCTTACGGGCGCATTCGCTGCCGTCTGCGACCCGTTCGACGCGGCAGTCGCAGCACTCAGCGTCTACGGCGCAGCCGGAGCGCTCGCGGGCAAGGATGCGAAGGGCCCGGGCCTGATGCCGGCGCTCATCTGCGATGCGCTTTACACCATGGACGAAGCGACACTGGCCGCCCATTCGCAGGTCCGGGAGGTGTCGCGGTGAAACCCGCGTTCGACCTGTCGGTATATCTGGTGACGGACCCGGCGCTTGGGCGGCGGGCGTCCGCTTGAAGATATCGTTGCGCAGGCGATATCCGGCGGCGCCACGATGGTGCAACTGCGCGACCCGGACGCCAAGGGCAGGGCGCTTGCCGAAACCGGACGCCGGCTGCTTTCCGTCACCCGTGCGCGCAATGTTCCGCTGATCGTCAACGACCGCGTCGACATCGCCTTCGCCATCGGCGCCGACGGGGTTCATCTCGGCCAGTCGGACATGGATGCAAGCGACGCCCGGCGCTTGCTCGGACCGGATGCGATCATCGGATTGTCCGTCGCCAATGCGCATGAACTTGAGGCTTCCCGCAATGCCATCGGTGCGGTCGATTATTTCGGCGTCGGTCCCGTCTTCGCCACCGGCACCAAGGCGGACGCCGGCGAGGCGATCGGCCTTGAAGGCATTTCGTGGATGCGCCGCACAGTCGACTCTGCCGCTGGTCGCCATAGGCGGCATCAAGGCCGGAAACACAGCCGAAGTCGTCGCAGCAGGCTGTGACGGCGTCGCCATTGTCTCGGCCATCGTCGCCGCGCCGGACCCTTCCGCGGCAGCCCGGCAATTGGCGGCAGCAGTGAACGAAGGACGCAATCGGTCATGATACCCAACGCGCTCACCATTGCCGGTTCGGACTCGGGCGGCGGGGCCGGCATTCAGGCCGACATCAAGTCGATGAGCGCCAATGGCGTTTATGCCGCCTCGGTGATCACGGCGCTGACCGCGCAGAACACGCTTGGCGTCACCGCCATTCACGACGTGCCGCCGCAGTTCGTTACCGACGCAGATCGACGCGGTCTTTTCCGACATTGAAATCGCCGCCGTGAAGATCGGCATGCTCTCGCGGCCCGCCGTCATCGAGGCGGTTGCAACGGGCTTGCGCAAATGGCGGCCGCGTTTCGTCGTGCTCGATCCGGTCATGGTCGCAACCAGCGGCGCCGCGCTGATCGCAGATGATGCGGTGGCCGTTCTGGTAAGCGAGCTTTTCCCGCTGGCGACGCTGGTCACGCCGAACATGCAGGAATCCGCTCGGCTGACCGGCATGGCGGTCGCCGCTGACGATGCGCAAATGGTGGAACAGGCGCGGGCAATCCTTGCGCTCGGGGCCAACGCGGTATTGTTGAAAGGCGGCCACGCCACCGGCCCGCTCAGCCGCGACCTGCTTCTCGACCGCGAGACCGAAACCTGGTTCGAGGCCCCGCGCATCGAAACCCGAAACACCCACGGCACCGGCTGTTCGCTGTCTTCGGCGATCGCGGCCAATTTGGCCAAGGGAATGGCGCTGCCCGATGCTGTGCATGAGGCCAAGCATTGGCTGACCGGCGCATTGCGCGCTGCGGACCAGTTGTCGGTCGGCAAGGGCCACGGCCCCGTCAATCATTTCCACGACTACTGGGAACAGCACTAGGCCTGGTCGAGCCGGGCCTTCAGCTTCAGCAGATCCTGCCAGGCCAGGCCCTTTTGCGCCGGTTGGCGCAAAAGATAGGCCGGGTGCAGCATCGGCAGCGTTTCGATCTGCCGCCCGCCGATCGTTCACCGTGTTCCATTTGCCCCGGATCTGCGTGATGCCGAGCGTGGTGCCAAGGATGGTCTTGGCGGCAGGTCCGCCCATCACCACAAGGATTTCCGGCTTGGCCAGTTCAATGTGCCTTTCGACGAACGGCCGGCAGATTTCGGTTTCCTGCGGTGTTGGCGTCCGGTTTCCCGGTGGCCGCCACGCGATGACATTGGTGATGTAGACCTTGGTGCGGTCGAGCCCGATCGCGGCGAGCATCCTGTCGAGAAGCTGGCCGGACCGGCCGACGAAAGGCAATCCTTGCTCGTCCTCGTCTCGCCCGGGCGCTTCGCCGATCAGCATCACGCGTGCCTGCGGGTTGCCGTCCGCGAACACGAGGCTTCTGGCGGTAAGGCGCAGATTGCAGCCTTCGAAGCGGCCCATCGCCTCGCGCAATTCGTCAAGGTTTTGCGCGGCAGCCGACAATTCGCGTGCGCTTTGGACCGCCTCGTCGCCGGGAACCGCTGCATTGGCGAGGGCCGGCGCAGGCGGCGTGGCGGTGATCGGCTTGCGCTCGGGCAGCGTCCGCTCTTTTGGGGTATCGGAACGTTGCGGATCGGTGTCGGGCTTTTGCGCGGGCATGGAACGGGCTTGCGCGGCCGGCAAGGCAAAATGGTTCACCGGCGCCTCCTCGAGCGCGATGTCGACGCCGATCTCCACTTGCCAGCGCAGCAATTCCAGCGCGCTTGCCGGTTGTTCGTCCTGATGCTTCTGCACGATATTGCCTTCCTTGCGGGCCGGACCTTAGCGGTTGGAAACGTCCAAGGCAAAGCTCGTAAATTGACGTTAACGTAAAAGTAAGTTATAGGCTTTTCCGCTCACGGCTCCGGAAATCCGCCGCGTCATGCCGCATATGGGTGGCGCGCCCGAGTTTGCCGGTGCTATCAGGGAAATGAGGCATTTTCTGCCGCGCGCGAGCGCCGGCCAAGGGAGCAGAACATGGACGGGGCACAGGACCTTCCCGAACGCGAAAGCATGGAATTCGACGTGGTGATCGTCGGGCGCAGGACCGGCCGGCCTTGCCGCAGCGATCCGGCTCAAGCAGCTCAACCCGGAGCTCTGCGTCGTCGTGCTTGAAAAGGGCGTCGGAGGTCGGCGCGCATATCCTGTCCGGCGCGGTTGTCGATCCGATCGGCATCGATCGCCTGCTCCCGGACTGGCGCGACGATGCCGGACCATCCGTTCAAGACGCCGGTCACCGAGGACCAGTTCTATGTTCATGACGCAGCACGGCTCGATCCGCTGCCGAATTTCGCCATGCCGCCGCTGATGAACAACCACGGCAATTACATCGTTTCGCTCGGCAATGTCTGCCGCTGGCTGGGCGCAAAGGCCGAGGCGCTGGGCGTCGAAATCTATCCGGGCTTCGCCGCGACCGAAGTGCTCTACGACGAAAGCGGCGCGGTGATCGGCGTCGCCACCGGCGACATGGGCGTCGAGAAGGACGGAACGCCCGGCCCGGCCTTCCAGCGCGGCATGGCGCTGCTCGGCAAATATGTGCTGATCGGCGAGGGCGTGCGCGGCTCGCTCGCCAAGCAGCTGATCGCCCGCTTCGACCTCGCCGCAAGGCCGCGAGCCGCAGAAATTCGGCATCGGCATCAAGGAACTGTGGCAGGTCAAGCCGGAGAACCACAAGCCGGGCCTGGTGCAGCATTCCTTCGGCTGGCCGCTCGACATGCAAGACCGGCGGCGGCTCGTTCCTCTACCACCTCGAGGACAATCTGGTCGCGGTCGGCTTCGTCCTGCACCTCAACTACAAGAACCCGTACCTCTCGCCCTTCGAGGAGTTCCAGCGCTTCAAGACGCATCCAAGCGATCCGCGAGATCTTCGAGGGCGGCAAGCGCCTCTCCTATGGCGCGCGCGCGATCACCGAAGGCGGCTGGCAGTCGGTGCCGAAGCTGTCCTTCCCCGGCGGCGCGCTGATCGGCTGCTCGGCCGGTTTCGTCAACGTGCCGCGCATCAAGGGCTCGCACAATGCCATGCTGTCCGGCATGCTGGCGGCCGAGAAGGCCGCATGCCGCGCTCGGCGACGGGGCGCAGCAGGACGAGCTGTCCGAGTACGAAGCCGAATGGCGCGCCAGCCGACATCGGCAAGGACCTGAAGAAGGTGCGCAACGTCAAGCCGCTGTGGTCGCGTTTCGGCACCCCGCTCGGCATCTGGCCGGCGGGATCGACATGTGGCTGAACACGCTGTTCGGCTGGTCGCCTTTCGGCACCATGAAGCATGGCAAGCCGGACTACGCCGCGCTCGAGCCGGCCGCAAAGCACAAGCCGATCGACTATCCCAAGGCCGACGGCGTGCTGACCTTCGACCGGCTGTCCTCGGTGTTCCTGTCCAACACCAACCACGAGGAAGACCAGCCGATCCATCTGCAGGTCAAGAACCGCGAACTGCAGAAGACATCCGAACTCGAAGTCTTTGGCGGACCGTCGACGCGCTATTGCCCGGCCGGCGTCTATGAATGGGTGGACGGCGACGGCAATGCGCTGCCTGCGGGCGTTCTCGACGCGCCGGGCGCACGCTTCGTGATCAACGCGCAGAACTGCGTCCACTGCAAGACCTGCGACATCAAGGATCCCAACCAGAACATCAACTGGGTGCCACCGCAGGGCGGCGAAGGACCGGTCTACCTCGGCATGTGACGGGCCTTTTCCCTCCCCTGACAGGGGAGGGGTGCCCCCCTACACAAGCACCCACAGGCCGGCGACAATCAGCAATGCGCCGAGCACAATGGATACCAGCCGTCCGCCGGGCAGCATCTTCTCGGCGATTACCACGGCGGTCAGTCCGGCAATCCACACGACATTCATGATCCCGCCGGCAAAGAGCAGCGCCATCAGCGCCCAGCAGCATCCCACGCATGCAGCGCCGTGGCGCAGGCCCATTTGCAAGGCCCCCGCCGCGCCGGGCCGAAAGTAGCCGGCAATCACGGAGGCCGGGGAACGGCACTGGATGAGGCAGGCCTGCTTCAGCGGAAGGAACTGGTAGATGCCTGCCGTCAAAAGCAGCACCCCGGTCAATACCGGGTTCGTGCTCCACATCAGCATCGAATGGACCAGCCCCGCCTGCTCCAGTGCGAATTGAAGCCCGGTTGCCGCGATGCTGAACAAAAGCCACGCCAGCAAGTATCCGGCGACGAAGGAAGCGACCGGCGGGGTGTCGCCCTCCATGCGCCCGAGCCTGTGCTGGTGGCGCCATGAATGCGCGTAAAGCAGGATGACCGGCGCGGCGCTTGGCGTCATCATCGCGATCATCATCACCCACCACATGGCGAGCATCACCAGGGCATAGGCGGCGGTCCACTGCGCCGGCATGGACATGATTGCCGGCGGCGGGAACTGGAAGGTTGTCATGGCGGCGACGCTCATCCCCGTGCCCGATCCGGCAAGGGTCCAACCCCATGCCAGGATCGTGAGCACGGCTAGTGCAGCGAGCGTTGCAAGCCGCTCGCGCCGCAGCAGGGCCTCCAGCATCGAGGTATCAGGCGTTGAGGTTGCGATGCCGCACCACGCCGTGATTGTTGAGATGCAGATGGGCGAACTGGCCGTAGCTGTTGCTCAACTCCAGCGGAATTGCCCCCTGCGAGCGGCTCTTGCCACTGCCGATTTCCGCAATCTCGTATTCGAAACCGTGCGGCAGGTCGATGCGCACCCGGTGCTCGTCTCCGGTGACAGGGTTGCGGATCGGCTCGCCCTGCGCCTCGAACAGCCCTTCCACGCGCACCTTGCCCCGACGCCCCTCCACATCGACCGAGAAGTCCACCTTGGCGACGACCGGTTCGTGAACCTTCTCCATCGTGCTGGCAAAGACGGAAAACATGGTCGCCATCGGATCGGTGTCCTCGCCGGACATGATCTTCAGGAGCGCTTCGCGCTGCTGCGGCGTCGCGCGCTCGTCGACGAAGGGCTGGACCTGGCCATGGCCTTCGTGGATCGCGCCGGGCCAGGAGAAAATGCCGCCGAAGCGCAGGCCGTCGAGGCGCACATCGCCGTAATGACCTTCCACAACTTCCATGCTGGCGACGGCGCTGCAATGGCCGTGCGTTGGCAGCGAGTTGAACTGACAGGGACAACCGAAGTCGCAATTGCAGTTTGTAAATTCGGTAAGGCGCAGTTCCCAAGGTGTCATGATCTGTTCCTCCTGCCTGCATAAAGACCGAAATCTTACATTACTTTTGGCTATGCTTCCATGAGAAACAGAAATTCGATGCTTGTCGGACTTACCTGTCAGCCAGGATTTACACTGAACCGCACGAGAATGGGCAGGTGATCGGACCCCTGCGGCGGCAAGGTTTTGGCCGAGACAATCTTTACCGCGCCCTTTGCCAGTACATTGTCGATGGGCAGGCCCGTGAAACGCGTAAGCGAATCCGGCACCGGTGAAATCATCCATGTCGGACCGATGCCCGGCACGATTTCCAGCCCGCCATGGTGCGCGAACTGGCGCATTGCGTCGCTCCAGACGGTCGCGTTGAAATCGCCTGCCACCAACGCATCTGGACCCAGTCCTTCGAGCACGGGGCGCAACTCGCGCAGCTGCCGCGGCCCGCTTGCCGGCCAAGGCCAGCGCATGTGCGCCGCCCCGATCATCACCGGCGTGCCATCGATGTCCGCCCGTGCCAGGCCCAGCGCCGCATAGGCGTGGCAATAGCCCGGCTCCAGCGGAAAGCGCGAGAAGACGACCGTTCCGCCGACGTTGCGCCATTCGGCGCAATGATAGCGGTGGGGATATGAGCCATGCAGCGCCACCAGCCTCGGCTCCCACATCCGCGAATACTCGGTGAGCAGCACAAGATCCGCGTTCGTCTGGCGGATCATCTCGATCACGCGTTCCGGCGCCGGATTGTCGTAACGCATGTTGAAGAACAGCAGCGAATGCAGTCTGCCTTTTGGCTCTGTGAGGGCAGATGACACCGGAAATACCTGCCAGCAGGATGCGGCCGCAACCAGCGCCAGGACCAGCGCCGCCCCGCCCGCCTTCCAGGCGCGCATGCCGATAGCGGCCAGCGCGAGCACGCCGAGCCCCGCGGCAAGATGCAGCCGGAAATGCGCCGCCGTATCGAACGCCGGATGCACGAAGCCGAGGAAGCCGCCGAGAATGCCAACCGATATACCGGCGATGGCAAGGAGGAGAAGGAGGCGGAGAAGGGGCATTGCAGTCATGCCCTCTCCGGCCGCAGCCGCGGGTCCGCGCTGAAATCTTCCATGGTGAAGCCGATGCTCTTTCGTGGGTACTCGCGGATTGCGGAGACGCCCGTCTGCGCGAACGATATCCGCCAGGTCTGGCGTTCGAGCGGCGTTGGCTGTTCGAATGCTGCGCATTCAAGCACGGCGAGGTTAAGGCCGTGTTGTGGGTCGCGAACAGAGCGGTAGGCAATCATCTCGATTCCGGCCTCCCTGGCCTCGCTCGCCAGCGCCTGGCACGCGGCGTAGTCGGCGGGCCGGGTCCACTCCTCCTCGCGCCTTGCCAGCCGCCCGATCGTCAAATCGATGGCGAAGGGCGTGGCAAGCGCCACGCTGAAAGCCGTGAATTCGGCAGGGTTGCGCGGCATCGGCGTCAGCGGCGACTCGGCGAAGAACAACAACCGGTAGAAGGCGATCTCGGCGGCAGCGGTCTCCGGCGCCAGCGAACAATAGAAAACGCCCGGCGTGTGCCCGGCAGCACGGAAACGCGAACCCGCCGGATATGGACCGTAGCGAAAGGGTGTTTTCAGAAGATAATCGAGATGATCGCATTCCGGCGGCACGCGCGGTTTGGTCTCTTCCAGCAATTGCTCCAGCAATTCCTGTTCGGCAAGCGAGTCGACCAGCTTGAGCGTGGAGACAATGTGCTGGGCTTCGACGAACCGCCACGCGGTGCCGCGCCAGGGGCCCGCGTCAGATGCGAGCGCGGCGGGCATCGAGATAGGCGATCACGTCGACCAGTCCGGCCACGGTCTGAAGCCGGATCAGCGGAGCCTCTCCAAACGCCGTATTGTGGTTGACCACCCAGCGCCGCGCCGTTTCCTTGTCGCCGCCCGCAACGGCATCGAGCGAACGGAAAAGGCGGATGACGAGCAGCGCAAGTTCGAACGGCTTGCCGTCCAGCCGGTAGTCCCCGTGACGCATGCGGGAGATCGTCGCCTCGCTGACGCCGATTGCCTTGGCCAGCACCTTTGCGGTCAATCCAAGCTCGTCGGCGGCGCGCACGGCTGCCTTGGTCACGACAGCCTGGCTATCCGGTTTCTGGTATTCGACTTGGCTAGGCGATTTCTGCATGAAGAAAATGTAGTTCTTCTTTCACCAGAAATCAAGGCGCCTCACTGAAACGCCGTTTCGTTGAAACTCCGGAGCTTGCGTGAATGCAGCCTTTCGGCCGGCATTTCGCGCAGTTTTTCCAGCGCCTTGATGCCGATGGTCAGGTGCTGCTGGACCTGCCGGTTGTAGAATTCCGTCGCCATGCCGGGCAGCTTGAGTTCGCCATGCAGCGGCTTGTCGGATACGCATAGCAGCGTTCCATAGGGAACGCGGAAGCGGAAGCCGTTGGCCGCGATGGTCGCCGATTCCATGTCGAGGCCGACCGCCCGGCTCTGGCTCAGCCGCTGTACGGGACCGGACTGGTCGCGCAGTTCCCAGTTGCGGTTGTCGATGGTCGCCACCGTGCCGGTGCGCATGATCTTCTTGAGGTCGTAGCCCGAAAGGCCGGTCACCTCGGCAACCGCCTGTTCCAGCGCGATCTGCACCTCGGCCAGCGCCGGGATCGGCACCCAGACCGGCAAATCGTCGTTGAGCACATTGTCTTCGCGCACATAGGCGTGTGCCAGGACATAGTCGCCCAGGCTCTGGCTGTTGCGCAGGCCGGCGCAGTGACCCAGCATCAGCCAGGTGTGCGGCCGAAGCACGGCGATATGGTCGGTGATCGTCTTGGCGTTGGACGGCCCGACGCCGATGTTGACGAGCGTGATGCCGTTATTGTCCGGGCGGCGTCAGGTGATAGGCCGGCATTTGCGGGTTGCGCGTCGGCGCCTGTCCCGCGCTTGGTCCCTCTTCGCCGGCCTTGGTGATCAGGTTGCCCGGCTCCACCAGCATTTCATAGCCGTGCGAATTGGCCAGCAGCACCTCGCGCGCATGCTTGCCGAATTCGTCGACATAGAACTGGTAGTTGGTGAAGAGGACATAGTTCTGGAAATGCGACGGGCTTGTCGCCGTATAATGCGAAAGCCTGTGCAGCGAATAGTCGATGCGCTGGGCGGTGAATGGCGCCAGCGGCTGCGGTATTCCCGGCGTCTCGTCATATTCGCCGTTGGCGATGCGGTCGTCGGTGCCGGCAAGGTTCGGCGCATCGAAAATATCGCGCAGCGGCCGGGTCAGCCGGTCGTGGATCGAACCGTCAACGTGGCTTCCCTCGGGCAGCGCGAAATGCAGCGGCATCGGCACGTCGGATATGCCGATGCTGACCGGTACGCCGTGATTGGCAATGAGCAGGCCGATCTGCCGCGTCAGGTAGTTCGAGAAGAGATCGGGCCGCGTGATCGTGGTGAAATATTCGCCCGGATCCGGCCACATGGCCGTAGGCCAGGCGCGAATCGATCTTCGCATGGCTGCCGGTGAAAAGCCGCACTTCCGGGTAGAAGGCACGATAGCGCGCGGCAGGCTCCTTGCCGGCCATCAACTCCTCGAAGCGCTCGCGCAGGAACTGCGTGCCAATGACGTAGAGCCGCTTCAGTTCCTTCACGGCTTCGCCTGCGTCGTTGAACTGGCGCGGCGCGTGGTAATGCGGTGTTTCTATCGGCAGGTCCGCCGATGCAATCCGGTTTTCGATGTTCATGCCGATACTATAGTGTCGGGCCGACGCCCCGTAAATGTCGCAGGCCCTGGAACTCAGGCGAACGGGGCCTTGGCGAATTTTGCCAGACACGTCCGGCCGCCTGCGCACAATTCCCGTTCCCCCGGCACGAAGAACCGGTTTGCAGCCGAATTATCGCCAGCGCGTGTCTCGAGTATGACATTGGCGGCCACTGCCCCCATCGCCGCGATCAAAGCGGCTATGACGACGAAACGGCGATAGAGCAAGGCATCGTTCATCAGCTTTCCCCAAGGTTGCCCAATGGGAAAAGAATGCACCGTCCGCACTGAACCCGTGCTGACACACCCGTTTATCCGCCGTTCAGGATCGTTGACGGGAATGTCATTTTGCCCATCGGCAAGGCTGACACGCCTGTCCGACGGGGCAAGCGAGCAAGGATGTCCAGACAATCCAGCTCGGGCCGAGAAGGCGCGCTGATCTTCGCCGGCAGGCATGCAAAAAGGGCGCATCGCCCTTCTTGCATGCATTCCCGATGTCCGGATCAATGGCGCTGCCAGTTTTCTTCCTTGTTGCCTTGGGTCACGGTCAGCACGTTGCCGACAAGCGTGCCCTTGCCGGAGATAGGATTGCCGCCATCCACGTTCGAAACCTTTGTTGAATAGGTTCCGTCACCATTCACCTTGACCGTGCCGGCGTTGTCGCCAAAGTCTTCGCCGCTTGCAATCTTGACGCAAAGTCCCGTCGTGGCATGGCGCGATGGAAACGAGCGGGCCTGCCGGACGTGTCCAGGTGCCGATGATCGGATCGCTGGCCGAGGCTGCGCCTTGGCTCGCGAGTAGAATTGCCGCCGCCGCGGCAGACATCAAAAACGCTTTCATGTTTACCCCCATTTTCCGCCACTTTGTACAGCGGAGTTGTTCGACTGCAGCTCGCTGGTTTGCGGGCCACATCACTGCTGACGATTGAGCCGGATCTGTCAAAATTCGGTCAACCGATTGAAAACATACACTTCTTGCATGAATCATTGCTGAAAGGATTGAGTTGCTTTGTTCATTCCCTTCGCTGTGCAGCCGATGAGGGTGACAGGCATAAAAAAGGGGCCGCAAAGGCCCCTTTTGAAGTCGCTGTTGAGCGCGACTACATCTTCGCCCATTTCTGCGTCTTGCAGAAGACTTTCATGGCGCATCCCTTGAGGCTCATCGCGGCTCCGGAAACCGTCGCGGCGCCCGAATAGGTCTTGTCGTCCGCCGGATCCGTGATTGTTCCGCTGTATTTGCCGCCGGCGCCCGAGAGCTTGCCGATGCTCTTGCCCGCATACTTGCCGGTCTTCAGGGTAATGCAAAAGCTGCCGCCGCAATTGCCGATGGACGCTGTCTCGCCGCTTTGGGTCTTCCAGTTACCCTCGATCGGATCTGCTGCTGCTGCCGAAACGCCGCCCGCCACTATGAATGCCGCGGCGACCAACCGGATGGATGCAATCTTCATGTGTTTCCTCCCTGCGGCCTGATGAATGGCCGCTACTTCGACTTGATTATACGCCGGAAGTTTTGCTGGCAATCCCGCTTTCAAGTGCTGCGCGCGGTAAACGCGGCTCCATGCATTTTCGGCAAATGCAGTGTGTCTTTGCGCCCGATGGTTACGGCGCGGTTGATTTTCATGTCTGAATCTTCCGTGAATTTTCGCGCAAGGCATTGAAATCAAAAGAAGCTGACAGTGAATCAAGCCTGAACTTCACATCCCGTTCAGATTTGATTCCGGCCCCGTTAACGCTGCTTTTTTACCCCGGTTTCAAGGCTTGCTGGCAATGTGGTCTCAACAAGGGAACGCCGCCGGGAAGAGACCAAGAGGCCACCGGCGGCGCCCTTGAAAAGAAAAAGAAGACGCGGCCGGGACGCCGCAAAATCAAGGGCAAGGGGACAGGAACAATGCTTCGTTTCGAAACGGCAGGGGCCGACTTCACCGAGATCGCCGCATCGGCCAATGCAGAAGGGCTCTACGAATTGGGCCTCATCTACGCGACAGGCCGCAACGGTCTTACCGACCTCGTGGCGGCTCACAAATGGTTCAACATCGCGGCCTATCGCGGCTGCGAGGCGGCAAAGTTCAGCCGCGAGGAAGTTGCGGCAGAGATGAGCCGCGCCGATATCGCCGCAGCGCAGCGCGCCGCCCGCGACTGGATCACCAGCCACTGATTTCCAGGCCGGCAGATCCAAAAGATACCGGTTACGGTACGAATTCCCGGCAACGTCCGGAACGACAAGAAGAGCGCGAAAAGCGCCAGCATGACATGGTCTGTCGGCACCCGCTCAGGTGCGACCGTGCCCGTCACAAGTCTGGAAACTGGCCTTCCTCAAACGCCGCCGCGACCGGCGGTTGGGGAATGACAGCTTCCAGGTTTGCATTTCACCGGCGATTGGCTAAAGGCTTTGCCCGGCAACCGCATCGCGTCACGGGCATTCATCATGATCGAGGGCCTCAGGAACTGGCTCCGGATTCTCTATTTCGGCCATGGCGCACGATCCCGGATATTCCGGATTGCGCTGCTCGCTTTCGATTTCATCACCATCCTCTACTTCCTCGTCACCATCCGTTACGATCATGACGGCATCTACGCATCATCGATCTTGCGATCTTCGCGATCTTCCTCGCAGAGCTTGGCGCTGCGCTTTGCGATTTCCCACCACCCGCGCAAGTTCCTGTGGCGCCTTTCCACCTGGGCGGACATCGCCGTTCTCGTCTCGCTGATCGTGCCGCTGGTAGTCGAGGACCTTGGTTTCCTCAGCGTGTTGCGCACGCTGCGCTTCGTGCGATCCTACCGCATCATGCAGGAGGTCAGGCAGTATTTGCCGATACCGCGCCGCTACGACGACGTCGCCAATGCTGCAGGCAATCTTGCGGTGTTCATCTTCATCCTGACATCCATGGTCTGGGTGCTTGAAGCCAACATAAACCCGGCCATCGAGAGTTGGCTCGATGCGCTCTATTTCACCATTTCGACCCTTACGACGACCGGCTTCGGCGACATCACCATGAAGGATCCGGCCGGCAGGATCCTGAGCATCGTGATCATGATCTTCGGCGTGGCCTTGTTCGTCCGGCTGGCGCAGGCGCTGTTCCGGCCCTACAAGGTTTATCACGTCTGTCCGAGCTGCGCGCTCACGCGTCATGACCCGGACGCGGTTCATTGCAAGCATTGCGGCATTGTCCTCGACATCCAGAACGAAGGGGACTGGTAGGCCGGCGGACGAGGGAGAAGGTCCATGCAGATCGCCAAGGTCAACGGCATCGCCATGCATTACCGGGACGAAGGCCCGAGCAGTGCCCCTGCCATCGTCTTCGTCAATTCGCTGGGAACGGATTTCCGCATCTGGGACGGTGTGGTCGAAGCCCTCGGCGGGCGCTTTCGCACGATCCGCTATGACAAGCGCGGGCACGGCCTTACCGATGCACCGCCCGCGCCCTATGCCATGAACGACCATGTCGGCGACCTCGAGGCGCTGCTCGATTTCCTTGGCGTGAACGAGGTCTTTCCCGTCGGCCTGTCGGTCGGCGGCATGATCGTCACGCGTTTCGCCACCCGCCACCCCCGGCGGGTACCGCGGCTCATCCTGTGCGACACGGCGCACAAGATCGGAAACGACGAGCTTTGGAACGCACGCATCGCCGCCGTCGAGAAGGACGGCATCGCCTCGATAAAGGATGCGGTGATGGAGCGATGGTTTTCCCCGACATTCCGCGGCAGCCAGGGCGCCGCGCTTTCGGTCTACGCCAACATGCTGGAGCGCCAGCCGGTTGCCGGCTACAGCGGCACCTGCGCGGCGTTGCGGGACACGGACAACACCGAGCTCGTCAAGGCGCTGAAGATGCCCGTCCTCCTGATGGTCGGCTCCAATGACGGCTCGACACCGCCCGATCTGGTGCGTTCCACGCATGACCTCATTGCCGGCTCGCGCTTCGTCGTGCTCGACGGCCCCGGCCATATTCCCTGCGTCGAGGCACCGGGAGAAACGGCGCGCCTTGTTGCCGGTTTCGTCGGCGGTCATTGAACAGGGCGCAAATTTCGCCTTTCTTCCGTCGGGGCAGTCTTGATGGCCCGCAGAGCGCGCTTGCCATTGGCCGTTCCCTGGGTCTTATATCCGCGCGGTGGAGGGGTGCCATGTTCCGTCGTTTCCTAATAGCAATCGGTTTGTTTCTCGCTGCCGCGATCTCGATGGCTGCCGACGGCTTTGCCCAGACCGCCACCGAAGTGCCGCAGAATGTCCGACCGCTGGTCGAGCAAGCGCAAAAGGACGGCATGACGGTTGTGATCATGGCGCCTGGCGGCGCCAAGGCTGCGGCAAAGACGCCTGCGACGCGCATGGAAGACATGACGAGCATGGGCATCAAGTTCCGCAGCGAGGTACGCCGGCTGCTGACCCATTCGCCGCAAATTCCATACCGGATCGTCTCGGCGCTTGAGGTTGCCAGCCCCGACGGCACGTTGAATTGGCTGTGGCGCTCCGTGGCCGTGGCGATCGGCGGCGTGATTGCAGGCTATATCTTCGCCAGGCTCATCGACATGTGGACACGCAACCGGTTCAAGTCGATGTGGAATCCGAACCCCGGCAGCCGCTCGGAAAAGATCGGCTACCTGCTGTTCCGCGCGGTTGGAATGACGATCAACACCGTTTTGATGTTCGTCGTGGCCACGGCAATCGCCATTGCCTTCGATCCGAACCACCTGCCATCGCGAAACACCGCTCTCGTCATCATCACGGCGGCGACAGCGTGGCGGCTTCGCTCCATCGTCTTCCTCAACCTTATCGCGCCGGACACGCCATCGCACAGGTTGGTGAACCTGACCGACGCGCAGGCGGTTTCGATCTACCGAGACATCCGCTGGGCGCTCGGCGTGTCCATCATCACGATCTTCTTCTGCGACTGGATGAAGCGCCTCGACCTCGACGCCGATGCGCACAAGCTGTCCCTTATCGTGTCGATGTTCATAGGGGCGATCCTGATCGCGTTCCTCATGATCCGGCACCGGGGCGCGCGTGCGCGACCTTGTGCTCGGATCGGGCGATCCGGAATCCAAGCCGGTCTGGCGGCGGACCCTGGCCGCAGTCGCCGACGAACTGGCGCTGGGCTATCTGGCGATCGCATTCGCCGTCAGCACGACGCGCGTCGTTCTCGACCTGCCGAGTGCGACTTTGCTGGTAGCCGCTCCGGCCATCGCCATCATCGGGGCGATCGCGGCCTATGGCGTTCTCCTGATCCTTCTCGATGCCTTCCACCGCGGTCGCGAGCGCGCCTACGATCGCAAGGTCAAGCTGGCTGTGCAGGAGGCGATGCGCCAGCGCCAGATCGAGGAGGAAGCGCGTGCCGAGGCGTTGCGCCGCGGCAGCGAGACGAGCGAGGAGGTCATCGTCAACGAGGGGATGCGCCGCGCCACCGGACTTATCGCGGAAAAGCCGTTCCGCCCCGTTTTCAAGCCGTTGCTCGAACAATCGGCCGGCATAGTGGTCACACTGGCGGCTATCGGATACGTACTCGGCGCGTGGGACGTCAAGATCGGCGATCGCGGCAATCCCGTGGCCGCTTTCATGGGAACGCTGTCGGTAGTCTTCGCCGCATGGTTCCTCTACCGCGCCGTGGGTCTCTACATCGACCGCAAGCTTGACGACGAAGGCGTCGGGAATGGATTGCCTCGAGACCTGGAAGACGAACCGGGCGGCGTTGGCACGACCCGCCTGGGCACACTCCTGCCGCTGCTGAGGAACGTTTTCATTGCGGGCATATTCGCGGTTGCCGGCATGATCATCCTTTCAAATCTCGGCGTGGACATAGCGCCGCTCTTTGCCGGCGCCGGCGTTGTCGGCCTGGCCATCGGCTTTGGTGCGCAGACCATGATCCGCGACATCTTTTCCGGCGGCTTCTTCCTGTTCGACGACGCCTTCCGGAAAGGCGAATACATCGAGCTTGGCGATATCCGCGGCACTGTCGAAAAGATTTCGCTCCGCTCGTTCCAGTTGCGCCACCACAATGGCCCGCTCCACACCGTGCCTTTCGGAGAAATCTCGCGGCTCGACCAACTATTCGCGCGACTGGGTGATCATGAAGCTGCCGCTGCGCCTCACCTACGACACCGATGTCGACCGGGTGCGCAAGCTGGTGAAGAAGCTTGGCATCGAATTGTTGAAGCACCCGGAAGTGGGCAGCCATTTCCTGCAGCCGCTCAAGTCGCAGGGCGTCGTCGAGATGGACGATTCGGCCATGATCATCAGGGTAAAGTTCATGACAAAGCCCGGCGACCAGTGGCAGACCCGCAAAGTCGTCTATTCCGCGATACAGGAACTCTTCCACCGCGAAGGCATCCGTTTCGCCAATCGCGAGGTGACGGTGCGCATCGAGGGCAGGGGCGCTGCCGACCTGGACGAGGAGACCGTGGAGAAGGCCGCATCGGCTGCAGCCCGCCAGGTTGTGGACGATTCAACCCGCAAACGAAAGAAGGTCACCGCCAACGACCTTTGATGCCGTATTGCGGACTCGACTCTTGAAAATAATCGCTTGAGAAAGACGCGAGTGTGAATTGTGTCACTTTGCTTTCATTCTCCGGTATGTAAACGTTTAACCAGGCCCGCGCAGACGGGAAAACAAGGGGGGCGTGACGGTTCATGTCTGATGAGCACCGCGTATTGCTGAAGGTCGAGGACCTGAGTGTGTCCTTTGCCATACAGGGCGGGCGCGTCGAGGCCGTGCGCGGCGTGAGCTTTCAGGTCAATCGCGGATCGGTGGTGGCCCTGGTGGGCGAATCCGGTTCCGGCAAGTCGGTGATCGCGCAAACGATCATGCGCATCCTGCCTTCGAACGGCTCGATCGACACCGGAAGCATCCTTTTCTACGATGGCCCTCCCGGCACGCCGCCAAAGGACATCGCCAAGGTCGCGCAGAACGATCCCTGGCTCTACGAATTGCGCGGCGGCCGCATCTCCATGGTCTTCCAGGAGCCGATGACGGCACTGTCGCCGTTGCACACCATCGGCAACCAGATCGAGGAGGCGCTGCGTCTCCACCACAAGATGGACCACAAGAAGTCGCGCAGCGAGACCGAGGACATTCTGGGTCTCGTCGGCTTCCCGGATCCCGTTGCCGGATACGAGCGGTATCCCTTCGAACTTTCAGGCGGACTGCGCCAGCGCGCCGTCATCGCGATGGCGCTGATCTGCAATCCGGCAATGGTCATTGCCGACGAACCGACGACGGCGCTGGACGTTACCGTCCAGGCGCAGATCCTCAAGCTGATGAAGGATCTGCAGAAGAAGTTCGAGACGGCGATCCTTCTGATCACCCACGACCTTGGCGTCGTCGCCAACATGGCCGACGAGGTGGTGGTCGTCTATCACGGCAAGGTCATGGAGGCCGGGCCGGTCGAGACCATCTTCCGCAACCCGCAGCACCCGTATCTCAAGGCGCTGATGGCAGCGGTTCCCCATTTCGACATGAAGCCGGGCGAGCGCCTCGTTTCCCTTCGGGAAATGGGCCAGAAGGACCGCGACAACATTTCGGAGCTTGCCAAGCGTTTTCATCCCGACGAAATCGTTCCGGAAGGCGAAGTCCATCTGCAGGTGAAGAACCTGCGCAAGGAGTTCATCTCCCGCAAGGGAAGCTTCTTTTTCGCAGGCGAAGCCAACAGTTTCCTCGCCGTCGACAATGTCTCCTTCGAGATCAAGAAGGGCGAGTGCCTGGGCCTGGTAGGGGAATCGGGATCGGGCAAGACCACCGTTTCCAAACTGATCATGCGCGCGCTTGACGCCACTGCCGGCGAGGTTCGATGTGAACACGTCGAAGGGCATGGTCGACGTGCTGGCGCTTCCGGTCCGGACCTGAAGGCTTACCGCCGCCAGGTCCAGATGATTTTCCAGGACCCGTTCTCGTCCCTCAACCCGCGCATGACCGTCAAGAACATCCTGCGCGAACCCTTCGAGGTGCACGGCATCGGCAATGGCGCCAGCCGCGACCGCGACATCATGGATCTCATGCGGCTGGTTGGCCTCGACCCGCGTTTCCTCAACCGTTACCCGCATTCCTTCTCGGGCGGCCAGCGCCAGCGCATCGGCATTGCCCGCGCGCTTACGCTTCATCCCGAGCTGATGATCTGCGACGAACCGGTTTCCGCGCTCGACGTTTCAGTGCAGGCGCAGGTACTCAACCTGCTCAAGGACTTGCAGAAGGAACTGGGGTTGACCACGCTTTTCATCTCGCACAATCTGGCGGTGGTCAATTACGTGGCCGACCGGATAGCCGTGATGTGTCGCGGGAAACTGGTCGAAATTGCGCCGCGCGAGGCGCTGTTTGCTCGCCCGGTCCATCCATATACGCGGGCACTGCTCGCTTCGGTGCCGTATCCAGACCTCGACCGGCTTCTGGATTTCGGCAATATCCGCTACACCGGCGCTGACGAGACGGCTGCATGGGGCGGTGCATTCGTCGCAAGCAACGGGGCAAGCTTGCCCAATTGGAAGTGGCGCAGGGCCATTACGTCCTCGCCAACCAGAACGCTGATCTGAGGGAGATGGCTTGATGTCCGTTTACGACCTTCGCAGTGAATGCGGTCCGCCTGATGACCGCCGCATTTGTCGCCGCGTTTGCGGGTATCGCCCTTGCCGGCGAAGCGCCGCAGCTCGCCAAGCTCGTCGAAGAGGGCAAGCTGCCGCCTCTGGCCGAACGCCTGCCGGAAAAGCCGTTCGTGGTGGACTTCGCCGCGGAAGGCAAGGAGATCGGCAAATACGGCGGCGACATGCGCATGCTGATGGAGGACCAGAAGGACCTCGGCCAGATCACCGTCTACGAATATGCCCGGCTGGTCGGCTATGGCCCGGACATCGAAATGAAGCCCGACCTGCTCGAGGCGGTCGACGTCATCGACGACAAGGAATTCACGCTGCGCATCCGCAAGGGCCACAAATGGTCCGACGGACATCCCTTCACCGCCGAGGACTTCCGCTATTTCTGGGAAGACATGGTCAAGGACGCCGAGCTTGGCCGCGAGGGCATTCCCTCCGAGATGGTGGTCGATGGCGAGGAGCCGAAATTCGAGGTCATCGACGATTTGACGGTCAAGTATTCCTGGTCGAAGCCGAACACGGCTTTCCTGCCGTCGCTTGCCGCCCCATCGCCGGTCTACATTTACCGGCCGGCGCACTACATGAAGCAGTTCCATGCGAAATATGCCGACAAGGCGGTGCTCGATGCCGAGGTCGCCAAGGAACAGGTCGACGGCTGGGCCGCGTTGCATACCCGCAAGCAGCGCCAGCGCCGTCCTGAAAATCCGGATCTGCCGACGCTCGATCCGTGGATCAACGTGACGCCGCCGCCGTCGGCACGGTTCATTTTCGAGCGCAATCCCTATTTCCACCGCGTCGATCCCGACGGAAACCAGCTTCCCTATATCGACCGGATCCTGATGGACCTCGTCGCCTCGGACGTCATTCCGGCCAAGACCGGCGCCGGCGAGAGCGATCTGCAGGCCCGCTTCATCCGCTTCGACAACTTCACCTTCCTCAAGGAAGCCGAGGAGAAGAACGGGTTCAACACCTGGCTCTGGTCGACCGGCAAGGGCTCGCAAGTCGCGCTGTTCCCCAACCTCAACGCCATCGACCCGGTCTGGCGCGGCCTGATGCGCGATGTCCGCTTCCGCCGCGCGCTTTCCGTGGCAATCGACCGCGACGAGATCAACGAGGTCATCTATTTCGGCCTCGCGACCCCCTCGGCCAACACCGTCATGCCGCAAAGCCCGCTGTTCAAGGAGGAATTCCAGAAGGCGTGGAGCGTGCTTGACCTCGACATGGCAAACAAGCTTCTCGACGAGGCGGGCCTGGCAACGCGCGACAAGGACGGCGTTCGCATGCTGCCTGACGGGCGCCGGGCCGAAATCACGGTCGAGACAGCCGGCGAAAGCACGGAGGAAACGGACGTCCTCGAACTCATCGTCGATCAATGGGCGAAAGTGGGCATCAAGGCATTCGTGCGTGCTTCGCAGCGCGATATCTTCCGCCGCCGCGCCTACAATGGCGAAACGCTGATCTCGGTGTTCTCCGGCATGGACAACGCCATCGCCAATGCCGAAATGAGCCCGCAGGAGCTTGCCCCGACCGCGCAGCCGCAGTTGCAGTGGCCCAAATGGGGCGAGTATTTCGAAAGCGGCGGCAAGTCGGGCGAACCGATCGACATGCCCGAGGCGGCAGCGCAGCTTGAACGCTACAAGTCATGGCGCGTCCTGGCGGATCGCGTGCAGCAAAAAGCCATCTGGCAGGAAATGCTGGCCGCCTACACCGACCAGGTGTTCTCCATCGGCACGGTCAACAATTCCCGCCAGCCGGTCGTCGTGAGCAAGAAGCTGCGCAACGTGCCGCAGGAGGCGTTGTTCACCTGGGAGCCGACGGCCTATTTTGGCGCATATCGTCCCGACACCTTCTGGTTCGAGCAATAATTCGGACCTAAGGGGCAAAGGGAGCGATCGGGGAAGGCCATGCTGGGCTACATCATCAGGCGCACGCTCTACATGGTGCCGACGCTGGTTCTGATCAGCATCGTCGTGTTCGTGCTCATCGAACTGCCGCCGGGCGACTATTTCGAGAGCTACGTCGCCGAACTGCTGGCTGCGGGTGAAACCGTCGATCCGCAGAAGATCGAGTTCCTGCGCCAGCAATACGGCTTCGACCTGCCGGCCTATGAACGCTACTTCAAATGGGCGTTCGGAATGCTGCGGGGCGATTTCGGCTATTCGTTCGAGTACCAGCTGCCGGTATCCGTGGTCATCGGCGACCGGCTCTGGTTCACCATGTTCATCACCTTCCTGACCATCCTGTTCACTTGGGCGGTGGCGTTCCCGATCGGCATCTACTCGGCCACCCGCCAGTACAGCTGGGGCGACTACGGCTTGACCTTCCTTGGCCTGCTGGGCCTGGCAACGCCGAACTTCCTGCTGGCGCTGGTGCTCATGTACCTGTCACGCGAATGGTTCGGTACGTCGATCGGCGGCCTGTATCGATCCGCAGATTCATCGGCGAGCCGATGAGCTGGGCAAAGTTCGCCTCGATCATGGAGCATATCTGGATACCGGTCATCGTCATCGGCACCGCCGGAACCGCCGGGATGATCCGGCGCGTGCGCGCCAACCTCCTCGACGAGTTGCGCAAGCCCTACGTGACCACGGCGCGTGCCAAGGGCATGCCCGAATTCAGGGCATTGATGAAGTATCCCTTCCGCATGTCGTTGAACTTCTTCATCGCCGATATCGGCGGCATCCTTGCCGCAGGTCATATCGGGCGCGGAGATCGTCGCGATCGTGCTTTCGCTCCAGACAACCGGTCCGCTGCTGATAGCGGCATTGCAGAGCCAGGACATGTACCTTGCCGGCTCCTTCCTGATGCTGCTTGCGTTCCTGACCGTGATCGGCGTCCTTATTTCAGACATTGCGCTGGCGATCCTTGATCCGCGCATCAGGCTATCTGGCGGGGTAAGCCGATGAGCGGAGAGGACACCATGGCCGGCGCGCGTCCGCCAAAGGGGGCGGTGCACAAGGCGGCGGCCGGCAACGGAAAGCCGGCCAATCCCCATTACATTTCACTCGATCCTTTCGATCCCAACGCTGTCGAGGCGATGACGAAAGACCAGGAAAAGGTTTTCCTGGCCTCGCAGTTCAAGCTGATGTGGTGGAAGTTCAAGAAGCACAAGATCGCCGTCGTGTCCGGCGCCTTCCTGCTCTTCGTCTACGCGTCGATCCTCATCGCCGAGGTCCTTGCCCCCTATTCGCTGGAAACCCGCAATTCGCGGGCGATCTACACGCCGCCACAGTCGCTGCACCTGTTCCATGAAGGCAGCTTCGTCGGCCCGTTTGTCTACGGCCAGAAGGCGGTCCTCGACCTCAAGACGCTGAAGCGGACGTATACCGAGGACACCAGCAAGGTGATGCCGATCCGCTTCTTCTGCCGCGGCGACCAGTACAAGTTCTGGGGTTTGTTCGAGGCGGATTTCCACCTTTTCTGCCCGCCTGAAGGGGGTGACTTCTTCCTGCTCGGCACCGACCGGCTCGGCCGCGACGTGTTCTCGCGCATGATCTATGGCGCGCGAATATCGCTCACGATCGGCCTTCTCGGCATCGCGATCTCGTTCATCCTCGGCATCGTCATCGGCGGCCTTGCCGGATATTACGGCGGCTGGGTCGATCTCGTCGTACAGCGCATCATCGAGGTGATGCAGTCGCTGCCGACGATCCCGCTATGGTTGGCGCTTGCCGCGATCATGCCGGTGACGTGGAGTCCGATCCTTGTCTATTTCGGCATCACGGTCATCCTCGGCCTGCTGGAATGGACCTCGCTGGCGCGCGCGGTGCGCTCCAAGCTGCTGTCTCTGCGCGAAGAGGACTATGTTCTCGCCGCGCGCCTGATGGGCGCGAGCCCCGCCCGCATCATCGGCCGGCATCTGGTTCCCGGCTTCATGAGCCACCTCATCGCATCCGCGACGATCACCATCCCGACCATGATCCTCGGCGAAACGGCGCTTTCCTTCCTGGGGCTGGGCCTGCGCCCGCCGGTGGTCAGTTGGGGCGTGCTGCTCAACGAAGCGCAGAACATCAACGTCGTCGCGCTTTATCCCTGGCTGATGTGGCCGGTCGTGCCGGTCATCCTCGTCATCCTCGCCTTCAATTTCTTCGGCGACGGATTGCGCGACGCTGCCGACCCCTACGCCTGAACGAGTGGGGCCGGCGCTTCCGCCGGCTCCTCCAACAGGCTTTCCGCCGCGACCCAGATCACGCCGTTTTCCGCTGCAAAGCCGGTGATGCGGCCCAGCGCCAGCCAGGCGGCTTCGTCATGGGCAAGGTGATGGGTGAGAATGCCGACCGCCCGCCAACCCCGCAACCGCGCCTCGCGCAGCGCCTTTGCCAGTTCGCCGGCAATCCATGGCCAGTCCCGCCCCGTCCGCCCGCCCGACCAGTGGATGATGTCGATATGCGCGTTGATGCTGGCAAGCGCGTGCGGTGGCGGCTCGGTCAGCCAGCCATGCGCCGAAATTGCCTTGAAGCCGGCCTCGTGAACCCGGGCCGCGACCTCGTCGTGGATCCGGTTCCAGGGCGGAACGAGAATGGCGGAGAGCTTGCTCCCGAACAGTTCGGCCAGCCTCTCGCGCCCCACCTTCAACTCGCCGATAACCGTTTCGATGGGCCGGTGGCGGCCAAGTTCGCAGGGCTTTTCGCCCTTCGGCGCGTGGCTGGTGTGGGCAAATCCATGCACGGCGCCGGTCGCCAGCGCGAAGCCGCGCACCGCCGCGCCCAGGCTTGCATCTGCATGGGCGGGAATGGACGCCAGCAGCAGCGGCGCACCGGCCTTTTCGCATGCATCGAACAGGCGGCGAAGGGCAGGGGTGTCGGCAATCGCGTCGTCGTCGCGAAGAAACAGCCGGGGCGTTTTCCCCGCCGCTCTCCAGATTTCAAGCTCCTGCGCGAGGGCGATGTCCGGGCTCAATTCGCTCGCTCCGAAAGCACGGCGTCGATGACTTCGCGCAGGCGCCTTGCCGCTGCCGCCCCGGATCGCTCGCCCTCAACAAACTCCTTCGCGCCGCGGCCAAGGCGGGCACGCAGGTCCGGATCGGTGATGATCGACCTCAGGCATTGTGCATAGGTTTTCGCGTCCGGCGGCCGTGCCAGCAGTCCGGTGCGGCCCTGTTCCACCACGCGCGGCACGCCCATGGTCTCGAGCGCCACGGCAGGCTTGCCACGGCTCGCAGCCTCAAGATAGACCATGCCGTAGGCTTCGCGGCAGCCGGGCCATGCCAGGCAGTCGCACATTTGCATCAAGCCCAGCACCTGCCCTCCCGACACCTCGCCGGCGAAGGTCACGCGGCTGCCAAACGGCGCAAACATCTGGCGTATTTCCGGCTCGCCAGGCCCGCCACCGGCAATCGCCAACGACCAGTCGAGGTCCGCCAGCATCGCCAGTGACTGCGCCAGCAGCGTATAGCTCTCAAGCTTGGCGCCCGGCCGCATCATGCCCACCGTAAGCAGCCGCACGCCAACTGCCGCTGGCCATGGCGAAAACTCCACCGGCTCGGCCTCAAGCAGGTCCATGTCGATGAACGGGTCCAGCCATTCCACCTTGTCGTCGGGGACGAAACCCGCGAGGAATTCCCGGTCGGACTGCGTCATCACGAGATTCATCGCCGCCGACGCGATGATCCGCTTCGATTCCGCGCGCCAGGGCAGCCATTCGCCATTCGGCCCTTGCCCGGTCTTGCAGGGTTCGGCCGTCACCAGCGGAATGTCGAGCGCCGCGCAGACTTCTTCGCCCAGCCAGTCGGGAGACTTGTCGTACGGGTGGTACGAAAACCACAGCACCGGGCGTTTTAGCGGGTCTTCGAACTCCTTGAGCAGGCGCAAGGCTTCGCGGTGCGCCGCATCCTTTCGCGCCGCCATGTGCTCGGCGCCGTGGCGTTTGGAGTAGGCAATCTCGCGGCTCGCCAGAAAGGCGTCATAGCCTGCCCGCTGCAATGCTCCAAGCAGCATGCGCGCCATCTGGCGGTCGCCGGACGCAATCGGGTGGTCAGGCGGCTTGATGGGGGCGTAAAAGGCAATTTTCTTACGCATTTAGACACCTTGTCCTTGATCGACTTGCAACTTCTTCACCACCTGCGAATTCACCTTTCGCCTTGAGCAAGCATTGGCATTTGGGATAGAATGGCGTCAATTGCACTGCCGGCCATGGCAGGCGCGTCGAGCAACCGGAAACATCTTTTTCCTGCAACACGAGTCACGCGCCGCCATGAAACGCCTCGAGCATGTTCGCATCCTCATGTACAGCCACGACACCTTCGGCCTTGGCCATTTGCGCCGGTGCCGCGCGATCGCTCATGCGATCGTGGAGCGCTTCAAGGGCGTCAACGTAATCATCATCTCCGGATCGCAGATCGCCGGCGCATTCGACTTCCGCGCCCGCGTGGATTTTGTCAAAATCCCCAGCGTCATCAAGCTCTACAATGGCGAATACGACTCGATCGGCGAGTACATCGATCTTGAAGACATCCTGATGATGCGCAAGCTCATCATCCAGCGTACCGCAGAGGCCTTCCAGCCGGACCTGCTGATCGTCGACAAGGAACCCCTTGGCCTGAAGGGCGAACTCATCCCGACCTTGCAGATGTTGAAGGGCACCTCCGCCCGGACGGTGCTCGGCCTTCGCGACGTCATGGATTCGCCAAGCAAGCTTGAGGCCGAATGGTCGCCCAAGAACATGCTGGAAAAGATAGGGGCGTATTACGACCGGATCTGGGCCTATGGCCCGAAGCGGTTCTGGAATCCGCTCGGCGGTCTCGAAGTGCCGGCTTCCGTGGAAAGCAAGGTTCGTTATGTCGGCTGGCTGAACCGGGAACTGCCCTCGACGCAGCCTTCCGACATGCATTTCCTTCCCGAGAACTACATTCTCGTCACCGCGGGCGGCGGCGGCGACGGCATCGCGATGATGGAACAGGTGCTGGCCGCGCGCGAGCATGACTGGCAGAACGAATATCCCATCGTGCTGGTGCTCGGGCCTTTCATGAAGTCGGAAAGCCGCGAACGCATCCGGCTTCGCGCCTCGCGCCTCGCCAATGTCAACGTCATCGATTTCGAGGCACGGCTTGAAGTGCTGCTGGCCAATGCCGTGGGCGTGGTCGGCATGTGCGGCTACAACACCTTCTGCGAGGTCCTCTCCTTCGACCGCAAGGCGCTATTCGTGCCCCGCACGCAGCCGCGGCAGGAGCAGTACATACGCGCCAGCCGCGCGCGCGAACTCGGGCTGTGCGAAATGCTGACGCCCGAGGAAGCGTCGATCCCGGACGTCATGGCGCGCGCACTGCGCCGGCTACCGGACCTGCCACAGCCATCGCGCAACCTGCAGAGCGACGATCTGACGGGTCTCGACGTCATTTGCGACGACATCGAGCAACTGGTGAGCAATACGCGCATTCCGGCCAACCGGCGCAACGCGGAAGGCATGCGGGTCGCTGTTGAGCGCTGATCCGGCAAATCGCATCGGCGTCGTCCTCAAGGGCTATCCGCGCCTGTCGGAGACCTTCATTGCCCAGGAACTGCTCGAACTCGAGCGCGACGGTTTCCAGCTGGAAATCATTTCCCTGCGCCGCCCCACGGACAAGCACGTTCACCCGGTCCACCGCGAGATCAAGGCTCCCGTTCGCTATTTGCCGGAATATCTGCATAACGAGCCCGCCCGGGTGTTCCGCGCCTGGCGCGATTGCGCGCAAGCTTCCGGGATACCCAACGGCGTTTCGCAGCTTCCTTGCCGACCTTCGCCGCGACTTCACGCGCAACCGGTTCCGCCGCTTTGGCCAGGGGTTGGTGATCGCCGCCGAATACGCGCCGCGGCTGTCGTTTCTCTATGTGCATTTCATCCACACCCCGGCGTCGGCGGCGCGCTACGCCGCGCAAATGACCGGAAAGGACTGGGCGGTCTCGGCCCATGCACGCGATATCTGGACTTCGCCAGCCTGGGAGTTGCGCGACAAGCTCGCTGAATGCCGCTGGTGCGTGACCTGCACCGCCGGCGGGCGCGAGGAACTTGCGCGCCACGCGCCGGATCCTTCCAGGGTGCATCTCGTCTATCACGGCCTTGATCTTTCCCGCTTTCCGCCGCCGCCCGCGAACCACTCCGCGCGGGACGGCTCGGATCCGGCCGATCCGGTTCGCTTTCTCACCGTCGGGCGCGCCGTCGCCAAAAAGGGCATCGACACGCTGATCGACGCGCTGGCCCTGCTGCCGGCTGAACTCAACTGGCGCTGGACGCATATTGGCGGCGGCGAACTGAAGGACCAGATTGTCGCGCAAGCAAAAAGCCTGGGTGTCTCAGGCCGCTGCACCTTCCTTGGCTCGCGGCCGCAGGAGGACGTGCTGAAGGCTTACCGCGAGTGCGATCTCTTCGTGCTCCCTTGCCGGATCGATGACGCGGGCGATCGCGACGGCCTGCCCAACGTGATGGTTGAGGCGCAATCGCAACGCGTTCCCGTTCTGACGACGCCGATTTCGGGCATCACGGAGTTGATTACCGGCGGCGAGAACGGCGTTTTCGTCGATCCCGACGACCCGCAGGCACTGGCGCGCGAGATGGTCCGCCTTGCCGGCGATCCGGCCCTGCGCGCCAGGCTCGGCGCGGACGGCGAGAACAAGGTTCGCACCCGCTTCGACCACCGCGCCACGATCGGCGCGCTGGAAAAATTGCTCGCCGGCGAGGCAGGCGTGAACCGGAAAGCCGCTCAATGAAGGCCCCGGTCGTCCTCTTCCATGTCCAGCACCTGCTCGGCATCGGCCATGTCTTCCGTGCGACGCGCGTGGCGCGCGGCCTTGCCCGTGCCGGGGCGAAGGTGCATCTCGCCTGGGGTGGAACGCGGCTGCCCGCGATCGATCTGTCCGGCTTCGAGACGACCTTCCTTCCGCCGGTGCGTTCGCAAAGCGAGCATTTCTCCGCGCTTGTCCATGCCGACGGCAGCCCCTTCACCGAAGCCGACCAGAATGCCCGGCGCGACGAACTGCTGGCGCTTTTCCAAGCGCTGCGCCCGGATGTGGTGATCACCGAGGCTTTCCCGTTCGGGCGGCGGCAGATGCGCTTCGAACTCGTGCCGCTGATGCAGGCCGCGCGCGCTGCGCCATGGCGGCCGCTAACCGTGGCATCGATCCGCGACATCATGCAGGAAGGCAGGGCGGAAAACCGGGTCGCTGAATCGCTGCGGTATTTTGACGACTGGTACGACCTGCTGCTCGTCCACGGCGACCCCCGGCTCATCCGCATCGAGGAGACCTTGCAGGGCGCACAGGCGATCTTGCCGAAAGTCCGCTACACCGGCCTCGTCACGCCAGATCCGCTGGACATGTCGGTTCCGCCTTCGATTGCCGCGGAGGTGGTCGTCTCAGCCGGTGGCGGCGCGGTCGGCCATGCGCTCACCGAAGCAGCGATTGGCGCGAACCGCTTCAGCAAGGCTTTCCCGGACAATTGGCTGATGGTCGTCGGTTCCGAGCGGCCGCAGGCCGATTTCGAGGCGTTGAAGGGAAGGGCGGGCGAGGGGATGAAGGTGGTGCGTTTCGTGCCGGACCTGGCCCGCGTGATGGCGGGCGCGAAGGTTTCGCTCTCGCGCGCCGGCTACAACACCGTGGGCGACCTGATGCGAGCGAAGTGCCGGGCGGTGCTGGTGCCTTTTGCCGGTGGAAGGGAAACCGAGCAGCTTCGCCGGGCGCAACTGTTCGCCGGACGCGGGCTGGCGGCCCTTCTGACCGACGACGGCCTGTCGCCGCAAACCATCGGCGCGGCGGTCGATGCGGCGCTTGCACTGCCGCCGCTTGCCGCCGGCCTGGACATGGACGGTGCCACCCATTCGGCGCAAATCCTGATGCGCGAACTGGCGGCGCGGGCGAGCGGCGCGGATTCGGCGCCAGTTTAAAATCGTTCCAGTCTTGCCCGCTTTGGCGGCCCGCACCGTTGACACGCGGCGGCGGGCCAACCTATCTGGCCGGTGTTGAAACCCAAGCGCGCCGCCTTGAACGGCGCAGGACGGAGAAAAAATGACCAGGACCACCGCGCGCATTTTGCGCAGCGGCGCGATTGCCGCCGCCTCCCTCACAATCGCTTCCGCCGTTTCCGCGACGACCTCGCTGGCGCAGGAAGTGAACATCTATTCCTACCGCCAGCCGGAGCTGATCCAGCCGCTGCTCGACGCCTTCACCGCCGAGACCGGCGTGAAGACGAACGTGCTGTTCCTCGAGAAAGGCCTTGAGGAACGCATCGAGGCGGAAGGCCAGAATTCGCCCGCCGACGTGATCCTCTCGGTGGACATCGGCCGCCTCGACAATGCCAAGTCGAAGGGCATCACCCAGACGCTGGCCGATGCGAAGGTGGACGAAAACATTCCGGCGCAGTACCGCGATCCCGAAGGCCACTGGTTCGCGCTGACCACGCGCGGCCGCGTCGTTTACGCCTCGAAGGAGCGCGTGGCGCAGGACGCGATCACCTATGAGGAGCTTGCCGATCCGAAGTGGAAGGGCAAGATCTGCGTGCGCGACGGCCAGCATGTCTACAACGTCGCGCTGGTCGCCTCGATGATTGCCAACAAGGGCGCGGAATTCACCGAAACCTGGCTCGCGGGCGTTCGCGACAACCTAGCGCGCAAGCCTGCAGGCGGCGACCGCGACCAGGCGAAGGCGATCTTCGCCGGCGAATGCGACGTGGCGCTCGGCAACACCTACTATGTCGGCCTGATGCAGACCAACGAGAAGGAAGCCGAACAGAAGGACTGGGCCGCCTCGATCAAGGTGCTGTTCCCCAATGCCGGCGACCGCGGCACGCATGTCAACGTCTCCGGCATGGCGCTCGCCAAGAACGCGCCGAACAAGGACAACGCCGTCAAGCTGATGGAATTCCTGGCGAGCCCGAAGGCGCAGGAAATCTATGCCCAGCAGGTGTTCGAATATCCTGTCGCGCCGGGCACCGCGGTCTCCGACATCGTCAAGGGTTTCGGCGAGATCAAGCCGGACGCGCTGCCGATCGTCGAAGTGGCGAAGAACCGCAAGCAGGCCTCCGAGCTCATCGACAAGACCGGCTTCAACAACGGCCCGCAGAGCTGAGGCGTTCTGCCCGACTGACGACAATGCGATACGCCGGCCTTGCGCCGGCGTATTTTTTTGTGCCGCGTTTAGCCTGACCTGCGGTCAAATGAAAGCCGTCCGGCTCCGGGGGAGCAGGCAAGGCATTGATATTATTTAGGTTGCGGAGCTAAGGCTCAGGCGTGGACATCGGCCTGGCTCTTTCTGCTCGCTGCGTTGTCGTCGAAATCGTTGAGCGCCGCGGCACAGACATCGAGGTGGCGCGGCGCCAGATGCGCGTAGCGCAGCGTCATCGCCAGCGTGCGGTGGCCCAGGAATTCCTGGATGCGCTTGATGTCGACGCCGTTTTGCGCAAGCCGCGAGGCGCAGGTGTGGCGCAGCACGTGCGGCACGACCTGCAGATCCTTGTTGAGGCCGCACTGCCGCTTGGCGCGCAGCCACGCATTGCGGAAATTGGCGTAGCGCACCATGGCGAACGGGCCGGCGGGATGCTTGCCGCGCTGGCCCTCCAGAACCTTGATCGCGCCATTGGTGAGCGGCACGGTTCGCGGCGTGTTGGCCTTGGTCTCCCAGAAAGTCGCCCGCCCGTCATTGCAATCGGCCCAGGTGAGGGTCAGGGCCTCGCCGATCCGCGCGCCGGTGGCGATGAGAAAGCGGGCGAGCGCGCCATAATCCGGGTCCTGCCCGTCGAGGCAGGCGAACATGAAGCCCTCCTCGTCACGGGACAGGAAGCGGATGCGACCGTTCTTCTCCGGCAGCTTGGCGAAATCCGGCAGGCGGTCGATGCCGCCATTGCGCTGGTGCTTGCGCAGCAGCTTCGACAGGCACGCCATCTTGCGGTTGATGGTGGAGTTGCGGTTTCCCTTGCCGCGAAGCTCGGAAATCATCGCGTCGAGCATCGCGTTGTCGATCGCGGAAATCCGGTTTCGGACGGCGATCTCCTGCAGCTCTTCGACATAGGCCTTGCACGTATCCTTGTGCTGGCCCGGTTCCCAGAGAATGTTTCCGTAAGATTGCCAAAGGGCAACGAGGTCGATCAGGTGCATGGCTGTACTCCACAAGCGGGCGCAAACAACCACCGTTCCCTTTTGAGTTCAATCAAAAGAGTTCAATCCCCACAGAATTGGGGGTGAATTGTTGCACCAGAACCACGAACAATTGTTTACATTGTTCGATTACAGCCAGAATTATAGCAGATCAGACTTCGTTGTCACTCCTTTTTTGCTTATATCCGACTAGGTTAGACTTAAAACATCTGGAAAAGTCTGTCGGATATTGTTCAAATCAACCGTCCAGCCCGTAGGCTGTTCGGATGAATTGCCGGGAAAGTAGCGCTGCCACTGTCCTGAAAAGCCATCCTGCAAAAGGGAAAGGTCCGGGGTTGCCCCCGGACCTTCCTGTCGTCCCGAAAGGATCAGAACGAGCGAACGATACGCAGCGAGAAGCGGCCGAGGTTTTCCTGGCCCTTGACCGAGGTGTCGTCGAACGAGGTCGCGGTCCATTCCGGCTGGATCAGCAGGCCGGAAATCCCGGTCCATGCAAGGCCAACGGTGTAGGTGTCGAAGCTTGCATCGACCAGCACTGCTTCTTCGAACTGGTCGGCAAACTGGCCGTATCCGGCGAAGAGCAGCAGGTCTTCGGTGAGAGCATACGAAGAACGGATGCCGTAGGCATGACCCTTGACGTAGTCGGTGTCGCCATCGTCGGCCATGTACCAGCCGCCGAGGTTGAAGCCGTTGCCGAAGTCGTAGTCGGCGCTGACTTTCCAGGCGATCGCTTCCGCCGAGCCGTCATTGTAGACGGTGCCGGCGACGGTCAGGTTGTTGGCCGAGTAGTTGAAGCCGGCATAGAGGTCCGGCGCGCCGGATTCACCCGATGTACCGCCGTCTTCGATACCGACGGTGACGGCGAAGCCGTTCGCCGCATAGGTGTAGTCGAAGAAGATGCCGCTGCGGAAATTGTACGGGCCGTCAAAGCGGGCCTGGTAGAAGCCGTAGCCGTTGTTGGTCGACCAGTAGGAGTCAGCAAAACCGACGCGGAAGCCGGCGAGGCTGATGACTGCCCAGTCAACGACGGTCGCCGCAGAACCCGGTCCTTCAGATACCGACACCACGTCTTCGTGACCGCCTTCGCTGCTGGCCGCGACAAAACGGAAGCGGCTGTTGAGCGTGCCGTATTCGGTTTCGTTGCTGGCGCGCACGTTCAGGCGGGCGCGGTAGTTGGCTTCGTGCAGGGAGGTCTCGTCATCCACTGCGTCTTCGTCATGATAGTGCTTGAAACCGTACTGAACGCGGACGTCGCCGTCGAACTTCAGGCAGGTTTCGGTTCCGGGAATGTAGAACCAGCCCGAGCCGTATGCGTCGCAAACGCGTACATATTCAACCGGCTCCGGCTCGGCTACGATTGCGTCGGCGGCGCGTGCGCCGGTTGCAGCGACGAGAACCGCTGCAGAACCCAAAAGAAGGCTCTTGATTGTCATTTGTCCTGACCTCCAGTCAAGTGAAGCCAGGCAAGCCCTGAAATCCCCGGTTCAAGCCGGAGACGAGGCTTGACCCGCAGGGCTTTTGCTGATGGCCTTGCGGGCGGAGGAGCATGCAATGCGCGTCGTGATTCTGGGTGGTGGCGGCATGGTGGGGCAGAAACTTGCCAACCGCCTTGCCGGCGAGGAAATCGCCGGCGCCATGAAAATTTCCGAACTCATTCTTTACGACGTGGTCGAGCCGTCCGTGCCGCCTGCGCCTTTCACCGTGCGCACCATGACCGGCAACCTGGCCGACCCGGGCGAGGCGGAGCGGCTGGCTTCGCTCAAGGCCGACCTCGTCTTTCATCTCGCCTCGATCGTTTCGGGCGAGGCTGAGCGCGATTTCGACAAGGGCTGGGAGATGAACACGCGCGCCACCTGGGCGTATCTTGAAGCGCTGCGCCATCATCACCAGGCATCCGGTGGCCTTTACCGGCCACGGCTGGTGTTCACCTCGTCAATTGCGGTGTTCGGACCGCCATTTCCCGACGCTATCGGCGACGATTTCCTGTGCGCGCCGCAAACGTCGTACGGCGCGCAGAAGGCGATCATCGAGTTGCTGGTGGCCGACTACAGCCGGAAGGGCTATGTCGACGGGTTCTCGATCCGGCTGCCGACCATTTGCGTGCGGCCCGGAAAGGCCAACCTTGCCGCGTCCTCGTTCTTTTCCGGGATCATCCGCGAGCCGCTCAACGGGCACGAGGCGATCCTGCCGGTGCCGGACACGGTGCGCCACTGGCATGCATCGCCCCGCTCGGCCGCTCGGTTCCTGACACATGCCGCGACGCTTGACACGGCGCGCCTCGAAGGGCGGCGCAGCCTGACGATGCCCGGCGTTTCGTGCACCGTGGCCGAGCAGATCGAGGCGCTGCGCAAGGTGGCGGGCGACGCGCCGGCACGGCTAATCCGGCGCGAAAGCGATGCATCCATTGAAAAGATCGTGATGGGCTGGCCGCGCAATTTCGACCCAAAACGGGCTTTGGCGCTGGGATTTGAGGCGGAGGCCGATTTCGAGGAGATAATTCGCATCTATATCGAGGATGACCTGCCGGCCCGGACCTGACGGTTCGGCAAGCGCCGGTTGACACCAACCTGTCCAGTCGATTTCAATGGTGCTGGCCGATTCCGGACCATTCGGTCGAGCTTTACCGCTGATGGATGTGCCATGACGAGACTTGCGAGAAGATTCCGATGGTTTCTGCCTGCAGTCGCTGCTGCCGGGATATGCCTTTCTCCGGCCACCGTTGCGAGTGCATCGACCGAAAACCCCTATGAACTGCTTGTCGGCAAGTGGGGCGGCAACGGCATCATGACGCTGGAAGGCGGCCGCAAGGAGCGCATCAAATGCGATGCCACCTATTCCGGCGGCGCGTCGCAGCTGACCCTTTCGATCAACTGCCGCGGCGGCGAAAACGAGGTCAAGATGTCGGCGAAGCTTTCCGCCAACCAAGGGCGGCTGCTGGGCATCTGGGAAGAAAAGATCAACCGGGTCGCCGGATCCATCTCGGGCGTGGCGACCAAGAACCGGATCAACTTCAGCATCATGGGCGTGGTAACGGGGACCATGAACGTCACCTATTCCAAGACGCGCCAGAAGGTCGACATCACGGCCAGGGGCGTCCCCCTCCAGACGGTCTCGATGAACATGACCCGCCGCTGATCCCGATGGCCGAACTCCTCACCCACGACGAGAAGGGCGGCGGACTGAGGATCAAGGCTGGTGGCGACTGGACCGTCGCAAATGCGGCACTGATCGAATCGGAACTTGCTCGAACTGACGCCAAAGGCCGACGGACGCATCAGCATCGACATGGCGGGAGTGAGTGCGCTCGACAGTTTCGGCGCCTGGCTCCTCGAGCGATTCCGGCGGGAAAGGTCCGCTGCCGGCGCGAAGGTCAGCATCGAGGGTCTGACCGCGCGCCACCGGCCAATCTATGCCGAGATCAGCGAAGTCAACCGGACGCCGGTTGATGCGGAGTTGGCGCACCATGACGTCCAACAGGGCGCAGGAGCAATGCTCGCCGCCCTTGGGCGCGATCTCGTTTCCTTTGCCGTGATGACCGGCGCGGTCGTGACGGCCTTCGGTTCGCTGCTGCGCAAGCCGGCAGGGTTCCGGCTGACATCGAGCGTCAGCCTGTTCGACCGGATCGGCTGGCAGGCGGTGCCGATCATCGTGATGATCACCTTCCTGATCGGCGCCATCCTGGCGCAGCAGGGCTTCTTCCATTTCTCCAAGTTCGGGGCCGACCTTTACGTCGTCGACATGGTCGGTTTCCTGATCATGCGCGAACTGGGCGTGCTGCTGGTCGCGATCATGGTGGCGGGCCGAACCGGAAGCGCCTTCACGGCCGAACTGGGTTCCATGAAGATGCGCGAGGAGATCGACGCGCTGCGCACCATGGGCCTTGATCCGGTGACCATCCTGATCGCGCCGCGCATTCTCGTTCTTGTCCTGGCCCTGCCTGTGCTGACTTTCATCGGTTCGATGGCGGCGCTCTTCGGCGCGGGCGTCGTCTCCGTCGTCTATGGGAGCATGAGCGCGCCGCTATTCATCGAACGGCTGCACGAGGCAATCACCGTCGATCATTTTCTCGTCGGCATGATCAAGGCGCCGGTGATCGGCTTCTTCATCGGCATCATCGCCTGCAACGAGGGGCTTGCCGTGCATGGCAGCGCCGCTTCGCTTGGGCGCCACACGACGCAGTCGGTGGTGAAGTCGATCTTCATGGTGATCGTCCTCGATGCGCTCTTCGCACTCTTTTTCTCCGCGATCGGAATGTAGCCGATGGAGGAGCCGCACCCCGTCGTCCGCATCAGTGATCTCACCGTCGGCTTCGGGCCGCGCAATGTGCTGGACGGGCTTTCGCTGGACGTCAGGCGCGGCGAGATTCTTGGCGTTGTCGGCGGATCGGGTGGCGGGAAGTCTGTGCTGTTGCGCACGATCATCGGGCTCATCCCCAAGCGAGCCGGGACGATCGAGCTGTTCGGCCTCGATACGGACACGTTGGAAGGCGAGGCGCTGCGGGCGGTGCAGCGGCGCTGGGGCGTGATGTTCCAGCAGGGCGCGTTGTTCTCCTCGCTCACTGTGCGCCAGAACCTGCAATTCCAGATGCGCGAGGCGCTCCACCTGTCCGACCGGCTGAAGGAGGAGATGGCGACTGCGCGCCTCGAGATGGTCGGCCTGAAGGCCTCGGACCGCGACAAGATGCCGAGCGAACTTTCCGGTGGCATGACCAAGCGCGTTGCGCTCGCCCGCGCATTGGCGCTCGACCCTGAATTCGTGCTGCTGGACGAACCGACTTCCGGCCTTGATCCGATTGCCGCGGGCGATTTCGACGAACTCATCAAGACGCTTCAATCGACGCTCGGCCTCACGGTTTTCCTGGTCACGCACGACCTGGAAAGCCTCTATGCCGTGTGCGACCGGGTGGCGGTCCTGGCCGAAGGCAAGGTGGTGGCGCAGGGTGCGATCGAGGAGGTCCTCGCCAATCCGCATCCATGGGTCCAGGAATACTTCCGGGGCAAGCGCGGCAAGATGCTCGCCGCGAAGAATACAGGCCGGGGTGGAGGAGCTGCCAAGGCGAAGCGGAAAGACCAAGCGGGGTTGGGCTGATGGAATTCAATGCACGTTTCGCGCTTACCGGCGTGTTTGCGCT
This sequence comes from uncultured Alphaproteobacteria bacterium, assembly GCA_963846345.1. Taxonomy (GTDB): domain Bacteria; phylum Pseudomonadota; class Alphaproteobacteria; order Rhizobiales; family Rhizobiaceae; genus BOKV01. The sequence continues at coordinate 103,348 of CAWJVP010000007.1, forward strand.
GGCTGTGGCCGCAGGCATCGTCGGCTTCATCTATTGGCTCAACAACATGGGCGGATTCGGCGACCAGGTGAAATACCAGGTTCGCTTCAGCGTTCCGGTGTCCGGGCTCGCGACCGGCAGCGGCGTGCTTTTCAACGGCATCCGGGTCGGCGAGGTCGAGCGCATCCGATTCGATCCGGAAAATCCCGGTGCGCTCGTGGCGGTGATTGCCGTGTCGCAAGACGTGCCGATCCGGCAGGATACCGTGGTGGGGATCGACTATCAGGGCCTTACAGGGGCCGCCAATGTCTTGATGACCGGTGGCGCCAATGGTTCGCCGCGACTGGAGGCGGAAGGTGACGAACTTCCCGTGCTGGAGGCAGACCCTGCCGCATCGCGAAGCTGGACGCAGAATGCCGGCCGGGTGCTGGGACGGCTTGACGACCTGCTCGGCCGAAATTCGGGCCGCTTCGATGCGATCCTGGGTGGACTGGAGCGCCTTGCAGGCGGGTCGAAAGGCAGCGAGGCGCCGGTGTATCAACTGGCGGCGCCGCAATTCGATGCCCCGGCAGGCGAGCGCACCTGGCAACTCGCCATCGCGGAGCCTTCGGTGATGCTGTCGCTCAACACGGACAAGCTGCTTCTCGAGCCAGCGGAAGGCGTCATCGAGCCGTCGGAGGAAGCGCGCTGGGCAGACAATCTGCCGAACCTCTTCCAGACCCAGATCATCCGAAGTTTCGAAAATGCCGGTTATACCGATGGCGTGTTGCGGCCGGGCGATGCGGTCGATCCTGATTACCGGCTCGTCATCGACATCCGCTCCTTCCAGCTCTCGACATCAGGCGAGCCGGAAGCGAGGATCGACATCGTCGCAAGGCTGGTCGACCGCGACGGCCAGGTCGTCGCTTCGCAGCAATTTGCCTCGAAGGCCCCGGCGTCCGGGACGACAGCCGCCGAGGGAGCGAGAGCGCTGGGCAGCCTCTTCGGCGAGACGATGACGCAACTGGTCGATTGGACGGTGGCGGCGATCTAGAGCTCACGGCTCTTTTTCAGGGCAGTGCGGCGGGCCCTCAGGCGCGCGACGGAGTCGCGCTTGCCGGACTCTATCCGCTGGAACTGCGCCCTGTACTGATCGCGCTGCTCATGGATCGCCGCGATGGCGTGGCCCAGCGGTATGCCAGCGCCGATGAGGGCCGCCTCGGAAATGTGCAGGCTGGCTTCGATCGCCTCGGGAACCGCCTCCGAGACGCCCGCGGCATAAAGCTGCCTTGCGTGTTCGGGATCGCGTGCACGCGCCACGATGGTCAGGTCGGGCCGCATCTTGCGCGCTGCCGCCGCGACCCTCGCCACGGCGTCGCGGTTGTCCATGGTGATGATCAGGACCTTAGCTGTTTCCAGGCCGCAATTGCGCAGGACGCGCATGTCGGTGGCATTGGCGACATGAACCGAACGACCCACCTTGCGGCCCTTGGCGACAAGGTCGGGATTGGTATCGAGGGCAAGGAACCCGACTTCGTGCTGTTTCAGCATGTCGGCGACGAGCTCGCCCACGCGGCCATAGCCGGCAATGATCGCGTCAGGCTTTTCCTCCGCGCGCTGTCCCTCGGCAGGTTCCGGCACCGGTTCCGGCGCGGCAGCCGGGCGGGCTGTCCAACGGCGACCGGCCCAGTCGAAAACCGGCGTCAGGAACATGCTGATAGCGGCGACGGCTATGCCGGTCGTCAAGGTTTGTGCATCGACGAGCGTGCCTGCGGCGACGGTGAGAATGACAAATGCGAACTCACCGGCCCCCGCCATGAGCAGGCCGGTCTGGAAAGCGGGAACCGGACTTGTGCGGAAAAGCCTCGCCACCGGAAATGCGATCGCGAACTTCACCGCCAGCAAGGCCAGCAGGTAGCCTGCTATCGTCAACGGCTCCGACAACACCGCTTCGATGTCGAGCGACATGCCGACGGAGAAGAAGAACACCCCGATCAGAAGGCCCTTGAACGGTTCGATTGTGGCTTCGACTTCCCGGCGAAACTCCGTCTCGGCGAGCACCAGCCCGGCAATGAATGCGCCGAGCGCCATGGACAGCCCGTTGATCGCGGTGATCAGCCCGGTTCCCACCACGACCAGTATGCTGGCGGCCATGAACAGGTCGCTTCCGCCTGCACGGGCCACGGCGCGGAAAAGGGGCCGCAGCAGATACCGGCCAAGCAGGAGAATTCCGCCGATCGCGATCACGGCCTTGAAGGCGGCCGTGCCAAGGCCTGCCAGCAAGTTGCCGTCTTCGCTGCCGCCAAGGACGCCGACGAGCACGAGCAGCGGAACGACCGCCAGATCCTGGAAGAGAAGAATCGAGAAGGAGGCGCGGCCGGTGGCCGAGCCGAGCCGCTTCTGGTCGGCAAGCAGTTGCACGACGATGGCTGTTGACGACAGCGCAAAGGCGAATCCGACGATCAGCGCCGCATCGTTGCCCATGCCGGTCGCGACGAGCAGGGCCATCAGCGCCAATCCGGTTACCACGACCTGCATTGCGCCCATGCCGAATACCAGCCTGCGCATGGTCCACAGGCGCTCGAAGGTCAGTTCGAGGCCGATCATGAACATCAGGAAGACGACGCCGGCCTCGGCCAGATAGGTGATCTGCGTACGGTCCGAGACAGTCAGGTTGGCGAGCAGCGGCACGTCCCAGGTGAAGCGCCCCAGCCCGTCAGGCCCGAAGATCGCGCCGGCGGCAAGGAAGGTGAAAACGGGGCTGACGCGATAGCGGGCAAGCGCCGGAACGGCTATCGCCGCCGTGCCGAGCACGAGCACGATCTCCTTGTAACCTGAAAGGTCGAGTTCCGAGGCCATGCGAAATCACTGTCCTTCGCCTTCGCGATGCGTTGCTGCCGATTTAACGCGACAAACCGCCACCCGGGCAATCCCGGCTGGTTCGCAAGGGACTGCGAAAAGACGTTATTGCGCGGTCCTGGCAGCGGGATTGCGGCGCCACACCTCGAAGTTCAATGCTGAGGCGATCGTTACCCAGACAAGGTAGGGCACGAACAGCCAGGCGGCCCAGGCATCGACGGGCGCGGCAACGAAGATGAATGCGACGGTAAGCAGCCACAGCATCGCCACGTCGGCAAGCGCCAGGCCGATCTGCCGAAGCCCGAACATGATCCACGACCAGGCAGCATTGACCACAAGGTTCGCGCCCCAGACCAGCAGCGCGAGGCCGACGCCTTCCGCCCGCCAGACGAGCCAGCCTGCAATCGCGATCATGATGTAGAGGATGGACCACACGACCGGGAACACCCAGTCGGGCGGCGTCCATGACGGCCGGTCGAGGCTGCGATACCAGGCGCCCGGGCTGAAGATCGCGCCGCTGCCGGCGGCAATGAAAACGATCACGAGAAACGCGACGAAGGAAAGGATGGTCGTCATTTCGCCGGCTCCACTCGAAACGCGCCACTTTCACGTTCCCGGCTGAATGCCTAACACCGCTCCGCCCGCGTGGCAAACGCGGACCGGTCCAGGTGCAGGACGCCTCACTCAATTTGGGGCAGACAGGAAGAACGCAAAGCGGCCGGGCTCGAAAGCCCGGCCGGTTGTTCGGTTCATCCGGTACGGTTGTTCCGTTGGCCCTTGCCGGATGCAGGCTTGTCGAGGTCGCCCACTCCCTGCTCCTCGGCCTCTTCGCGAGTCCGTTCAACCACCTTGTTGACGGCGTCGCGAGCGCGATTCTTCGCGGTCTCGGCCATGGACATGCCATCCTCGCCGACGGCCGCCACCTCTTCGCGCGCCTCGCGCAGCACTTCGCTCGCTGCGGAAGCCGCGGCGCCCATGACCGCGCCCAGCTTGCTCCGTTCCTGCCGGTAGATGCGTTCGGCCTCGTCCATCAGCCGATCGCGCTCGTCACCCATGGTCTGGTCTTCGACATTGGTGCGCGGCAGGAGACCACCCAGCGCCGCGCCTGCGGCCATGGCTAGCGCTCCGACGACAAGCGGCTGGCTTTCGAACAGGTCCGACATCTCGCGGCGGCGGCGGCGGATCATTTCCTCCATCCGCTGCTGCGCGTCATAGGCCGCCTCGCGCGCTGCGATCACGCGGTTGCGGGCCTCCTCGGTCATGTCCTGGGTACCCTCGTACAGGCTGTCCAGCATGCCGCTGGCAGAATGCGTCATCCTGCCGGTGGCAGAGCGTGCCGAGCCCCAGCCTCCGGAAACCATTCCGGCTGCCTTGGACGCCATGGAGCTTATTCCCGAAGCTGCGCCGGAAGCCATGGAGCCCAATCCCGAACCGCTGCTGCGCGCGCGGCCATAGTCGGTATCGAGATCGCCTTCTTCCTCTTCCCAGCCGAATTCGTCGTCATCGTAATATTCGGGTCCGAATTCGCTGCGCCGGAAATCGCGGTCGCTGCCCCGGATGGTGCGGTCGCGGTAGCCATAGTCGGCATGCCGGTCATAGCCCTGGTTCGAGCGCGTGCCGCCGGCCATCAGCCATACAAGGCCGATACCCGTGATCGCGAGCGGTATGGGATTGGCCTTGACCTGTTGCATCACCGACCTGCCAATGTCGCCGCCATGCTCCTGCAACTGGCGGCCGACCTGCTTGGCAATGGCCTCCACCGAATAGCGGTCGCGAATTTCATGCAGCGTATCTTGCAACTCGGCGCGTTCGCGCTCGATGTCGCGTTCGATCTCGGCGGTGGAGCGGTCATCATTTGTCATTGTAGGCCTCCTTGACGGCTTCCGCGTCGCGGCGAACGTTCATTGCCGTCCGCGTCGGCGCGAGGTTCTTGACCCTGAGGTCGTTCATGCCTTTCGAGGCGAGCGCGAAAGCGATAACCGCAAACAGCACTCCAACGATCAAGGCGGCCCATCCAGGCTCGATGCCCATTTCGGCGATTGCCGCGACCAGCGCGGCCGACAGGACATTGAGCGCGGTTATTGCGAAAACCAGCGCTGCCGCCAGCATGCCGAGCGCCACCGCCATGCCCTTGGCATTTTCGGTGACTTCCGCGCGGGCAAGGTTCACCTCGTTGCGCACGAGGTTGCTGACATGTGCGAGGGCGTCGGCAACAAGGCCGGGCGCTCCTTTCTCCGCAGGTCTGTCGCTCATCGAACACCTCCTTCACCCGGCCGTCCGGCCTGGTTGAAATTGCTGTTTCCAAAGCCGGTATTCTCGTCGGTCCCGCCGGCAAAACCGCCTTCGCCCGTCATGTCCGGCGTGCCGGAGGCCATGAAGTCTTCGTCCATGCCCGACCAGTGTTCGTGCCTTGGTTCTGACGATGCCTTGGCAAAACGGCTGATGGCGAAGCCGACAAGCGCTGCGCCGCCAAGGAAAAGAGCTGGGTTGCGCTTCGCAAAGCCGCTGACATCACTCACCAGTTGCGAAGTATCGCGTTTTTGCATGGCTTGCGACATGCCTTCGAGGCGGTCGGCGACCCAGTCGACCGCGCGCTTGGAAGTCGAATTGCCGCGCAAGTCGTCGGTTGCGCCGCGCAGTGCGCGGGCCACGTCAGACATCTCGTTGGCGATCGAACTCTTCGCGCCCTCGGCGCGATGAGTGGCTTCCTCCTTGGCGGAAGACATTGCCTCGGAGGCGCGGGATTTCAGCTCCGCCGCAGTCGAGCCGGACTTGCGGCTTTCGTTCTCAAAATCGGTCATGGTTTTCTCCGTCACGCGATGAAGGAGAGGAGGGCCAGGACGACGACGATCACGCCGATGATGTAAAAGATGCTGTGCATGGGTCCACTCCATTGGGAATGGACAATCAACTCATGCAGGGGCGGAAAGTTCCGTTGCGACGGCGGGGGCGTGCCCGGCGCGCGATATCACGCCTTTTGCGTGACATGTGCCTTCCCGGGCTGCGGGCGCACCTTTTCGCGCAACCACTGGAAAATGACGTAGAGCAGCGGGATGAGGAAGATGCCGACGAGCGCCGCCGCCAGCATGCCGCCGAAGACCGCCGTGCCGACGCCGCGCCGGCTCAGCATTCCGGCGCCCTGCGCCACGACGAGCGGCACAAGCCCGGCAATGAAGGCAAAGCTCGTCATCATCACCGCACGGAAACGTTCCCTTGCTCCCTCATCGCGCGGCATCGATGATGGTGAGGCCGTGCCGCCGGCGCTCCATCGCGAACTCCACGATCAGGATGGCGTTCTTCGCCGCCAGCGCGATCAGCACCACAAGGCCGATCTGGGCGTAAAGATTGTTGTCGAGCCCCGATATCAGCAACGCCAGCATCGAACCCATCACGGCGGCCGTGACCGACAGGAGGACGGCGATCGGGATCGTCCAGCTTTCGTAGAGCCCGACGAGGAACAGATACGCAAACAGCAGCGCCAGGCCCAGGATCATCGTCGTCTTGCCGCTCGCCTCCTTCTCCTGCAGCGCGGTGCCGGTCCATTCGAAGCTGTAGCCGGCCGGCAGCGTCGCGGCGGAAACCGCTCCATCGCGGCGATGGCGTCGCCGGAACTGAAGCCAGGCGCCGGACTGCCGTTGATCGTGGCGCTGCGCGACATTGTTGAAGCGCACGATCGATTGCGGGCCGAGGATCAGCCTCACCTGCGCGAACGCGCGCACCGGCACCATCTCGCCGTCGCTTGTTGCGCACGTTGATGCGGTAGATGTCGTCGATCTTGCTGCGCTCGGAAGCCTCGCCCTGGACGGTCACCTGCCAGGTGCGGCCGAAGATGTTGAAGTCGTTGACATAGGCGCTGCCCAGGACCGCCTGCAGCGCCGCTGAACACGTCCGAGACCTCCATGCCGAGGGCCTGCACCTTGTCGCGGTCGATATCGAGCGAAAGCTGCGGCGTGTCGGCGGAGAAGGTCGAGAACACGCCGCTGCAGCGCCGGATGCTGGTTGGCCGCGAAGACGAGGCCGCGCGCGACCGAGGCGATATCGGCGGGCGTGCCGCCGGCAAGGCTGAGCAGCTGGTATTCGAAGCCGCTGCCCGTGCCCAGACCGATGATCGGCGGCAGGTTGTACATGATGACGTTGGCTTCGCGCAGCGCCCGCGTTTGCGCGGTCAGCGTGGCGATGAGGCGGTCTGCCGAAAGCGACGGGTCGGTGCGCTCATGGAACGGCTTCAGCGTCAGCACGAGCAGCGCGGCGTTCGACTTGACCTGTCCGTCGAGCATCGAATAGCCGGTGACGGACATGACGCTGTCGACGCCGGGCGCCTGTCGAAGCATCTCCTCGACGCGCTGCGCGACCGCGCTGGTGCGATTGACGGATGCGCCTTGCGGCAGCACGCACTTCCCCGAAGATCGCGCCCTGGTCTTCGGCCGGCAGGAAGCCGGTAGGCGTCGCATTGAACAGCCAGCCGGTCGCCGGGATCATCACCACCAGCGCCAGCGCACCGATGAATGCGATGCGCACGAGCCGGCCGACAATGCCCGCATAGCCGTCGCGCGCGAGGTCGATCGCGCCCATGATCTGGCGCATCGGCGCGCGCTTGGGGCCATGGCTGTGCTTCAGAAGGACGGCGCACAGGGCCGGCGACAGCGTCAGCGCGTTGATCGCCGAGATCACCATCGAGACGGTGATGACGACAGCGAACTGGCGGAACAATTCGCCCGAGATGCCGGGGATGAACGCCACCGGCACGAACACCGACATCAGCACCAGCGTGATCGCGAGGATCGGCGCGGTGATCTCGCCCATCGCGGCGCGGGCAGCGTCGGCGGGCGGTGATGTGCGGGTCGGCCTCCATCTTCGCTTCCACCGCCTCGACGACGACGATGGCGTCGTCGACGACGATGCCGATGGCCAGCACGAGCGCGAGGAGCGAAACCGTGTTGGCGGAGAAGCCCATCGCCATCATCACGGCGAAGGTGCCGATCAGCGAAACCGGAACGGCGATCAGCGGAATGAGCGTGGCGCGGAAGGAGCCGAGGAACATGAAGACGACGACGACGACGAGCGCGAAGGCTTCCAGCAGCGTCTTGATGACCTCGTGGATGCTTTCGTTGACGAACACGGTGGTGTCGTAGGTGATCTTGTAGGCCATGCCTTCGGGAAAGGACTGCCGTGCCTGCTCGAGGATTTCGCGGATCGCCTCGGCACTTGTGATGGCATTGCCGCCCGGCGCCTGGTAGATGCCGATGATGGCGGCGGCAGATCCGTCGAGGCGGCCGACCTGCTCGGAAAGGCGCGCGGCAAGCTCCACCCTGGCGACATCGCGGACGCGAACGAAGGAGCCGTCGCCGGTTGGCGCGCACGACGACGTTCTCGAACTCTTCCACCGACGAGAGCCGGCCCTTGCGTCTGGATCGAGAGCTGGAACTGCTGGTCGGGCAGCGACGGCTGCGCGCCGATGCGTCCGACCGCTGCCTGCATGTTCTGCTTCTTCAGCGCGTTGACGATGTCTGCCGGCGTCATGCCGAAATCGGCGAGCCGGCGGGGTCGACCCAGATGCGCATGCTGTAGTCCGACGGCGTCGAGCAAGCTGGACGTCGCCGACGCCCGGAACGCGCTTCAGGCGGTCGATCAGGTTGATCGTCGCGTAGTTCGACAGGAACAGCTGGTCGTAGCGGTTGTCCTGCGATGTGAGCGCGATCATCTGCAGGATGGCCGAGGACTTCTTGGTGACGCTGACGCCCTGGCTGCGCACTTCCTGCGGCAGTTGCGACTCGGCGAGGCTGACACGGTTCTGGACATTGACGGTGTTGATGTCCGGGTCGGTGCCGACCGCGAAGGTGACGGTGAGCGAGTAGCTGCCGTCATTGCCGCTCGTCGACTTCATGTAGAGCATGTTGTCGACGCCGATGACGCGCGACTCGATCGGCTGGCCGACGGACGTCTCGACCACCTCGGCGCTGGCGCCTGCATAGTTGGCGGTGACCGAGATCTGCGGCGGCACGATGTCGGGAAACTGCGCCACCGGAATCTGCGTCATCGCGACAAGACCGGCGATGGTGATCACGAGCGAGATGACGACGGCAAGTCGCGGCCGGTCGATGAAGATCGATGAGAACATCGTTCACGCTCCCGGCGAGGCTTGCGCGGGATCGACAAGCTGGCCGGGCCGGACCTTCTGCACGCCCTCGGTCACGACGAGATCGCCCTCCGCCAGCCCGCTGGTCACGGCATAGCTGGTGCCGTCGGCAGGGCCGAGCTCGATCCGGCGAACCTCCACCTTGTTTTCGGCGTTGACGGCCAGGGCGAAGGTTCCGCTCTGGTCCACCTGGATCGCCGCTTGCGGGATCGTGAGCGCCATTTGCGGCGTGGCCGACTGCAGCAGTGCGCTGACAAGCTGGCCATCCACCAGCAGCCGCGCCGGATTGGGGAACCGGGCGCGCAGACGCACCGCGTCCGTACCCTGGTTGACGGTCACGTCGACGAAATCGATCCTGCCCGGCTGGTCATAGATGCTGCCGTCGGCGAGCCTCAGCCGGATCACGGCATCTTCTTCCCTGCAGGCTTTCCGCTCTTCCTTGCCGCAGAAGGCCAGCACTTCGCGCTGCGTTACCGAAAACGTCACGTAGATCGGGTCCTGGCTGACGATCATCGCCAGCGTACCGCTGGCGGGTCCGACGAAATTGCCGACCGAAAGCTGCGAGCGGCCGATGCGTCCGTCGATCGGGGCGAAGATGTCGGTGTAGCTCAGGTCCAGTTCTGCCCGTTCGAGGCGCGCCTTCAACTGTGCAAGGCTCCCCCGCGCCTGGTCACGGGCGGCGATGGCATCCTCCAGCCTCGCCTGCGCCGATACATTGCTTTTCGTGAGCGAAAGCTGCCGCTGGTATTCCTGTTCCGTGCGCGTGAGTGTCGCCTGTGCCAACTCGATGGCGCCCTTGGCTTCGGAGACGGCGGCGAGGTACGGCGCCTTCTCGATGACGAAGAGCAGGTCGCCCTTCTTCACGTCGGCGCCCTCGGAAAAGAGGCGCTTTTCCAGAAAGCCGTCGACGCGCGCCCGCAACTCCACCTTGTCGGCGGCCTCGATCCTTCCGGTGAAGGCAGTCGACGTGCCGAGTTCCCTTTTCTCCACCTTGTAGACGGTAACGGGAACCGGTTTTTCCTCGGCTTTCGCCACCGTTTGCGGCTCGGATTGCTCGCATCCGGAAAGGGCCGCCAGGCAAAACAGCGCGATGATCGGCAGAAGCCGCGAAACAGACTGGCGCATTGTGATTTTTCCCGGCATGAGGAACCTTCGCCCTGTCTACAATACAACCCTGTCATTGCAAACTGCCGTGGGGTGCTCCCTTGCGGCAAGGGTGATTTTTCTGTCACCGTGGCACGGGAAACGGAGTCGCAAGCATGGGCGGGATGTTAAGGACGCTTGTCCGGCTGCGCGGGCCGATCCTGCTGGTTCACATCCTCGTCACGGCGATCTCGGCAGCGCTGATCGGTCCGCTGACGGCGAGCGCAATCCGGCTGGCGATCGGTCTTTCGGGCAAGCCGGCGCTGACCGACATGGAAATCGCCCGCTTTTTCCTTACGCCCGCCGGCCTGTTGTGCCTCGTGTTTGCTGCGAGCCTTCTGATTGTGCTGGCATCGCTCGAACTGGCGGCCTTGCTGTGGCTTCTTGCCGGCGGCGGCAAGGACGCGGTCTTCGGATCGCTGAAAAAGGTGGCGTCGCTGTTTCCAAGGCTTCTTTGGGTGGCGGCGCAACTGGTGGTGCGCCTGCTGGTGCTGTTGGCGCCGTTTGCCGTTCTGCTGGGCGCGATCGCGTGGATTTACCTGCGCGAGCACGACATCAATTATTACCTGACGGCTCGCCCGCCCGAGTTCTGGCGCGCCATCATCTTGTCGCTGCCGGTGCTGTCGCTGGCGTTGTGGGTGCTCTTGCGACAGCTATCGGGCTGGGTGTTCGTGCTGCCCGTCGTCATGTTCACGCAGACCCCGTTGATGAGCACGTTTGCCGCGAGCAAGCGGCTTGCGGAGGGCCGGCGATGGCGGATCGGGCGAACGCTCTTGCTTTGGGCGGCCATCAGCATCGGCCTCGGCGCGTTGGCGACCCTCGTGTTTCGGCTGCTGGTCGAGATCGCGCTGCCGGACCTCAACATCGCAATCGAGCATTTCGTCATCCTGGGAGCCATTCTGCTGGTGGTGTGGTCAGCCATGCTGCTGGCGACAGGCGCAGCGTCCGCCGGCCTGCTTGCCGGATTTGTTTCGCGGCTTGCCGTCGATGCGGGGATCAAGCCGACCCCGCCTGCGAATTCCACTGTTGCCGGCCGAAACCTCGGCTTCTGGCTCACGGTCGGCGGCTTCGTCCTCATTTCGGCGATTGCGAGCGCGGCAGGCATCGTCTCGGCGACCACGCCGGCAGAAAAAGTGGAGGTCATCGCCCATCGCGGCGCGGCCGGTTCTCGGCCTGAAAACACCATGGCGGCCGTGCGCAAGGCCATCGAGGACGGCGCCGACTGGGTCGAGATCGACGTGCAGGAGACGGCGGACGGAGAGGTCGTCGTTGCGCATGACCGCGATTTCATGAAGCTTGCCGGCAATCCGTTGAATGTCTGGCAGGCGACCGCCGCCGATCTGGAGGCGGTCGATATCGGAAGCTGGTTCGGACCCGAATATTCCGGCGAGCGGACGCCGACGCTGCGCGCCGTGCTGAAGGAGGCAAAGGGCCGCGCCAAGGTGCTCGTGGAGCTGAAATATTACGGGCATGACGAACGGCTGGCAGAACGTGTCGTCGCACTGGTCGAGGAAACCGCGATGGAGGACAGCACGGCGTTCATGTCGCTGGAGCCGAAGCAGGTTGCGCGGATGAAGGAGTTGCGGCCGCATTGGCGTGTCGGCACGCTCGCGGCGCGATCGGTGGGCGATCCGGCACGGCTGCAGGGCGACTTTCTCGCTATCTCGCGTACCATGGCGACCGCGCCGCTGATCGGGCATGTCCGCGACCGCGGCAAGGATGTCTATGTCTGGACAGTCGACGATCCGGTGAGCATGTCGCGCATGATTTCGCGCGGGGCCGGCGGCCTGATCACCAACGAGCCGGCGATGGCGCGGGAGGTCATCGCAGAAAGGTCCCGGATGTCGCTGCTGGAGCGGCTGATGCTGGAGGCGGTCGACCTCTTCGGCGTGGACTACAAGCAGAAGGCCTATCGCGACAGTTCGCCATGACGGTCAATCCAACCCGCCACAAATAAGCTGGAATTCGCACCTTTCCTCTCCGGCAATCGAAGCAATTCCGGCCGGAGTCCCTTGATGCGCGCACCTTGGAAATTTCTTTCGATTGCAGCTGTCGCGGCGGCAATCCAATTGGCGGTTCCCGCGACTTATAGCCTTGCGTTCACCGCGCGGCCGGCAGGGGCAATCGTCGGGCTGTCACCGGAAACGGTTCAGTACTATGGCGGCGGAAGGGGGGTCTATCGCCCGTATGGCGGCTACCGGCCCTATGGCCGGCCATCGCCGCGCTACTACGGCGGCATATATGGCGGTGTCGGTCCCTACTGGGGCCCGGGCCTGACGGTGGTGGTGCCATCCGCGCCCGTGTACAGGCCATACCGGCGCATCTATCCGACGACGCGCCCGGTCTCTCGTTCAGTCGAGGTGGCGCCGGCACATGTGCGCTGGTGTTCCACGCGCTATCGCAGCTACCGGGCTTGGGACGACACGTTCCAGCCCTACAACGGCCCCCGTCGGTATTGCCTTTCGCCGTATCGGTGACAGTCAGGCGAGGTTCTGGATCTTCTGCCGGACAAGGCCGATGGCCATGCGAAGGTTGAACAGGTTTTCGGAATAGCGAAGCGGCACCGGTATGACTCGCAGCTGCGTCGTCGATCCTCTGGATTTCCTGCGCCATTGCCGGAACGTCAAGCTGCGCGCCGCCTTCGACCACGCGGCCCTCGAGCTTCTTGAGTTCCTCGTACCAGTAATAGATGCGCCGCTTGATGTGCCATTCGTAAAGCAGCGGAGCGAGCTTGAACACCGGGAAGGCGAATGCCGCCACCGGCACGGCGATGATCAGCATTCGTTCGACGAAGGTCGCGAGCCAGAACGGCAGCACGCGCTTGAGAAACGACTGTCCGGACTTGTAGACGCGGGCCGCGTCGTCAGACATCGGCAGTTCGGGATCGATCGCCTGTGGAAACTCGCCCGGCCCGTAGATCAGCGTGCTGCCCGCATGGACCTGCTGCGCGGCCTCGACGAGCAGGCCGATCAGCGCGGGATGCAAGTCAGAACGAGCGACCAGCGCCGCGGAAGAGGCCAGCAGCGCGATATCGGCCGGCGGGACGTTGTTGACGAGGTTGACCACACCCTTCGGCAGCACGACCTTGTGCAAATAGGGGTAGAGCCTGGAAATGGCATCCGCCTGCACGAAGTTCATCAGCCGGAAAGAGGGATTGTGCAGCGCGTCTGCGACGAGCCGGGAATCGGGCGCCAGAACGAAGAAGGCTGCATCGGCCTCACCTTGGGCAAGCGCGGTCGTTGCGTCTTCGCCGCCAATTGGCAGGAGAGTAGTACCCTCCATCGCGCCGTTGGCGGCGAGCAGCGCCTCGGCAAGCTTGCGCGTGCCGCTGCCCTCCTTGCCGACCGCCAGCCGCTTTCCGCGCAGCTGGACCAGCCGGTCGTAATATTTGTTCGAGCGGTAGAATACCCAAAGCGGCTCAAGGGTGACGCGGCCCAGCGAGACGGCGTCGGGAAGATCCGCGGCGTTGGCGATGCCGCCCTGGATCAACGCCACCGAAACGCCCGACGCGGGATCGGCGATCAGCGCGGCGTTCTCGACGGAGCCGGCCGTCGGGCGAACATCGAGGGTAATTCCGGACCGGGCAAGAATTTCCGCATAACGCTGGCCGAAGGCATAGTAGCCGCCGCTGGTCCCCCCGGTCGCAATGGTGATTGTAGTCGGCGGGGCCGGCTGGACCAGCATCGAGGCAAGCCACAGCGCCCCGGCAATCAGCAGTATCGCCGGCCCTATGAGATGAGCGAGTTCACGAATTCTAAGCCACATGCGGGGAAGTCCGGTGTTGAGAATAAATCTGTCATATCTCAAACACCGGGCAATACTTACAAAAAACGACAAAACAAGAAATGAAGAAATAGTAACAAGTTATCAGGCAATAGATCAGCGTTATCCATATCCGGACAATTGCGGTTTGCGGCTTCGATGCCGCGTCCCGGCACATCGCTGCGCCGGGGCGCAGGCGCCGTTCAGTCGGCGATGAAGGTGCGCGGTTCGATCACTGCCTGGTAGCAGACGCGCGCCGCATCGTCGCAAGCCTTCATTGCGTTCATGTTGGTCTGGAACACCGACATTCCATCGGAAGGCGTGGAAGCCATTGCGAAGCGAACTCCGTCCTTCACGCATTGCGAATATGTGCTTGCGCAGGCGGCATTGCCTTCAAAGATCGATTTTGTGTCGGCCATCGCCAATGTAGTCAGGCTCATCAGCGCCACCGCAGTCGTCACCACGAAGATCTTGTTCATCGTCCATTTCCCCTGTTGCGTTGGGTCGGCGCAACAAGACGGGAGGAAGAAATGCTGCGCCGCAAAATTTGTATGTCTGTTTTATGACGCGTCGCAACAGGAAATATGGCAGTGCACAAAAGTGCATCGTCGCAGGCGGGGAAGGGCTAAAAAAGAAGCGCGCAAGTCGGCGGCATGATCACAATTTGAGCCGGACTGCCTCACATGCGTTCATGCACCGACAGCACAAGGTTCACCGTCACGCCCTTTTCCGCGGAGATGATCACCGCCAACGGAACGGCGAGCATTGTCAGCACCGACATGAACATGACGGCGAGCTGGTAGGCGCCGAGACTTTCGAATGCATGGCCGCCGTTGAGGGCCAAAAAAGTGAGAAGATACGCGCAGGACAGGCCGAGCAGCAGGTTGTCGCGCAGATTGTTGGCGACCCGGGGAATCCTTTGCAGCGCCAGCAGCGACATGAAGGCGGCCGCCGCCAGATTGCAGGTGAAAACGATCTCCATGGCCTGCGAGAGACTGTATGCGGGAAGGGCAGAGAAATTGTACCAGCCGAAAAGCCCCGCATTCACCGCCAGCAGGACCACGCCCGCCATCGTCAGATTCAACGCATAGGCTTCGTCCCCGGCCCGCTCCAGGGAGAGATATATTTCCGACCGCACGACGATACCCCGCAATTGGCCACCCGAATGCGGGGTGAATTACCAGATTCCCTGGCGCCGTGTGAAGTCTTCTTCCATAAATATCAATAGCTTACGATAGGGAAAGCATTCCGACGCAACGGCAGGCTTTGGATCATGGCGGGTTGGCTTGCTTCGGGCGCACGGCCATCAGCAGTTTGAAATGATGGAACTAGCTATTGCCGGACCAGCGCGAAAAGCTGATCCGGCAACGCAATGCTATTCGAGAACTGTAATTTTCAGCTTTGCCGATTTTTCAGGTAATGGCGGCGCCACAAAGGGCCCTAACCCACAGCCAATGCAGGGTCGCTTCTCCTTTCTCCCTCTTCGCCGTCAAAATCGTTCAGCGCCGTTGCACATACATCGAGATGGCCCGGCGAGAGGTGAGCGTAACGAAGCGTCATCGCCAACGTGCGATGTCCCAGGAATTCCTGGATGCGTTTGATGTCCACACCTTGCTGAGCAAGTCGGGAAGCACAGGTGTGGCGCAACACATGCGGAACAACCTGTGGATCGTCGCCCAATCCGACGACAAGCTTCGCCTTTAGCCAAGCCTTATAATATAGCCGGTAGGTCACCATTGCGAATGGCCCACGCGGGCTTTTTCCCGCCTGCGTCGCAAGGGCTTCGATGGCGGTCTTTGTCAGCGGAACGGAGCGTGGCGTGTTCGCCTTGGTCTCCCAAAATGTTGCCCGGCCATCGTGGACGTCCGCCCAGGTCAACTTCAATGCCTCTCCAATGCGCGCACCGGTACTGATGAAGAAAAACCGTCAGCGGCTCGAAGTTTGGGTCTTCCTTGGCTAGCGCCGATACCATCAATTCCTGCTCACGACGGGACAGAAACCGGACCCTGCCGTTCTTTTCAGGAAGTTTTGAAAACTCCGGAAGCCTGTCAATGCAACCATTGCGCTGATGTTTGCGCATCAATTTTGATAGGCAAGACATCTTGCGGTTGATTGTTGAATTCCGGTTTCCTTTGGACCTCAGGCTGGCAATAGCCGCATCAATGAATTTTGGTTCAAATGGACTTAGGCTTCGATATAGCGCAATTTCTTGAAGTTCGTAGACGTAACCCTCACAGGTCGACTTATGCCTGCTTGGCTCCCACAATACATCGCCATATTCGTTCCAGAGATCGACGAGAGATTGTAACTTCATCTTTTCGCTCCCCCCAAACCAGGAGCTAAAAAAACATCGTTCCCTTGCGTAATCAAACGCAAAAGTTGCAAAATTGCCGACGCAAATGCTACTAGACCCTGATCTGGGTTTTTATTGTTGGTGAACAACACGTTAGATTGTTAGATTTTTGACAAAAGTTGTGAACAACCTGTCAGCAATCAGAAGACGAGTGCAGTTGGGCCTCCTTTCATGATGAAAATGGAGGCCTGCTTTCACAGGCCTCCACCGCCGAAAGATTAGAAAGAGCGAACGATACGGAGCGAGAAGCGACCGTAGTTCGGGTTCAGGTCTTTCCTGTTGTCGACATCGGTGAACGCGCTGGTGTCTTCGTTTTCCCACGAAGCCCATTCCGGCTGGATCAGGAGGCCAGCGACCGGCTCCCATGCCACACCTACAGTCCACTGTGTGTAGCTGTAGTTCTGGTCCGGAAATGCGCCGCTGCCTGCCGCGTACACAGAAGCCGGGAGGTAGGTGCCAGAGCATCCAGCCGTCGTTGGTACCGGATTTACAGTGGTGGAGCCCGGTGCGGCGCAAGCATTGAATGCAGCGGAGTTGCCAAAGTAGTCAAAGTCGTCGTGCTGATCCGAATAGACACCGTAGCCGCCGAACAGAAGCATGTTTTCGGTCAGCTGGTACTGCGAGGTGACGAACCAGGCATGGCCCTTCACGTAGTCGGTGTCGCCGTCATCCCACAGATAAGCCACCGCCGAACTTGAAGCCGTTGCCGAAGTCGTAGTCGGCGCGGAACTTGTAGGCTGCCGCTTCTTCCGAGGTATCCCAGTATGCGATACCGGCGAGGTACCAGTTGTTGCCGGTGTAGGTCAGGCCGGCATATGCATCAGGCGCCCCTGCTTCACCCGAACGGTCGCCATCCTGCAAACCGATCGTTGCGGCAAAGCCATTGCCCGACCAGGTGTAGTCGAAGAAAAGCGCCTGGTTGAACTGGTAGGCGCCGTCGAAACGGGCCTGGTAGAAGCCGTAGCCACCCGCCCTCGACCAGTAGTCGTCGGCGAAACCGAGTTGGAAGCCGGCGAGGCTGATGACAGCCCAGTCAACGACCGTTGCCGCCGAAGACGGACCTTCGTTCGCGGATATCGTATCGTTATGGCCGACGCCCGCGGCATCGTTATAAAACCGCTTTGGTTGGCCGTAACCATCACCTGCCGAGCCAGAGGCAACGAAACGGATACGGGTGTTGAGTGTGCCGTATTCGGTTTCGTTGCTGGCGCGGACGTTGAGACGTGCGCGGTAGTTGAACTCGTGGTTCGACGTGTTGTCTACGTAGTCGTCTTCTTCATGATAGTGCGTTGAACCGTACTGAACGCGGACGTCGCCGTCGAACTTCAGGCAGGTTTCGGTTCCGGGGATGTAGAACCAGCCCGAGCCGTATGCGTCGCAAACGCGTACGTATTCAACCGGCTCCGGCTCGGCCACGATAGCGTCGGCAGCGCGGGCGCCGGTTGCAGCGATGAGAACCGCTGCCGAACCTAAAAGAAGGCTCTTGATAGTCATGTGCTGACCTCCAGTCAAATCCCGGCTGCAGGACAGAAAAATACAATTTCAGGTAGAGTACGGCGTCGCACGAAAACCGCATGGCATCGCTGTCATGCGGCTCCAATTCAGCTAAATATTTATGAGAAAGTCTGTGCTGGCGGAGAGGAAGGGATTCGAACCCTCGAGACAGTTTCCCGCCTACACCCTTAGCAGGGGTGCGCCTTCGACCACTCGGCCACCTCTCCGGGGCCGTGCTTAGCCCGTGTCGCATTGAAAGTTCAAGCGATAATCCGCGCTCGATGCAAATTGGCCGGGGAAGCCCAACGCCGGCATTTCGGGGCGGTCAGTTTCCCTGCGGAGAAAAACGCGCCAGCCAGCGCAGCGTTGCAAGGATGAATTCCGGGTTGTCCGCGCCTTCGGGCGTGTTGAAGCCGAACTTCATTTCGCCGTCGATGATCTGCGCGCTGAAGCCGCCCGCCTCGGCGAACACCGCCACCCGGCCCTTGCCATATTCGAGCGTCGCGCCCTGCGACATGCCGGATGCGTCGAGGCGCGGAGCCGTGCCGATCTCGCGTTCGAGCCGGTAGGTGAAGATCGCCGACCAGCCCTGCGGAAGCGTCAGCAGCGGCTTTGCGCCTTCCGGCGGTATGAAGGACTGGCCGCCAAACGCCTTGAACCGCGAAATCTTCGCCCGTCCCGTGCTGCCGTTCGTGACCGGGCTTTCGGCGGAAAGGCCGTTGTCGGGCGTGAAGGTGATGACCACCCGCCGGTCGCCGGCATCTGCGGCAGTTGTCTGCGCGGTGTGCCCGTTGAGGAATTCGAAACCGAAGGCGCGCGCAAGGTCCGAGGAGCCGCCGCCAAACGGCGCATGGTCGGCAAGCAGCAGCAGCGAGCCGCCACCCTCAACCCATTTGCGCACGGCCTCGATTTCGTCCGCGGAAAAGGCGGAGGGCGGCGTCATGGCCGGAAATTCCTTGAAGTTTTCAAGGAACGGGTTGGCGATCACAAGGATCTGGCCGTCGAACGGGCCGGTCAGCGATCCGTCGAGCCTTTGCACACGAAAGCCGTCGGTCGCGGCAAGCCGTGCCAGCGGATCGAGCGAACCGCGCTCGACGAAATTGCTTTCCTTGGTCGACAGGCGGATCAGCGGCCCCTCGCCGGAGGGAAAGGCCGGGCTCGAATTGGCGAACTCGAACGACAGGTCGGGCAATTGGCGCTGCGCCTGCGCCGCCGGCGCGAAGGCCGACAGCCCCGCGACGAACAAAAGCAGGGCAAGGCCGGCGCGCAGCATCAGGCTGCGCCCTTGGACAGGGCTTCGAGCTCGCGCTCATAGCTTTCGACATAGGGGCCGATCGCATCGCGCAGCGGCTGAAGCTGCTTTTCATAGGCGCGCCACTTGCCCTTCGAGGTCTGGTAGACCGGCTGGCGCACCTGCCATCCCGAAAGCGTGCGCACCGAACGTTGCGAGTTGCCGCGCTCCAGCACGGCGTCCTCCCATTCGAGGCCGAGATAATCGATGATCGCCCGCGCGTTGAGCTCGGTATTGGCGACCATGTCCTCGTAGAACACCTCGTGGAAACGGCCCGGCAGCACGGTTTTCCAATGGTCCACCAGCCGGCAATATTGCCGGTAGTAAAGGCCGAGCCGGGTCAGGTCGGTCTTGTATTCATTGTGATATTTGCCCATCGAGTTCGAATAGAGCGAGAAGCAGTTGTCGAGCGGATGGCGGCGGCAAAGGATGATCGGCGCGTTCGGGAAAAGCAGGTTTATGACACCGATGTAGAGGAAATTGTGCGGCAGCTTGTCGGTGAAATGCGGCGTGTCGCCGGCGACGTGCTTCGATGCTGCAAGGTAGCGGTCGGCCAGTTCCAGCGTGCGTTCGCCGGTTGAGCCGACCTGATGGAACGGGTATAGGCACCCGGCGCGGCGGTGTGGCTGCCGAGTGACGAGGCGATGGCGCTCATGAAGGTCTGCTCGTCGCCCGCCGTGACCTTCGAATGCGCGCCGCAGATGCTTTCCGTCAGCGTGGTGCCCGATCGCGGCATGCCCAGGATGAAGATCGGCTGGCGCGTGGGGTTGCCCAGGCCCGCATGGTCGGCAAAGGTCTCGCGGGTGAAGGTTTCCATCGCGTTGACGAACTGGACGACCGGCGGGCCGTCGCGCTCGGTCTTGCGCAATTCGTTGGCACGGCGAAATTCCTCGAAGGCTTCTTCGTGGCGGCCTGTTCTCGTCCAGCACCTTGCCGGTGGCATAGTAGAGATTGGCGTGAACGCCGCCGTCGCGGGTGTTGCGCTCCTGCGCCAGCGCCACGCGCACCTGCGCGATGAAAGGGTCCACCTCCTCGGGCTTGAACTTGCGCGCGGTGGCGAGGCTGTAGAGCGCCAAGCCGTATTGCGGATCGGCTTCCAGCGCCTTGCCGTAATATTCCACCGCGCCGGCGTGATCGCCCTTCAGGCCGTGGCAGCGGCCGATGTCGTGCAGCGTGGACGGATCGCCCGGCGCCAGCTTCTCGGCCTTCATGTACGCCTCGATCGCCTGCGCGGGATTGCCCATCAGTTCGATGATCAGGCCCATCGAGCGGTAATTGGCCGGGTTGCGCGGCTCCACCTCGATGAGCTTGCGCGCATATTTGCGTGCCAGCGGCATGTCGTTCTTGTCGTTGGCAGCGGAAACCAGGCGGCGCAGCACGTCCGGGTTCTTCTTGTTCAGCGCCAGCGCCTTGTTCAGCGTGGCGATCGCCGCGTCGAAATTCTCCTCCGCGCCCTGCAGGCCGGCGACCGTGAAGAGCGCGTCGAGATTGCGCGGGTTCATTCTCAATGCGCCAAGCGCCTGCTGCATCAGCGCGTTGCGCTGCAGCGCGTTGCAGATCCTTGGCGGTGGGCTTGGCCGGTGCATTGTTCATTGCTGTGTTCCTGGCCGGGACGGGCCTCTTGCGATGCCGCAGGCGATTCGCGCCGGCTTGCGGGCTATCCGCGGCGGCGCGTTTTCAATAGCGGCAGGCGGCTGGCGTGACAAGATTCGGTTGATTCTCATGCCCATGCGCATGCATTAAGACAGGCAAAGTGCATGCGGATGGCCTGCTTTGCCTTAATGGTTAAGTGCCTGTGAACAAAAATGTGTCTTTCGGGCAACAAAGAAACCAGAAGCGCCCCTTGGGCAGGCCTTGCAGGTGTTTGGCGATTGCGCGCGCCGCCGCTTTTTGTATTTTCAGCGTCAGGTGAGGGCAACAATCCGAACCGATGGTTCAGGGCAGTTTGCCAAGTAGCAGTTTTCGGCAGATCGCTCACAACAATGAAGTTTTTGACTGGAGGTCAGGACAAATGACAATCAAGAGCCTTCTTTTGGGTTCGGCAGCGGTTCTCATCGCTGCAACCGGCGCCCGCGCTGCCGACGCTATCGTGGCCGAGCCGGAGCCGGTTGAATACGTACGCGTTTGCGACGCATACGGCTCGGGCTGGTTCTACATTCCCGGAACCGAAACCTGCCTGAAGTTCGACGGCGACGTCCGCGTTCAGTACGGTTTCACGTAACTACCATGAAGACGACGACTACGTCGACGAGACCTCGCTGCACGAGTTCAACTACCGCGCACGTCTCAACGTCCGCGCCAGCAACGAAACCGAATACGGCACACTCGAACACCCGTATCCGTTTCGTCGGATCGGGTTCGGCAGGTCGCGACTACGGCGTAGGCGATGGTCACAACGACACGATTTCCGTGAACGAAGGTCCGTCTTCGGCTGGCATCGTTGTTGACTGGGCTGTCATCAGCCTCGCCGGCTTCCGCCTCGGCTTCGCCGACGACTACTGGTCGACGGCTGGTGGCTACGGCTTCTACCAGGCACGTTTCGACGGCGTCTACGCACTTCAACAACGCGCTGTTCTTCGACTACACCTGGTCGGGCAATGGCTTTGCCGCAACGATCGGTTTGCAGGATGGCAACCGTTCGGGTGAAGCAGGTGCGCCTGATGCCTATGCCGGCCTGACCTACACCGGCAACAACTGGTACCTCGCCGGTATCGCATACTGGGATACCTCGGAAGAAGCGGCAGCCTACAAGTTCCGCGCCGACTACGACTTCGGCAACGGCTTCAAGTTCGGCGGCGGCTACCTGTGGGATGACGGCGACACCGACTACGTGAAGGGCCATGCCTGGTTCGTCACCTCGCAGTACCAGCTGACCGAAAACATGCTCCTGTTCGGCGGCTACGGTGTCTATGCTGACCAGTACGACAGCTCGTCTGCGATCAACTATGCGGCATCCTATGCGTTCGATCACGTACGACCGGCGGAATCACGTTTACACCAGCAGGTACGTTCAATGCTGACCAGAACTACAGCTACACGCAGTGGACCGCTGGTCGTGGCATGGGAGCCGGTTGCAGGCCTCCTGATCCAGCCGGAATGGGCTTCCTGGGAAAACGAAGACACCTACGCAACGACCAGCAGCAAGCAGACCAAGGGTGTGAACCCGAACTACGGTCGCTTCTCGCTCCGTGTTGTTCGCTCCTTCTGATCCTTCGGGAACGGAAAGCATCTGGAGGCCCGGGGGTAACCCCGGGCCTTTTTCTGTTCGGATTGTCGATTTTCCAACGAAATCCAGAACTTATCCCCGTTTTATCCAGTCTTTCGGCCAAACGCCGTTGTTTACCCCAATGCCGTGCGATGCGATAAGCGCACGCAATTTCTGCGCTAGGCAGGAATGGGGGCGGGGCGCCTCCGGCTGGTTCACGGTGTCTGCGGCGGGTCGATTTCGATCGCGCCGGCGCACCTGACTTCCCACTTGTCCCGCAACTGCTTGTCTGGCGCGACGCAAGGGGCAGTTAAATCATGTGCAATTGGAAAAGCTGGATAATTCCAGGACTACTCGCCGTAGCGCTTTTGACCGCGTTTGCCGCATTGCTGAGGGTGGCGCCGGTCGAGACGGATCTGGCAACCCGGGCGCAGAAGGCGCTGTCGGAAAAGCATGGCTGGGCCAGCGTCAAGCTTGACGGCAGAGACCTGACGCTTACAGGAACGGCGCCATCGCCCGAAGCCGCTGCAGCCGCGCTTGAACTGGCTACCGATACTTATGGCGTCCGCATCGCGAATAGCGCATCCGAACTGCTGCCTGTGGGCGATCCCTACGTTCTTTCAATGGATTACACCGGCGACAAGCTGGCCTTGGCCGGCAATCTTCCGAACTCCGAGGCACAAGAAGCGCTGGCCGCGGCCCTCGGCCAGGCGCTTCCCGGCGTCGAGATTACCGGCACGACGACACTGGCGCGCGGCGCACCGGAAGGTTTCGGCGACCTCGCCGGATTTGCCGCATCGCTCCTTGGT
Organism: uncultured Alphaproteobacteria bacterium; assembly: GCA_963846345.1. GTDB lineage: Bacteria > Pseudomonadota > Alphaproteobacteria > Rhizobiales > Rhizobiaceae > BOKV01. The sequence continues at coordinate 126,358 of CAWJVP010000007.1, forward strand.
TCGCTCAGCAGCGGCACCGCGTCGATCAGCGGGACGGAACTGACAATCACCGGAGTGGCGAAGTCCATTGAGGCCTTTGATGCGGTCAAGGCCGCGCTGGCCGCTGCATTGCCGGGCGGCGGCAAACTTGCCAGGGGCGAGATCGCACCGGCAGTCGCCGATCCATACACGTTCGCGGCAAGCAGAATTGACGGGGCTGTATCGCTGACCGGCTTCATACCGGACGAGCAGCTTCGCGGCGTGCTTCTGGCCGCGGCTGCAACTGCTGTTCCCGGCGCCGCCATCGACGACAAGCTGCAGCTGGCATCCGGCGCGCCGGAAGCCTTCCCTGCATTGGCCAAGTTTGCGGTGGACAGCCTGGCGTCCCTCAAGAACGGGTCGATCGCGCTCTCCGCAAACGAATTGACGCTGACGGGCCTTGCCGCGTCTGCCGAAGCGCTCGAATCGCTTGCCAAATCGACCGCCGCTGCAGTGGCCGCGGGCGGCAAGATTGTCCTCATGGAAATCAAGCAGCCGGAGACTGCGAAAAAGGAAGCGCCGAAGCCGGCCAAGAAAGAGCCCGTGAAAGCGCCCGAGCCCGTGAAGCCAGCGCCCGAGCCCAAGCCGGCCGTGATCGAATTGCCTGCGATGCCTTCGGCGGCCGGACAGATTGCCGGCTCGGCGCCCGTGGTTCCGCAAGCAAAGGCGCCCGAACCCGCTCCTGCCCCTGCAGCGACCGCGGTCGCCGTCGAGGATTGCCAGAATACGATCGACGAAGTGCTGACCGGGGAAACGATCCAGTTCGAAAAAGGATCGGCGGAGATCAGCGACGTGTCCTTGCCGCTGCTCGACAAACTCGTTGCAGCCGCGGGCTAATGCGTTGCGGCGCGAATTGCGATCGCCGGCCACACGGACTCCGATGGCCGTGAAGCCGACAATCTGAAGCTCAGCCAGGACCGCGCGAAAGCTGTCTCGCTGTATTTTTCCATGGCTGGGATCGATACCGCACGGCTGGAAGCATCGGGTTATGGCGAGAGCAAGCCGGTCGCCGGCAACGACACGCCGGAAGGCAAGGCGAAAAATCGGCGGATTGAATTCCGCGTCCTCAAGTAAGCGAGAAACCGATGTTCTACCTCATGACGCAAATCATCTGGCTCCTGGCAATCGCTTTCGCCATTGGCATCTTCTTCGGCTGGACATCGTCCGGTCGCGGCCGCGCCTGACCGAACCGACGGAGTATAGTCCATGACAATGTTCATCATCCAGTCGGCTTTCCTGCTGGCGATAGCCTTCATTCTCGGTTGCATCCTCGGCTGCCTGCTGCGCTGGTTCTTCGGCCGTGGCGGCAGCGCTGGCGTCAATTCTTCCCAACCGGCTCCGGTTGACGCATCCGATCGGGTCGCCACCAGTGTTCAGGCGTCTCCCCCGTCCGCCCTGGTGTCCGGCAGCAAGACCGACGTCACTTGCAGAAGATGCGCCAGCGGAAACCATTGTTCTTGCTGAGAAAAAGCCGGAAGAACCGGTAGCAGCCAAGACGAAGAAACAGGCGGCAGGGAAGAAGCAGGGCGGCTCGCCTGCGCGCGACGATCTGAAGCTGATCGTCGGCGTGGGCCGTACCAACGAGGCGGCGCTCAACGCGATGGGCATATTCACGTTTGCCGAGATCGCGGCATGGACGCCGGCGCAGCAAAAGGAAATCGGTGAGAAACTCGCTTTTCCCGGTCGCATCGAGCGCGAGCTTTGGGTGAAGCAGGCGGGAAGCCTGATGGAAGGCAAAAATCCGATTGCCAAGGGAGCGTTCAAGGACAGGAAGAAAAAGTGAAGCCCTTCTACGCCGGCGCCTAGGCCTTCCCGCGAGCCTTGGCCTGCTTTGCCTCGGCCGCCGCTACGAATGCCGCGATTTTCGAAGGCAGGTTCCCCGTGCCAAGATCGGGTGCATGGCCCTGGCCCTGCACGGTGATGCTTTCAAGCCGGGGATGCATTTGTTGCATCCTTTCAAGCGTTTCCTGCGACAGAATATCCGAGTTGGCCGCTCGGATAGCGAGGACCGGAACGCGCGCCAATCCGGCGAATTGCGGCCACATCGCCGGTAGCGGATGGTCGAAGTCGATGGCGGCGAGCGTCTTGACCAAGGCGGGATCGTAGCGCCGCACGATTCTCCGTCCATTTTCAATGTACATGCGCCGCGCCTGGCGCATCCACGTGCCATCGTCCCATGCCGGAAAATGGTTCTGCCCGGCCGCCTTGAGCGCTGCCGCAGCCTCATCCCAACCAGGATGGTCGCGGTCCTTTTCCACGTAGCTGCGGATGCGTACGAGGCCACGGGGCTCGATCTGCGGCCCGATGTCGTTCAACACGGCGCAGGCAATGAGCGCGGGCCGCATCGCCGAAAGGATCATCGTGATCATGCCGCCGCGCGAGGTGCCGACGAACGCTGCCTCGCCAATGCCCGCGGCATCCGCGGCGGCAAGCACGTCCCACGCCTCGGTCAGCACATCGTAATGTCGCCAGTCGCGGTCCCGCGCGGAAAGGCCGCGCCCGCGGTAGTCGAGCGCCAGCACGGGCCTTGGCCGCGCGGCGCCACGCGAAAGATGCAGCGCCAGTTCGTGGAAATCGGCTGCGTTGCGCGTCAGGCCGGGAAGGCAGATGACGGGGAGGGCGTCAGCGTGACCGAACCCGTATTTGCGGCCCGAAAGGACGAGGCCGTCCGGCGCACCATAGTCAAATCTCGTCCAGCCTTCGCTGTCGTCGAACGTTTCGGACATCAACCGCTCCCGCTGTGTCTTGGGCGGAAGCCAATCGCCTAACGGCGTCCAAAACGCAAATCATTCTCGATGTCGAGCTGCGATGAACTGAGCCGGGCCTTGTAGATCTGGTAATTTTCCATCACCCGCATCACGTAGTTGCGGGTTTCGGTGAAGGGAATGCGCTCCACCCAGTCGACCACGGCCTCGATTTTCTGCCCGCGCGGGTCGCCATATTGCCCGATCCATTCGCGCACCCGGCCCGGACCGGCATTGTAGCCCGCGAAGGTGAGGATGTAGGAATTGTCGAAATTGTCGAGCTGCTCGGAAAGATAGGCCGCGCCCAGCGTGGCGTTGTAGGCCGCGTCGGTTGTCAGGGCCTTCGGCTTGTAGGGCTGGCCGGTCTTCTTGGCCATCATCTTGGCGGTGCCGGGCAAAAGCTGCAAAAGCCCCCTTGCGTCCGCGGGCGAAACAGCGCCGACATTGAAGGCGCTTTCCTGCCGCGCGATCGAATAGGCGAGCGCCCGGCCGGTCTCGCCGATCTTGGCAGAGTTCGGGATCGCCCCGACAGGCCACGAAACGGAATCGACCTCGAGCCCGCGCTGATGTGCCGTCTTGCCGACCTGCAAGGCCAGCGGGCGGTTGCCGCGCTTTTCCGCCCGCGCCGCTAGGAGGGCGAGTTCGCCGGGCAAATCGAGGCTTTCGGCCAGATGGCGGTAGATCATGTCGGCGCGCGACTGGTACCCGGCCTCTTCCAATGCAGCAATCGCCCGCACGAGATCGCGCGAGGCAAAGCGCGTGCGGTCCGCAGCGTTCGGCTTCGGATTGGAAATGTTGAGCTTGCGCACGCCGAGCGTCTGCGCGGCAAGCTGTCCGTAAAAGGTGCCGGCATGTTGCGCAGCCGCCTTGTAGTGCTGGACCGATGCCGGCCCGCCCTTTGCGCGCGCCAGCCAATAATGCCCGCGCGCCTGCGTGATCGGCGTCGACGATGCTTCCAGAACATTGGCGAAGTGCTTGGCCGCGCGGGCGGAATTGTTCAGGAAGCGCAGCGAGTACCAGCCTGCGTGGAATTCGGCTTCCGCCGCATCCGGCGGGCTTTCGGCCGAATGCGCCGCCGCAACCTTGTAGGCGGTTGCAGCATCGCCCATGTCGAGAAGCTCGCGCGAGACGATGCGCCGCTCTACCCACCACTCGTCGGGATCGACCAGCGCCGCACGGTCGCGCGGGGCCGAAACCAGCAGCTTTGCGGCTTCCTTGTAGTCGCCGTCGCGCCGCGCCTGCTTGATCTTGATGAAGCTGTAGGCAGCATCCTTGCGTAGCGAGGGATCGACTGCCGCGATCAGTGCCTTGGCGTCGCCCGATTTCTTCAGCACCGCCGTCCATGCCTTCGCCAGGCTCGTCTGGCCTGCGAGCGAGGCCATGCGCATGCCGTCGGCAGTGCGCTCCTTGTAGAACTGCATTTGCATGCGGGCGCGATGGTCCTCGCGCGTCAGGACAAGGCCGATCCGCTCGATCACCATCTTTTCGTCGGCCGCCGAAAGTCGTTCGCTGCGCCAGATCGGCGCGATCGCGCCATTGGCAGCCTTCTTGTTGCCTGTCTCGAGATAGGATCTGGCCAACAGCACCGCACCGCGCAGGCTTTCAGCCTTCGAACCGCCGAAAGCGCGGATGATTTCCTGCGGCGGCAATCCCGCTCCCGCCAAGGCGGCTTCCGAATTGGCGCGCATCGTTTCCTGCGCCGGCCAGTCCGGCAATTCTGCCGCCGTGCGCGCAATAAAGGCCGCCGGGATGCCCGCCTGCCCGGAAATGGCGATGGACCATGTCAGGATCTTGCGTTCAAGCGAATTGCTGGACATGCCCTCGGCGATCGCCATGGCGCGCTGCGGGTCCTTGGCCGACAGCGCCGAGAGACCCTGGTCGAGGTTGCCGGAAACCGGCGCGATGACCGGAATTGCCCCGGTCGTCTCAAGCGAAACGGTCTTTTCCGGTGCTTCCTTCGCCGCCGCGTCGAGCGACGGTGCGCCATCGGCGGGGCGTGGTGTCGGCAAGGGTACGGTCTGCTCGAGCGTGCTGGCATTCACCTCGGGCGCAACGAGGGTCGCAGCCGCAAGGATCGCGCCGGCCAGGACGGCCCGGTTCACGGTTTCAAGCAGGGTTTTCCTGAACGTGCTCATGTCGAACGACAAATCCACCAGCCTTGCACCCATTGTGCCTATGAAGCTCTTTTGTGTCATCATCGGGACATAAGGTGAAATAGCTCTTAACAAAACCTTTCCGCGCAGGCGCAATTTGTCGCGAATGGCTCAGTGCGCGCCAAATGCGCGCCCTGACAGGCCGCGACAATGCTTGCGGGCCGGGAAGGCGGCGGTTATGGTCCGGCTCGCTTTTTCAAGGCCGCAAAGGCCGTTCGACGGGACAAGGAAACATGACGCAGGCATTCAGGGGATCGATCCCCGCTCTGGTGACGCCGTTCGCGGCGGACGGCTCGCTCGACGAAAAGGCATTCCGCGGCTTGGTCGAATGGCAGATCGAGGAGGGGAGCCACGGCCTCGTGCCCGTCGGCACGACGGGCGAATCCCCCACGCTCAGCCATGAAGAACACAAGCATGTGGTCGAACTGACAGTCGAGATCGCAAGGGGCAGGGTGCCGGTCATTGCCGGCGCGGGGTCCAACAACACGGTCGAGGCGATCGATCTTGCCCGCCATGCCCAGAAGGCTGGCGCGAACGCAGTGCTCGTGGTGACGCCCTATTACAACAAGCCGAACCAGCGCGGCATGAAGGCGCATTTTTCAGCCATCGCCGAGGCGATTTCCATTCCGCTGTTCATATACAACATACCGGGCCGATCCATCATCGACATGCTGCCCGAAACGATGGCGAGCCTCCATCGCGAACACAAGAACATCGTCGGCGTGAAGGATGCGACCGCAAACCTGTCGCGCGCGTCGGAGCAGCGCCATGCCTGCGGGCCGGAATTCATCCAGCTCTCCGGCGAGGACATCACGGCGCTCGGCTTCAATGCGCATGGCGGCACCGGATGCATTTCGGTCACCGCCAACGTCGCGCCGCGGCTGTGCGCGCAGTTCCAGGAGCATTGCCTTGCCGGGCGTTTCGGCGAGGCTCTCAAGATCCAGGACAAGCTGACGCCGCTGCATCGCGCGCTGTTCGTGGAACCAAGCCCCGGCGGCGCCAAGCATGCGCTTTCGCTGCTGGGCAAGTGCAGCGATCTGACGCGCTCGCCGCTGGTGCCGCTGGAAGCTTCGACAAAGTCGCTGGTGCGCGACGCCATGGTTCATGCCGGATTGATCAACTGAGACAATGGCAGCCCCGAAGAAAAAGGAATCGATGAACGGCAAGCTGATCGCGGACAACCGCAAGGCCAGGCACAATTACGAGTTCATCGAGACCATGGAAGCCGGGCTGCAACTGGTCGGCACCGAAGTCAAATCCCTGCGCAACGGCAAGGCGAACATTGCCGAGAGCTATGCCACCGAAGAAGACGGCGAGCTGTGGCTGATCAATTCCTACATCCCGGAATATCTCGAGGCCAACCGCTTCAACCACAATCCCCGCCGGCGGCGAAAACTGCTGCTGCACAAGAAGCAGATGGCGCAGCTTGCCAGTGCGGTGAACCGCGAGGGCATGACGATCGTGCCCAACCGGCTCTATTTCAACGACCGGGGCGTCGCCAAGCTGCAGATCGCGCTGGCCAAGGGCCGCAAGGCCCATGACAAGCGCGAGCATGACAAGGAACGCGACTGGAAGCGCGAACAGGGCAGGCTGTTGCGCGAAAAGGGCTGAGCCCCGTCAATTCGCGTTGGCGACTACCCGCGAATGCACGACATCGCTGTTGCCCATGTCGATGTGGCCGGTGTCGATGGGAATGGTGTTGGCGCCGGCAACCTTCGCCTGGGCGCACAATCCGCCGCCCTTGGCGCAGATGAAATTGTCCGCACGCAGAACATTGCCCGGCACCGCGCCGCCATTGCCCTCGACGATGGCGAGATAGGCGATGGGAATGTTGTCCTTCGCGACATCGTTCGCGATCTGCAGTACGACGTCAGCACCCTTGGAGATACCCGCCAGCGTGAACTGCTCGTCCGGATTGGCGGCATGGCGCTTGCGGATGTCGTCGGCGATGGTCTTGCGGATCGAACCCGCCTCGACGCCCGACACCATGAGGAACAGCGAGGCGTTCGGGATCTTCTTCTTCAGGTTCTTGAAGCCGTAGCCGATCGGCGTGGCGCTCAGGATCCCGTTGACGAGATAGGTCTTTGCGCTCGCCGCGCCCGGCATCGCAATTCCAATGGACAGCGCGGCGGCTGCCAACAATGCCGCGCGGCGGCCATTCCTGAAGATGCGAAGTTCCATCAAGAAAACTCCCTGTCCGGTTTGCCTCTGGTTTGCATTCAATAGTGTCTTGTCATGACAATTTTGTCGGCTTGGCGGCAAGGCGCAGTTTTTAACGACGCCGAATCCACAAGAAAACCGACATTTCTCTGCCACAGCATGCCCCGCATGTCACCGGGCGTGTGTGATGCCGCCCAGTTGCGCCGCTATTGCTGCAAACACATTCTCGAACATTTGCGGCGTCAGCCGGTTGGTATTGGTGTTGTAGCGCGAGCAGTGGTAGCTCGAAAAAACCGTGATTTCGCCGGCCTTTGCCGCGCCGCCATGCGAGAACGGTGCCTGCGCCGGCTTCACGCCGAGTGCCCGCACGGTCAATTCATGCGCGATTCGTGCCGAGCGTCAGGACTGCCTCCAGCCTGCGGAAGCGGGCAATCGTCGGCGTCAGGAAGCTGCGGCAGGTGCCGATTTCCGCTCCAACCGGCTTGTTCTCCGGCGGCACGCAGCGCACGCGTTGGTGATCGCGCAGGACCGTCAGCGTCAGCCCGTCCTTTGGGTCGGCAGCATATTCGCCCGATGCGAAACCGAACTCCTCCAGCGTCGCATAGAGCAGGTCGCCGGCATAGTCGCCGGTGAAGGGCCGTCCGGTACGGTTTGCTCCACGCAGCCCCGGCGCCAGTCCGACGATCAGCAGGCGCACATGTCATCGCCCTGCGGATCGGACGAGGTCGGCACCGGCGCGTTGTGCCAGGCGGGCTCGCGGCCGCGCCAGTCGTCGCGGAAGGCGACAAGCCGCGGACAGAGCGGGACAGTCGCGCGAGGGTTCGCCTTGCCTGGAAACAGCGCCTTTCATGGCTGGCTGTCCGGTGCGATCAGTAATCGTCGTCGTCTTCGAGTCGTCGGGTCGTCACCGGCGCCGGTCGGGACGCTCGGCGCGCTCGGACGGATCGCGGCCGATCTCGCCGCGCAGGGTCACCAGGTCGACGAAATGATCGGCCTGGCGGCGCAGATCGTCGGCGATCATCGGCGGCTGCGTGGACATGGTCGAGACGACGGAAACCTTGCGGCCCTTGCGCTGCAGCGCCTCGACCAGCGAGCGGAAATCGCCGTCGCCCGAGAACAGCACGAAATGGTCGACCGTGTCGACCAGTTCCATGCGCGTCGATGGCGAGTTCGATGTCCATGTTGCCCTTGATCTTGCGGCGGCCCATGGAGTCGGTGAATTCCTTGGTCGGCTTGGTCACGACCGTGTAGCCGTTGTAGTCCAGCCAATCGATCAGCGGGCGGATCGACGAGTATTCCTGATCCTCGACCAGCGCGGTGTAGTAATAGGCGCGCAGCAGATAGCCCTTGTGGAAGTGCTTCAGCATCTTGCGGTAGTCGATGTCAAAGCCGAGCGCTTTCGACGTGGCGTACAGATTGGCGCCATCAATGAAAAGCGCGATCTTTTCGCGTGGGTCAAACATTTCGCCCCCGATAATCGTTCCTATATTCAACAGTGTTACGAATCAATGCGGCACCGGCCGCAACAAGGCCAGGCACATTCCGAGTATACGGGCAACTGCGCTGACGCAATACGGCTATGATGACAACATGGAAAGTTCGCAACAAACAATGACGTTGGGTAAGTGTGCGGTCTTGACTTCGGCACTGCGGGTGATCATCGCGACCGCGATGTTGCCGGCTGACGTGAGGCGATTAGTCTTGAAATCGTCGCCATTTCGGTCTAGTCAGCCTTTCACATTCCCGAAATTCTGGAACTACGGGAGCCGTCACATGGCCCGCGTCACCGTCGAAGACTGCATCGACAAGGTCGACAACCGCTTCGAGCTGGTGCTTCTGGCCAGCCATCGCGCCCGCCTGATCTCGCAGCGGCGCGCCGATCACGATTGACCGCGACAACGACAAGAACCCGGTCGTGGCGCTGCGCGAGATCGCCGACGAGACGCTCTCGCCGGACGATCTCAAGGAAGACCTCATCCACTCGCTGCAGAAGCATGTGGAGGTGGACGAGCCGGAGCGAGCCGAGGCGATTCCAGTGCTCCGGACATGAGCGTTCAGCCCGGCATCTTCGCCGACAGCGAGGACAGGCCGGAGCCGACGTCACCTTCGACCGCATGTCGGAAGACGACCTGCTTGCCGGCATCGAAGGCCTGGTCCCGCCCGAGAAGAGCGACGACTTCTGAGACGGCGCCAGACAAGGCGCAATTCTGGATTCGGCGTCCGCGTCAATCGGACGCTTTTTCGATTCCGGTCAGTGCATTGCGGGTGGCGCCGTCAAATCACGCGCCGGGCGCATATGTGTGATCAGGCCAGGACCAGGGAGCAGCCGCCATGATGCGGCAGTACGAACTTGTCGAGCGGGTGACCAGCGCTACAAGCCGGACGCGAACGAGGCGCTGCTCAACAAGGCCTATGTCTATGCCATGCAGAAGCATGGCGCAGCAGAAGCCGCGCCACTGGCGATCCCTATTTCTCCCATCCGCTCGAAGTCGCCGCGATCCTCACCGACCTGCAGCTCGACGACGCGACCATCGCCGTCGCGCTGCTGCACGACACGATCGAGGACACCGACGCGACCCGCGACGAGATCGACGACGATCTTCGGCGAGACATCGGCGAGCTCGTCGAGGGCCTGACCAAGCTCAAGAAGCTCGATCTCGTTTCCAAGAAGGCCGAGCAGGCGGAAAACCTGCGCAAGCTGCTGCTGGCCATTTCCGACGATGTGCGCGTGCTGCTCGTCAAGCTCGCCGACCGCCTGCACAACATGCGCACGCTCGACCACATGCCGGAGGACAAGCGCAAGCGCATCGCCGAGGAGACGATGGAGATCTATGCGCCGCTCGCCGGGCGCATGGGCATGCAGGACATGCGCGAGGAACTGGAGGAACTGTCCTTCCGCCACATCAACCCGGAGGCCTGCGCGACGGTGACCGCGCGGCTTGACGAGGTTTCGAAGCGCAACCGCGATGCTCGTCATCGCGCAGATCGAGAACTGACTGTCCGAAGCTGTTGAACGCGAACGGCATCAAGGCGACGGTCAAGAGCCGCCAGAAGAAGCCCTGGTCGATCTTCCGCAAGATGGAACGCAAGGCGCTCGGCTTCGAGCAGCTCTCCGACATCTTCGGCTTCCGCGTCATCGTCGACAAGGTCGAGGATTGCTACCGCGCGCTCGGCGATAGTCCACACGACCTGGCCGATGGTGCCAGGCCGCTTCAAGGACTACATCTCGACGCCGAAGCAGAACGACTACCGCTCGATCCACACCACCGTCGTCGGGCCGTCGCAGCCAGCGCGTCGAATTGCAGATCCGCACCGCGGAGATGGACGACATCGCCGAATATCGGCATCGCCGCGCATGCGCTCTACAAGGACAAGGTCGCAGTCGCCGGACGGCGACGGACGCTGTCGAAAGACACGCGCCTACGCACTGGCTGCGGCGCACCATCGAGCAGCTCGCCGAGGGCGACAATCCGGAGGAGTTCCTCGAGCACACCAAGCTCGAACTCTTCCACGACCAGGTGTTCTGCTTCACGCCCAAGGGCCGGCTGATCGCCCTGCCGCGCGGCGCGACGCCGATCGATTTCGCCTATGCGGTCCACACCGACGTCGGCGACACCTGCGTCGGCTGCCAAGATCAACGGCCGCATCATGCCGCTGATGACCGAACTGCAGAACGGCGACGAGGTCGAGATCATCCGCTCGAAGGCGCAGGTGCCGCCGGCGGCCTGGGAATCGATGGTGGTCACCGGCAAGGCGCGCGCCGCCATCCGCCGCGCCACGCGCGAGGCCATGCGCAAGCAGTATTCCGGGCTCGGCATACGCATCCTCGAGCGCGCTTTCGAACGCGCCGGCAAGACCGTTCAAGCGCGATGAAGCCTGTCGCTGCCCTGCCGCGGCTTGCGCGCGAAGGATGTCGAGGACGTGCTGGCGGCGGTCGGGCGCGGCGAACTCGCCTCCGGCGATGTGATGCAGGCGGTCTATCCCGACTACAAGGACGAGCGCGTCAGACGACGTTCCGCCCAGCCGCGAACGAGGAAGGCTGGTTCGGCCTGCAAGGCCGGCCGGCATGCTGTTCCAAGTGCCCGGGCGCAGAGGCGAAAGACCGGCAAGATACCGGCAAGCGCGCATTCCGATCCGCGGCGCAGGCGGCGACCTGCCGGTGCGCTTCGCGCCCGATGGCGGCGCCGTGCCGGGCGACCGGATCGTCGGCATCCTCACGCCGGGCGAGGGGATCACCATCTATCCGATCCAGTCGCCGGCGCTGACCGCCTTCGACGACCAGCCGGAGCGCTGGCTCGACGTGCGCTGGGACATCGAGGAGGGCAATGGCGAGCGCTTCCCGGCGCGGATCGTCGGTCACGGCCATCAACGAGCCGGGCACGCTCGCCGAGATCGCCGAGGTCATCGCCGACAACGACGCCAACATCTCACAATCTGTCGATGATGCAGCACGGCGCCCGGACTTCACCGAAATGCTCATCGACCTCGAGGTCTGGGACCTCAAGCACCTGACCCGGCATGCATCCGCCAGCTTGCAGGCCAAGCCCAGTCGTCGGCAAGGCCGAGCGCGTCAACGGCTGAGCCGGACCGAATCACGGGAGATCGCATGGACACGCGACGAGGTGCTCGACGATCTTCCGCGCGGCGCGGCGCGATCCTCGAAGGGCCATTTCATCCTGACCTCGGGCCTGCGCAGCCCGGTCTTCCTGCAGAAGGCGCGCGTCTTCATGCATGCCGACAAGACCGAGACAGCTGTGCAAGGCGCTGGCCGAAAGATCCGCGCCGACGTGCCGGGCAAGATCGACTACGTCGTCGGCCCGGCCGTCGGCGGCATCATCCCGGCCTACGAGACCTCGCGCCATCTCGGCGTTCCCGCCATCTGGGTCGAGCGCGAGGACGGCGTGTTCCGCCTGCGCCGGTTCGAGATCGAGCAGGGCGCGCGCGTGGTCATCGTCGAGGACATCGTCACCACCGGCCTGTCGATCCGCGAGACGGTCGAATGCCTTGAGCGAACTCGGCGCCGAGGTCGTCGCCGCCGCCTGCCTCATCGACCGCTCGGCCGGCAAGGCCGATGTCGGCGTGCCGCTGGTCGCGCTGGCGCGAATACGAGGTTCCGGCCTATGCCGGCCGACCAGCTGCCGCCGGAACTTGCCGCAATTCCCGCCGATCAAGCCCGGCAGCCGGCACATCTGGCACAGTACGGCGTAAATCGGCATATCGGATTGCAACATGCATTGTCGCTGGCGCAATGCGGCTAGGCTGCAGATGCTGCGGCCGGATTCGATGCAAGCGATGTTCTTCGGATGTCGCAACACCAGCCGGACCGGAAGGCAAAACGCTTCGCGAAATCGCCGTCTGGCCGCGGCGCATCCTGGCCGCGCTCGTTCGCGCTACTATTGTCGAAGCGGGTGCTGCGGCTGACGGCCACGCCGCATGCGCATCGCCGCAGGCGTTGCAGCCGGCGTGTTTGCATCCTTCACGCCCGTTCATCGGGCTTGCACTTCGTGCATGGCATTCGCTGCTTGCCTGGCTGCTTGCGCGGCAACCTGATTGCCGCCGCGCTTGGCACCGCCGCCGGCAATCCGCTGACCTTTCCGCTGATCTGGCGGCGCCGACCTGGCAGGTCGGCACGAGCTGATTCTCGGACCGGTGACAGCGCGAGCTGCAAGCGCCAAGACAGCGCCTGCATCAGGGCGGAATCAGCTGGATCTGCACATGAATTTTGGCTCGATGTGGGAACCGGTGCATCAAGCCGATGGCCATCGGCGCGATGCCGCTGGGCACTGCTTTTCGCCGCGGTTCACCTATGGATGGTTCGCTGGTCGCGATGCGCGGCTTCCGCGAACATCGCCGCCTGAGGATCTGACCGGCGCGCGATCGCGCGCCGCGAGCCGGCCAAGCCGGCTGCCGCATGATCATCGGCATTGGCAGCGATCTCATCGACATCCGCCGGATCGAGAAATCGCTCGAGCGCTATGGCGAGCGCTTCATCGCCGCGGATTTTCACCGAGATCGAGCAGCGAGAAATCGGATCGCCGGCAGCCAGCGCGCCGCGTCCTATGCCAAGCGTTTCGCCGCCAAGGAGGCCTGCTCCAAGGCGCTCGGCACCGGCATGTCGCATGGCGTGTTCTGGCGCGACATGGGCGTGGTCAACCTGCCGGGCGGCAAGCCGACCATGAAGCTGACCGGCGGGGCGGCGAAGCGGCTGGCGCGATGATGCCCGCCGGGCCACGAAGCCGATCATCCACCTGACCATCACCGATGATTATCCGCTGGCCCAGGCCTTTGTGATCATCGAGGCGCTGCCGCGATCGCCAAGGCCGCGCATCGCCATATGTCGCATCACCGCATCGTGCCGGCGTTGCCAGCCTCGACACGTCAATCCGCTATAGATGGCAACTCCACGACGAGGAAGACATGAGCGTGACGGAAAGACGGCAGAAGAAAGCCGGCGGCCTTGGCGAGACCATCAAGCGTCATCGTCCAGGCGCTGCTGCTGGCGCTGGTCATCCGCACCTTCCTGTTCCAGCCCTTCACCATTCCGTCCGGCTCGATGACGCCCGACACTGCTGGTCGGCGATTATCTGTTCGTCTCCAAATACGCCTACGGCTATTCGCGCTATTCGTTGCCCGTTCTCGCCGAACCTGTTCTGCGGGCCGCATCTGGGCGGCCGAACCCGAACGCGGCGATGTCGTCGTGTTCAAGTTCCCGCCAAATCCGACGCTCGACTACATCAAGCGGGTGATCGGCCTGCCGGGCGACAAGATCCAGATGATAGGACGGCGTGCTCCACATCAATGGCGAGCCGGTCAAGCGCGAGAAGGTCGGCGAGATCGACAATCCGGACGTCACCGAAGTCGAGCGGCCCGGTCGATGTCTACCGCGAGACGCTGCCGAACGGCGTCACCTACGACACGCTCGACCTGAACCCCGAACTCGCAGCGGCGACAACACGCGCGAGTTTCGATCGTGCCGCCCGGGCATTATCTTCATGATGGGCGACAACCGCGACAATTCGCTCGACAGCCGCTTCGACGTCGGCTTCGTGCCGGTCGAAAATCTGGTCGGCCGCGCCAAGATCATCTTCTTCTCCATCGCACGGCGGCGCCAGCCCGCTGGAGATCTGGCGCTGGCCGGCCGACATGCGTCCGATCGCGCTTGTTCAACTGGATCCGCTTGCGATGGCCATACTCCGCGACCGGCAAGGAACGCGCGAACGCAGCCGTTCGGAAGCCTCGAAGAGCGGCTGGGCTACACGTTCACCGACTACGCCAGCCTCGAGCGGGCGCTGACCCATGCGAGCGCGCGCAAGCAGGCCGACGGCAGCTCGACTACGAGCGGCTGGAATTTCTCGGCGACCGGGTGCTCGGCCTCGTCGTCGCCGAAATGCTGTTCGCGCTGTTTCCCGACGCCGACGAGGGCGAACTTGTCGCTGCGGCTCAACGCAGCTGGTCAATGCGCGAACACCTGCGCCGAAATGGCCGACGAACTGGACCTGCACGAATTCATCCGCACCGGCGCCGACCTCAAGGAGCTCGACGGCGCAAGCGCATGCAATCCGTGCGCGCCGATGTGGTCGAGGCGCTGATCGCCGCGATCTATCTCGACGGCGGCCTCGAGCCGCTGCGCGCCTTCATCCAGCGCTTCTGGGGCAGCACGCGATGCAATGCCGCGAAGCGGCCCGGCGCGACCCCAAGACCGAATTGCAGGAATGGGCGCACGCGCAAGCGGCCTCGGCACGCCAAGTCTACACGTGAGCGCGAACGGTCGGCCCGGACCACGACCCGCGTTTTCACCGTGACGGTCGCAGTGTCAGCGGCACGGCCGAGGCAAGCGGCACGGGCCGCTCCAAGCGCGTCGCCGAACAGGCCGCCGCACGGCCATGCTCGCTGCGAACGACGGCGTCTGGCAGGGCGAAGAAGGACGACCAGTGACAGTGAACGATCGCCGCACCGGCAGACACGCTCCGGCTTCGTCGCGCTGATCGGCGCGCCCAATGCCGGCAAGTCGACGCTGGTCAACCAGCTGGTCGGCGCCAAGGTGTCGATCGTCACCCACAAGGTGCAGACGACCCGCGCCATCGTCCGCGGCATCGCCACCCACGACGACGCGCAGATCGTCTTCGTCGACACGCCCGGCATCTTCAAGCCGCGCCGCCGGCTCGACCGGGCCATGGTGACGACCGCCTGGGGCGGCGCCAAGGATGCCGATATCAGTCCTGGTGCTGATCGACGCCGAGCGCGGCCTGACGCGGCGATGCGGAGGCGATCCTCGAAGGCGCTGAAGGACGTGCCGCAGCCGCAAGGTGCTGGTCCTCAACAAGATCGACCGGTGCAGCCGCGAAGACCTGCTGGACGCTCGCCGCCAGGCCGCCAACGCGCATTGCCCTTCGAGCGCACCTTCATGGTCTCGGCGCTGAACGGCGACGGCTGCGACGACCTGCTCGACTGGCTCGCCGCAAGCCTGCCGCCGGGCCCGTGGCTACTATCCCGAGGACCAGATTTCCGACCTGCCGATGCGCCAGCTCGCCGCCGAGATCACCCGCGAGAAGCTGTTCCTGCGCCTGCACCAGGAACTGCCCTATTCGTCCCATGTCGAGACCGAAAACTGGGAAGAGCGCAAGGACGGCTCGCGTGCGGATCGAGCAGGTCGATCTATGTCGAGCGCGACAGCCAGAAGAAGATCGTGCTCGGCCACAAGGGCGAGACGATCAAGGCGATCTCGCATGGCCGCGCGCAAGGAAATCGCGGAAATTCTCGAGCAGCACGGTGCATCTCTTCCTGTTCGTGAAGGTGCGCGAGAACTGGGGCGACGATCCCGAGCGCTACCGCGAAATGGGTCTTGAATTCCCCCGCCGCTAGGCCGAGTTTCAGACTTTGGCGGCAGCCGGAGCCGGCACCGATGGAATGGCGCGACGAAGCGATCATCCTCGGCGTTCGCCGCCACGGCGAGACCAGCGTCATCCTTGAGGTGATGACGCCGACGCACGGTCGCCACCTGGGCCTCGTGCGCGGTGGGCGCTCGTCGCGCATGCGCGCCGTGCTGCAGCCCGGCAATTCGGTCGAAGTGACATGGCGCGCGCGCCTTGACGAGCATCTGGGTAATTTCGCCATCGAGGCGGATCGCCTGCGCGCCGCCATGCTTATGGAAACGCCGCTGGCGCTCAACGGGTTGCAATTGCTTGCCGCGCACATGCGCCTGCTGCCCGAGCGCGACCCCCATGCTTCGCTCTATCGGGCAGCGCTGGTGATCCTCGACAATCTGGACGAACCGGAAAAAGCGGCGCGCCTGTTGATCCGCTTCGAGCTGGCGATGCTCGACGAACTCGGCTTCGGCCTCGATCTCTCGCGCTGCGCCGCGACGGGGCAAACGAGAGACCTCGTCTATGTCTCGCCCAAGACGGGCAGGGCGGTCAGCCGTGAGGCCGGCGCGCCCTGGGCAGCGAAATTGCTGGAGATGCCGGCCTTCCTTGCGCCGGTCGCGCCATCCGATCAACCGCCGCTGGATGCGCAGGTCCGCGCCGGGTTTGCGGTCTCGGGACATTTCCTGGCGCGCCATGTCTGGGAGCCGCGCGGCATTCGCCCGCCCGATGCCCGCGCCTCCTTCGTGAATGCGGTTTTGCGCGCGCTTTCACCCGTGGAAACGCCGGGCAATCCGGTATAGCTTCCCCGCGCCGACCAGGGGAGGGGCCAATGAGCGCGCGGATGATTCCGGATGAAATCGAGGCGGGTATCATTCCATTGGCGCGCCTGCACGATACTGCGGGCATCGTTCTTTTGCGTGAAATGCTGGCGGGCAAGCTGCCGCCCGCGCACATCGCCAAGCTGTTGAATTTCGCCCCTTGCGATGTGGACGACGGGATGGTCAGGTTTCGCGGCCAGCCGCTGCTCGAGCACTATAATCCCGCCGGGACGGTGCATGGCGGCTGGATGGCGACGCTGCTCGACTCGGCGCTCGGCTGCTGCGTCATGACGAAACTTCCGGCTGGTACCGGCTACACCACGATCGAGTTCAAGGTGAACCTCGTTCGCCCGCTGTCCGCCCATTCCGGCGAAGTCATTTGCGAAGCGCGTGTCGTCCATCTCGGCCGCACGACGGCGGTAAGCGAAGGCACGATCAAGACAGTGGACGGAAAGCTGATCGCGACCGGCACCGAGACCTGCGCGATCTTCCCGCTGCCGCCGCTGAAATAGCTATTGCGCCGGCTGCAATTGCGGGCGGGCGACTGCCTTTTCCGAAATCGGCCAGTGCACGATGGCAGCGAAGATGCCGAGCCCTACCGCCAGCCACCAGACGATGTCGTAGGAGCCGGTCACGTCGCGCAGGTAGCCGCCGAGCCACACGCCGATGAACGAGCCGAGCTGGTGCGAAAGGAACACGAGGCCGCCAAGCAGGCCAAGATGCCTTGTCCCGAACATGATGGCTACCAGCGCGTTCGTCGGCGGCACGGTGGACAGCCAAAGCAGGCCCATCAGAACCGCAAACACGATCACCGCTGCGGGCGAATGCGGTATCAGCAGGAACGCCGTTATCACCACCGACCGCGCGATGTAGATCAGCGCGAGGAATATCGGCTTTGAATGGCGCTGGCCGATATAGCCCGCCCCGAGCGAGCCGGCGATGTTGAAGAGGCCGATCAGCGCCAGCGCCAGCACGGCATAGCCGGGCGCGATGCCGATATCGCCCAGGAACGCCGGAAAATGCGCCGTGATGAATGCGACCTGGAAGCCGCAAACGAAAAAGCCCGATACCAGCAGCAGGTAACTTTGGTGCCCCAGCGCCTCGCGCAGTGCCTCGCGCACGCTCTGCTCATAGGCGGCCTGGCCTTGCGTGCCGCTCGAGGCATTGCCGCGCAGCGGAATCGCCAGCACGGGAATGACGAGCATCAGCACGCCCAGCCAAACCAGCGCGTCCTTCCAGCCGACCGCGTCGATCAAACCCTGGCTGAGCGGCGCGAACACGAACATGCCGGCCGATCCGGCCGCCGTGCCGAAGCCGAACACCATGCTGCGCTGCGACGGCGCGACATTGCGCGCGAATGCCGCCAACACGATGCCGAACGAGCCCGATGCAATGCCCAGCCCGATGAGTACGCCGCCGCCGATATGCAGCCACAGCGGTGTGTCGGCGACCGACATCAGCACAAGGCCGCTCGTGTAGAAAATTCCCGAGAGCGCAAGCACCCGCCAAGTGCCGAAACGGTCGGCAATGGCGCCGAAAAAGGGCGTTCCCAAACCCCAGAACAGGTTCTGGATCGCCATGGCGAGGCCGAAGGTCTCCCGGTCCCAGCCACGCTCCGCGAGCATCGGAAGCTGGAAGAAGCCCATCGCGGAACGCGGACCGAAAGTCATCATCGCGATGAGGCAGCCGCAGGCAATGAGCAGCAGGGGCAGCGGCGGGTTCTTGGCTTGCGTGGACACTGGCGATCGTTCCTTGAAATGCGAACAGACTGACTAGCAGAAATAGGGCGACGCTGGCGCGGATTTTGCTGATCGCAGCGTTTCACTTTGCTGAACCGGCAGTCGATTGCGGCAAGCCCGGCAAAGTGGGATAACACCGGCGAAGGGGATTAGGCCGGGGATGGTACGCGCATGGAGGTGATTCTGGCGCTTGTCGCAATGCTCGCTCTCGTGGCCTTGCCGGTCCTGGCCATTGCCGGATTCATCATGGCGCTGCAGGGGCGAAGGGCGATCGAAACGCTCGAAAGGCGCAACAACCAGCTGTCCCTCACGCTCGACGTGCTGCGCGAGAAGGTCGACCTGCTGCAGCAAGCCGTCCTCGGTTCTCCACCGCCCGAAGCCGCGGACGCGCCATTGACGCAGGCCGAGGCCGTTCCGCAGCCCTCGCTGGAAGAGGCGGAGGAAACGGAACTGCCGATCGCCGCCAGCGAAGAGGTGCCGCACGAGGCTCCGGCAACCCCGCCCGAGGCGCCCGCAAGGCCGCGCCGTGACCTGGAAAGCCTTATCGGCGGGCGCGTGGTCGGTAATCCTTGGCGGCTTTGCCACCGCTTTGGGCGCGGTGCTGCTGGTCCGCGCCACCATCGAGGCCGGTTTGCTTGGTCCCGGCGCGCGGGTCATTCTCGGCGCATTGTTTTCGCTGGCGCTGCTGGCTGGCGGGGAATGGCTGCGCCGCCGCGACCGCAAGCTGGAACTGCCCGTTTTCTCCAACGCCGACGTACCGGCCATCCTCACGGGCGCCGGGGCGGTAGCCGCGTTCGCTACCATCTACGCGGCCTATGCGCTCTACGGTTTCATCGGCCCCGGCGCGGCATTCATCGCGCTCACCCTTGCCGGCATTGCGACGCTGGCTCTGTCGGCCGTTCATGGGCCGGGCCTGGCGGCGCTTGGCGTCGTCGGCTCCTACTTGACGCCGCTGCTCGTTTCGTCCGACGAACCGAACTATTACGCGCTCGCGGCCCACGTGCTCGTGGTCACCGCATCGGTACTCGGCATCGCGGTTGTCAGGGGCTGGCTTTGGCTTGCCATTGCCGGCGTCGCCGGGTCGGCGATCTGGACAGCCCTCACGGCACTGTCCGGCGATGTCTCGGCGGGCCTTGCCGGATTTGCGCTGCTGGCCGGATCCGGCCTGCTTTATCTCGGTGCTTTCGGCAGATACGCCCACGGCAATCCCCGCCCACCGGCAGAAGCGCCGGTCGACCCGGCGGCAGTGGTTGCCTTTGCTGCGCTGGCGGCAGCTTTCCTGTTCCATGCAGCTTCCAACCAGCATCTGCCCCTGCCGCTGGCGCGGCGTTGTCGTCTCCCTGATCGCCGCAGCCGGGGCAGTGCTGTGGCCTGCGCTCGCGCCCGTGTCGATCCTTTCGGGGTTCATGGCGCTGGTCGCCGTCGCGGCGCTGGATCTCAACCTTGCCTACCAGCCCGGTCTTGACCGTCCGGACGACGTCTGGCGGGGCCTCGTTCCACCCGACACGGCCGCTTATGTTCGCAACGCTGTTATTGTCGCTGCCCCCGCCGCGCTGGCGCTGTTGTGGGGCGCGTGGCGTGCTGCCGCGCAGGCGCCAAGGGCGGCGGGCTGGCTTGCATCCGCCACGGGAGCGATCGCGGTACTTGGCCTGGTCATCGCCTATATGCGCGTTGCCCCGTTCGAGACGCACCGGCTTTTCGGCGCGGTCGCGCTTGCGCTGGCATTCGGATTTGCCGCCGCAACGGAAATCTTCACCCGCGCCCGTCCCGGCGACATGACCGCGCCCGCACCCGCCGCTTTCGCGGTCGCCTCCATCGCTTCGCTGTCCTTTGCCTTCGCCGTGACGCTCGACACCGGCTGGCTGCCGCTCGCCTTCGCGCTTGCCTCCGCTGGCATCGCCTGGGTCCACGGCAACAGGCCGCTTGCGGTGTTGCCGGTGCTGGCATTGCTTGCCGCGTTGATCGGCGCCGCCAATATCTGGTTCAGCCTGCCCTTCGACGCGGCAAGCATCGGCGCCACGCCGTTCTTCAACAAGCTCATCCTGCTGACGGGGCTTCCCGCCATTGCGATTGTCGCTGGCGGCGAATGGATGCGGCGCAACGGCTCCAACCTGCCGGCCGCCGGAACGATCGCAGCCGGCCTCGCTCTGCTCGGCCTTTTCGTGGCGCTCGAAATCCGCCACTGGCTGGCAGGCGGCAACATCAATGCCGATGCTCCCGGACTGGCCGAAACCGCGACGGATGCTTTGGCGGCACTCGGCTTCACCCTCGGCCTGCAGCGTGTGGCGACTCTCACCGGTGCGCGGATCTACGCGCTCGCGACTTCGGTTGCGGGCGTGATCGGCGCGGCCCTGATCGGCATCGGTCTGCTCGTGCTCAACAACCCGCTCATCGATGCACCCGCGATCAATCCAAGCCTCTTCTTCAACATCCTGTTGCCCGCCTATCTGTTGCCGGCACTCATGGCGGGGTTGGTCGCGATACAGGCCCGCCCGATCCGGCCGCGCTGGTATACGCTCGGCTTCGCGGCTCTGGCAGGCCTGCTGCTGTTCATGTGGGTGACGCTGACCATTCGCCATGCCTGGAAGGGCGACCAGATGGAGTTGTGGAATTTTGCCAGCGAAGCGGAAGTGTGGACCTACTCGGTCGCATGGCTTCTGCTCGGCGTGGCGCTGCTTGCCGCGGGGCATTTGCTCCGCTCGCAGGCGATCCGCGCCGCTTCCGGCATCCTGATCGCGCTCACCGTCACGAAGGTGTTCCTCATCGACATGTCGGCGCTGACCGGGCGCCTACCGCGCATTCTCGTTTATCGGGCTTGGCCTCTCGCTGCTTGCGATCGGGCGGTTCTACCAGCGCATCCTGTTGAGCGGCCGTGCAAGCCCGCCGCAATCCACAGGTCCGTCAGGCACGCCGGAAGACGGCGGCGGGGCTGCCGAACCCGCAACCTGATCGGTGTTCAAAGGGGCCGGGACAATATTTGTACGGCCGGGTTGATTATGCTCACTATTGAGCATAACTTATCTGCGTCCGCTTGGCGGACATCTTTTGTAGCGCATTTATGCTCAAAATGAGCATAAATGGTGTGGGGGCGGGGAGTTTTGCGATGACATTGGCAAGCCAGAACGAAGTTGCGCCAAAGATTGGCCCGGCAGTGCTGACTGCGGCCGACCGGTTCGGCGTATTGCCGAAGCCCGACCTTGCCTACACGCAGGAGGTCGCGCGCGAGACCGCGCATCTCTACGAGAAGGTCAGGCACCATATCCCCGCCATCGAGTGGCCGGTGCATGCGCCCTACGTCAAGGCGATCAACGAGCTCAAGAAGGAGCGCAACGCCGTCATCCTGGCGCACAATTACCAGACGCCGGAAATCTACCATTGCGTCGCCGACATCGTCGGCGACTCGCTGCAGCTCGCCCGCGAGGCGACCAAGGTGGACGCCGAAATCATCGTGCAGGGCGGCGTGCATTTCATGGCCGAGACCTCGAAGCTGCTCAACCCGGACAAGACCGTGCTGATCCCCGACATGCGCGCCGGCTGCTCGCTCGCCGAGTCGATCACCGGCGCGGATGTGCGGCTGCTGCGCGAGGCCTATCCCGGCGTGCCGGTCGTCACCTATGTCAACACCTCGGCCGACGTGAAGGCCGAGAGCGACATCTGCTGCACCTCGTCCAACGCCGTGCGCGTGGTCGAGAGCTTCGGCGTCGACACGCGTGCTGCTTCATCCCCGACGAGTATCTGGCGCAAAATGTCGCCGCGCCAGACCACGATGAAGATCATCACCTGGAAGGGCCATTGCGAGGTGCATGAGCGCTTCACCGCGCGAGGAACTGCTCGCCTACAAGGCGGCCGATCCCGGCGATCCAGATCATCGCCCACCCCGAATGCCCGCCCGACGTGATCGCCGAGTGCCGACTTTCACCGGCTCGACCGCCGGCATGATCGAATATGCCAAGGGCCACAAGCCGGGCGCCAAGGTGCTGCTCGTCACCGAATGCTCGATGGCTCCAACATCGAGGCGGAAGCCCGGGCGTCGAGTTCATCGCCCGTGCAATCTCTGCCCGCACATGAAGCGCATCACGCTGCCGAAGATCCTCGACAGCCTGCTCGACCATGCGCGAGGAAGTGATGGTCGACCCGCTGATCGCCGCCCGCGCCCGCCTCGCGGTCGAGCGCATGATCAATCTCAAGGGACATTGAAAGAACCCCTCCCCACTAGAGGGGTTTTGGCGCCTGCTCTGCGCACCGTTCGAGATGGTGAAACACGGCGTCGGAACCCGGTAAGCCCCTCCCCCTTGTGGGGAGGGGATGGGGAGGGGTAGCTTTTCAAATCGAAGACACAACGGAATTTCATCATGACCGCCCTGCAGCCTGAACTTTTTCCGCCCGGTCGTGGACCGGCATTGACGACGTGGTCATCGTCGGCGGCGGGCTTGCCGGCCTGTTCTGCGCGCTGAAGCTCGCGCCGCGGCCGGTCACCGTGCTCGCCGCCGCGCCGATCGGCCAGGGCGCGTCATCCGCCTGGGCGCAGGCCGGCATTGCCGCTGCCGTGTCGGAGGGCGACACGGTCGAAAAGCATCTCGCCGACACGATCGCGGCCGGCGCGGGCATCGTCGATGAGAAGATCGCCCGGCTGATGGTCTCGCGAGGCCGCCGCGCGGGTTCATGATCTGCTCGACTACGGCGTGCCCTTCGACCAGGACCTTGCAGGGCGGCTCCAGACCTCGCGCGAGGCGGCGCATTCGGAAAACCGCGTCGTGCGCGTCCAGGGCGACATGGCCGGGCGCGCCATCATGGAGGCGCTGGTGCTCGCCGTGCGCAACACGCCGTCGATCCGGCTGATGGAAGGCTATGTCGCCGAGGAACTGCTGGTGCAGGGCCGCTTCGTCACCGGCATGATCGCGCGGCCCGATGGCGGCCGCTCGCCGAAGCGCATCCAGTTCCCCGCCCGCGCCGTCGTGCTGGCGACCGGCGGCATCGGTCATCTGTACGCGGTCACCACCAACCCCGACGAAGCGCGCGGCGACGGCTGCGGCATCGCGGCCCGCGCCGGCGCGATCATCGCCGATCCGGAATTCGTGCAGTTCCACCCGACCGCGATCAATGTCGGCCGCGATCCGGCACCGCTCGCCACCGAGGCATTGCGCGGCGAGGGCTGCACGCTGATCAATTCCGCCGGGCACCGCTTCATGCTCGACATCGATCCGGAAGGCGAACTTGCTCCGCGCGATATCGTTGCACGCGGCATTTTCCGCGAGGTGATGCCGGGCGCGGCGCCTTCCTCGATTGCCGTGAAGCGGTCGGCAGCCATTTCCCGGATGAGTTCCCGACCGTGTACGGCTACTGCATGGAGGCGGGCATCGACCCGGTGACGCAGCTCGATCCCGTCGTGCCGGCCGCGCATTATCACATGGGCGGCATCCTTACCGACGCCGACGGGCGCACCTCGATCGACGGGCTGTGGGCTGCGGCGAGGTCACCTCGACCGGCGCGCACGGCGCGAACCGGCTGGCCTCCAATTCGCTGCTCGAGGCGGTGGTCTTTGCCGCGCGCATTGCCGCCGATATCGCAGGGCACCTGCCCGGCCCGAAGACCAATCCCTGGACGGACCGTTCCGGCGAGCGCGAGGCGGTCGAACCGGCCGGCGACAGTGCGGCCATGAAGCTGCTGCGCCAGACCATGAGCAAGCATGCGGGCGTCATACGCAACGGCCCCGGCCTGCGCGAGGCGCTGAAGACCATCGTGTCGCTGGAAGGGACCAACCGCTCGCCCCGTTTCGCCAATGCGCTGGCCACGGCCAAGCTGATCGCGGCCATGGCGCTCAAGCGCGAGGAAAGCCGCGGCGGACATTACCGCGATGATTTCCCGAACGAGCGGCAGGAGTGGAAGCACCGCACCTTCACCACCATGGCCGAGGCCGATGACATTGCGCAGGAAGCCGCAGCGCGGGAGGCCGCGTGATGGCCAGGCATGAGGAAAACCTGTTGCCGGCGTTGCCGGTCCTCCTTGTCGAGGACGCGGTTCGCGCGGCGCTCAAGGAAGATCTCGGCCGCGCCGGCGACATCACCTCCGACGCGACCATCCCGCCGGACGCCACAGCCACCGCGGTGCTTGCCACGCGCGAGACCGGCGTGCTGTGCGGCATGCCGCTGGCCATGGCGGCGTTCAAGGCCATCGACCCGCAACTGCAATTTGATGCGCTTTCCCGCGACGGCGATCGCATCGAGGCAGGGCAGGTCGTCGGGCGCATCGCCGGCAATGCGAGGGCAATCCTCGCCGCCGAAAGGGTAGCGCTGAACTTCCTCATGCGCATGTCGGGCATCGCCAGCTACACAGCGCGCTTCCAGCAGTTGATCGCGCACACGGGCGCGAAGATCACCTGCACGCGCAAGACCGTGCCGGGCATGCGCGCCTTCGACAAATACGCGGTGAAGTGCGGCGGCGGCTCCAATCACCGCTTCGGCCTCGACGACGCCATTCTCATCAAGGACAACCACATCGCGGTTTGCGGCGGCGTGGCGCTTGCCATCGATCGCGCCCGCGCCTTCGCCGGTCATCTGGTGAAGATCGAGGTGGAGGTCGACAATCTGCGCCAGTTTCGCGAAGCGTTGACCGCCGCGCCCGATGTCGTGCTGCTCGACAACATGGGTCCCGATCTGCTGGCGCAGGCCGTCGCGATCAACCGCGCCGACAATGGCGGCAAGGTCAGGCTCGAGGCTTCCGGCAATGTCCGCTTCGAGACGGTGAAGGCGATCGCCGAGACCGGCGTCGACTACATCTCGACCTCCAAGATCACCATGGCCGCGCCCACGCTGGACCTCGGCCTCGACATCGTGATCGGCTGATCAGCCCTCTGCGGCCTTGCCGTCGAATGGCAGGACCATCCCGTAAAGGTCGAAGCTCTTGAAAATCATGTAGAGCGATTCCTTGGACGGGAAATGATCGAAAAGGTACCAGCATAGGTTATGCAGGAAGTGGCGTGTCATCGGCGGGTTCGCCCAGTCGACCCGAACCTTCATGCCGCCGTGCAATTGCCGCCCCCGCTGGACGTTGCCAAATACGTACGCCACGAAGATGAAGCCGAACGCCTGGGTGGGATATGCCCGCAGCACCGCTCCGTTCTGGTGGAGCGACACCACATTGGGCGCCAGGCCCAGCCGGCCTGCAATTTCCCGGTCATGCTCCTGAAACGGACGGCAGCCGACGACCGGCGACCCTTCCTGTTCGTTGAATGCCCAAAGCAGGAAGCCCGCCATCTTGATGTGGCTGACGGCTCCAAACTCGTTGGTTTTTCCATCCCAGCCAACAACGGCCTCGCGCCATTCGCAATGAACCTTGCGCATGGCGGCGTCGTCCATTTCCGGCACGAGCCCGTGCATCAGCGCCACACGGTAGAACACGTATTGTGCGGACTGCTGAAATCGTTCGAAGCTTTGCAATAATTCTATGAAGCCCGGAACGGGCACAACTGCAGGCAATGGGTCCCCCAACCGCTAGGCGCCTACGAAATCTGGAAGTAGCACCTCAATCGGTGTCAGCAGCACATCGCCATGGCGTCTATGGACGCGTCGGCCCGCTCCTTGTCGGTGTCATGGGCACACTGGGGATAGCTGTTGGAGTGCCAACCGCCCATGGCCGCGTGCTCCGGGGCCAATGCCCTCTGGCGTTTCGAACGATCTCGCTTCGGGGCGTCGTCCTGATCGCTCCCTGCCGGTTCTTCCATCATCATGCCCCGCTCTGAAATATGTTGTTCATTTGTAACGCATAATCGGTCGTCGCGGACAAGCGTCGCGGTTGTGTTCGCCTGTTTGAACACGCAAGTGGTAAAAAGATTGTGGCGAAACTGCAACATCTTGCATTCCGCCGCCGTGCAACGAATCGTGATTTGCGGGATTATTTGCGTACTCTACTTTCGTCTAACGTCCGGGAGCGCATGATGGAACAGATCCGCGAGGCAGCACATTTCTGCATTGGCCGTGCCGTCGGGTTCGGCGGCCTCGCCATTTCCGTTGTGATGGTCTCCTGCGCCTTCGACTTCACGCTGGCGCTTCGAATGGGGCTGGTGCTGACCCTCGCCATGACGGCGATACTGTTCTGGATGTTCCAGACCGTCGGCAACCGCAAGCCGGAACGCAGCGAAGTGTGGCTTACCCTACCGGTAGACGAGCGCCCGAAGAACGATGCGTCGCGCGCAGTCTTCAAGCAGATCATGGAGGATACCTACCTTTTCTACACGGTCAGGTCCTTTTCGTTTTCCATGCTCCTGCTGGCGCTTTGGATCTGTTTTGCCATTGCATCGTGGATCACCGGCCAGAAAATCGGCCTGACATGAACCTTGGCTAGCGCCGGCCGACCTTCAGGCCCGGCGCGGGGCGTTCTTCCAGCACTTCCCGGCGGAAGCGAAACAGTGCGGCGGGCCGTCCGCCGGTCTCGTGCGTGTCGGCGCCCGTCGGCTCCACCAGTTGCGCCTTTTCGACGAGCCTGCGGAAATTCTGTTTGTGCACCGCACGACCGAAGATCGATTCCACCGTCAGCTGCAATTCGGTGAGCGTGAATTCCTCCGGCAACAGTTCGAACACGACCGGCCGGTATTTCAGCTTGCTGCGCAGACGCGAAATCGCCGTCGCCAGGATGCGGCGGTGGTCGTGCTCCATGGCCAGGCCGGTCGGCCCGCCGCCCAGCTGTGGATAACGCCCGTCGCGCACGCTCTCCTGAACCAGGCCGGCGGAGTACATCAGCTCGTAACGGTCGAGCGCGCGCTCCTCGTCCCAATGCGTGCCGTCCAGGCCGAACGAGATGCGCACCCGCGCCGAGGGCGCAAGGCCGCGGCTGTCGCCGGTAACACTGTCCGCCCGCTGCGCCCATCGGTCATCGCTCGGAATGATCATTTCATCCAGGATGGCAGGCCTGCCGGTCCGCCAGTCTTCCCATGGCAGGAAGGCGTACCAGCTCTTGAACGCGGCGCCCGCGAGCCGGATGGCTGATGCCTCGTCCGGCTACACCCGCGTCAATGCCAGATAGCCGACCGAAACGACATGCGGGGCGCCTTGTCGGCGCTGGAGCGGTGCCTGCCGCGATCGCCGAAGGTGTAAAGCTGCTCGACATGGCCGAGCTTGAGGCCGGTCTGTTCTTCCACCCAGCCGCGAAGGCCGATTTCCATGGTGCGGTGGACCAGCGGGTCGAACGGCCCCCATGGCAGTGCGTCCCCGATGTTCGAGCCGGTTCCCGGAACGCGCAGGATGCAGGGATTGGCGCCGATGACCGCCACGATTGCCGCGTTCATGACGATCTCGACGCTTTGCGCGCGCTGGCCTTGTTCTGCGCCGGTCGCCGTCATTGGCGCGATCCTGCCGCGCCGCGCGCCGCGTCGAGTTGCCTGAAGGCGTCGAGGAACCGGGCTTGGGCATCGCGCGGCGCCATGGGTTCGATCAGGGCGGCATCCGGCTCGACCATGGTCGGGCGCGGAAAGAACTTGTCGGCCTCGGCAACCGAAAATCCCGCGAGCCGCGTTGCCTCGAACCATGCGGCAACCGCATCGGCGCGCTTGATCGCCTTTTTTCTTGCCGGCGGCGTTATCGCCGGCAGGCCGAAGCGGATGTGGATGGCCGCCAGCAATCGCTCCTCGACCGATTTGTAGTCGCCGCCGATTACCGCCTTGAAGGGAGAAATCATGTCGCCGATGACATATTCCGGCGCGTCGTGAAGCAGGGTCGTCATCAGTTGTTGGCTGCTCGCAGCCGGTTCCAGCTGCCGGGCGATGTCGAGTACCAACAGGCTGTGCTGCGCGACTGAAAACGCATGTTCGCCGCGCGTCTGCCCGTTCCAGCGAGCAACGCGCGCAAGACCGTGCGCGATGTCGTCGATCTCGACATCCACGGGCGAGGGGTCGATAAGGTCGAGCCGCCGCCCCGACAGCATCCTTTGCCACGCACGTTCAGGCAATTTCGATCTTGCGGTCATCGCCTTGCGCCCGATCAGGAACCGGCCTGCGGCCAGCCGAACTTCGCCCATGGCTGGATCGAAACGTTGACAATCGCGTCGCCTGCCATGACCGCGCCGCCCTTGTCGATCGCGTCCTTCACGCGGTCGAGGCGCAGCAGGGCGAGGCCCTTGCCGCCGGCCGAACTTCCCATCGTCGCCGCAAGGCTTGCCGTCCGCGACGATCTCGGCGCCCGGCGCCGGCAATACGTCGGCACCGACCATCACGACCCGGCTTCGCGCGGTACCGCGATGCTGCATCCGCGATACGACTTCCTGGCCGACATAGCAGCCCTTCTTGAAATCGACGCCGCCGAACTGGTCCATCAGCGCCTCGTGCGGAAACGTGTCGCCATAGGCGTAGTCAAGCCCGCCTTCCGGCATTCCCAGGCCGATGCGGTGCGCGGCGTAGTCACCCGCAGCAACGGCGGGGGCAGAACGGGCGTAGACCCGCCAGCCCATTTCCGGCAACCGCGGATCGGCAACAACAATTCCGTCGATTGCAGGGGGCTCGCCGCCCCAGACGGCATGCACGCCCAGACCGGCATCAGCCGGTTCGATGGTCACCTTGGCCCGCAGTTTGTAGAAGCCGAGCCGGCGGATGAAATCGGCCGCCAGTTCCGAATTCACATCGGCAAGAAAACCCTCATCCGTTCGCACGAGGAAGAAATCGAAGAGGATCTTGCCTTGCGGCGTCAGCAGCGCACCGAAGGCGGCGTTGCCGGGCGCAAGCGCTTCGACCTCGCAGGTCACCAGGTTTTGCAGGAAGTGCGTCGCGTCCGGTCCGGTGATGCTTGCGAGCGCACGGCCGTAAAGCGGCGCGGTCAGTGTGGTCCCTGCCATCGCGTCAATCGCCCGCAACGAAGAATCGCCACCGGCCTTTCGGCGTGATGCCGACGCGGTAGAAATTGTAGGCGCCGAAGGATTTCATGTCCTCGTAGTCGCCATGGGTAACAAGCCGGTACATCTCCACGCGTTGTGCGGGGGTGAGCTTGTCGAGCGCCATCGCGTAGAAATAGGGCCAGACGAAAATCTCGTTCTCGGTTCCCGGATCGAGCTGCACGAAACCGGTCTGGAGGACATCCTCGAGGATGGCCAGGATTTCGTATCCCTCGCCGTCGCCCGAAAGGCTCTTGAGGAATTCGATCGGGTCGCCTTCAAGCCCGCCCAGCGAGAACATCGTGGCGTCATCGCCTTCCCCGACATAGGGCCGCAGCTTTTCGACATCGCCGCTTTTTGCAGCCTCTATGAGGAGTTCGCGCATCCGCTGGACGGGAAACGGCAGTTTGGAAAGGTCGAACTGCGGCTCGACCGGATCATCCATCGCCTGCGGCAGGGTTGCCGATCCGGGCGCTTGTTCCGGCGGCGCCTCGCCTGCTGCGGGCGCGTCTTCGGAAGGAGCCGGCGACGTGGTTTCGCCGCCCTGCGATGGCGTCGACGGTGTTGAGGCCGGCGTGTCCGGCGCAGGCGGGGCAGGAACCGTTTCGGGCGCTGCCGGCGCGGCCGGCTCGGCTGGTTGAGCCGGTTGCTGCGCCTGCGCGAGCAGAAGCTCAGCGCCCGGCGCGGGCACGGCCGATGCCCCGAGCAGGGCAGCGCAAAGTAGCGAAAGGGCAAGGCGCGGGTGGCGGTTCATGATGCCCATGTTAGGGCGTAGCCCCGCCAAACGGAAGTGCGGGTGCGGTTCAATTCCCGTATCGGCTCGGAATTTCCGCGGCCAGCCGCACTCCCTCCTTGAGGTATCGGTTGGCTGCCTCCGCTGCGGACGGGGTGCATTCGCGGTAGATTTCGTGAAATCCCCTGAAGCCGCGATTGAAACGGGCGATGAGCTTTTGCTTGCGAGCCTGCGTGGGGACCTCGCGCTCGATCAGCTTTTGCATCTCGTCGCGCCAGACCTGCCCTTCCTTGGCGCCACACAATTCGCGCAGGTAATGCAGCGAACCCAGCACTTCGGCGAGGCGCATCATCTGCTCGTCATAGGCGGGCGGAAGGGAATCAACCACCGGAGGGGCCGCCGGCGCCGTGGCCTCGCCCGGCGTTACTTCGGCTTGTCTGCGCCCGTGCGCCGTCGACAGGCAGCAAGGCCAGCAACAAGACAGCGGTCGCGATCCCGATCTTCATGACAAACCCCATATATAGGCTTCGTGGTCCCGGCAAGGTTGCGGTCAGGAACCGCGCTTGTTCGCACGCAAAAGCGCAATGCGGCGGATCACGTCGGCCGTGCCCGGCGTCAAAGCAATATCGTCCAGCAAAGACATTGGATGCCAGGCAACCGCGGCGGCGTCGTCACCCGCCACCGCCTCGCCATCGAATCGCTCGCAAACGAAGACGCCAAGCACGAAATGCCGCTCGACCCGCCCGTTGCCGTCACGCAGCATCGGCTCGAAGATCTCGGCGAATTCAAGCCGCGTCGCGGCAAGGCCCGTCTCCTCCGCCAATTCGCGACGCGCCGCTTCCTCCATGGTCTCCCCGATTTCCTGGCCGCCGCCGGGCAGCGACCAGGATCCGGCATATGGCTCGCGCGACCTGCGCACCAGCAGGACGGCGTCTTCCTGCAGGACGAGCACCGACACTCCGGTTGAAGGCTTTGATGAAGGTTCTGTCATTTGCCTGCCGGCCTTTCGGCGACTATCTAGAAGGTTCTGGAGGCCAACATGTGCGGCAGGTTTTCACTGACGGCAAGCCCGCAGGAAGTTGCGGAAGCGCTCGGGCTGGACGAACTCGAGGGTTTTCCGCCGCGCTACAACATCGCGCCGACGCAGCCGATTCTCGTCGCGGTGAACGGCCCGGCCGGAAACCGGGTCGGCGTTCTGGTCCGCTGGGGGCTGGTGCCTTCCTGGGTAAAGGAGCCGCGTGAGTTCACCCTGCTGCTGAACGCGCGCAGCGAGACGGCGGCGCAAAAACCTGCATTCCGCAATGCCATGCGGCATCGCCGCGTACTGGTTCCGGCATCGGGCTTTTATGAATGGAAACGTCCCGCCGATCCGAAAGAGAAAAAGCAGGCCTACTGGATCCGCCCGGCCGGCGGCGGCGTCGTCACCTTTGGCGGGCTGATGGAGACCTGGCACTCGGCCGACGGCAGCGAGATCGATTCGGGCTGCATCCTGACGACGGGTTCGAACGGGCTCATCGGCGAAATCCACGACCGCATGCCGGTGGTGATCAAGCCGCAGGACCGCGAGCGCTGGCTGGACTGCAAGACGCAGGAACCACGCGACATCGCACCGTTGCTGGAGCCGGTCGAGGACGACTTTTTCGAGGCTGTCCCGGTCGGCGATCTTGTCAACAAGGTCGCCAACTCCGGGCCTGAAGTTCAGCAGAAGGTCGAGGCCGTGCCGGTCATGCGCGCCGCCAAGCCAAAGCCTGCGGCGGCCGACCAGCTCGACCTGTTCTGATTATTTTTCGCTGACGCTGTCGATGAGCCGCTGCACCGTGGCGTCGCGGCTGCCCGGATTCATCTGGGCGGGCTTCACGCTCTTGGCTGCCGCAACGGCGGCAATTCCGATGCCGCCCCAGCGGCGCGCGTGCTTGTCTTCTTCATGGCCCACGTGTCGTTGGGCTTTCTGGCTGCTCATGACGCTATTGCTCCGTCGGTGCGTTTCCAATCCGGCACTTGCTGGCCGTTATTTGCAGGGAACCATGAATTGCAGGCGTTTGTGCGGCAAGAAATGGCAAATCGTCCGGCATTCCGGCTGCGATTGCGTGATTTTCGGTTAACGGCTGGTGAATTCGGCTCGTTTCGCAAAAAAAATCGCCCGCAGCCATGCTGCGGGCGCCAGTCATATAGAATCGGGACAACAGTGGGGCTGGAGTCCCGAAGCCTTCCCTTTGGGAATGGTGCAAGATAACAGAAGTAACCGGCAAAGTTGAACCCCCTAAATATGACAATGTGCATATTTCGACAAAATTCTGGCCTCCATGGCCGCGCACGAATTTGCGGTTGACGGGAAAAACGATTGCAGCAATATGCCGCGCATGAAAACGGCACGCGGTTGCACCTGCATTTGCATCGGGATTATTGGCTAGCAAATCGCTGGCCCGGTCGTTTTCGCCTCTTCCACATTCGAGAAGCCCGAACGTCCCGGCCAGCCGGTGCGGATGTTTGCGCGACCTGGAACGGGGCATGGCATGAGCGAACTGACGATCTACAACACGCTGACGCGCCGCAAGGAGCGGTTCGAGCCGCTCGATAAGTCGAATGTGCGCATGTATGTCTGCGGGCCGACGGTCTACGACTTCGCCCATATCGGCAATGCCCGCCCGGCGATCGTGTTCGACGTGCTGTTACCGGCTGCTGCGGCACATCTACGGGCCGGACCACGTCACCTATGTGCGCAACATCACCGACGTGGACGACAAGATCAACGCCCGCGCGCTGCGCGATTTTCCCGGCCTGCCGCTCAACGAAGCGATCCGCAAGGTGACGCGAGAAGACCGACGGCGCAGTACCACAAGG
Source organism: uncultured Alphaproteobacteria bacterium (assembly GCA_963846345.1). Taxonomy (GTDB): domain Bacteria; phylum Pseudomonadota; class Alphaproteobacteria; order Rhizobiales; family Rhizobiaceae; genus BOKV01. The sequence continues at coordinate 159,282 of CAWJVP010000007.1, forward strand.
ACGTCGCCGCGCTCGGCTGCCTGCCGCCGACGCACGAGCCGCACGCCACCGAGCATGTGCCGGGCATGGTCGACGATGATCCAGAAGCTCATCGACAAGGGCCATGCCTATGTCGCCACCGGAGGCGAGGGCAGGGAGGTGCTGTTCGACGTCGCCTCGATGCCGCAATACGGCGCAGCTGTCGAAGCGCCGGCTGGAGGAGCAGCAGGCCGGCGCGCGCATCGCCGTGGAAGCGCACAAGAAGAACCCCGGCCGACTTCGTGCTGTGGAAGGAGTCCGCTGCCGAGCGAGCCGGGCTGGCCGGCGCATTTCCACTTCCAGGGCGGGCACTTCGACATCCACGGCCGCCCCGGCTGGCACATCGAATGCTCGGTGATGAGCGAGGCGCATCTGGGCCAGGTCTTCGACATCCATGGCGGCGGGCTCGACCTCATCTTCCCGCACCACGAGAACGAGATCGCCCAGTCGCGCTGCGCCCACGGCACCGACGTGATGGCCAACTACTGGATGCACAACGGCTTCCTGCAGGTCGAGGGCAGGAAGATGTAGCAAGTCGGAGGGCAATTTCGTCACCATCCACGAACTGCTGGAGACGGAGAAATTCGGCGGCCGCAAATGGCCCGGCGAAGTGCTGCGCCTTGCCATGCTGATGACGCACTACCGCGAGCCGATCGATTTCAGCGTGAGGAGGTTGGAGGAGGCGGAGGGCATTTGGAAACGGTGGTGGACGTATCCGCCGCAAACTCTCCGAAGCCGACTGGAACCTGGTCAACAACGCGCTTCTCGGACCAGCGACCAGCACCGTCGATCGTTGATGCCCTCGAGGACGATCTCAATACGGTTGCCGCTATCCAGGCTTTGGGTGCCTTGGCAAAGGAAGCAGAGTCCGGCGATGTGACTTCAGGATCGTTGCTGCTGAATTCGATTGCCTTTCTCGGTATCGAAGCTGGCGGCGCTTTGCCTGAAGAACTGGTCGAAAGGGTGGAACTGCTGTTGGCCGTGGAAGACCGCCTCGCCCACCTCGCCGCCAAGAACTTCGCCGAGGCCGACCGCATCCGCGACGAACTCGCCGCGCAGGGCATCCAGCTGATGGACTACAAGGACCCCGACACCGGCGAACGCAAGACGCGCTGGGAGGTGAAGCGGTGAGGACCGGCAACCCCCCTCTGTCACCTTCGGTGACATCTCCCCCGCAAGGGGGGAGAGGGACGCGTTCCTCGCGAGGCAGTGCCATTGGTTTGGTTCTGCGATTTTGCAGCATCAACGCTGAATGTGGAACGAAGGGCGCTGCCCCGGTCGCCCCTCTCCCCCTTGCGGGGGAGATGTCCGCGTAGCGGACAGAGGGGGGTTCTTGGGGACTGAACCCCGGCTATTCTGCTGGCTGCAAATCGGCGGCGCTGCCCCGGTCGCCCCTCTCCCCCCTTGCGGGGGAGATGTCCGCGTAGCGGACAGAGGGGGGTTCTTCGACAAGGCAAGCCGAAATGCCGCATGAGGAGATACCCGCTTTCAGGCGAAACAGCGCCCGCCGCATGCGCAAGGAACTGACAGAGGCCGAGCGGCGCCTTTGGCATAAACTCAGGGCACATCGCCTTGGCGGGCTTGGCTTCAAGCGTCAAATGCCGATAGGTGACTACATTGTCGATTTCGCCTGTCCTTCCAAACGGCTTGTGGTCGAGGTTGACGGCAGTCAGCACGGCTTCGATGACAATGTATCGGCTGATCTCGTTCGGGCCGGAATATTGGGAGAGAAGGGATGGCTGGTGCTCCGCTTTTGGAACCATGAAGTGATGGCGAGCATCGATGCCGTTTGCGACCAGATATTCTCTTCGGCGATGGAGCGCGCGAATGTTGAGGCTTGACCCCCCTCTGTCACCTTCGGTGACATCTCCCCCGCAAGGGGGGAGAGGGACGCGTTCCTCGCGAGGCAGTGCCATTGGGTTGGTTCTGCGATTTTGCAGCATCAACGCTGAATGTGGAACGAAAGGCGCTGCCCCGGTCGCCCCTCTCCCCCCTTGCGGGGGAGATGTCCGCGTAGCGGACAGAGGGGGGTTACTGAAACCAAAAGAGCAAACACCATGACCATCACCGGCGGATGCCAATGCGGTGCGGTGCGCTACCGGATCGAAAAGCTCGGGCGGGCGACGATCTGCCATTGCCGCATGTGCCAGAAAGCGTTCGGCGCGTTCTACGGCCCGCTGGTCACCGGCCATGGCCTGACATACACGCGCGGCGAGCCGTCCTGGTTCAGTAGTTCCAACAAGGTGCGGCGCGGCTTTTGCGCCGCCTGCGGCACCCCGCTGATCTACGATTGGGGAGGCGAGCCGGAGGTCGCCATCGGCACGCTTGACGATCCGAACCTCGCCCCGCCGGTGCTGCAGCTAAACCTTGCCGACAAGCTGCCCTTCGTTGACGGCCTTGGCGCGCTGCCGGTCCGCCCCGACGACCCGGCCTCGCCGCAGGCGCAGTTCATGGCTTCGATCGAAAACTTCCAGCACCCCGACCACGACACCGAAAGCTGGCCGAAATGACCGACCGCAAAGCCGCAACGGCAATGCCGAAATGGCTGCTCTACGGCCTCATCGCCAAGGGCGTCGTTGTCGTTGTGATTGTACTAACCGTGCTGTGGTATGCCGGAATTCTTGGATAGGCCGATGAAACGCGAACGCATCTACCTCTTCGACACGACCTTGCGCGACGGCCAGCAGACGCCCGGCGTCGATTTTTCCGTGGCCGACAAGATCGCGATCGCCGCGATGCTGGATGAACTCGGGCGTCGACTATGTCGAGGGCGGCTATCCGGGCGCCAACCCGACCGATACGGCATTCTTCTCCAAAAAGCGGACAGGCAAGGCAAAGTTCACCGCCTTCGGCATGACCAAGCGCGCCGGCGTTTCGGCCTCCAACGATCCCGGCCTTGCCGCCGCTGCACCAATCGGCGACGGACGCCATCTGCTTCGTCGCCAAGAGCTGGGACTACCACGTCGCGTCGCGCTCGGCTGCACCAACGAGGAAAACCTCGAATGCATCCGCGAGAGCGTCGCCGCGACGCTCGCCACCGGGCAAGCGAGGCGCTGGTCGATTGCGAGCATTTCTTCGACGGCTACAAGGCCAATCCGGCCTATGCGCTGGCCTGCGCCAAGGCGGCACTTGATGCCGGCGCGCGCTGGGTGGTGCTGTGCGACACCAATGGCGGCACGCAGCCGTCCGAGGTGCGCGACATCGTTCGCGCGGTGATCGCAGCCGGAATTCCCGGCGAGCAGCTCGGCATCCACGCCCATGACGACACCGGCCAGGCGGTCGCCAATTCGCTCGCGGCGGTCGAGGCCGGCGTGCGCCAGGTGCAGGGCACGCTGAACGGCATCGGCGAGCGCTGCGGCAATGCCAATCTCGTCACCATCATCCCGACGCTGGCGCTGAAGCCCGGTTCACGCGCAGCGCTTCGAGACCGGCATCACGACGCGAGGCGCTGGAAGGCCTCACGCGTCTGTCGCGCAAGTTCGACGAGATTGCTCAACCGCGCGCCGGATGCGCAGGCGCCCTATGTCGGCGCGTCGGCCTTCGCCACCAAGGCCGGCATCCACGCCTCGGCCATTGCCAAGGAGCCGCAGACCTACGAGCACGTGCCGCCCGAAAGCGTCGGCAACCGCCGCCGGGTCATGGTGTCGGACCAGGGCGGCAAGTCGAATTTCATTGCCGAACTCGAAGCGGCGCGGCATCGAGGTGCGCAAGGACGATCCGAATCTCGACACGCTGATCTCGATCGTCAAGGAGCGCGAAGCCGCAGGGCTATGCCTACGAGGCGGCGGAGGCGAGCTTCGAACTTCTTGCCCGGTCGCATCGCTCGGCTCGGTGCCGGAATACTTCCAGGTCGAGAGCTTCCGCTGCATGGTCGAGCGCCGCTTCAACGCCAACGGCAAGATCGTCACCGTGTCGGAAGCCGTGGTGAAGGTGGTGGTCGACGGCGAGAAATGCCTGTCGGTTGCCGAAGGCGCACGGCCCGGTCAACGCGCTCGACCAGCGCGCTGCGCAAGGATCTCGGCAAGTACCAGGGCGAGATCGCCGACCTCGAACTGACCGACTACAAGGTGCGCATCCTCAATGGCGGCACCGAGGCCGTCACGCGCGTGCTGATCGAATCGTCCGACGCCAGCGGCGAACGCTGGACGACGGTCGGCGTGTCGGACAACATCATCGACGCCTCGTTCCAGGCGCTGATGGATTCGATCGGTTCAAGCTGATGAAGGCCCGCAACGCCGCCTGATCAATTGCCTTGATCGGAACGGTCAACATTTTCGGGTGGCGTTTCACATTTTGCCGGTGCATGGCTGGCGGATGAACGCGAACGTCAAGACCACGATCCCCGCTGAAAACATCGATACGCGCGAAGGCTTCATCATCGCGCTGACGACCTATCTGCTGTGGGGCTTCCTTCCTTTCTACATGAAGGCGGTGGCGCACATTCCGGCGGCGGAAGTGGTGGCGCACCGCATCGTCTGGTCGGTGCCGATCGCCGGTGCGATCATCCTGCTGTCGGGAAAGATGACGGAAATCCGCCGCGCGCTGGCGTCGCCTCGCACTGTCGCGCTTGCCGCGCTCACGGCGTCGATCATCACCGTCAACTGGGGCATCTATGTCTGGTCCATCGCGGCCGGCCGGGCCCTTGAAAGCGCGCTTGGCTACTACATCAATCCGCTGTTCTCGATCTTCCTGGCAGCCGTCATTCTCGGTGAGAAGCTGGCGAAGCTGCAGATCGCGGCGGTGCTGCTGGCGGCTGTGGCCGTGGCATTCCTCACGCTCGAAACCGGCAGCCTGCCTTGGGTTTCGGTCGGCCTGACGATCTCGCTGGGGCTTTTACGCGCTCTTCAAGAAGACGCTTGCGGTCGGCGCGACGGAAGGCTTTTTCCTCGAAGTGCTGCTGCTGTGCCTGCCCGCCGCCGGCTACATACTGTGGCTCGAGACGCAGGGCAGCGGCCACTTCCTGGCGACCGGCACGTCCGACACCGCATTGCTGCTGTTCGCGGGCGTCGTCACGGCGATCCCTCTGATCATGTATGCCCACGGAGCGAAATTGCTGCGGCTCTCCACCATCGGCATCATGCAGTACATCGCCCCGACCATGATCTTCATCATCGCGGTCTTCATCTTCGGCGAGCCGTTCGGCTGGTACCGCATGGTGGCGTTCATCCTGATCTGGACGGCGCTGGCGCTCTATTCCTTCAGCCTGTTTCGCAATCGCGCGCGGAAGATCTAGAGCCGGTCGATCACCGCCGTTGCGCCCTCCGCCGCCGACATGCGGATGCGCCTTGCGCAGCATCGGAACAATCTTCGCCGCGTCATCGACGACGAGCGGCCTGACGCGCGATTGCGTGTGGATGAACCCTTCGCCGCGCATGTGGTCCAGCAGCGAGAGCAGCGGATCCCAGAAGCCGCCGACATTGGCGAAGACGATGGGTTTCTCGTGCCGGCCAAGCTGCGCCCAAGTCATGATCTCGATGATTTCCTCCAGCGTGCCGATGCCGCCCGGCAGGGCGACGAAGGCGTCGGAGCGCTCGAACATCAGGTGCTTGCGCTCATGCATGTTTTCCGTGACGAGCGTTTCCGACAGGCGCGTCAGCGAGTCCTGGGACGATTCCTTCGCGATCAGGAATTGCGGGATGATGCCCGTCACCTTGCCGCCGCTTGCCAGCACCGAATCGGCTACCGCGCCCATGATGCCTTTTGCCCCGCCGCCATAGACGAGCCGCATGCCCGCTTCGCCCATGCTGGACCCGAGTGCCCGGGCGGCCTTGAGATACAGCGGATTGTTGCCCGGTTGGGAACCGCAATAGACACAGATCGAGTGGATGGCTGACAACGTGCGGTTCCTTTCGGGTGGATCGATGGTCCATAGGAGCGGCTGGCGCCTTGTTCGTCAACTTTTCCGGCCACGCAATTCCATGAATTTTTCCGCAGTGCACACAGGTTCACCATCCCGTTCCAATGCTGTGTTTTTCCCAAAGCGATTGGTTTATAAGTGGGTTGACAAGGTGCCGGTGCAATTCGGCCCGACCCGAAACGCCCCACAGGGGGGAAAGTTTCCTGAACAGGGATTGATGGCGAAATGAACAAGTCCAACAAATTGATTGCCTGGCTCATGGCGGGCGCTGCCGCTGTCGGAGCTGCAGTCGGTGGCGGCTATTATGCGAGCCGGACGGATCAGCCGCCGGCGCAGACCGCTACCGCTCCCGCCGAGCCCCAGGCTCCTGCCGCCGAGCCCGCAAAGCCGGCCGAGAGCGCTGCCGTGGAACAGGCGCCAGGTGCTGCGGATGCCGCGGCCCAAGGCGACATGCCCACCTTCAGCGTCCTGCGCGTCGAAAAGGACGGCTCGGCCGTTGTCGCGGGATCTGCAAAGCCGGACACGAAGATCGACCTTGTGGCGGGCGGCGAGATCATCGCGTCCACGCAGGCCGGACCGACAGGCGACTTCGCCATCGTGCTCGACAATCCGCTGGCGCCGGGCGCTTACGAATTGTCTCTGCGCGCTACCGATCCGTCTGGCGCCGCGGTGACATCGCAGGAAACCGGAATTGTCAGCGTGCCGCAAGGCGATGGCGAGCTTGTCGCCATGGTGACCAAGCCGGGCGAGGCTTCGCGCGTCATGCAGGCGGGGGACCAGGCGGTCGAGACGGTGATCGCTGCGGTCGAAGCCGAGGTCAAGGCCGAACAACAGGCAACGCCCGCGCCTGCCGCCGAGGCAGCAGCTCCGGCAACCGAAGCGCCCGCAGCCGCGGCGGAAGCGCCGGCAACTGCGCCTGCCGAACCGGCTGCTCCGGCGGCCGAGGCAGTCAAGCCGGTGCTTGTTTCCGCAGTCGATTTCGAGGACGGGCGCATCTATGTCGCAGGCACCGGCGAGCCGGGCCGCACGGTCAATGTCTATATCGACGATACCGTGACCGGTTCGGCCAAGGTCGGTCCGGACGGCGCCTTCCTTCTGGAAGCGCCATTCGACCTCAAGCCGGGCGAGCACAGGATCCGCGCCGATCTGCTTTCGGCGGATGGCAGCCAGGTCGCCGCCCGTGCCGAAGTGCCGCTGGTGCATGAAGCACCGGTCGAGGTCGCTGCGGCGGAGGCGAAGCCGGCCGAAGCGCCCGCAGCAGCAGAAGCCGCACCGGCGCAGACAGCAACGGAAGCCGCCCCGGCAGAAGCCGCATCGGCGCAACCGGCAGCAGAAGCTGCCCCGGCGCAACCGGCGGCAGATGCCCCGGCGCAAACCGCTGCTGCTGAAGTTCCGGCCAAGGCGGAAGTACCGATGACCGCTGAAGTGCCTGCCGCGCCTGCGGCTGGCGAAACAAATGCCGCGGCCACGCAGGCCCCCGCGCCGGAAACGGTCGAGACGCCAGCCGCCGCAGCGGATGCGCCGGCCGCGTCCACCGAACCTGCGGCAGTGACCGAAGCGCCGGCTTCGACCGCGGAAACATCGGCCACGCAGACCGCGGCAGCGCCCGCGGCCGGAGAGCAGGTCGAGCCGATCAAGACCGGCGCGTCGGTCATCATCCGGCGCGGCGACAATCTGTGGCGCATTTCCCGCCGAATGCTTGGCAAGGGCGTGCGCTACACCACGATCTACGAAGCCAATCGCGACCAGATCAAGAACCCGAGCCTGATTTATCCGGGACAGGTCCTCGACGTGCCCGGCGCGACCAGCGTCAACTGACCCTGGTGGCAAATAGCTGCGTGGAAACGGGGCTTCGGCCCCGTTTCTTTTTTCACACTGGCGTTGCTTTCATCGGTATTTGCCGATAAAAGAAACCCATGCGCGAAACGACCGCCAATTCACCGGATGAACCGACCGCCTGTTGCGGCGGGAAGCCGGACCAGCTTGCTTTCCAGCTCAAGGCGCTTGCCCATCCGGCCCGGCTGGAGATCGTCCGGCAGTTGCAGGAACGTGAATGCTGCTGCTGCGGCGATTTTTGCGCCACGCTCGACCTTGCCCAATCCACGGTATCGCAGCACCTCGAATTGTTGCGAAAGGCCGGGCTTGTCGAATACCAGCCGGAAGGGACGCGTTCGCGCTACCGCCTGAACCGCCAGTCATTCCTGGCGCTGGCCGGCGCCATCGGCGCTGTTGCAGCAAAATAACGAAAGTCCCGTCATGCGGAAAATCAAGATCGACGATGCCGCTCCCGCTGTTGCGCCTTCGAAGGCCGGCGGAGCGATGAAGGTAAGCGGCGACCGCGGAGAGACGTTTTCGGCGTTGCGCAGCCTGTGGCCCTATATGTGGCCTTCCGGCCGCCCGGACCTGAAGCGCCGTGTGGTCGGCGCGTTCCTCGTCCTGATCCTCGCCAAGATCGTTACCGTCCTGGTGCCCTATACCTACAAATGGGCGACCGACGCGCTGACGGGAACCGATTCTGCTCCCTCGGTCCTTCCGGCCTTCCTCGTCGTGCCGGTGATGCTGGTGGTTGCCTACAATGTCGGCCGCGTTCTGATGACCGGCTTCAACCAGATCCGCGACGCGATGTTTGCCTCGGTCGGCCAGCACGCGGTGCGCCAGCTCGCCTCAATCGTCTTCCGCCACATGCACGCGCTGTCGCTGCGCTATCATCTGCAGCGGCGCACCGGCGGCCTGTCGCGGGTGATCGAGCGCGGCACCAAGGGCATCGAGGCCATTGTCCGCTTCACCATCTTGAGCGGCGGGCCGACCATCGTCGAGTTTGCCTTCATGGCGGGGGTCATCTGGTACCAGTTCGGCTTCTCCTATGTCGCCGTCATCGCCGTCATGATCTGGGCCTATGTCTGGTTCTCGGTCGCCGCCAGCGACTGGCGCATCAGCATTCGCCGCGACATGAACACCAGCGATACCGACGCCAATTCCAAGGCCGTGGATTCGCTGCTCAACTTCGAGACGGTCAAGTATTTCGGCAATGAGCGCTGGGAAGCGGACCGCTTCGACGCTTCCATGAAACGCTACGAGCGCGCGGCGACCAAGGTCTGGACATCGCTTGCCTGGCTCAACTTCGGTCAGGCGGTCATCCTGGGCATCGGCATGGGGGCCTGCATGGTCATGTCTGCCATGGCCGTCCAGGCGGGGACGCAGACTGTCGGCGATTTCGTGCTGATCAATGCGCTGCTGCTGCAGCTTTCGATTCCGCTCAATTTCATCGGCATGATCTATCGCGAGATCCGGCAGGGCCTTACCGACATCGAAGCCATGTTCCTGCTTCTCGAGGTGGAGGAAGAGGTCAAGGACGGCCCGAACGCAAAGCCCTTGCGGGTGGAGAAGGGCGAGATCGTTTTCGAGAATGTGAATTTTCACTACGACCCCGATCGGGCGATCCTCAAGAACGTCTCCTTCACCGTTCCGGCAGGCAAGACCGTCGCGATCGTCGGCCCGTCCGGCGCGGGCAAGTCCACCATTTCGCGCCTGCTGTACCGCTTCTACGACGTGACCGGCGGGCGCATCCTGATCGATGGTCAGGACATTCGCGACGTGACGCAGCAATCGCTGCGCTCGGCCATCGGCATGGTCCCGCAGGACACGGTGCTGTTCAACGACACCGTGCTCTACAACATCCGCTACGGCCGCACCGACGCTACCGACGCCGAAGTCGAGCGGGCAGCCGAAATGGCGCAGATCGGCACTTTCATCCGCTCGCTGCCGAAAGGCTTTTCGACACGGAGGTCGGCGAGCGCGGCCTCAAGCTTTCGGGCGGCGAAAAGCAGCGCGTCGCAATTGCCCGCACGCTCCTGAAGGCCCCGCCCATCCTGATTCTCGACGAGGCGACATCGGCGCTGGACACCCATACCGAGCGCGAAATCCAGTCCTCGCTCGACGTCGTTTCCAAGGACCGGACCACCGTCGTCATCGCCCACCGCCTGTCGACGGTCGTGTCGGCTGACGAGATCATCGTGCTGAAGGCCGGGGAGATCGCCGAACGGGGCAGCCATCGCGCCTTGCTGCGCAAGAAGGGCCTCTACGCCGACATGTGGAACCGCCAGCGCGAGGCGAGCGAGGCCGAGGAAAGGCTGCGCCAAGCCCGCGAAAGCGACGGGCTTGGCATTGTCATTCGGGGCCAGCGGGCAGGGGAGTGAAGCCCTTACGGCCGCTGCATTGACCTGAATTCCCAAGGCGTCACGTTGCCGTCCTTGTCGGCGTCAGCCTGCAGGAAGCGGGCCTTGCCCTCTGCCATGAACTCGGCCTTGGAAACCTTGCCCGACTTGTCCGCGTCCATGGGCGCAAAACGTGCGCGCTTTGCCTCCTGCCGTGCCTTCATGCGTTCCTCGTTGCGTCCCTGCCCGGGACCCATCCGCACGGCCATGAACTCTACCTCGGTAAGTTCGCCATCCTCGTCGGCATCCATGGCGATGAAGACCAGTTCGCGCTGTCCGGCGGCTTCGTCGTCGGAAATGCGACCGTCATCATTGGCGTCGACGACCATGAAGCGGCGCATCGGCCCGCGTTCCTCGCCGCTCATCCAGCCTGGCATCCAGTTGTGCATGCCATGCCGCCAGCCGCTGTATTCATTGTCGTCGTCCTCCGCGGATGACGGTGTTGCCGTGAGTGCGATGGCGAGCATCGCGGCGAATGCGGTTGTTGCAGTCATCAGCTTCGACATGTCGCTTCTCCTTGTGTCTGTGGGCAGATCATCCCCTGTCGCCGCCGCCATGGGCTTGATCTCTCGTCAATATGGACAAAATGTAATTTCCGCATGTGTCGCGCCTTCGTCCGCGGCCTTTCGGTGCGGTGACAACGCCGCCATTTGCTGCTACCGCAATCGCGCGTCTTGAAGCTGCAACAGAACGGGGCAACCATGCAGATCGATGACCTGACCGGCTCCATTCGCCGCGCGCTCGTGCCTGTCCATCGCGACGGCTGGAAGTTCGTCGCGGCCTTTGCTGCCGTAACCTTCATTCTCGGGCTATTCTCGACGACGCTGTTCTGGCTGGGCGTCGGCCTGACAATCTGGTGCGCGATGTTCTTTCGTGATCCGCAGCGCGTCACGCCGGTCAGCGAGGATTTCGTCGTCAGCCCGGCCGACGGCAAGATATCCGCCATCGGCCAGGCAATCCCGCCGCGCGAGCTGGGATTGCCGGACACGCCGGTGACGCGCGTTTCCATCTTCATGAACGTCTTCAACTGCCACGTGAACCGCGCGCCCATGGCGGGCCGCATCGCGCGGGCTGTCCACAAGAGCGGCAGCTTCCTCAATGCCGAGCTCGACAAGGCATCGAGCGACAACGAGCGCAACGGGCTGGTGATCGAAACCGCGCATGGCGCGCTGGGCGTCGTGCAGGTCGCCGGCCTTGTCGCGCGCCGCATCGTGTGCTGGTCGCGCGAAGGCGAAACGCTGGGCGCCGGCGAACGCTTCGGGCTGATCCGCTTCGGCTCGCGCCTCGACGTCTACCTGCCGGATGGCGCCGCTGTCTGCGTCTCGCTCGGCCAGATCGCAATCGCCGGCGAAACCATCCTCGCGCGGTATGACGGTGCACCCGTCGCACCGGTCACCCGGGTATCCTGAGCCGTGGAAACGCCGTTTCCGCCATTCGACCCGGAAGGCGCGGAACGCGGTGCGCGCCTGCGCGACATTCCGCTGCGAACGATCTTCCCGAACCTCCTGACCTTGCTGGCGATCGCCTCGGGCCTCACCGCCATCCGCTTCGCCATCGAGGGGCGGCTGGAGCTTGCCGTCGGCGCGATCATCCTCGCCGCCTTTCTCGACGGCATTGACGGGCGCGTCGCGCGCTTTCTCAAGTCGACCACCCGCTTCGGCGAGCAGATGGACAGCCTCGCCGATTTCGTCAATTTCGGCGTCGCCCCGGCGATGATCCTTTATTTCGCGCTGCTCAGACGATCTGCGCTCGGCGGCTGGCTCGTGGCGATGCTGTTTGCCATCTGCGGATGCCTGCGGCTCGCCCGCTTCAACGTGACGCTCGACATGCCCGGCAGGCCGGCCTGGCAGAACAATTTCTTCACCGGCGTTCCCGCGCCGGCCGGCGCGCTGGCGGGTCTTGCACCGATCTATGCCCTGCTGCTCGGCTCTGAGGAGACGCAGGCCTTCGCCGTCGCTTCGGCGATCTACACGCTGGCGATCGCACTGTTGATGGTCTCCAGCCTGCCGACCTTCTCGGGCAAGGAGATGAGCCGCCGCGTGCCGCGCAACTGGGTGTTGCCGCTGCTGATTCTCGTGGTCGCCGATCGGTCGGCCTGCTGCTCAGCTATCCTTGGGAAATGCTGCTGGCCTTTCTCGGCGCTGTACCTGGCATCGCTGCCCTTCGGCTACGCGCATGGAACGCCACAAGGCCAGGCGCTGCGCAGGCGCCAGCCGATAAGGCCGAAAGCGACGACGACTAGGCCGCTTCGTCGAGGCCAAGGCTGTTCGATCGCGATCTTCTCGCCGAGACGTAGTCGGTCTTGCCGGTGCCCAGCACCGGCACCTGCGAGACATGGACGATCGAGTTGGGCACGTACAGTTCCGAGTAGCCGGATTTCCGGCTCGCATCGGCAATCGCTGTCGCGCGAGGCGCTTCCTCGGCCGTCGTCACCAGCACCACGCGCTCGCCCTTGCGCTTGTCCGGCACCGAGACGACGGCATGGCTTGTCTTCCGGCCACAGATGATGGGCGATCATCTCGACTGCGCCCAGCGACACCATCTCGCCGGCGATCTTGGCGAAGCGCTTCACGCGCCCCTTGATGGTGACGAAGCCCTGCTCGTCGACGTCGACGATGTCGCCTGAATCATGCCAGCCATCCTGCGGCGCTCACCAGCACGCCCGGATTGTCGGCCAGCATGTAGCCGAGCATCACGTTCGGCCCCTTCACCCACAAGCTTGCCGCCGCTGCCGATGCCCTCGACCGGCTCCAGCCGGTGCTCCATGCCCGGCAGCAATTGCCCGACCGAGCCGACGCGGTTCGTCTGCGGTGCGTTGACCGCCACGACCGGCGACGGCCTCGGTCATGCCGAAGCCTTCCAGCACGATCGTGTCGAAGCGATTGCGCCAAGTTTCGTGGGTGTCGTGGCGCACCGCCTCCGCTCCGGCAACGACGAGGCGCAGCGACTTGCGAAATCGCTGTCCTTCGCGGTCCGGGCATAGCCTGCGAGGAACGTGTCGGTACCGAACAGGATCGTCGCCTTCGTCTTTGCCACCGCCTGCGGAATGATCTTGTAGTGCAGCGGCGATGGATAGAGGTAGAGCCGCACGCCGGTCACCAGCGGCAGGATCATGCCGCCTGTCAGCCCAAGCGAATGGAACACCGGCAGCGCGTTGAACAGCTTGTCCTTGCGGCGAGAAATCGATCCGCGGTCTCGATCTGCGCGCAATTCGAGAGGATGTTGTCGTGGCTCAGCACCACGCCCTTTCGGCGTCCTTCCGAGCCGGAAGTGAACAGCACCAGCGCCGGGTCATCGTGCCTTCGTCTTCTCCAGCGGACGCTGCTGCGCATCAGGAAGGCCATCGCCTTGTCGAAGGCCAGTCACCGTCTTGGCGATGTCCTCGAGCCACACCATCGTGAGGCCGGCCTTCTCCAGCGCATCGACCAGCGGCTGCAGTTCCGCCTTCTCGACAAAGGTGCGTGAACCGATGACGCAGCCGCGCCTTCACGGTCTGGCAGGCCGACACCGCGACCACGGCGGCGCCTGCGGTGTAGTTGATCATCGCCGGGATGCGCCCCGCCGATTGCAAGCGCCAGGAAGGTCAGCACCACGGCATTGGCGTTGGGCAGCATGACGGCGACGTACTCGCCGCTGCTTCGCTGGCGCGCGAACTTTGCGCGCCAGCACAGCCGCACCGATCATCATCCGGGTGTAGGTCAGCGCTCCGCCGACCGCGTCCTCCACGACCGGCGTGCCATTATCATGGCGCGGCGCAGCAGCAACGAAAGCGTCGAACAGCGTCATGCCCTCGTAACGCGACCTGAACGATTCCATGGTCAAGCTCCTCCCGCCCATTTCGCAGAGATGCATCTTGGCACCGGACCGCCGGAAAGCAAGTGCCGTACGGGACGGGCAGGAGAGCCGAGCTTTGAGGAGGTGGACCTTGCCTCAGGCGGGCCGCTGCGGCTCCAGCCAGGTCTCGGCCGCGATGCTGTAGATGTCGCCATTGCGGACATCGCCATCGGCTGCTGCAAGCGGCACCAGCGCTTCGGCCACCGTGGACGGGTGCGGCAGCGTTGCGGGTCTTCGCCGGGCATGGCCAGCGCCCGCATCGCGGTGCGCGCCACGCGCCGGATCGATGATGATGCTGCGGATGCTGGTCGACGCGCTCTCCGCGGCATAGACCCGCGCCAGCGCCTCCAGCGCCGCCTTGGACGCCGCATAGGGGCCCCAGAAGGCCTGGCACGAATGCGGCCGAGCCCGAGCTGATGAAGATGGCCCGCCCCGCGTCGCGAGGCGCGCAGCAGCGGATCGAGCGAGCGGATGAAGCGCCAGTTGGCGGTGACGTTGACGTCGAACACGCGCTCGAAATTCTTCGGCTCGAGATGGCCGAGCGGCGAGAGGCCGCCGAGCATGCCGGCATTGCCGACGAGACATGTCGAGCTTGCCCCAGCGCTGGTCGATTGCACGCGCCCAGCCGGTCGATCGCGTCGAAATCGGTGAGGTCGAGCGGCACCAGCGTCGCGGCTCGCCGCCGGCCGCGCGGATCTCGTCGTCGAGCTCCTCGAGCCCGCCGACCGTGCGCGCCACCGCGATGACATGCGCACCCTGCGCGCGCGAAGGCCAGCGCCGCATGGTAGCCGATGCCGCGCGATGCGCCGGTGACGAGCGCGATGCGCCCGGCAAGCCTGCTTGCGTCATGGCTGGTTCAGCCCTTCGCCTCGGCGAGCAGCGACAGCGTGCGCACATTGTCGCGGTCGTCGAGGTCGGTCAGCCGCGTCGGATACTCGCCGGTGAAGCAGGCATCGCAGAACTGCGGCGTCTCGTTGTTGCGCGCGGCTTCGCCGACGGCGCGGTAAAGCCCGTCGATCGACAGGAAGCCGAGCGAATCGACGCGGATGAATTCGCGCCATCTCCTCGATCGACATGCGCGAGGCGAGCAGCTTCTGCGTTCTCCGGCGTGTCGACGCCGTAGAAGCAGGACGACATGCGTCGGCGGGCTGGCGATGCGCATGTGCACCTCGCGCGCGCCGGCATCGCGCACCATCTGCACGATCTTCTGCGAGGTGGTGCCGCGCACGATGGAATCGTCGACCAGCACGACGCGCTTGCCTTCGAGCATCCGGCGGTTGGCGTTGTGCTTCAGCTTCACGCCCATGTGGCGGATCGAATCCGTCGGCTGGATGAAGGTGCGCCCGACATAGTGGTTGCGGATGATGCCGAGCTCGAAGGGAAGGCCCGCGCCCTGCGCAAAGCCGATCGCCGCCGGCGTGCCGGAATCGGGAACCGGCACGACGATGTCGGCATCGACCGGCTGTTCGCGCGCCAGTTCGACGCCGATCTGCTTGCGCACGTCATAGACGTTGCGGCCCTCGATCGACGGAATCCGGGCGGGCGAAATAGACATATTCGAAGATGCAGAAGCGCGGCTTCGCCGGCTCGAACGGGAACATGCTCTCGAATGCCGCTCGGTCGGTGATGACGACCATCTCGCCGGGCTCGACGTCGCGCACGAAGCGCGCGCCGATGATGTCGAGCGCGCAGGTTTCCGAGGCGAGGATCTACGCGCCGTCGAGATCGCCCAGCACCAGCGGGCGGATGCCGAGCGGGTCGCGGCAGCCGATCATCTTCTTGGTGGACAGCGCCGACCAGCGAGAACGCGCCTTCGATCTGGCGGACGGCGTCGATGACAGCGCGTCGTCGAAGTCGCGCTCGCTTGGCTGGTCGCGATCAGGTGCAGGATCGACTTCGGTGTCGGAGGTCGATGGAAGATCGAGCCCTGCTTCTGCAGGTGCGCGCTGCAGCGGTCATCGCATTGGTGATGTTGCCGTTGTGCGCGACGGCGAAGCCGCCGCCGGCAAACTCGGCGAAGAACGGCTGCACGTTGCGCAGTCCCGTCGCCGCCGGTGGTGGAATAGCGCGTGTGGCCGATGGCGCGCGTGCCCTTGCAGCCGGTCGATGACGCGCTTGGCGGTGAAGGTGTCGCCGATCAGGCCGACGATGGCGCTCGACGAAGAACTGGCTGCCGTCATAGGAGACGATGCCGGCCGCCTCCTGGCCGCGATGCTGCAGCGCATGCAGGCCGAGCGTCGTCGATGGCCGCCGCATCCTGCATGGCCGAAGATGCCGAACACGCCGCACTCTCGTGGAGCTTGTCGTCGGCCATCGGATTGCCGCGAGATCGTCAGCTCGGCCCTGCGTCAATGCCTGCCATCAAGGTTTCCTGTCGCCGCGTATCCATGCGCTGGACGTCAGCCGTTCGTTGCCGCTGCTTGCCGGCGCCGTTGCCGTGTCGCCCGCGGCGATCGGCGGCGCTTCGCCGGCACGGCGGCGTCGCCGGTCGCTTCCGGCCTTCGGCGCGGTCGGCGTCGCCGTCCTCGCGTCGGCTTCAGCTTGCTCGAGGATGCTGACTTCCGGATCGTCCGGCAGCAGTTGCACGATCGCTGTCGCCGATCGATTCGAGCACCGGCTTGGACTTGGCATTGGCGATCCAGCGGCGGCTGGTTGTCCGGCATCAGCCAGTTGAAGAACAGCAGGCCGACCACGACGAGCAAGGACGCCGCGCGCCGCGCCGAAGACGAAGCCCAGCGTGCGGTCGAGCGCGCCGATGCGGCTGTCGATGATGAAGTCGGCGATCTTCATGGTGATGAGCTGACGATGATCAGCGCGACGACGAAGATGATGCCGGCCGCTGCGACGATCGGCGATCGTCTTCGACTGTCGATGTAGCGGTCTTGCGACGTAGCGGCGAGAGCCGCCGGATAGAAGAAGAAGGCCGCAGCCGCAGCCGCCACCCAGGAGGCGACCGACAGGACTTCGCGGAGAAGCCGCGCACCATGGCCAGAACGCCGGAAACCAGCATGAGGCCGATCAGGATTCCGTCAAGCAGCGTGATGCGGCATCGTCTTCCGAATTCCGGTAAGCGTCCTTCGGCGGCCGGCTTGCCAGCCTGCAGCCGCCTGTGCATGCGCTGAAATAGACTTCTTTTCCGGCCATTCCAGTCGAAAATGGCGTGTCCCCGCCGTTCGACCGATCGCGGTGCGGCAATGCCGCAACCAGCGTCGGCGAGATCGCCGAATCGCGTGACCGCGATGCCGCCCTTGGCCGCCTCCACGCCCTTGGGCAGCATCGGCCTGCGCGAAGCCGAGCTTCTCGGCCTCCTTCAGCCGCTGCGCGCGCATGCGCCACCGGGCCGGACCGCGCCCGAAAGGCTGATTTCGCCGAAATAGACGCAATCGGCCGGCAAGGGCAACGCCGGCCAGCGAGGAGACCAGCGCCGCCGCCACCGCGAGGTCGGCCGCCGGTTCGCTGATGCGGTAGCCGCCCGCGACATTGAGATAGACATCGTGCTGGCCGAACCGCACGCCGCAATGCGCTTCCAGCACCGCCAGCACCATGGCGAGCCGCGGCCCGATCCCAGCCGACGACCGCGCGGCGCGGCGTGCCGAGCGAGGACGGCGCGACCAGCGCCTGGATTTCGACCAGCACCGGCCGCGTGCCCTCCATGCCGGCGAACACCGCCGCGCCCGGCGCCGACGCATTGCGCTCGCCGAGGAACAGCTCCGACGGGTTCGGCAACCTCGCGCAGGCCCTTGTCCGACATCTCGAAGACGCCGATCTCGTCGGTCGGGCCGAAGCGGTTCTTCACCGCGCGCAGGATGCGGAAGTGATGCGCCGCCTTCGCCCTCGAAATAGAGCACGGCATCGACCATGTGCTCGACCACGCGCGGGCCGGCGATCTGGCCGTCCTTGGTGACATGGCCGACCAGCACGACGGCCGCGCCGGTTGTCTTGGCGTAGCGGATCATCGCCTGCGCCGCCGCGCGCACCTGCGTCACCGTGCCGGGCGCGCAATCGGCCAGGTCGGTCCACAGCGTCTGGATCGAATCGATGATGACGAGATCCGGGCGGCTGGCCCGTCTGCGAGCGTGGCGAGGATGTCCTCGACGTTGGTTTCCGCCGCCAGCTCGACACGGCGCGTCGGCCGCGCCGAGCCGCTGCGCGCGCAGCCGGATCTGCGCCACCGCCTCTTCGCCCGAGACATAGACGACGCGGTGGCCCGGCCGCGCCAGCGCGGCGGCCGCCTGCATCAGCAGCGTCGACTTGCCGATGCCCGGATCGCCGCCGACCAGCAGCGCCGAGCCGCGCACGAAGCCGCCGCCGGTCACCCGGTCGAGTTCGGCGATGCCGCTGGCAATGCGCGGCGCATCCTCGAGTCTCGCCCGACAGCGAGGTCAGCGCCACCGGCGTGCCCTTGCGCATGCGCCCGCGCCTGCCGGCGCCGCGCCGATGCCGGCGGACGCGCTTTCCTCGACCAGCGTGTTCCACTCGCCGCAGGCGTCGCACTTGCCCGACCAGCGCGGAGTGGACGCGCCGCAGTTCTGGCAGACGAAGGATGAGCGGGAGGGTTTGGCCATCGACGTCAGCTGTTTTCCTTTTGCGCCTGTACCGTCGAGATACACCCGCTCCGCCCTCTTCCCGCAATCCCGTCAGCACCTCATAGCTGATGGTTCCGGCGGCGCGGGCGAATTCGTCGAGCGCGCATGTTCTGGCCGAACAGTTCGATCCAGTCGGCCGTTGTCGACAGATGGTGTGCGGCACGTCCGTCACGTCGAATGCGCGTGAGGTCCATGGAGACGCGGCCCAGGACCGGCACCCGGTGCCCGGCGAGCCAGCCGCTTGCGCGCCGCCGCCCGCGCGCTGCCGGACGCCGCCGCGCCTTGATGCCGTCGGCATAGCCCGCCCCGGCGACGGCGATCCTGCTGTCGCGCGTCAGCGTGTGCGTGGCGCTGTAGCCGACCGTCTCGCCGGCTTTCGCGTCGCGGACCTGCACGATGCGCGCTTCGAAGCTTGCCACCGGGCGCCATCGGGTTCGGCTTCGCCGGCCATCGGTTCGCCGCCATACAGCGCGATGCCGGGCCGGGTAGTGTCGAAGCGATGGCTCCGCACCAGGAAAATACCGGCCGAATTGGCGAGCGACGAAGCCGCACGCCGGGAAAATGCGCCGCGACCTGCCGGAAGTTCGCCAATTGCTGGCGGGCGTTCATGCGGGTTCGCACGTTCCTCGGCGCAGGCCAGATGGCTCATCACCAGCACGACCTCGACGCCTTCGCGATCGCCCGCGATAAGCCGCGCCTCGCCACGGTCAAGCCAAGCCGGTTCATGCCGGTGTCGAAATGCAGTGCGCAGGGCAGGGCAGCGCCGGCCTTCTTGCCTTCCGCGCGCCAGGCTATCCAGTTCTGCGTCGCGAATTGATGACGCGGCGTCAGCCCGGCTTTGCGGCAGGCGGTCGCGGCGCTTGCGCATCGAGCCCGGCCAGCACGAAGATGCGCGCCTTCGGCAGCAGCTTGCGCAGGGCCAGCGCCTTCCTGCGGGTACGCCGTGAAGAAGGTGCGCGCACCCGCCTGCCACAGCGCCTTGCGCGCACCGGATCGATGCCCAGACCATAGGCATTCGCTTTGACGACAGCGCGCAGCTTCGCTGGCGCCGCGCCTGCCAAGCTGCCAATCGACCGAATGCTGCAAGGTTGTCGCCAGCCGTCGCGGTTGAGCGGCGCGCACCAGATCGATGGTCAGGCGCGCGAGTCTGCCAGCGCGCTTATTCATGCCGCTCCGGCAGGTATTCGTCTTCGGCCAGATCGGAGAAGCGGGTGAACTCGGCTGGAACGCGAGGCGCGCAGTGCCCGTCGGGCCATGGCGCTGCTTGGCGATGATCACTTCGGCCTTGCCGCGCACCTTCTCGAACTTCTCCAGCCATTCGACATATTTCGGGTCGCCTTCGTCGGGCTGCTTGGCTTGCTGGTAATATTCCTCGCGGTAGACGAACAGCACCACGTCGGCGTCCTGCTCGATCGAGCCGGATTCGCGAAGGTCGGACAGCTGCGGGCGCTTGTCGTCGCGGCTTTCCACCTGGCGCGAAAGCTGCGACAGCGCGATGATCGGGATCTGCAGTTCCTTGGCCAGCGCCTTGAGGCCGGTGGTGATTTCGGTCACTTCCTGCACGCGGTTTTCGCATCGTTCGCTTCGAGCCCTGCATCAGCTGGATATAGTCGATGACCATCACGTCGAGGCCGCGCTGGCGCTTGAGCCGGCGCGCGCGCGCCGCAAGCTGGGCGATGGAAATGCCGCCGGTCTCGTCGATGATAGAGCGGAATGCGCTGCATCATCCTGCGCGCAGGCGACCAGCATCTCGAATTCCGCTCGGTGATTTCGCCGCGGCGGATCTTGGACGACGAGATTTCCGCCTGCTCGGAAATGATGCGGGTCGCCAGCTGTTCCGCGCTCATTTCGAGGCTGAAGAAGCCGACGACGCCGCCATCCAGCGCCTTCGGCGTGCCATCCGCCTCGGTGCCGGGCAGATAGTTGTGCGCGATGTTGAAGGCGATGTTGGTGGCGAGCGAGGTCTTGCCCATGCCCGGGCGTCCGGCGAGCACGATCAAGTCGGACGTCTGCAAGCCCGCCCATGCGCATGTCGAGCGCGTGGATGCCGGTGGACACGCCGGACAGGCCGCCGTCGCGCTTGAAGGCTTCGCTGGCCATGTCGACCGCGGTGTTCAGCGCCGAGGCGAAATCTGGAAGCCGCCGTCATATTGGCCGGTCTCGGCCAGTTCGAACAGCCGCCGCTCGGCGTCCTCGATCTGCGACTGCGGCGGCATGTCGACCGGCGCGTCATAGGCGATGTTGACCATGTCCTCGCCAATGGTGATCAGCGCGCGGCGGATGACAGAGGTCATAGATCGACGCGGCCGTAATCCTCGGCATTGATGATCGTGATGGCTTCCGCGGCAAGCCGGGCCAGATACTGCGCCACCGTCATGTCGCCGACCTTCTCGTCGGCCGGAAGGAAGGTCTTGATCGTCACCGGATTGGCGCGCTTGGCCGCGCGGATCATGTCCGTCGCGACCTCGTAGATCTGCTTGTGCAGCGGCTCGAGAAAATGCTCCGCCCGGAGGAAATCCGAGACGCGGTAATAGGCGTCATTGTTGACGAGGATCGCACCCAGCAGCGCCTGTTCGGCCTCGATGTTGTGCGGCGCGGTGCGCCATGCCAATTCGTTTCGTTCGAGTTTCTTGACTGCTTCCGCCATCGATTCTTCTTCCCGCTGAGTACCTCCGATCCCATTTGCCCGGCTCTACCGCAAGGCGGAACGGGCCTGTCATGGGCAGGGTTGTCGCGCGCGACCGTTATTCAGAGCCTGTGGATAACCAATTAGCAGATTCGTTGCGTTTGAGCGATTTCGCCCTTGCGTCAACGGCAGCATTCGGGGCTGCGAATCGTTGCGGCATCCTGGCTGCCGGTCCGTTGATTCCGGTGATGGCAATTCGCGCAAGCTATTGTTGTAAAAGCAAGAAAACTGAGTGAGCGACCGCATTCCGGCTTTGTCGTTTCGCTGGCGGCGGACAACGCATCGCCGTGGCCGTTGGTTTGCGGGAGGCCGCGCAACAAAAATGGGCGCGGTCGAAACCGCGCCCATCGGGTAACCGGCTGGCCGGATATTACTGTTCTTCGGAGGTCTCGAAGATCTCCGAAAGGTCCGGCGCTTCTTCTTCCGGCAGTTCCTCGAACTCGAACTGCGTGCGCTTTGTCAGATCTTCGCCCTTGGCCTGGCGCTCGGCTTCGTCGCTCGAGCGGGCAACGTTCACGGTGACCTTCGATGCCACTTCCGGGTGAAGCTGCACGGTGACCTTGTGCATGCCGATGGTCTTGATCGGCAGGTTGAGGTTGATCTGCGTGCGGTTGACCTTGAAGCCGCTTTCTTCCAGCGCCTGCGCGATGTCGCGGGTCGAGACCGAACCGTAAAGCTGGCCGGTTTCGCCGGCGGAACGGATCACGACATAAGCGGTGCCGTCGAGCTTTTCGTGGACGGCTTCTGCTTCCTTGCGGCGCTCGAGGTTGCGCGCCTCGAGATCGGCCCGCTGGGTTTCGAACTTGGCGCGGTTGGCGTCGTTGGCGCGAAGCGCCTTGCCCTGCGGCAGCAGGAAGTTGCGGGCGAAACCGTCCTTTACCTTGACGACGTCGCCCATCTGGCCGAGGCGCGGAATTCTTTCAAGCAGGATGACATGCATGTTCGTTTTTCCTTTCGATGCTTCGTTTCAGGTTTTGGCAATGCCGCCCGGTCCGGAGCTTCCGGCAGGCGGCTGGCTTGGAGGAGCGCGGCGCAGCGAGCGGGCAACGCCCATTGCTGCGAAAATGAAGATGGGAAATCCGAAGATCACCAGCGTCAGCCAGGCGAAGAACAGCACGATGCTCGCGTGCCGGCTTGCCCCTTGTGGAGACATGCAACTCGGCAAGCCCGGTAAGCGCGAACCCGGCTATGCCGATACCGGCCGCGATGGCGCAGACTTCATAGAGCGGCGATCCGAGCAGCATCATTCCGGCAATGCCGAATGCCGGAACCGCGATCGCCCACGCAGGCAATTGCACATTCGCCGCGATGTCTTCCGCAGGCCGTGCCAGAAGTCCGGAGCGGGCGGTAACGATGGCCGCTATGTGCATCACCAAGACATGCGAGAACAGCCACATCGCCGGGATGACGGCCGGCAAAAGCGCGGCGTAGGTACGCGCGCTTTGCTGAAGCACTTCATCGGACGGGGGAGTGACCTCGGATCGGAGGCCGTCAATTCGCGGAAGAGCCCGACGAATGCGTCCGCGACTTCGTTGGTGTCATAGCCAAGCGCCGCGCCGGCGATGACAAACCCGACGCCGACCGAGGCCATGAGGCGCAATACGATTCCGCGAGATCGGATACCAGTCCATGCCGGTTCCGTTTGGCACTGGCCGGGCAAGGTTCGCCAGATGTCCCGCAAGGGCGGCAGGAGCGAAAAGCAGGCCGGCAGTTACCGCGGCGGCTGCGGGGCCGTGCCACAGGAGCGCTGCGCCTGCGGCCACCACGGCGGCGATCGCGCCGGCGGCGGTTCCCCAGCCGAGCGAAGCGACATAGACGGCGAAAGGTGCGGCGATGAACAGCGGCAGCGAAAAGGCTGACGGCCGCAGACCGGCAATGGCCATCAGCCCGGCGGCAATGCCGGCGCCAAATGCAATAGCATAGACTGTCTGCTTGTTCACGGTCGCTGTCCTGTCGTTTCGACAGTTAGGGCCCGGGGGCATTGTGCGCCGCACGACCCAACTTGGTTTCTTTATCCGCTCGCTCCAGGAGCGCCCGCCGCAAGGGGCATGCAACGGGCGGGACGCGAGCCCCGCCCGGAATTCATGCGCATCAGCCGAGCAGATAGGGCAGCAGGCCGAGGAAACGGGCGCGCTTGATCGCCTGGGCGAGTTCGCGCTGCTTCTTCTGGCTTACGGCGGTGATGCGGGACGGCACGATCTTGCCGCGCTCGGAAACATAGCGCTGCAGGAGGCGGACGTCCTTGTAGTCGATCTTCGGCGCGTTCGGGCCCGTGAACGGGCACGACTTGCGGCGGCGATGGAAGGGACGGCGGGCAGGTTGCATTGCCATTGTTCTTATTCCTTGTCTTCTTCGCGGCCGCGCCGGCTCAAAGCGGCGCGGCGGACGGTCGTCACGGTCGCGGCGCGGGCCACGATCGCCGACGGTCGCCCCGGTCACCACGGTCGCCGCGGTCGCCGCGCTCGTCGCGGTCGCGACTTGCGCATGCATTGCCGACGGGCCTTCCTCATGCGCTTCCACACGGATGGTCATGTAGCGAAGCACGTCGTCATGGAGGCGCATCTGGCGCTCCATTTCGTTCACGGCCGCCGACTCCGCGTCGATGTTCATCAGCACGTAATGGGCCTTGCGGTTCTTGTTGATGCGGTAGGCGGTGTTGCGAAGGCCCCAGCTTTCGACCTTGGCCACCTTGCCGCCATTTGCTTCGATAATGCCCTTGAATTGTTCCGCAAGGGCTTCGGCCTGCTGCCCGGAAATATCCTGGCGAGCGAGGAATACATGCTCGTAAAGGGCCATTGAGGCCTTTCCTTTCCTGTGTCAGGCGGGCCGCGCGAAGCCTCCTTGCCGCTTTTCTGCCCCGCGATGCGGGACTGGAAAGGCGAAGGGAAACGGTTGAGAGCGGAGACACGGGAGGACGGATCTGCTCTCGGTCCGGCGCTTTCAATAACTGGGCAGAACCCGGCAAGTGGAAAGAGCCCTCCGTTCAGCCCCCGGCGACCAAGCCTGAAGCTCTAACGACGGCGTTCATATAGAATTCCTTCGGTTTTTGCAAGTGCGAAGGCCGGCCGGTCCGTGGCCCCGATACTTGCGGCTTGACTTGGCCAGATGCATGCGGAGTGCAACCGCCGATAAACTGCTATAGGCGCCCTTCACGGCGTGGACGGCAGAACACCACATGCGGTTGACGACGATTATCGCCTTTGCGTTCCTGGCCGCAGTCCTCGCGGCTGCCAGGCCGGCGACCCGACATCGGCGCTCGTCTCCGCGCAAGGTAGGGAACCTGCTGCGGCATCGACCGGCGAAATGCCGGCGCAACTGCATTGCCTGCCTCCGGAACGTGGAAGGGCCCGCAGGCCGGCATAATGCCGCCATTCAAGGAATCCGCCTTCAAGTATCGCAAGCCGATCGAGGTCTCGCGATGGCGGGCGCTACATGAAGCGTGCCCTACGATGAATTCGTCGACATCAACAAGCGCGACGAAGTTCCGGTGCGCAAGGTGCGTTCCTTCTACATGCAGAAGCTGCCGGCCGGCACCGAAAAGGAATTCGAGTATACCGTAGGCGGCACGCGCCATTTCTACCGGGCCATGGGAGCAGGTCGACGGCGGTTCCGAAAATCACCATGATCTATGTCCACGGCCGCGGCGGGAACCGCGACTGGGGTTTCGACGACGAGCGCTTCGGCGGCAATTTCAACCGCCTCAAGAACATGATGCTGAAGGCCGGCGGCGCATACATCGCCCCGGACTTCACCGACTTCGAGGCGCAGGGCCTCGCCGAGCTGAAAGATCTCATTGCAAAGTTCCGCCCGCTCACCAGTGGCAAGCTCGTCGTCGCCTGCGGGTCGCTCGGCAATAGCCATTGCTGGAACCTGGCGCTCGACCCGCAGGCTTCGCGCCAGATCGATGGTCTCGTCGTCCTGGCCGGCTTTCCCGACAATCGCTTCCTCAGTGCGCCCGTTGTCACGGGTGGCCGGCCCATACCGCTGGTGATCGCCCACGGATCGTGGGATCCTGACTACGACTACAAGCCGATGGTCGAATTCTACGAGGCGCTGCGGGCGAAGGCACCCAGCTACCCCGTCCGCTTCCTTCTGTTCGAAACCGGCAAGCATGGCGCGCCAGTGCGCATGATCGACTGGCGCGACACGCTCGAACTGGATCGATTCCCTCTAGGGCCTCTCTAGGCGACCTTTCGTACGATTGCCGGCTCCGCGCCGCCGATGAACTGCTTCGCCCAGGCAATGCGGTCGCGATCGGCTTCCGCCGCCCACAAGCCGCAACAGATGTCCGTGCCGTTGGCGTCCACCCTGCGTTCGATGATCTCGGCATTGCCGCAATACGCGTTGGTCATGTCGAAGAACTTGCTCTCGCACACGGCGATGATGTGGGAGATCCCGTTCGCCTGGGCGAAATCGATTACCGAAAGCGTCAGCGCCAGCGTGATGCGGTTTGCCAGGCTCTGCTTTCGCGAAGTGCTCGTCTCGACGCAAAACCGGGTGGCCTCCCAGATGTTGGGCGACCTGAAGTCTTCGGGGTCCGGCAACATGTCGGCCCAAACCGAGTGCATCAGCGTTGGTCCGGTGGTGGGCATCAGCCGTACGCCGCCCGTGACCTGGCCGGTCTCGTCGTCCAAGTGCAAGATG
Organism: uncultured Alphaproteobacteria bacterium; assembly: GCA_963846345.1. Lineage (GTDB taxonomy): Bacteria > Pseudomonadota > Alphaproteobacteria > Rhizobiales > Rhizobiaceae > BOKV01. The sequence goes on from CAWJVP010000007.1 coordinate 185,121, forward strand.
TATAGAATTGTACAGTTCGTCGAACTCGTCATGTTCAAGTCCGTAAGGTTTGGGTGAAACCCATTGCAGCTTGTCACAAAATATCCGTTTTCTAAGGGAATAATATTGCCTTATGGCAATATTATACTGCAGCCGCTGACGCGGCTCGATGAAGATAATCATTTGTGATCTTCCCGTAACTGGGTTTAAGATCATCAAATCAACCCATTTATACGGGAAAAACGCAATCACCTAGAAATGAGGGATCGCTCTCCGGGAATGCCGGGGTGTCTCATCCGGCGTTCTTCAGGTCGATCAGCCCGAGCGTGATCGCGAAGGCTACCGCCGCCGTCCGGTTCGTGCAGCCAAGCTTGTATTTTATGCTCTGCAAATGCCCGACGACTGTCCATTTGCCGATGCCCATCAGCTCGGCGATCTGGTCGTCCGTCCTGCCCCTTGCGGCATGGTGCAGCACTTGCAGTTCGCGGTTGGTGAGCCTGTGCCCGCGCGGAACCGCGTCGGCATAGATCTCCAGGTAGCTTTCCGCGGCGCGGTCGGCCTCGAAGCGGTAGACCAGCATGTTGCGCTGCTTGTGCGCGTCCCATTCGGCTCGCCCCTTGCGGAACACCAGCGACAGCACGCAAAACTGCTCGGCCCGCGCGTTTACCGAGATGGACAGCGCGTTCTGGCCCAGGCCGCTTTCGCTGAACCGCCGGAACATCTCGGCGGCACCGCCCTCGCCGTAGAGTGTCGCGCCAGTCGACATGACCGACGCGCCTAAAATCCGAAGGTGTGGAACGGGTCGATGCCCGAATAGAAGTGTCGCACGTAATGGGCGATCCACTCCATCGGGTAGGTCAGGACATGAACGACATCGGGGTTGTTCTTGCGGTAGTCGAAGACGGAAAAGTTGACGAACTGCGCATCTGCCGACCTGCGGATCAGGCTCAGCGTTTCGAGGAATTTCCTGTCCTGGGGCGAGGCGGCTGCAGGCGCCTCGAAATCGGCAAACACTTTCACATTGAACATCGTCATTATCCTGTTGATGGAGAACGGAGGAACCGGGAATCGGCCTTGGCAGCCGCCGTCATTCGCTTGAGGGCAGCAGTCCTCTTTGGCGGAAGCTGTAGTTCCCGTTGCCGCCGACGATGATGTGATCGGCCACGTCGATGCGCAGATACCGTCCGGCCTGTTCGAGCTGGCGGGTCATGGCGATGTCGGCGCTGCTGGGCCTGGCATTGCCGCTGGGATGGTTGTGGACGAGGATGATCGATGTTGCCGCGTGCTGGATGGCCCGGCCCATGACTTCGCGCGGATAGACGGCCACATGATCGACGGTTCCGACCTGGAGGCATTCCTGCGCGATCAGCCGGAACGCCTTGTCGAGGTAGATGGCGTGAAGCCTCTCGCGCCGCTCGCCCGCAAGGAGGAGGCGGCAATAGCTCGAACACCGCTTCCGGCTCGTCGAGGACATGGGCATTTTCAAGCTCCGAACGGGCCATGGCCTCGATCAAGGCACGCGTCATGCCAAGATCGCGCACGATGTCGCTGTCGATGCCCTTGACCGTGGCCAGTTCGTGCCGGCGCTGCCCGCAACACGCGGCCTATTCCGCCGAAACGGGTCAGCAGCCGGCGGGAGAGAGATGCGCTGCTGCGCGTCGTGCGACGCCTTTCTATGATGCCTTTCAACAGGTCGAAATCGCCGTGATGCGAAGCCTTTTCGCGGTACATGAGCAAGTCGAGTTCGTTACGCATTTTACTTTCTCCCCAACCCCCGCCAGACCCACTGTGCAGGATGCCGGGTTCCTAGCATTTGTCGCCCCGCCTGCACCGCCCCAAGGAATTGGGGGGTGACCGCAATTAGTTGGGGTCCGGCTGCGCAAAATTCGTGCAAGTAGCCGTTTTCTAACGAATTTTTCCGCGGACGGCGCGCCGCGCGGAGCATCAGGGCGCATGTTGGCAGGCCCGCAGCCGTTCTTGATCCCGGTCAATGCCGGGGCCATGTTGGGATGGTTGACTGCCCGCAACTGGAATGGAGAAAGACCATGGCACTCAAGCACGTCCGGCTCGAACTCGCGCGCGACAAGGACTACCCGCAAGGCAGCGGGCGATGCGGGTACGAATTCAGTGCACCGCTGGGCGCGGACAGCAAGCTGGACGCGAAGGCCTGGGACAAGCACCGCAAGGAGTGCACGGTGACCCGTTTCTGGGAAGGTTCGAAACCCGAATACGGCCATCTGGTCCGCAAGCCCGGAGGAGCCTGGGCATTCCACTACGACGTGTTTGGCGACGAGGATGACGACGAAACGGGCTATCGCTTCGGCGACGAAAAATTCGTGACCGGCGAATATGTCTCCATCCGCGAGCATGACGACAAGATGCGCACGTTCAAGGTGGCCTGGGTCAAGGACGTGTGACCGCTCGCGGCCTGCGCCACTTGACTTGCACGCCCCGAAGCCGCACTAACGCGCGCCTGTTCCGGGCTTGGCGGCGGGCCGGGTCCGCATGTCAGTTGAACAGGCTCGGGTAATCACATGGCTTTGGCGGCAACTTTTCCCGGTCAGGGCAGCCAGCAGGTCGGCATGGGCAAGGCACTCGCCGACGCCTTTCCGCAGGCGCGCGCCGTTTTCGACGAGGTCGACGAGGCGCTCGGCGAGAAGCTGTCCGCGCATCATCTGGGACGGGCCCGAGGACAACCTGACGCTGACGGCCAATGCCCAGCCGGCGCTGATGGCCGTTTCGATGGCGGCGCATGCGCGCGCTGGAGAGCGCGCGGCTTCTCGCTTGCCAGCACAGGCCAAATTCGTCGCCGGCCATTCGCTTGGCGAATATTCGGCGCTGTGCGCCGCCGGTACGATTTCGCTGGCCGACACGGCCCGGCTGCTGCGCATTCGCGGCAATGCCATGCAGGCTGCCGTTGCCGGTCGGCAAGGGCGCGATGGCGGCCATCATCGGCCTTGAGCATGGCGACGTGGAAGCCGCATGCCGCGAGGCCGCCGGCGGGCGGCGTCTGCCAGATCGCCAACGACAATGGCGGCGGCCAATTGGTCATTTCCGGCTCGAAGGCAGTCGGTCGACCGCGCCTGCGAACTCGCTCAAGGAGCGCGGCGCCAAGCGCGCGATCCTGCTGCCGGTATCCGCCCCGTTCCATTCCGCGCTGATGGCGCCGGCCGCCGACGCGATGCGCGAGGCGCTGGCGAAGGTCGAAGTCAAATCGCCCGCCGTGCCGCTTGTCGCCAATGTCCTGGCTCGCCCCATCACCGACCCGGACGAAATTCGCGCGCGACTGGTCGAGCAGGTCACCGGCCAGGTGCGCTGGCGCGAAAGCGTCGAATACATGGCGACGCAAGGCGTCACGCACGCAATTGGAGCTCGGCTCCGGCAAGGTGCTTTCCGGTCTGGTCAAGCGTATTGCAAAGGATGTCGCGGCGGTTATCTTGCGGAACGCCGGCCGATATCGATGCGGTGATGGCCGCGATCGCCTGAATCCGCGCACAGACCTCAACAGGAGATATTCGATGTTTGACCTGACCGGAAAGAAGGCCCTCGTAACCGGTGCAACCGGCGGCATTGGCGAGGAAATCGCCCGCGCCCTCCATGCCTGCGGCGCAACCGTCGGCCTCCACGGCACGCGCGAGGAGAAGCTCAAGGAGCTTGGCCGGCAGACCTGGGCGAGCGCGTCATGATGTTTCCCGCCAACCTTTCCGACCGCGATGCCGTCAAGGCGCTGGGCGAGAAGGCCGAGGCCGACATGGGCGGCGTCGACATCCTCGTCAACAATGCCGGGATCACCAAAGACGGTCTCTTCGTTCGCATGTCCGACAAGGACTGGGACGACGTGATCGAGCTCAACCTCACCTCGGTCTTCCGCCTGACGCGCGAACTCGCCTATCCGATGATGCGCCGCAAGGGCGGGCGCATCATCAACATCACCTCCATCGTCGGCGTGACAGGAAATCCCGGCCAGGCGAATTATTGCGCCTCAAAGGCCGGCATGATCGGCTTCAGCAAGAGCCTTGCGCAGGAAATCGCCTCGCGCAACGTCACGGTCAATTGCGTCGCGCCCGGCTTCATCGCCTCGGCCATGACCGACAAGCTGAACGACAAGCAGAAGGACGCGATCATGTGCGCCATTCCCATGCGGCGGATGGGAACCAGCGGCGAGATTGCCGCGGCGGTCGTGTTCCTTGCCAGCAACGAGGCGGCCTACGTCACCGGCCAGACGCATCCACGTCAATGGCGGCATGGCGATGATCTGACGGCCGGTCTCATGGCCCCGGGCGCGTCCACAGCCATTCGCACCGCGCTCGCCGGCCTGTTCATGATGGCCTGCGTCATGGGCATCGGACGGTTCGTCTATACGCCCATTCTGCCGTCGATGATTGCCGGCGGCGCGCTCGGCGTGCGCGAAGCGGGGCTGGTGGCCGGCGCGAATTTCCTTGGTTACCTTGTCGGTGCGCTGGGCGCGTCCTTCTACGCGTTCCAGCAGCGTCCGCGCGTGTGGATGATGGCGGGCGTCGTCCTTAGCCTCGTGACCACGGCCGCGATGGCCATGGATGCCGGGCTTGCCGCCATGGCCGCGGTGCGCTTCCTCTCCGGCGTTGCAAGCGCCTATGGCATGATCTTCATCACCGCGCTGGTCATGACGCGCCTTGCGGCCGACCGCCGCCCTGAACTCATCGCCTTCCATTTTGGCGGCGTTGGAATCGGCATCGCCGCTTCTGCGTTTCTTGTGGCGCGGCTGGCGGAAGCGGGCGCGGGCTGGCAGGCGCAATGGGCGGGCGCGGCGATCATGGCCGGCGCATCGGCGGCGGCGGCAGTCCTGCTGCTTCCCCCGCGCGATCCCGTCATGGCCGGCGGCGCGGATGCCGGGGCGAAGGAGGACAGGTTCGGCCTGCCGCTCGTCATCCTGACGGTCGGCTATGGCCTTTTCGGTTTCGGCTACGTCATCACTGCGACCTTCATCAACGCCATGGCGAAGTCCGTGCCGGCCTTGCAGCCGGTCGAACCCTGGGTGTGGATGGTCGTCGGGCTTTCCGGCCTGCCGTCGCTGGTGCTTTGGAACCGGCTGGCGCGCTCCACGGGGCTGCTCGCCGCCTACACGCTCGCCTGCCTCGTCGAGGCTTTCGGCGTGATGCTTTCGGTACTGGTTCAAACTCCGGTGGCGCTGATCGTCTCGGCGATCACGCTCGGCGGCACCTTCATGGCGTTGTCGGCGCTGGGCTTCCGGCTTGCCAGGACCATGGTGGGCGGCAGCCAGGGCAGGGCCATCGCCCTGATGACGGCCGCTTTCGGCGTGGGCCAGACAGCCGGGCCCGTGGCCGCGGGCTTTCTCTATGACCGGTCGGGGGATCTGTATGCCGCCTCGATGCTGGCAGGTGCGGCACTCGTGATTGCCGCCGGGCTGACCGTCGTGTCCGGACTTGTGGAAAGAGCGCGCAAACCTGCCTGACTTGGCCTTGAAATCCGGCGGTTCGCACCAAATCACCGCCCGTCTGCCCATCCCTTTCACAGGCATGCTTGATCTTCGCACGAGGGGCGGTTAACAGAGGCTCCGAAAACCATGCTTCAAACACAGCCAAGGACCGCCAGATGAGCGACATTGCCGAACGCATCAAGAAAATTGTCATCGAGCACCTCGATGTCGAAGCTGACAAGGTGACGGAAAACGCAAGCTTCATCGACGACCTCGGTGCCGATTCGCTCGACAACGTCGAACTCGTTATGGCGTTCGAGGAAGAATTCGGTGTGGAAATCCCGGACGACGCTGCCGAGCACATCCAGACCGTTGGCGACGCCATCAAGTTCGTCGAAAAGGCCACCGCCTGACCGTCAAGGCGCTTCGCTGCCTTTAAGAAGGCACGGTTTCCTTGTGCGAAAGACAAGACAGGCGGTCGAAAGGCCGCCTTTTTGTCTTTATAGGGCTTAGACAAGCCGGCTCTCGCCGCCGGCGCTGCCGCAATCGATCGATCGGGATGTTCTGCGCATGAGAAGAGTTGTTGTCACCGGCCTCGGCATGGTCTCTCCGCTCGCCTGTGGCGTTGAGGATACGTGGAAGCTGCTGCTTGTCGGGCAAGAGCGCTGCCGCGCGCATTACCCAGTTCGAGGTCGAGGACCTTGCCGGCGAAGATCGCCTGCTCCATTCCGCTTGGTGACGGCAGCAACGGCACGTTCAATGCCGACGACTGGATGGAGCCGAAGGAGCAGCGCAAGGTCGACCCTTTCATCATCTACGCGATGGCAGCCTCCAAGCAGGCGCTGGACGATGCGGGCTGGCATCCGCAGACGCATGAGGACCAGTGCGCCACCGGCACGATGATCGGCTCCGGCATCGGCGGCATCGCCGGCATTGCCGAGACAGCGCTCGTCGCTGCAGGAGCGCGGCCCGCGCCGCGTCAGCCCGTTCTTCATTCCCGGCCGGCTGATCAACCTCGCCTCCGGCCAGGTTTCGATCCGCTTCGGCCTCAAGGGCCCGAACCATTCGGTGGTCACCGCCTGCTCCACCGGCGCACATGCCATCGGCGATGCCGCACGGCTGATCATGCTCGGCGATGCCGATGTGATGGTCGCCGGCGGCACGGAATCGCCGATTTCGCGCATTTCGATGGCCGGTTTCGCCGCCTGCAAGGCGCTTTCCACCGACTACAACGACGAACCGACCGCGCGCCTCGCGCCCCTATGACCGCGACCGCGACGGCTTCGTCATGGGCGAGGGCGCCGGCATCGTGGTTCTGGAGGAACTCGAACATGCCAAGGCCCGCGGCGCGAAGATCTATGCCGAAGTCGTCGGCTACGGCCTGTCGGGCGACGCCTACCACATCACCGCGCCGGCCGAAGACGGCGACGGCGCCTTCCGCTGCATGCAGATGGCGCTGAAGCGCGCCGGCATCCAGCCGTCGGCGACATCGACTACATCAACGCGCATGGCACATCGACCATGGCCGACACGATCGAACTGGGCGCGGTCGAGCGCCTGCTCGGCAATGCCGCGGCGACAGCGTCGATGTCGTCGACCAAATCGGCTCGATCGGGCATCTGCTCGGCGCGGCCGGCGCGGTGGAGGCGATCTTCTGCATGCTCGCCATCCGCGACCAGATCGTGCCGCCGACCATCAATCTCGACAATCCCGAACGGGAAACCGCCATCGATCTCGTTCCGCACACGGCAAGGAAGCGCAAAGTCGACGTCGTCCTGTCGAATTCTTTCGGATTCGGCGGCACAAATGCCTCGCTCGTCATGCGGTCAGTATAGTATTCGACAAAAGGCGTCTGCGCCGATTCGCAGCTCCGCCGCGCCACATTCTGGCCCGGATGAGCCATAGAGTAACGCTTCGCGGCCCTTGGGCATGTTCGATGGCGCAATTTGGCAGCGGGCACCGTTTGGATGAGCGACACGCAACAGACCGATCCAGCCGGGCATGGTTCGCGACAGGCCGCGCGATCCTGTCAACCGCCCGCGCTCGCCGCAGGAGGCGCTGAAGCCCGCCGATCCGCCGCCGCCGCCAAAGCGCTCGCGGCAGGCCCGCAACAGGCTGGTCGTCTTCTTCAATTTCCTGATGACCGCTGCTTGTCGTTCGGCGCGCTCGGCCTCTTCGCCGCGTTCTATTTCGGCAAGCTGCGGTTCGAGGAGCCAGGTCCGCTGCAAGCCGGCGCGGACCGTCGTCGTCAAGGAAGGCTCCAGCCTTGCGCGCATCGCCGAGCAGCTCGAGGCGAGCCGGCGTCATCGACAATGAAATGGCTTTTCCGCATCGGCGTGCGCGGCTACGGCGCCGCGGGCGACCTCAAGCCCGGCGAATATGCCTTCACGCCCGGCCATGAGCATGTACGACGTGATGGAAGCCGATCCGCACCGGCAAGGGCATCCTCTACAAGATCACCGTTCCCGGAAGGCCTGACCAGCTACCAGATCGTCGAACGGCTGAAGCGAGGATCCGATCCTGACCGGCGACCTGCCGACCGGAAATCCCGCCGGAAGGCACGCTGCTGCCGGACACCTACGCATACCAGCGCGGCGCGACGCGGGCCGAGATTCTCGATCTGATGCGGCGCGCGCAGGACCGGCTGATTGCCGAGACGCTGGCGCGAGCGCATAGACGGCCTGCCGTTGAAGTCGCCCGACGAAATGGTGACGCTCGCCTCGATCGTCGAGAAGGAAACCGGCAAGGCCGACGAGCGGCCGCGCGTCGCCGCCGTGTTCATCAACCGGCTGAACCAGGGCATGCGCCTGCAGTCCGATCCGACGATCCTCTACGGGATTTTCGGCGGCACGGGCACGCCCGGCCGACCGCGCCATCACGCGTCACGGACATCGACACGCCGACGCCCTACAACACCTATACCGATCGACGGCCTGCCGCCGGGGCCGATCGCCAATCCGGGACGCGCGGCGCTCGAAGCGGTCTCCAATCCCTCGCGCACCAAGGATCTCTACTTCGTCGCCGACGGCACGGGCGGCCATGTCTTTGCCGAGACGCTCGACGAGCACAACGACAACGTCAAGCGCTGGCGCGCGATCGAGAAGAAGCCTGCGCGAGCAGCAGGCCAAGACCGCCGCCGAAAAGCCCGCGCCGGATGCCGGCGGATCCGGCGGCAAGCCGACCCGCAGGTTCAGCAGTGAGTGCGGAGAGACGCCGCGACGGCCGATGAACGTGCAAAGCATGACCGGCTTTGCCCGTACCGAGGGCCGCGCCGAATGCGGCGCCGCTTCGGGCAAATGGATCTGGGAACTGCGCTCGGTCAATTCCAAGGGCCTCGAAGTCCGCTTCCGCCTGCCGCCGGGCTTCGAGGGCGCGGAGTACGACTATCGCACGCGCCATCGAGCGCGCGTCTGACGCGCGGCAACGTCCAGGCCAGCCTCCATTTCGAGCGCGACGCCGGCGCCTCCGTCGCCGGTGGTCAACGAGGCGGCGCTGGAAGCCGTGCTGGCCGGCGATCGCGCGCATCGGCAGGCAACTGGGCTCGCCGCCGCCCGCAGCCGAGGCCATCCTCGCAGATACGCGGCGTGATGGAGGCGGGCGAAGGCGAGACTCGCCGCATGAAGACGTGCGACGCCCGCAATGCCGCCATCTTGCAGGGCCTGGAAGAGCGCCGCAAGGGCGCTGGTGCAATCGCGCGCCAGCTGAAGGCGCTGCCGTTGCCATTGTGCTTGCTGGGCCAGGTCGGCACCATCGCCGCGCTGGTCGGAGCGCGTCGAGGCCGATCCGTCCCGCAGCCCGGACGCGATCCGCGAACGGCTGCAAACGCAGTTGCGCCACTTGCTGGCCGGAGCCGACGGCGCTCGATCCGCAGCGCCTGCACCAGGAGGCGGCGATCCTCGCCACCAAGGCCGACCTTCGCGAGGAGATCGACCGGCTGCACGCCCATGTCGCGGCCGCCAGGGCCTTGATCGCCGGCAATGGCGCCGGCGGGCCGCAAGCTCGATTTCCTCGCGCAGGAATTCAACCGCGAGTGCAACACGATCTGCTCGAAATCGAATGCCGCCTCCGTAACCGCGTTCGGGCTGGAGATGAAAGTGGTAATCGACCAGTTCCGCGAGCAGGTGCAGAATATCGAATAGGGGCAGGACATGGGGGACGTCGCTACACGGTGGCATTGGCGACACGCTGGAGCGGCGCGGCATCATGCTGGTGCTGTCCTCGCCATCGGGCGCCGGAAAGTCGACCATTGCCCGCAACCTCCTCGACAAGGACGACAACCTCGAGCTTTCGGTCTCCGTGACGACGCGCCCGCGCCGCCGCAGCGAGATCGACGGCATGCATTATCACTTCATCACGCCGCGCGATTTCGAGCGGCTGCGCCAGTCCGATGCGCTGCTGGAATGGGCGGAGGTGCACGACAATTTCTACGGCACGCCGCGCGAGCCGGTCGAGAAGGCACTGGCGCGACGGCCGCGACATGCTCTTCGACATCGACTGGCAGGGCGGGTTGCAGGTGACCGAGAAAGCGCGCGCCGATGTCGTCAGCGTCTTCATCCTGCCGCCATCGATGGCGGAGTTGAAGGCGCGCCTGCTGCGCCGCGCCGAGGACAAGCCGGAAGTGATCGAACGCCGGCTCGACAATGCGCTCGCCGAAATCCCGCACTGGCGCGACTACGATTATGTCGTGATCAACGACGATCTGCAGCGCGCGCAAGCGCAGGTGCAGGCGATCCTCGACCGCCGAACGGCTGCGCCGCGACCGCCGCCCCGGTCTGTTCGAGTTCGAAGACCGGTTGTTGGGCTAAGCCAGCCGCGCCAGCGCTCACGAACTCGGCAACGCTCAGCGTCTCTGCCCGCCGCTCTCCGTCGATCCCGGCCTTTTCCAGCAGGGCAGCCCCGCCGATCGGCTTGAGGCTTTGGCGCAGCATCTTGCGCCGCTGTCCGAAGGCGGCTGCGGTGAGCCTTTCCAGCGCGCGCAGCGTCGCAGGGCAGGGGCTGCGTCGCGCGGCACGAGATTGACCACGGAGGACGTGACCTTCGGCGGCGGCGTGAAGGCGCGCGGCGAAATGTCGAAGGCGATTTCCGTGTGGCACCGCCAGTTCGCCAGCACCGCCAGCCGGCCATAGGCATCCTCGCCCGGCTTGGCGACGATGCGCTCCGCCACCTCGCGCTGGAACATCAGCGTCATCGAGGCATAGAATGGCGGCCACGGCTCGGCGGTCAGCCAGCCGGTCGAGCAGCGGTGTCGCGATGTTGTAGGGCAGGTTGGCGACGATCTTCGCGCCGGGCGACGACCAGCGCCGCCATATCGGTCTTCAGCGCGTCGCCATGCACCACGCGCAGCCGCCCGGGATAGTGGCGCGGCAATCTCCGCCGAGCGCCGCCAGGCAGCGCTCGTCGCGCTCGATGGCGACGACCTTGGCCCCGGCGGCGAGCAGCGCGCGCGTCAGCCCGCCCGGCCCGGGACCGATCTCCAGCACCTCGACGCCGTCGAGTCTGCCGGCGTCGCGTGCGATGCGGGCCGTGAGGTTGAGATCGAGCAGGAAGTTCTGGCCAAGCGCCTTCTTCGCCGCGAGGCCGTGGCGCTCGATCACGTCGCGCAGCGGCGGCAGCGTCGTCGATCTGCCCGCCGCTCACCGCTCTGGCGCCCGCGTTGCCATGTCATGCGCCATGCTGCAGTGCGGCGACGAAGCTGGACGGATCGGCCTTGCCGCTTGCCGGCGATGCCGAACGCGGTGCCATGGTCCGGCGATGTGCGGATGAACGGCAGGCCGAGCGTGACGTTGACGCCGTCTTCGAAAGCCAGCGTCTTTGCCGGGATCAGCGCCTGGTCGTGATACATGCAGATGCGCCGCGTCGTAGCCGGCGCGCGCCTTGGCGTGGAACATGGTGTCGGCCGGGCAGCGGCCCGCTCGCGTCGATGCCTTCGGCGCGCAGTTGCGCAATCGCGGGCGCGATGATCTCGATGTCCTCACGGCCCATGGCGCCGCCTTCGCCGGCATGCGGATTGAGCCCGGCCACCGCCAGCCGCGGCTTCGCGATGCCGAAGCGCGGCGTCAGATCGGTGCGCCGTCACGCGCGCGGTATCGACGATGAGCGTGCGTCGAGAGCGCCTGCGGCACCTCCGCCAGCGCGATGTGGATCGTCACCGGCACGGTGCGAAGCGGCATCGCTGGCGATCATCATCACCGGAAGCACGCTCGTTGCCGGTCTTTCTCGCGCGCCAGTTCGGCCAGGAATTCCGTGTGGCCCGGATGGGAAAATCCGGCGCCATAGAGCGCTTCCTTCGAGATCGGGCAGGTTACGAACCCACTCGCCCGTCCCTGCGAAAACGGCATCGACCCCGGCGCGAATCGCCTCGATCACCAGCGGCGCGTCTGCTGCATGGGCTTGCCCGGCTCGCCGCCATGGCTGCCGAAAGCCCGACCACCGGCAAGCCGTTTGCGAAGGGCCTGGCATCGCCCGGTCTCGACGGCGCTGATCTTGATCGCAAGGACAAGCGCCAGCGCACGGCGCGCCAGCATGGCCGGATCGCCGATCACGAAGAACGGCGGCAGCTTCAGCCGTTTTCGGGCAGCCCACGCGAGAGGATGATATCAGGACCTATTCCGGCAGGCTCGCCGATGGTCACGCAAAGCGGCTTTTGCGCGTCCGGCAAGACTGTTTACCGGTAAACGATGGTGGAGGATTTGCGCAGTTCGGCGAGAAACTCGGCTGCCGCGTCGTCGCCCTTGGTTTCAAGCTGCTCGAACGTCTGTTCCTGCACCAGCACTTCGACCGCCTTGTCGTCGTCGGTCTCTTTCGCCCGGCAAATGCCCAGCATCTCGACGCCCTTGTCGGTGGCCTGCGGTGCAGTCAACTGGCCCTGCTGGGTGGCCTTGACTGGCTCCGCCCAGTTCGTTGGCAGTTGAGGCGCCAGCTGCCGGCCCAGGTCCTTGACCGCGACGTCCTTGTACGACTTGGCCAGTTCGATGGCCTTCTCGCAGCCCTGGTACTGGGCGCGGAACGCCTGTGCTTCGGCCATGCGCGCCTTGACGCTGGTCGCTGCCTTTTCCTTGGGAATGACGAAGATGATCTGCTGCAGGATGTACTCGGTGGTGACTCGGCTTCTGCTGGCCGGATTTGCGCAGGTCGGCGATTGCCTGGCTTCCGGACTTCTGGCGCGTCTCCTGCTGAAGTCGCCCGCCCGCCATGCGGCTCCAGGTGATCTGGGCGCGGATATATTCCTTGAAATGGTCCGCGCCGATGCCGATGCCGTCGAGCTGGCGCGTCATCACTTCCGGTGTCGCCTTGTTGCTCTTGGCGAAATTGGCGAATGCTTCCTTGACCTGCTGGTCCGTGGCTTCCAGTCCGCGGCTCTTCGCCGCCGTCATCTTCACGCGTTCGTCGACCAGTTCCTTGATCGTTTCTTCCTGGCTTGCATCGACGCGGCGCAATTGCCGGAACTTCTGACGCCGCTGGATGTCGTAATTGGTGATCGGCTCGCCATTGACCAGGGCGCGGATATAGGTGCCCTTCTGTGCAACGGTATTCTTCTGGGTCAGCACCTTGGCCTTCTCGGCCTCGGCGGCGGCCTCTTGCGCCGAAGGTATGGCGGCAGCAGCCTCGACTTCCTGGCCCTTGGTCCTGGCAGTGGATTCAAGCGGCTGGGTCGCACTCGTGCAAGCCGCCAGCACGATCGCCATGCCGCCTGCCGCAAATAGCTTTGCCGAGTATGTGCCCAATGCCGTCAACTTACCTGTCCATGCCACAACAGCCCCGGAACAAGCCCGGCTTGTGTACCCGCGATACGGCAAAACTTTGTCTTGCCTGGCCGGTCCGCAGCCTGCGGGGCGCGGTTAGTTGCTCTGCGTGCTGTTGTCGAGTGTGTATTTGTAGCCATAATCGCCGATTGTGCGCAGCCCCAGCCGGAACATGACCGAGGTCTCCTCCGCATCGCCAGTATACCGGTTCTCTGCCTCTGCATAGGCGACCGAGAACGAGAAGCAACTGTCGTCATAGGCAAGGCCGATGCCGCGCTGGTAGAGATTGCCCTCTTCGATGTCGAAGCTCATGGACGCAAAGCCGCGCCAGGTCTCCGACAATTTCACGCTGGCCGACGCGTTTACCTCGTGGCGGCGCACGGAGTAGGCGTAGAGCGGCTGGTCGTCGATGAATACGTAGGACATCGCCGCGCCGAAAAGCGGATTGACATACCGGGCCGAAACTTCGCCGCGCCTGAACGCCAGGTCGCTTTCGTCGAACCGTCCGCCAACGCCCAGGAGCAGGCCCTGGTTGTTGTTCACCGACGCCGAAACCACATAGTCGGACCGGTCGGTTTCAAGCCCGGACTCCAGTCCGGCATTGACCACGTCGACTTGGCTGAAAGAGTTCTGCCCCGCAATCTGGAACGACTGCCCGGCTACCAGGTCGATCGACGCGCCGTTCTTGAACGAGGCGGAATAGCGGAATCCGGCATTGGCGCGCGTACCGCCCTCGACCCGGTCATAGCCCGAGAACTTGTCGCGCTCGAAAAGGTTCGTCGTATCGAAGACCATGCTCTGCGCATCTTCGTTCGGGAAACTGCCGATATGCGTTTCGTCGGGACGCACGATGATTTGCGCGATCGGCTCCAGGATATGCGTCGCGAAACCGTCGGTCGCAGTCAGCGGATAACGGATCTCGAGCATTCCCGAGACCATGCCGCGCCCGAGGTTCTCGTTTTCCGGCAGCGGGTTGTACACCGTGGCCGGATCGTCCGTGTTGAGGATGATGCCGTCTCCGCGCCCGGAAAGGGAAGCGGTCACCAGCGCGCCGTTATAGACCTCGCTCGACTTCCATTCGCTCTCAAGGCTCAAGCGCGTCCAGTTACCGGCAATGCCATGGAAGCGTTCCGACGGCTGCTTGCCGGGCGCCGGATTGAAATTGAACACGTTTGGCTGGTGCCGGTAGATGTTCTGGAAATTCATGTCGAACGCGACCTGGCCGCCACCGATGGCCTCGTCGGACACCCAGTTGTAGTCCATTACCGGCAGTGCGTTGCCCTGCTGGTCCTGCAGCTTCTGGTCGCCAGGCCTGCTGTTGTCCTGGTCTAGTTCGTCGTCCTGCACCAGGAATTTCTGACCGCGCAGGTCGAAATAATTCTTGCCGGCCAGTCCCGTCAGGAAAATTTCGTTCGTAACGTCGCGCCTGCCGAATTCGCCGAGATTGTAGGTCCGGGCAAAGTCCTCGTCCGACTGCAGAAGCGCGTTCCAGCCGAATTTCCAGCGCGAATTGATGCGAAACTGGCCGGTGGTCATCAGTGCAAGCCGCTGGTCGACGCTGCGGTCGATGGTGCCGGCGTCGAACTCCTCCGGCTTCTTCTGGTCAATGCCGGAAATCTTGACGCTGTACGTGCCGTTCCGTAGCCGGTGGCGCCATTCGGCTTCCGTCAGGAATCCCTGGTTCGAATACCAGGTCTCGCTGACCGTAACGTCGTAATTCTTCGCCGGCGCCCAGAAATAGGAGCCCTTGACGCCGAAACCCTTGTTTCCGGAGAAGGTGATCGACGGAAACAGGAAGCCGGACTGGCGCCTGATGGACGGGTCGGCATGCGAGAAGCGCGACAGATAGGCGATCGGCTTGCCAAAAAGCTCGAAGCTCGCGCCTTCGTACTCGACCCGCTTGGTGCGGTTGTTGATCGTTACCCGCTTCGCCCTGATCTGCCATAGCGGCGGCTTCTCGGGGTTTTCCTTGCAGGGCTCGCAGGCGGTGTACACGCCATTGTTGAAAACCGCGATCTCGCCGTCGCGCCGCTCGGCGCTTTCGGCCGCAAAGCGGGTATTGTCGGCGGTTTCCACCTTCAGCGCTGACACGAAGCCGTCGCTGAAATCGTCGGTGATGTCGATTTCCTCGGCATAGATGCGCGAGCCGGTCGGCTCGACGATCTCCACCGCGCCTTTCGCGATCACCCGGCCGGAGCGGCGCGAATAGGAAACGCGCTGGGCCACCAGCGTATAGTCGTTATAGGCGATCTGCACATTGCCGACGGCTTCGACGAGATCGTTGTCATTGCTGTAGACGAGCTGGTCCGCCTCCAGCAGCATCTGGCCGCCTTCGGTATCGGCGGAGTCGCCGAACATCCGCTCGCTGATCTGCGCAAATGCGGGAGCCGATGAAACCGGGAACGGCAAAAAACAGCGTGGCGGCCGCAACGACCGCCAGCGCAAAGCGCCCCGTTCCGCCCATCAGGAAGGAGCGGTTCATCATCCGTCCTCCTGATGCAGCAAAATGCTGATTCCAAATACGATTGCCACTATCGAAGGAGACCATGCCGCGACCGCAGGCGGCACAATCCCGTTGCTCCCCAAAGAGGTGACCAATTTTGTCACGGTATAAAGCACGAAGCCGCAAACGATGCCACCCAAAATCATCCGTCCGACCTGCCCGAATCGCACGAACCTTAACGACACCGTAGCGGCTATGAGAACCATGGCCACGAGAAACAACGGAAGCGAAAGAAGGCTATGGAATTGAACGAGATAGGGGCCGGGATTGGAGCCTGAAAGCCTTGCCTTGGCGGCCATGGAAGGCAGGCCCCAAAGCGGCACGGAATCGGGGTTTGCAGTCACGCCCGCAAGCGTGTCCGCGGTCAGCAGGCTGTCGATTTCGTAGCTGTCGTGCTTTTTCGGCATCGCATCGGCGCCGGTGACTTCTACTTCCTTCAAAATCCAGCCGTTGCCGGCGAATCGGGCGCTGGTTGCGTCGATCCGCTCATAGATCGTCCCGTCCTCGTTGAACCGCAAAACCCGCACATCGTCGAGCTTCTGCCCGAACTCCCTTGCGATCCGGGCATTGATGACCGAGGTGCCGGCACTGTCTTCCTGGCGGATCCAGTAACCGGACTCCTTGCCGCTTTTCATGCGGTCGCGCTTGTCGAAGATACGGGTCTCGAGATTCTGGCTCATCTCGAAGGCGGTCACGGCAACCGGATTGTAGACCAGCGTCGCGAAAATGCCGATCAAGATGGCAGCGACGCTCGCCGGCATCAGGAACTGCCAAGCCGAAACGCCTGCGGCCCGCGCCACCACCAGTTCCATCTTCTGGTTGAGTTGCGTCAGCGTGACCATCGCCGCGAAAAGGCAGGCGAACGGAAATGCCTTGTCGAGGAAGATCGGCGCCTTCAGTGCCGAAAGCTGAAGCAGCGAAAGCATCGACACGTCGGACTTCTCAGCCGCCTTGCGCAGCTGGTCGACGAAATCGATGATGATGATGAACACCAGCAACGACATGAACATGCCCGCCACGGTCCGGCTAAAGCGGGATGCGATGTAGAATCCCAGCGTGCGTCCGATCATGCGCGCACTCCGGCCAGCCGCCGGCGCCAGGCAATGTAGCGCTGGCCAAGTTCGCCGGCCTGCCGCTGCAGCGCGAGCGTGGCTTCGTCGATGCGCACCTGCAACTTGTGCGGAAGCGCCACCGGCTGGCCGCGCACCAGCATCCATGTTCCCCCGCCGATTGCCGCGAGCGGCAGCGCATACACGAAAAACACCATCGCCGGATCGGTCTTGGTGGCGCTCAGCGCGGAAAACGCCAGGCCCCGCAGCAACGTCGCGACCAGCATGCCTGCGCCGATCGCCGAGCCATGGCTCTGCCGGTTCGATCGCGCATGGCCGGCGAACGCCAGCATCACCAGCACATAGGCGAAAGGCCACAGCATTTCGGAGAACCGCTCATGCAACTGAGCGCGGTAAAGGCCCGGCTTTTCGCGATAGTAGCGGTCGTCGGGGTCCGGATTGAGCAACTGCGGCGTCGTGCGCTCCTTCGGGCGGATGTCTCCGATCTCGATCTTGGCCGCAAACGTCGAAAGGTCGAAAAGGTAGGATTCGTACCGGATGACGGTCAAATTGCCGCCCTCGGCGTCGCGCTGCTGGATCTCGCCGTCCTTCAGCAGCAGGTATGCATCCTCGCCTTCGCGGCTGACGAAGCCCTTGGCGGCCGTGAAAAGAATGGATTTGCCCGCCTCGCGCTCGTCCGAGATCAGGATGCCGGAAAGCACGCCGCCGGGCTCGCGGCGCGCCACGTGGAAAACCAGACCGTTCTCGACCTTGGTGAAGGTCCCGTCGCGGATGATGACCTGCACCAGATCGGCGCGCATCTCCGTCGCGAAAATCTTCAGCGTCAGCAGGCTCCATGGCGAGACGAAATGACCGACAATGCCGGTGAAGATGCTGCACAGCAGCGCCAGTACCAGCAGCGGCTTGGCCAATACCCAGCTCGAGGCGCCGCTGGCATTTACCACCACCAGTTCGGAGTTCGAATTCATGGTGTTGACGGTGAACACGGTCGCCAGCAGCAGGGCGATGGGGATGACGGCCAGGAGCAGCATCGGAATGGCCAGCGTCGTCAGGGCCAGATAGGCGATGATCGTCTGGCCCTTGGTCGTGATGACGTCGAGTTCCTTCAGCGCCTGGATGATCCAGACGACGCCGGCGAGCGAGCCAAGCGTTACAAGCGCCGCAACTCCGGCGCGCTTGAAGATGTAGCGCTCGATCAGTTTCATGCCCGCTTGGTCACCCTGGCGTATCGCTTCCCGGTTTTTCCGGTCCTTGTCTTCGCTTGGTCCGCCCGCCCGATTGCACGGCGATGGCGGCTTTTTTGCGGTTCCAGGGCCCGGTGCATTCCTCGTTGCGGCCTTGCGGCCGGTGATTGGACGGCATCGCCGCAAACTGCGCCGGCCGCCGGTACGCTCGTGGTTACCATCCCATTAAGCACTCTTGCGCGAAATGGATAAAAATGGACGAAAGGATAGGGTTAACAGCCATTTAAACCGTTTTTTCGTGAATGTTGCATACCCGACACGAAAAGCGGCCGGCGCAAATCGCCGCGCAAGGCAGACAAGTTGCCGCAAACGCGCTAAACAACCCGCTTGTCCGGCCGTCCGGCCACCAAACTCCCCACTGATTCTGCCTCATCGCGAAGGTTCGTCCATGGCAAAGCTACCGGTAGTCACATTCACCAAACTCGAAAAGCCCGCCGCCGGAACGGTGGTGTTCCTGATGGGCAAGGATGAGGAATTGCCTGCCATCGCAGCCGGCCTGGACGATGGCGGCAGGCTCGCCCGCGCCATCGAGATCAACGAATTCAAGGGCAAGGCCGCAAGCACGCTCGACCTGCTGGCGCCTGGCGGCAAGTTCGATCGCTTCGTGCTCGTTGGCGCAGGAGATGTCGCGGCCAATGGCGAGCACGACTGGATGAAGCTGGGCGGCAAGTCGCGCGCCGCTGCGCCAAAAAGCGAAACGATTACAGTACTTTGCGAAACGGCTGCAGGGCCGCTTCCTGCCGAGGCCTGCGCGGCGATCGCCGGGGGGGCTAAGCTTCGCGCCTATGATTTCGACAATTACCGCACCAAGGAGAAAAAGGACGGCAAGGCCCAGCGCCTCGTCATCGCCTGCGCCGACCCCGCCGCCGCCCGCAAGGCGTGGAAAGCCATGGAGGCGATCACCGAGGGTGTCGTGACTGCCCGCGACCTCGTCAACGAGCCGGCCAACATGCTTGGCCCGGTCGAGTTCGCTGCCCGCGCGCAGGCGCTGGCGGAACTTGGCCTCGAGGTGGAGATCCTCGACGAGAAGGCCATGCGCAAGCTGAAGATGGGCGCGCTCCTGGGCGTTGCACAGGGCTCGGTCCGTCCGCCGCGCATGGTCGTGATGCAGTGGCACGGCGGCAAGGAGAAGGACGCGCCGCTTGCCTTCGTCGGCAAGGGCGTGGTGTTCGATACCGGCGGCATTTCCATGAAGCCTGCCGCCGGCATGGAGGACATGAAGGGCGACATGGGCGGCGCGGCCGCCGTCACCGGCCTGATGCAGGCGCTCGCCGCGCGCAAGGCCAAGGTCAACGTCGTCGGCATCATCGGCCTCGTCGAGAACATGCCCGACGGCAATGCGCAGCGCCCCGGCGACATCGTCACCTCGATGTCGGGCCAGACGATCGAGGTGCTGAACACCGACGCGGAAGGCCGTCTCGTGCTTGCCGATGCGCTCTGGTATTGCCAGGAACGCTTCAAGCCGAAATTCATGATCAACCTGGCGACGCTCACCGGCGCGATCATGGTCGCGCTCGGCAACCAGCATGCCGGCCTGTTCTCCAACAATGACGAACTGGCCGCCAACCTGCTGGAGTCGGGCAAGTTCACCGACGAGCGCCTGTGGCGCATGCCGATGGGCCCCGACTACGACAAGCTGATCGATTCCAAGAACGCCGACATGAAGAACATCGGCGGCCGCTTTGGCGGCTCGATCACGGCCGCGCAGTTCCTGCAGCGCTTTGTCAACGACGCGCCGTGGGCGCATCTCGACATTGCCGGCACGGCCATGGGATCGCCGAAGACCGATTTCAGCCAGTCCTGGGCTTCCGGCTTCGGCGTGCGCCTGCTCGACCGGCTGGTCGCCCACCACTACGAATAGGCAGCAGATGGCGGAAGTCCTGTTCTATCACTTGAGCGAACGTACGTTGGAGCAGACCTTGCCCGGCCTGCTCGAAAAGTGTCTGGAGCGCGACTGGCGCGTGGTGGTGCAGGGCACGATGCGCGAGCGTCTCGATGTCCTCGACGCGCTGCTTTGGACCTATACCGAGGAAGGCTTCCTGCCGCACGGCATGGTTCGCGACGGCACCGAGGCGATGCAGCCGGTTTGGCTGACCGATGATGAGGGCAATCCCAACGGGGCAACGGTCCGCTTCATGATCGACGCGGCGACCCCGCCCGATCTCGCGCCGTATCTGCGCGGCGTCTATATTTTCGACGGGCATGACGAAGGTGCTCTCGACCACGCACGCACCCGCTGGAAAATCGAGAAATCGGCAGGTCATGCAGTGACTTACTGGCAGCAGAACGCCCGCGGCGGCTGGGAGCGCAAGGCGTAGAAAAACCGGCGGGGCATTTCTGCCGCCGCCGGTCGTTCCCGCACTTCGATACGCGTTACTGTGCGGTGCCGGTGCCCGTTCCGGTGCCCGAAGGCGCCGTCGTGGTGCCGGTTCCGGTCGAACTCGGTTGCCGCCGGAGGAGTGGTCGACTGCGCCGGGGCAGCCGGATCGGTTGCCGGAGCAGTGGTCGTGTCGGTCGTCGGTGCCGGCGCCGGTGCAGTCGTTGTGTCCGTGGTCGCTGCAGGCGGCGTGGTTGGCGTCGTATCCGTCGTCGACGGTGTGGTCGTCACCGCCGGATCCGTAGTGATTGCGCGATCGGTCGTGTCCGCGCCAGAAAAGGCATAGATAGCCGCGATCACTGCGATCGCCGCGACGATGAGGATGATCCAGATCGCGCCGCTGTTGTCGGAGCGGGCGACGGTGGTGCGCGACGTCGTGCGTGTGCCCGGCGTCGTGTCGTAGTTCTTGTTAAGGTCGTCAGTCTGGTCGATTCTGGCCATGGTCTGTCCTTTCCCGGGGGTTCCATTTCCTCGGGGAAAACGTTGCTCCATGCCGAATGTTCCGCTGCCGGAAGCAGGCGGGGTCATCACGAACCGTGACGAAATATTCTTTTGCGCTGTCAAATGGCGTGCGGCCCTGCCGGTCAGCCGGCGACGGCGGCCTCGTATTCATGGCTCAGCTTCAGCCAGCCTTCCTCGGCCTGCACAAGCTTGGCCTCCAGTTCGGAGCGATCCTTGGCGAGCTTTGCCGCCCTTGCCGGATCGCGCGCGTAAAGGTCGGGCGCGGCGAGTTCGCGGTCGATCCGCTCGATCATCTGCTGGAGCTTGGCCATGGCGTCCTCGGCTGCCTTGATGCGGCGCGCCAGTGGTTCCATCTCCCGTCGCCGCTCCGCAGTATCCTTGCGCCGTTCCGCGCCGCTCTTGCGCTCCGGCTCGGGCTCGGCAAGTTTTTTCTGCTTGGGCGGACGCCCGGTCAGCACTTCCGTCCGGTATTCCTCGATATCGCCCTCATAGGGCCGCACGGTGCCGTCGCGCACCAGCCACAGCCGGTCGACGCTCGCTTCCACCAGCGACCGGTCGTGGCTGATGATGATGACCGCGCCCGGGAAATCGTTGAGCGCCAGCATCAACGCTTCGCGCGCCTGCATGTCCAGGTGGTTGGTCGGCTCGTCGAGGATCAGCAGATGCGGCCCGTCGAACGCGATGATGCCGAGCAGCAGCCGCGCCTTTTCGCCGCCGGAAAGATCCTTGGCCGCCGTGTCCATGCGGTCGCGGTCGAGGCCCATCTGCGCCACGCGGGCGCGCACCTTCGATTCAGGCACGTTCGGCATCAGCTTGCGGATGTGATCGACCGGCGTCGCCTCCGGAATGAGGTCGTCCATCTGGTGCTGGGCGAACATCGCGATCTTCATCGACTGCGCCTTGACGACGCCGCCTTCCACCCAGGGCAGGCGTCCGGCGATCATCTTGGCAAAGGTCGACTTGCCGTTGCCATTGGCGCCGAGCAGCGCGATCCGGTCGTCCTGGTCGATGCGCAGGTCGAGATTGCGCAGGATCGCCTTGCCTTGCGTGTAGCCCGCCTGGACATGCTCCAGCCGGATGATCGGCGAGGAAAGCAGCTTCTCCGGCTCGGGGAAGCGGATCGGCTCGATCCGCTCCTCGGCGATGGACGTGATCGGCTGCATCTTTTCCAGCATCTTGACGCGCGACTGCGCCTGCTTCGCTTTCGAGGCCTTGGCCTTGAACCGGTCGACGAAGGACTGCAGGTGCTTGCGCTTGGCGTCCTGCTTTTCCTTGGCCTTCTCCACCAGCATCATCTGTTCGGCGCGCTGGCGCTCGAAACTGTCGAAGGTGCCGCGGTAGAAGTTCAGCTTGCGCGCCTCAAGGTGCAGGATCGAATCCACCGCCTTGTTGAGCAGGTCGCGGTCGTGGCTGATGATCAGCACCGTGCCGGGATAGCGTGCGACGAAATTCTCGAGCCACAGCGTGCCTTCAAGGTCGAGATAGTTGGTCGGCTCGTCCAGCAGCAGGATGTCGGGCCGCGAAAACAGCAGCGCCGCGAGCGCGACGCGCATCCGCCAGCCGCCCGAGAAGGACGAGGCGGGGCGCTTCTGCGCATCGGCATCGAAGCCGAGGCCCGACAGGATCGACGCCGCGCGCGCTTCGCCCGAATGCGCGTCGATGTCCGACAGGCGCATGTGGATCTCGGCGATCTCCATCGCGTCCGTCTCGGTATCGGCGCGCGACATCAGGTCGGCGCGCTCGGTGTCGGCGGCAAGCACGATGTCGATGAGGCTGTCCTCGGTGCCCGGCGCTTCCTGCGCCACCTGGCCGATGCGAAGCCCCTTGGGTATGGTGACGGTTCCGGTATCGGGCTGCAGGTCGCCGGTGATCGCCTTGAACAGCGTCGTCTTGCCGGTGCCGTTGCGCCCGACAAGACCCGCCCGCGCACCCGTGGGGACGGTGACGGTGGCGTGGTCGAGGAGCGTGCGCCCGGCTATGCGCAAGGTGATATCGTTGATGGCGAGCATGCGGGCCTTTTGGCCGAGCGCGCGCAAAAGGGCAAGAGCGATTGTTGCCGCGGCCCCGCACTTGGCAATCCGCAGCGGTGCCGCTATACACCCGCGACCCTCCCGAACTCCCCTGACAGGACACGGACCAAACCATGGCGATTGAACGCACCTTTTCGATGATCAAGCCGGACGCGACCCGCCGCAATCTCACGGGCGCCATTACCAAGATGCTCGAGGACGCCGGCCTGCGCGTCGTCGCATCGCGGCGCGTATGGATGAGCCTGCGCGAAGCCGAGGGCTTCTACGCCGTTCACAAGGAACGTCCGTTCTTCCAGGAACTGACCGAGTTCATGTCTTCCGGTCCGACCGTCGTCCAGGTGCTGGAAGGCGAGAACGCCATCGCGAAGAACCGCGAAGTGATGGGTGCCACCAACCCGGCAAACGCAGCCGAGGGCACCATCCGCAAGACCTTCGCGCTTTCGATCGGCGAGAACTCGGTACACGGCTCGGACGCGCCGGAAACCGCCGCCGAGGAAATCGCATACTGGTTCTCCGGCACCGAGGTCGTCGGCTGAAGCTTACCTGAATCGCCACTTGAAGAAGCGGGCGCAGATGAATCGATACATGAGAAGGCCGGCGGTATTGCCGGCCTTTTTGTTTGAATCTTTACAATAGCGTGAAGCGGTTAAATCAGATTGTGCGCCGGTTTGAATCGGCTTAGCCGGTTTCGACCGCAAGCGACTGAACTGACTCAGCAAAATTTGGGCACCAAGAGGGGGAGCCGCGATGTTCTCAAGGGAGAAGTTGAACTACGAACCGGTTCCGTTGCCGGATCGCATGAACTTCCCGGGGCCGGAAATGGCTTCGCGTGCCGCCGATTTCCTGGCATTCATGCGCAAGCGCCACACCGTGCGCGACTTCATCGCAGAACCCGTCGACGATGCCGTGATCAAGGATTGCATCGCCGTTGCGGGCGCCGCGCCGTCGGGCGCGAACCACCAGCCCTGGCACTTCGTGGCGATCCGCGACGGCGACACGAAGCGCAGAATAAGGGCCGCCGCCGAAGAAGAGGAAGTTGCTTTCTACGGCGGCGGGGCAGGGGAGGAATGGCTGGCCGCGCTGGCCCCGATCGGCACCGGCCCGCAAAAGCCGCATCTTGAAATCGCGCCCTGGCTGATCGTCATCTTCGCCCAGCGATACGGCGAGTTCAGCGACGGTACGCGCTACAAGAACTACTATGTGCCCGAGAGCGTCGGCATCGCCACCGGCTTTCTCATCGCGGCGCTGCACCACGCCGGACTGTCGGTGCTGACCCACACGCCCAACCCGATGAAGTTCCTGAACGGCCTGCTCGGGCGGCCTGCTTCGGAAAAGCCGGTGATGATCCTGGCGGTAGGAAAGGCTTCGCCTGAGGCAACCGTGCCTGCCGCGGCGATGATGAAGAAGCCGCTGGAGGAGATACTCACCATCGTGTGATGCGGGTCACGCCGGACAGGCGCCATCGTCCCGCATCCTGATCTTGCCACCGGCATCGCGGGCCTTGGCGTTCGGCTCGTATGCCGGGCCCGTGACGAGCGGCTCGCGCGGCAGGATGCTCTGGTCGAGATCGGAGACTACAGTCGTCTCCAGCGTCTGGACGACCTTGCCTGCGGCATCGACGATGTCGATCTTCACGGCGTAAGGCCGGTCCTTCCTGACGCATTCGACATGCGGGCTTTCGATCACGAGCTTGTCCTGCGCGGGGAAGATCTTCCGTTCGGCGACAAGCGCTTCGCCGCCCGCCGGATTTTCGAAGCGCGCCACAAAGCGCATCCCCTCCGGAACGGCCCGCGCCCTTTGCAAGGTGACGAGGTAGTGCGCATAGGCCAGCCGATAGTTGAAGACGAAGATGCGCCCGTTGACGGAGAAGAACGCCTCTGGAGGACGCTGGCAGCCCGACAGCAACAACACGATCGCTGCCAGCGCGAACACGACCTTCTTCATGGCAGCGCTTCCTCCCTGTTCTTGAGCCGGCTGTAGTGGCGGCGGGCCTTTTCGCGGTTTCCGCACACGGCCATGTCGCACCACATGCGGCTGCGGTTCTTGCTGCGGTCAAGAAACAGCCAGCCGCAGTGGCCGCAGATGCGCAGCCTTTCCACCGGCGGTTCGGCCGCGAGGCGCAGTGCCGAAAGCGCCGTCTCGCTCTCCAGCGAAGTTGCGCCATCATCGGCCAACATCGCGGCACAATCTGCCAGCAGCCGCGAGAGTGACGCATTTGTCGCCCCGCCGGTCACAACGGCGCGGAAATGGAAGTCGATGCTTTCGCGCAGCGCGATGAATCGTTTTCGTGCCGGCAAATCCTGACGCGGCAGAACGCCAAAGCGCTGGCGCTCGCCGCAGTAGCGGTTCGCACCATCCACAAAGCCCTCGAAGGTCGCCGCATCGCCGAAGCGGTCGCGGCGGCGAACGTTGTCGTGGCGCATTATCACCGAATTGGCGACGTCCAGCGCCAACAGGCCGCCGGAAAAGCGATGCTGGTTCCAGGAAAAACGCATGCACTATTCTAACTGGTGTTTGCAATTATACCAGTTAGAATATTCGGTCAGCAACGGAGCGCCCTATGGGCTATTTCGCGCAACAGATCGTCAACGGCATTCATCTGGGCGCGCTGTATGCGTTGCTGGCCTTCGGCTACGCCATCGCCCATGCGGTGCTGCGCCGCGCGAGCTTTGTACACGGTGCGCTTTTCGCCTTTTCCGGACAGGTGGCGATCATTTTCACCGGGCTTGGCTGGCATGCGCTATGGCTTGTCTATCCCGCGGCGCTGGGCCTCGGCGTCGCCGCGGCGCTCACCTACACGGCGCTTGCCGCGCGCATGATCGCCGGAACCGTGCTGGAGCCTATGCGCCGCGCCGCGCCGAACACGACCATCGCCGCCTCGCTCGGCGTGATGCTGGTGTTGATGGAATCGGTGCGCATCGCCACCGGCAAGCAGCGTGCCGTGGCTCTCGCCCTTCCTCAACCGCGTCATCGTGCTGGCGCAAGGCGGCTTCACCGTCACCACGACGCCGATCAAGCTCGATCGAGACGGTGATCTGCGCGACGGTGATCGGACTGGGCGCCTGGTACCTCTCCGCCAGCAGGGCAGGCAGGATCTGGCGCGCCGTCTCGCAGGACGAAACGGCGGCCGCACTGATGGGCATCGACGGGCGCAAGGTGTTCCTCAATTCCATGCTGTGGGCGGGGCTGGTGGCGGGCCTTGCGGGCGTGCTCGCGGCTTTTCACTACGGCAATATCGATTTCGGGACTGGGCTCTCCTTCGCGGTGAAGGTGCTGTTCGTGGCCTCTCTCGGCGGGCTGTCCTCGCCGCTTCCAGCCGCGCTGGGCGGGCTTGGCATCGGCGTTTTCGAAACCCTGTGGGACGGATATTTCCCTGCCGTCTGGCGCGATGCCGCGACCTATTGCGTGCTTTGTGCGTTGCTGATTTTAACGCGGCGCGACAATCGGTCGTGAACCACCCTGGCATCTTGCGTTTGACACACAACTGTCTTGCAGCGATTGTCGATCGATGATGAAACCGGAAAAAATCTACACCACCGGCGAGCTCATTGCCGATGGCGTCATCCACGCGCTCGGCATTGTGTCGAGCCTTGTTGCGGTCACGGCGTTGTTGTGGTTCGCGCTGCCGCGCGCCGACGCGCCAACCGGCACGGCGCTGGTGATCTACAGCGTCGCCATGGTGCTGATGTTCACCGCATCGGCGGCCTACCACATGATCCCGCACATGCACTGGAAGCCGGCGCTCAAGCGCTGGGACCAGGCCGCGATCTTCCTGAAGATCGCCGGCACCTACACGCCGCTGGTCATGCTGATGGGAAGCGTGTTCGCCTATGTGGTGCTGACGGGCGTGTGGGTTGCGGCGCTGATCGGCGCGACTGGAAAGCTCGCCTTCCGCCGCCGCTTCGACGGCATTTCATTGGCGATCTACCTGCCGCTCGGATGGGCGAGCCTCCTGCTGGCATGGCCGATCTTCAAGACGCTGCCGCTGGCCGCATCGATCCTGATCCTGGCCGGCGGCATCCTCTACACCATCGGCGTGATCTTCCATGTCTGGGAAAAGCTGAAGTTCCAGAACGCCATCTGGCACGCCTTCGTGCTGGCGGCCGCCAGCTGCCACTTTGCTGCCGTGGCCAGCGCTTCCTTCGCCGCGATTGCCTGAAATTCGCGCTTGCCGCCCCAACGGTTCACGCATACCTTTCCGGCACAGATCGGGCTTCGGGGGAATTCCATGGTTTTCAGAACGGCTTTGGCCGCATGTCTTGCAGTGTGCGTCTCGGCGCCGTTTTCCATGGCTGCCCCCAACTTGGGCACTGCAATCACGCCTCCGGGCAATCTGCTTGTGCTCGTGCAAGTGACCGGAACCAACGTTACCGAGATCGGCTACCCCGGCGGCTATTTCCGCAAGATCGGCAAGCGCCGCTGGGTGGAATCGAGCCCTGAAGGGACGTTCGAATTCGTCGAGGAAGCACGCGGGGAAACCACCGTGATGCTCTACGACGCCTCGCGCGACGTCTATATCCAGCTCGACATCGCCAACAAGGAAGTGCTTTACGGCGAAGGCGGGGAGAACCAGTTCCGTCCGCTTTATCGCATCACACGGCTGGAAGGCGCGGGCGCGCCGCCAAGCGCGGGCGGTGGCGGCGGAACAAAAGTTGCCGCCAATTGCCGCTCATGTCGGGAAACTGCGCTCGCAAAACAACGATGTGCCGGTGAGCGTGACGTTCCGCAACAAGACCAACAGCATGCGCTCGGTCATGTGGATCAATTTCGAGGGCCAGGCGGAAAACTACGCGAACTTGCAGCCCGGCCAGAAGGTCACCATCGACACCTATGTCACGCATCCGTGGATGATGACCGACGGCCCCGGCAATTGCGCCGAGGTTTTCATGCCGAAGCAGGGGGTGAAGCGCTTCGACATCACCGCGGCAGACCCGGGCGGCGGGGACTAGCCTTCCCGGTTTTTCCAACGCGCCGTTGCCGCGTCGTCGGCCTCGCGGGCATCGACCCATTGCGATGCGTCGCCGTCTCTTGTGTGCTGCTTTTTCCAGAACGGCGCGCGCGTCTTCAGGAAATCCATCAGGAAACTCGCCGCTTCGAAGGCGGCGTGCCGGTGCGCGCGAAGCCGCGATGACCAGCACGATGTTGCCGCCCGGCGCGATCTTGCCATGCCGGTGGATGACGGTCAAGTCCGTCGAGCGGCCAGCGCTGCGCGGCCTCGTCGCGCGATCCTGCGGATTTCCGCTTCCGCCATGCCCGGATAGTGCTCGAGTTCCAGCGCCGCCAGCGTTCCGCCTTCGTCGCGGCAAAGGCCGGTGAAGGTCACGACCGCGCCGATGTCAGTCCGGCCCGCCGTCAGCGCCGCGATCTCTGCCGCGATGTCGAAATCGGCGGCTTCGATGCGCACGCACCGGCTGCATTTCAGCCGCCCGTCATCGGCGGGAACAGCGCGATCTCGCGCGCACCGCGCGATCGGGGTGTTTCGGTCATCGACATGTTCATGATTGATCGCGACGCGCACGATGCTGTCATGCTCCAGCGCGCTTCGCATATTCCTCGCCGCGCGATTTCAGCCAGTCGAGCAGATCGGCCACGGTCGTGACGTTGCCCGGCAGCGTCACTTCCTCCTCGCCTTGCCGATGCGCTCGCTGATCCAGGCAAAATAGACGAGCTTCATCGGCTCACTCCATCACGTGCTTCAGTCCGGCACGGAAATAGTCATACCCGGTATAAAGGGTGATGATCGCCGCGATCCAGAGCAGGACGATGCCGACCTGCGTGGTGTAGGGCACGATCTTGTCGCCGGCGGGACCGGCCAGCAGGAAGCCGATGGCGACCATCTGCACGGTCGTTTTCCACTTGGCGATGCGGGTGACCGGCACCGATGACCTTCAGCTCGGCCAGATATTCGCGCAGGCCGGAAACCAGGATTTCGCGGCACAGGATGATGATCGCCGCCCACAGCGACCAGCCGGCAATGGTCTTGTCGGTGTCGGCGGCCAGCAGCAGCAGGCAGGTCGCGACCAGCAGCTTGTCGGCGATCGGGTCGAGCATGCGCCCGATGGTGGAGGTCTGCTGCCAGATGCGGGCCAGATAGCCGTCGAAGAAATCGGTGATGCTGGCGATGATGAAGATCGCCGAGCGCCGACCAGCGGGCGAAATCGGAAGATTGCAGCCGGCCTTCCAGGAAAAAGCAAAGCACCACCAGCGGCACGGCAACGATGCGCCCGTAGGTCAGCAGGTTCGGCAGTGCGGCCCAGTGGGCCTCTCGTTTCGGCTTTTCCAGTTTATTCCCCCTCGCACTTGTCGTGGCAAGAAACGCTAGTCCGGGCCTAAATTCAATCGCGGCGAGCCTGCATCGCACGACTTAATTCGACACTTTGGCGACGAAACCTCAGCCGTTCTCGTGGAAATGGTCGTAAATCGACCGCGCCATCTGTTCGGAAATGCCGTCGACCGCCATCAGGTCGTCGAAAGCGCCGCGCTGCTGACCGCCTTGGCGGTGCCGAAATGGTGCAGCAGCGCGCGCTTGCGGGTCGGGCCGATGCCGGCGATCTCGTCGAGCGGGTTCTTCGCCATCTCCTTCTTGCGCTTGCGCCCGGTGCGTGCCGATGGCAAAGCGGTGCGCCTCGTCGCGCAGGCGCTGCACGAAATAGAGCACGGGGTCGCGCTGCGGCAGCATGAAGGGCTCGCGGCCCTCCATGAAGAACTTCTCGCGCCCGGCATCGCGGTCCGGCCCCTTGGCGATGCCGACCAGCGTCACGGCATTGCTGATGCCGAGCTCGGCCATCACGGCGCGCGCCGCGTTCAGCTGGCCGAGGCCGCCGTCGATCAGCACGAGGTCGGGCCAGGCGGCAGGCGCCGTCGATTTCTCAGCGTCGGCTCTCGGGCGCTTCGTCTTCCGCGTCCTCCGGCTTGGGACCGTTCTCGCGCACCAGCCGCGAGAAGCGGCGCGTCAGCACTTCGCGCATCATGCCGAAGTCGTCGCCGGGCGTCAGCTCTTCCGACTTGATGTTGAACTTGCGGTACTGGTTCTTCACGAAGCCCTCCGGCCCGGCGACGATCATGGCGCCCACCGCATTGGTGCCCATGATGTGGGAGTTGTCGTAGACCTCGATGCGGCGCGGCGGTGCTTCCAGGCCGAACGCCTCGGCGACGCCTTCCAGCAGCCGCGTCTGCGTCGAGCTTTCGGCCAGCCTGCGGCCCAGCGCCTCGCGCGCATTCATGCGCGCGTGCTCGACCAGGTCCTTCTTCTCGCCGCGCTGCGGCACGGTGATCTCCACCTTGTGCCCGGCCTCGGATCGACAGCGCTTCCTCCAGCAGTTCCCGCTCCTCGATCGCGTGGCTGAGCAGGATCAGCGCGCGGGCAGGGCTTGTCGTCGTAGAACTGGGCGAGGAAGGCGCCCAGCACCTCCGGCCGCGTCGATCGACTTGTCGGCGCGCGGGAAATAGGCGCGGTTGCCCCAGTTCTGGCCGGTGCGGAAGAAGAACACCTGGACGCAGGTGATGCCGCCCTTCTGGTGCACGGCGAAGACATCCGCCTCCTCGATGCCGCGCGGATTGATGCCCTGGTGCGCCTGCACATGCGACAGCGCGGCCAGCCGGTCGCGGATCGATCGCCGCGCGTCTCGAAATCCAGCTCCTGCGGACGCCTCCTGCATGCGCCGCGAAAGCCGCTGCTGGATCTCGTTGCTCTTGCCGGACAGGAAGTTGCGCGCCTCGTCGACCAGCTCGGCATAGTCCTGCGCGCGTGACCTCGCCGGTGCAGGGCGCCGGAGCAGCGCTTGATCTGGTAGAGCAGGCACGGCCGCGTGCGGCTCTCGTAACACCGAATCCGTGCAGGTGCGGAGCAGGAAGGCCCGCTGCAGCGCATTGATCGTGCGGTTCGACCGCGCCGGCGCAGGCGAACGGCCCGAAATATTCGCGCTCTTCTGCCGCGCGCCGCGATGCTTGAAGATGCCCGGCGCGCGGTGGTCGTCGTGATGACGATATAGGGAAAGCTCTTGTCGTCGCGCAACAGCACGTTGA
The DNA here is from genome assembly GCA_963846345.1 of uncultured Alphaproteobacteria bacterium. GTDB lineage: Bacteria > Pseudomonadota > Alphaproteobacteria > Rhizobiales > Rhizobiaceae > BOKV01. The sequence goes on from CAWJVP010000007.1 coordinate 215,969, forward strand.
AGCGCGGCCGCAAGCCGCTTGATCAGGTTCGCTTCGAGCAGCAGCGCCTCGGTTTCGGTGCGGGTGCGGACGAACTCCATCGTCGCCGTCTCGCGGATCATCCGGGCGATGCGGTTGGTGTGGCCGCACGCCTTGCGCGTAGGAGGCGACGCGCTTCTTCAGGCTGCGGCCTTGCCGACATAGAGCACGTCGCCTTCGCGCGTTCATCATGCGGTAGACGCCGGGCGAGTTCGGCAGCCGCTTGACGAAGCCGGCAATGATCTCCGGCCCGCTCTCGCCCGTCGACGGCAGGCGTCTCCTCCCAGGCGATGTCGCCGGCAGCTTCGCCGCGGCCCGCCATGCCGGCGCCGACAGCGTCGGTGCTCGATCCGTAATGTCCTGTTCCTCGTTCATGTCACTGCCGCGATCAGCGGATTCGCGCCGATATTGCGCTATTCGGCCATCCCGGTCACGTCCGGCGTCTGCCAGGCAAGGTGCTGGCCGCCGTCGAGCGCGATCATCTGGCCGGTGATGGAAGGCCGTTCCATACAGATAATGGATCGTCTGCGGCAAATTCAGCGGGACTGCGGGCCGCGCTTGAGCGGCAGGCCGTCGATCTGCATCTGGAAGTCCGCCGCGCTCTGGCGTTCGTTCGCCAGCGTCGGACCAGGCCCGATGGCGTTGACCCGCACGCTTCGGCGCAAATGCCTGCGCCATGGTGCGTGTCGCCGTCCACAGCGCCGACTTCGACAGCGTGTAGGAGAAGAAATCCGGCGTCAGCTTCCACACGCGCTGGTCGATGATGTTGACGATCAGCCCGGCATCGATGTCGCTCTGCGCGAACAATTCGGCGCCCAGAAGCGCTGGGCGCCTTCAGGTGAATGGCAAAGTGCCGGTCCCACAATTCCATGTCGGGGTTCTGCGCGCTGTCGCGCTCGAACACGGACGCGTTGTTAACCAGCAGGTCCACCGGTCCCAGCGCATCGCGCGCTGCGGCAAACAGCCGCCGACGGCATCTGGTCGGACAGGTCGGCTGCAGCGCGACCGCCTTGCCGCCTTCCGCGTTGATGCTTGATGCCAGTTCCCTAGCGAATCGACCGAGGAATTCGCATGAATCGCGACGGAAAACCCTTGTCTGCAAGGTCCTTCACCATGTGGCGCCGATCCGCGCGCGCCGCCCGTGACGAGCGCCGTGCGTTGTTGCCGTGTGATCTTTCCTGCCATCAAGCTCCCTCTGCCGCCATCCGGTCACGCGTGTTTCCTGGGTGGCAGATCGTTAAAATGGAGCCGTTGCGCATTTATGTCAACGTTAACCAATCTCCTAAGACCGCGTTTACCCAGACATGGTTTCCATTCGCCCAACAAGGCCGCGAAAATGCGGCGCGCGAATGGCCACAAAGCCTCCTCAATTCATCACCGAATTGCCAAGCTTTGCTGTTGACCCAGCCACATTCAGGCGGCACAAAGAAATGCGGCAGGCGGTTGCCGATCGGCGCGAATGAATTTGCGCGCAACCCCATCGGGCCCCGTCCATATCAGGAGTAGTAATATGCGTTACATGCCGCACGCCATTGCATTCGCGATCTTCGCATCGGCATGTCGCTTTCCACTCGCCGTCGCTTCGCGGCCGACGTGATCGAGCAGGCCCCGCCAGAAGCGCCGGAACCCGTGGGATTCGACCGGGCTGGACCGGTCCCTATGTCGGCATCTACGCCGCTTACAACTGGATGAGCAGCGACCTTTAAGCCGGGTGACGACGTCGCTGGCATCGATGGCATCGGGGCAGGCGGCTATGCCGGCTACAATTACCAGATCGACCCGAATTTCGTGATTGGTCTCGAAGGCATGGTCGGCATCTCCGGCGCCGAGAACAATTTCAACGACACGACGGTCGAGCAGGACTGGGATGCTTCGCTTCGCGCCCGCCTTGGCTATGCCTTCGGCGAATTCCATGCTCTACGGCATTGGCGGCGTCGCCGGCACGAAGGCCACGGTCTACAATGGCAGCAGCAGCGACTAGCCAGACCCATCTGGGCTGGACGATCGGCGCGGGCTTCGAAACCTGTTCTGACGCAAAACGTCGTTGGCCGCGTCGAATATGACTACTCCAATTACGGCAGCGCAGACCTACAACATTCGACGGTCCGAACCCCGATGTGAGCCTCACCGACCACGCCATCAAGCTCGGCGTCGGCCTCAAGTTCTGATTGCCGGCATATCATCCAACGAAAAAGGGCGCCCATCGCCGCCGTTTTTGTTTTTATGCCGTGCTTCAGTGCCGTATCGACCGGCAATTGCCGTCATAGACGCCCCAGTGGTCGAGGCCCATGATGCAGAACTCGACCTTGTAGCCGGTGCCGGCAAGGCCCATGCCCTTTTCGATCATGTAGTACATCTTGCGCTTATGGCCGGTCGACATCCACGCAGACGCGAAGCAGAAGCGGCGCACGATCGGCGCGGGTCCAAAAGCCTCGACATTCTCCTCATCATGCGGCTGATCGCCTTCAAGACTTCGCCATGGTGATATGCAAAGCGCTCGCCATATCGTGCTTGTCGACGATTTCGCTCAGCACGCCTGATCTTCGCAGTCGGGGAAGAGATTGAACGGCCGAAATTGCGGATATTCGCCGTAAAGCCAATTCGGCGGCGGCGCGATCGTTGCCGAGGCCAGGCAGCCACGGCAGCAATTCACCCAGGTCGTTGTCAGGAGGCGCATCTGGGGAATCCGTTGCGAGTGTGAAACCAGACATTGCCGATCGAAAGGGCCGGGTCAAGGCGGGGTGACGCGTTCTGCCCCGTCGAAATCCCCTTGCCTCACTCGCCCGTCAGCGTTTCCACGCGCCAGCCCGCGCCGGGGCCTTGCGCCAGCACGGATGAAAGCGCCGGCAGCATGGATTCAAGTTCGCCTGCCAGCGTGAACGGCGCGTTGCGGATGATGAGGCCGCTGCCGCGAAAGCCCGCCGGCGCCCGGCGCCGCGCACCCACAATTCGGCGCGCATCAGCCGGCCGATGCCGGAGCCCTCGAGCGTCGGTCGACGAATTCGCCAACGGCCTCGTCGTTCTTGAGCGGATACCACAGCGCGAACATGCCGCCGGGCCAGCGCGCCACGCCCTTTTCCGAGCGCGTCCACGAGGCGGGCGAATTCGTCCGGCTGCTCGAAGGGCGGATCGATCAGCACCAGCCCGCGCTTCTCCTTCGGCGGCAGGTGCGCGCCGGGCACCAGCCAGCCGTCGAGATGCATCACGCGCACCTGGAAATCGCCCTTGAACTGCTGCGCCAGCGTTTCATGGTCGGCAGGGTGCAAGTTCGCACAGCGAGAGCCGGTCCTGCCGCCGGATGAGTTGGCGGGCGAGCACGGGCGATCCGGGATAGGCGGTGAGCCTGCCGCCATCGACATGGACTGCGGCACGACAGAGAGGAATGGCTCCAGCAGGGCGGCGGCAGGCTCGGGCAGGTCGGCGGCGATCAGCCGACCCGCGCCTTCGATCCACTCGCCGGTCTTTGCCGCTTCCGGCGAGGAGAGATCGTAAAGACCGATCCCCGCATGGGTGTCGATGACGCGGAAGGCGGCTTCCTTGCGCTTCAGATATTCGATCAGCCGCGCCAGCACGGCATGCTTGAACACATCCGCGAAGTTTCCGGCGTGGTAGATGTGCCTGTAGTTCATGCGGCGATCATGTGGCGAGCGGCGGCCAGAAGAAAGCCTCGTCCGCAGCCGGACCGGCAATCGTGCCGCCGAAAGCCCTGCCGGAGGCGACCAGCGCCAGCGCATGCGGATAGAGCCGGTTCTCGACCTTCAGCACCCGCGCCGCCAGCGTTTGCGGCGTGTCGCCCGCAACCACGGGAACCGCAGCCTGCGCAACGATCGGCCCGTCATCCAGCTTCTCTGTCACGAAATGCACGCTGGCGCCGTGCAGCTTCACTCCTGCCGCAAGCGCGCGCGCATGCGTTTCGACGCCGGTGAAGGCCGGCAGCAGGCTCGGATGGATGTTCAGCATCCGCCCCTCATGCAGGCGCACGAAGGAGGAGGTGAGATATGCGCATGTAGCCGGCAAGGCAGATGATGTCCGGCATGTCGGTCTCGATGGCGCGCATCAGCGCCGCCTCATGCGCCTGCGCGGTCCGGGATAGGCCTTGTGGTCGATGCACGAGTGTCTCGATGCCCGTTGGCGTGCGCGATGTCCAGCCCGCCGGCATCGGGCCGGTTCGAGATCACGCGCTTGATCTCCGCCGGATAGGAAGGATCTCTTCGCAGCCTCGATCAGCGCGGCCATGTTGGTGCCGCGCCCGGAAATCAGCACGTCGACGCGCTTCTTGCGCGCAGCGTTCAAAGCCGCAGGCTCCCGGAGAAGCGCACGCGCTCGCCGCCGCCATTCTCCAGCACGCCGAGTTCCATGACCGTTTCGCCGCTTGCCTCCAAGCGATGCGCGCACGGCGGAAGCCTTTGCCGGATCGGCGACGATCACCATGCCGACGCCGCAGTTGAAGGTGCGCAGCATTTCTGCTCCTGCGCCACGCCGCCAGCCTTGCGAAAGCCAGCCGAACACCGGCGGCGAGGCGCCACGCGCGAAAGGTCGACATGCGCCACGATCTCTTGCCGGCAGCACGCGCGGGATGTTGTCGACGAAGCCGCCGCCGGTGATATGCGCCATCGCCTTGATGCCGCCGGTTTCGCGGATCGCCTTCAGCAGCGGCTTCACATAGATGCGCGTCGGCGCCAGCAGGATCTTCGCCAAGGGTCTTGCGAAGCGTCGAACGGCGCAGGCGCATCGAGCCTTGCCCCGCTCACCTCGATGATCTTGCGCACCAGCGAGAAGCCGTTCGAGTGCACGCCGCTGGAGGCAAGGCCGAAAAGCACGTCGCCGGCGGCAACGTCGCCGCGCGGCAGCAATTCCCCGCGCTCGGCCGCGCCCACGGCAAAACCGGCAAGGTCGTAGTCGCCCTCTTGTACATGCCCGGCATTTCCGCCGTCTCGCCGCCGATCAGCGCGCAGCCGGCCATGCGGCAGCCATCGGCGATGCCGGCAATGACCTGCGCCGCAGCGGCGACATCGAGCTTGCCGGTGGCGAAATAGTCGAGGAAGAACAGCGGCTCCGCGCCCTGCACGACAAGGTCGTTGACGCACATCGCGACGAGGTCGATGCCGACCGTGGTGTGAATGCCTGCCTCGATGGCGAGCCGCAGCTTGGTGCCGACGCCGTCATTGGCCGCGACCAGCACCGGATCGTTGAAGCCCGCGGCCTTGAGGTCGAAAAGCCCGCCGAAGCCGCCGATTTCCGTGTCCGAGCCGGGGCGGCGGGTCGAGCGCACCGCCGGCTTGATCGCTTCCACCAGCGCATTGCCCGCATCGATGTCGACACCGGCATCGGCATAGCTGAGCCCGCCCATGCCGTTCGCTGGAAGCTTTTGGCGGTGGCCGTCTTGTCGATAGGCGCGCTCATGTCGTTCGGCCTTTGCGGTGGCCCTTCAGCCTGCGGCATACACGCGCGCCCAGGCGCTCCAAGCAGCTTTCCCCGCCGTTCACATGCAGTGCAGCGGCTTTGGCTTGCCGCAATCTGCTTTGGAAGTCGCGCGGGCGTGGACTTTTCTGCTATGGAATGCGCGAGTGAAAAACGGGGCCGCGCGCAATGCAGGATGAACTGGAACGATCGATACGACGGCAGGCGATTTTCTGGTCTGCCGCGATCGTTCTGTTTTGCCTGGTGCTGTGGGTGCTGGGCAACACGCTGCTGCCCTTCATCGCCGGCATGGCGCTGGCTTATTTTCTCGATCCGGTCGCCGATTTTCTCGAGCGTCGCGGCATGTCGCGGCTGGTCGCGACGTCCACGATCCTCATTTCGCTTCGTGCTTGTCTTCGTGCTGGCGCTGCTGCTGGTCGTGCCCATCATCGTCCGCCAGTCGATAGACCTCATCGCCAACCTGCCGCAATGGATCGAGCAAGCTGCAGGCGATGGTGCAGAAGCTTGGATTTCAGCTTCCTCGAACGCTTCTGGGGCCAGGAAAAGTCGGTTCTTGCAAAACAATGCGGGCGAGATGGTGAAGCAGGGCGCAGGCTGGTTCGGCACGTGATTTCCGGCCTCTGGCAGTCCGGCCAGGCCTTCTTTTCCATTGCTTCGCTGCTGGTGATCACGCCCGTCGTCGCCTTCTACCTTCTCTACGACTGGGACAACATGGTCTCCCGGCTTGACGACCTCCTGCCGCGCGATCACCGCGACACCATCCACCGCCTGATGAGCGAAATCGACGCGGCGGTCGCGGGCTTCGTGCGCGGACAGGGCACGTTGTGCCTGGTGTTGGGGCTGTTCTATGCGACCGCGCTCACCGTTGCCGGCCTCAATTTCGGTCTGGTGATCGGGCTGGTTGCCGGGCATGATTTCCTTCATACCCTTTGTTGGCTCGATCATCGGCCTGCTGCTTTCGGTCGGCGTCGCGCTCGTGCAGTTCTGGCCCGACTGGACCTCGATCGCGATTGTCGCGGGCATCTTCTTCTTCGGCCAGTTCGTGGAAGGCAACGTCCTGCAGACCATACCTGGTCGGCAGCCAGGTTCGCCTGCACCCGGTCTGGGTCATGTTTTCACTGATCGGTTTTCGGCGCGCTGTTCGGCTTCACCGGCTTGCTGGTCGCGGTTCCCGACCGCCGCCGTCATCGGCGTCATCGTTCGCTTCGCCGGCCGAGCGGTACCTGGAAAGCGAACTTTATCACGGTCATTCGGCCATGCCGCCGTGCGTGGCGCGGACGAACGCTCCGCCCGCGAAATCACGGCAACCGCGCGCCGCCGCAAGAGCGCGCCGTCATGACGACGCCCGCCGCCAGTCGCCGGGCCCAGCCAGTTGCCGCTGGAACTGCCGGTGGAACCGGCGCAGGAGCGCGACGACCTCATCGTCTCGCGCGCCAATGCGCTTGCGGTGGATATCATTGACAGCTGGCCGCGGCTGGCCGGGTTCCGTCGTGGTCCTCGCCGGTCCGCCGGGTTCCGGCAAGAGCCATCTCGCGCGCGCGTGGAGCGCCATGAGCGGCGCGCAAGTGATGGAAATGGCGGCGCTCGATGCAGATCCACGCCGCCGCCGGGCGCAAGGCTGGTGCTGGAGGATGCCGCCGCCGGCGACAATCCCGAGCACGCGCTTTTCCACGTCCTCAACCATGTCCGTGCCGAAGGCGGGCACTGCATCATCACCAGCAGGCGAATGGCCGGCGCCATGGGGCGTGACGCTGCCGGACCTCGCCTCGCGGCTCCGCGCCAGCCAGGTCGTGGAATTGGCGGAGCCGGATGATGCCCTGCTTTGCGCGGTAATGGTCAAGCTCTTCGCCGATCGCCAGGTAGCGGCGCCGCCGCAGGTGATCTCCTTGCTCGCCGCCCGCATGGAACGATCGCTCGAGGCGGCGCAGCGCATCGTTGCCGGGATCGACCGCCAGGCGCTCGCGCGCGGCGGCAGGATAACGCGCAACATCGCCGCCGAAGTGCTTCGCGCGGAAGGCGGCGCAACCGCAATTGAACTTGCCTGTTGTACGTTTTTGGCAGAACTGTTGTCGCATTGACATATGTGCATGTCAGAAGGCTGATTTGCGCCGACCACAGGAAAACGTCATGGAACGTCTTGATACCGCGACTGCATCGGGATCACACGTGGAGACGGCGCCGCCGGTAGCCTTGCCGGCGCCCGACGACATCTTTTCCGATCCCTCGCGCTTCATGAACCGCGAGATCTCCTGGCTCCAGTTCAATCGCCGTGTTCTTGAAGAGGCCGAAAACAGGAAGCACCCGCTGCTGGAGCGCGTGCGGTTCCTGTCGATTTCCGCCAACAATCTCGACGAATTCTTCATGGTGCGCGTCGCCGGCATTGCCGGGCAGTTGCGCCGCAAGCTTGAAACGGTCTCGGTCGACGGAATGACGCCGCGCGAGCAGATGCGGGCGATCGCCGAGGAAATTTCCCACCTTCAGGAAGACCAGCAGAAAGCCTGGAAGCGCCTTGCCAAGGAGCTGGCGCGCGAGCGGATCTTCATCATCGATCCGCAGGAGGTAAGTCCCGAAGAGCGCGAAAAACTGGAAGAGCATTTCCTCGAATCGATTTTCCCGATGCTGACGCCGCTGTCCATCGATCCGGCGCATCCGTTCCCGTTCATTCCGAACCTTGGCTACACGCTGGTCTACGACCTGATGCACAGGAAGCGCGGCGACAGCATGATTTCGCTGATCCGCCTGCCGGCGCGCGCTGCGCCGCTTCATCGAACTGCCCAAAGTCGGATGCGGCACGCACGGCCTTCATTTCCATCGAGGAAGTGATCGGCATGTTCATCGGCAGGCTTTTCCCCGGCTTCGAAGTGCGCGGCTCGGGCAATTTCCGCCTCATCCGCGACAGCGATATCGAGTTCGAGGAAGAGGCCGAGGACCTGGTGCGCACCTTCGAGACGGCGCATCAAGCAGCGCCGTCGCGGCACCGTCATCCGCCTCGAGATCGACAGCGGCATGCCGGACAACCTGCGCGATTTCGTCATCGGCGAGATTGGCGTGACGCGGGAAGACGTGTTCATCGTGCGCGGCATGCTGGCCATGCACAATCTTTCGGAAATCGTCGCGATCGACCGTCCGGACCTGAAGTTCGAGCCGTTCATCGCCCGTTTCCCGGAGCGGATCCGCGATCACAACGGCGATTGCTTCGCGGCAATCCGCGCAGAAGGACATCATCGTCCACCACCCTTACGAATCCTTCGACGTCGTCGTGCAGTTCCTGCGCCAGGCAGCGCGCGATCCCGACGTGGTGGCGATCAAGCAGACGCTTTACCGCACGTCGAACGATTCCCCGATCGTCGCAGCGCTGATCGAGGCGGCCGAGTCCGGCAAGTCCGTCACCGCGCTGGTGGAACTGAAGGCCCGCTTCGACGAGGAAGCCAACATCCGCTGGGCCCGCGACCTGGAGCGCGCCGGCGTGCAGGTGGTCTTCGGCTTCGTCGAGCTGGAAGACCCATTCCAAGCTGTCGCAGGTCGTGCGCCGCGAAGAGGGCAAGCTCGTCAACTACGTGCATATCGGCACCGGCAACTATCACCCGATCACCGCGCGCGATTTACACCGACCTTTCCTACTTCACCGCGGACCCGACGGTCGCGCGCGACGTGGCGCAGATTTTCAACTACATCACCGGCTATGCCGAGCCGGAGCGGCTGGAGAACATCGCCTTTTCGCCGATCACGCTGCAAGCCGACGCTGCTCGAGCTCATCGCCGCGGAGGCGGAACACGCCAAGGCAGGCCGTCCCGCCAACATCTGGGCGAAGATGAACTCGCTGGTCGACCCGGTGATCATCGATGCGCTGTACCGTGCGAGCCAGGCCGGCGTGCAGATCGAACTCGTCGTGCGCGGCATCTGCTGCCTGCGCCCCGGCGTGCCGGGCCTGTCCGAACACATCCACGTCAAGTCGATCGTCGGCCGCTTCCTCGAGCATGGCCGCATCTTGTGCTTCGGCAACGGCCATCGCCATGCCTTCGCGCGATGCGCTGGTCTATATCGGCTCGGCCGACCTGATGCCGCGAAATCTCGACCGGCGCGTCGAGGTGATGGTGCCGGCTGAACAACGAGACCGTGCATCGTCAGGTGCTGGACCAGATCATGCTCGCAAACCTGCTGGACAATGAGCAAAGCTGGGAAATTCTCCCCAACGGGCGTTCGCGGCGAATTTCTCCCAAAACCGAGTTCAGAATCGTTTAACGCTCAGCGGTACTTCATGACCAATCCGTCCTTGTCGGGCCGTGGAGATTCGCTGAAGAATGATGCTCCGAAGAAGTTCACCGACCGCAGATCGGAAACCTCTAAGCCGCATGAGAGTCGGCTGCGAGACCGGCGCGCAGGGCCGTCTCGGCAGCCGCGTGCCGGTCGCCGTCATCGACATCGGTTCGAACTCCGTGCGCCAGGTCATCTATGAAGGCCTGACCCGCGCGCCTGCAGTGCTGTTCAACGAAAAGGTGCTGTGCGGCCTCGGCAAGGGGGTTGCGACCACCGGCCGGCTGGACGAAGGGCGCGTCGAATGCGCCCTGGCCGCGATACGACGTTTCCGTGCCGCTCGGACGGCAGGCGCAGGTCGGCGAGACCTACATCCTGGCCACTGCCGCGGCCCGGGACGCAGCAAACGGCCCCGACTTCATTGCGCGTGTCGAACGGCTGGCGCAGGCCAAGGTCGACGGTGCTGACCGGCCAGATGGAGGCGCAGTATTCCGCCTGGGGCGTCAAGGCCGGCTTCCACAAGCCCGATGGCATCGTCGGCGACATGGGCGGCGGCATCGCTGGAGCTCGTCGGCGTCAATGGCGTCCATCGACGGCGGCATCACGCTGCCGCTTGGCGGACTCCGGCTGGCGGAGGTTTCCGGCAATTCGCTGACGGAGGCGCGCAAGATCGCCCGCGCGGCCCTGCGCAGCGCCGCGGTCAAGCTGGCCAAGCCGCGGCCGGACCTTCTTCGCGGTCGGCGGCACCTGGCGTTCGCTCGCCAAGCTGCACATCGCCTCCACGCATTATCCGCTGCAACGCAGTCCATGACTACGAAGTCGACGCCGACCGGACTGGTCGGTTTCTGCAATCGCATCGTGGCAAAGCCGGTGGAAGAAATCAACGGAATTGACGTCGTTTCGCGCAATCGCCGGTCGCTGTTGCAATATGGCGCGCTGGTCATGGCCGAGACGATGCGCGCGCTCGGCGCCGAAAAGGTCGCCATTTCATCGATGGGCGTGCGCGAAGGCTATCTGTATTCGCTGCTGCCGCAAGGAGGAGCAGCAGCAGGATTCGCTGCTTGTCGCGGCGCGCGACCTGTCCATCCTGCGCGCCCGTTCGCCCAGGCATTCCGAGGAACTGGCCGACTGGAGCGGCGACGGCGTTCAAGGTGCTCGGGGTGGAGGAGACCGAGAACGAAGCGCGCTACCGCATTGCCTCCTGCTATCTCGCCGATATCGCCTGGCGCGCGCATCCCGATTTTCGCGCGCAGCAGAGCCTTTCCATTATCGCCAATGCCGGTTTTGTCGGCATCAGCCATGAGGGCCGGGCGTATCTCGGCCTTGCGAATTATTACCGCCATCAGGGCCTTGGCTCGAAGATAAGGAGCCTGAAATCGCTGCGCTTGCCTCGCCGCGGATAAGGGAACGGGCGCGCCTGCTGGCTTCGATTTTCCGGGTGCTCTACCTGTTCTCGGCTTCCCAGCCCGGCGTCATTCCGCGGCTGTCGATCGGCCCCCTTGGGCGGGCTACGAATTCCGGGTGCCTTCCGATGTGGCCGATCTTTGTGGCGAACGCCCGCTGGAGAGGCTTTCGCAACTTTCCAAGGAAATCGGCAAGCCGATCGAACTGGCCGTCGGCGTGAGAGCTTATTCCGCCGCCTGCGCCTCGGCGATGTCGGGCTCGATCTCGATCAGCGAAACGCTCTTGCCGTTGAAGCCGAGCGCGAGGCGACCGGTCTTCAATTTCAGCGCCGCCTCGCCGAAAAGTTCGCGCCGCCAGCCCTTCAGCGCCGAAACATCGGCGTCGTCATCGGCGGCGATCTGCTCGAGATCGTCGACGGTGGCGATCACCTTGGCCGCAACGCCGTGCTTCTCGACGATGAGCTTGAGCAGCACCTTGAGCATTTCGGTGGCGGCGCCCGTGCCTTCCGGCGCCTGGCGCGTCAGCGGCAGCTGACGGCAGCTCGGCCTTCGGCAGCGCCAAGCGCGTTGCGAACGATGTTGAGACATCGTTGCCGTAGCGGCCCTTGTCGAAGCCGCGCGCAAGGCCCGCGCAATTCGGCCAGGTCGGTCAGCGACTGCGGCGGGTGGGCGCAGATTTCGTAGATCGCCTCGTCCTTGATGATGCGCCCGCGCGGCACGTTGTGCTGGCGCGCCATGGTCTCGCGCCATGCGGCAATCATTTTCAGCAGGGCGAATTCGCGCGGCTTGCGCACCCGCAGCTTCAGCCGCTGCCAGGCCTGTTCCGGCGGCAGATCATAGGTGTCGCGCGAGGTGAGGATTTCCATTTCCTCGTTCACCCAGTGCGCGCGGTTCTGCTCTTCGAGGTTCGCCTTGATCGACTGGTAGACGTCGCGCAGGTGCGTGACGTCGGCCAGCGCATATTCAAGCTGCTTCTGGCTCAGCGGACGCCGCTTCCAGTCGGTGAAGCGCGAGGACTTGTCGACGCGCTCGGATGTGATGCGATAGACCAGCTGGTCGTAGGAAATGCTGTCGCCATAGCCGCAGACCATGGCCGCGACCTGCGTGTCGAATACCGGATGCGGAATCAGCCCGCCGAGATTGAAGATGATTTCGATGTCCTGCCGCGCCGCGTGGAAGACCTTGACGATCGCCGGGTCGTTGGCCATCAGCGTCGAAAAACGGGTCGAGCTTCAGCCCGTCGGCAAGCGACGTCGACAATGAAGGCGTCGCCCGGGCAGGCCATCTGCAGCAGGCAAAGCTCCGGCCAGAAGGTGGTTTCGCGCAGGAATTCCGTGTCCACCGTGACAAAGGGATGACGGGCAATTTCAGCGCAAACGCGGGCAAGTTCCTCGGTTGTGGTGACGATCTTCATGGTTTCTCTATAGACAACGCAATCGCGCTTGTCTTGCATGACACGCGCAAAAAGACCATGATTTTTGCCGTCTTTGCGTGTACGCCGTGGCGGTTTGCTTATGTCAGCAGCTCGCTGGTCGCGGCCCGGCGTCGCCCGCGCGCGTCTGCTGAAACTTGACAAAGCCGGCCTCGCATGTGTTTGTCGCGCCGGTTTCGCGGGGCCGCACCGCCGCTTCGCGCCTTCACACAAACTTCCGGACAAACTTGCCATGCACCGTTATCGCACCCACACCTGCGCGGCCCTTCGCAAGGACGATGCGGGCAGCCAGGTCCGCCTGTCCGGCTGGGTGCACCGCGTGCGCGACCATGGCGGCCTGCTGTTCATCGACCTGCGCGACCATTACGGCATCACGCAGATCGTCGTCGATCCGGATTCGCCGGCCTTCAAGGCCGCCGAGAACGGTGCGCGGCGAATGGGTGATCCGCGTCGACGGCGAGGTGAAGGCGCGTGACGCCGACGCCGTCAACCCGAACCTGCCGACCGGCGAGATCGAAGTCTTTCGCCCGCGAGATCGAGGTGCTGTCGCGCGGCCAAGGAACTGCCGCTGCCGGTGTTCGGCGAGCCGGACTATCCCGAAGACATCCGCCTGAAGTACCGCTTCCTCGATCTGCGCCGCGAGACGCTGCACAACAACATCGTGACGCGCACCAAGATCATCGCCGTCGATGCGCCGCCGCATGGGCGAGGTCGGCTTCACCGAATTCTCAGACGCCGATCCTGACGGCGTCTTCGCCGGAAGGCGCGCGCGACTTCCTGGTGCCGAGCCGCATCCATCCGGGCAAGTTCTACGCGCTGCCGCAGGCGCCGCAGCAGTACAAGCAGCTGCTGATGGTGGCCGGCTTCGACCGCTACTTCCAGATCGCGCCGTGCTTCCGCGACGAAGACCCGCGCGCCGACCGCCTGCCGGGCGAGTTCTACCAGCTCGATCTCGAGATGAGCTTCGTCGAGCAGGAAGACATGCTGGGCACGATGGAGCCGGTGCTGCGCGGCGTGTTCGAGGAGTTTGCCGAACGGCAAGCCGGTCACGCAGACCTTCCGCCGCATTCCCTATGACGAGGCGATCGCGCAAATACGGCTCCGACAAGCCGGACCTGCGCAACCCGATCGAGATGCAGGACGTCTCGCGAGCATTTCGCCGGTTCGGGCTTCAAGGTGTTCGCCAACATTCTCGCGAACGATCGCGAAGAGCCGAGGTCTGGGCGATTCCCGCCAAGACCGGCGGCATCCGCGCCTTCTGCGACCGCATGAATTCCTGGGCGCAGGGCGAGGGCCAGCCGGGCCTTGGCTACATCTTCTGGCGCAAGGAAGGCGACAAGCTCGAAGGCGCGGGCCCGATCGCCAAGAATATCGGCGAGGAACGCACCGAGGCGATCCGCACCGCAGCTCGGCCTCGACGACGGCGATGCCGTGTTCTTCGCCGCGGGCGATCCGAAGAAGTTCTACAAGTTCGCCGGCGAGGCGCGCGACAGGGCGGGCGAGGAGCTTGGACCTGCGTCGACCGCGAACAGCTTCGAACTGTGCTGGATCGTCGACTTCCCGTTCTACGAATGGAACGAGGACGAGAAGAAGGTCGACTTCGCCCACAACCCGTTCTCGATGCCGCAGGGCGGCATGGAAGCGCTGAACGAGCGCAGGATCCGCTGACGATCAAGGCGTTCCAGTACGACCTCGTCTGCAACGGCTTCGAGATCGCCTCCGGCGGCATCCGCAACCATCTGCCGGAGACCATGGTCAAGGCCTTCGAGATGGTCGGCCTGACGCGCGAGGACGTCGAAGAGCGCTTCGGCGGCCTCTACCGCGCCTTCCAGTATGGCGCGCCGCCGCATGGCGGCATGGCGGCGGGCATCGACCGCATCGTCATGCTGCTCGTGCGGCGCAAAGAACCTGCGCGAAATCACGCTGTTCCCGATGAACCAGCAGGCCGAGGACCTGCTGATGGGCGCGCCCGGCGAAGCGACGCCCAAGCAGCTGCGGGAACTCGGCATCCGGGTGATCCCGCAGAAGAAGGACTGACGGGGCCGCGAAGGCCCCGCCAATTCACGCGGTCACGATCGGCGAGAATCCGCCCCAGATCATCCGTTTTCCGTCGAACGGAAACTTTGACGGGTCCATCTGCATGCGCGGATCGGCCATGGCCTTCTTCATGCCTTCGTCGCGCACCTGGCGCGAGGGCCAGACGGTGAAGGAAAACACCACCGTCTCTCCCGGCTCCAGCTTCACCGCCATCGGAAACGACGTCACCTCGCCATCCGGCACGTCATCTCCCCAGCACTCGGTGACGGACATCGCCCCGCATTCCTTGAAGATCTCCGCCATCTCGCGGGCAAGTTCGGTGTATTTGTCGCGGTTGCCGGTTGGCACCGGAACCACGAAGCCGTCGATGTAGCTCATTGGAATTCCTCCTCGCTTGTGCCGGCCAGCTTGACCAGCAGTTCCGTCACCAGCTTCGCCGGATCGCTCTCGTCCATTGGCGAAACCCGGTAGATTTCGAGTTGGCAGGCCGGTTCGCCCGGCTCCCCGTCAGGTTCGAGGCCTCGGCCGCGCATCCAGCCTTCGAGCATCAGAAAGCCGTCATAGAGGCGGTCGTAAGGGCCTGTATATGTTGCCGAAGCGTACCGCCCTGCCGGCAGCGTTGACGGTTTGACGCCGTCACCGCCGCTCGCGGCTGACTCCACCAGGCTGCCGACTTCCAGTTCGACATTGCCCTGCTCGTCGAAACGCCGGTAGCGGAAGAAGCCGGGCCCCGAAGGCTTGATTGCCATCCGCTGCATGAAGGCATGAAGCTCGGCAAATTTCGGCGGCGCGAATTGCGGCATCGAAGCCATCGGTCCGCTGACCGGTATCACGAGGCAATTTTCCGCTGCCCGGCTGATGACCTGCGGAATCGAAAGCCCGATCCCGCGCATTCCGGTTTTTGTCACGTCCAGCATGTAATCCCCCTCAGTTGCCGCGGAACGCCCGTTCCAGCACGGCGATGTCGATCTTCTGCATTTCCAGCATCGCAAACAGGGCCCGCCGCGCGGCAGCCTTGTCGGCATCTGCGGTCATCTCGAACAAGCGGCGCGGAACGATCTGCCAGGAAACGCCCCAGCGGTCTTTCAGCCAGCCGCACTGGACCGGCCTGCCGCCGTCTGCGGTTAGCGCGGTCCAAAGCCGGTCCGTCTCATTTTGGTCCCCGGTCGCCACCGAAATGGACATCGCGTCGTTGAAATACTCGTGCGGCCCGGCCTCCATGGCCTGGTACGCAGTGCCTGCAAGCGTGAAGTCGATGACCTTTACGTCGCCATGCGGCGGGCCCAGCAAATGGTCGTAAGTCACCATTTGCTCGATCCGCGAATCCGGCAGCAGCGACACGTAGAAGCCTACCGCTTCTTCAACGCCTTTTTCGAACCAGAGGCAGGTTCTCACCTTGGCGTTCATTGCGCCCCACCCATCGCCTTGTTGCCGGTATAGTTCAGCATCCATGGTGTGCCATGGCGATCGGTGAACATGGCGAAGCGCTCGGCCCAGAATGTCTCGCCCGGTTCCATGGAGACCTTGCGCGCGCCGCCGGACAATTCGGCAAACACGCTGTCAAATTCTTCGCGCGAGTTCGGCGAGATGGTCACCGCAAATCCTGTGGGCTGTGAATACCAGCCTTCCGGCGCGTCGGACGCCATCATGGTGGTGCCGCCAAGGCGCACCAGCATGTTCATCACCAGGTCGTCGCCGCCCGGCATCCGGCTTTGCGGGTCGGGGCTGTCGCCATTGCGGAACACGCCTTCGACCTTGCCGCCCAGCACGCGGGCGTAATGCGTCATGGCTTCAAGGCAGTCGCCGTTGAAGTTCAGGTAGATTGTCGGCTCCATTGGGTAGTCTCCTCACCGGTTTGCCGCCGCCAGTGCTTCCAGCTGGTCGGTCGCCTTCCCCCAACCCTCGTGAAATCCCATCTTTTCGTGTTCCTCGAGATCCTGTTCAGTCCAGTGGCGCACGATGGCCTGGTAGCGGGTCTTTCCGCCTTCATCCTCGAAGGTGATCTCCAGCGTCATGAACGGCTTTCTCGACGGGATCCAGGCCTCGACATAGGCGTCGGTTAGCACCAGCCGCTCGTTCGGCACGACTTCAAGATAGACGCCGTGGTTGGGAAACTCCTCGCCTTCCGGCCCGTGCATGAGAATGTAGTTCGACCCGCCCGGCCGCACGTCCAGTTGCACCTCCGGCGTCGTCCAGGGCCGCGGCGTGAACCACTGCTTCAGCAGTTCGGGCTCTGTCCAGGCCCGGAACAGGAATTCGCGCGGCGCGTCGATCAACCGTGTGAAGATCAGTTCGTGCGCGGCGGCACTCTCATTGCGAGCGTTCATGGCTTTTCTCCTTGACGTTCGATGGACTGCGCCCGAACAGCAATTCAACGTAGCGGCGCAGGTGATCGATGCTTTGCGCCGCCGCTTCCGGACCTCCGGTTGCCTTGGCCACCACGAAGGCGCCCTGAATGACTGCCTGGGTGTGAAGCGCGAGGCTTTTCGCGGTGAACTCGCCTGCGATGCCATGGTTCCGCATCGCCGCCTCTATATCGGCCTCCAGCGTCTGCGCATGACCGGTGATGCTGCGGGCGCACGCGTCGCGGATCGCCGGATGCGAGCCGTAGGCCTCCTGCACCATGGTGCCAACGAAGCAGGTGAATTCGGGAAGGCCGCCCTGCAGGATAGCCCGGCGGAAATCGATATAGCCGAGCACCCGGTCCAGCGGATCGGCGTGATTGTGATAGGGGGCGTGCCTGAAAAATTCGCTTGTAATGTGCGACCAGTGATCGGCAGCCGCGACACCAAGGGCTTCCTTGCTTGGAAAATGGTGGAAAAAGGCGCCCTTGGTCACGCCCGCCGCGGCGCAAAGCTCGTCCACCGAGGTCGCCGCATATCCTTGCCTGCGCACCACGCCAAGCGCCGCATCGAGCAATCTTCATCCGCGCGCCGGTATCGGGTCTTGCCATCATGCTTCTTTCTCCTCCTGATCAAACATACCAATCGGTCGGTATGTAATCAACCCCGTGGAAGAAGATTCAGCCGTACATTTTCAAAAGTATATAAAAATCAGCGACTTGCTGTCAGGTTCACGCCGAGCATGGGCCGCAGTTTCTCCGGCGCGTTGAGGGCCGCCTCGAAAACTTCCGTCACCGGAACGGGGCTTGCAGGGGCGAAATCCAGCGTCAGTTCGCCCGGATCGGCAAGGAACTGCGCAAGGGCAGCCTTTACCTGCTCAGCCAGTTGCGGATCGTTGAGCCGGGCAAGCGGTTCGTTCAGCATTGACGGTGCGCTTGCGGCAAGCTCCTGCGGCGTAGCGCCCATCGCTTCCGCCTGCAAGGCCAGCAATCGGCTGGTCAGCGCGCCATCGCGAAAGCGCAGCTTCGCCGATGCGAGCTTGATCTCGCCGATGGCCGACATCATCTGCGCCATCGCCTGCAGCTGGGCTTCGCCATTCCCGGGCCCCGCCTTTTCCGCCATCTGCGAAGCCTCGCGGAAGCGCCGGTGGACATCGGGGGTATAGCCGGTCAATTCCATCGAAAGATTGAGCGTGCCTGCGTCCTTCAGTTCGATCGACTGTTCATCGAGCGTCAGGCGTCCGGTGGCGATGTTCCACGTACCGCTGGACCTGTATGCCATCGCGATGTTGGTCAGTCCCAACAATGCCATGCCGCCGCGAATTTCTGCCGGGGCGTTGTCCATCGCGATCGACAAGTCCGGAATCGACGATTTCATCGTCAGCAACTGACCGCTTTCATCGAACCATGCCGTGGTCTCGAATCCTGCCATCGCCAGGAATTCACGGCCGGCAAGGGAAGCGGTAAGCCTGCCGAGCTTGAACGCCGTCGGCAATGTTTTCGAAACATGGAATTCGTTGCTGCCGGTGGGGGCGAGGTAAAGCCCTGTTCCTCCCGACGGCTCGATCCGGACGGAAAATGCATTCTCCCCGCCGGCGTCGACATCGATCGCCACCGGTCCGATTTCCAGCCGTTCGGCCGAAAAGCCGTCGTTGCCCAGCGGCCTCAGTCCGGCGATCGACACGATGTCCGTCTTGAGGGAAAAGCTGCTTGCGTCCTTGATGTCGATGCCGCGAAAGACGATGCCGTCATCGCCAAGCGGTTCGGCTGACTGGAAGGGCGCGTCGAGGTCGTGCTTCTGCCAAAGCCCCATGATCCGGTTGAAAACGGTGTCCGGCTCGACCTTCTCCGCTGCCTGGATCGTGCCCGCGGCTAGTCCGGCGCAAACCATTGCTGCGGCGATGAAGGCATTCTTGCGCATTGGATTCTCCCAGGCGTCGATAATGATGCATACCGGCATGACAGCATGACGGCAAATGCTTGCGAACTGCTTGAAGCTTGCCACGCGGTGCAGCAGCGCGCTAACCCGTTTGCATGGGAAAAAGCCTGATTCCACCCCCTCCCGGCGGTGACGGCGGCGGCGACAACGTCCAGTCGATCGAACTCAAGTCGGCGCTGGAGGAGCGCTATCTCGCCTATGCGCTGTCGACGATCATGGACCGGGCGCTGCCCGATGTGCGCGACGGCCTGAAGCCGGTGCATCGGCGCATCCTGCACGCCATGCGCATTCTGCGCCTCGATCCCGGACCAGGCGTTCAAGAAATGCGCCCGCATCGTCGGCGATGTCATCGGCAAGTTCCACCCGCATGGCGACCAGGCGGTCTATGACGCGCTGGTGCGCCTCGCGCAGGATTTTGCCGTCCGCTATCCGCTGGTCGACGGGCAGGGCAATTTCGGCAATATCGACGGCGATAACGCCGCCGCCTACCGCTACACCGAAGCGCGCATGACCGAAGTCGCGACGCTGCTGCTGGAAGGCATCGACGAGGATGCGGTCGATTTCCGCGCGACCTACAACGAGGAAGACAAGGAGCCGGTCGTCCTGCCCGGCGCTTTCCCGAACCTTCTCGCCAACGGCTCGACCGGCATTGCCGTCGGCATGGCGACGTCGATCCCGCCGCACAACGCCGCCGAGCTTTGCGACGCTGCGGTCCATCTGATCGAAAACCCTGACGCTTCGATCGAGGAACTGGTGGAGAATGGTGCCCGGCCCGGATTTCCCCACCGGCGGCATCATCGTCGAGGACCGCGCGTCGATCCTCGAATCCTACCGCACCGGCCGTGGCGGATTCCGTGTCCGCGCCCGCTGGCATACGGAAGACACCGGCCGCGGCACCTGGCGCATCATCGTCACCGAAATTCCCTACCAGGTGCAGAAGTCGCGGCTGATCGAGAAGATCGCCGAACTGCTTTTCGCCAAGCGCAACTGCCGCTGCTGGAGGACATCCGCGACGAGTCGGCCGAGGATGTCCGCGTCGTCATCGAGCCCAAGAGCCGCACGGTCGATCCCGGCCTGCTGATGGAATCGCTGTTCAAGCTGACCGAGCTCGAAAGCGCGTATCTCGCTCAACATGAACGTGCTTTCCATGGGCCGCGTGCCGCCGCGTCATGTCGCTGAAGGAAGTGCTGCGCGAATGGCTCGACCATCGCCGCGACGTGCTGCTGCGCCGCTCGCGCTTCCGCCTGGCCGAGATCGAGCGGCGGCTGGAAGTGCTTGGCGGCCTGCTGATCGCCTATCTCAACATCGACGAGGTCATCCGCATCATCCGCTTCGAGGACGAGCCGAAGCAGAAGCTGATTGACGCGCTTCGAACTGACCGAGATACAGGTCGAGGCGATCCTCAACATGCGGCTGCGGGCGCTGGCCAAGCTCGAGGAAATCGAGATCCGCAAGGAGCATGACGGCCTGTCCGCCGAGAAGGCGCAGATCGAGACGCTGCTCGGCTCGGATGCGCAGCAGTGGAAGGTGCTGGCCAAGGACATCTGCCGAGATCGGCAAGACCTTCGGTCCCGATACGGCGCTGGGCAAGCGCCGCACGCACCTTCGCCGACGCGCCGACGCATGACGTGACCGACATCGCCGCACGCCATGATCGAGCAGCGAGCCGGTCACGGTGGTCCTGTCCGCAGAAGGGCTGGATCCGCGCGCTGAAGGGCCATGTGACCGACTTCGCCACGCTCACCTTCAAGGAAGGCGACAGGCTGAAGATCGGCCTTCCACGCCGAGACCACCGACAAGGTCGTGCTGTTCACCACCGCCGGCAAGTTCTTCACGCTGGAAGCCTCGAAGCTGCCGGGCGGGCCGCGGCCATGGCGAGCCGGTGCGCGTCATGGTCGACATGGACAATGACAGCGACATTCTGGCCGCCTTCGTGCACCAGCCGGGGCGCAAGCTGCTGCTTGCCTCCACCGCCGGCAACGGCTTCATCGTGCCCGAGGCCGAGGTCATCGCCAACACCCGCAAGGGCAAGCAGGTGATGAATGTCGACACTGCCGGTCGAGGCGCGGCTGTGCGTTTTCACGGGCGAAGGCGACGACCACGTCGCCATCGTCGGCGAGAACCGCAAGCTGCTGGTTTTCCCGCTGGCGCAAGTTGCCCGAAATGACCCGCGGCAAGGGCGTGCGCCTGCAGAAATACAAGGATGGCGGCGTTCTCGACATGCGCACCTTCAACATGGCGCGAAGGCCTTTCGTGGACCGACAGCGCCGGGCGGGTTTTCGTCAAGCCGGAGCCGGAACTTGCCGAATGGATCGGCGACCGCGCCTCCGCCGGCCGCCTCGCGCCCAAGGGCTTCCCGAGGAGCGGCAAGTTTGGCGGGTAACGCGGGCCGCTGATCCCGCCGGCGACTGCTCGCCCGCTACCACGCCGCGCTCGACCGGCTCGATTTCGATGCGCTTGCAGGCATGTTCGCGCCAGATGCCGTCTACCTTTCCAACGGTGTGGGCAGCCTCAAGGGCCGCGACGAGATCATCGCCGCCTTCCGCGACTATTTCAGCCGCTTTGCCCACGAGGAATTGGTGGATACAAGCATCGAGGAAATCGGGCCGAATACCGTGCGCTCGCACTGGCGGCTTAGGGCAAGGGATCGCAATGGCGGCGAGCATGTGCACCGCGGCGGCATCGAAACCATATGGTTCGACAATGATGGCATGATCATTTCCGTGATGGTCGACGACGACACCGGTTGAAAATCGGCCGGTTCCGGACATTTCCTTTTGCGGAAAACACAGCCAATGGAGGATGTCATGAACGAGCAGCCGTCAATCCGCGTCACCCAGGCCATGATCGACGCCTATGACGAATACACCCACCTGACGCTGGACCGGCGCTCGCTGATGCGCCGCCTTACCGCGCTGGCAGGCTCGGGCGCGGCGGCTGCCGTCGTGCTGCCGATGCTGGCCGCCGACAAGGCGAAGGCCGCGATCATCGATCCGGCCGACAGCCGCATCAAGACCGAGGAAATCACCTTCAAGGGCGCGACCGGCGATGTTTCCGGCTACCTCGCAATGCCTGCCAATGCCGCGGGCAAGCTGCCGGCCGTCATCGTGATCCACGAGAACCGCGGCCTCAACCCGCATATCGAGGACGTTGCGCGTCGGGCGGCTGCCGACGGGTTCCTGGCGCTGGCGGTCGATTTCCTTTCGCCGTCGGGCGGCACGCCGGAAGACGAGGACAAGGCGCGCGAGATGATCGGCGCGCTCGATCCCTGCGCAGACGCTCGCCAATGCCGTGGCTGCGGTCGAGTATCTAAAGACCCGGCCGGCATTCGAACGGCAATGTCGGCGCAGTCGGCTTCTGCTGGGGTGGCGGGCTCGTGAACCAGCTTGCCGCCGCCTCGCCGGACTTGAAGGCGGGCGTCGCTTATTACGGGCGCCAGCTGGACGCCGACAAGGTGCCGCAGATCAGAGGCGCCTCTGATGCTGCACTATGCCGGGCTCGACGAGCGCATCAATGCCGGCATCGACGAATACAGGAAGGCGCTGGAGGCCGCCGGCAAGGACTTCGAGATCCACATGTATGACGGCGTCAACCACGCCTTCAACAACGACACCTCGCAGGCGCGCTACGACAAGGCCGCGTCGGACCTCGCCTGGTCGCGCACGGTGGCATTCCTGAAAGAGAAGCTTTCCTAGTTCTGCGGCAGGGGCAGGACCTGCCCGGTCACTGCCCCGCCGTCGATCACGAATTCGGAGCCGGTGGAAAAGCTCGCCTCGCACATCATGAAGCGCACCATGCGGGCCACTTCTTCCGGTTCGCCGAAACGCTGCATCGGTTGCGCGGCGACAGTGCCTTCGCCCATGTTCGCCGTCATCGGCGTACGGATCGGCCCGGGGTGCAGCGACAAGACCCGGATGTTGAAAGGTGCAAGGTCCAGCGCCGCCGCCTTGGTGATGCCGCGCACGCCCCATTTGCTCGCAACATAGGCCGCGATGCCGCGATAGCCCTGCAGCCCCGCGGTCGACGAGTTGTTGACGATGACGCCGCCTCCGGCGCGTTTCATCGCGGCGCTCGCATTGCGCATGCCCAGGAAAGTGCCTTTCAGATTGATGCCCATGACATAGTCGAATTCTTCCGGCGTGCATGAATCGACAGGCGAGAAGCTGACGATACCGGCATTGTTGAACAGCGCGTTGACCTTGCCGAACGCCGCTTCCGCCGCAGCAATTGCCGCCTGCCAATTGGCGTTGTCAGTGACATTGAGGTGATGCCAGACGGCATTCGGTCCAATCTCCTCCGCAAGCGCCTTACCCTCCGCCTCCAATATGTCGGCGATCATGACCTTCGCGCCCGCGCCGGCAAGTTCGCGCGCTGTCGCCGCGCCAATGCCGCGCGCGCCGCCTGTGACGATGACGCAAAGGGTGGATGGATCCATCGGGTTCATTGTTCTCCTCCTCGAATGCAAGCTGGTTGTAGTCGTGGACACTACGCACCGCGCGTTGCGTTTTTGCAACGCCCTATTGCCGAGGGCGCGGCATCCCGTGATAAGAATGTAGGGGGCGTCAGGGGAGGTACCAGGAAATGGGCCGAAAGCTTGCGAAGGCCCGGGCGCACCGGGTCGAAACGGTCGCGCAGCGGCACTGCGAGGCGGGAAACTTTGCCTCGGTCGAATGGCTGGTGATGCGCGACGGCCGGGAGTGGCTGCGCGGCAGGGCCGGCATGGCCGATCCGGACAATGGCGTCGCCTTGCCGAAGAGGCCGATCTACCGGCTCTATTCCATGACCAAGCCGGTGATCAGCGCCATCGCCATGATGCTGGTGGAGGAGGGGCAGACTCCGCCTGTACGAACCGGTGGCCGCCTATCTTCCGTCCTTTGCCCGGCGACGCATCGTGCAACGAGGACGGTACCACGCAAGGCGCCACAAGGCCGATGCTGGTCGAGCATCTGTTCACGCACATGGCCGGACTTTCCTACGGCTTCCTGCGCAAGTGCAAGGTTGGCGAATTCTATCGCAGCACCGACATGGCCCATTACACGCGTCCGCTCGCGCAGATGATCGAGACTCATCGCCGCCGCAGCCGCTGGCTTTCGAGCCGGGCACTGCCTGGCGTTATTCGGTCGCAACGGACGTGCTGGCGCGCATCATCGAAGTGGTCACCGGCCAGCCGATCCAGCAGGTGATGGAAGATCGCGTGACGCGGCCCCTTGGCCTCAAGGATACGGGCTACAGGGTCGCCGAAGGCGCGCGGGACCGGCTTGTTCCTGCGTTCGGCACGCAGAGCCTCGACGAAATCATGGTCTTCGGCGAAGGTCCGCAGAAGCTGACGCCGGTCGATGTGACCGATGTCTATCCGGTCGTCCGATCCCGATTTTGGACGCGGCGGCTACGGCCTTTATTCCACCATCGACGAGTACCGCATCATCGCCGACTTCCTGGCGACTGGACGCAATCGCGACGGCGATGTGCTGCTCGGGCCGCAAGAGCAGTCGAATTGATGTGGGCGAACCGCGTGCCGCCATCCATGCTGCCGCTGACGCTCGACGACATTCCGCCATGCCGGGCTTCGGCTTCAGCCTCGCCGGACGCGTGATGCTCGATCCGGGCAAAGCTGGTGCCTCACCTCGCAGGGCGAGATGCGGCTGGGCAGGCGCGGCAAGCACGTGGTTCTTCATCGATCCGCGCGAAAAGCTGGTCGGCCTCGTCATGAGCCAGTATCTGGGCTCCAAGATTCCGCTCGCCGACGACATGCGGAACGCAATCTATTCGTTGTCGACTGAAAACTTCCGGGAACGCACGATGCGACTTTACATCGCCAACAAGAACTATTCCTCGTGGTCGTTTCGCCCTTGGATCGCCATGAAGGCCAAGGGCGTCGCCTTCGAGGAGGTGCTCGTCCCGTTCGACGATGCAGACGGCAATCCGAAGTTCAAGCGAGTTCTCGCCGACCGGCAAGGTGCCGGTGCTGGTCGACGGCGAAATCACGGTGTGGGAATCGCTGTCGATCCTGGAATATCTGCACGACCGCTTTCCCGCGCTGGGGCTTCTGGCCGTCGGATGACCGGGCGAGGGCGCCCATGCCCGCTCGGTTTCGAATGAGATGCATGGCGGCTTCTCCGCCATCCGCAACCATCTGCCCGATGAACATGCGCCGTCCGGTGCGCGCCATCGAACTGAACGAGGCTATCCGGCGCGATGTCGCCCGCATCGAACGAGATCTGGGACGACTGCCTGGCTCGGCGCATGGCGGGCCGTTCCTGTTCGGTCCGAGTTCTGCAATGCGGACGCCATGTATGCGCCGGTGGTCAACCGCTTCGAAAAATATGCATTGTCCGACCATGCCGCGGTCAAGGCCTATACGCGGGCCATGAAGAGCCATCCGGCATGGCAGGAATGGGAAACGGCGGCGCTTGCCGAACCGTGGATCGTTCAGGCCGACGAAGCCTGAGCCTCACGCGGCCGGGGGAGCGGTCCGCGCGCATGCTCCACAGGCTGTGCGCGAGAATGGCGGCAAGGACGATGGCGCCACCGATCAGCGTCGCCCCGCTGACCGTCTCGCGAAGACGATCCAGACCCAGACGGGCGCAAGCACCGTTTCGATCAGATAGAACATCGCGACCTGCGGCGCGGGGATGTAGCGCGGCGCCAGGGCAAGGCACCATGCGGCGATCGGGACGACGATGCAGGCCGTTGGCAATCAGCCATTGCGGCGCCTGCGGCATCGGGGAATAGGCCAGCGCCACCGGCAGCGCGAAGGCCAGGGCCACGACCCCGCCGAAGCCCGGCGCCAGCGACATGTCGCCGCCGGTCTGGCGCGTGCGCACCAGCAGGAAGGCGATGGAGAACGCGGCGCCAAGGGCGCACAGATCGCCGAAGGTCGTGCCGTGTCCGAGCCCGTCGCCGACGATGATCAGCACGCCGACGATCGTTGCGCGCGATCGCGATCCAGGTCGCCTTGGCGGGACGCTCGCCGATCATGCATCCACGCAAACAGCGCCGCCAGCAGCGTGTTCAGCGCCAGGATGAAGACGAGATTGGCGGTCGAAGTGGAAAACACCGCAAAGGTGAAGAGGATGTTCGACAGGCCGTAGAGTGCACCGATTTCCAGCCAGTTGCGGTTGATGATGCTGCCGCCCTTGGCCTTGGCCCGCCGGTGCGCGACGATCGCCAGCGGAATGAAGATCAGCGCGAGGCACGATGCGCGGATGGCAAGCGACGTCCAGCCGTCCGCGCCGGCCAGGCGGATCATCGGAATGTCGAACGAGATCACGAACCCGCCGACAAGGCCGAGGGAAACGCCCCTGCGCAGGGTTGTTCTGCTGCACTGTCAAGATTTGTCAGTCCTGCTCGCGCGCCACTCTTTGCCAACCGGTCATCGTCAGATGCTCCTGCGGCTGGAACCGGGTCTTGTATTCCATCTTGCGCGAACCCTTCACCCAATAGCCGAGATAGACATAGGGAAGGCCCATGCGCCGGGCCCGCTCGACATGATCGAGGATCATGAACGTGCCAAGGCTCCGGAATTCGTTCGGAAGTATCGAAGAAGCTGTAGACCATCGACAGGCCGTTGCCCAGCACGTCGGTCAGGGCCACCGCACGCAGCGGCCCCGCGCCGCGCCCGTTGATCGCCGTGTCCGGGACCGCGCCGGCGGTATTCGATGATGCGTGGTGTTCACATGCGTGTCCTCGACCATCATCGCGTAGTCGAAGGCCGTCATGTCGGCCATGCCGCCGCGCGTGTGACGGTCGTCGAGATATTGCCTGAAAAGCGAGTACTGCTCGGAAGTCGGAGCTGCCGGCATCAACTGGCCGACAAGGTCGCGGTTGGCGCGCATGATGCGCTTGAGCGAACTCGTCCAGTCGAAGGCGTCGACGACGATGCGCACGGAAACGCAGGCGCGGCAGTCCTCGCAGGCGGGCCGGTAGGCAATGTTCTGCGACCGCCGGAAGCCGCCCTGCGTCAGCATGTCGTTGATCTCGGCCGCCTTGTCGCCGACAAGATGCGTGAAGACCTTCCGCTCCCGTCGCCCTTCAAGATAGGGACAGGGCGCGGGCGCCGTCAGGTAGAACTGTGGCGTGTCGAGCGAATGGCGTGTCATGTGCCGCAAAAACCGTGATAACGCCTAAGACTAGGGGACACGCCGCCTTCTGACAAGGACGACCGCACCCTTGCGCGCCAATCAACGATGGCCGGCGTTCAGCGATCCGAGCGGACGACTACCGTGCCAAGCAGGATGTCGTGGACAAGCTGCTTCTTCTGCGTGAACAGCGAGACCACCAGAAGCAGCGGCGTGAACACGATATGCGCCGCCCAGAAGAGTACGGCGTGCACCATCGCGGTCATGAAATCGACCTGCGTTCCGTCCAGCCGCTCGATGCGCAGCGAGAAGAACGACATGCCCCAGGTCGCCTGCCGGGGACCGGACATGGTCGTTCCCACGTAGAGCAAGCGCGATGACCGCGCCGAGCACGGGATAGAGCAGCCAGGCAAGGCCCAGTGTGAGAATGCCGAACAGGAATACCGGCACCAGCGACACGGCCCACAGCAACCCGACGATTGCGTAGTCGATCAGGAACGCCAGCATGCGCCGCGTGCGCACGCCCTCCAGTCTTGCGGCGTCGAAAGCGCCACGCCTTGCCATGTCACATTGTTGCTGCCGGTGTTGGTCATGAACTCACTCCTTCGCGGCAATCATGTGGTGAAGCGGCAACCCGTCTTCAACGAAAAATGGTCAACCCGCCTGGATCAGGATGACATATTCCTTGGTCGTGGTTTCAACCACTTCCCAGCTTCCCTTGAATCCCGGTCGCAGGACAAAGCTGTCGCCGGCGGTTATCCTTGGTTGAAACGCCGCCATCCTCGCTGATTACCGACACCCCGGACAGGATGTGGCAATACTCCCATTCGTCATACTCGATGCGCCATTTGCCGGGTGTCGAGCGCCAGACCCCGCTGAAGAGCTTGCCGTCGCGCTCCTCGATGTTCCAGGTGGTGAATTGCGGCTTGCCGGCGATCAGCCGTTCGGGCGCCGGCGCGCCGGCCTCTCCCGGACCCCTTGGGATGATCGGTACGAGCTTCACTTGCGCGCCAGCCAGTGGGCGATCTTCGGCGCGAAATAGGTCAGCACGCCGTCGCAGCCTGCCCGCTTGAAGGCGAGCATCGCTTCCATGACGGCCCTTTCCTCGTCGAGGAAGCCCTTCTCGACTCCCGCAAGGATCATCGAATATTCGCCCGATACCTGGTAGGCGAAGGTCGGCACGCCGTAGGTGTCCTTCACCCGCGCGATGATGTCGAGATAGGGCATGCCGGGCTTGACCATCACCATGTCGGCGCCCTCGTCGAGGTCGAGTTGCACCTCTCGCAGCGCTTCGCGGGCATTGGCCGGATCGAGGTAGTAGGTCTTCTTGTCGCCCTTCAGCAGTCCGCCTGTCCCGACGGCTTCGCGGTACGGCCCGTAGAAGGCCGAGGCGAATTTCGTCGCGTAGGACATGATTCCCACATCGTGGAAACCGGCCCCGTCGAGCGCTTCGCGGATTGCGCCGATGCGCCCGTCCATCATGTCGGAAGGCGCAATGATGTCGGCCCCGGCCTGCGCCTGCAGCACGGCGGCCTTGGCCAGCGTCGCCACGGTCTCGTCGTTGACGATCGTGCCCATGCGCAGGATCCCGTCATGGCCGTGGCTGGTGAACGGATCGAGCGCGACATCGGTGATGATGCCCATTTGCGGCACGGCGCGCTTGATCGCCTCGGTGACGGCATTGATGATGTTGCCGGCCTTGAGGATTTCCGAGCCGGTCTCGTCGCGCTTTTCCATCGGCACGTAGGGAAAGGTCGCAACTGCCGGTATGCCGAGATCGGCCGCCCGTTTCGCGGCCTCGACCGCCCGGTCCGCAGTCAACCGCTCGACGCCCGGCATCGCGGCGATCGATTCGCTGGCGTTGTGTCCCTCGATCACGAAGATCGGCCAGATGAGGTCATCGACCGTGACATTGTTCTCGCGAACGAGACGCCGCGTCCATTCGAAGCGGCGGTTTCGCCGCATCCGCTTGTGACCGGTGATTTCGTCGACGCTGCGTGCCATGCCAATCGCTTCCCCATCCGTACGGTGCGCAGGAAGGCATGAAAGATGCGCCATTTCAAGACCGGGTCGCCAGCCGGGCCACGCCTTGAATCCACCCGGCAAAGCCTCTACACGGCACGGATCGGACCGGAGTGGCACCCATGGTTATGACGGCGAGGCGGCGCGAGGCGGGCAGGGTGGACACGCTCTATGTCCTGTTTTTGCGCGTCGTGGCCCTCTTCCTGATCGTGTTCGCCATCCAGTACTGGATGCGCCTGCTGGGCGTGCAGGAAGGGGCGGATTACCGCTTCGACACGATGAGCGAGCATTGGCGGCTTGCCACTTCCGTGTTCAGTGTCCTCCTGCCCGTTGCCGCGCTTGGCCTGTGGGGCGGCTACGCATGGGGCGTGGTGCTGTGGCTGCTGGCCGCCGCACTGGAATTCGGCATGCATGCCTGGCTGACGCCGCTTTACGGCCGTGCCGACCTTTTGCTGGGCTTCCACCTGACGGCCATGCTGGTGCTCGTCGCGTTCAGGTTGGCAATGCGGTTCCTCGGCGCCCGGGCCTAGCCGGAAGCGTTACGGTGAAATCGGCCGCCTTGCCAAACAATGCGTAAACGAAACCGCCGAAATCTCATTGAAACTGGCAGGTTTGCGGGTCTTCGTTCAGCTTTGGCGCAACCGGTAAGGCGCCGTTAATCGTCTGCTTTAAGTCGAATTTTAGACGAAGGCGCTAGGGTGCAGCCAGTCGAGTGGGGGGAAACAACTCCACCGCAACGGAGAGGCTGCTAATATGAAAAACAATCTCGGACTGGTCGGCATTGCCGTCGACCCGGCCCCCACCGGCGACGTGAAGGCGCTCTATCTGAAATCGCTCACGCTTGTCGAACGGCTGCATCGCCGCCTGCTCGACGTCATCAAGGACGAATTCGACCGCCAGGGACGCAACGATGTCAACGCCGTGCAGGCGCTGCTGCTCTACAACATCGGAAACTCGGAACTGACGGCGGGCGAACTGCGCACCCGCGGCTACTATCTCGGTTCCAACGTATCCTACAATCTCAAGAAGCTGGTCGAGCAGGGCTTCATCCACCACCAGCGTTCGCGGATCGACCGCCGGTCGGTGCGGGTCAGCCTGACGGAAAATGGCGGCAAGGTCGCCGCGATCGTCGACAAGCTGTACCAGCGGCACATTGGTTCGATCGAGGCGGTCGGCGGCATCAACAGCGATGAATTCCAGCGCATGAACAAGTCGCTGCAGCGGCTGGAGCGCTTCTGGACCGACCAGATCCTCTATCGCCTCTGATTGCTTCTAAAGTCACGATTTCAGGCGAGGCCCGCGAAAGCGGGCCTTTTGCATTTGGCGAGCATCAAGTGTATTGCAGCCGCATCATGCCGGCGATCGCGCGCAGATACACGAGCATTTGTGCGTCCGTGACACGCTTTGGCCACAAAAGGGTGTGACCGCAAGACGGGTCGGTTTGCCGCGTCTGGCCAGGTCGCCGCGTAATCAGGTTTTTCCAATGTATTAACCTTGTATGCGCGATGTTCCGGCATATGTGCCGCAAGTCGGCGAGCCTCGCATGAGGGGCGGTTGGCCCCTAAAGAACTTGAAGCGGGTAGTAGATGAAAAGACGCGATTTTCTGGCAGCATTGGGTGCGGGAGCCGCCGGCGGCGTGCTCTCCGGCAGGGCATTTGCCCAAAATCCCATCGACGCGTTGCTTCAGAGCCCGAAGCATGGCCAGTGGAGCGACCAGTTCGACGCGCACGCCAGCGAGAGCAAAGCCCGGCACGTCGACGGTCCCGGTATTTTCCGAACAGACTCCAGGCTTCATCGAGCCCGCGATGGAGGACTATCGCCGCATTATCGCCAATGGCGGCTGGCCGGTGGTTCCCGCGACCGACAAGCTGCGAACTTGGCGCCGCGTCGCCCGTCGGTCGCCGAGCTGCGCAAGCGCCTGATCATTTCCGGCGACCTGGCGCCGGCGCCGGCGGCTCGCCGATCTTCGACACCTAGGTTGAAGGCGCGGTGCGCCGCTTCCAGGCCCGCCACGGCTTGCCGCCGGATGGCGTGCTCGGCAAATACACCTTCGCCGCGATGAACATTCCGGCCAACATCCGGCTCGGCCAGCTCGAGACCAATCTCGTGCGGCTGCGCTCGATGTCCGGTTTCCTCGGCGACCGCTATGTGATGGTCAACATCCCGGCAGCCGCGATCGAGGCGGTCGAAAACGGCAAGGTCGTGCAGCGCCACACCGCGATTGTCGGCAAGATCGACCGCCAGACGCCGATCCTCAATTCGAAGATCCACGAGGTCATCCTCAATCCCTACTGGACCGCGCCGAAGTCGATCATCCAGAAGGACATCATCCCGCTGATGCAGCAAGGATCCGACCTACCTGACGCGCAACAACATCCGCATCATCAACGAGGCCGACGGCGAGGAGATCGCGCCGGAATCGATCGACTGGAACACCGACGAGGCGGCCAACTACCGCTTCGTCAGGATCCGGGCAAGATCAACGCCATGGCGTCGATGAAGATCAATTTCCCCAATCCGCATGCCGTCTACATGCACGACACGCCGCAGCAGAGCCTGTTCGGCAAGATCGAGCGCTTCAATTCGTCGGGCTGCGTGCGCGTGCAGAACGTGCGCGATCTCGTGACCTGGCTGCTGCGCGACACGCCGGGCTGGAACCGCCAGCGAGATCGAGCGCATCATCGCGACCGGCGTCAACACGCCGATGCACGTCTGCCGAGCCGGTGCCGGTCTATTTCACCTACATCACCGCCTGGTCGACGGGCGACGGCATCGTCCATTTCCGCGATGACATCTACCAGCGCGACGGCGTCGAGGAACTGGCGCTGGATCCGCATCCGCGCTCTGAAGCCGATCTTGCCGGCAAAGTCCGCATCAAGGGCGCCGCCGCGGCCGCCTTTTTCGTTGTCGCAGCGGACCTGCGATCGCTGTGGCCGCGCGCTATTGTGCACGGCGATTCGCGCGCGATGCGGCGGGTCTTGCCGCTCCGAACCTGTGCTATGGCCGCTCGTCATCAATTCCCAGGATTGACAGGACATGGCCCTTGCCGCAGCTCCACGACTGCCAACGGCTTTCTTCACCGCGACGCTGGCAGAGGCCGATCCCGAGATCTTCGGCTCGATCCGCAACGAACTCGGCCGCCAGCGCCACGAGATCGAGCTGATCGCCTCGGAAAACATCGTCTCGCGCGCCGTGCTCGAGGCGCAGGGCTCGATCATGACCAACAAATATGCCGAGGGCTATCCGGGCAAGCGCTACTATGGCGGCTGCCAGTTCGTCGATATCGCCGAGACACTCGCCATCGAGCGCGCCAAGAAGCTGTTCGGCTGCAACTTCGCCAACGTGCAGCCGAATTCCGGCAGCCAGATGAACCAGGCGGTGTTCCTGGCGCTGCTGCAGCCGGGCGACACCTTCATGGGCCTCGACCTCAATTCGGGCGGCCACCTGACGCACGGCTCGCCGGTCAACATGTCCGGCAAGTGGTTCAACGTCGTCTCCTACGGCGTGCGCCGCGACGACCACCTGCTCGACATGGACGAGGTCGCAGCGCAAGGCGCACGAGCACAAGCCGAAGCTGATCATCGCCGGCGGCACCGCCTATTCGCGCATCTGGGACTGGAAGCGCTTCCGCGAGATCGCCGATGCGGTCGGCGCCTATCTGATGGTCGACATGGCGCACATCGCCGGCCTCGTCGCCGGCGGCGCGCATCCCTCGCCGTTGCCGCATGCCCATGTCGTCACCACCACCACGCACAAGTCGCTGCGCGGCCCGCGCGGCGGCATGATCCTCACCAATGACGAGGACATCGCCAAGAAGATCAACTCGGCCGTGTTCCCCGGCCTGCAGGGCGGCCCGCTGATGCATGTCATCGCCGCCAAGGCGGTGGCCTTCGGCGAGGCGCTGCAGCCCGAGTTCAAGGCCTATGCGCACAGGTCGTCGACAACGCCAAGGCGCTGGCCGACAGCGCTGAAGGCGAACGGCCTCGACATCGTCTCGGGCGGCACCGACAACCACCTGATGCTGGTCGATCTGCGCCCGAAGAACGCCACCGGCAAGCGCGCCGAGGCGGCGCTCGGCCGCGCCGACATCACCTGCAACAAGAACGGCATTCCCGTTCGATCCCGGAAAAGCCGTTCGTCACCTCGGGCGTCCGGCTCGGCACGCCGGCCGGCACGACGCGCGGCTTCGGCATGGCCGAGTTCCGCGAGATCGGCAACCTGATCACCGAGGTGCTCGACGGCCTGAAGGCCGCCAATTCCGACGAGGGCAACGCCGCCGTCGAGGCCGCGGTGCAAGGCGAAGGTCGATCGCGCTGACCGACCGCTTCCCGATGTACCTATCCGGGCTAAGAGCTCGGACTGACCGGAGGCTTCATGCGCTGTCCCTATTGCGGCAATCGACGACACGCAGGTGAAGGATTCGCGGCCCGACCGAGGACGGCTCCGCGATCCGCCGCCGCCGCATCTGTCCCGATTGCGGCGGCCGCTTCACCACCTTCGAGCGCGTGCAGTTGCGCGACCTGATGGTGGTCAAGAAATCCGGCCGCAAGGTGCCGCTTCGACCGCGACAAGCTGCGCGCGTTCCGTTCGACATCGCGCTGCGCAAGCGCCCGGTCGATCCCGAACGCATCGAGCGCGATGATCTCCGGCATCGTCCGCCAGCTCGAAAGCCATGGGCGAGGCCGAAATCCCCACGGACGAGATCGGCAAGCTGGTGATGGAGGGGCTGAAGCGCATCGATGACGTCGCCTATGTGCGCTTCGCCTCGGTCTACCGGGATTTCCGCGAAGGCCGAGGATTTCCGACGATTTCCTGTCGGCGAGACTGGCGCGAGGAAGGCCGACGTGACGGCGGCGCCGCCAATGAGCGACAACCGCACACGACCACCGCTTCATGGCCGCCGCCATCCGGCTGGCGCGCAAGCACGAGGGCTGGACGGCAACCAATCCTTCGGTCGCGCCTGCTGGTGAAGGATGAGGGCAACGGCCCGGTCATCGTCGGCGCGGCGTCACGGCGATCGGCGGCCGCCCACATGCCGAGCCGCAGGCGATTGCCGAGGCGGGCGATCGGCGCGCGGCTCCACCGCCTATGTGACGCTCGAACCCTGCGCCCATCACGGCCGCACGCCGCCTTGCGCGCAGACGCTGATCGACGCCGGTGTTTCGCGCGTGGTGACCGCCGTGGTCGATCCCGGACGAGCGCGTCAACGGGAAGGGCCACGCCATGCTGCGCGCAGGCCGGCATCGAGGTCGTTGCCGGGTCGTTCTGGCGCAAGACGCGGCGATCGGCCTTGCCGGCCTATCTTGTCGCGCAAGCAGCCTCGGCCGGCCTTCGTGACGCTGAAGCTGGCGGTTTCCGCCGACGGGCTGATCGGGTTGCGGGTGCAGGGCCAGGTGCCGATCACCGGCGCGATTGCGCGGGCCCAGAGCCATCTGATGCGCGCCCGCCACCAGGCGATCCTGGTTGGCAGCGGCACCGCGCTGGCCGATGATCCCGAACTGACCTGCCGCCTTCCCGGTCTTGAAGCGCTTCGCCGATACGCGTCGTGCTGGATGCAAACGGCAGGCTGCATCCCGGACTGCGCCAGCTGGTTCACTCGGCGTCCACCGCGCCGGTGCTGGCGGTATCGCCGCCCGGCCTCGCCAAGAGCGCGAACTGAAGGCGGCGGGGGTCGAAATCCTCGCCTGCGAACGCGTGGATGGCAGGATTGCCTTGCCGGAATTGCTGGATGACCTCGGCGCGCGCGGCGTCATGAACCTGTTGGTCGAAGGTGGCGCGGCACGTCGCGGCATCCTTCCTCGCGGAGGATCTGGTCGATGCGCTGGCGCTTTTCACGAGCCCGCAAGGCCATTGGCGCAGGGCATCGCGCAAGACCGCCGGATCGCTTCGCCCATCTCTGCCGACACGCCTGCCCGACGGCTTTGAATTGACAGGCGCATGGCAATTCGGTGAAGACCGCCTGCAAAGATTCTCGCGAAGGCGCTAGCAATGTTCACCGGCATCGTCACCGACATCGGCATTGTGGAGACGCATAGAGCCGCTCGACCACGGAAAGCGGCTTTCGTGCGCACGCGACTGGGACCTTTCGGACCTTGCCATCGGCGCATCGGTTTCCCACTCGCGGCGTCTGCCTGACCGTCGTGGAAAAGGGCCCCGGCTGGTTCGCCACCGAGGCCTGGGAGGAGGCGCTGCGGCTGACGACGCTCGGCAGCGGCGGAGCCGGGAACGCGCATCAATCTCGAACGTTCGCTTGCGGGTCGGCGACGAACTCGGCGGCCACATGGTTTCCGGCCATGTCGATGGCAAGGCGCGATCGTGGAGCGCGCAGGCAGAGGGCGGCGCGACACGCTTTTCGATCGAGGCGCCCGCGGCAACTTGCACGCTTCATCGCGCCCAAGGGATCGGTTGCGCTGGACGGCACCTCGCTGACCGTGAATGCAGTGGACGGCCCGAAATTCGATGTTCTGCTCATCGCGCCACACGCTCGACGTAACGACCTGGGGCGAGCGCGAAGACGGGCGACAGCGTCAACATCGAAATCGACCAGATGGCCCGTTACGCGGCCCGGCTCGCGCAGTATGCGGGCAATGGCTGAACCTCGGCGCTGACGGATACAATTTCCTTGCCATGCCCAAGGCGGCATGGTTTGTGCGCATCCAATGCAACGGAGTGCAAACCATGTCCTCAGCCCCCCATCTGCTGATCGTCGAAGCCCGTTTCTACGAGGACATCGCCGACGAACTGCTTTCCGGTGCGGTCGCTGCGCTGGAAG
This sequence comes from uncultured Alphaproteobacteria bacterium, assembly GCA_963846345.1. GTDB lineage: Bacteria > Pseudomonadota > Alphaproteobacteria > Rhizobiales > Rhizobiaceae > BOKV01. The sequence goes on from CAWJVP010000007.1 coordinate 251,687, forward strand.
CGGCGGGCGCAACTTTCGACAAGGTATCCGTTCCCGGCGCTCTGGAGATTCCGGCAGCCATCGCCATGGCGCTCTACGCGGCGGAAGAAGGCGCAACCGACTATGACGGCTTTGTCGCGCTCGGCTGCGTCATCCGCGGTGAGACCTCGCATTACGACATCGTGGCGGGCGAGTCCGCGCGCGGGCTGATGGACCTGGCCATCGAGGAAGGCATTGCGATCGGCAACGGCATCCTGACCTGCGAGAACGGGGCGCAGGCCTTTGCGCGGGCGCGGGTTACGGAAAAGAACAAGGGCGGCGGCGCGGCGCAGGCAGCGCTTGCCATGATCGCTATCCGCGACCGGCTGGGCGCCTGAGCATGAGTGCCGGCGCCGCACAGGACGGCACTGCCCGCACGGCAAACAAGCGCGGCGCGGCGCGCCTTGCCGCCGTGCAGGCGCTGTACCAGATGGACCTCACCGATTCGCGCCTGATGGATGTCGTCGCCGAATATGAGAACATCCGGCTCGGGCAGGAAATCGACGGCGAAAAATACATCGACGCCGATGCCGGCTGGTTTCGCGGCGTTGTTGCGGGAGTCGTTTCCGACCAGAAGAAGATCGACCCGATGATCCACGCCGCGCTGACGCCGGACTGGCCGCTGGCGCGCATCGATACGCTGCTGCGGGCGACATTGCGGGCAGGGGTGTTCGAACTGCTCAACCGCCGCGACGTGCCGGCCCGCGTAATCATCACCGAATATGTCGATGTCGCAAAGGCGTTCTACGGCGAGGACGAACCGCGCATGGTCAATGGCGTTCTTGACCGGATTGCTCGCGACCTGCGGCCCAAGGAAGTGACCGCGCGCGAAGGCGGCGCGGCGGAGCAGAACGGCGATGCGGCCAAGGACTGACGGAAAGCGCCCCGGCGAATTCGAAGTGATCGCGCGATATTTCGCGCCGCTCTCCGGCGAGGGTGCATTCGGCCTCCTCGACGATGCGGCGCTGGTTGCCGTCACCCCGGGCAAGGCGTTGGCCATGACGCAGGACGCGATCATGTCCGGGGTGCATTTCCTCCCCGACGATCCCCCGAGCCTGATTGCGGCGAAGGCGTTGCGGGTGAACCTGTCGGACCTCGCCGCCAAGGGGGCGACGCCCTCTGCCTTTTCCCTGGCGCTCGGCCTGCATGACGGGTGGGACGAGGCTTGGATTGCCGGTTTTGCCGAAGGTCTTGCCGGCGATTGCGCCGACTACAAGCTCTCCTTGAGCGGCGGCGACACATTCCGCGCGCCGGGCGGTCCGGTGATTTCCATAACCGCCTGGGGCGAGAGTCGACCCCGCCGCATACAAGTCGCGGCTGGGTGCGCGGCCCGGCGACCTTCTCTTCGTCACCGGGCACGATCGGCGACGGCGCGATCGGCCTAAAGGTACGGCTGGGCGAGGCCGGATACCGCGATTTGCCCGGCGCGGGCATCCTGCTATCGCTCTACCTTGCGCCCCGGCCTCCGATCCGTTTTGCACCCATGATCGCGCAATTTGCGTCCGCGAGCATGGATATCTCCGACGGGTTCGTCGGCGACCTGCGCAAGATGGCATCGGCTTCCGGCGTGAGCATGGAAGTCGAGGCCAGAAGCCCTGCCGTTCTCGCCGCAGGTGCGCGATTCGCTGGCCTTGCCCGGCGCGATGGTGACTGCGCTGACCGGCGGCGACGACTACCAGATCCTCTTTACCGTCAATCCCGCGCAACTCGACGCGTTTCGCCAGGCAGTGGCTTTGCAGGACGTCAAGGTGACGCAAATCGGACGCGTCCTGCCCGCCGATGCGCAGGCGCCCGTCGTCATTCGCGAACTGAAAGGCGTTGACCTGACGGCGTCGCCGGGTTCCTACTCGCATTTTTAAGGACGCATGATGGCACTCGCGCACGCAACGCAAGCCGAGGAAGAACAGGCCCGCGAAAACGCCCTGGCCCGCAAGAATGCCTGGCTCTATGCGCTGTGCCAGGCCTTCACCAGTTCGTCCGCGCCCATCAGCATCGCGCTGGGCGGACTTGCCGGCGCCTACCTCCTCGACACGGACAAATCGCTGGCCACCGCGCCGGTGACCGGTTTCAACATCGGCGTGGCGCTGGCAGCCCTTCCTGCCGCCATGATCATGCGAAGGATCGGCAGGCGGCTCGGCTTCATGACCGGCGCGGTGATCGGCATCGCCGGCCTGCTGGTCGCGGCGGGTGCGCTGGTCATTCACTCCTTCTGGCTCTTCTGCCTTCGGCCTGTTGCTGACCGGTTCGGCCAACGGCTTTGCGCAGCAGTTCCGGTTCGCGGCCGCCGACAGGGGCACGCCGGCATTCCGCGCCAAGGCGATTTCCATCGTGCTGATAGGCGGCGTCGCCGCCGCCATCATCGGCCCGCAGCTGGTATTGTGGACGCGCGACCTGCTGTCCCCGGTGCCATTTGCCGGCGCGTTCCTTGCAGGAACGCTGCTTTTCGCCGCCAGCCTTGTCGTGATGAGCTTTCTCGACCCGCCGCCACCCGTACAGCCGGTGGAGGCGGGCGCCGTCGTCGATACGGGAAGGCCGCTTTCGGTGATCATGAGCCAGCCGCAATTCATCGTGGCGGTCATGTGCGCGATCGGTTCCTACGCCATGATGAGTCTCGTCATGACCGCGGCACCCCTCGCCATGATCGGCTGCGGGTTTTCGGTCGACGACGCGACGCTCGGCATCCAGTGGCACGTGATGGCCATGTTCGCGCCGAGCTTCTTCACCGGCAATCTGATCGTGCGATACGGCAAGGAAAAGGTGATCGCCGCCGGAATGCTGGTTCTTGCGGTTTGTGCCGCGATCGCGCTCGCCGGCATTTCGCTCGCAAATTTCTGGGGTGCCCTGGTGCTGCTTGGCCTCGGCTGGAACTTCGGATTCATCGGTTCGACGGCGATGATTACCGAAACCTACCTGCCGGCGGAAAAAAGCAAGGCGCAAGGCGCCAACGACCTTCTGCTGTTCGGATCGGTTGCCCTTGCGTCGCTCATGTCCGGTCACACGCTCAACGCCTATGGCTGGAACATGGTCAACATGATTGTATTTCCTGTTGTGATCATATGCCTGATCGCATTGATATGGTTGAACTTTCGCGAATCCAGGGACGGCCGGGCGAAACTTTCGTCCTGATCCGCGCCCGTCTTATTTGTCGCTCCCGGTGCCGCGTTTACTAACCCACAAAAACTTGCGTATACGACATTGCTTGTCGCAAATTGTTGCCGCTCATACCGTCTGATGGTTTACACACCGTATACGTAGGGGCATTCACAAAGTATGTCCCTCGTATAGGGGCAATGAAAACATGACTATCTTTCCTGGACTCGCCGAGCGATTGGCGGCAGCCGTGCTGTCGTCATGCACATATGTAGACTGTGCCAAAAATGAACTGGTCAATTCCGCAGGAAGCCTTCCGTCGGGCATGACCGCAATCAAGCAGGGACTGGTCGGAGCTTACGTAAATGCGATGGGGCAGGAAGCCCTCGTCGCGCCGATCACGCCAGGTTCCGTGTTCGAAACCAGGCTGAACCGCACGATTCCCAGCGTCATCACCTACCGCGCGCTGGCGCCGACAAGGCTGTTGAAACTTTCCGAGGATCGTTTCCAGGAGTTTCTGCAGAATCCCGAATTTGCAAACTGGTGCAGCACGAACCAGTACCGCAACTTCACGATGCTCACCCGCATCGGCGCCGCGGCGGCGCAGAAGAACACGGATCGGAAAATCCTTGTATTCGTCTCGGGTTACCTCAAATCCTACTTCAACCGTCCGCTGGGGGATGCGGAAACGGCCGAGTGGCTGCTGACCCAGTCGCATGTGTCGGACATACTGGGGATCACCCGCACCCACCTCAATGCGAGGCTCAGCACGCTGGCCAAGCAGGGCATCATGGAGATCCGGCGCAGGCAGATCGTCTGGCGCCGTCCCCAGAGCCTGATGGCGGCCTGAGGCTTCACCCTCATGACAAGGCCGGCGGTTTCGCCGCCGGCCTCCGCATCCGTGAATGCGGCAGGTCTTTCCTAATACCTAACGATGTCTTGACGCGGCCCGCTTTCTGAATAGTGTGCGGCACGGTTTCACCCTGTGCGCGCGCGGCTCGGCACGCCAGGGCAAAAGCGTTGGGGGGCGGGTGCTTTTTCCCTCCTTCGCTGGACATCTCAAAAAGGGAAAATCCAAATGAATGCTCTTAATATGGCGATTGCCTGCGGGCTTTTGTCGATCGTCTACTCGGTCTGGGCGACCCGCTCGGTCATGGCGGCCGACACCGGATCGGCAAGGATGCAGGAAATCGCGGCGGCAATCCGTGAAGGCGCATCGGCCTATCTCAACCGCCAATACCTGACCATCGCGGTCGTTGGCGCCATCGTCTTCGTCATCGCCTGGCTGCTCATCGGATGGGCTGCCGCGATCGGCTTCCTGATCGGCGCGGTCCTTTCCGGCGTCGCGGGCTTCATCGGCATGCACGTGTCGGTCCGCGCCAATGTGCGCACCGCGCAGGCGGCTTCGAAGAGCCTTGCCGGCGGCCTTGACATCGCCTTCAAGTCGGGCGCGATCACCGGCATGCTCGTGGCCGGTCTCGCACTGCTCGGCGTCGCGGTCTACTATCTCGATCCTCACCGAAATCCTGGGCTACGCGCCAAGCGACCGCGTCGTCATCGACGCGCTTGTCTCGCTCGGCTTCGGCGCCTCGCTGATCTCGATCTTCGCCCGTCTTGGCGGCGGCATCTTCACCAAGGGCGCGGATGTCGGCGGCGACCTCGTCGGCAAGGTCGAGGCCGGCATTCCCGAGGACGACCCGCGCAACCCGGCAACCATCGCCGACAATGTCGGCGACAATGTCGGCGACTGCGCCGGCATGGCGGCCGACCTGTTCGAAACCTATGCGGTGACCGTCGTTGCCACGATGGTTCTCGCGGCGATCTTCTTCGCCGGCACGCCGGTGCTCGAATCGGTCATGGTCTACCCGCTCGCGATCTGCGGCGCGTGCATCCTGACCTCGATCGTCGGCACGTTCTTCGTCAAGCTCGGCGCGAACGGCTCGATCATGGGCGCCCTCTACAAGGGCCTGATCGTGACCGGCCTGCTGTCGATCATCGGTCTCGGCGGCGCGACGTCGCTGACCATCGGCTGGGGCGAGATCGGCGAAGCCGACGGCATGGCGATCACCGGAACGAACCTGTTCTTCTGCGGCATCGTCGGCCTGATCGTGACTGCCCTGATCGTGGTCATCACCGAGTACTACACCGGCACCAACAAGCGCCCGGTCAACTCGATCGCGCAGGCTTCGGTCACCGGCCACGGCACCAACGTCATCCAGGGCCTCGCGGTCTCGCTGGAATCGACGGCGCTGCCGGCCATCGTCATCGTCGGCGGCATCATCGCGACCTACCAGCTCGCCGGCCTGTTCGGCACCGGCATCGCGGTCACCGACCATGCTCGGCCTTGCCGGCATGATCGTTGCGCTCGACGCCTTCGGCCCGGTCACCGACAATGCCGGCGGCATTGCCGAAATGTCGGGCATGCCCAAGGAAGTGCGCCAGTCGACCGACGCGCTCGACGCGGTCGGCAACACCACCAAGGCGGTCACCAAGGGCTATGCGATCGGTTCGGCCGGTCTCGGCGCGCTGGTGCTGTTCGCAGCCTATACCAACGACCTGAAGTACTTCAGCCAGCGAACGGCGACGGAGTATCCGTACTTCGCCGACATCGGGGCGATCTCGTTCGACCTGTCCAACCCCTATGTCGTCGCCGGCCTGATCTTCGGCGGCCTCATTCCCTACCTGTTCGGCGGCATTGCCATGACCGCGGTCGGCCGGGCAGCCGGTGCGATCGTCGAGGAAGTGCGCCGTCAGTTCCGCGAAAAGCCGGGCATCATGGCCGGCACCGACCGTCCGGACTATGCCCGCGCCGTCGACATCCTGACCAAGGCTGCGATCCGCGAGATGATCATCCCGTCGCTTCTGCCGGTGCTGGCTCCGCTCGTCGTCTATTTCGGCGTGCTGGCGATTTCCGGCTCCAAGGCCTCGGCCTTCGCGGCGCTCGGCGCGTCGCTGCTCGGCGTGATCGTCAACGGCCTGTTCGTCGCCATCTCGATGACGTCGGGCGGCGGCGCATGGGACAACGCCAAGAAGTCGTTCGAGGACGGCTTCGTCGACAAGGACGGCGTCAAGCACCTCAAGGGCTCTGAAGCGCACAAGGCCTCGGTCACCGGCGACACGGTCGGCGATCCCTACAAGGATACCGCTGGTCCTGCCGTCAACCCGGCGATCAAGATCACCAACATCGTGGCGTTGTTGCTGCTGGCCGTGCTCGCGCACGCCTGATCCGGACGAAGTCCAACAAGAAGAAAAACCCGCGGGGAGCGATCCCCGCGGGTTTTTTGTTGGTAAATTGTCGTCCCGGAGGGACGGCCTAGATGCTGGGGCCTCCGCCTCCCACGCCGCCGCCCGGCAGCGGGGTTATGGGTCCCTTCTTTGCGCCGCTGCCCGGGCCTGCCAGGATCTGGCCGAGGAAGTTGAGGTCCTTGCCGCCGGTCGGTGTCGTGCGCGTGATGAAGTCGAAGACCTTGCCGTCCTTCAGGCCGTAGTCGCCGACCCGGGTGACGGTGCCGGTATCGTCGAAATAGACCGCCAGCACCCGCTGATCGACGACCTTTGCCTTTTGATAGGCGAAGGTTTTCTGGCGCTTCTGCGAAATGTAGTAATAGGTCTCGCTGGATTCGAAGGTGCCGGTCGTGGAGGGCGATCCCAGCGCCAGCAGCACCTGGTCGCGGCTTGACCCGACGGGAATGAGGTCGACCTGGTCCTGTGTAACGACCGCGCCATGGACCATCACCTGCGTCGGATTGCACCCCGCCAATGCCAAGGCAGCGCCGACCAGCGCCGTTGAAGCGCCAAGCCGGACCATTGCTGCCATTTTCCGCGGCATGTCTTCACGCGCTATCGACATTTTTATACGCTGCCCCAAACCAGTGGTTTCCTGTAATCGCAGGACGCATCGGTATACCACCGGCCCCTCGATTTCTTCAATCTCATTTGCCGCGCGCCGATCCGGTCCCGGTAGAGGAACAAGTGAAATGATCCTGCGATTTCTCGCGCGCTCGCGACAAGACCCAGTCCCGCAGCAACTTTATGGCGCGGTTGTGACGCAGGCGCGCAATCCTGTCTTCTATCTGCGCCGCGGCTTCCCGACATTCGGTCACCGGCCGTTTCGACGTACTGGCGCTGCACATGTTCCTGTTCAGCCGGCGGCTCTCCAGCGAGGAGGATCCGCGGGCGGCTGGGCTCTCGCAGGAGGTGTTCGATGCCTTCACGGACGGGATCGACGACGCATTGCGCGCGCTTGGCATTGGCGACACTTCCGTTCCCAAGCGCAAGCAGGCGATGGTGCGCGGCTTTTATGCACAGATAGAAGAATTTGCCCCGCTGATGGCCAAGGGAGACGCCGCGGCCTTGGGCGAAGCGGTTTCACGCCGCTTCTTCGAAGGCGCCAACCAGGATGAATCCGCGGCAATCTCGGCCTATATGCTTGAGGCGGCCGACGCGCTGGCGGCGCAGGAATTCAATGCGATCGGCAATGGCCTCTTGTCCTGGCCGCAGCCGGATTGAACGGATAACCAAATGGCGCAAATCCCCTCTTTCGAAGTCAATGTCACGACCCTGCCGGGTTCCGGGTATCATGTCACGCTGCGCCCGGGCGACAAGGAGCGCGCGGCAATCGCGGAGGCGGCCGGCATTACCGCGCTGCCCATGCTGGAAGCCGACCTCGTGCTGAAGCGCTGGCGGCGCGACGGCGTCGAGGTGACGGGCGAATTGCGCGCGCGTGCCGAACAGCCTTGCGTCGTCACGCTGGAGCCGGTGTTTCAAGACATCCGGCGAGAAACTGCGCACGACCTTCCTGCCCGAGCGGTCTGCACTTGCCGTTCCCGTACACCGCCAGGACCGTGAACTGGTGCTCGACCCGGAAGGCGACGATCCGCCGGAGACTTTCGAGGGCGACAGCATCGATCTATGGCCGTTCGTGCTGGAGATGCTGGTGCTTGCCCTCGATCCCTTTCCGCGCGCGCCCGATGCGCAATTGCCAACCGGACCGGATGAAGCCAACGAGCCGGAAAATGCCGGAAAATCGCCGTTTGCGGTGCTTCAGGCTTTGAAATCCAAGGATAAATGACCATTGCCGCCGTCTTGCCGGGCCGAACCGGTATCGCTGCGCCTGGCGATGGCCTATTGTCGGCTTGACCCGTATCGGATAACTCCACGCTGAATTAGGGTGCATTGCCGCACCGCTGCTTCTCGCAACACCGGTTCCGATGACAGCTACACTGACAGTTTCGCTGGATGCGATGGGCGGAGACCACGGCGCTGCCGTGGTTCTTGGCGGGGCCGAAATTGCGCTGATGCGCAAGCCGGACCTGCGTTTCCTGCTGTTCGGCGACGAAGCCGTCATCAAGCCGCTGCTGGAAAAGCATCCCGCGCTCGCCAAGGTTTCGCATGTACGCCATTGCGAAGTATCCATCGCCATGGATGAAAAGCCGAGCCAGGCGCTGCGCCACGGACGTGGCAAATCGGGCATGTGGCAGGCCATCGATGCCGTCAAGTCGGGCGAGTCCGCCTTTTGCGTGTCTGCCGGCAACACCGGCGCATTGATGGCCATGGCACGGTTCTGCCTGCGGACGATCGAAGGCATAGAGCGGCCGGCGATGGCTGCGCTGTGGCCGACCCTGAAGGGGGAGAGCGTCGTCCTCGATGTCGGCGCCAATGTCGGTGCGGACGCCTCGCAGCTCGTCGATTTTGCGGTGATGGGCGCGGCGATGGCGCGCGCGCTCTACGACCTTGAAAAGCCCACCGTCGGGCTTCTGAACATCGGCGTCGAAGAGGTCAAGGGCCAGGAACAGGTGCGCGAAGCCGGCCAGATCCTGCGCGATGCGGGCCTCGACAACCTCGAATACCACGGTTTCGTCGAGGGCGATGACTTGGGCAAGGGCACGGTGGATGTCGTCGTCACCGAAGGCTTCGCCGGCAACATCGCGCTCAAGACCGCGGAAGGCACGGCCCGCCAGATCGCGCAATATCTGCGCGCGGCGATGAGCCGGACCCTGATGGCCCGTATTGGCTACCTTTTCGCCAGTTCCGCATTCCAGCACCTTCGCGAGAAGATGGACCCGCGAAAGGTCAATGGCGCGGTGTTCCTGGGCCTCAACGGGCTGGTGGTTAAAAGCCATGGCGGCACGGATGCCGAAGGCTATGCCGCCGCGATCGAGGTCGGATACGACATGGCCGCGAACGGCATCATCGAAAAGATAAAGAGCGACCTTACCTTCTTTGGCGGACTGCGCGTCGCAAGGACTGAAGGCTGAAGAAAAGCCGGCCGCCGAGGCGGACCGTTCCACGGGAAAAATCAAGTGATACGATCGATAGTTACCGGTTGCGGCTCATACCTTCCCTCGCGTGTCATGAAGAACGCGGACTTCGAGGGAATCGTCGAGACCAGCGACGAATGGATTGTCCAGCGCACCGGCATCCGCCAACGCCACATTGTTGCGGAAGGCGAGACGACGGCAGATCTTGGCGAACATGCCGCCCGGGCCGCGCTTGCCGATGCGAAGCTGTCGATCGCCGACATCGACATGATCATCCTGGCGACGTCGACGCCCAACAACACATTTCCGGCGACCGCGGTCGAAATCCAGCAGCGCCTGGGAATGAACCACGGCTTTGCCTTCGACACGCAGGCCGTGTGTTCCGGCTTCGTCTATGCCGTCACCACCGCCGACCAGTTCATCCGCACCGGCTTCGTGCGGCGGGTCCTCGTCATCGGCGCGGAAACCTTCTCGCGCATTCTCGACTGGAACGACCGCACGACCTGCGTGCTGTTTGGCGATGGCGCCGGCGCCGTGGTCCTGGAAGCCGATGAGGGCGAGGGCGCCATGACCGACCGCGGCATTCTCGCTTCCGCGCTGCGCTCCGACGGTTCGCATCGCGACAAGCTTTACGTTGATGGCGGCCCGTCAACGACCGGGACGGTCGGCCATCTGCGCATGGAGGGCAAGGAAGTCTTCCGCCATGCGGTAGGCATGATCACCGACGTGATCGAGGCCGCCTATGCCAGCGACGGGAATGGGTTCGCAGGACATCGACTGGTTCGTTCCCCACCAGGCGAACCGGCGCATCATAGACGCTTCCGCCAAAAAGCTCGGAATCGCCCCCGAGAAGGTCGTCGTGACCGTCGACAGGCACGGCAATACTTCCGCAGCGTCCATTCCGCTTGCCTTGTGTGAGGCGGTGCGCGACGGCCGCATCCGGCGCGGGGACATCGTCCTGCTGGAGGCGATGGGTGGCGGATTTACGTGGGGTTCGGTGCTTTTGCGCTGGTAATGCACCGTTCCGCTTCGAAGTGCTGATCATTCCCTTGAAATATTTGTTAATTTGCGGGAATATTACGTTTGTCGGAACGAGTGTGAAAGTTGGGCGGTCTCGAAAAGCACCTTGTGTGCAACCTTTTCGGGCCGGTTCGCAAAGGCGGAAATAAACGCCGGCAACTGCTTTCGGGGGAACTTGGGCGGCGTTGCGTTACTCCCTGACGCTGCGTTGCATTGAACCGCAGCGCCTGCTTGACCGGCGCTGCACAACATGGCGCAGCGGAATACCGCACGTCCAACCAATGACAGGTGGGTGTCTTATGGGGGGAAAAACCTTAACCCGGATGGATCTGGCCGAGGCTGTCTACCAGAAGGTTGGCCTGTCGCGGACTGAATCGGCTGAACTTGTCGAGCTGGTTCTCGACATGATCGCCGACCGCGTCGTGCAGGGCGATTCGGTGAAACTGTCCTCGTTCGGGTCCTTTGTGGTCCGGCACAAGAACGAACGCGTCGGCCGCAATCCGAAAACAGGCGAGGAAGTGCCGATAACGCCGCGGCGGGTAATGGTATTCAAGCCGTCGCATGTGCTCAAGGAAGCGGTGCTGAACGGGCATCTCGCACTGCGGCGCAAGGCATCCTGACGGCCGCGGGCTGGCGGGCCAAGGGAATCATGTTAGCCTCGACAGTTCCGGCCGATGGGCGGCCGGAAGGGTGATGTTGCGAGCGATGCGATGAACAAGAGCCCGGACGCCTTCCGCACCATTTCCGAGGTGGCGGAGGATCTCGACCTTCCCCAGCACGTGCTGCGCTTCTGGGAAACGCGTTTTCGAGAGATCAAGCCGCTGAAACGCGGCGGCGGCAGGCGCTATTACCGCCCTGACGACGTCGATCTTTTGCGCGGGATAAAGCACCTGCTCTACGACGAGGGCTACACCATTCGCGGGCTGCAGCGCATCCTCAAGGAGCAGGGCAACCGCTTCGTGGTTGCCGTCGGCAGGGGCGAAATTTCCGCGGAAGCGGCAGGCGTGCTTGGCGCAGCAGAGAAAGCCGTAGCCGAACCGGCCGTCGAAGATCAGCGCGAGGCGGAAGAGGCGGGTGCCGGCGAGGCGCGCGCATCCGCCGCGGAACCGCGCCGGGCGCGCACGGTGGGCGAGATCACCGCTCCGGCACGGCCGCGGGGTTTTTTCGACCGGCTGCGAGGCCGTGAGGAGGAAATCGAAGAGGACATGTCCGGCCGCAGCCTTTCTGCCGATGAACGGCGCAGCCTGCAGGCGACGCTCTACGAACTGCTGGAATGCAAGCGCCTGCTCGACCAGGTCCGCGGCGCCTGACAACCGTTTTGGGCGGAGGCCGGCCATGCGCAAAGCCTGTTTCATCGACGAAGCCAGGTCATCGCCAGGCGGCATGACCGGCAGGCTGTCTTCCAAGGCGGTGGGCGTGTGATGGGAACGGTTCCCCTCGTTGACGACGAGAACGCCGGTTCCGAAGCGAAAGCCGTCTTCGACGATATTCGCGCCAAGAGAAACACCGACTACGTGAACAATTTCTGGCGGGCGCTGGCCGCCGATCCGCAATTGCTGAAACAGACATGGGACCGTGTACAGGCGGTGATGGCGCCCGGCGCGCTCGATCCGCTCGTCAAGGAACTCGTCTACATCGCCGTTTCGACGGCCAACAATTGCAGCTACTGCGTCCATTCGCACACCGCTGCCGCGCGCGCCAAGGGCATGACGCCGCAACAATATGCCGAACTGCTGCAGGTCATCGCGCTCGCCAGCCATACCAATGCGCTGGCAACCGCCTTGCAGGTCGATGTGGACGACAGGTTCAAGGCCTGAGGCCGACAACCGGCCGGATGATCGGGGAAGAAATGGTCGGAGCGAGAGGATTCGAACCTCCGACCCCCTGCACCCCATGCAGGTGCGCTACCAGGCTGCGCTACGCTCCGAGAATGCGGCGGACCCTACAGAAGCGGGTTTTCCAATTCAACCAGAAAGATGGGCATTGCGCGCCATTGTGCCGTTGGCCACCTTTGAAAGGAGGCCGGGGCGGTGCTGGGCCTGCCATTGCCGCTCGAGCGCCATGCAACCCCACACGATCCCGATCGAGAGGTAGAAATGCCGCCACTTGTCGGTGTCGATCACGATTCCGATGAGCAGATGACCCAGGAACACGACGTAGGCGATCTGGAAATAGACGAGCCAGGGCCGCTGCTTGAACAGCATCTTGAAGCCGCCGATGAGCGTCCACAAAATCATGGCCATCCACGCCAGGAAGCCGGTCCAGCCATAGTCCATCAGCGCCTTCAGATACATGTTGTGCGTATCTTCGGTAAAAATGAAGCCAAAGGCCAGCGGTCCGATTCCGAGCGGCTTTTCGGTTGACAGGATGAAACCTTCGTAGTGGCGGGCGAACCGTCCCTGCCGGCCTCCGTCATATTCCTGCACCACCTTGGTGCGTTGCTCGAAGAGATTGGCGATCGCCGGAACCTGCAGCGCCGCGGCAAGCAGCACGACGATCAAGGTGGCGCCGATCACCGCGAGCACGATGTATTTGAGCCGGTTCTTTGCCCTCTGCTCGTTGACGATGAGCAGGAAATAGAAGACCGCCGCCGTCACCACCGCAAGGCCCCACGCCGCTCGCGAGAAGGCAAGGAACAGCCCGAGCAGGATGATCAGCAGCATCGCGATGCGCACCGGCATGAGCGCCTTGCTGCGGTTTACGATGCCGTAGATCAGGTAAAGGATCGGCATCGCGAGGAAAGGGCCGTAGACGTTGGGGTCCTGGAAGGCGCCCATTGCGCGCGAGTACCGCGTGAACATCTCGAAGCCCGGGAACGCCGAAATAGCCGATGATGCCGAGTGCCGAACTGATGGTGGCGGCAACGACATAGGCCCTGAAGATGAGCCGCAGCCTGCCCATGTCCTCGCGAATGAGGATCGCGAAGAAAACCGAGGTCAGGGCGAGGAAGTACGACACGGCCACATACATGAAGCCGCGGTCCCATTCGGGAATCTGCCAGCTGGAGATGATGCCTCCCGCGCAGAAGATCGTCAGCAGCAGCAGCAGCGGCATGATCGTGCGCGGTACCCGCATCCCGAAAAGCGCCCAGATCGCGAGCATCGCGCAAAGCATCAGCTCGTATGGCGCCGGTTCGAAGATGACGAAGCCGCCAAGGAAGGTGGCAAAGGCTATCGCGCCGTTCGAGATCATCGAGATCTGCGCACGGCGCAGAGCGCTGGCGGGCAGGGCCGGCTGCCGGCCCCGTCAGGCCGGAATGGACCGCCGCCACGCTCAATATGCGTTGTCCGTGTTCAGCAGCTTGAACGGCGTCAGGACCAGGATGTAGAGGTCAAGCAGCAAGGACCAGTTCTCGATGTAGTAGAGGTCGCAGTTGACGCGCTCGCGGATCTTGACCGCGCTGTCGACTTCGCCGCGCCAGCCATTGACCTGCGCCCAGCCGGTAACGCCGGGCTTCACCTTGTGGCGGGCGAAATAGCCGTCGACCACCTCGTCCCACAGCTTGTTTTCCGTATGCGCGTTGACGGCATGCGGGCGCGGGCCAACCAGCGAAAGCTCGCCGCGCAACACGTTGATGAGCTGCGGCAGTTCGTCGATCGAGGTCTTGCGGATGAAACGGCCCACGCGGGTGACGCGCGGATCGTTGCGGGTCACGACCTTCTTGGCGTCCGGATCCGACATCTCGTGGTACATCGAGCGGAACTTCAGGACCTCGATCACCTCGTTGTTGAACCCGTACCGGCGCTGGCGGAAGATCACCGGACCCTTGCTCTCCCAGCGGATCGCGATCGCCGTTGCGATCATCAATGGCGAAAGCAGCACCAACGCCACGGCCGAAACGACGACATCGAACACGCGCTTGGTGATCGCGTCCCAATCGGCAATCGGCTTGTCGAAAACGTCGAGGAAGGGCAACGAGCCCTCGTAGGAATAGGAGCGGGGGCGGAAACGCAGCTTGTTGGCATGTGCCGACAGGCGGATGTCGACCGGCAACACCCACAGCTTCTTCAACAGCTGCAACACACGCTTTTCCGCCGACAGGGGCAGCGAGACGATGAGCATGTTGACCCGCGCCATGCGTCCGAATTCGACCAGTTCCGGCACGGTTCCAAGTTTTGGATAGCCTGCGACGATCGGCGGCGAGCGGCTGTCATCGCGGTCATCGAAAATGCCGCAGATGCGGATGTCGCTGTTGCGCTGCGCCTCCAGCGAACGGATGAGTTCTTCCGCCGGTGCGCCGCCGCCCACGATGACGGCGCGCCGCTCCAGCCGTCCGTCTGACATCAGCCTGCGCACCGTGAGCCACACAGCCGTGCGATAAGCCGCCAGGACCACGGAGCCCATCACGAACCACAGGCCGAACCACAGCCGCGAGAAATCGGCCGAGGTCTTGGAAAAGAAGCCGATGACCACCAGCACGAGGAGCGCCATGGTGAAACCGGTCAGCGCCTTGGTGTACTGCGCGATGAAATTGCGAAGCGAGGTGATCTGGTATCCGTCCAGGGCCTGGATGAAGCAGATCGCAAGGATGCTGCCGAAGAAGGCCGCGCCGGCGTGCTTGAGGAAATCGGCGCCGTCGGCTGGCAGGTAGAAGCTGATGATCCCCAGCGCCATTGCCAGGAGGCACAGGAACTCGAAGATGCGCGTGAGGCCGGAAATGAGGTTCGGCGCAACGGAGTCGGCTGAAAACAGCTCGGCAACCTGCTTGGCGAGTTCGTTCAGTTCAACCTTGCGGGCATGCCCCACGCCAGGTTCGGCGCTCGCCTCGCGCACCGCCTTGGGTGTGAAGATTTCAGCAACGCCGCCGCCGTGTTTATCGGTGAGCATGGCAATTCCCCCAGCACCTGCTTTGACTGCTGGAATAGGGGAAAATGGCTAACAAACACTGCATACGGCCGTATGCGCAAAGCGATGGCAAAGGAGCATGTGCAGAAAGAGAGGGTTAACGGCGCGCTAAAGACTGTCGCGATAGGCCGCTTCCACGTCATTGCCATGGCTCCACGGAGAAGCGCTTTGCGCGCGAGGCTGGCTACCGCTGCCTTTTCGTCGCGTTGGGGATCGTCAAGCGTCGCCAGCATCTGGCCGCCGCCAGCGCTTCGACGTTGCCGGGTTCGACCAGGGTCCGCTCGCTTCCCTCGAAGATCTCGGGAATGCCGCCCACCTTGGTCGCTACAAGGGGTTTGGCCGCGGCTACCGCCTCCAGCACGATGTAGGGCATCGATTCGGCGCGCGAGGGAACGACGACAACCTTCGCCTTGGCAAATGCCTGCGGGCCGGCATCGGGTCATGCACCGTCACCGCCTTGGCAAGATCCAGCGCTGGCGATGCGCTGGAAATAGGCCGGCTTGTCCGGCCCGTCGCCGACAAAATGGGCGCTGATGTTGCGGCCCGTCTGCTTGCGCAGAAGCGCGATGGCATCGAGGAAGACATCGCAGCCCTTAAGGTCCCGCATCATGCCGATGTAGAGGAAATCCGCGGCATCCTGATCTGCCGCCACAGGCTCGAACTCATGCTCTGAAAGCCCGTTGTAGACGATCGTCACCGGACGGCGGGGAGCTCCGACCTTGGCGCCGTAGCCCTCCGCCTCGTAGCGGGAAACGAACACCAGCCTGTCGGTCATCCGCTCCAGCATGCGCTCCAGGGCGAAGAAGACCCGCCCCTTGAGGCTGCCTGCATCGTAGTGGATGGAGCCTCCATGCGGGACAATAGAGACGGGCAACGCGATTACCTGATACCCGTAACGCTGAACCGATCATGCGTGCATAGGCGCCGCCCTTGGCGCCGTGCGAATGCAGCACATGCGGTTGCAATTTCCTGATTTCACCGAAGGCGCGCCACAGCGCGGCCAGGTCGCGCGGCGTGATCGCGCGATCCATCGGAATTCTTGTCAGCCCGAGCGCGAGCTGGGGTCGCATCGCCTCGAAAAGCGCTTCCTCGAAAGCGCCGCCGGTGGAATGATCGCAGACGATCCCGACGGAATGCCCGGCCGCCGATTGCGCGGCGACCAGATCGCGCACATGGCGGAAAGATGCCGCCCACCGGTGAGCGAAAGCAATGAACGATGCGCAGCGGTTCCTTGTTCATGCGTCAGAACAGGCGCTCGCGGACATAGATGGTATCGCCCGGGAAGGATCGGGTCCGAAAGCGGCACCCTGCCGTTCAGGACATTTCCGTTCACCTGCCGCGTGATGTCGGCATTGTCCTGCAGTGCGCGCGGGGAAAACCCGCCGGCAATTGCGATGGCGTTCTGGACCGTCATGCCCGGAACATAGGAATATTGTCCGCCCTGGCTAACCTCTCCCATGATGAAGAAGGGCCTGTACCGCTCTATCTCGACCGACACGTCCGGATTGCGAAGGAAACCCTGGCGCAGCTTTCCGGCCAGCTGCGCTTCCAGTTCCTGCGGGGTGCGTCCGCGCGCCTCCACGGCGCCAACCAGCGGGAAGGCGATGAACCCGGCCTTGTCCACCGAATAGCTGTTCGTCAGGTCCGTCTCGCCGAACACGGTCACGCGGACACGGTCGCCGGAATCGAGCGTGTATGGCTGCGTCAGTGCAGCCTGGAATGTCTCGTCCACGGGCTTGTAGGTCGAGCACGCGGTGACCGCCGCCGAGGCAGCCAGGACGATGAGCATTTTGCGAAGGGAAGGCATGGTTTGACGCAACATTGCATTTCCTGAAATTCGCCTTGGGCCGGACATGCGGCTGCAGGGCGTGTTGCGAAACATTAAGCTACAAACGTGGTTAATGCCGCGTAAAGAGCGCAAAAAACGCAGGATCAACGAGGTAAGTTTTCGTTAATCGAGTTTAAATAGAATTAACTTAGATTAATACTTATTGTATGCGGCCTAATTAACACGCTGGTTACCATGTTTATTCATAATGGGTACATGTTCCCGCGTCCCGTTTGTGAGGAGTAAGCCCGTGTCTGGCGCCAATGAATTGAGCAGGGATGTCGATATCGACATTTCCGGACTTTTTACTGAACTGCGACGCAAGCTCTGGCTGGTGGTCGGCGTGCCCTGGTCGTCGGGGCCGGGTTGTTCGTGCTTTTTGCGGGGATGGACCCCAGCTACAAGTCGAGCGCGCGCATTATCATCGAGAAGCGCGAGTCGATCTTCACGCGCCAGAAGGACGGCGATCTCGCGATTTCCGGCAACCAGTTCGACGAGCAGGCGGTCGGAAGCCAGGTGCAGGTGCTGGATTCCGACGATCTGGCGCTGAAGGTCATCACCCGGCTCAACCTCATTGAAAACCCCGAGTTCAATGATGCCAAGCCATCCTTCCTCGGCAACATCATGGCCCTGGCTGGCGGCGGCAATGGAGACGCCGCCTCGCCGCAGGAGCGGGTGCTCAAGGAATTCCGCAGCCGCCTGCATGGTCTACGCGGTCGAAAAATCGCGGGTCATTGCCATCGAGTTCTGGGCGCATGACCGCAAGCTGGCGCAGGAAGTGCCAAATGCGCTGGCGGACGAGTATCTCGCCCTCACCAAGCAATCCCAGCTTCAGTCCACCGAGGACGCAACCGGATGGCTTGGACCGGAAATCGAGGAGTTGCGCACGAAGCTGCGCGAATCGGAGGCCAAGGTCGCCGAATACCGCGCCAATTCCGACATTCTGATCGGCAACAACAACGCGCTGCTTTCGACGCAACAGCTTTCCGAGGTTTCATCCGAATTGTCGCGCGTTCGCGGCGACCGCTCGGAGGCGGAAGGAAAGATCGTTGCGATCCGCGCGGCGCTCGACAAGGGCGGATCGCTCGACGTCATTCCCGAGGTGATGGCATCGCAACTCGTACAGCGGCTGCGCGAACGGGAAGTGTCGCTCCAGGCGCAGATTTCCGAAGTCAGCACTTCGCTTGGACCCAATCATCCGCGCCTCAAGGCACTGAAATCGCAGGCCGGCGACTTTTCCGGCCAGATCAGGTCTGAGGCGCGGAACATCCTGTCCAGCCTTGAAAACAATGTGGATCTGCTGCGCAGGCAGGAAGCGGTGCTGATCCAGGAGGTGAACCGGCTGAAGGCGGAGTTCGAGCCGCGTGGGCGAAGCGGAGGTCGAACTGCGCGCGCTGGAACGCGAAGCAAATGCGCAGCGCGCACTGCTCGAGACCTACCTGACGCGCTTATCGCGAGGCGGCGAGCCGCACCAGCCGCGACTACCTGCCGATCGACGCCCGGATCATTTCGCGCGCCGTGATGCCGGCCTCGAGCTTCTTCCCCAAGGTCATTCCGTTCACCCTGGCCGGCGTGGTCATGTCGCTGGTGCTGGTGGTGGTGGGCATTCTGGCCGCGCGCGCTGCTGAGCGGCAAGGCGTTGAAGGCGGTCGGCACGGTTGCTCCGTCCATGGTGCCGGAGCGGATCGAGCTTGAGCCGGTCATGCAAGACGCCGTGCGGGATACCCATCCGGTGCAGCCGGTTCAACCAGCATCGTGCCGCGAACGCCAGCGCAGTGCCGGTTCCCGTCTCGTTCCTTGGCGAAGTGGATGCGCCTTCCATGTATGCCGGCGATGAGGCGCTGGCCGACACCCGGCGCGGCGCTGCCAACGACCCGGAAGTCTTCGGGCATGACGAGACCGTCCTTGCGATCGCCAAGATGGGCCACGCAAGGATTGCCGCGATTTCGCCCGGAGGCGATGCCGGCTCGGACGACTACCTGGGAGATCGCGAGGCTGCTGGCCGACGCCGGCAACAGCGTGCTGGTCGTCGACCTTACCGGCAACGCTGTCACCACGCGGGAATTCCTCGGCACCACCAAGGCGGCCGGAATTTCCGACCTGCTGGCGCGCGCCGTGGCACTGTCCAGGCGCCATCTATCGCGGACCGCTATTCCCCGGCACATATCATTCCGGCCGGAACCGAACGCGAAGCGGCGCCGGACGCGATAAGCGAACTGTCGCGCATCTGCGCCGGCGTTTCCGCACGACTATGATTTCGTTGTGTTCGACTGCGGCTATGCCGGGGCCTGAAGGGTTGGACAACATTGCCGATGAAGAGACGATCATCCTCGTCAACGCGGAAGGTGCGTCCAGGGCCGAGACAAAACTGGCGCAAACCGCGCTGCGTGATGCCGGCTACAACGATGCAGTGACGGTCCAGCTCGGCGCAGACCTGCGCCGCAACGGAAGGGCGGCGGTGGCTTGATGAACCTTATCGCCAGAAAAGCCGCGCCCTGGCACGGCGAAGCATGGTGATGGCGTTCCAGACCTGCGGCGACTGGCGAAGCGTGCGCCGCAGGCGATAGCCGAGTTTCTCGGCGGATGCGAACACGGCACCCGTCACGCCGACCGGTACGATCACATCGAACAATTCCTGCCGCTCGTCGCACCAGGAACGCTTGTAGCGCTCGTCGCCGGCGCCCAGGTCCATGGTTTCAAGGCCCGCCGTGCAATAGTGCTGCGCAAGCAGGTAAAGCAGCATTTCCCCCGGGCTGATGTCGCTGAGTTCGTCTTCGGAGATCGAGCTGAAATATCCCGACAGATGCCTGCCACGGATGCCGCCGCCGAACACGGCGCGGATCTTTCCGCCGATTTCCAGCGCATGCATGCGCAGCAGCGGTTCCTGCGTTCCAAGCGAACTCAATGCCAGGGTGGAGAGCATTTCCCGCGCACCGGTTGCGCCGAAGACATTGTGGATACCTGACTTTCGAAGCCGATCGCCCTTTTGGCGGAAGAAAACTTCGAGCAGAAGTGTCGCCGTCTTCGGATCGTCGGCGATGATGAATTTGTATCCGCCCGCCGACTCCGCCTGGCGGCATTGCGAACGGAATTTCTTTTTCTTGCGCTTCGCGTTGCCGCGCTTGAGCAGCGCCTCGAAACCTTCAGAAAGATGCATGGCGAAAGCCGGATTTACCGACGGCTGCCGTTCGAGGGCGGCCATGGGGTTGGCGTGGCCGTTCCACGCCTCCGGCTGGCAACAAAGCCGCATGACATATGCGCCGGAAAGGGCGCCGATCCTTTTCAGGATTATTTCCATGTCGCCCGGCGTGGCGAGTGCAAGGAACTCGCGCGAATAGAGCCCCATGCAAAGATTGACGTGGCTGCCGCCGATCCACTGGACCGTTGGATAGAGACGCCCCTTGACCACCAGCGGCAAGAGGAAAGCCGGCCGGTCATCGATGTATCCTGCGACGATGAATGGCCGCGCGTTGTTTTCGCGCTCAAGCGTCGAAAGCGCAATGCCGGCCCAATCATGCCGTTGGTAGACGGTTGACGTGCCTTGCGCCTCGAGATCGCGCCAGATGGATACGATGCTTTCGATATTGGTGCAGACTTGCAACCGGACATTGGACGCAAACGTGCGGCGCCCGGCGGTGACGAACCGTTCGTGCAGTGCTCAATTCCCCGTCGATGGATCGTTCGATAGTTGTGATCGCAGTGTCCATCATTCCACCTCGGATGGGACGCATAGCAACCCAATCTAAATATTCTGTGTGTATGCCTTGCTCGCAATTTAAGGGGATCGCATGCCTGGGTCGCTAGCCCACAAGACGATTTTGAACGCGTTGTACGTATCCGGGGCCACCAAATGGTCCCGGCACGGCGGGCTTGGCGCGATCTTGACCCTGCACCGGGTCAACGGCAGTGCCCCGCGTTCCGGCTTCGCTCCGAATGCGCATCTGACGGTTTCACCAACGTTCCTCGACCGCATCCTGGAGCAACTTGCGGGGACTTTCGATTTCGTCAGCCTGGACGAGGCCGCACGACGGATCCGCACTTCCAATGATGGCGGTCGTGAACGGCGTTTCATCGCCATCACGCTCGATGACGGCTACCGCGACAACCTCGTCAACGCCGTACCGGTTTTCCGCCGGCACAATGCGCCCTACACCATCTTCATCGCCCCCGGTCTCGTGGAAGGGCAGGCGACGCTTTGGTGGGAAGATCTGGAAGCGATCATAGCGGCAAGGGAGGGCATCGTGATGCATTCCCCCTCGGGCAAGGTGGAGTTCGACCTGTCCAGCCCTTCAAGGAAACGGGCGGCATATGGTGAACTGCTCGATTTCTTCACGACGAAGGTCGACGAGCCGACACAACGGCGCATGGTCGCGGAACTCGCCTGGCAGGCAGGCGTCGATATCAAGGCGCACCTCGGCGAGTCGATCATGGACTGGCGCGAAATCGCACAGTTGGCAACGGATCCGCTTTGCAGCATCGGCGCACACACGATCCATCATTATGCCGTTGCGCGCCTTGATCCGGCCCAGGCCCGTGCAGAGATGACCGAGAGCGCCCGCATCGTGCAGATGGAGACGGGCAAGGCTCCGCGCCACTTTGCCTATCCCTATGGGTACGCCGCTGCGGCAGGTCCGCGTGACTTCGCAATTGCGCGCGAATGCGGCTTTGTCACCGCCGTAACCACCCGGGTCGGCGTCCTGCATCCGGGCCACGCCGGCCATATGCATGCCTTGCCGCGCATCTCGGTCAGCGGCCGCTTCCAAAGCGTCAGGCATGTGGAAACGCTGCTTTGCGGCCTGCCGTCGCTGATGGTCAATCGGGGCAGGGCGCTAAACGTCGCCTGAGCGCCGCTGGCGCGCCGACCCCCGGATCATCCAGTTGATGATGAACATCGCGGGCACGACCCAGGCGATTCCGGTCACCATGAAATACAGTGCATGCGCCCAGCCCGGCGCGTCGGCCAGGCGCGCTGTCGCGATCGCGGTCGCGACAAGGGCGTAGATGTATCACCAGCAGGACGAGAAGCACGGTCCCCACAAGCTTTCTGGCTGATTCCCGCATGAGCGATCCCCTTGTTGCTGACAGGGCAGTTAGGGCCGCTTGCGCCGCGCGCAAGCCGCCGGCTTCGTCGCGACCCTGTGTCACGCGCCCTTGCAAGGCCGCACTGCTTGCGCCAAACCAGACCGGACGCTGAAATTCATGCCGATGGACGATGCAATGACTGCCGGACAGGGAATTTTGTACACGACCGCGCTGATCGAGCGCGAGCGACGCAACCGCGCCATGGTGCGCTGGTGGCTCTATTTCGTCTGCCTGCTGGTCTTTGCCATGGTCGTTGTCGGGGGCGCTACGCGGCTCACCGATTCCGGCCTTTCGATCACCGAATGGAAGCCGGTCCACGGCATCATTCCGCCGCTGACCCATGCGCAGTGGATGGAGGAATTCGACAAGTATCGCCAGATCCCGGAATACCAGCAGGTCAACAAGGGCATGAGCCTGCTGCAGTTCCAGTTCATCTACTGGTGGGAATGGGCGCACCGCTTCCTCGGCCGCATTGTCGGCGTCGTCTTCATCGTGCCTTTCGTCTGGTTCTGGGCCACGAAAAAGCTGGAAGACCGGTTGAAGCCGCGCCTGCTCGTGCTGCTGGCGCTGGGCTCGCTGCAGGGCTTTGTCGGCTGGTGGATGGTCTCGTCGGGCCTTACCGAGCGCGTCGATGTCAGCCAGTACCGGCTCGCCGTTCACCTGACGCTTGCCTGCATCATCTTCGCCTATGCGCTTGTGGCTGGCGCGGGGCCTTGCGCCGCACAGCGCCAGCTACGCTCCGCCGGCGCTGGTGGTGCTTGCCCCGATCGTCGTCGCGGCCATCATCGTCCAGATCTTCCTCGGCGCGCTGGTGGCGGGCCTGGATGCAGGGCTGGCATTCAATGACTGGCCGACGATGGACGGCGCCATCGTTCCAGACGGTCTCATGGTCCTGGAGCCGGCCTGGCGCAATTTCTTCGAGAACCCGAAGCTGGTGCAGTTCGTACACCGCGTCAGCGGCTACGTGCTGGTCCTGCTGATCGCCATTCAGTGGCTGGCCTCACGCTCGAGCGACACGCCCGCGCCGCACCGCCTGCGCGCCGCCATCCTGCTGTGGCTCGCGCTCGCCCAGGCGGCGATCGGCATCCTCACGCTCGTGTGGCAGGTGCCGCTCTACCTGGCGCTTGCGCACCAGGCCGGTGCTGCGATCCTGCTCGCATTCGCGGTCGCGCACTGGCGCGCGATTCATGGCACCTACGCGCCGCTGACCGGCATCGAGGTCAGGAGCTAGGGGCGGGTTCCCTACCGCCCCAGCATGATGTTGAGGTTCTGCACCGCCGCGCCCGATGCGCCCTTGCCCAGATTGTCGAGCGAGGCGACGAGGTTGACCATGCCGCCGTCTTCCGTGCCGAGCACGTAGAGCCGCATGTTGTCCTTGCCGGCGAGTTCCTCCGCCTCGATGCGCGCCAGCTTCGCGCTCTCGTCGAGGTCGACGACCGTCACGAATTCCTGCCCGCTATAGTGGCCTGCCAGCACCGCATGAACGTCGCCAAGCGAGCGGGCGCCGTCGAGAAGGTCGAGGTGGAAAGGGATGTTGACCAGCATTCCCTGCCGGAACCGGCCGACATTGGGCGTGAACACCGGCCGCCGCGACAGGCCTGAACGCGACATGATTTCGGGTACGTGCTTGTGCTGCAGGGTGAGCGCATAGAGATAGCTCGCCGATGCGATGTGGTCCTCGCGCTCTGGATCTTCCATCTGCGCGATAAGCGCCTTGCCGCCGCCGGTGTAGCCCGACACTGCGTTGATCGTCACCGGCAGGTCGCTTGGCAGCATCGCCGCTTCGACCAGTGGGCGCAGCAGCGCGATGGCGCCGGTCGAATAGCATCCCGGATTGGAAACGAAGCGCGCCCCGGCGATGGCGGCGCGCTGGCCTGTGGTGAGTTCTGCAAAGCCGAAGACCCAGGCCGCATGCGTGCGGTGCGCCGTGGACGTATCGATCACGCGTGTCTTTTCGTTGCCGGCCTCGGCCAGCATCGCCACGGCCTCCCGGCTCGCATCGTCGGGCAGGCAAAGGATCGCGACATCGGCCGAATTAAGCAGTTCCGCGCGCGCATCGGGATCGCGCCGCCGTGCTTCGGGGATCGACAGCAGCTCCAGATCGCCGCGCGCGCCAAGGCGGTCGCGGATTTGCAATCCGGTTGTGCCGTGCTCGCCGTCGATGAAGATCCTGGGATTGCCGGCCATCATTGCCTCCGGATATGCCATTGTTTGCAGTGGTTTGCGGCCTCGGCCCGAATCGGATTCTTTGCTTCAGGCATTTCCACCTGAATCGGAACTTCAGCTTCGGGCCTGCTCGTCGGCAAGCTTTTCGGCGCGCAGGCCGAGCATATACATGGCGACCGTCGCCCCGGCAATCGCGGTCACGTCGGCATGGTCGTAGGGCGGCGAAACCTCAACGATATCGGCGCCGCGAATGTCGAGACCGCCCAGCCGGCGAAGCACCGAAAGCATCTTGGCCGAGCTTGGACCGCCCGCCACCGGCGTGCCCGTACCCGGCGCGAAGGCCGGGTCGAGGCAGTCTATATCGAAGGTCAGGTATGCAGGGCCCTTGCCGACCCGTTCCCGGATCGCATCGGCGATGGCGAGCGCGCTCATCTCCTCGACATCGTCGCCAAACAGGATCTCGATGCCGTAATCCTCCGGCGCGACGGTGCGCACGCCGATGGTGATCGAGCGTTCCGGATCGACGATGCCGTCGCGCACCGCGCGGGTGACGAAGCTGCCGTGATCGATACGCTCGCCGTCATCGTCCCAGGTGTCCTGGTGCGCATCGAAATGGATCAGCGCCAGTGGCCCGTGTCTTTCCGCATGCGCCTTGAGCAGCGGCCAGGTCACGTAGTGATCGCCTCCCAGCGACATCAGGAAAGCGCCGCTTTCGATGAGGCTCGCCGCCTCCTGCTCGATCGCCTCCGGCACTTCCCATGGCCTCCCGGAATCGAAGGCGCAGTCGCCGTAGTCGACCACCGCCATGGCGGCGAAGAGGTCGATGGAGAAGGGGTATTGCGGGTCGTTGTCGAAGATGGCCGAGGCGCGGCGGATGGCCTGCGGGCCGAAGCGCGCGCCCGGCCGGTTCGTCACTGCCGTGTCGAGCGGGATGCCCCACACGATCACGTCCGCCCCTTCCACGTCCTTGGTGTATTTGCGGCGCATGAAGGACAGCGCCCCCGCGAATGTCGGGTCGCTGGCCGCCCCGGTCAGGCGGCGCGCCGTGAATGCGTGATCGGCTATCTTCCTTGCCATGGCTCCCTCAAACCGTCAGCACCGTCTGGCCGGTAGTCTTGCGCGATTCCAGCGCGACATGCGCCTTGGCGACATCGGCCAGCTTGAAGGTCTGGTTCACATGGATCTTGACCTTGCCGGACTTGATCATCGCGAAGAGCTGGCGGGCGCGCTTTTCCAGTTCCTTCTTCTCGGCGATGAAATGGAACAGCGTCGGCCGTGTCGCGAAGAGCGAACCGTTCGCCGCAAGATCCGATGTCTTGAAGTCCTCGATATTGCCGGACGACTGCCCGAAGATCACGAACGTGCCGAACTTGCGCAGGCATTTGAGCGAGCCGGGATAGGTGTCCTTGCCGACGGAATCATAGACCGCCGCCACGCCCTTGCCCTTGGTGAGCTTGCCGACTTCCGCCACGAAATCCTGCACGCGGTAGTCGATGACGTGCTTGTAGCCGTCCTTTTTCGCCAGCAGGGATCTTGGCCGCGCCGCCCGCTGTGCCGATTGCGATGGCGCCCTTGGCCTTCAGCCACTGTCCGACGATGGAGCCGACGCCGCCCGCGGCAGCATGCACCAGCACGGTGTCGCCCTTCTTCACCTTGTAGCAGTCGTGGATGAGGTATTGCGCGGTCAGGCCCTTGAGCATGGCCGCGGCTGCCTGCACATCCGATACCCCGTTCGGCACTTTCACGAGCTTTTCCGCCGCTACGATGCGGTGGCTGGCATAGGCCCCGCCCGGCACGACATAGGCCACGCGGTCGCCCTTCTTCAAACCCTTTACGCCCGTGCCGATTGCCTCGACCACGCCGGCGCCTTCCGAACCCAGCACGGCAGGATAGCCGCCGGGCGCGGCATAAAGACCGGTTCGCTGGTAGACGTCGATGAAATTGAGGCCGATGGCTTTCTGCGCCACCAGTACTTCACCCTTGCCGGGCTTGGGCAGGTCCATTTCCCGCCGTGTGAACACTTCCGGCCCGCCCGCCTTGTCCGCGACCATCGCATAGGCAGCGACGGGCTTTGCCGGCGCTGACTTCTTTGCCGCCGGTGTCTTCTTGGCCACTGTCTTGGCAGCCGGCTTGGCCGGCTTGCGGGCGGGCTTGGCCGTCGGCTTTTTGGTTGGCGTTGCCATGGATCGATCTCCTCGTGTTCGCTTTGCGGCCTTTTGACCGCAGCCGGTTCCGGCAGTTCCCCTTTACTTGCAACCCGCAACGCCCTGTGTTCAAGTCCGCAGCATCGCATTTGTGCCGCTTGGGAACAGAAAAAGGAACGTTCCGATGGCGTTGTCGCCAAACCGCAGGATCTGGACCTGGTTTGAAGGCGCCTGGCAGGAAGGCAATGTGCCGATCATGGGCGCCGCCGATCACGGCACATGGCTCGGCACAATGGTGTTCGACGGCGCGCGGGCCTTCGAGGGCGTGGCGCCCGATCTTGACGCCCATTGCGCGCGCGTCAACCATTCCGCCACCGTCATGGGCCTCAAGCCAACGTTCGAGACCGGCAAGATTGTCGAAATGGCGCGCGAGGGCATCGCCAAGTTCCCGCGCGACGCCGCGGTCTACATCCGGCCGATGTACTGGTCGGTTGAAGGCGGCATGGCAACCGTCGATCCCAATCCGGAATCCACCGGCTTCGCGCTTTGCATCGAGGAAGCCGCGATGGGCTCGGCAGCCGGCTTCACCGTCACTACGACGCAATACACCCGTCCGACGCTGGCGACGAACCTCACCAATGCCAAGGCATCGTGCCTGTATCCCAACAACCAGCGCATGCTGCGCGAGGCCATGGCAAAGGGCTTCAACAACGCGATCGTTTGCGATCCGCTGGGCAATGTCGCGGAGACGGCGACGTCGAACATCTTCATGGTCAAGAACGGCGAGGTGTTCACGCCGATTCCCAACGGCACCTTCCTCAATGGCGTCACCCGCCAGCGCGTCATAAAGCTCTTGCGCGGCGCCGGCCACAAGGTCTGGGAAGCGACGCTGACGCTCGACGATTTCCGTGTTGCCGACGAGATATTCTCCACCGGCAACTATTCCAAGGTGCAGCCGATCACGGCCTTCGACGACCACAAGCCGGGGCCGGGTCCGGTCACCGCGCGCGCCAGGGAACTTTACTGGGAGTGGGCGCACGGCGCGGCTTGAGGAGGTGGCCCCCGGGGTGGATTTGCAGCAAACCAACAATTCCCTGCGCAACCGGGTGTACGAGGTCATCGAGCGCGGCCATCACGACATCCAGTCCCAGATATTCGACTTCACCATCATCGCGCTCATTCTCATCAACGTCGCCGCCTCGGTGATCGGCACGGTGCCGCAGATCCATGCGCAGTGGTCGACCGAATTGATGATTCTCGATCGTATCTGCGTTGCGGTGTTCATTCTCGAATACGCCGCCCGCATCTGGGTTGCGCCCGAACATCCGCTGATGAAGGGGAAGAGCCCGCTGCAATCGCGCATCAGGGTCGCGGCCATGCCGATGATGATCGTCGACGCGATAGCGCTCCTGCCGTTTTTCCTCGAGGTTTTCCTGGGCGTCGACCTTGCGGTGGTGCGCGTGTTGCGCTTCCTGCGTTTCTACCGCCTGGCGCGCTACGCTCCGGCGATCAGCACGATCGGCAGGGTGATCGGCGCCGAATGGCGATCGCTGATCGGCACCGGCGTCATCTTCTTAGGCCTGCTGCTGCTTTCATCCGTCGCCATGTACCTGGTCGAGGGGCACGTCCAGCCGGACAAGCTCGGCGACGTGCCGTCCGCCATGTGGTGGGCGGTGGTGACACTCTCGACCGTCGGCTATGGCGACGTCATTCCGACGACGGTGTTCGGCAAGATCATCGCCGGCTTCACCATGGCGCTCGGCATCACTTTCTTCGCCCTGCCGGTCGGCATCATCGCCAACGGTTTCGCCGAGGAGATCAAGCGCCGCGATTTCGTGGTCTCCTTCGCCATGGTCGCGCGCGTGCCGCTTTTCGCCAAGCTCGACGTGCCGATGATCGCACGGCTGGTCGGCCTGCTCTCGGCCCGCAAGTTCCCCGCAGGCGCGCTCATCATTTCACGCGGCGACAAGGCCGATGCGATGTACTTCATCGCACGCGGCGAAGTGGAAGTGGAAATCCCGGGCAAGGAGGTGAAGCTGGGCGAGGGCGACTTCTTCGGCGAGATCGGGCTCATCCACCACAATGCCCGCCGCACGGCAAACGTCTACGCCGCCCGCCCCACGGACGTGCTCGTGCTTTCCTCGCAGGACTTCCGCCGGCTGATGCACCAGAGCCCGGAACTGGCCAACGCCGTGCGCGAAACGGCAGAACAGCGGATCAGCCAGAACGAGAAGGAGTGAGGGGGCGGAAAGCAGGCCGTAGGGGTCGCCAAATCGCACAGGGCGATGTCGTGGTGTGAATAAATCAACAAATATGTAGTAAATAAAACAAAAATTCTCAAATACAACTTCCAAGTCATGTACTTCGTCAAAAATTTGTTGTTCTGTCCCGCACAAAATGCGGACAGGTATGCCCTTTGGCGATCTGGTGGCCGAGAGTATTCTTTGCGTTTCTGTGCTGTGCTATAGTTGGACGGGAAAATCCGTACATGTTACCGTTTTACGATCAATTTTGCTTGAAAGTAAGCAAGTGAGCGCCGATTTCAGAGTCGTTTTCCAGCGTCGTGTTAGACCATGACGGGAAAGTCATAGACAAGTGGACCGGCTATTTGGCTGTCTATGACTCGCTGTTGAAGCCATACCGCAAAAAGCCGATTTCGCTTCTTGAAATTGGCGTGAACAATGGCGGTTCGCTGGAAGTATACGGCAGATATTTCGATAAAGCGAAAAATATAATTGGATGCGATATCGACGAGCGATGTCGTCAGCTAGATTTTGCCGACAGTCGCATCAAGGTTGTCATAGGAGATGCAAATTCAAATGCAACCAAAGCAGAGATAGCTGCACTATCGAAAAGTTTCGACCTGATCATTGATGACGGATCCCATAACTCAGGCGACATAATAAAAGGATTCATCTCGTATTTTCCGCTTCTGTCTGAAGGGGGAATATACGTTGTTGAGGATCTGTGCTGCAGCTACTGGCAGAATTGGGGCGGAGGTCTGTTGCACGATAATTCCGCAATCTCATTTTTCAAGAGTCTGGTTGATTTGGTAAATTTTGAACACTGGGGAACACCAGCCACCCAAGTTGAATTCCTGAAATACAAGCACCCCGGCTACCAGGTTGCAGACTTGAAAAACGAGATTTATTCGATCCAGTTTTTCAACTCCATGTGCATCATCACAAAGGGCAATAGTTCCCTTGGGCCGCGCGTCGTTGCCGGGGCGTTCGATGCTGTAACTCCCCGGGGCAAGCATGGCTCTACGATCCGCTCTGACGAGTTCCGCAATCCCTCTTCAGTACTCCGCACCCGGAGTTTTTGGCCTTGGAGCAGATGAATGCATGATACCGCAATGCAAATTGGGGAACTGTTCTTCAAGACATACTGTAAGGACTTGCCCTCCATAAAAGTGGTCGACATCGGCAGTCAGGACGTCAATGGTTCGTTGAGGTCTGTCGCTCCAGCCAATTGCGAATATGTGGGCGTGGATTTTCAGGAAGGAAATGGGGTCGATGTCGTCATCGACGACCCGTACGCGCTGCCGCTCGCGGATGAAAGCGCCGATGTGGTTGTGTGCTCCTCCTGTTTCGAGCACAGCGAATTTTTCTGGCTGACATTCCTTGAGATCCAGCGGATCCTCAAGCCGGGCGGCCTGCTTTACCTAAACGTACCTTCGAACGGCAGTTACCATACATATCCGGTCGATTGTTGGAGGTTCTATCCTGATTCTGGCCTTGCCCTGCAGAACTGGGCGAAGCGGAACGGGCATTCAGCCGTTCTGGTTGAATCATTCGTTGCAGATCGATCGGGAGATCAGTGGAACGATTTCGTGGCGGTTTTTGCAAAGAGTGACGACTGGGACACCCTGTCTGGGCAGTTGATGGATGCCTGGGGCCGCTACCGCAATGGCCGGAAATACGGGACCAACGAGGTATTGCGTCTGACCGGCGAAACCGAAGACATGTCCTTGATAAGAATTCCTGGTGCTATTCGCGGTTCGAGCGGCCCCAATGTGGATAAGTTGCGCCGGCGAAAGAGCACTTACAAAGCGTTGTTCGGCGTCAGTGCAGCAATAATCGTGGCGCTTCTGGCGACGCCCTGGCTGTTCCCCGGAAGCTGAGTAGACGATCATCGACCAGGCAACAAAAAAAGGGGAGGCAAATGCCTCCCCTTTGATTTTGTCGCCGATGAAACCGTATCAGCGCTTCGAGAACTGGAAGCTGCGGCGGGCCTTTGCCTTGCCGTACTTCTTGCGTTCGACGACGCGGCTGTCGCGCGTCAGGAAGCCGCCCTTCTTGAGCACGGCGCGCAGCGTCGGCTCGTAATAGGTCAGCGCCTTCGAAAGGCCGTGGCGCACCGCGCCCGCCTGGCCGGAAAGTCCGCCGCCCGTGACCGTCGCGATCACGTCGTACTGGCCGTCGCGGTTTGCCG
This sequence comes from uncultured Alphaproteobacteria bacterium, assembly GCA_963846345.1. GTDB lineage: Bacteria > Pseudomonadota > Alphaproteobacteria > Rhizobiales > Rhizobiaceae > BOKV01. The sequence continues at coordinate 282,574 of CAWJVP010000007.1, forward strand.
CGATGATCGGCTGGCGCAGGATCATCTGCAGGACCGGCCGCGCGAAATAGGCGGCGAATTCCTTGCCGTTGACGGTGATCGTGCCCTTGCCGGGCTTGATCCAGACGCGGGCGACCGCGTTCTTGCGCTTGCCGGTGGCATAGGCGCGGCCATGCGCATCCAGCTTCTGGACATGCACGGGGGCTGCCGCGGGCTGCGCGGCTGCCGGGTTCAGCGTTTCAAGCTGCTCGAGTTCAGCCATGGTCAGGCGCTCCTCTTGTTCTTGCGGTTCATCGCCGCGACATCCAGGACTTCCGGCTGCTGGGCTTCATGGGGATGGGTGGCTCCGGCATAGACGCGCAGATTGCGCAGCTGCTGGCGGGCGAGTGGGCCTTCCGGCAGCATGCGCTGCACGGCCTTCTGCACCACGCGCTCCGGGAAGCGGCCTTCCAGGATGGCGCGCGCGGTGCGCTCCTTGATGCCGCCGGCATAGCCGGTGTGCCAGTAGTAGACCTTGTTGGCGTATTTGTTGCCGGTCAGGCGCACCTTGTCGGCGTTGATGATGATGACGTTGTCGCCATCATCGACGTGCGGTGTGAATGTGGCCTTGTGCTTGCCGCGCAGGCGGTTTGCAACAATCGAGGCGAGGCGGCCCAGAACGACGCCTTCCGCGTCGATCAGCAGCCACTTCTTCACCACCTCTGCAGGTTTCTGCGAGAAGGTCGTCATTGAGGACATCCTTGTGTCGTGAACGGTTCCAATGGCGGTTCGTACCCTGGGTAACGGCGCCATCGCGCTGCCTGCCTGATCGAGGCCGGCGTCAAGGCGTGTCCATACTGGAGAGGCGGCCCCGCGTCAAGCGCAGCAGATCAAGCGACCCGGAAGAAATACCATAAAAAACAATGACTTGAAAATACGGTATCATAATACCGCAACAATCCAGGCACTGCGCAACAAAAAAGCCGGCCGGGTTGCCCCGGCCGGCTCGTTCCGGGCAATGCCCGTAATGGCTTACTGGGCCGAACCGTAGCAGGCCATCAGGGCCTGGTTGCAGGCCGCGGTGTTGGCGGCATTCGACTGCAGCGTGGCGAGGCCCTCTGCCGGCGTGGCAGCGATCGTCGTGCTGATGCCCGCGCGCAGGCACTGGCCGTGGGCTTCGTTGCAGGCAGCCCAGCCCTGCATCATGGTCATTGCGTCTGCCTGTGCGAAGGAAACGGCTGCGCCCATTGCCATGGCTGCTGCCGCGAGGGTGGAAAGAATGCGTGTCATGTGAAGTCTCCCTTGGGATCTGTCTTTTGTGGTGGTGCGACTGGCCCTGTGCACCTGTCGCGGACAATATCACTTCGCTATGGGTAAACAACTCCGTTCGGTGGCTTTCGTGCCACAGTTTTCAAGTGTTGCATGTGTGCACGTTGACGCAGTTGCGGGTCCGCGCCTGCCGCGGTTTCCTCAGGCCTTCGTCAAGACGTAGGAACCAGGCGCGTTCTCGACCGGCTTGTGCCGTTTCGATCCGGTCTTGCGCGCCGGCACCATCGCGTCGTCATGCGACACGATCCAGTCGTGCCAGTGCGGCCACCATGAACCGGGATGCTCGACTGCCGATTTCACCCAGTCGTCGATCTCGCCAACCGGCTTGCCGCCGGTCCAGTACTGGTACTTTCCGGCCGCCGGCGGGTTGACCACCCCGGCGATATGCCCCGAACCCGTCATCACGAAGGTTACCTTGCCGCCGAAATACTGCGAGCCAAGATAGGCCGAGCGTGCCGGCGCAATGTGGTCCTCGCGCGTCGCAAGATTGTAGACCGGGATGGTCACGTCGGAGAGGTCTAGCGTTTGCCCGCCGATTTCCATCTTGCCTTGGGTCAGCCGGTTCTCGAGGTAGCAGTTGCGCAGGTAGAATGAATGGTTCGCCGCCGGCATGCGGGTTGAATTCGGAGTTCCAGTACAACAGGTCGAAGGGCAGGGGGTTCTTCCCCTTCATGTAGTTGTCGACCACGTAGGGCCAGACGAGGTCCCGCGAACGCAACAGGTTGAAGGCGTTCGCCATGCGCGCGCCCTCGAGATACCCCTTGGTCGCCATCGAGCGTTCCACCCGCTCGATCTGCTCCTCGTCGACGAAAACCTTGAGGTCGCCCGCATGGGTGAAGTCGACCTGCGTGGTGAAGAACGTGGCCGTCGCCGCCCGCTTGTCGCCGGTCCTTGCCATCAGGGCCAGGGTGACGGCAAGCAAGGTGCCGCCGACACAATAGCCGATCAGGTTCATTTCCTTCTCGCCGGTAATGTCCTCGACCACGTCCAGCGTTTCGATGATCCCCTCGCGGGCATAATGCTCGAAGCTCTTGCCGGCCTGGCGCTCGTCCGGATTGACCCACGACACGACGAACACCGTGTGACCCTGCTCCACGCACCACTTGATGAAGCTTTTTTGCGGGTTGAGGTCGAGGATGTAGAACTTGTTGATCCACGGCGGCACGATCACCAGCGGGCGCTTCAGCACCTTGTCCGTCGCCGCCTCGTACTGGATGACCTGGCACACGTCGTTCTGGTGAACCACCTTGCCCGGCGTGTTGGCGACATCGCGCCCGACCTTGAACGCGGTGTTGTCGGCCTGGCGCAGGCGCAATTCGCCCTTGCCGCGCTCGAGGTCCTCGGCAAGCATGCGCATTCCGCGCACCAGGTTTTCCCCGTCGCTCTTGAACGTCTCCTTCAGCACTTCCGGATTGGTGGCCGGAAAGTTCGTCGGCGACAACGAGTTGATGAGCTGCTGCGCGTAAAACACCGCCTTGTGCTTGGTGTGCTCGTCGAGACCCTCGGTTTTCTCGACGAGATCCGTCACCCAGCCGGAAGTGATGAGATAGGCCTGGCGCAGGAAATTGAAGAACTGGTTCTCCTGCCAGTCGCGGTCGTTGAACCGCCGGTCTCCCGCTTCCGGCTTTGCAACGTCTTCCACCTCCTCGCCGGCCATCCGTTTGATCGATGACGTCCACAGGTCCATGTACCGCGAGAAAAGCGCCGTCTGGGCCTGCAGCGCCCTCTGGGGATCGGAAAGCCAGAACTCGGAAACCTTCCCGAGCGTCGAGGTCAGTTCCGCGATGCTTTCTGGAAGATCGTCCTTGGTTTCGCCTTTTTCGCGCGGGCCGACCCAGGCCGCGGCGGCGTGTCCGGCCTCCTCCACCATGTGCGCCATGTTGTGCAGGAAAGCTTGCGGGTCGCGGATCATGTAGGGGTTGGCCGGCGCTTCTGGCGCGCCTTCCCTCGCCCCGCTCATGTGGGGTGTATCGATCTTTTTCGCGGACATGTTCGCCTCCCGGCGGCAATATATCCTGATTGCCACCACAATCGCCATCTATACATAGGTCAATGTCAGTGCTTTAGCCGTGCAACGTGAAAACAACATGGCTTGGGCCGCAAGGGACCCTGGATGACAAGCATGCCTGCCGAAATGCTGATACGCGCCGCAATTGCTGCGATGTGCGCCGGCACGCTCGCGGGCTGTGTTTCCAGTTCCAATCCGCTTCGCGCAGTCGGAGCGCCCGTCGTTACGCCGGCACAACAAGTCGAGGAATTGGCTGCCAGTGCGGCCGAGGACAAAAGCAAGCTGCAACAGGGCATTGCGCTTAACGTCGGCGAGGACACGGGGCTGAAGCCCGCCATGCCTGCCGTGATTCCCGACGCCCCGCAAATGGCGAAGACCCGCGAGGGCTCCGTCGAGCAGATACGGGCAAAGGCTGCATTGACCGGCAACGCACCGCCCGATGTTTTCGCCACGGGGCAGCGCGCCACGACCGGAATGAGCAGCGCCGACCAGAAAAAATCGCGCGCCGAGCTTGAGGCGATGGCTGCAAGGAACGCCGCGATCGCTTCGGGAAGCGATGCGGATGCCAAGGCCGCGGCGGCGAAGAAGCTCAAGCAGCAGGCCAAGTCTCACTACGAAGAGACTTTGAAGGAAATCGAGAATTAGTCTATGGGATCAACTCCCGCGCCGGCGGGAGCGCCACCAGCGCAATCTGCGCAACTCCGGGGATACGCCATGCCGATGGAAGACTTCCACAAGATCCGCCGACTGCCGCCTTATGTCTTCGAGCAGGTGAACCGCCTCAAGGCTTCGGCGCGAGCGGCGGGCGCGGATATCATCGACCTCGGCATGGGCAATCCCGACCTTCCCACCCCTCCAGCGATCGTCGAGAAGATGGCGGAGGCCGCGCGGGACCCGCGCACGCACCGCTATTCCGCTTCCAAGGGAATTCCCGGGCTCCGCAAGGCGCAGGCTGCCTACTACGCCCGCCGTTTCGGCGTGAAGCTCAACCCCGATACGCAGATCGTCGCGACGCTAGGCTCGAAGGAAGGCTTCGCCAACATGGCGCAGGCGATCACCGCGCCCGGCGACGTGGTGCTGGTGCCCAACCCGACCTATCCGATCCACTCCTTCGGCTTCATCATGTCCGGCGCGCGTGGTGCGCTCGATCTCCGCCGATCCGGACGAGACCTTCTTCCATTCGCTCGAGCGGGCGGTGAAATATTCCATTCCCGCCCCGACCGCCCTGATCATCAACTACCCGTCCAACCCGACGGCGAAACTCGCCTCGCTCGACTTCTACCGCGACGTCGTTGCGTTTGCGCGCAAGCACAACATCTTTGTACTGTCGGACCTTGCCTATTCCGAGATCTATTTCGACGCCGACATTCCGCCGTCCATCCTGCAGGTGCCGGGCGCGATGGACATCGCGGTCGAGTTCACCTCGATGTCGAAGACCTATTCGATGCCCGGCTGGCGCATCGGCTTCGCCGTCGGCAACGAGCGGCTTGTCTCGGCGCTCACCCGCGTGAAGTCCTATCTCGACTACGGCGCGTTCACGCCGATCCAGGTCGCCGCGACCTACGCGATCAACACGCAGGATCACGAGGTCGAGAAGGCCCGGCAGGTCTACCGCCAGCGCCGCGACGTGATGGTGGATGCCTTTGCCCGCGCCGGCTGGGAAATTCCCCCGCCGCCCGCAACAATGTTCGCCTGGGCGCCGATCCCGGAAAAGTTCCGCGAGCTCGGCAGCCTCGAATTCGCCAAGCTGCTGGTCGAGAAGGCCGATGTAGCGGTTTCGCCGGGCGTCGGCTTCGGCGAGAACGGCGACCAGTATGTGCGCCTCGCGCTCGTGGAAAACGAGCACCGCATCCGCCAGGCCGCGCGCAACATCAAGAAGTTCCTCTCCACCGCCGACGAAACGCTGCACAACGTGATCCCGCTGGCGGCGAGAAGGTAGGGTTTTGATAGCGTCAGGTTTTGCCCCCGGAAGCAGACGGTGCACGCGCCAAACCTAGAAATACCATCAAGGCCCGGTTGAGACGCAGCATGTCTTCATCATCAAGCCGGCCGATCAATGAGCCCAATTTGGCTTTCGGTACCGTGGTCACCTTGTCCACCATTAGCCGGCAGGGCGCCCGAAGGCCGTTCCGTTCCGAAGGCTCCACCTGAAGCCGAAAGAGCGGCACCTCTGTTTCGCTTGTAGTGAACGAGCACATTGTTATCGACTGCGTTGCGTCGAAGTCGTCGTCTTGGACGATAACCGCAGGACGCGGCTTTGCCGCGTAATCCTTACCGCCCGAAACAGTCCATATTTCACCGCGTTTCATTCTTCGCCGAAGTCGGAAATGGCGTCGATGAAGGCCTGGTCTTCCATTTCTTTAGCGCTATTGGCTACCGCCAGTGATTGCCGATGCGCTTCCGTGCGGAATTCCGGCGTGCGTACATCCGGAACCCAGATCTGGATTGGACGAAGTCCCTGCGCACGCAACCGTGCCCGGTGTTCCGCGACCTTGATTCGAGTAGGCTTGCTCTTGGGGACCGGTGGCATCAGGCATTTCCTATGGTTACATGTAACTTATCTTCAGTTACTGGAAATTTCAAGCACTCCCCGCCGCTGGTTGATTCCCTTGCCCGTTCCCCCTATCACCGCCCGCGGTGACGGCAGCAACGCCGGCACGAATCGTTGAACCGGGGAAATGCGCCATGACCCAACCGCTCCGCATCGGCATTGCCGGCCTTGGAACCGTCGGTTCGGCCCTTGCGCGCGTGCTGACCGAGAAGCGCGAATTCCTCGCTGAGCGCTGCGGGCGCGAGATCGCGATAACCGGCATCAGCGCGCGTTCCAACCGCGACCGGGGCGTTGATTTGTCCGGAGCCGAATTCTTTTCCGACCCCGTTGCGCTGGCGAAGAGCGATGCCATCGACGTGTTCGTCGAACTGATCGGCGGCGACAGCGGACCTGCGGCGGATTCGATTAGAGCCGCCCTTGCAGCGGGCAAGCATGTCGTCACCGCCAACAAGGCGCTGCTGGCGCGGCATGGAATGGAACTGGCGGCGATGGCCGAGGAACGCGGCCTGATGCTGAATTTCGAGGCGGCGGTGGCCGGCGGCATCCCCATCATCAAGGTGATGCGCGAGACGCTGACCGCCAATTCGATCACCCGCGTCTTCGGCATTCTCAACGGCACCTGCAACTACATCCTCACCCGCATGGAGCAGGAGGGGCTGTCCTACGAGGCGTGCCTCAAGGATGCGCAGCGCCTTGGCTATGCCGAGGCCGACCCGGCTTTCGATGTCGAGGGCTATGACACGGCGCACAAGCTCTCGATCCTGACCTCCATCGCCTTCGGCACGCAGGTCGCGGTCGACGAGATCTATGTCGAGGGCATTTCCAACATCACCCCGGCCGATATTCATGCCGCAGCGGATCTGGGCTACCGCATCAAGCTGCTGGGCGTTGCGCAGAAGACCGAGACCGGCGTCGAACAGCGCGTCCACCCAACGATGGTGCCGCTCGATTCCTCGATTGCGCAGATCCACGGCGTCACCAATGCGGTGGCGGTGGACGCCGATGTCGTCGGCCAGCTTGTGTTGTCCGGCCCCGGCGCTGGCGGCAACGCCACGGCTTCGGCGGTCGCGGGCGACATCGCCGACATCGCCAAGGCGCGGCCCGGCCACCAGCACGCGCCGGCCTTCGGGGTTCCCGCCAGCCGCCTCGCACCGTACCGCCAGGCGACCATGCGCGCGCATGAAGGCGGCTATTTCATCCGCCTGTCGCTGAACGACCGGGCAGGGGCCTTCGCCTCCATCGCCAGCCGCATGGCCGAGCAGGGCATTTCGCTGAAGTCCATCGTCCAGCACCGGCCGCGGCGCGAGATCGATCCGGTCGAGGCCGGGGCGCAGCCGGTCATACTCGTTACCCACAAGACGACGGAATTGGCGATCGCTTCCGCACTCAAGGCAATCGGCACGGACGGGCACCTCGCCTCGCGTCCGCAGATGATCCGGATCGAAAACTGACATCGGCCAGCGGCCTTTCCCGTTTCAATCGATTTTGTCCGGACGGCATGCCTTTGCCTGATTGCAAGCCGGTAACATTTCGGCTTTAGGCTCGGTCTGGTTTCGGAGGAAAGCATATGAACGTCAAAGCCGCCCAGCCCAGCGTCATCGACCGCATCCTGACCATCGAGTTGGCGCGCGTGACCGAGCGGGCCGCGGTCGCCGCAGCCCGCCTGCGCGGCCATGGCGACGAAAAGGCCGCCGACCAGGCTGCGGTGGACGCCATGCGCACCGAGCTCAACAACCTTCCCATCGACGGGCGCGTGGTGATCGGCGAGGGCGAGCGCGACGAGGCGCCGATGCTTTATATCGGCGAGGAAGTGGGCACAAAGAACGGCCCGGCGGTCGATATCGCGCTCGATCCGCTGGAAGGCACGACCATCTGCGCCAAGAACCTGCCCAATTCGCTGGCGGTGATCGCGCTGGCGGAGCGCGGCAAGATGTTGCATGCGCCCGATGTCTACATGGACAAGATCGCGGTCGGCCCCGGCTATCCCAGGGGCATCATCGACCTAACCCTTTCGGCGTCCGAGAACCTCTCGCGCGTCGCCGAGGCCAAGGGCGTGCGCATCACCGACCTTACCGCCTGCATCATGGACAGGCCGCGTCATGCCCGCCTGATCGAGGAGGTCCGCGCAACTGGCGCCGCCATCCGCCTGATCGGCGACGGCGACGTTGCAGGCGTCATTCACACGACCGATCCGCAGACCACCGGCATCGATGTCTATATCGGCATTGGCGGCGCGCCGGAGGGCGTTCTGGCCGCTGCCGCGCTGCGCTGCACCGGTGGGCAGATGCAGGGCCGCCTGCTGCTCGACACGCCGGAAAAGATCGCCCGCGCCCGCCGCATGGGCGTCGAGGATCCCGATCGCGTCTACGACATGGCGGAGATGGCCTCCGGCGACGTGCTCTTCGCCGCCACCGGCGTGACCGACGGCAACATGCTGCCGGGCGTGCGCTTCGGCCGCGATACGATCACCACGCACACCATCGTCATGCGTTCATCCACAGGCACGGTGCGTGAAATCAAGGCTATCCACCGCGACATGGAAAAGTTCGCGTAAGGCAGCGCATTTCTCGCCCATTACCCTGTATGGTCCGGCAATCCCTTTGAAGCTGGATCCATGAACCCGTTCGAAACAGACAAGCCGTTTCTAGGCGTTCGCAGCTCGGCCCTTGGCCAGGAGTGGCGCGACCGGCTGGATGCGCGCGCCCGCAATACTGCGCTGGCGATCGCCCAGACAACCGAAATTCCCGAACTCATTGCCCGGGTGCTGGCGGGCCGCGGCGTCGAGGCAGAAAACGCCGCCCGTTTCCTTGATCCCTCGATCCGCGACCTGATGCCGGATCCGTCCGTCATGACCGACATGGACGAGGCCGCCGGCCGCATTGCCGAGGCGATCATGCGCCGCGAGCGTGTTGCGATCTTCGGCGACTATGATGTCGATGGCGCCGCGTCGAGCGCGCTGCTCTACCGCTTCCTTGTCCATCACGGCATCGAAGCGGAGATCCGCATCCCCGATCGCATCTTCGAGGGGTATGGCCCCAACCCGGCGGCGCTTCGCGAACTGGTTTCGCACGGCGCCGGCCTCATCGTCACCGTCGACTGCGGATCGTCGAGCTTCGAGGCGCTGGAAGCCGCGCGCGAGGCAGGGGCGGACGTCGTCGTGATCGACCACCACCTGGCCGGCGTCGAACTTCCCCCGGCCACTGCCGTCGTCAACCCGAACCGGCAGGATGACCTGTCGGGCCTGGGATATCTGTGCGCGGCGGGCGTGGCCTTCATGACCCTTGTCGCCACGGCACGCAGCCTGCGGGCCGCCCGCTGGTATGGCGCGGTGCGGGAGTTCGGACCTGATGCGCGAGCTAGACCTGGTGGCGCTGGCGACGGTGTGCGACGTGGTGCCGCTGACCGGCCTCAATCGCGCCTTCGTCGTCAAGGGGCTTCAAGCCATGCGCGCCCGCGCCAATATCGGCCTCGCCGCCCTTTCTTCGGTGGCGCGGCTTTCCGGCCCGCCCGAGCCCTATCACCTTGGTTTCATCCTTGGCCCGCGCATCAATGCGGGCGGGCGCATCGGTGACGCCGGCCTCGGCGCGCGGCTTCTGGTGTGCGAGGATACCCATGAAGCCGACGCCATCGCCATGAAGCTCGAGGACCTCAACCGCGAGCGGCAGGCGCAGGAAGCGGTAATGCTGCAGCAGGCGCTTGCGCAGGCCGAGGCCGAAATCGGCGGCGGCGAGGGCCCCTGCGTCCTCATCACGGAAAGCGCCAACTGGCATCCGGGTATTGTCGGCCTGATTGCCGCGCGGCTGAAGGAACGCTTCCGCCGTCCCGCATTCGCCATCCACTTCAACGAGGCGGGAAGGGGAACCGGCTCGGGGCGCTCGGTGTCCGGGATCGATATCGGCAGGGCGGTTCGCGAAGCGGTCGAGAAGGGAATTCTCGTCAAGGGCGGCGGGCATGTCATGGCGGCCGGGCTGACGGTGGAGCGGGCCAACCTCGCCGCCTTGCGCGCCTATTTCGAGGAGACGCTGGCAAGCTCCTGGCGAACGCTGACCGAGAACCATGTGCTCAAGATCGACGGCGCGTTGACCGCCCGCGGCGCCAATCTGGCACTTGTCGAGTTGCTCGAGCGGGCGGGCCCGTTCGGCTCGGGCCATCCTTCGCCGGTGTTCGCCTTTCCGGCACATACGGTCCGCGATGCACGCATCGTCGGTACCGACCATGTGTCGGTGCGGCTGTCGGCGGGCGACGGGGCGATGCTGCAGGGAATCGCGTTTCGCGCGGCCGGTACGGACCTGGGCAAGCTGCTGCTGGGAGCGCCGCAGCCTTTGCATGTCGCCGGAACGCTGGGCGCCGAGCTTTTCCGCGGACAGCGACGGATCCAGTTGCGGATACTGGATGCCGCGCCGCCGCCTGCCTTCGTGTGACGGGAATTACATCCGGTAGCGGATCTGGTCGCTCCAGAAACGGTCGAGCCGCTTCATCGCGGTGATGATCGTGGTGAAGTCTTCGGCAGTGATGCCGCTCACCTGTTCGAGCGAAGCCATTTGGCGTTCGTAGAGCTTCTCGACGGTCTTGGCCACTTCCAGGCCCGCCGGAGTAAGGCTCACCATTACCGCGCGGCGGTCGTTGCGCGAGTTCTGCTGGTTTACCAGGCCCTGATCGACCAGTTTCTTGAGGTTGTAGGAAACATTCGAGCCAAGGTAGCAGCCGCGGCTCATCAGTTCGCTGGCCCGAAGCTGCGCATCGCCGACCTTGTAGAGAAGCAACGCCTGGACCGGGTTCACGTCGTGGCGACCGCGGCGCTCGAATTCGTCCTTGATCATTTCCAGAAGACGCTTTTCGAGCCGCTCGACGAGGGTGATTGCTTCCAGATAGCTGTCGAGCAGGTGCGCGTTGATTGCCGGCTTTATGGGGCTTCCGGCGATGTTCTTGGCATGGATCATTGTTCTTCTCCTGGGGGACGGGTTCTTGTGCCCGATGCGCAGGAAACTACCGGCAATGCTTCTAATTTGAATTAAATTCGAAGGCTAACGCAAGGTTACTGCCGCCTTCGCGGTTTCAGGGTAAACAATCTGCCAATTTGCGACAGGTCAATGACAGTCGGGCGACAACGGGTATCCTTCCTGTTTTTCGATCCGGGAGGCTTGCATGCTGACATTGGAAGACTGCCTGGCCTGTTGCGACCTGACCGAGGAGGAAGTGCTTGCGATCGCCGAGCACGAAAACCTGTCCGAGATGCATGCCATCGCGCTCGGCCAGTACCTGGTGCACCAGGACAAGGGACCACAGGAGATATTCCGGCTCATCGCCGAGGACATCCGCAGCGCGCAGGCGCGTGATGATGCGGCACATGTGCGAACGCTCCTGCATGTGCTGCACCATTTCATCCGGACGCATCCCGAGGCTGCGCCGCAGACCCATCCCTGGAGCAAGGTAATTTGAAATCAGGCCATCAGGTTGAGCTCGAGCTCCCAGACGAGCCCGGTCGCCAGCCAGTCCACCCGGCTGCTGCTTCCAGGCGTGCTTGGCACAAGCCGCTCGATGACCGTGGAGCCGAAGCCGCGCCGCTGCGGGGCGATGACCGGCGGTCCGCCGCTTTCCTGCCATCGCAGCAAGAGAATGTCACCTTCACGGGTCTGCTTGATCGCCCATTCGATGGCTATGCGCCCCTCGGGCGATGACAAGGCCCCATATTTTAGCGCATTCGTTGCAAGTTCGTGAAAAGCCATGCCCAGATGCTGCGCCGTGTGGGGCGACAGCAGGACCTTTGGCCCGTGGGCGCTCACGCGGCTCCTTTTGGGGTCGTCGAATGCACTGAGCTGCGTGGAGATCAGTTCGGCAAGCGACACGCTGCCCCAATCGGTCTTGATCAGTAGATCATGCGAGCGAGCCAGGCCCGCCAGCCGTTCGGTTAGATTTTCCCGGAACTGCTGCGGGTCCGGCGATATTCGCAGCGAATTCGAGACCATTGCCTGGATGACGGCAAGCAGGTTCTTGGAGCGGTGCGAAAGTTCGCGCATCACCATGCGCCGCTCCTTCTCGTTCTTGCGCAATTCTTCCTCGCGCGCGCGGATCTGCCCGGCTGCCTCGCGCATTGCCTCGCCAACAACGTTGGCCTCCTTCATGATGGTTGGCGAAAAGCTGACAGGCTCGCCCGCGCCAAGATGGCGTGCCGCACCGAGGAGCATTTCGGTCGGCTTGGCGATGAGACGACCGGTGAAATACGCAACGATCAGGGAGCCGGCAATGGCTAGCCCTGCGAGCATGAGCATCAGCCGGCTTGCCTTCCAGACAGGCTCCTCCAGCAGGGCCTTCGGCGCCCAGACAATAACTTTCCAGTCGCTGAGCAGGGATCCGTTGAAGGCGCTGACTGCCTCTCGGCCTTCGAGGTCTCGCGTGACCAGCGAACCTGAGAACTCCTTCATCTGCGCCCACACTTCGGGGGAAGCATTCTTTCCGTAAAACTCGGCGTGCCGGTACGAGCGGGCGATGATGCGCCCGTTGCCATCGGTGACACTGGCAAACCATCCTTCCGGCCGGTACGCCTGGTTCACGACATCGACTATGGCGCCTTCCCGCGGCACGAAGGAGAGGACGTAGCGAACCTCGCCTTGGACCGTGACCGGAACACGCACGGAATACAGGAGCTTTTGGGCAACTGCGCCCTTGACCAGATTGCCGACAAGGATCTTTCCGGTGTCGAAAATCTGTTGTGCGCCCTGCTGGTTCGCGGTTTTCGGCAAGGGCGTTCCGGCGATTGTCCGCGTGTTGACCAATTGCTGGTAATTGCGGTCGATCAGAATGAAATGACCGTTCGCCTTGCTCGCGGCGTCTTCGGCGATTTGCGAGAATGCCGCGATATCGCCGTTCTGCAATACCCTTGTCGAAGCGACCACTTGCGCCGTTTCGATCTGGCCACGCAGTTCGCGATCCACAGCGCGCGCGAGGTCCGCGGCAATTGCGCTGACACGCTGGATTTCCTTGGCGCGTTCCTCCATCAGCCATGACGCAAGGACATAAGATCCTAGCGCGAGAAACGGCAGCAAAGTCGCGAAGGTCAGGACGCTCAACAGCGTCGACAGCGGCAGTTGCCGGCCGAACTCCATCCATCGCGGCCAGATGGTGCTGTCCGTCCTTTCCCCGTCGGCTTCGCCGCGGAGAGTGGTGGATGACCGGGAAACGGATAGCGGCTCATTATTCATTGTGACCCGCCAAAAACGCGGCCGCACCCAAGGCGACTTGAACCAATGAACAATCGATTTATTCACCGTTCCGGGTGTTTGTCGATAGTCGGTAAAAAGACAATTTTCAGTTGGGACGGCTCAAGCCGGCTTTGCCTTTGCCACCAGCGCGACGACGTCGGCAACGGTATGGCATGAAGAAAACTGGGCCGGGTCCAGTTCAATGCCGAAGTGGTCCTCGATCACCATGACCGCCTCAAGCGTCGACAGGCTGTCCATCTTCAAAATGTCGATCGGTGTATCCGCCGAAACTTCCATGGTGGAATTCGCCGAATATTGCTTCAGCGTGGAAATGACAAACCAGGCCAGGTCACTCATGTACTGAAATATCCAGCTGTTCGGGAAAATTGAAAACGTTGTCGGGCTCGCGCATTCTTTTTCCCGTCAACGCCAGACGTAGGGGAAACCGGGACATCTCGGCGGCAAAAATCCGCCAGGCACGCCGGCTGAGGTTCATGCCTGGGCATTTGTGCGGCCCGACGGCGAAATAGAGGTCGCTGAAGGTGGGGCCCACCCCGTCCCTGAAGCCGGCGGCATCGAGATAGATACGGAACCGGTCGCCGGCCCGGATTGCCCTGCCTTGAAGTTCGCCATCCGCGCCAGCGACTTTTTCGATGACGGCAAGTCCGGTCTCGCAGAAATCGGTGTCCCACTGGATTTCGTCGAGGCGGACGCCTTCATTGCGCGCGATCGTTGCCGCCAGCGAGTTCGCGAGCGAGCCCAGAAGCGTGTTGGCGCCCAGGACCACGAGCCCGATCCGGAAATATCGCTCCTCTTCAGGCATGCCGGTAAGGCTGTCGAAGAACGTGCCGATCAATGCGTTCAAGGCTGTCCGTCGCCTGAGCGTTATCGTGTCGTCGAAGAGGGCAGGGGTAATCTCCGCGCCTTCGAACTCCTTCGACCCAAGCCCCGCCATGACAAGAAGCGCCTTGCGGGTTGTCGGCCGCAACAGTTCCTGAATCGCGCAGAACCGGTTGCCTGGCGCGAGCAGCCTGTTCGCACGGGTACTGACGTCCTGCTGGAATGCTTCCAGCGCCGCTTCCGTGTTGGCTGCAATTTCGGCGGAAAACCGTTTTCTCAAATGACGGTGGCGCTCACCGTCGTAAGCCAGCGGAAAGAGCTTAGTCAGTTCGCGCGAATGGCGCAGATCCAGACCGAAATGCTTTTCGATCACACTGACGTCGTAGCTGTGGCTGCGATAGTTCGAGTCCCGCAATACGTTGGCGATCAAGCCGGCGTCGGTGACGATCCATCGTTTGAGGCGCCCGGACCACCAGATACCCTCGCCGTTCGCGTAAATCTCGCCGCGATCCGCGCGCTTGGGAATCTGGTACTCCGACAGGGTCATTGTTTTTACCGGTATTATCCGAAAGGAACGCCGGATCAGTGGCGGGTACACACTGGTGGACTTTATAGTCGGAATAATGACACGCTGCAAATGCGCTCCCCGAAAATGGCGCAACGCTCCTGTTTGGATATGGCGCCGGCCGGCTTCAGGAGATTGCTGCCCTTGCGGGGTCGCTGTTCAGTCCACCGCTGAAAACGCGGCTTGCGCGCAGGTCCTCTGCCCTGATGGTGGATATTTCCTCGGCGCTTACCGGGCCCTGCGAGGTGCTGAACAGCCGGTTCGCCTGCCGCAGCCGCGCGCGGTCGAGCGCATTGCGGATCGAGCGGGCATTGGCGAAATGGGGCTGCTGCCGCCGCATGGCGATGTAGTCGGCCATGACTTGCCTCGCCTCGCTGTCAAAGTGATAGCTCTGGCTCGCCAGCATGGACTGCGGCGATGGTCAGCAGTTCCTCGTCGCCGTAGTCCGGAAAGTCGATGTGGTGCGCTATCCGCGAGCGAAAGCCCGGATTGCTCGAGAAGAACCGGTCCATCCGGTCGGCATAGCCGGCAAGGATCACGACGAGATCGTCGCGGTTGTTCTCCATGACCTGCAGAAGGATTTCGATCGCCTCCTGCCCGTAGTCGCGTTCATTGTCGGGGCGGTAGAGGTAGTACGCCTCGTCGATGAACAGCACGCCGCCCATGGCGCGCTTGAGCACCTCCTTGGTCTTCGGCGCGGTGTGTCCGATATACTGTCCGACAAGATCGTCGCGCGTCACCGACACCAGGTGGCCCTTGCGGACATAGCCGAGCCGGTGAAGCAATTCCGGCCATGCGCAGCGCGACGGTGGTCTTGCCGGTTCCCGGATTGCCGGTGAAGCTCATGTGCAGGGTGGGGGCGTCGTGGCTGAGGCCCATCGACTTGCGCGCCCGTTCAACGATGCAGCAACGCCGCGATCTCGCGGATCCTCGCCTTCACCGGCTTCAGGCCGACGAGTTCGCGGTCGAGATCGGCGAGGATTTCGGCAACTCCCGAATTCTCGTAGGCTGCCTTCAGGTCGACCGTCTGCGGCGTGGCATCCTGCGTTGTTTCGCTCACCAGCTTCACTCCGAAATCGGGTTGCGACGGTTTACGCCGTCTTCCAGCCATAGGTCTGCGTGCGCCCGCGCCGCTCGGTCCGCGTCATCTCCAGCCTCGGTTCATTCGCCGGGCGGTTGACGATGAACGACATCCGCACGGTTTCCCAGCCGCGCGTGTTGTCGAAGGCGTTGATGCGGATGTAGCGTCCGGATTGACCTTGCGGCAGTCGGCAAGCTCCATCATCACGCCCTTGGCATCCTTGAGGTCGAACATCGGGTTGCCCCACATCTCCCAATAGGTGTTGCGCGGGTGCGGATCGTCGGTGAACTCGATGCCGATGGCCCAGTCGTGGCCGAGGCAATACTCGACCTGGTCGCGGATCTGCGCGTCGGTGAGGTCGGGCAGAAACGAGAAACAGCCTTGGGTGATGCGCATGTCGATATCTCCCTTTTTGCCGGTCACATGGCGACGGACGGGGTCGGCACGAAGTCCGACGTGTCGGTCGAGGTGTAGTTGAAGGTGATGTTGCCCCAGATATCGAGGGCGGCTTCCAGCGGCTTGCACCACTTGGCGGCGGCGCGCAGGATTTCCGGCCCTTCGTTCTTGATGTCGCGCCCTTCGTTGCGGGCCAGGACCATGGCTTCCAGCGCCACGCGGTTCGCCGTGCGCGCCCGCCTGGATGCCCATCGGATGGCCGATGGTGCCGCCGCCGAACTGCAGCACCACATCGTCGCCGAACAGGTCGAGAAGCTGGTGCATCTGCCCGGCATGGATGCCGCCCGAGGCAACCGGCATGACCTTCAGCGTGTCGGCCCAGTCCTGCTCGAAGAAGATGCCGCGCGGCAGGTCGACCTCGTTCTTCAACTCGCGGCAGACATTGTAGTAGCCCTGCACGGTCAGCGGATCGCCCTCGAGCTTGCCGACGGCGGTGCCGGTGTGCAGGTGATCGACGCCGGCAAGGCGCAGCCACTTGGCGATGACGCGGAACGAGATGCCGTGGTTCTTCTGCCGCGTGTAGGTGCCGTGCCCGGCGCGGTGCATGTGCAGGATCATGTCGTTCTGGCGGCACCATTCGGAGATCGACTGGATCGCCGTCCAGCCGATGATGAGGTCGACCATCACGATCACCGAGCCGAGTTCCTTGGCGAATTCGGCGCGGCGGTACATCTCCTCCATCGTGCCGGCGGTGATGTTGAGGTAGTGCCCCTTGACCTCGCCGGTCTGCGCGGAGGCAAGGTTGACCGCCTCCATGCAGTAGAGGAAGCGGTCGCGCCAGTGCATGAAGGGCTGCGAGTTGATGTTCTCGTCGTCCTTCATGAAGTCGAGGCCGCCGCTGCAGCCCCTCATAGACGACGCGGCCGTAGTTCTTGCCCGAAAGCCCGAGCTTCGGCTTGGTGGTCGCGCCGAGCAGCGGCTTGCCGAACTTGTCGAGCCGCTCGCGCTCGACGACGATGCCGGTCGGCGGACCCTTGTAGGTCTTCACATAGGCGACCGGCAGGCGCATGTCCTCGAGCCGCGCGGCCTTGAGCGGCTTGAACGAGAACACGTTGCCGATGATCGAGGCGGTGAGGTTGGCGATCGAACCCGGCTCGAACAGGATGAGGTCGTAGGCGACGTAGCAGAAGTATTCGCCCTGGCGGCCCGGCACCGGTTCGACGCGGTACGCCTTGGCGCGATACTGGTCGCAGGCGGTCAGCCGGTCGGTCCACACGACGGTCCAGGTCGCCGTCGAGCTTTCGCCGGCGACGGCGGCGGCGGCCTCGACCGGATCGACGCCGTCCTGCGGCGTGATCCGGAACAGCGCGAGCACGTCGGTGTCCTTGGGCTCGTAGTCGCCGTCCCAATAGCCCATCTGGGCGTATTTCAGCACGCCCGGCCTTGTAGCGTTCCTTGCCCTTGATCTCGGTCTTTGCGTCGATGGTCATGGCACTGTCCTTTCCGCCAGTCGGCGTCATGCGGCTTTCGCCGGTCGGGTGGGGGATGCGAACTCGCCCTTGGCGTAGCGCTTCGCCATTTCGCTCATCGGCACGACCTTTATGGCCGAGGCCTTTCCGGCGGTGCCGAATGCCTCGAAGCGGTCGCGGCAGACGCTCGCCATGGCGTCCATCGCCGGCTTCAGGAATTTCCGCGGATCGAATTCGGACTTGCTCGTGTTTGCCACGCGGCGGAATTCGGCGCCGCCGCCAGGCGCAGATCGGTGTCGATGTTGACCTTGCGCACGCCGTGCCTGATGCCGCGCACGATTTCCTCCACCGGCACGCCCCAGGTCTCGCGCATTTCGCCGCCATTGGCGTTGAATACCTCCTGCCATTCCTGCGGTACCGAGGACGAGCCGTGCATGACGATATGCGTGTTCGGCAGGCGCTGGTGGATGCGCTCGATCACGTCCATCGCCAGCACATCGCCGGTCGGCTTCGCGGGTGAACTTGTAGGCGCCGTGCGAGGTGCCGATCGCAACCGCCAGCGCATCGACACCTGGTTTCGGCGACGAAACGCGCCGCCTCCTCGGGGTCGGTGAGCAGCATCGAGCTGGTCGAGCTTGCCTTCGAAGCCGTGACCGTCCTCGGCTTCGCCTTCGCCGGTTTCGAGCGAACCGAGGCACGCCGAGTTCGCCCTCGACCGATGCGCCGACCATGTGGGCGAGCCGCGCCACCTCGCGGGTGATGTCGACGTTGTAGTCATAGTCGGCCGGCGTCTTGGCGTCTTCCTTCAGCGAACCATCCATCATCACCGAGGTGAAGCCGTGCTGGATCGCCGAAAGGCAGGTGGCGACGTTGTTGCCGTGGTCCTGGTGGATGCAGAGCGGAATCTGCGGGATACATCGTCTCGAGCGCCTCCATCATCTTCGCCAGCATGATGTCGTTGGCGTAGGAGCGCGCCCCGCGCGAGGCCTGGATGATGACCGGCGCATCGACCGCGGCTGGCCGCCTGCATGATGGCGAGGCCCTGCTCCATGTTGTTGATGTTGAAGGCAGGGACGCCGTATTGCGCTCGGCGGCATCGTCGAGAAGCTGGCGAAGCGTTATGCGGGCCATGCTGGTGTCCTCTCATGGTTCGGGGCGTGCGGCAGGGCAGCCGGCAAAAGGTTGGCGAGTTCGTGCGCCCAAGGCTGCTGCGGCACGTGCTCTGCGTCGATATGCAGGAAGTCGGCGAGGCAACTCAGCCGGATGGCAAAGCTGCGCGGATTGCGCTGCTCTGATTTGCAGAAGCGCAGATTTTCGAGCAGCACCACGGAACCTGCGGGAATGCGGTCGAGCGCGGATTTCAGCATCCGGACCGACATTCGTCCCGATGAACCACACATCGCCCGAAAGCGCCTCTTCCAGGTCGGGAATGTACTGCTCCAGCGAAAATGCCGGATTGTATTCCCCGCCCTTGTTGCCAAGGACGCCGATCAGCACCACGCGTGAAAAGCGGGAAAGCAACCGGCGTATGACTTCGGCGGTGTGATCGCTCACGCCCTGCGAGAAATCGACCTGCGTCATCACCGTGCCGCTCGATCTTTTCGAATGCTGAACCGGTCGTGTGGCAATCATTGCTTTTCCTCCTGCCGGCAAGGTCGCAACGGGTTCATCATGCGGACCTGCGCTTGATGTCCATCAGCTTGTGGATCAGCGGCGTGAAGATGAGCTGCATGGCGAGGTCCAGTTTCTCGCCTGAGCACACGATCGAATTGGCGCGCGACATGAAGCTGCCGGTAAGCATCGACAGCAGGTACGGAAAGTCGATGCCGCGCGGGTTGGCGAAGCGGATCACCAGCATCGATTCCGACGGCGTCGGTATCCAGCGCGCGATGAAGGGGTTGGAGGTATCGACCGTGGGAACGCGCTGGAAGTTGATGTTGGTCTGCGAAAATTGCGGGCAGATGTACCGCGCATAGTCGGGCATGCGCCGCAGGATCGTGTCGGTCACGGTTTCGGTCGAGTATCCGCGCGATGCCTTGTCGCGGTGGATCTTCTGGATCCATTCGAGATTGATGACGGGCACGACGCCGATCTTGAGGTCGACATGCCGGGCGACGTCGATGTCGTCGCCCGCGAAACAGCCGTGCAGCCCTTCGTAGAACAGCAGGTCGCTGGACGGCAGGTCTTCCCATGGCGTGAAACTTCCCGCCTGCACGCCGTAGCGCACGCCTTCCTTCTCGTCGTGAACGTAGTGGCGCGTCTTGCCGGTGCCCTTGCGGCCGTACTCCTCGAAGACCGATTCGAGGATCTCGAGTTCGTTGGCTTGCGGGTTGAAATGGGAGAAGTTCGAATTGCCGCGGGCCTCTTCCTCCGCGACCTTTTCCTTCATTCCTGCGCGGTCATACCGGTGGAATGCGTCGCCCTCGATGAAGGCGGCGGTGATCTTTTCGCGGCTGAAGATCTTCTCGAAGGTTTCCTTGACGGTTGTCGTGCCGGCGCCCGAGGAACCCGTGATGGCGATGATGGGATGCTTGTGCGACATGATGATCTCACGCCTTGAAGAGGCCGCGATGGCCGAAAAGCGGGTGGCGGATGCCGATGGCGGACGGGTCGTTGTGGTAGCGCTCGACCTTGAGCACTTCGCGCGCCGAGCCGAAGATGAGCGGCGTGCGCTGGTGCAGGTCTCCCGGCACGAGGTCCATGATGCGCACGGCCCCGTTGCTGGCCGACCCGCCGGCGTGCTCGATCAGCATGGCGATCGGATTGGCCTCGTAGACCAGCCGCAGGCGGCCGCTCGAATAGCCCTTGCGCGCGTCGCGGGGGTAAAGGAACACGCCGCCGCGCACGAGGATGCGCCAGGTTTCGGCAACCAGAGAGGCAATCCAGCGCATGTTGTAGTCCTTCTCCCGCGGACCTTCTCCGCCCTGCAGCAGGTCATCGACATAGGCCTTTGTGCTGTCGTCCCAGTGCCGGTAGTTCGAGGCGTTGATCGCGAATTCGCGGGTATCTCTTGAAATCGTCAGTCCGCTGTGAACCTCGACGAAACAGCCAAGGCGCGAGGAAAAGACGAAGGCGTGCGTGCCGCCGCCGAGTGTGATGGCAAGCGCCAGTTGCGGGCCGTAGATGAAGAAGCCCGCGGCGATCTGCCTGGTGCCGGGCTGCAGGAAAGTCTCGTCCACGCCCGCAGCGGCGGGCACGATGGAGAAGATCGTTCCGATCGAAACATTCGTGTCGATGTTGGACGAACCATCCAGCGGATCGATGGCGACGGCAATTTCGCCTTCCGGCGTGACCGCGACAGGATGCGGCAATTCCTCCGACGCGTACCATCTGACGCCGGGCACCTGCCGCGCCGCCGCCAGGAAGATGTCGTCGGCAAAGACGTCGAGATCCATCTGGGTGTCGCCGCCTGCATTGGCCGTTCCGCGTGTGGAAGCGAATGCCGCGCCGAGCGCGCCTTCATTGATGACCTTGCGCATCCGGGCTGCCGCGCTGGCGAACTGGCGGACCAGTTCTGCAGTCTGGCGGGCGACGGTGTCGCCTCCGATGGCATGGGAGTTGAGGAACGCATCCAGCGTGGCATTGGTCATCTGCATTCCTCCCGGTCGCCATTCAGCGACAGGGCCAAATGAACCTGATCGACACGGATTAGTAAATTTTATTTAATTTACATTACGAATAAGAAAAACTAACTTCGTGCGCATGATCAGGTTCACCTTGCGCGAACTGCGTGCCGTCATCGCCATCGCCAGAACCGGCCGCATCTCGCTGGCGGGCGATGCCCTCGGGCTGACCGGACCGGCGGTTACATTGCAGTTGAAGCAGCTTGAGCAGGAAGCCGGCATGAACCTGTTCGACCGGACGCCCGAGGGGCTGCTCCCTACCACAGCCGGACACGCGGTCATCCTGGCGGCTCAGGAAGTGGAGGAGCGCCTGCGTCGGCTGGTGGAGGAACTGGAATTGCTGGCAGGCGGGAATTCGGGAACCTTGCGGCTCGGCGTGGTGTCGACCGCCAAGTATTTCGCGCCGCGCCTCATCGCGGCTTTCCTGAAGGACTATCCCGGTATCAAGGTCGACCTGATCGTCGGCAACCGTGCCGAGACTATCGAGGCGCTTCGCAACCATTCGCTGGACATGGCGCTGATGGGCCGACCGCCGCGCGATCTTCCGGTCCGCTCGCAAATCTTCGGCGACCATCCGCTGGTGATTGTGGCGCCGCCGGACCATCCGCTGGCAGCGCGCCGCGACATAACCCGCCAGGAGATTGCGCGCGAACGGTTCCTGGTGCGCGAACCTGGATCGGGCACCCGCATCTCGCTCGAGATTTTCTTCGCCGGCATCCCGGAGAAGCTCGAGAATCTCGGCGCCGAGATGGGTTCCAACGAGACGATCAAGCAGGCCGTCATGGCGGGCCTCGGCGTCGCCTTCATCTCCGCGCACACCATCGAGCAGGAGCTTCAGTTGAAACGCCTGGCGATCCTCGACGTTGAAGGCATGCCGATCCGCCGGCAATGGTTCTCCGTCTCGCGCCTCGACCGTTCGATCTCGCCGGCAATGAAGATTTTCAACGATTTCCTGGTTCGCAAGGGTCCGGCCTACCTGCCGGTCACGCCGAAGACCTATCCGGCGAGCGCATTCCCGGATACCCCGGAACAGATGGGCGGGGTGTGACCTCGCCCGGTCAGGGCATGACGATGACGGTCGTCCCGATGTTGACGCGGCTGTAGAGGTCCATGATGTCCTCGTTCAGCATGCGGATGCAGCCATAGGAAACGAAGCCGCCGACCGAGCCGGGCTTGTTCGTGCCGTGGATGGCGTATTGGCCGTCGCCTGAAAGGAGCAGCGCCGCGGCGCCCATGGGATTGTTCGGTGCGCCTGCCGGAATGACATTGGGAATGCGCGGATTGTCCCGCCTGATCTGCGCCGTCGGGCTCCAGGCAGGGCGCAGCCGCTTGCTGATCACGCGGCGCTGGCCTGTCCACTGCTTGCCATCGCGCCCGACGCCGATGGGGTATCGGATGGCGCTGCCGTCGCCCAGCGCCAGATAGAGGCGGCGCTGCGATGTCTTCACGACGATCGTGTTTCGCTTCAGTCCCTCCATGGGAACGATCGTGCCGGCCTGCGCCTGGGATAGCGGGCTGCTGGTCAGCAGCAGGGCGATGACGACAAGGAGGAATCTCGAAAGTTGCATTGTTTTCCGGATCAAGGATTCAGCCATGCAATGGAAGCAATGCCGGCATTTCAGGTCAAGCGTGCGCTGCCGGAGAAGTAGGCCGCAAATGCCCCTTGGCGGCTTGCCTGATCTCCAAAACAGCGGGAATAAGGTCGAAAAAACATCACTGTTGTATATTTGCACTAGATGGGCGGGGCCAACACACGGATATTCGCAAGTGGAATCAATCGTGACTCCAACCGAGAACGGGGTGTAGCAATGAAGAAGATCGTCACAGCAGCAATGCTCGTTCTGGCCGTTGTTTCTGTTTCTGGCTGCGTTTACGGCAAGGGCAAGGCTCCCGCGCCGGTCGTCACCAACGGCTGACATGAATTCGCCCGGCAGCGTTTGGCTGCCGGGCGCTTTTATCGATTGTTTGCTTGGGCTTGGCTCAAGCATTTTTTTTGCGCAAATCGCCGTAGCAGCTACGTGTTCATCGCCTTGAGCTGGTTCACATACTGCTTTGGCATCGTCGGGATCGTCGGCACGCGCAGTCCCATTTCCTTCGCGATCGAGCCAATATAGCCGAGGCAGTTGGAAGCGTAGTTGGGCGCGTACCAATAGGCGTATGATGCCTTGTGGCGCTGGACAATCGCCACCACCTTGCGGAACTCTTCCTCGGTCAAATTGACCTGAAAGCGCGCGGTGACGTAGGCGTCCTCGAAATCGCCATCGCTGGGGCCCGTTTCTGCCGGTACAGGCACCGCATGCCCCTTGGCCCACTGCTTCGGATCGTTTGTTGCCGGGTGCAATCCCGAAATCTGCACCTGCTTCGGATCAAGCACGCCCTGGCCGTTGACCGGGACTTTGCCGTTTGCATCGAGTTTGCCGAATACCACGCTGGCATGCCCGTAGGTGAGCGCGTTGCGTGCCCTGAACTCGATGAAATAGGGCTTTTGACCCGGTGCATCTGGATCGACGTACAGCGTCTTGCGGTTCTTGAGGAAAGTCGTCGAGAACGGGTTCTTTGTGTGCTGCGAACCCGCATAAGAGGACATGCCGGCGGTGTAGGTCGAGTCGTAGGTCTTGATCTGCGAGGCCACCGGCGCCGCATCGGGCATCAGCGAGCAGCCCGGCAAGAGCACCACCGCCACCACAAGCAAAATATCGCGCAACCGCATGCCAACCCCTGTCACATCCATGTCCGCGCATCGGACTTTTCGCGACGCATTTTAGACTTCGCCCTGATTCGCACTAGTGCGCCCTTGCCACAGGCAAGCCAAATTTTGCACATTGTCGGGCGCGCCATGGCGATGGCGGCGAACCGCTCCGACCGGAATTTGCAGCCTATGGAAAATGCGGATTGGCAGCAGCACGCCAATGCCGGGAAATCCGTTTCCGGACTGTTGACGCGCACCGAATGCGAAGATCAGGTGCGTTCAGGCCCGCGAAACCGGACTGAATATCCCGTTGCGCATACGTCGAGGTAAAGTCCGCATTGTCGTTTTTTGAATAGTATGATACTTCGCAACCTGAATTTCTGGAAAGGCATTTGCCATGTACCATTTGTCAGGCGGCGACGAAGAGAAGCCAGATACAGGTGTCACCATAGTGGGTTGAAGTAAACCTCACCGATGGCGGGCAGGTGACCTGCTTCAGGCGATTTCGTTTTCCGCAATGCTTAGGGCCGCAGCCAGTCTGCGCCGGTAGTGTGCCATGGCCGGCGAGTGCCGTGCCGTGAAGAAATGGCTGTTCAACAAATTCCATCCCGCATTGGTAAGCGCGTTGATGTCGGTCGCGGGATCGTCCTTGGCCCATGTCAGGCCGGCATTGGGATAGACGGTGATTTCGCCGGCATAGAGGTCCTTTCCGCACGACATGAAATCGATCCGCAAATAGTCGAAGCCGCGGCTCAGTTCGCGCGCATGCGCCATCGCCGCGGCGTAGGTGTCGGGCGGCACAAAGTCGGGCGGAAGCGTGTTCTTGGAGTTTGCCGGTTCAAGTTGCGCCAACCGCCGCTCCGGCCTCGTCGAAATATCCGTATTTCTGTCCGTCGCGCTTGGCGTTGATCAGCACCGAAACGACCAGAACCTTTCCCATGGCAGCGCGCACGTAATAGTCGACGAGCGGTTCGCCGTCATTGCGGATCAACGGCTCGATCAGGAGGACGCGCTCGGCATCGCGATATGCCGGCTGGTAATATCGCCACGCGAAATTGCGCGACATCCAGCGGCGTGCCGACTTCCGCACGAAGGTCATTCCCCTTGAAATGTCGTCCGGAAACAGGTTGAACCCCGAGCCGTGATTGCCCTTCAGCACGACGTGTCCGCCGGCAAGCAGTTTCGCTGCTTCCCCTTCAAGTCCGGTGCCGGTCCAAAGCGGCTCCACGACCTTGAGCGATGGCACATTGCGCCGGAACCAGGCCTTGGTCTTCAGCTTGTCGCAGAAGTCGCAGAATGCCGGATTGCGGTCGAAGACCTTTCGCCAGTAGATCTTCTCATGATAGCGCCGGGGGAGGGCGACATCGGGCAAGTAGCCGACCTTTTGCCTGAACCGCCAGGTCAGATAGGGGTGGCGCGCATAGATGAATACGTTGAGCGCGACAAACACCCAGTCGACACGGCGCTGGTCCGGCATGCTTGATGTTCCGGCACTGTCTTGCGTCCGCACTGGCTTCTGCCGATTGCGACAGAAATGTCGCTAATTGTGCAAAACTAGTGGTCCCGCCGAAAGGTGGCAAGCATCGATGCCAGCTTCCGTACAGCTCACGCTTCGCCTTCGCGCGCGTTGAAGCTCCCGCTTCGAAGCGTGGCGCATGACCCACGGTGGAAACTAAAGTCGCCAACGTTAACGCATCCTAAATTGCCAATGGTCCATTTCTATAGTAGCGCAGTGCGAAATCTGACCGTCCGTCAACCGGGCGGCAATTCATGCGGCCAGCGGGTGAGTAAAGCGTGTTCCAGTTCCAGCCGGCCAATTCGGCAATTGTCATGCGGGGTGAAGCATTGCCAGCCAGGCCGTCTGTTAGCAGCACCCGGCGCGCTGCCGTCTTGCTCTGCGCGCTCGTCGCACTTTCAAGCTGCGCCAAGCTTCCCGAGGCGGTTTTCGGGATAAGCGGCGACATTCCCGTTCAACAGGTCGCGGGCGTCAGGCTGCACGACATCTTCATCGCCACGTCCCGGGACCAGGATCCCGACCCGGCCATCCTGTTTTCGGGCGAACGCTCGCGTGAGGTGTCGCTGGCAAAGGTGACGGTTTCAATTCCGCCGGACCATGTGCCGGGCAAGATCGAGCGGCCGAAGAAACTGCCGCCGGACCCGAGAAAGGACATCGTCGTCCTCGATCCGCTCATCTTCGACAGCAGCGACGCCTTCAAGGCCAATATCGATGCCGCGCTCGAGCTGAAGCCCGAGGGCGAGCGTGAAGTGCTGATATTCGTGCACGGCTACAACACGACTGCGGCAGCCGCGGTGATGCGGATCTCGCAATTCGTGGAGGATTCGGGCTTCAACGGCGTTCCGGTGCTTTTCACCTGGGCATCGCGCGGCAAGACCGTCGACTATGTCTACGACATGAACAGCGCCCTCCAGGCCCGCGATGCGCTTCTCAAGACATCCGCCTTGCTGTCGGAGACGAAAGCGGAATCGTTCCACATCCTGGCGCACTCGATGGGCAATCTGCTGACCGTCGAGGCGATGCGGCAGGCAAAACTCCTGGGCGCGTTCAACCGGTACGGCAAGCTTCGGACCGTCATCCTCGCCTCGCCCGATATAGATCTCGACCTGTTCAGGCAGCAGGTATCGGTGCTGCCGGAGGAACAGCGCAACTTCTTTGTCCTGATTTCGAAGGACGACAAGGCGCTGGCGTTCTCGCGCAAGATCGCAGGCGGCATCGACAGGGTGGGCGATGCGACGCCGGCAGAACTGGCGGGCACCGGCGTCACGGTGATCGACCTGAGCGGCATCAAGGACACCAACTCGCTCAACCACTCCAAATTCGCCGACTCGCCGGAAATCGTCCAGCTCATCGGCCGGCGGCTGAATGCAGGTGACCAGCTGCACACCGAAGAATCGACGGCGCAAGCAGCCTTGCCGAACCTCACCATCCAGCAGACCCAGGCGAACGTCATCAGCCTGAGCGATTGAGGCGAAGCTCATCGCCGGGTGCACGCTCGCCTGTCTATTTTTCTCAGTTCCCCATTGGGTAAAAACGACGATCGACGGGCAATCCTCCGCCATGCTTTGCGAGCAATTCAAAGCTTACAGAAGTTTGTAAACGTGCAAAATTGGTGCGTAGTATTGCGCGCGAATGAGGCGTTCGGAAAAAGCACCTGCGGTTCGCAACAGCAGAGCAAGGTCTGTATTAAGGTCAAGGAGTTCACGGACATCACCCAATTCATCCCCGCCTTCGCCTCCTATGTCCCCCTCGTCCTTGGGTTGCCTGTCATTGGAACCTGGGTCTGCGCGATCGTCTTCACCCAGAAACGCATCGTCCTTTCCGGAGCCGGCGCGCGGTGACGGTTCCGGTACATGAACCCTGTTCGGGCAAGACCGCGCTGATCACCGGCATCACCGGCCAGGACGGGGCATATCTGGCGGAATTGCTGCTGGCCAAGGGCTACACCGTCCACGGCATCAAGCGGCGCTCGTCGTCGTTCAACACCGGCCGCATCGACCATCTCTACCAGGACCCGCACGAGCGCGATGTCCGCCTGAAGCTGCATCATGGCGACATGACCGATGCGACGAACCTCATCCGCATCGTCCAGGAGACGCGGCCCGACGAGATCTACAATCTCGCCGCACAAAGCCACGTCCAGGTCAGCTTCGAGACCGCCGAATACACCGCCAATGCCGACGCGCTCGGCACGTTGAGGCTGCTGGAGGCGATCCGGCTGCTCGGGCTCACGCAAAACACCCGCTTCTACCAGGCCTCGACCTCCGAACTCTACGGCAAGGTGCAGGAGACGCCGCAATCGGAGACGACGCCGTTCTATCCCAGGAGCCCCTACGCCGTCGCCAAGCTCTACGCCTACTGGATGGTGGTCAACTACCGCGAAGCCTACGGCATGCACGCCTCGAACGGCATCCTCTTCAACCATGAGAGCCCGGTGCGCGGCGAGACCTTCGTCACCCGCAAGATCACCCGCGCCGTGGCGGCGATAAAGCTAGGACTGCAGGACAGGCTCTACCTCGGCAACATCGAGGCGCGAAGGGATTGGGGTCATGCCCGCGACTATGTCGAGGGCATGTGGCTCATGCTCCAGCAGGACGAACCCGATGATTATGTCCTGGCCACGGGGCAGGCCCGTTCCGTTCGCGAGTTTGTCGAGGCGGCCTTCGCTGAGACAGGCATCAGCATCGTGTGGCGCGGCGACGGCGTCGACGAAAAGGGCATCGACGCGCGCACCGGCAAGGTGCTGGTCGAGATCGATCCGCGCTATTTCCGCCCGGCCGAAGTGGACCGCCTGATCGGCAACCCTGCCAAGGCAAAGGCCCGGCTCGGCTGGCAGGCCCGCACGGGTTTCGGCGAACTGGTCCGGGAAATGGTGGAGGCGGACATTGACGAACTTGCTGCCGGGCGACGGCGGCCGGACGAGGAACGAGGGGCGGCGCGATGAAGATCTCCCTCATCAACCTCTGCTTCAGAGCTTTGGCGACGATAGGCCGCGTCATCGCCAGCCCGGTGCAAAAGCGCGTGGTTCGACGTCCGTGAGCGAAATCTACCCGATCGCCGGCAAACGTGTTTGGGTGGCTGGCCACCGCGGCATGGTCGGCGCGGCGATCCTGCGCAGGCTTGAAAGCGAAGGCTGCTCGGTCCTTACCGCCGCGCGGACCGAACTCGATCTCACCCGCCAGGCAGCGGTCGAGGAATGGATGGAGAAGCACCGCCCACAGCTCGTCTTCCTTGCCGCGGCAAAGGTCGGCGGCATCAAGGCGAACAGCGACTATTCGGCGGATTTTCTCTACGAGAACTTGATGATCGAGGCGAATGTCATCCATTCCGCCTATCGGTCAAAGGTGCAGAAGCTGGTTTTCCTCGGCTCGACTTGCATCTATCCCAAGCTCGCCCCCCAGCCGATCAAGGAGGAGGCGCTGCTCACCGGTCCGCTCGAGCCGACCAACGAAGCCTATGCCATCGCCAAGATCGCCGGCATCAAGCTGTGCCAGGCCTATCGCCAACAGCATGGCTGCGACTTCATCTCGGCGCAGCCGACCAACCTCTACGGTCCCGGCGACAATTACGATCTCGATACCTCGCATGTGCTGCCAGCGCTGCTGCGCAAGGCACATGAAGCAAAAGTCGCGGGGGCGAAATCAATGACTGTATGGGGTTCTGGCAGGCCGCTGCGTGAATTCCTGCATGTCGATGACCTCGCCGACGCGCTGGTGTTCCTCGCCAGGAACTACAGTGGCGAAGCACCAGTCAATATCGGGTCGGGCGAGGAGATATCCATCGCCGATCTCGCTACACTCGTCTGCGAGGTTGCCGGCTTCAAAGGAGAGTTGGTGTTCGATACCTCCAGACCCGACGGCACGCCACGCAAGCTTGCCGATACCGCCAGACTGAAGAAGTTGGGTTGGCAGGGCGCCAGGCCGCTGGCACGGGGAGTGCGTGAAGTTCATGCCGGATTCGTCGCCGGGTTAGCCCGATAGCAAACAACTCTGGGCGCGCCGAGGCAAAGCAGAGGCCATTGGAACCGGCCCTATGTCACCCGTCCCTTTGCCGCCCATGCCCTGGCAGCGAGCAGGATTTCCCCGTCGGGACCGGTCGGTAGCTGCTGTTGCAGCGCCTGCCGGAGACGCTCCCTTGCCCCGTCGTCGAGCGACGCGCAATATTTGGGTGCGGAACCCGTACCGCCAAGGAAAGGCGTCCAATAGTCATCGAAGCTGTCGAAGGCGGCCGGTATGTCGATTGCGCGAACCGAGACGTCGCCAAGGCCGCAGTGCCTGAACAAATCTCCCAGTGGCCCCGGTCGGCAAACCGGTGCTTTCACTCCATCATCATATTCGACTGCAGCAGGGTCTAGGCCAATCGCCACGTCGAAGAACCTGCGCATCACCTGCATGTGGCCGGCATAGTCCCAGACATACAGGGCGACCGTGCCGCCGGGCCGGACAATTCGCGCCATCTCGCGGATGGCGGCCTCCTTGTCTGCGAGGAAGTTGAGCACCAGTCCGCTCACGGCGATATCGAAACGCCCGTCACCCTGGGGGACGTGCCCTGCGTCCCCCTTGATGAACGATGCCTGCGGCTCCGGAACGTTCGCTTTGGCCGATTGCAGGAACGGATCAGAGCTGTCTATGCCGACAATTTCACCGGGCTTGCAGGTGTGGACGATCGTGGCGGTGAGAATGCCAGTGCCGCAACCGATGTCGATCCACTGCAAGCCGGGGCGAGGATCGAGCCAATCCAGGAAAATCGGAGCGACCTTTTGGCTCCAGCGACCCATATACCGGTCGTAGGCCTCGCTCGCTCCCCACAGACTGGCTTCGCGCGCCGTCATGTTCGCAGAACCTCGTGCCGCTTTGCCGTCATCGTGCAGCAGTCGCGGTCACAAGTCACTCAATAAAAACACTTTTCGCCTTTCCGCAACGTGATGGTTGGTGCGGCTGATCCCGCAGCATCCAGGCATGCCCGATCAACCGTCCGCCGCCTTTCCGGCCTCAAGGTCGAGCGCGGCGGAGACCATCCTGAAGACCTCCCGTGCGGCAGGCCCTGCTTCGCGCCCGCGCACCGTCATCAGCGCATAGGGTTCCACCGCGAAGTCGAACGGCAGCGGCAGCTCCGCCACCGCGCCCCCCATGCCCGTTTGCGACGCGAAGAAGCGGGCAACGGAGGTAGCCACCGGCGCGATGGCGTTGGTCTGGCGCACCGTCACCAATGTCAGGAGGAAGGATGTGGTGTTGAGGACCTTGCGTGGCAGTGGCAGGTCGCGCGCCACCAGTTCGGCTTCCAGTGTCGTGCGCAGCAATGTTCCTGCGCCCGGCAGCACCCAGTCATAATCCATCAACTCCGAGACCGAAGTCGGCGGGATGCGCAGGAGCGGATGATTGGTCCGCACCACGAGGCTCATCGCCTCCGGCCCCACCGAGCGCGTTTCGAACAGTCTTGGATCACGATTGGGCGGAATGCGGGCGAACGCGAAATCGAGGCTGCCCGCCAGCAAGGCGGAGGCAAGCACGTCGCTCGTTGCCACGTCGACATGGATCTCCACCTGCGGCAAGGTCACGCGTGCCTGGCGAATGACGGGAAGCACATGCTCGAAGGCCGGGCCAGTTACGGTGCCGATGCTGACGCGCCCCGAACGCCCTGAGTGGATTTCCTCCAGTTCGCGTTCGGCCTCCTCGATCTCGATGATCATGCGCCGCGCCCGCCGCGCCAGCGCCTGTCCCGCGGCGGTCAGTGTCACGCCGCGGCTGCCGCGCCGGTATAGGATGGCGCCGGACAGGCGCTCTGCCTCCGCCGCCAGGCGCGAGGCGACGGGTTGCGAAAGGGCGAGCATCTGGGCGGCCGAGCTTATCTGGCCGGTCTCGTCCAGCGCCGCAAACAGCCGGAAATGCTGCAGCTTCAGTCCGCCTCGCAGCAGCGATGCGGCTACGCGTTTCCGGTCGGCCATGAAACATCCCCCAAAGTGACATGCGAATTACGCATATCATTTTGTAGAAATCAAATTTGACTTGCATATCGCCGTGGCGCTCATCTTCACCCCGGTCGCGGCCCCGCGGGAGGAATTATGCGGGGAAGCGGCCTGGTCGGGGCAACGCCCGCAGTTTTCATCGTGGCCGGATCCGCAGGACGCGGCGGCCGAAGGGAGGAAGTATGAGTGTTTTGAAAAAGGCGCTGACCGCGCTCGCGGTGGGCATGGCACTGGTTGCGTCGCCGGCCGTGGCGCAGGACAAAGGCCTGGTCGGAATCTCGATGCCGACGAAATCGTCCACACGCTGGATTTCGGACGGCGAGTCGATGGTGAAGGAATTCACCGCACTCGGCTACAGCACCGACCTGCAATATGGCGAGGATGACATTCCGAACCAGCTTGCGCAGATCGAAAACATGGTCACCAAGGGCGCGAAGGTGCTCATCATCGCGGCGATCGACGGCTCGACCCTCTCCGACATCCTGAAAAAGGCCAAGGAATCGGGCGCGAAGGTTTTCGCCTATGACCGCCT
The DNA here is from genome assembly GCA_963846345.1 of uncultured Alphaproteobacteria bacterium. GTDB lineage: Bacteria > Pseudomonadota > Alphaproteobacteria > Rhizobiales > Rhizobiaceae > BOKV01. The sequence goes on from CAWJVP010000007.1 coordinate 314,295, forward strand.
GATCACCAAGACCGGCGATGTCGACTACTACACGACCTTCGACAATTTCGGGGTCGGGGTGCTGCAGGCACAGTCGCTGGTGCAGGGCCTGAAGGAGCGTTTCCCGAACGTGAAGCCGTGGAACGTCGAACTCTTCGGCGGATCGCCGGACGACACCAACGCCTTCTATTTCTACGATGGCGCAATGAGCGTCCTGCAGCCGATGATCGACTCTGGCGAGATCGCCATCGTGTCGGGCCAGATGGGCATGGACAAGGTCGGCACGCTGCGTTGGGACGGCGCGGTTGCACAGGCGCGCATGGATAACCTGCTTTCGGCAAACTACACCGACAAGAAGGTGCATGGCGTGCTTGCTCCCTATGACGGTCTTTCGCGCGGCATCATTTCCTCGCTCAAGGGCGTTGGATATGCACCGGGACCCGAAATGCCGATCGTGACCGGCCAGGACGCCGAACTGCCCTCCGTCAAGGCAATGCAGAGCGGCGAACAATACTCGACCGTGTTCAAGGACACGCGCGAACTCGCCAAGGTCACGGCAACCATGGTCGACGCCGTGATGCAGGGCAAGGAGCCGGAAATCAACGACACCAAGACCTACAACAACGAGGTCAAGGTCGTTCCTTCCTACCTGCTGACGCCATACTCCGTCGGCAAGGACGACATCACCAAGATGCTCGTCGATTCCGGCTACTATACAGCCGACCAGATCGCGAACTGAGACTGCGCGGCCGGGCGGGAATCTCCCGTCCGGCCTCCGCCTTTACATTCGGCATCCGCGCTCTTTTGAGTTGCGCAGGGTTCGCGAGCGTTTGACCATGCAGCCCATTCTTGAGATGCAGGACATCACCAAGACGTTTCCGGGCGTCAAGGCTCTGACGAACGTCAACCTGACGGTCCTGCCGGGCGAAATCCACGCCGTCGTCGGGGAGAACGGCGCAGGCAAGTCCACCTTGATGAAGGTGCTTTCGGGCGTCTATCCGCACGGCTCCTATACCGGCACGATCCGGTTCGAAGGCAAGGAGCGCGAGTTTGCCAGGATCGCCGACAGCGAGGCGCTTGGCATCATCATCATCCACCAGGAGCTGGCGCTTGTGCCGCTTCTTTCGATTGCCGAGAACATCTTCCTTGGCCATGAGCCGGCGAAATACGGGATCATAGACTGGATCGAGGTTTTCCGCCGCACCAAGGAATTGCTGGCGAAGGTCGGCCTGAAGGAACATCCCGACACGCTGATCACCAACATCGGCACGGGCAAGCAGCAGTTGGTGGAGATCGCCAAGGCGCTCAACAAGAAGGTGAAGCTGCTCATCCTGGATGAGCCCACGTCCAGCCTCAACGAGCACGACTCGAACGCATTGCTGGCCCTGCTTCGCGAGTTCCGCGACCAGGGCATTGCCTCCATCCTGATCACCCACAAGCTGAACGAGGTGCTCAAGGTTGCCGACCGCATCACGGTGCTGCGCGACGGCGCGACCGTCGACACGCTCGATGTCAAGTCGGGCAAGGTCGACGAAGACCGCATCATCAAGGCGATGGTCGGCCGCGAACTGTCGGACCGCTATCCGCCGCGCCATGCCAATATCGGCGAGCCTGTGCTGGAGGTGGCCGACTGGAATGCATACCATCCGCTGCACTCGGACCGGCACACGATCAAGAATGTGAGCTTCTCCGTCCGCGCCGGCGAGGTGGTCGGCATTGCGGGGTTGATGGGTGCCGGGCGCACCGAGCTGGCGATGTCGCTGTTCGGAAGGGCATGGGGCCAGAAGATTTCAGGAACCGTGAAGGTTCACGGCAAGCAGGTCGATGTCAGCACCATCGGCAAGGCCATGGATGCGGGCCTGGCCTACGTGACCGAGGACCGCAAGACCTACGGCCTCGTTCTCATCGATCACATCAAGCACAACGTGACGCTGGCGAACCTCGAAGGCGTGTCGTCACACGCGGTGATCGACAACATGAAGGAACTTGCCGTCGCCAACGGCTATCGCCGCGACCTTGGCATCCGCTCGTCTTCGGTGTTCCAGACGACGCTGAACCTTTCGGGCGGCAACCAGCAGAAGGTGGTGCTCTCGAAATGGCTGTTCGCCGGTCCCGAAATACTCATCCTCGACGAGCCGACCCGCGGCATCGATGTCGGGGCGAAGTACGAGATCTACGGGCTGATCAACCGGCTCGCGGAGCAGGGCAAGGCCGTGGTGGTGATCTCGTCGGAGATGCCGGAACTGCTCGGCATCTCGGATCGAATCTACGTGATGAACGACGGAAAGTTCGTGGCCGAAATGCCGGCGCGCGAGGCTTCGCAGGAGAAGATCATGCGGGCAATCATGAAGTCCTGGGAGGATTGAGATGACCGACACAAGCCGTCAGGCGACCGGCCGGCAAGATGTCATGCGCTTCGTCAGATCGAATATTCGCGACTACGCGCTGCTGATCTCGCTGCTTGCGATCATGATCTTCTTCCAGTTCACGACCGACGGCACGCTGTTCAAGCCCGTGAACATGACGAACCTGATCCTGCAGAACAGCTACATCGTCATCATGGCGCTTGGCATGCTGCTGATCATCGTCGCGGGCCATATCGACCTGTCGGTGGGATCGGTCTCCGGCTTCATCGGGGCGGTCGCCGCGGTAATGATGGTGACCTGGAAGGTCGACATCGTCACGTCGGTGCTGGTCTGCCTGGCGCTTGGCGCACTGATCGGCGGCATGCAGGGGTACTTCACCGCCTACTACAAGATACCGGCCTTCATCGTCACGCTGGCGGGAATGCTGATCTTCAAGGGGCTGGCGCTGACAGTGCTCGGCGGTGCGTCGGTCGGCCCGTTCCCGAAGGAGTTCCAGCTCCTGAGCTCCGGCTTCGTGCCGGACATTTTCGGCGGCACGCTCTTCGGCCAGCCGTTCAACGTGCTGGCGATGGTGATCGGCATCGCGGTCACGGCGCTGATCATCTACTTCAACGTCCAGGAGCGGCGCAGCCAGCAGGAGCACGGCCTCGCGGAGGAGCCGGACATCATCTTCTATCGGCCGCAACCTCCTGATCGCTGCCGGCTTCCTGACGTTCAGCTACCTGATGGCGCGGTACAAGGGCCTGCCCAACGTGCTCGTCGTGATGTTCGCGCTGATAGCGCTCTTCGTGTTCCTGACGACGCGCACGACCATCGGCCGGCGCATCTATGCGCTGGGCGGCAATGAAAAGGCGGCCAAGCTGTCGGGCATCGATACCGAGCGGCTGACCTTCATCACCTTCGCGATCATGGGCGCGCTGGCGGCGCTCGCCGGCCTTATCTTCGCCGCCCGCCTCAACGTGGCGACGCCAAAGGCCGGCCTCGGCTTCGAGCTCGACGTCATCGCCGCCTGCTTCATCGGCGGCGCGGCGACGACCGGCGGCGTCGGCAAGGTCATCGGCGCGGTCATCGGCGCCTTCATCATGGGCGTCATGAACAACGGCATGTCCATCATGGGCATCGGCATCGACTGGCAGCAGGTGATCAAGGGCGCGGTGCTGATGCTCGCCGTCTTCCTCGACGTCTACTACAAGAACAAGGGGTAAGCAGGCCAATGCTGCTTTCGCAAATAAGGGACCTCTCGGGCAAGCTGCGCGTCGTCGTTCGCGATGGCACCGAGGCGTATGTGCTCAATGGCGGGGAGAGCGTGCACTCGCTTGCGCTCGGCGCGGCGCGCGCCGGCCAGACGCTGGCGGAGCGGATCCGCCACATCGGGCTGGGCGAGGCGGTAGACCTTGCCGGCGCCTATGCCGACGGTCGGATGCTGCTGCCGGTCATTCATCCCGACCCCGCGCACTTGCACGTGACGGGGACGGGCCTTACCCACCTTGGTTCCGCCGCGACGCGCGATGCCATGCACAAGGCGGCGGGCGACGAAGCCAAGCTCACCAATTCCATGAAGATGTTCCGCATGGGCCTGGAAGGCGGAAAGCCCGCCGGGGGACAGGCCGGCGTGCAGCCCGAGTGGTTCTACAAGGGAGACGGCACCACGGCGGTCGCTCCCGGGGCTCCCCTGGTCTCGCCTGCCTTCGCACAGGACGGCGGAGAGGAGCCGGAAATCGCCGGCATTTATGTCATCGGCGACGATGGTACGCCGTTTCGCATCGGATTTGCGCTCGGCAACGAGTTTTCCGACCATGTGATGGAGCGGGTAAACTATCTCTATCTGGCCCATTCGAAGCTGCGGCAGTCTTCGTTCGGCCCCGAAATTCTCATTGGACCCTTGCCGGAAGATGTTCGCGGTACGTCCCGTATCCTTCGCGGCGGCTCCACGATCTGGGAAAAGCCGTTCCTTTCAGGCGAGGCGAACATGTCGCACACCCTCGCGAACCTTGAACATCACCATTTCAAGTATGGCCTGTTTCGCCAGCCCGGCGACGTGCATGTGCACATGTTCGGCACCGCGACGCTGTCGTTCGCTGACGGCGTGAGGACCGAGCCGGGCGACGTGTTCGAGATCGAGGCACCGCAATTCGGTCTGCCGCTGCGCAATTCGCTGGCGGTCGCGTCGGATCTCCAGGATGGAAACATGTGCCGGGTAAGGGCGCTTTAGCTTCGGCGGCGGGAAAGATGCAATGACATTCAAACCGGCTGCCTGGCCAAGGAAACTGCGTTCGGCGGAGTGGTTCGGCGGCACCTCGCGCGACCACATCTACCACCGCTCCTGGATGAAGAACCAGGGCCTGCCGGCCGACCTCTTCGACGGGCGTCCGGTCATCGGCATCTGCAACACCTGGTCCGAATTGACGCCGTGCAATGCGCATCTGCGCGACCTCGCCCAACGGGTGAAGCACGGCATTTACGAGGCGGGCGGACTGCCTGTCGAGTTTCCGGTGTTCTCGACCGGCGAAAGCGCGCTGCGTCCCACCGCGATGATGTACCGCAACCTCGCATCGATGGATGTCGAGGAGGCGATCCGCGCCAACCCGGTCGACGGCGTGGTGCTGATGGTCGGTTGCGACAAGACCACGCCGGCGCTGCTGATGGGCGCCGCCTCGGTCGACCTGCCGGCCATCGCAGTAACCGGCGGCCCGATGCTGAACGGCTGGTTCCGCGGCGAACGCGTCGGCAGCGGCACGGCGCTGTGGCAGATGTCCGAGGCCATCAAGGCCGGCACGATGAGCGAGGCCGATTTCCTTGACGCGGAACAGGCGATGTCGCGCTCGCCCGGCTCGTGCAACACCATGGGCACGGCATCGACCATGGCGTCCATGACTGAGGCGCTGGGCATGGCGCTGTCGGGAAATGCGGCGATCCCGGCCGTCGATTCACGCCGCCGCGTGATGGCGCATCTGACGGGGCGGCGTATCGTGCAGATGGTCAAGGACGACCTGAAGCCTTCGGACATCCTCACGCGCGAGGCTTTCGAAAATGCCATTCGCGTCAATGGCGCCGTCGGCGGTTCGACCAATGCCGTCATCCATTTGCTGGCGATCGCAGGGCGCGTCGGAATTGACCTGTCGCTGGATGACTGGGACCGGCTGGGGCGCGAGGTGCCGACCATCGTCAACCTGATGCCGTCGGGCAAATACCTGATGGAGGAGTTCTTCTACGCGGGCGGCCTGCCGGTGGTGATCAAGACGCTCGGCGAGGCCGGCCTGCTCAATCGCGAGGCGCTGACCGTTTCAGGCGAGACCGCATGGGAGCAGGTGAAGGACGCGCAGAACTGGAACGAGGACGTCATCCGTCCGGTGGAGAAGGCGTTGACGGCGCAAGGCGGCATAGCCGTGCTGCGCGGCAATCTGGCGCCTAACGGCGCGGTGCTGAAGCCTTCCGCCGCTTCGCCGCATCTGATGAAGCACCGGGGCAGGGCGGTCGTGTTCGAGGATATCGACGATTACAAGCGCAAGATCGACGATGACGCTCTCGACATCGACGAGCACTGCGTGATGGTGCTGAAGAATTGCGGCCCGCGCGGCTATCCCGGCATGGCCGAGGTCGGCAACATGGGCCTTCCGCCCAAGGTGCTGCGCAAGGGAATTACCGACATGGTGCGCATATCCGACGCGCGCATGTCCGGCACGGCCTATGGAACCGTGATCCTGCATGCGAGCCCCGAGGCGGCAAGGGGCGGGCCGCTGGCAGTGGTGCGCGACGGCGACATGATCGAACTTGACGTCCCCGCCCGCAGCTTGCACCTCGACATTACGGAAGCCGAACTGGCTGAACGCCTGGCGGCATGGAAACCGGCAATCGACGTGCCGTCCGGCGGCTACGCCCGGCTGTACCACGACCACGTCGAAGGCGCGGAAAGCGGGGCGGATTTCGATTTCCTGAAAGGCTGTCGCGGCAGCGCTGTCGGCAAGGATTCCCACTAGGCGGCGCCAATCTCAATGATTGCGCCGCCGGCCTTGCGGCCGGCGGCTGCGTCAGGGTCGAATGCGGTCGGCGTTAGTTGGTCAGTCCCTGGGGCCGCTCGAAGTCGGCGTTGGCGCCGCACTTGACCTCGACCGGAACCCATTCGCTCGCAAGCTCGCTGCCCTTCACCATGACCTTGTACTCGCGCTTGATCGACTGGTCGTAGACATACTTCTTCGACCAGCGCTTGGCATAGCCATTGGCCACCTTCCCGGTCGTCAGGCTGGCGTCCTGCTTTTCGCCGTCCTTGCGGAACAGCGTGAAGTCGACCTTGCCGGGCTTGTTGGTGTGTATCTCGGTGACGAGATGCACCGGCTCTCCGCATCTGGGGTTTGCGGGAAGCGTGTAGACCTTGAGCGCGGTAGCAGTCAGGTCGACAGGAACGCGATGCGGTTCCTTGGGCAGGCATACAACCTTGATCGGCAGGATGCCCTTGGTCGAGTGGGTATCGGAACTGTGCATGACCGACAGGATGGCTGTCGCGTCGAGGTCGCGCACGCTCTTCTTTTCGCCGCCGAAGACGCTGCACAGATTGGCCGCATCGCCCTGGAACGATGTCAGCATTGGCTTGCCGACATGGACGGTCTCGACCTTCTCATAGTCCTTCGTCTTGTAGCCTTGCGGCATGGCCCACAGATTCATGTTGGCCTGCGGCACGTGAATCATGCCGCCATGGACCTTGTAGACACTGCTGTCGATCTTGACCTTCACCTTGATGTTGTAGCCATCGCCCTTGTTGGCCCATACCCACTTGCTGCCGTCATGGCGCATTTCCAGCGTCGGCATTTCGGAGAACTGGTCCTGGATGACGCGGAACCCCAGTTCCTTGACCTTCGCTTCTGCCTGAACCGCCATCAGCGTTGCAGCCGCCACGAGCGCGGCCATGGATGACTTGCTTCCTATGTGCATCATGGTTCATTCCTTCCTTGTTGGCAGTATCGCTGCCGCTTGTGTTGACTGAACCTGCGTGACGCAGCCGAGGCTGAAATTCGCGCAAGGCTCACCTGTTCAGCCGGACCCGATTGACCCGGCCATCGACGGCGCTGGTTTTCCGATTGAAGGGTTGCCGGTGCCGTCCGGTCACACATGGTTCGCGGCTTGGCCGGTCAATGTGCCAATCTGCACTGCCCGGTAGATGTGCGGCATCGATGATGCGTCGGTATCAGGCAGGCGCGCCGGCAGTTGCTTCAGGCTGAAGCTGGCTAAATTGGTCTCACGTATCCATCAAACACAATGCTAGATTTAGCGCGCCTTTGATTTGCTCTTTATATGACCATAATTCTCTATCGATACGTTGCCGAACTTTTTACTTAGGAAATCACACAAAATTCTTGGATTATCATTTTCAATATCAAACTTCATATAATTCGCACGTTTCCCTTTAAAAAATAGATCCACAGCGTTTAAATGTTCTTCCCACTCTTTGCGCCAGAATTCAACTACTATTTCCTTGCTTGAACTTACAAAAGAATAGTTCTTATAGAAATTGCCTTGTTGATGGGATATTCTGCTATTAATCCAATTATCAACGGGCCGAACGTTCAAAATGTAAAAGGCATTCGGATAAAAATCAAAAATATATTTGAAGTCCTTATAGGGCTCAATAATTGACTCATTTTCAAAAGCCATCATATCCGTGAAGGCCGAAACAAAAGTATTTCCGCTCAAAACAGATCCGTTGTAATCACTAAATGGATCTTGACCGAGCTCTTTTCTTTTATTAAATTTTCTTGCTATTTCGCCTTTTTCCCAATGTATAGAATTTATGCCACTTTTCAGAAAGAAATGATGTAGCGTTCGGGTTCCACACCGGTTGAAGCCTATTTGAAATATTCGTTCACTAGGAAAAAATTCTCCATTTCTGTATTTTCGGAAAAGACTGAGATAGTCATTGAGGATAGATTTTTTTTTTGGCATTAATAATCTCGCATTTGTGTTTTTACGCCGTTGGGCCCATCTGCCTCGATTTTAAAATTAAACGAGGAACATCTGCCGACGCATGCTCATCTCCCATGTGCTCCTACTCAACCAGAATCATTGCGCTGCCGCTTCACCATGTATAAAAACAAATGCTGTGTCTACTATCGGACCGAAGACTGCCTTGCCGACTGGCGGCCTACGCTACGCATAGGACTTCCAGACATCCATTCATGCTCATACCGGATTTGGCTCGATCACCAAGATTTCCCGGTAAAGCAGTCTGTTTAGAAGCGACGCTGCCAGAAGTTTGAAGTCGAAGGCCAAGAAGGTGCAAATGGATTGGTGGGCGATGGTGAAGGCTTGGGTAGACCGCCTGGCAAACCGGTTTGGCCGCAGTTCAGCCACGGTAAATGCTGGTGCCGAGCCAAATACGCCCCGAATTTTTACACGGGATGCCGTAGTTGCCAGGCGGCCGGATTTGACTGTCGTACCACGTGCGAGATCTGAGAAGCCGCAATACTATTTGGCGGCGACGCTTATTGCCAAAGATGAAGGAAAGTATATCGAGGAGTGGCTGGATTTCCATTTTTCAGTCGGGGTTGAACATGTCTATTTCTTTGACAACTTCAGTACGGACGACACCCGCGAAAAACTGGGGCCCTACATTACGAGTGGCAAGGTAACATATCAGACTTGGAACCGTAGCCAGGTTGAATGCTACAAACACGCCATTATCACATACGGGCACAAGGCACGCTGGATGGCCTTCATTGATGCGGATGAATTTATCTTCCCTGCTACTGCGGACACGTTGAAAGATGTCCTGGTTGAGCTGGAGGACTATCCGGTCATATTGGTGTCGTGGCTTCAGTTCGGTTTTGGAGGCCACGCAAAGCGGCCGGAAGGTTGGGTAACACGGAATTTTACCCGCCGTGCGGCCGTGCCCAGCAATCCGCAAGTGTTGGAATTGCTTGATGGTCTGCCGATGGCCAAGTGCAAATCGATAGTCGATCCGCTTGCAGTGGAGACAGTTGACGTCCATATATTCAAGCCAGCAAACAACCGAAAGCACCGCGACTCCAGCGGACGCGAGGTTGCAGCAGAGACCATGGAACCTTCAGATTTCGATAAAATATTACTAAATCATTACTACACAAAGTCGGAAGAAGAATTTATGGAAAAAATAATGAAATGGCATGAACTGACAAAATATCTTGATAATCCTAATAGAAAGAAAAATGAGAAAGAAAATGAAAAAAAGAAAATAAGGTCGCGCGCCATCGAAATAGACAACATTGAAGATTCGCGTATAGCCAGGTTTGCGCGCAGGGCCATGATAACAAAGGCTACTGATTAAGCTGGAGCAGAAAGACGTGATACTGTTGATCATTTAGAACGATGCGCAAATGATGACCATGTCGCACGCAATGGCTTCAGAGCAAGTTCTTGGCAGGAAAACAGAAGCAGATCGATATCTGGCCTTTGCACAAGCTCTGGACGCAGCCGGGCTTGGGCCCGCCGATTACTTGTATACACCGCTAAGAAAACGGCTGAGAAATCCGGAAAAGCAGGCCAAGCCGTTTTGGTCGCTTCTTTCGGGAACAGCAACAAAAATCCTCAAGGAGCCTCCCATGGTAACCGGAGCGTTGCGGCAGGCGCCGATATTGTTCGCAGGTTCTTATGTCAATGCAGTCCCTCTGTTGAGGCGCGTTGCGGCAAAATTCGATGCAGGAAAATACGCTTTCTGCTCCACTTTGAACGTCGCGCGACCGGCAGGGATATCGGACCGCCTGCAAATGCTCCTCGCTTTGCCGTCCGCAGTGTATTTCGCCACCAGGGTAAGAGCGAAAGCAAGGCTTCTTCAGGCCGACGACATCGAGATCGCGAACATCATCCAGGCAGCGTTCATACACCGTCTATACCGGGGCCTCGCCCGCTCGATCCTTCGCAAGTGTCGCACGAAATGCCTGGTAATTGGAAACGCCAATCGCCCTTTCGAGCTTGCACTTTGGGCCGAGGCGACGGGATCGGGCGTGAAAACGGTCCTGCTGCCGTACCAGGAAATGGAAATGCATCCCGCCCGGATGTTTTCGCTTTGCCGCGGGCGGTTCAGCCATTTCCTGCCGTTCTCCGAGTATTCGGCCGCAAGGATTCGTGAGTTGAATCCGGTCGGCGCAAGTCGAGGCAGCGGGGTTTCCGCCTTCGTTGAATGCGGACGAATTGTCGGCGATTGCCCCTCGCAATGGCAAGGGGCGACGGGTACTCTACATAGCCGGCTCGAACGACACAGAGAAGGACGCGGCAGATCTTTTGCGCCGGGCTTTCGAGAATGTCGGGAACATCGACTTGCGCGTGCGGCTTCACCCGTCCGGCAACACCAAATGGTTCCGTTCCCTCTTCGAATGGCTTGATCCGGCACAGCTATCGGATCCCTCGACCACCTCGCTGTCCGAGGATTTGTTGGGGTCGGATGTCATCGTCACGATCGGGTCAACCGTATCGTTCGATGCAATGACGGCAGGCATTCCCGTCGTCTGGCTGACGCCACCGTCGGTGCGGCTAGAACTGGTCCACCACCCGATCCGCAACCAGCAACTGGCATTGCTCGATGCCTCGGGTGAATCAGACCTTCGCGAGATCGTGGCCAGGCTATTCGACGACCATGCGTACTATGAGACGGTCGTGGAGGATCAATGGCAGCGCATCGCGTCTGCGGGTCTGAACAAACCCTATTTCTCCATAGTGAAATCTGCGATCGAGGAACTGATCGCTTAGCCTGTGGTTCTCGCGACTATGGTGCTAACAGGCATTGTCGATGCTGATCCATCCCGGCACCAGGCGGTCCAAGGGATCGACCGGCTTTTCGAACGCAGGGCCGAACCACTGCCGGGGAGCAAGGACCTGCTTGTCGTCTGCGCGACCGAGCCATGCTGCCCACCAGCTGAACGTCGAGTTCGCTATGATGAAATGCCGGCACAATGCCATCAGGCGGAATTCCTCCAACGCGGAAAATCCCGACACCGTTCGCAGATTGCTCCACCCGGTAAGTTCCCTCGCTGCGACCTCCGGCTCGTCGCTGAACAGGAAATAGGTAGGCGAAGCTCCGGTGACGCGCTCCAGAGTCGCGCGGGCGAGATCGTAGTAGGGGCGCGACAACATGCCAAACTTTGCGATATGTTCGGCCGATTCCGTGTAGTCGCCCCGGCGCACATGCACCGCCACCGGCAGTGCGGCGGCGGCAATTTCAGCCTCGATTGACGCAATGCGCGGAGTCGCCAGACGGTCGATGTCGAATGCGGCGCGAATTGCCTCTTCATGCCCGGCAAAGTAACGCCACGACTGGAAATTGCCGATGATCGTGCACGAGCTGTCAATTGCGTTGAACGCCGCATCGAAGCCTTCGTCGAAACACAGTTTTCGAATAGCCCGGCGGCGTTGCTGCGGTATGTGCAGCCATGACGCCAACCGGCGCAAGCCGCTTTCGGGCGGATAGAGCGGCAGTTGCACCTCTGTCCATCTGATCCCGAATGCACCCAATTCCAGCGGGCGGTCGAGCCGGTTTACTTTGGCGAATTTGCTGGTGTCGATACAAAGGGTTGCGCCCAACCTGTCCGCCAGCGCCTTTGCGGCTGCGTACTGGAACATCTGGTTGCCCAGGCCAGCTGCGAATCTTTACGCCGACAATAAGGTCAATCTTCCGCTGCATGTTCTAAACTGCCTATGGTGCCAGCTGGCGCAGAACCGCCGGGTTTCCTCGGGCGCCCGGAGCTTTCGCTCTTGCATAGCATATGTAAAAAATTTGGCTATTGGCACGGCAAAACGATTGTCTATGGTGCTGCACCGGCCCCTGCTGGTGAAGAAACGGAGCCCAACACGATGCTGCATGTCGACATTCCCACGCTTCCCGAAATTCGTGCGCTCATCCCCATGCGCTCGGACGCCTGCGTTTCCATCTACGTGCCGACGACACCGCAAACGCAGCACATCGGGGCCAGCCGCATCGCCTTCGGCAACCTTTCCAAAACGGCGCTGCAGCAATTGGAGGAGGCAGGCCTGGACAAGCGGCGCGCCGCCATGCTCGAAGCCGAACTCGCCGCCCTGCGCGAGGATGACGACTTCTGGAACCTGCAGGCGCATAGCCTGGCCGTCCTTGCCACGCCCGACAGCATCCGCACCTTCAGGCTTGCCACTGCCATTTCCGATACGGTCGAGGTGTCGGACCGTTTCCATCTGAAGCCGCTGCTGCGCGCCATCGCCTTTCCGCAACATGCCTACGTGCTGGCGCTTTCGGAAAATGCGGTACGCCTCGTCGAGGTGTTCGCGGACATGCCGGCAGTTACGGTCCGCGTGCCGGGCCTGCCCGACGGCGCTGGCGATGCTGTTGGCCGGGCCTCGGTCAACAACCTCACCCAGGGCACGCGCATCGGCAACGCCCAGGGCCAGACCGTGTTGCTGCGCCAGTATGCGCGGAAGGTGGATGCAGCATTGCGCGCTGTCCTTTCGGGCCGCGACACGCCGTTGATCCTCGCCTCCACCGATCCGCTCGCCCCGATCTTCAGGGCGCTCAACACCTATCCGGCGCTGCTGGCGAAGGGGCTCGATGCAAGCCCGGATCGCATCAGCGACAGGGAGCTTGCCGAGGCGGCGCGATCGGTACTCGATGGCTACTACGCCTCGGAAATTGCAACGGCGAAGGAGCTGTATCAAACACGCCTGGGCCAGCTCCGCGCCACCACCGACCTTCAAGTTGCCGCGCGCGCCGCAACGATCGGTGCAATCGAGTTGCTGATGGCCGACATCGACGACGTGACGCCCGGCACGGTGGCCGACGCCGACGGGCGGATCGCCCTTGCCAGCAAGCCCGGCGCATCGAGCTATAGCGTGATAGACGAGATTGCGGGGCGGGCGATCCTCACTGGCGCAAAAGTCCTGGCGGTTCGTCGTGCGGACATGCCCGATGGAGCAGCACTGGCGGCGGTCCTGCGCTACCCGGTCTGATTGCTTGAGGGATTGCGCCGGGACCGCGAGCGTTCGGTCACTTATCCCCGCGGGCCATAGGCGAGGCGATAGCTGAGCGCGACGCCGCCGGCGCCGCCGGCGATGTTTCCGAGCGAGGTTATCGCGAGGTTGCGCGCAATTGCAGTGAGGTCGATCGGGGCGCCGGCCAGCAACCCTTGCGGCAGCAGGAACATGTTGGCGACGGAATGCTCGAGGCCCAGCGCCACGAAAGTGGCGATCGGCCAGACGATCGCCAGTATCTTGCCGGCCGCGGTACGCGCGCCGATGGTCAGCCACACCGCAAGGCATACAAGCACATTGCACAGAACAGCGCGCATGAACATTTCGAGTGCGGAAAGTTCCGCCTTGGCGGTGGCAATCTTGCGTGCCGTGTCCCCGAAGCCGCCTTCCAACAGGCCGGTCAGATGGATCGCAAACGCTAGCGCCAGCGCACCCGCAAGATTGCCGCACCAAACCACCGCCCAGTTGCGCAGCAATGCCAGGGGCGTCACCAGGCGGTCGACGGCGGCCATCACCATCAGGGCATTGCCGGTGAAGAGTTCCGCCCCGCCCACGATCACCAAAATGAGGCCCAGCGAGAAGACGATGCCGCCGAAGAAGCGCGCCGGGCCGAAGGTCAGGTCGGCGCCGGTCATCGCCATGGTAAAGGCGGCCGCCCCGAAAGCGATGAAAGCCCCGGCCAGTACCGCCAGCGTGAACAACTGGGCAAGTCCGAGCCGCGCCTTCGCGGCCCCCGATGCTTCGACGAGCGCTGCGATCTCCGCTGGCTTGTAGGCATCAATGCCGGTCGGGTTTTGAAGATTGTCAGCCACGCATCATCCCCGGTCGATTGCCAAGTCTCAATGATTGCGGCTGCGGCTGCGGGCGTGTCAACAAATGAAACAAACGCTGCACCGGGCTTTCGATAGGCGCCCGATTTGGCCACTTTGAATTGAATGGTTACGAATTGGTTAGCGGCGGCTTCACGAGTTCTTGCCCATGATGGCCGTTCCAACAACTCTCAGGGGTGAGAACTATGGAGCGCGCCGACAACGGATTCGTCATGGGTCCGAGCATCTTCATCCTGTTTGTATGGGACCTTATCCAGAACAACGGGTCATTGTCCTATCTACTCACAGAACCAGCCCGCGCCGCTATACGTTGGCTGACTTTCTGAACGGCAGGGTCTTGGAAAAGTAGTGTACTTGCAGGCTTGCGGTGGGCCGGCCCACGGCGTTGGCTTGCCGGCCTGCACTGGCGTGTCGTTGCCACTGGCATTCAGTCCTGTCGCTGCGTCGCCACCGTTGCTCTCGCCATTGCACCGGCCATCTCCAAACATTTCCAGTTTGTTGCTGCACCAACAATCAATCAATGCAGTTTTGCCGGTGCATGGAGCTCCGGCCACCAGAAAATCTGCACCTCAAAAGGCATGCCCTCGCCGACCAAAGCGCCCTAGCCGTTGGTCCGCTTGTCTTCGCTTCGAAATCGGTCGATCCAGGTTCTCCGGTTCGGTCGGCATTCTGAAAAAGGCGCCGTCGCAGACAGGCGCAATTTGACTCGAAAGGTTACGAATTGGTTAGCACCGCCTTCACGCGATCAGGCGATACTTGGTCAGTTCAACTGGTCAGGGGTGACTTGAATGGAACGCGCAGACTTCAACGGTTTCTTGCTGGTGCCGGGTACCTTCATCGTCTTCGTCTGGGACATCATCCAGAACAACGGGACCTTGTTCAAATATCTGACCGAAACGATTCGGGCAGTCGGCCACGGCCTGATCTACTGACTCAGATGTTCGCCGATCAGCTAACAAGGCCGGCGAACATCTCGAATATTCGTGCGTCATTCATCGTGACGTCGAAGACGAACGCACCGAACAATCCAACAACGTATACGTACCAATCGTCCAATTTTGCCTCCAAAATTCGATACAATTCTACGGATCGTCTATTTCCATGATGATGCCACCAATAAAAAATTGAATCTGTGCAATATATCACACAAAGTTTTGTGGACCGGTCTTTGCGGAACGCTCAGGCCGCGGTAACGGCCAGCGTGACCAAATGAACGGCGGCGATGCCAAGGTTTGAAAGCACTACCGGGTTTCGAAGGCCGGCCAGTGGCGCCGTCAGCAGCTTGTAGACCACCTGGATGCCCAGCAGCGCCTGCGCCCATGCCAGCACGTTGCGATCGAGTATGTGAGCGGCGAGAAGGAGCACGCTCGCCAGCAGGATCGCGGCGTAGATTGCCGCCAGGATTCTGCGCGCAGGCGTATCGATGCCCCAGGCGTGTTCTGCCGCGCGACCGTTCCGGTAAAGCACGGCGAGCACGGGTACGAGGACGAGGATATTGAGTGTCAGGGAAACCAGCAGCATGTTTGCGCTCCTTGCCCAAGTTACGCATGGGGCAGGTCGCCGGATCACCGCTTGGAATGCCGGCTCATGCGGTCGGCCTTGTTCAGGGAATGACCAAGAGCGTCTGCGGGCTTGCGCGCCGGCGCGAGGCAGCGATCAGCAACTCAATATGCTTCGTCGTCGATCAGCGGATCGGATTTCGCGAAGCGGTCGAGGTCTTTCTGGTTCAAGATGCTCACCCGCGCGCCATCGACCGTGACGCCGTAGGCCTGAAGGCTCTTGAACGCCCGGCTGAGATTTTCCGGGGTCATGCCCAGAAGCGAAGCCAGCCGCTTCTTGTCGAAAGGCAGGTTGAAGCCGGTTTCACCGGCGGCCGAGCGTTTCTGTTCCTTGATCAGGTAATTGGCCAGCCGCTCCAGCGATGTGCGGAGCTTTAGATCCTTTGCGGTCTTGACCACCGAGCGGTAGCACAAGGCGAGTTCGCCCACGACGGCGCGTGCAAAGACCGCATCGCGGTCGAAGACGGCCCGGACGTCCTGGCTTGGAATGAGCGCGATCCGGCTCTTCTCCAGCGTTCGCGCCGACATCAGGTAAGGTGCCTGCCGGATCGTGGCTGCGAGGATGAAGGTCGAAATCGGCCGCGCGGTCGCCATGCTTGTTTCCCGGCCGTTCCACCGGGCGTAAAGATCGACCGAACCGGCAAGGATCACATGCAGGAAATCGGAAGTGTCTCCTTCGCTGATCAGTTCCACCTGCGGCGGGAAGTTCTGGACATACGAACCGCGCATCAGCGCAACGAAATTCTCTTCCTCCATCTCGGAAAACAGGGAGAGGCTGCGCACTTCGCCAAAGTATGTGTCAGCCATTCCAGACCCTCGCTCGCATTCCACGCCATTGCGCCCATCGCACTTGATAAAAGTCAAGATTTGGATTGATGAAGTTCGGCAAGCCGCATGATCATTTGATTTACGGGAAACGACAAAATTCGGTAAGTCATTTATTTCATTAAGGTTTAGACGGATTTGTGATCTAGATCAAATCGCCCGTGCCCCGCAGGCCGCAGGTCTGTTGTCGATCCATGAAGGGATCAGCGACACCTGAAGCCGGAGGGAAGACATGCAGACCGAAGCGACCGCCACGCGTGCGGACCAGAACCGCGCACTTGGCTTGAGCACACTGGCGTTTACCGCGTGTTTCGCGGTCTGGACAATCTTCTCCATCATCGGCGTCGCCATCAAGCAGGAACTGGGGCTGAGCGAGTTCCAGTTCGGACTGCTCGTCGCAACCCCCATACTCACCGGTTCGCTGACGCGCATCTTTCTCGGCGTGTGGACCGAAAAATATGGCGGCCGGCTGATCTTCTCCGGACAGATGATCCTCACCGCGCTCGCCACCTGGGCGCTGACCTTCGCCGACAGCTATCCGATGTATCTTCTCGCCGCGCTCGGCATCGGCCTGGCGGGCGGATCCTTCATCATCGGTGTCGCCTATGTGTCGCGCTGGTACGACGCGGGCCATCAGGGAACGGCGCTGGGCATATTCGGCGCGGGCAATGTGGGCGCGGCGGTCACCAAGTTCATCGCGCCCTTCGTCATGGTGGCATATGGCTGGCACGGCGTCGCGCATATCTGGGCGGTCGGCCTTGCGATCATGGGCGTCGCCTTCTTCCTGCTGGCCAAGGATGACCCCGAGCTCGTCGAGCGCCGGCGCAAGGGGATCAAGGCTCCCTCATTTGCAGAGCAGTTCGCGCCCCTCAGGAACATCCAGGTCTGGCGCTTCTCGCTCTACTACTTCTTCGTCTTCGGCGCCTTCGTCGCACTGGCGCTGTGGATGCCGCACTATCTCATCAGCGTCTATGGTGTCGATGTGAAGACGGCCGGCATGGCGGCGGCTTCCTTCAGCCTCTCCGCATCGCTGTTCCGCGCCTATGGCGGGCATCTCAGCGACAAGTTCGGCGCGCGCGCGGTCATGTACTGGACCTTCGGCTTTTCGCTGGTCTTCCTGTTCATGCTGTCCTACCCGCCGACCGAATACGTCGTGCAGGGCAAGGACGGCCCGATCGCCTTCTCCACCCGCATGGGCCTGTGGCCCTTCGTTGGAGTCGCTGTTCGCCCTCGGCTTCTTCATGAGCCTCGGCAAGGCGGCGGTGTTCAAGCACATCCCGGTCTACTATCCCAGGCATGTCGGCGCGGTCGGCGGCCTTGTCGGAATGATCGGCGGCCTCGGCGGCTTCGTCCTGCCGATCGCCTTCGGCGCACTGCTGGACCTGACCGGCATCTACACCTCGTGTTTCGCGCTGCTGTTCGTGGTCGTGGCGATTTCGCTGGCCTGGATGCACCTGTCGATCCGCGCGATGGAACGCGCCGCCCATGGCGAAGCGCTGGACCGCCTGCCGGCGCTGCCGGAAATGCAGCCGATCCACCATCCCGAATCCACGGCCATGCCGCGCCTCCTGGAGGACTGGCGTCCTGAAGACCAGGCATTCTGGCAACAAAAGGGCAGGGCGGTTGCCCGCCGCAATCTGTGGATTTCGGTACCCGCCTTGCTGCTGGCGTTCTCGGTCTGGATGGTCTGGTCGATCGTCGTCGCGCGGCTTCCGGCCATCGGCTTCGACTTCACGCCGGAGCAACTCTTCTGGCTTGCCGCGCTGCCGGCACTGTCGGGCGCAACGCTGCGGATCTTCTACGGCTTCATGGTGCCCATCTTCGGCGGGCGGCTGTGGACGACATTGTCCACCGCCTCGCTGCTGCTGCCGGCCATCGGCATCGGCTACGCGGTCCAGAATCCGCAGACCCCCTACATCATCTTCCTGGTGCTGGCCCTTCTGTGCGGCCTTGGCGGCGGCAACTTCGCTTCCTCCATGGCCAATATCGGCTACTTCTTCCCCAAGGCCGAAAAGGGCAACGCGCTCGCGCTCAATGCCGGCCTCGGCAACCTGGGCGTCAGCGTCATGCAGTTCGTCGTGCCGCTCGTCATCACCGCGGGCGTCTTCGGCGCCATGGGCGGCGCGCCGCAGGAATTGTCCGGCGGCGGCCAGATGTGGATGCAGAACGCCGGCTTCGTCTGGGTGCCCTTCATCATCCTTGCGACCGCGGCGGCATGGCTCGGCATGAACGACATCGCTGATGCAAAGGCGAGCTTCGCGCAGCAGGCTGTGATCTTCGGGCGCACCCACAACTGGCTGATGTGCGTGCTCTACATCGGCACGTTTGGCAGCTTCATCGGCTATTCCGCCGGCTTCCCGCTGTTGAGCAAGCTCGCCTTCCCGGACGTGAACGCCCTGCAATATGTGTTCCTCGGGCCGCTGGTCGGGGCGCTGTCGCGCGCGGGCACGGGCTGGGTTTCCGACCGCTACGGCGGCGGCCGCGTCACTTTCTGGGTGTTCGCGGGCATGATTGCCTCGGTATTCGCCGTGATCGTGTCGCTGCAGGCGGGATCGTTCGCGGGCTTCTTCGCCGGTTTCATGGCGCTCTTCTTCTTCACCGGCGTCGGCAATGCTTCGACGTTCCAGATGATCCCGGTGATCATGGGCAAGGAAGTGCCGCGCCTGATGCCGCAGCTCAAGGGCGCGGACCGCGCCAGGCAGATCGCCATGGAATCGGGCGGCATCGTCGCCTTCACCTCGGCGATCGGCGCCTATGGCGGGTTCTTCATCCCCAAGGCCTACGGCACCTCGATCTCGATGACCGGCAGTCCCGTCGGCGCGCTCTGGCTGTTCCTGGCATTCTACGTGGTTTGCCTCGGCATCACATGGCTCGTCTACACGCGTCCGGGCGGGTTGCTGCACGATGTCGAGCATCGCCGCGAGCCGGTGATCGGCGCCGCCCAACCCGCACAATGATCCCGAACACCAGCGGGCGGCCAAGCCGCCGCCCGCGCCCGAACGCCACTGAAAGGAATACACGATGAGCCATCTGCTCGACCGCCTGAACTTCTTCCAGTCGACTGCGCTCGAGCAGTTCTCCGAAGGGCACGGACAGGTCACGCGCGAAAGCCGCGACTGGGAAGACACCTACCGGAACCGCTGGCGGCACGACAAGATCGTGCGCTCCACCCACGGCGTGAACTGCACCGGATCGTGCTCCTGGAAGATCTACGTCAAGTCCGGCATCGTCACCTGGGAAACGCAGCAGACGGACTATCCGCGCACGCGTCCGGACCTGCCGAACCACGAACCGCGCGGCTGCGCGCGGGGCGCTTCATACAGTTGGTACCTCTATTCGGCGAACCGGGTGAAGAACCCGCTGGTCCGTGGCCGGCTGATGCGGGCCTGGCGCGAGCTTCGCCGGTCGAAGACGCCGGTCGAGGCATGGGCGGCGATACAGGCCGATACGAACCTTCGCCAGTCCTACGTCAAGATGCGCGGCAAGGGCGGGCTGGTGCGCGCCAGCTGGGACGAGGTGACCGAGATCATCGCCGCGGCCAATGCCTACACCGCAAAGACCTACGGTCCGGACCGGGTTTTCGGGTTCTCGCCGATCCCGGCAATGTCGATGGTCAGCTACGCTGCCGGCTCGCGCTATCTCAGCCTCCTGGGCGGCGTGTGCATGTCGTTCTACGACTGGTACTGCGACCTGCCGCCTGCCAGTCCCATGACCTGGGGCGAACAGACCGACGTTCCCGAATCCGCCGACTGGTACAATTCGGGATACCTCATCCTTTGGGGCTCCAACGTGCCGCAGACGCGCACGCCGGATGCGCATTTCTACACCGAGGTGCGCTACAAGGGCACCAAGTCGGCCGTCATCTGCCCGGATTATTCCGAGGCCGCGAAGTTCGGCGATGTCTGGCTCAACGCCAAGCAGGGCACGGACGCGGCCCTCGCGATGGCTTTCGGCCACGTGATCCTGCGCGAGTTCCACCTCGACCGGCAGACGGACTATTTCGAGGAATACTGCCGCAAGTACTCCGACTTCCCGATGCTGGTGCGGCTTGAGGAGAAGGACGGCCGGTTCGTTCCGGGCCGGTTCCTGCGCGCCGGCGACCTGCCCGGCAAGCTCGGCGAGAAGAACAATCCGCAATGGAAGACCGTCGCGCTCGAACGAAGCGGGCAGCCTTGTCGCCCCCAACGGCTCTGTCGGCTATCGCTGGGGCGAGCAAGGCAAGTGGAACCTTGAGGAAAAGGCGCAGGACGCCTCAGCAACATTGAAGCTGTCATTGATCGTCGAGGAGGATCACGACGACGTCGTCGGCGTCGATTTCCCCTATTTCGGCGGCGCGGCGACTGCTCCATTCGCCACCGGCGAAACCCACCCCGACGTGCTGACCCGCGCCGTGCCGGTCCGCACCATCAAGACCAGCGGCGGGGCAATCAAGGTCGCCACCGTCTTCGACCTGTTCTGCGCAAATTACGGCCTCGATCGCGGCCTGGGCGGCGAGTGGGTGACGGATGACTACGACAACGACATGCCGGGAACGCCCGCCTGGGCCGAGAAGATCACCGGCGTGCCGCGCGACAAGATCATCCATGTGGCGCGCGAATTCGCCTCCAACGCCGAGAAGACGCGCGGCAAGTCGATGGTCATCATCGGCGCGGCGATGAACCACTGGTTCCACATGGACATGAACTATCGCGGCGTCATCAACATGCTGGTCATGTGCGGATGCGTCGGCCAGTCCGGTGGCGGCTGGGCGCATTATGTCGGACAGGAGAAGCTTCGTCCGCAGACCGGCTGGCAGCCGCTGGCCTTTGCGCTCGACTGGAACCGCCCGCCCAGGCACATGAACTCTACATCGGCCTGGTATGCCCACACCGACCAATGGCGTTACGAGACGCTAGCCGCGCAGGAGATACTGTCTCCCACGGCCCCGGCGGGTGACTGGGACGCATCCCTCATCGACTACAACATCCGCGCCGAGCGCATGGGCTGGCTGCCGTCGGCCCCGCAGCTCAAGACCAATCCGCTGGAGGTGGCGAAGGCCGCGAAGGCCTCCGGCATGGAGGTCGCCGCCTATGTTGCCGGGAAGCTGAAATCGGGCGAACTCGAAATGTCGTGCGAGGATCCGGACGCTCCGGAGAACTGGCCGCGCAACCTTTTCGTCTGGCGCTCGAACCTGCTCGGATCCTCCGGCAAGGGGCATGAGTATTTCCTCAAGCACCTGCTGGGCGCCGATCACGGCGTGCTCGGCCGCGATCTCGGGGAGGAAGGCCGCCAGCTTCCGAAGGAGGCGAAGTGGCATGAGGAAGCCCCGCGCGGAAAGCTCGACCTACTCGTGACGATCGACTTCCGCATGTCCACGACCTGCGTCTATTCCGACATCGTGCTGCCGACCGCGAGTTGGTACGAGAAGGACGATCTCAACACTTCCGACATGCATCCGTTCATCCATCCGCTGCAGGCGGCGGTGGACCCGGCCTATGAGAGCAAGTCTGACTGGGAGATCTTCAAGGCGATCGCGAAGAAATTCTCCGAGGTCGCCCCGGAAATCCTGGGCGTGGAAACCGACATCGTGGCGCTTCCGATCCTGCACGACACGCCCGCAGAGATCGCCCAGGACCAGGTCAGGGACTGGAAGAAGGGGGAGTGCGACCTCATCCCCGGCAAGACCGCACCGAACTTCATCGCGGTCGAACGGGATTATCCGGCGCTCTACGACAGGTTCACCGCGCTTGGCCCGCTGCTCGACAAGCTCGGCAATGGCGGCAAGGGCATATCCTGGAACACGCAGGACGAGATCGAGGCGCTGAAGGCGCTCAATGGCGAAAGGAAGGATGGCCCGGCCAAGGGCAGGCCGATCATCGAAACGGCAATCGACGCCGCCGAGGTGATCCTGATGCTGGCGCCGGAGACCAATGGCGAGGTCGCGGTCAAGGCGTGGCAGGCGCTCTCGCTGGCCACCGGGCGTGAACACGCGCATCTGGCCGAAGGCGAACACCACAACAAGATCCGCTTCCGCGACATCGCGGCCCAGCCGCGCAAGATCATCTCCTCGCCGACCTGGTCGGGGATCGAGAGCGAGCATGTCAGCTACAATGCCGGCTACACCAACGTCCACGAACTGATCCCCTGGCGCACGCTGACCGGACGCCAGCAGCTCTACCAGGACCATTTGTGGATGCTCGCTTTCGGCGAGGGCCTGATGTCCTACCGCCCGCCGGTCGACCTGAAGACGATCACGGCCGAGGTCAACCGGGACGCCCGCGAGGGGACACCGCACGTGGTGCTGAACTTCATCACGCCGCACCAGAAATGGGGCATCCACTCGACCTATTCGGACAACCTCTTGATGCTGACGCTCAATCGCGGCGGGCCGGTCATCTGGATATCCGAGAACGACGCGGCGATTGCCGGCATCGTCGATAACGACTGGGTCGAACTCTACAACGTCAACGGGGCGCTGACGGCACGGGCGGTCGTCTCCCAGCGGATCAAGGACGGCACGACGTTCATGTATCACGCGCAGGAGAAGATCGTGAACACGCCGGGGTCGCAGATGACCGGCAAGCGCGGCGGCATCCACAACTCGGTCACCCGCGCGGTGCTCAAGCCCACGCACATGATCGGCGCCTACGCCCAGCAATCCTACGGCTTCAACTACTACGGCACCGTCGGATCGAACCGGGACGAATTCGTCATCGTCAGGAAAATGGAAAAGGTCGATTGGCTCGACCGGGAAGCCGGCCGGAAGGAGGCAGCGGAATGAGAGTGCGCGCGCAAATAGGAATGGTGCTGAACCTCGACAAGTGCATCGGGTGCCACACCTGCTCGGTCACCTGCAAGAATGTCTGGACGAGCCGGGAGGGCGTCGAATACGCCTGGTTCAACAATGTCGAGACCAAGCCCGGCACAGGCTATCCCACGGACTGGGAAAACCAGGCCCGCTGGAACGGCGGTTGGGAGCGGACGAAGTCCGGCCGGCTTCAGCCCAAGCAGGGCGCGAAGTGGCGCATCCTGGCGAACCTTTTCGCAAATCCCGACCTGCCCGAGATCGACGACTACTACGAGCCGTTCGACTTCGACCACGACCATCTCAAGAGCGCACCTGAGATGGAGGCTTTCCCCACTGCGCGTCCCTATTCGAAGATCACCGGCGAGCGGATCGAGAAGATCGAGAAAGGCCCGAACTGGGAAGAGATTTTGGGCGGCGAATTTTCCAAGCGCTCGCAGGACTACAATTTCGAGGGCATCCAGAAGGAAATCTACGGCGAATACGAAAACACCTTCATGATGTACCTGCCGCGCCTGTGCGAGCACTGCCTCAACCCGGCATGCGCGGCAAGCTGCCCGTCCGGCGCGATCTACAAGCGCGAGGAGGACGGCATCGTCCTCATCGACCAGGAAAAGTGCCGCGGCTGGCGCATGTGCGTCTCCGGCTGCCCCTACAAGAAGATCTACTACAACTGGTCCACCGGAAAATCCGAGAAGTGCACGCTCTGCTACCCGCGCATCGAGTCCGGCAATCCGACGGTGTGTTCGGAAACCTGCGTCGGCCGCATCCGCTATCTTGGCGTGATGCTCTACGACGCCGACAAGATCCTTGAGGCGGCGAGCGTCGAAAAGGAAACCGACCTCTACGACGCGCAACTCGATGTGTTTCTCGACCCGCGCGACCCGCAGGTGATCGAGGCCGCGCGCCGGGACGGCATCCCTGAAGACTGGATCAAGGCCGCACAGGAAAGCCCGATCTGGAAGATGGCGATGGAATGGAAGGTGGCCTTCCCGCTCCATCCCGAATACCGCACGCTGCCGATGGTCTGGTACATCCCGCCATTGTCGCCGATCCAGAATGCGGCACAGGCCGGCAAGATCGGCATGAACGGCGACATGCCGGACGTGCGCGACCTGCGCATCCCGCTCAAATACCTGGCCAACATGCTGACCGCGGGAGACGAGGCGCCGGTCGCACTTGCGCTCGAACGCATGCTTGCGATGCGTGCCTACATGCGGGCGAAAACGCTTGAGGGCGTCCGCGACGAAGGCATAGCCGGCCGCGTCGGCCTCACCGGCGACTTGATCGAGGACATGTACAAGATCATGGCGATTGCCGACTACGAGGATCGCTTCGTCATCCCCACGACCCATCGCGAACAGGTCGAGGAAGCGTATGACCTGCGCGGCGGCTGCGGCTTCACCGACAGCAATGGCTGCTCGACCGGCGTGTCGAAGACCTCGTTGTTCGGCAACTCGAAGCGGCCGCTGAAAATGCCGCAGGAGGTGCGCTGATGGCCCCGGAAATGGCCCCGAAATGGACCGCACCCTCAAGGCCCTGTCGCTGGTGCTCAGCTATCCCACGCTGGAACTGCAGGCGGCAATGGCCGAGATCGGCGGCGTTCTCGCTGCCGATTCACGGCTGACCGCAGCGTCGCGCAGATCGCTTGCGCACCCTGACTGAGATGCTGCGCGACAGCGACATCTACGAACTCGAGGAATGCTACGTGGCGCTCTTCGACCGCTCGCGGACGCTATCGCTCAACATATTCGAGCATGTCCATGGGGAAAGCCGCGACCGGGGCGGGGCGATGGTGAGCCTCGTGGAAATGTACCGGGAGGCCGGTTTCGATCCGGCCACCGCCGAACTGCCCGACCACCTGCCGGTGCTGCTGGAGTTTCTGGCAACGCGCCCAGGCAACGAGGCAGGGGAGTTGCTCGCCGACATGGCGCATGTCCTTGAAGCGCTGCGCGAGCGGCTGGTCCGGCGCGAAAGCCACTATGCCGCCGCGCTCACGGCGCTTCTCCAGCTGGCAGGCGCGCAAGCCGACAGGCAGGCGGTCGCCGAGCTACTCGAAACACCCGACGACGATCCGGCCGACCTCGAGGCGCTCGATGCCGTGTGGGAGGAATCCGAAGTGCTGTTCGGGCCCGACCCCAATGCCGGATGCCCGCAGGCGCGCGACATGCTCGCCCGCATCGACCTTCCCCCGGCCGCGCCGGCAAGCCGCGCGGCTGAATAGGAGACCCGATCCATGTTCGACACCCTCGATATCAACTTCATCATCTTCGGTATCATGCCCTATGTCGCGCTGACGGTGCTGCTGGTGGGCAGCATTGCCCGCTACGAGCGCGATCCGTTCACGTGGAAAAGTTCGTCCAGCCAGCTATTGCGGCGCAAGCAACTGGTCTGGGGGTCGATCCTTTTTCATGTCGGCATCATCACGGTCTTCTTCGGCCATCTCGTCGGCCTGTTCACGCCGGTATGGGTGCTGGATGCGGTGGGCATACCCCACGGCCTGAAGCAATGGATGGCCGTGCTGATCGGCGGACCGGCGGGCGTTGCCGCGCTGATCGGCTCGACCATGTTGTTGCACCGCCGCCTGTTCGACCCGCGCATCCGCGTGACGTCGAGCTATGCCGACATCGGCATCATGGCGCTGATCTGGCTGCAGCTCTTGATCGGCCTGCTGACGATCACGCAGACGCTGCAGCACATGGACGGCGCAGAGATGGTCCGCTTCATGACCTGGTCGCAAAGCGTCGTCTCCTGGAACATCAATGCCTGGACGACCGTCGTCGACGTCCACTGGCTCTACAAGCTGCACATCTTCCTGGGGCTGGTGATCACGATGCTGTTCCCGTTCACGCGGCTCGTGCACATGCTTTCCGGCTTCGCGGCGCCGTTCCGCTATCTGCTGGCCCGTCCGGGCTACCAGATCGTGCGCTCGCGCCGCAGCGCGCCGCTGCCGCCGGCTTCGTCTGCATTGACAGGCGCCCGGCAACGGGCAGGGGCCGGCAAGCTCCAGCCCCGTCCTGCAACGCGTCCAGCGGAGTGATGACCATGACCTCGCAACCACGCACAGTCATAGCCGTCAACGGCCAAGTCGTTGCCGGCGAAGCCCCCGCTCCCCGTCCAGTCGAGAACGCAGTGACGGTCAATGGCGAGCCCGTCGACCATCAGGCGATTGCACGGGAAACGCAAAACCACACGGCCCCGCGCGGAAAGCCGGCGGCCGCCTGGCAAAAGGCCGCCGACGCGGTAGCCATCCGCGCGCTTCTCCTGCAGGAGGCGCGCCGTCTGGAACTTGCGCCCGAACCGGTGGAAGTCGCACCGGGCCGCTTCGAGACCGAAGATGAAGCCCTCATCCGCAGCCTTGTCGAGACGGCCATCACCGTCTCCCAGCCAAGCGGGGCCGCGATCCGGGCCGAGTGGGAGCGCGACCCCTCGCGCTTCCGCTCGCCGCCGCTTTGGGAAGCGTCGCACATCCTCGTGCGTTGCGATCCGCGCGATGTTGAAACCCGCGATGCCGCCCGCGCGCGGGCATGCGAAATCGCCGCGCTCGTCCATGCCGGAGGCGAAAGCTTTGCCCGGCTTGCGCAGCGCCACAGCGATTGCGGTTCCAAATCCACGGGCGGCGCGCTCGGGCAGCTTCGTCCCGGCGATACCGTGCCGGAATTCGAGGCCGTGCTGCGCAAACTCGGCGAGGGGGAGATCACTCCGGAGCCGGTCCTGACCCGTCATGGCTGGCACGTCATCAGGATGGACGCGTGTGCTGACGGCGCCGAGCTTCCCTTCGAGGCGGCGCGCGCCAAGGTCTCGGAGGCGATGGAAAAGGCCGCCTGGGCAAAAGCGGCAAGGGAGTTCATCGACCGTCTCGTCGCCGCGGCAAACATCACCGGCGCCTTGAACGCTACCGCGAACGGGGAACCCAATGCTGGATGACCTGCTTGAGCGAAACGCCGTCTGGTCGGAAAGGCGCGAGGGCGAGGATCCCGGCTACTTTGCGCGGTTGGCTGCGCAGCAGGCGCCTGAGTTCTTCTGGATCGGCTGTTCCGACAGCCGCGTCCCCGCGAACGTTGTCGCCGGCCTCGATCCGGGCGAGGTTTTCGTCCACCGCAACGTCGCCAACATCATCCATTCCTCCGACATGAACCTGCTTTCGACGCTGGAATTCGCGGTCGATTTCCTCAAGGTCCGCGAAATCATCGTGTGCGGGCACTATGGATGCGGAGGCGTCAAGGCGGCAACCGAGGATCTGCCGCACGGCCTGACCGATCACTGGCTCGAACCGGTTCGCCGGCTGGCGCGCGCCTATGCGGTTGACCTTGCGCAGGCGCCGGACATCGAGGCACGGCGCGACAGGCTTTCCGAACTCAACGTTATCGAGGGCGTGCGCCGGGTGGCGGAAACCCCGATCCTGCAGCGCGCTTGGTCAAGGGGCGCGGACCTTCGCGTCCACGGCCTGATCTACGGCCTCAAGGACGGACGCCTGCGCGACCTCGATTGCACCGTGGGACCGGGCCGCCTGAGATCTCGCGCGGCACAATGAACGGCTACAGGAGAAGGTAGATGAATATCGCCTACATGATGGCCCCCGGCCGGGGCGACGTCGACGAAATACTTTACCGGCTTGCGGGCAGGTTGGCTTCGCGCCGCATAAGGTGCAGCGGAACGGTGCAGATCAATACCGGTCAGCCGGATACGGGACCTTGCGACATGGACGTCAAGGTGTTGCCGGATGGTCCCGTTCTGCGGATTTCCCAGGATCTTGGCCGTGAGGCGCGTGGATGCCGGCTGGACCCGCAAGCGCTCGAAAATGCCGTCGGGCTTGTCTCGGCCAGCCTTGCGAAGAAGCCCAACGTCCTGATCGTGAACAAGTTTGGCAAGCACGAAGCCGAGGGCCGCGGGTTCAGGGAGGTCATCGTCGATGCATTGCTGCTTGATATTCCGGTCGTCGTCGGCCTGAACGCGCTCAACCTGCCGGCATTCGAAGCGTTCAGCGGCGGGTTGGCCGTGCGGCTTGTGGCCGACGAAGCCGCGATCGCGGACTGGGTAATGCAGGCGATGAAGCCGGTGCCTGGCCTAGGGTTCGTGTCGTTTCCTAGCGCCCGCATGCCGGCCGCGCGGGCGGCGGGCACTCCAGGTTCTGCTGTACGGTGGCCCAGTCCGACCGTGACCTGGTTCTCGGCTTCGGTTTCGGCTTGGCGGTGGCGAAATAGGTCTGGCTGATTTCGGCCTTGGCCGCAGGCGCCACCCATCCGGCCGGCGCCGCCGCACAAAAGCAGGCGGCCACCAGGAGTTTGCAAAGAAGGTTCATGATTGCTCCGCAAAAGGCTTCGCGCAAACTAGCGTGATGTCGCAAAGCTGACAAGCAGACACGGGCGAGCAAGCAAGACATCAAAAAGCCCGAAATATTAACGATTGTTAACTCGGGGAGAGAAGGAACCACGAAAGTCAGGGAGGAAGGCATGCCGCAGCTGCAAGCATTTGACCTGTCCCGATACGAGACCGTGAACGTCAGGGTCTTGTTGGATCTCGGCTTGAGCGACGAGAAAATCGCCCGCTATCTTCGCATCCAGCGGTCTTTCGCCAGCACCTGCATTGTCCGCGACAAACGCGATACGGATGTCCGCGACTGCGCCGGTCGCTGACCGCCAGGCACAGCAAACGCATGTTTTGAGCGAAACCTTGCCGTCGGAAAACGGTCGGGTGGCTTGTTGCGCCTGAATGCTCGCACGCCCTTTATCCACACGGACGACGGGTTCCCGAAGAGCCGTTAAACCGGCCGGTCTGCGTTGAATTCCGCTCTTCCAGAAGGGCCGCTCCCGTTCCTCCGCGCACCACTTCTTCATGTCATGACGCAGTTGCACCCGAGGTGTAACGAGGCGCGACAACTGAATTTTTGTGTACTATAGCTGATTTCATACATCGCTATACAGACAGGGGAGATCTGGCATGAACAGCTTCTTGAAAATCGGACTT
This sequence comes from uncultured Alphaproteobacteria bacterium, assembly GCA_963846345.1. Lineage (GTDB taxonomy): Bacteria > Pseudomonadota > Alphaproteobacteria > Rhizobiales > Rhizobiaceae > BOKV01. The sequence goes on from CAWJVP010000007.1 coordinate 343,561, forward strand.
GTCGCGGCAACCGCATGGATCGCCGGCACCACCATCGCGTCTGCGCAGAGCATTCGCGCCGGAACGCTGACCTGCGAAGGCCAGGGCAGCATCGGTCTCATACTCGGCTCGCGGGAGCGGCTGCGCTGCACCTACCAGCCGGCCAGCGGTGCGCCGGCAATGGGTTTTTCGGGCAGGATTACCCGGATCGGCCTTGATCTCGGCATCCGCGGCAAGAGCGTGCTGGTGTGGGGCGTGCTTTCGTCATCGAGCGAAATCCCGGGTGACGCGCTTGTCGGCGAGTTCGTCGGCGCGGCCGCGGACGTATCGCTCGGCCTTGGTGCAGGCGCGCAGGTGCTGGTCGGCGGAACGCGCCGTTCGATCGTCCTGCAGCCCCTCAGCGTCAAGGCGTCGGTAGGCGTCAATCTTGCCGCTGGCGTCGCCGGATTGCGTCTGCAGTCGAACTAGATCCTGCCCCTTTCGCATCACGCGGTGGTACCGTCCAGACATAGGAGACACATGTGATCAGACTGCTTCTGTCAGCCGTTCTTTTCGTCGGCCTGCTGGTTCCCTCGATTTCGCTTCCAACTCCCGCCGCAGCGGTAACGATCAACATAAATATCGGCAGCAATCTGAATTACGGCCGCAGCATCAGCTGCTCCCAGGGCGAGCGCCTGCTGCGCAACAGGGGCTTTCGCGACATCCGCCGGGTGGACTGCCGCGGCCGGTTCTTCATTTACCGCGCCTGGCGGGGCAACACCCGCTTCGAGATCGCGCTGCGGGCCAGCAACGGCCAGGTCGTGGATGTTCGGCGCCTGCGTCGCAGATAAGGCAAATCTGCTGTCCTTACGGCTTGTCTAATTCGATTACGCCTCGTAAAGTTTCGATATTAGACAAGTTGGCCTGTCTCAGCATTGAGACTGCCGTCGACGGACGTTTTGGGGGAACATGGCGTCAGGACAAACGCAAGGGCATTTGATGCGCGCGCTGGCCGCGTGTGGATGCCGGGTGACGCAATTTTCGACCTGCCGGCCGGTTCGTTCCGGCCCCAATCCAATATGCCTCGCTTAGGCACGTTACGGCGCAAGTTGAAGCGACGTTGCGACGCGGAATTTTCAGATAGATCGGGGAGTAGTTTCGGATGGCGACCAAGCAGGGAAAGATCGAAAAGCCGCTGATCGCCGAAAAGGAAGCCCCATCGGGGTTCCTGGCGACCGTCGAGCGGGTTGGCAACATGGTGCCGCACCCCGCAATCATATTCTTTCTCCTGATCGGCGCCGTGATCGTGCTGTCGGCTATCTTCGGGCTGATGGGCACGACGGTGACCTATGACGGTTTCGACGCAGCCATTGGCGACATCGTGGAGCAGACGACCTCGGTACGCAGCCTGCTGGCGCCCGACGGCATCCGCTTCATGCTGACGTCGCCCGTGGCGAATTTCCTTGGCTTCACCGGCGTCGGCGTCATCCTGGTTGCGATGATCGGCGTGGGCCTGGCGGAGGAATCCGGGCTTATCGCCACGCTGGTGCGCAAGCTGGTCGCGGCGGCGCCGCGGTCGATCTTCACCTTCATGATCGTGATGGTCGGCGTCCTGTCGTCCATCGCGGCAGATGCGGGCTATCTGGTGCTGGTGCCGCTGGCGGCTGCGGCCTTTCATAGTCTTGGCCGTCATCCGCTGGCGGGACTTGCCGCGGGCTTTTCCGGCGTCGCGGCCGTCTTTTTGGTCAACGTCTTCGTCACGCCGACCGATGCCCTGCTGGTCGAGGTCACCAACGACGCAATCCGCGCGGTAAACCCCGAGGCGCAGATTTCCGTGGTGGGCAATTTGTTCTTCATGATCGCATCGTCGATCGCGATGGGCATCGTGTGCACCGTGCTGACGGAACGCTTCGTGGAGCCGCGGCTCGGCGCCTACACCGGCGGCGTGCCGGTTGAAGAGGCCAAGGGCCTTTCGCCGGAAGAGGAAAAGGGCCTGAAATATGCGGGCCGTGCGCTGCTCGGCTTTGTCGTGGTGCTGGCCCTGCTGACCGCCCCGCCGCTGCCCTGGGGCATCCTGCGCAACCAGGAAAACGGCGGCATCATGGCGGGGTCGCCCTTCATGAGCGGCCTGATCATCCTCATCAGCCTGCTGTTCCTGGTGGTCGGCTATGCGTATGGCCGCGGCGCCGGCACGATCGCCAATGTCACCGCCGCCATCGGCCTCATCGTCAAGACCTGGAGCAATCTGGCGGGGATGATCTTCCTGCTGTTCGTGATCGCCAACTTCATTGCCTTCTTCAACTACACGAACCTTGCCACCGTGCTCGCGGTAAACCTCGCGGACTTCCTGCAGACGACCGCGCTGGGACCGACCGCGTACATCGTGCTGTTCGTCATCGTCGTGGCGTTGATCGACATCATCCTGACGGGTGCGCTGGCCAAATGGGCGATCCTTGCGCCGGTCTTCGTGCCGCTGTTCATGCGCCTTGGCGGCGATCCGGACCTGGTTCTGGCCACCTACCGCGTCGGCGACAGCCCCATGAACGTCATCACGCCGCTCAACGTCTATCTCGCCGTGATGGTAGGTTTTGCGCAGAAATATCAGAAGGATGCAGGCATCGGCACGATCGTCGCACTGATGCTGCCCTACACCGTGACGCTGCTGGTGCTTTGGACTCTGATGCTGATCGCCTGGTACGCGATCGGATTGCCGCTCGGGCCTGCATGACGAAACGCGACGCCGACGGGGGAACCTGCCGTGACTGACATCTGGACTGTCTTTGCGATCATCCTCGCCATCGTCGTCCTGTTCGCATGGGATCGCCTGCCGGTCATCGCCGTGTGCATGGGGGCCGCGCTTGCGCTCTGGGCTACCGGCATTCTCACGCTGCAGCAGTCGCTGGCGGGTTTCGGCGATCCGGCGGTCATCTTCATCGCCTCGCTGTTCGTCGTCTCCGCCGGGCTTGAAGTGGCAGGCGTCACTGCTTGGGCCGGGCAGCTTCTGATCCGGCAGGCGGGGGAAAGCCGAACGCGGCTGATCGTGCTGATGATGGCATTCGTCGGCGTATTGGCCGCGATGATCAGCGTGAATGGCGCGGTCGCGGCGCTGATTCCCGTGGTCGTCGTCATGGCGATCCGGCTCGGCCGTGCTCCTTCGCAGATGCTGATGCCGCTGGTGTTTGGCGCCCATGCCGGGTCGCAGCTGCTGCTGACCGGCAGCCCCGTGAACGTGTTGGTGGTCGAAGCCTCGGAAAACGCAGGCGGACCGGGCTTTGGCTATTTCGAGTTCGCGCTGGTCGGCATTCCGATCGTGATCGGCTGCATCGCGATCGTGGTCCTGTTTGGCGAACGCCTGTTGCCCCACCGCACCAGCAAGTCCTTGCCGCCGGATCTCAGCCGGCATGCCCACACGCTGGTCGAACAGTTTCGCCTGTCCAGCGACGTACACCAGTTGCGCGTGCGCGAAGGGTCGCCGCTGATCGGAAAGAGCGGCGCGGAAGTTGCAGCGCTGGGGCATTCGGGGCTGAGCTTTTCGCCCCGCAAGGACAAGTCCGGCCGTCCGATCCGCACGGAAACCATTTCCGACGGGGATTACCTGATCTATCGCGGCGCCGCGGAAAAGGCAGCCGACCTTGCCGGCGAACTGGGCCTGTCGTTCCGTGACGATGTTCCCGAAGACAGCATGGCGGACCAGCTTTTCAACCGCGATTCCGGTCTTGCCGAAGTGCTCATTCCGCCCCGCTCGCCGCTCATCGGACAGCGCTTCTTTCCCGGCATGGTCACGGAAAGCGGCGACCTGATCGTGCTGGCGCTGCAGCGTGCCGGGCGCGATCTCGATCCCGGCGAGGATCTTGCTGCTGGCGACACCATGCTCCTGCAAGGTACGTGGAGCGCGCTCGACAAACGGCTGGACCAAGCCGAGGTTCTGGTCGTCAATTCGCCCGATCTGGTTCGCCGCCAGGCGGTGCCGATGGGGCAGGGCGCGCGGACCGTTCTGGCCGCACTGGCGATCATGGTGCTGCTGCTGGCCACTGGCGCCGTTCCGCCGGCCGTCGCCGGATTGATCGCTGCGGGCATCATCCTGCTGTCGGGCGTATTGTCGACCGAGCAGATTTATCGGTCCATCGGCTGGACAACCGTCATCCTTGTCGCGGCGCTGACCCCGCTTTCCACCGCAATGCAGGTGACGGGTGCTGCTTCCATGCTGGCTGATGGACTGGTCGACGTGGTGGGCGATGCCGGACCCTACGCGCTGCTCGCCGGCCTCTTCGTGCTGGCGGCCATCATGGGGCAGGTCATCTCGAACACCGCGACCTCGCTGATCATCATTCCGATCTCGGTCGTCGCGGCCAACCAGATGGGCATCTCCATCCAGCCCGTGTTGATGTGCGTGTGCATCGCCTGCGCCGGCGCCTTCCTGACGCCCGTCGCCACGCCGACCAACCTGATGGTGATGGAACCGGGCGCCTACAAATTCACGGATTACTGGAAGCTGGGCCTGCCCATGCTGATCTGGTTCTTCATCATCGCGGTCTTCCTGGTTCCGATGATCTGGCCGTTTGCACCCGTCGCGGGTTGACCACGGCGACACACCGTTTGCGCACATCTTGCCCAATGCCTGAGGGAGGTTTTTGCAATGTCCGATCTTGAAAAGGTCCTTGCCCATATCGACGCGGATTTCGAACATGCCATAGACCGCCTGTTCCAGACGGTGCGGCTGAAGTCGATCTCGACCGATCCCGCCTACGCCGAGGAAACCCGCCGCTGTGCGCAGTGGCATTCGGCCGATCTTGCCTCGATCGGGTTTGAATCGAGCGTGCGCGATACGCCCGGTCACCCAATCGTGCTGGCTACCGATCACGCGGCCAAGGGCACCAAGGTGCTGTTCTACGGCCATTACGACGTGCAGCCCGCCGACCCGCTGGAGATTGTGGACCGACGCGCCCTTCGAGCCGGTGATCGTGACATTGCCCGACGGCAGCAAGGAAATCCGCGGCCGCGGCTCTTCCGACGACAAGGGGCAGTTGATGACCTTCGTCGAAGCCTGCCGCGCCTGGAAGGCGGTGACTGGAAAGCTGCCGATACCGGTAACGGTGCTGCTGGAAGGGGAAGAGGAATCGGGCGGCGCGAACCTGCCCGGGTTTCTCGATGCAGCCAAGGACGAACTTGCCGCCGATGTCGCGATGATCTGCGACACCAACATGTGGGACAAGACGACCCCCGCCATCACCACCAGCCTGCGCGGCCTGTGCGCCGAGGAAATCTTCATCCACGGCTCGGACCGCGACCTGCATTCGGGGTTCTATGGCTCCGCGGCGGCGAACCCGAACCATATCCTCGCCCGTGTCATCGCAGACCTGCGCGATGCCGACGGCCGCATCACGATCCCCGGCTTCTATGATGGCGTGCCGGACCTGCCACAGTCGCTTGCGCGAAAGCTGGGCGAAGCTGGATTTCTCCGAAAGCGCGTTCCTGGGCGAGGTCGGTCTTTCGGTGCCGGCCGGCGAAAAGGGGCGCTCGGTTCTCGAGCAGACCTGGTCGCGCCCGACCTGCGAGGTCAACGGCATGACCGGCGGCTATACCGGCGAAGGGTTCAAGACGGTCATCCCCGCGGTCGCCTCGGCAAAGATCAGCTTCCGGCTGGTATTCGACCAGGACCCGCACAAGATCCGCGCCGCCTTCCGCGAATTCGTGAAGGCGCGCATTCCTGCCGACTGCCGGGTGGAATTCACCGAGTTCGGCTCGGGCCGCGCCGTGGCGTTCGAGGTTTCCGCCCCGGTGTTCCAGAAAACCAAGCAGGCGCTCTCCGACGAATGGGGCAGGGAAGCGGCCTTCGTGGGTGGAGGCGGCTCAATTCCTGTCACCACCATGATCAAGGAAAAGCTGGGCATGGACGTTGTGATGGCCGGTTTCGGCCTTTCCGACGACCGCATCCACAGCCCCAACGAGAAGTACAGCCTGACCAGCTTCCACAAGGGCATCCGCTCGTGGGCGCGGGTCCTGGCTGCGCTGTGATCAATGGCTGACCGCCCGGGCCTCGACAGGTTCGGGACGCTCAGTCCCGCCGAAGTCACGCTGATCGAGGGGCTTGCGACCGGAATTGTCGACCGGGTGGGCGCCGCCGGAATTCCCGCCATCGGGCGATGAAACGCGGCGCGTGCGCGCCGAACTGGTGCGCTTCATCCTGCTGGCGCCATCCCGGCGCGCCGGTAATGCACGAGAAGGGACTTCGCCTCAGCGGTGCATGGATCACCGGCGTGCTCGACCTCGAAGGCTGCCGCGTGCCGCGCGACATCGGCCTGCTCGATTGCCGCTTCGAGGCAACCCCCGTTTTCCTGTCGGCGGTGATCGACACGCTCGCCTTCGACGGCTCGGATCTTCCCGGCCTCGATGCCAACCGGCTCGAGGCGCGCGGGGACCTGCTTTTCCGCTCGGCCACGGTTCGCGGGCCGATCATGCTGCGGGGCAGCCGCATCGGCGGCGACCTGAACTTCGATGGCGCGACGCTGGAAGATCCGGGCGGCCGTGTGCTTTCGGCAGAGAGAAGTTCGGTGCGCGGCGGCGTCCTGCTTCGCGGCGCCAAGGTCAAGGGCAGCCTGGTCCTGCCGGGTGCACGGATCGGCGGCGATCTCGACCTGGTCGGGCTGACTCTCGAGCAGGCCCGATGGCGCCGCGTTGGAAACGGATTCCATCCAGGTGGAAGGCGACGTGGCGCTTCGCCACGCAGTCGTAACCGGCGGCTTGTCGTTGGTCACCGCGAAGATCGGCGGCGATCTCGACCTGACCGGCGCGCAGGTTTCGCGCGCCGGGTGAAATGGCGGTGAACCTCGACCGGACGACCGTGAACGGAGCTTTCTTCCTGCGCACCGGCGCGAAGATCGACGGCGTGCTGAGTTTGAACGGCGCGAATTTCGGCGCGATCGTCGACGAGCCGGCCTGCTGGCCCGCGAAGGGCGACCTGTTGCTCAATCGATGCCTCTATGGCGCGCTTCTGGGCGGCGCGGTGGAATCGGCATCCCGCCTCGACTGGCTTTCGCGGCAGTCGCCAAGGCGCTGGGGCGAGGACTTCTGGCCGCAGCCCTATGAGCAGCTTGCTGCGGTCTTCGGCCAGATGGGCCATGACGAGGACAAGCGTCGCGTCCTGATCGAGAAGGAACGCCTCGCCCGGCGCGCGCGCCGCGCCCGCGCCCGCAATGGCGCGACAAAGGCGTTTCTGGCGCTGAAGGATGCCGTCATGGGCATCACCACCGGTTACGGACGCCAGCCGCTGCTGGCGCTTGTGTGGATTTTCGTCATCTGGGGCGTTGGCGCGGCGTACTATTCCTGGCTCGACCACCGCCATGCGATGCGCCCCAATTCGCCGGTCGTCCTTCGCTCGCCCGAATGGGTGCTTTGTTCGGTGCCGGCCGGCAGCAACGCGCTGCTTCCCTCGGTTGGGCAGGAAAGGCCGGGTCTGGCCAATCCCCGCGAGCCGCAGCTTGCCTGTTTCCGCCGTCAGCCGGAGGCTTCGGCCTATCCCAAGTTCAATGCGGCGATGCTGTCTGCCGACGCCATAGTGCCGGGGCTGGAAAGTGGCCAGAAGGATTACTGGTCGCCCGATACGCGCCTGCCGATAGGCTATGCCGGCAAATGGCTGATGTATTTCCAGACGGTCGCGGGCCTCGCGCTCGGGCTATTGGCCGTGGCCGGCTTTTCCGGGATCGTCAAATCCAACTGAAGTCGGCCGAGGAGTTCACTTCTTCGCCCGCGATGCCGTCAATTCCGCCAAGGCCACGCATACCCTCGTCGCGGCCGCCATGTCCTGGACGCTGATCCATTCCAGCGGCCCGTGGATCATTGCCATTCCGGTGAAGATGTTCGGCGTCGGTACGCCCTTCTCCGTCAGCTTCGACCCGTCCGTGCCGCCGCGGATCGGTACCGAGAAGTGTTCGACGCCGGCCACCCGGCAAGCCTCGCGCGCCAGTTCGACCGGCGTCATGTCGTTTTCCAGCCAGTAGCGCATGTTGCGATACTGCGCGGTGATGGTGCACTCGATCTTGGCGCGGGGCTCGGTCTTTCGAACCGTTTCGCAAACCTGTTGCAGCAGCGTGCCCTGCGCGGCGAGACCGTCGCGTTCGAAGTCCCGCAGGATGAAATTCAGCTCGGCTTCGGCGGCGGTTCCCTTCATGGCGTGGAGATGGATGAAGCCCTGCCGGCCTTCGGTCGTTTCCGGCGTCAGGGTGACATGGGGCAGCGTGTTGATGATCTTTGCGGCCAGATGCAGCGCGTTGACGAGCTTCTCCTTGGCCTGGCCCGGATGGATCGAGACACCGGTGATCTTGACCGCCGCGCCATCGGCCGAAAATGTCTCGTAGACGATCTCCCCGCGCTCCGCCCCGTCAAGCGTAAAGGCAAACGCAACGCCGAGGTCCGCAGGCAACCGGTCACCGACGCCGCGCCCGATCTCCTCGTCGGGGGTAAAGGCGATGCGGATCGGACCATGTGGAATGGCCGGGTTCGCCAGCAAATGTCGCGCCGCGGTCATGATGATGGCAATGCCTGCCTTGTCGTCCGCGCCCAAGAGCGTGGTTCCGCTGGCGGTAATGATGTCGTCGCCGATCTTCTCGCCCAGATAGGGCGACTGCTCGGGCGAAAGGACAAGGTCGCGAGCGTCGGCAAAGGTGATCTTGCCGCCGCCATACGCCCGGTGAACCACCGGCTTCACGCCGCTCGCCGCAAACCCCGGAGCGGTATCGACATGCGCAAGCCAGCCCATCACCGGCAGCGCTCCTGCAGCCGTGGCGGGTATTGTAGCCAGCACGACGCCATAGTCGGTCAACTTCACGTCGCTCGCGCCGATGTCCTTGAGTTCGTCCGCCAGCAATCGCAGCAGGTCGAACTGCCGCTCCGTGCTGGGCGATGTCGGCGATGAGGCATCGCTCTGCGTGTCGATGGCACAGTAGCGGACCAGCCGCTCTTCCAGCTCGCGGTCAAAATCGGTCATGGGTCATATCCTCGATACGGGAGGGAAGACAGGAAAAGGGAACCCGCACTTGCATGCTGGAGGCAGCTCCGCCGCAGTGCAGCGTGTATCTTTATCCATTCGCATCTTTATGACCAGCGCCAGACAAGTCCATTTCTTGACGTTTCGGAATCCGCGATGGATCTTGGCACACCGCATTCGGCGGATGTTCGAGATTATCGATTGGGGGGACGCTCGATGTCACAAGACCAGGACGACAAGAACAAGCGCGGGTTTCCATCACCGCTGACGATCCTGATCGGCGTCCTGGTGCTCGTCTGGATCGCCACATTCTTCATCCCCGCCGGAGAGTACAAGCTCGACGCGGCGGGAAGCCCGATTGCGGGTTCCTATCAACAGATCGAAGCGCCGCATGATTTTGCCGGCCGGGTCCGCGAACTGCTGCTGGCGCCGGTCAATGGGCTCTACGGCATCCAGGACCCCGAGACGGGACAGGTAGGGCCGTTCAATCGCGGCGCGATGTTCGGGGCGGTACAGGTGTTCCTGTTCGTCCTTGCGATCGGCGGCTTCATGACCGTGGTATTTGCGACCGGCTCGCTGGACCTTGGCATCCACCATCTTGCCTACCGTTTCCGCTCGCGCGGCCCGCTGTTGATCGTGATCTTGAGCCTGCTCTTCGGCGTGCTGGGCTCCGTGATGTCATGGAGCGATGAAACGCTTGGAATGTATGCCCTCATCATCCCGCTGATGGTGGCGCTGCGCTATGACCGAATGGTCGCGGTCGCGGTGGTCACGGTGGCGCCCTTCGTCGGAAGGCTGGGATCGACGATCAATCCGTTCGTCATGGGCATCGGCTCGGACGCCGCGGGCATCACGCTCGGCGACGGGATCGGCTGGCGCATCCTCCTGTTCGTGCTCGTCATGACCACGACCATACTGTACATCCTGCGCTACGCGGCCCGGGTGCAGGCAGATCCGAAGCGGTCGATCTCGGGCATCAGCGCGCAGGATGCAGCGCTCGCAGCCGCGGACGCCGAGGCGCCCAGGATGATGACGCCGCGCGACAAGGCGGTAATCGCGCTGGTGGCCTTCACCTTCGCGCTGCTGACATTTTCCATCATTCCGTGGGGCGCGATTCTCGACAACTACAAGGTCGATCCCTACACCCATGAAACCATCAACTCGCCATTTGCTTGGGAACTGGGCTGGTGGCTGCCTGAACTGTCGGCATTGTTCTTCGTCATGGCGATTGTCGTTGGCGTCGTCGGCAAACTGGGCGAAAAGGGCACTGCGTCGGCCTTCATCAGGGGCGTGGTCGATTTCACCGGACCGGCGTTCCTCGTGACCGTGGCGCGCGGCATTTCGGTCGTGCTGACCAATACCAAGACGATCGACACGGTCCTCAATGCGATGGAAGGCCTGATTTCGGGAACATCGACGCTGGTGTTCACGCTGCTGACCTTCGCCGTTTCCCTGCCGCTTTCCTTTTTGATCGGAAGCGGATCGGCGGGCACCGCGCTGGTCCTGCCGATCTTCGCGCCGCTGGGAGACTTTGCCGGGGTTGACCGCTCGCTGATCCTGACGACCTGGTCTTCGGCGGGCGGGTGGCTGACGCTGGTGAAGCCCACCAACGCGATCCTGATCGCGGGCCTGGCGCTGGCAAAGGTCGGCTTCGATCAATATCTGCGGTTCATGCTTCCGCTCATGGGCATGCTGCTTGCGGTGGTCCTGGGCGTTCTCATGCTGGCCGCCGCCGTGGGATAGCCCGGAAGAATGCTGATCCGGATCAAAGTCCCGGACGGCTGCTCAGGAGTGCCGTCCGGGCGGGATCGGGTCAAAGCGTTGCGAGTTCGATCGCCAGGCGGCAGCCCTGCGCGTATTCGGGCAGGTGCACATATTCCTTGATCGTGTGGATCTCATACTGTCCCGCGCCGATCGTCACGGTGGGGATGCCGTGCTTGTCGAGCCAGTTCGCATCCAGCCCGCCATTGGAGAAAACGAAGGTAGGCTTCAGCCCGATCGCCTCGACCGCCTTCACGGCATGCTGGACCGCTTCCGACTTCTCGTCGAGATTGAACGGCGGGTAGGATTTGACGCTCGTGAACTCCACTGCGGCAGTCTCGCCTTCGGTGTCTGTGACTTGCGCCTTCGCGGCCTCGAAGGCCTTGCGCAGGCCCGCCGTGATCGAGGCCGTGAAATCCTCGTTCGGGCTGCGCGCCTCGCCCTTCAGCCAGGCATAGTCGGTCACGACATTGGTGGCGTCGCCCGCGGCCATTCCATTGCGCCCGCCAAAGATGCCGACATTGCTGGTGCCGTGGCCGTTTTTCTTGACGATCTTGCCGAACCATCCGGCGGCCTTCGACTCGGCAAGCCCGATCGCGCCCACAAGCGTGGCGGAAATCCCCTTGTCCGGCGCAACGCCCGCATGCGAGGCCTTGCCGGTGATGGCGACTTCCCAGTTTTCCTGTCCAACGGCGCCGGTGATGAGTTCCGATGCAAGCCTGCCATCGACGTTGAAGCACATCGCCGCGCCGGAAAGATCCTTGGGATCGAGTTCGCGCGCGCCGTGAAGGCCGCTTTCCTCGCGCACCGTGAAAAGCAGCGTGATCGGCGGATGCGGCAGCTTGTGCTTGATGAGCGTCTCGACCAAAGCGACAAGCAGTGCGCATCCTGTCCGGTTGTCGCCGCCAAGCGCCGTGGTCCCGTCGGAGACGATGCGGTCGCCCTCGCGCTTCGGCTTGGCGCCGGCGCAAAGCGGAACCGTATCCAGATGCGTTGAAAACAGCAGCCGTTTGCCGGGCCGCGTGCCGGGCAGATCGACGATCAGGTTTCCGGTTTCGGTCGGAAGCGGAATGCGTTCGTTGACGGTATCGAAACGGATCGCAGACTTGGGAACGCCAATGGCGATGAGGTCGTCGCGGATTGCGTTCGCGATCAGTTTTTCATGGCCGGTAACGCCTTCAATCGACAGGTATTTCATCAGGTAGGCTTCCGCTGCTGCGGCATCGAGGTGGCGGCTGGCGTTGCTCATGTTCCCTCCCATTGTACGATTATCCACAATTACTTTGCGTCATCGACTTCCCCGGCGCAAGGCAGGTTTCGGCGCCGAACAGGAATTACGGCACTGACAATTCATGGGTTCTGCCAGTGCCGCATGGCCAACCAACCACTTTGCCGCACAGCGTGCGCGCCGAAAATCGCTTGATGGGGAATCGAACCTGGTTGAGGATGACTTTGTAGAATTTCTGGCGATTTTTGCCCTGCATTATGCTGTCGTCGTGAGGCTCGGGGGCGGCAAATCGGCAACAACAATATGCAGGTCGAACCGGGCCGCTCCGGGCTTTGAGAATGGGGGACGAATGGCGAATTCTCTATCGAGCTTCTGCCTGGCAGCCGCGCTTGCCATCGCGGGCCCGGCGGCGAATGCGCAGGAACAAGACGAGGCCGACTTCGACTACGACGCTCTCGTCGAGGAACTCCCGATTGAATCCGAAGTCTACGGACCCTCGACGACGTTCACGGACCCAAGTGGCGCCGTCTTCGTCTTTTACGGACAATTCAACCTCGCGTACCAGAGCTTCGACGACGGCGAAGAGACCACTGATGGGTTGGTCGACAACGGGAACTGGAACTCGCGTCTCGGCTTCACCCTGACGCAACCGCTCGACTCCAGCACGGTCCGCTTCCGCTTCGAATCCGCTCTCGGGCTTCGCAGCAGCGCGGCGGTCTCGCAGGAATTCACGCCGGACTGGATCAATTGGCAGCGCACTTCATTGCGCTGGTTCGAAGTCGCCTCGGATTCGGATTTGGGCACGATCTCCCTTGGACAGGGCAGCACCGCCTCGGACGGAACGGCAGGGCTGGACAATTCCTTCACCTTCCACGCAGGCGCGACGGATTCATCGGACGGATTTGGCGCGTTCCGGTTCCGCGACGGCAATGGCGACCTGACGGCAGTTACCATCGGGGCGGTGAACGCCAGCTTCAACGGCACGCAGGCGGTTTCGCGCCCGCTACGACACGCCTGTCGTGGGCGGCTTCATGCTCTCCACTTCCTACGGCGAAAACATCCTCGTTCAGGAGGACAACACGGACTACTACGACGTCGCGCTTCGCTGGACCGGCGAAATCGGGGATTTTGCGGTTCGCACCGCCGTTGGTTACCAGTGGCTCGACAACCCCGATTTCGAAATGACCGAAAGGCTGGCGGGATCGGCAACCATCGTCCACACGCCAACCGGGCTGAATTTCGCCGTCTCGGCAGGCGAACAGGTCGACGGCGCCAGCTACATCTGGGCACGCGCCGGCTTGCGCAGCGATTTCTTCGAGTTCGGAACCACGTCGCTGTCGGTGGACTACTACCATGGCCGCGACTTCCTCTCCGATGGCGCGCGGACCGAGAACTACGGCGTCTATGCGGTGCAGAGCATCGACGCGGCTTCGGTCGATCTCTATGCCGGCTGGCGCATGTTCACTTACAGCGACCAGCTGGGCGGGACGTATCAGGACGCCCACGGCATCCTGACGGGTGCGCGCTTTTTCTTCTGATCGCAGAGGGGCGTCCTGAGGGTTTCCAACGCCGAAATTGTACGAAATCGTGTGACTCACGCATGCCGTCATGTTAGCTGTTGTGCAGTGCAGCAAAGCAGTCGGATGCTTGGGGGATTGAATGTCCATCGACGAAAAACCGCGCTCCGGCAAGGCGCGCAAAAGGCCGCGGGAACCGGTTCTGGTCGATCTTGCCCTGCAGGGCGGCGGGATCGCACGGCGCGTTCACCTGGGGCGTCCTGGACCGGCTGCTTGAAGAAGACTGGCTTCGGCTGGAAGCCATTTCCGGCACTTCCGCCGGCGCCATGAATGCAGCCGTGCTCGCCGACGGCTGGCAGAAGGGCGGGGCGCAAGGTGCGCGGCGAGGCGCTGGACGAATACTGGAAGCGCGTATCGAAAGCAGCCGCCTTCAGCCCGTTTCAACGAACCATGATGGACCGCATGATGGGCCGCTGGTCGCTCGACCACTCGCCCGCCTACATTGCCATCGACCTGATGACGCGGCTTGCCTCGCCCTATGATCTCAATCCTTCCGGCTTCAATCCGTTGAAGCCGATCCTGGAGGAGAGCATCGATTTTGCGGCGCTGGCGAAGTCGCCGATCAAGCTGTTCATCACCGCCACCAATGTGCGCACCGGCCGGGGCCGGATTTTCCGCAACAGCGAAATCAACGCCGATGTGTTGCTGGCTTCAGCCTGCCTGCCGACGATGTTCCAGGCGGTGGAAATCGACGGCGAAGCTTATTGGGATGGCGGCTATGCTGGCAATCCGACGATCACGCCGCTGGTGCGCGAGAGCAATGCCTGCGACACGATCCTGGTCCAGATCAATCCGCGCGAGCGGACGGAAGTGCCGCGAACCGCATCCGAGATCCTGAACCGGCTCAACGAGATATCCTTCAACTCGCCGCTGATGAAGGAAGTGCGGATGATCGCGCTGCTTCGCCAGGTTGCCGATCCGGGGACCGGGGAGGGCGCCCGCTGGGCGCGCATGCGCACTCACCGCATCATGACCGACATGCTGGCGGATCTCGGCGCATCTTCCAAGCTCAACGCCGAATGGGAGTTCGTGACCATGCTGCGCGACGAGGGCCGGCAGGCGGCGCAGCGCTTCCTCGACGAACACGGCGACGATATCGGCCAGCGTTCGACGACCGACATCGACATCCTTCTGTCGGAAAGTTGAGGGAACACAAAAGTCTGAATTCCATCTATGGCCTTGAAACCGCGCCTGATCTGCTGTCTACAGCTTTCGCGGGAAACATAGTGGTCGGTTCGGGCGGGGGTTATCGGGAAATGGCGGGCGTACCGGTATCGCCAAATCTTGCGGGCATGCTGCGCATCGTTGTGCGCACATTCGCCGTCGTCGCGATGCTGGCAGTCGTGACAAGCTGTGCCCGTGAACCAGTTCGGCTATCTGGTGCCCGTCGACGGCGTTGCCGGAGCCGCTTCGGTTCGAATGCTCGCCGTAACCACCCGTGCGCCGACCGATGACGAGGGCGCTGTGTTCAGCGGCGACCGCGGCGACGGAGTTTCCTTCGCCGACATCGCTGTTTCGCTGCCGCCGGGCCGCGAACCCGGCACGGTTCAATGGCCAAGGACCAGCCCCGGAAATCCGCAGACCGACTTCGCCGTGACATCGATCTCGCCGATGGAGCAGGCCGGCCTGCCGGCATGGTTCTCCGAAGCGGGCGGTGATCGCCGGCGGGTGTTCGTTTACGTCCATGGCTTCAACACGCGCTTCGACAGGGCCGTGTTCCGCATGGCGCAACTGACCCATGATTCGGATTTGAACGCTGCGCCGGTGCTTTATTCATGGCCATCGAGAGGACAGTTGCTGGACTACCGGCGCGACCTCGACAATGCCTCCTATTCCCGTTCCGACCTTGCGAAACTGCTGGAAGTCGCAACGAATGCGAAGGCGGTCGAGGAGATCGTCATCCTTGCGCATTCGATGGGAAGCTGGGTCGCGGTCGAGGCGCTGCGGCAGATCGCACTCAAGAACGGTGGCGTGCCGCCAAAGATAACCAATCTCATATTGGCATCGCCTGACCTCGACATTGGCGTGTTCCGGCGGCAAGTCGAGGAGATGGGCGCATAGCCGCCCGCGCATCACGCTTTTCGTCTCGCAGGCGGACCGTGCGCTTCGCGTTTCCGCCGTTCTTTCGCGCGGTGCGACGCGCCTGGGATCGGTCGATCCGGAGAACGAGACTTACCGGCGAGCAACTGGGCGACCTCGACGGCGTCACAATCCTCGATCTGACGGCGCTCAAGGGCGGCGACCGCATCAACCACTCGATCTACGCGAAAAGCCCGGAGGTGGTGCGCCTCATCGGCGAAAGGCTGATCGAGGGCCAGGTCATCACCGATACCGACGTCTCGCCGATCAATACGCTGGGCAATGCTGCCGGCCTGGCGGCGACGGCACCCATTCGTGTGTTCGAGGCGGGCCGCCGATGACCAGGCGACATTCCCCCGCTTCGCGATTTGCGCGCATGAGGGCTGGAAGGTCATGACGAGCCAAGACCGGAACTACTGGCCTGTCCTGCTGCCGATCGGCGCCGTCGCGATCATCGCCGCGCTCTCGCTGGCTGCTTCCGGTCTTCGCGCCGCTGGCGCTGGCACTGTTCATCATTGCGCTCGTGTGGCCGATGCAAAAGCGCTTGCAGGCGGTGATGCCAAAATCGCTGGCGTTGATCCTGTCTCTCCATCGTCGTCATCACCGTTTTCGTCGTGCTGGCCTGGCTCACGACTTGGGCCGCGGGCCGGGTGACGCGCTGGATGATCGCCGACGCCACCCGCTTCCAGCTGCTCTACGAACAGATGGTCGCCTGGCTTGAAGGCCATGACATCGCGATCGTTCCGTCTGGTCCGAGCACTTCAATGTCGGCTGGATGCTGCGAATGATGCAGGGCCTGACCGGCCGGCTCAACAGCACGGTCACCTTCTGGCTGATCGTTTTCGTCTATGTGATTCTCGGGCTGCTCGAGGTCGACGGTTTTTCCCGAAGGCTTGCCGGCCTGCCCAACCAGGAGACCGCAAGGCGGATATCGGCCGGGACGACTGGCCTCGGCATCCAAGATCCGGCGCTACATGCTGGTCCGCACCGCAATGAGCACGCTGACCGGCGTGCTGGTCTGGCTTTTCACGTTGGCTTGCGGTCTCGACCTTTCGCTGGAATGGGGCGTGATCGCCTTCACGCTGAACTTCATTCCGGTGCTGGGATCGCTTGATGGCGACCGTGTTTCCGACGGCGTTCGCAATCGTGCAGTTGGGTTCGTGGGAATGGGTGGCCTTCGTCTTCGTCATGCTGAATGTGATCCAGTTCGTCGTCGGCAACTACATCGAGCCGCGCCTGTCGGGCACGGCGTTGTCGATCTCGCCGGTACGCGGTGCTGTTCGCGGTGTTTTTCTGGGCGTTCGTCTGGGGAATATTCGGCGCGTTCATCGGCGTGCCGATCATGATAGCGGTCGTGGCCCTTTGCGCGCAGTTCCCCGCCAGCCGGTGGGTTTCGCAAGTTTTGGGTTCGGGAGATCCCGAAAGCGCAGAACTGAATCCGCGCGATTAATGCATACATAAATGTATACGTAGTACAGTGCGTTGATGGCGTGTTGCACGATATCGTCAGGCGGCAATAAATACTGCTTTTTCCATGACTTGAATGATTGCCAATATTTGGCGCTACTTGTTTTTGACGTCGCGGCATTCTAGCCTGTTCGCAGAGGCATTCGTTCCCGAATGCCGAGTGCAGTCGGGGCGGATCATGCGGTCGGGTGGCCGTCTGTTTCTGTTTTGATATTTTCAGAGCGGGGCGAACCATGACATTGAGACCTACTTCTGCGAGCCAATTGCGGCGCGGCGCCTTGCATGGCGTCTGTGTGCTTGGTTTGCTTGCCTTGCTTGCCGGCTGCCAACAGGAAGCCGAGGCGCCGCCGCCGGAACCGCGCCAGGTCCGCACGCAGACGGTGGAAATGAAGGACTCTTCCGCTGTTGTGACATTGACAGGCCGGATCGAAGCCGAAGACGAGGTGCCGCTGGCATTCCGCATTTCGGGCCGCATGTTGGAAAACATCGCCGTTGTCGGGCAAAGGGTGGCCGCGGGAGACCTGATCGCCCGCCTTGAATCGCAGAACGAGGAAAACTCCCTGCGTTCCGCCGCTGCAGCGCTTTCCGCCGCCGAGGCACAGCTTGTTCAGGCGCGCGGCGCATATGGCCGGCAGGAAACCCTGCTGCGGCAGGGCTTCACCACACGGGCCAATTACGAACTGGCGGAGAAGGCTGTTCGCACTGCCGAATCGCAGGTGGAATTGGCCGAGGCCCAGTTGCGCGCGGCCGAGGATCTGCTCGGTTTCACGGAACTTGTCACCGACCAGCAGGGTGTTTTCACCGAAGTCGGACCGGCCGCGGGCGAAGTGGTGCAGGCGGGGCAGATGATCGCGCGCATCGCCCGCCAGGATGGCCGCGATGCGGTGTTCGACGTTCCCGCGACCGTGCTGCGGTCGGCGCCGGCGGATCCGAAGATCACGATCACGCTCGCCGACGATCCGACCGTACAGGTTGAGGGGCATGTCCGCCAGGTCGCGCGCGCAGGCCGATCCGGTGACGCGGACCTTCGAGGTCAAGGTCAGCCTCGTCAATCCGCCGGAGGCCATGCGCCTCGGCGCGACCGTCAATGGCGTCATGCAAACGACGGGCGAGGCCGGTATCCGCATTGCGCCCGGTGCATTGACGCGGTCCAACCAGTTGCCGGCCGTATGGATCGTCGATCCGGCGGCGCTGACGGTATCGCTGCGCAATGTCGAGGTCGGGCGGCATGGCGAGAACTTCGTCATCATCAGCGACGGCCTTGCCGATGGCGACATCGTGGTCACCGCCGGGGTGCAGGCATTGCATCCGGGCCAGAAGGTTCGCCTGCTCGGTACACAGCCATGAACGGCTTCAATCTTTCCGAATGGGCGCTCAAGAACCGCTCGGTCACGTTCTACCTGATCATCATTGCGATCATCGCCGGGCTGGGTTCCTACCAGCGGCTGGGTCGCAGCGAGGACCCGTCCTTCATCATCAAGACCATGGTCGTGCAGGCTGCATGGCCCGGAGCGACGATGGAGGAAACGCTCAAGCAGGTGACCGAACGGCTTGAGCGCACGCTTCAGGAAACCCCGCAATCTCGACTTCCTGCGCAGTTCGACACGCGCCGGGGTGACCACCATCTTCGTCAACCTCGGCGGCGAGACCAATGCCGCGGAGGTGGCCGATACCTGGTACCACGTCCGCAAGAGCGTCGGCGACATGCGCCATACGCTGCCGGCGGGCGTGATCGGGCCGGGCTTCAACGACGAGTTCGGCGACACGTTCGGCATCATCTACGCGGTGACCGCCGACGGCTTCACCCATCGCGAATTGCGCGACCATGTCGAGACGATCCGCAACCGCCTGCTCGGCGTGCCGGACGTCTCCAAGATCGAACTGCTGGGCGTCCAGGACGAGCGCATCTACATCGAATTCTCGATGACGGACCTGGCAACGCTCGGCATCGACCGCTCGGCGCTGCTTGCAGCCCTGCAGGCGCAGAACATCGTGCGCCCCGCCGGCACGATCGAAACCGACGCCGAGACGATTTCGCTCAGGGTCTCTGGTTCCTTCGAGACCGAGCAGGACATCGCCGACGTCAATTTCGCCTTCAACGGACGCATCCTGCGGCTCAGCGACATCGCGACCGTGCGCAGGGGCTTCGCCGATCCGCCGCAGCCGATGTTCAGGGTCAACGGCACGCCGGCGATCGGCATCGCCATCTCGATGCGCGAGGGCGGCGACATCCTTGCGCTTGGCGAGAACATCAAGAAGGAAATGGCGTCGGCGACCGCCGACCTGCCGCTTGGCATCGAGCCGTTCCTGGTGGCGGACCAGGCCGTGGTCGTCGATACTGCGATCGCGGAGTTCATGACGTCGCTCTGGCAGGCGGTCGGCATTATCCTGGCGGTCAGTTTCATCAGCCTGGGCGTGCGTCCGGGCCTGGTGATCGCACTTGCCATCCCGCTTACGCTTGCAATCGTCTTCTCGATCATGGAGCTGGCGAGCATCGACATGCAGCGCATTTCGCTGGGCGCGCTGATCATTGCGCTCGCGCTGCTCGTCGACGATGCCATGACCACGACCGATGCCATGCTGACACGGCTGGGGCAGGGGGACGACAAGGTGGCCGCCGCCACCTTCGCCTACCGGACCTATGCCTATGCAATGCTGGCCGGCACCTTCGTGACCATCGCCGGCTTCGTTCCGGTCGGCTTCGCGGCGAGTTCGGCGGGCGAATACACGTTCACGCTGTTCGCCGTCGTCGCCATGGCGCTGGTGGTGTCCTGGTTCGTCGCGGTTCTGTTCGCGCCGCTCCTGGGCGTGTTGCTGTTGCAGCCACCAAAGGCGAATGCGGGCGGGCCGGGCTTCGTCTTCCGCACATTCCGCAGTTTCCTGACCTTTGCGATCCGCGTGCGCTGGCTGACGATCGCGCTGACGATCGGCATGTTCGTCCTGTCGGTGATGGCGATGCCGCTGATCCCGCGCCAGTTCTTTCCAAGTTCCGACAGACCCGAATTGCTCGTCGATCTCAACCTGCCGCAGAATTCGTCCATCTACGCGAGCGAGGAGGCAGCCAGGCGCTTCGACGCCCTGCTCAAGGACAACGATGATGTCGAGCGCTGGAGCACCTATGTCGGCAGGGGCGCGATCCGCTTCTACCTTCCGCTCGACGTGCAATTGCCCAATGATTTCTTCACGCAGGCGGTCATCGTTGCAAAGGATGTCGAGGCGCGCGACCGGCTTTGGCAGAAGCTCGAGACGGAATTGCCGAAAGAGTTTCCCAACGCCGTCAGCCGCGTCTCCCCGCTGGAGCTCGGGCCGCCGGTCGGCTGGCCGGTGCAGTACCGCGTAAGCGGTCCCGATGTTTCCAAGGTTCGCGAGATCGCGCTTGACCTGGCGCAGGTCATCGCCGCGAACCCAAACACCGACAACATCAGCTTCGACTGGCTCGAGCCGTCGAGGCAGGTGCGCATCCGCATCGACCAGGACGAGGCGCGCCTTCTGGGGCTGAGTTCACAGGCGGTGGCGCGGATCCTCAACACGGTGGTCTCCGGCGTTCCGGTCACGCAGTTGCGCGACGACATCTACCTCGTCGACGTGATTGCGCGGGCGACCGACGAGCAGCGCGTCTCGCTGTCGACGCTTCGAACGCTGCAGATACCGCTGCCAAGCGGCCGGACCGTGCCTCTGAGCCAGTTCGCCTCGTTCGAAAGCGAGCAGGAATATCCGCTTGTCTGGCGGCGCGACCGGTTGCCGACCCTGACCGTGCAATCCGACCTGACACCGGGGATGTTGCCGGCCCAGGTGGTGGATTCCCTGACACCGTCCATCGACGCGCTTTCGAAGACATTGCCGGTTGGCTACTCGATTGCTGTCGGCGGAACCGTCGAGGAGAGCGCCCAGTCGCAGGCGTCAGTCCTCGCGGTCATTCCCGTGATGCTGTTCATCATGTTCACCGTGTTGATGTTCCAGCTGCAGAGCTTCCAGCGGTTCTTCATCGTGCTCAGCATCGCGCCGCTCGGCTTGATCGGCGTGGTTGGCGCATTGCTGATTTCGGGCCGGCCGCTGGGCTTCGTTGCGATCCTCGGCATTCTCGCGCTGATCGGCATGATCACCAAGAACGCCGTCATCCTGCTTGGGCAGATCGAAGCGGAGAGGGCGCTGGGCAAGGACGTGCTGACGGCGGCGGTGGATGCAAGTTCCGCGCGTTTCCGTCCGATCATGCTCACGGCGGTTTCCACCATCCTGGGAATGATCCCGATTGCCTTCACGGTCTTCTGGGGGCCGATGGCATTCGCGATCATGGGCGGGCTGTTCGTGGCAACGCTGTTGACGCTGATCTTCCTGCCGACGCTCTACGTGACCTGGTTCAGCTGGGGCGAAAAGAAGGGCGGGGCGAAACCCGCAGCGCCTCCAGAGCCTGGGGAGACGGAAAAAATCAGCGTGGCCGCGCAATGAACGCCAGCGCTGCACGCGGGCCGTTTTCGCCGGTAGCATTTCTTGTTCGCTCCGCCGTCCTCTTCCTGTTCTGGCTGGTCCTGACCGGTGGAGACGCCAAGGACATGGCGCCGGGCGTCCTCGCCGCATTGATTGCGGGCTGGATCAGCCTTGGCATTCTGCCCGCCGGAGCGCTGGCTTTTTCGCCATTGGCGGCAGCATCGCTTTTCGTCCGCTTCCTTTGGCAAAGCGTTGTCGCCGGAACCTGGGTGGCATGGTGCGCGCTCGATCCGCGCATGCCGATCAGCCCGGGAATCATCGAATACAGCCCCCGCCTCGACGAGGGGCCGGCGCGCGATGCGTTCTTGACATGGTCAAGCCTGTTGCCCGGAACCCTGCCGTCGGGGCCTGACGGCAGCGGCGGCATCGTCGTCCACTGCCTCGACACGCGCGCGCCGTTGTAGGAACAGATGGCAGGCGAGGAAAGAGCGTTTCGCCGGCCTGTTGCGGGTGGCCGCATGACGATGTCCGGCTTTCTCTTCGGCGCGGCGCTTTTCATATTGGCGACGGTTGCCCTGGGTCTCTACCGCGTGCTGCGCGGGCCTTCCGGTTTCGACCGCATGATGGCTGCGCAGCTCATCGGCTCGGGCGGCGTGGCCGTGATGCTTCTGCTGTCGTTTGCGATGGAACTGCCTCCGGTCGTCGATGCGGCGCTCATGCTCGCCATCCTCGTGGTCTTCGCCTCGGCCGGTTTCGTGAACAGCACTTCCCGTTCCACGGAGGGCAGCGAAGGGGAGGCGGGCGATGGCTATCGCCGCTGACATCTTCACTGTCATTGGCGGTTATTGCCGGCTGCGCACTTTTTGCGGCAGGCACGACCGGGCTGCTGCGCTTTCCAGATGAATTGAGCCGCCTGCATGCCCTCACCAAGGTCGACAATCTCGCTCTCGGACTGATCGTCGCCGGGCTTTTGCCGCAAGCAGGCGGGCCGGCCGCATGGCTGAAGCTCGTTGCCGTATGGCTGATCGTCCAGGTCTCCGGCGCCATCGTCACGCAGATCATCGCGCGCGCCGTGCGCGAGGAAACGCGGGACCGGTCATGACGCAGTCCCTGCTCGACATCGGCATCGTCGGACTGCTTTTCGCGCTCGGCGCATGGACCGTGCTGGTGCGCGAAGTTCGAACCGCGACCATCGTCTTCATCACCTACGGCCTGCTGCTGTCGCTCGCCTGGATCAGGCTTGCACGCAGTGGACGTCGCCTTGACGGAGGCAGCCATCGGCAGCGGCGTCACCGGAATGCTGCTGATCAATGCCGCCGCACGGCTGAAGCCGACCGAACGGCACGCCGTGCGCCCCGCGCTGCCGCTTCGCATGGTCGCCGCGATTGTTATGCCTGGCGGTGGCCGGGGGGCTTGCAGCGATGCCGCTCTACGCGCCGTTCGAGCCGGCTTCGCTGGCGGCCGAGGCGATGGACAATTTGTCCGCCAGCGGACTCGGCAATCCGGTCGCGGGCGTGCTTTTCGTCTACCGCGCCTTCGACACGCTGCTGGAGAAAGGTCGTGCTGCTGCTTGCGCTGATCGGCGTTTGGTCGCTGGCGCCGGACAGGTTCTGGGGCGGCGCGCCGGGACTGCGCCTGTTTGGCCAGCAGGAAGCGTGCTGGTGTTGCTCGCGCGGACGCTGCCGCCCTTCGGCATCATGTTTGCGCTCTACATGACCTGGATCGGAGCCGACGAACCGGGCGGCGCATTCCAGGGCGGAACCGGTCTTGGCGGCCATGTGGATCCTCGTGATGATGACGGGCGTGTGGGCGGTGCCGGCGTGAGTTCGCGTTGCGCCTGCGATGACGCTGCTCGCCGGGCCGCTCTGCTTCCTGGCGATCGGTTTGCCGGATTTTTCCTCGCCGATGCCTTTCTCGACTATCCCGACGGGTCATGCGAAACCCTTGATCATCGCGGTCGAATTTGCGCTGACGCTTTCGATCGGCGTTGCCCTTGGCCTGCTTGCGGCAGGTCCCCCGGCCAAGGCGCCGCCGGCATGAACGCGATCACGCTTTACTGGATCTGCGGATCGGCGCTGGTCGGCTTCGGCCTTTACGGCCTCATCGTCAATCCGCAGCCATTGGCAAAGATACTGGCGCTCAACCTGCTTGGGTTCGGGCGTGTTCCTGCTGTTCGGCGTCATTGCCCGGCGCGGGGCAGGGGCCGGCCTTGGCGGCGATCCGGTGCCGCAGGCGCTGGTCATCACCGGCATCGTCGTGGCCTTTTCCGCCACGGCGATCGCGGTGGCGCTTGTTGCTGCGCCTTTTCGAGGTAAGCGGCGAAGCCAATCTGGAAACCGACGATACCGACCCCGGCGTGCCGCCGCCGGATGGAAAATCATGACCGTCGTTGTGGCAACCACTGCCGGCGGCTTCCTGCTGGTACTGGCGATCATTTTGCCGGTAACCGCCATCCTGCTGATAATGGCGCTCGGCGGGCGCTGGCTTGCGCGCATCGTGCCTGTTGCACTCTTCGCAAATCTTTGCGTCAGCGCCGCAGTTGCGTGGCTGGTTGCGCGCACCGGCGAGCCGCTCGCCTATGTCGTCGGCAATTGGCAGCCGCCGCTCGGCATCGCCTTGCGGGCCGACGGAATTTCCGCCGCGATGATGGTGATGACTGCGGTCATCATCTGCGCGGCGGCGATCTTCGCCTGGAGCGAGTACAGCCAGGGGCACGACGAGCCCGAGGCGCGCGCACCGTTCGTGTTCTGGTGCCTCTTGCTTGCAATCTGGAGCGCTCTCAACGCGCTTTACCTCGGGGCCGACCTCTTCAACCTCTATGTGGCGCTGGAACTCGTGACCTTCGCGGCGGTGCCGATGGTCTGCCTCAAGGGCGGAGCGGCAACGTTGAAGGCAGCGCTGCGCTACCTGCTCTTCGCGGTGCTCGGCTCCATGCTCTATCTGCTGGGAACGGTGATGATCTACGGCGCCTATGGCAGCCTCGACATCTCGATGCTGGCCGGGCGCGTGCGGGCAGAGCCGGTGGCATGGATCGCCGCTTCGCTGATGACGATGGGCCTGCTCGCCAAGACAGCGCTGTTTCCGCTGCATTTGTGGCTGCCGCCGGCCCATGCCGGCGCGCCGGCGGCGGGCAGCGCGGTGCTTTCCGCCCTGGTGGTGAAGGGGTCGTTTTTCCTGGTCGTGCGGTTCTGGTTCGACGCCATGCCGGCGCTGCGCGACCCCGCTGCCATGCAGATCCTTGCCGCGATGGGAGCGATGGCGGTGCTTGCCGGCAGCGTCATGGCGCTGCGCCAGCAGCAGCTCAAGCTGCTGATCGCCTATTCGACCGTGGCGCAGATCGGATATCTGTTCTTCATGTTTCCGCTGGTTGCGCCTGGCCGCGCCGGCAGGCCATGTGGGCGGGCCAGGCCTGGACCGGCGGATGGCTGCAATTGTTCGCCCACGCCTTCGCCAAGGCCGGCATGTTCATGGCGGCGGGGCTGATTGCCGATGCAACCGGGCGACATCGCATTGCCGAGCTCGGCGGCACCGCGCAGCGCATGCCGTTGACGACGCTGACCTTCGCGCTCGCGGGCTGTCGCTGATCGGCATTCCGCCCAGCGGCGGATTTTCCGCGAAGTGGATGCTGCTTGTCGCCGCCCTGCAGGAAGGCCAGTGGCTTTGGGCCGTTGGTCATGGTCGCCGGCGGCCTGATTGCGGCAGGCTATATTTTCATGGTGATCGGCAAGATGCTGGCGGACCCGCCCGCCGCAGCTGCGGTGTTCAAGCCGGTCGCGCGCTACCGCGAGATCGTCGCGTTCGGCCTCGCGCGTCGTGGCCGTGCTTCTTGGGGCTGTTGCCGCTCGAGCCATTGGAATTCCTGGAGATCGGCACGCCCGGCACTTGCCCTTGCGGCCTGCAATGACAATGGATTCGCGCCCTGTCTTGGACTGGCCGTCGCGACGCCGCTGGCGCTGCTCGCGGCATTGCTTGCCGTACGTGGCTCGGCAGGCAGTTGCCAGTCCTGCTGGCGCTGGCGCCGGTATCCAGCCGGGCTTGCGGCGATCTTGCCGCCGACGGCACGACATTGAGCTGGCCGGGGCTACTTTGCGATCAACCTGGCGTTGGACCAGCCCGGCGCCTTGTTGCTGGGCGCCAGCGCGTTGCTTTGGTCAGTCGCCGGCTTTTGCGCGCCGGCATTGCTGGGCGAGCGGCCCGGCAAGGGCGTTTCGCCGCCTGGTGGCTGCTGACGCTGTCCGGCAGCATGGGCGTGTTCGTCGCGGCCGATCTCGTTACCTTCTACCTGTTCTTCACCATCGTCAGCCTGGCCGCCTATGGCCTGGTCGCGCATGAAGGCCATGCCAAGGCCAAGGCCGCAGCCAAGGTCTATTTCGCCGCCTCGCTGCTCGGCGAAGCGTTCCTGCTGTTCGGCTTCGTCTTGCTGGCTTCGGCGGCGCCAAACGGCAGCCTGATGATCGCCGATGCCGTGCAGGCAATAGGCGCTTCGCCGTGGCGCGACGCGACGATCGCTTGCCTTGTTCTCGGCTTCGGATTGAAGATGGGCCTTGTGCCGCTGCATTTCTGGTTGCCCATCGCCCATCCGGCCGCGCCCGCGCCTGCTTCCGCAGTGCTGAGCGGCGCGATCATCAAGGCTGGCGTGATCGGCCTGCTGCGCTTCCTGCCGGTGGGCGCACACGCCGGCTCGGATGGGGCGAAGTGCTGGTGGTCATCGGTTTTCTCACGGCCTTCTGGGGCGTGGCGCTGGGCATCACGCAGCGCAATCCGAAGGCCGTGCTGGCCTATTCGTCGGTGTCGCAGATGGGCCTGGTGGCGGCAGTCTTCGGCATGGGGATCGTCGGCGGAGCCGTCTCCATGCCCGTCGCGGTGGCATATTACGCGCTGCATCACGTGCTGGCGAAGGGTGCGCTTGTTCCTGGCGCGTAGGCATTCTTGCAAGCGTATGGCGGCGCGCGCGCCATCTGCTGCGTGCCCGCAGTGGTGATGGCGCTCGGCTTTCGGCGGCTTGCCGCTGACCGGCGGGGCGCTCGCGAAATACGCGATCAAGCCGGAACTTGGCTATGGCTGGATCGGCCTGCTCGGTTCGCTTTCGGCTGCAGGCAGCACCCTGCTGATGCTGCATTTCCTGCGGCTGCTGGCTGCCATGCCCAAACCGGCGACCGCACCCAGATTTCAAGACGTCCGTCATGATTGCCTGGGCGGCGATTGCGCTTGCCGCCGTCGCGCTTCCATGGATCTTGTTCGAGTCGGTGACCGGGTTGCGCCTAGCCGACGCCCTGACGGTGGATGCGTGGTGGAAAGCCATCTGGCCCATGGCGATCGGCGCCGCCCTGGCCGCCGCGATCTTCTGGTCGCGCCTGCAACTGCCTGCGGTACCTCCCGGCGACGTGCTCCACCCGGTGGGACGGGTTCTTGTTCCTTCCGGTGCAAGGCTTGCGCTCGCAATCGATCATTTGGAATCGCGAACGCGGCAATGGCCTGTCGCGGGCATGCTGCTGGTGCTGATCGCGGTCTCGCTTGCCGTGGTGATGGCGACCTGATCAGCCCAGGTTACATCGGCGAATACCAGATCGGCGATGTATAGGCCCGTTCCGTCACCTTGGTCTGCGTGCCTTCCAGCAACTCGATTCCAAAACGCTTGGCGTCATAGGCGGTCCAGCGCGGTGTCGGAATCTCGATCACGCGGGCGTAGTAGAAGGCCTGCTGCGAGGCATCGAACTCCGGGTCAGTCCAAACGCCGATCAGTTCCGGCGCGCCGATCGTGTTGGTCCAGATGGCGTTGGCAACGTCGACCGTGTCGCCGACCGGCGGCAGCTTGCCGTCCGCGCCGGGCTCGCGTTCGCCGCCCCAGGCGACGTCATAGATCTTTTCCTGCGTTGCGCCGCTGGCGTCCCGCCAGCCCTTGACGATCTGGATGCGATCGAGGTTTGCGCCGATCGGGTCGCGCAACGCGGCAAACAGGAAGCTCGGGGCCTTGCCATCCGGCGCCTTGCCGAGCGTACCACCCATGGGAACGCCTTTCGAATAACCGGCAGCCGCAGGGCTGCGCGTTTGCGCGTCCGCTTGGGTAAAGTCCCAGCCGCCAAAGAACCGCACGATCATTCTTGGACCGGTGGTTGCGTAGGTCTCCTTGCGCTGCATCGCGTCCCAGATCGCCGTGCGGGTGTTTTCAGTGGCCCAGACGGCGGCATAGCCGCGAGGAACTGACCTGCCAGTCCATGACCTTGATGCCCGTCGCCGGGTTGCTGACGAAAGTCGCCTTCGCGCGCTCGGGGCTCGGTTCCTGCGGCGTGGTCTTGCCGAAGAAGTTTTCCTCTTCCATCGCGGCAAGGCCGGTATGGGCGTCGGAGCTGCCGATCATGCCGAACTTGTACGGATTCGTGCCGAGCTCGGCTTCCAGCTTCAGTCCCGTCTTAAGCGCCTCGCGGGCATATTCGTACTGCAGCATCTCCGGCTTTTTGGCGACACTTGCGTCGAGGTTGCCGAAATCCCACCGCTCGAATGCGGCGAATTCATCGTTGGGCGACAGGGCCGGGTGGGTTTCGCCGTCGCCCTTGGTCTGCGTCGCCTCGTAGAGCGGTTCCCACTTGGCGCGCTGCTCTACATATTCCTTGTCCACCGGCTGGCCGGTGAAGCTCTCGATGACCGGGAACATGATGCCGTTGGAAAGATTTCCGTTGTGGGCAATGGCCAGAACATCGCCGCCGGTCTTGTCCTCATAGGCTTCCATCCACTTCCACAGATCGCGCGGATTGTCGCTGCCGACCGGCTTCATCGTCGTGTAGGGCAGCACCTGCGAGGCCTTGTCGCCATTGTCGCGGAAGATCACGTTGCGGTGAAGGTTGTTGCCGCCGGTGTTGGATGTCCATTCGTAGCCGATGAACGCGGTGAAATGGCCGGGATCATTGTATTCTTCGGCAGCTTCGATCGTGCTTTGCCAGGCCGTCTTGTAGCCGGGCGCGCCAGGCTGGTAAGTCAGCGCTTCGGGAAAGGTGCCTTGCGAAAAGGCCATGATCATTTGCAGCGCGGCCTCGGCGCCCTTGCCCGACATGATCATGTCGTACCAGATCCGCCCCTGCGGATCGGCCAGCAGTTCCGGCTTGCCGGCGAAGAGATCCGGGAAAACGCCCATATTGTCGGAATGGTCGGCGACCACCAGGAAATCGAGCGGACGCGACAGTTTCACCGGTTGGCGGCTGGAGGCCATGATTTCCTCCCCGCGCGCGAAACGGTAGGCATCGCGCGGCGTCAACCGTGCGCCGAATGCGCCTGCGTCGAAAGATGCCCCCGTGTGCAGGTGCGTGTCGCCGAAAAACGGCCGGGCCGGAAAGTTGCGACCGGCATAGGGCGAGTAGGACGGCTTGCTGGCGTAGACGCTGTCGGCCTTGCCCTTGTCGAAGGTGCCGATGTCCGTCGTCTCCTGCGCCTGCACCGGAAATGCAAGCGCCAGCGTTGAACAGAAAGCGAGGAGTGTCCTCTTGCGCTCAACTGCGTAAGTCATGGCTCTTGATCCTCGCTTCAACCTGGCTTTTGTCGGGCTTTGAGAGTGTTCGATAATTGTTTTTTCTGCAAGGGTGTTGGCATGCCCCGGGGACATGTTCGCCGGTCTGGCGATAGACAGGATGTAACTTTTAGCAGCGGGGCGGAAGAGTTGGACGGTGGCGTCACGGTTACCGGCAAAGGCGATTGAAAAATTGGTACGCCCTACGGGAATCGAACCCGTGTTACCGCCGTGAGAGGGCGGCGTCCTGACCGCTAGACGAAGGGCGCAAGCAGCTAAGCTGGAACACTTATAGCACCGGATGTTCCCGGGCAACCGTCAGCCGCGCATCGCGATGCGCGATATGGGTATTGCTCAGTGCTTTCGCAACGCCAGATCGTCTACAACCACCTGCCAGTAATGTTCGTGCCGTATTACGAGTTTGTCTATGCCGTTCCAGTTTGCGAGGAAATGTACGGGCGTCATGTGGCGAAGGCGCAGGGCTTCAGAATGGACGATCTCGCCGTCGCGCCACCCTTCCACAACGGCCATGCCCTTTTCGGCCTCTGCGTGGGACACGGCGAAGTAGCCGCCGAGGAAGTCGAACGTCGTGTCCAGCCAGACAGACGCAGGATATCCCGAGCTCGTGTATGCCATGAACTCGCCTGATACCGTGTTGTTGAGATGTCCCCGAAGGCCGTAGGTACGTTCGTGCGTGGTGACGAGATTGCTCCAGTTGAAGCCGCCATAGCCCGACGGTGTCTCGCGAAGCATGTTGGGCGTGGCAAGGCCTTCAAAGTCCACTACCACAGGCGCATTGTCCGGAGCAGATAGGCTCGGATCGAAAAGGGATTCCGACACATGCAGGGGATAGTTGCCGACCTCTATCCTGCGCACGACCGGTTTGCCTTGCAGAGGTCGCGCGGTCACAGTCGCCGTTCGTGCGCCGGACAGGTCGAAAATGTAATCACCGTGTTGACCCGCCGCGCCTTCTACCAACCGATCGCCATTGTGAACATCCACGGACGCATTCTGGCGCGATAAATTGCGGGGGATTGTCAGCGTCAGGTAAGGCGCCACGCCGACAAAGGAGAAAGTCGCGTCGGCAACCAAGCCTGCAGGCGCCTCGGGCATCAGGCTGAATACCACCTCTTCTGAAATGCTGGCCGTTGTCTGGATCCAGCCATCGGGAACAAGGGGTTCACTGGCATGGATGCCCGGCATGTAGATCGGTTCGTCCACATTGCCCGCCGACATGTTCCAGTTGGCGAAACCGGCAAGATTCGATACCGCTATTGCCTCCGAGCCATCCGGCTTTGTCAACTTGACGGAGAGGCCGGCAAATGGCCGGTCGCCCATGTCGTAGATCCCATCCCGGTTCAAGTCGAGGAATACGAAACGGGAAAAGTGGAGCTTGCGCGGCTTGGCGGAGCCGGCGGCCTCGCTACTGTCCTGGGCGAAGCCCGCACTAGCGCCGCAAAGCAGGGCGACGGCTACTACAGCTGTTGAAAAGCTAATTACCGGCAGTCGCCACCACAATTGTCGCCGTTTTCTCCATTCTCGCCGTTTTCCCCGTTTTCGCCATTCTCCCCGTTCTCACCATTTTTGTCAGGCTCCTTGTCAGGGCGTCCTGGCACTTCGCCGGGCTCGCGTTGGGGCTGGGAATTGGTGCGTTCGCCGTCATTCGGCCGGTCGAACGGCGCTGCCGCAGAGCTTGCACAACCGCCGCCAAGGCGGAACTGGGTCTGCAACGGACGCTGGTTGACCATCAGCGGGAAGTTGGCCTTGTCTGCCTGGTCCTTGGTGCGAAGGCTGCCCTGGATTTCGACGGTGTTGCTGTCCATGACGCCGTAGGAGCAAAGCCCGGTCAGTTCCTGGCATTGGCCGCTTGTCGAGCACAGCTCCGTGGTGCCGCTGACCATGGCGACGTGAACCTGTCCATTCGCGATCCCGACATCGAACGCGGTGCCGCGCACGCCGATCTGGCCGTAAGGCGTCTCGATCTTGTAGGCAGAGGATTTGCTTCTGCCGCTGATGAAGCGGAAAGCGCCCTGGGTTGCCTTGATCGTGACGGTGGCAAATGTCTTTTCGGTAGCATAGACGAAGTTGTCGACATCGATCTGCGCGCCAGGGCCGACGACGATGCGGGTGTTGTCCACGAGCACGATCTGCGCATTGCCTGTCGCCGTTGCCAGTAGACGGTCGTCCTGGAAGATCGGGGAGTTCTTGTTGATTTCCCGCTCGCCCGCAGGCCCCGAACCCGTTACCAGCGTGGAGGCCGCAACCGCGGTTCCCACCTGTTCGGCGGCGAGCACTTGCTGGCCGGCCAAGCTAACCAATGCGAACGTCGAGATGGCAATTTTCCGGATCATGAATGCGGCTCCTGATCGGTAATGGTAATTATGATACCTGCAAATGCCGGGCCGATCATCCATTTCCATGCCTTTCGGGAACAAATAATTTCACATGCCATTCATTGCATGTATGTTTTCGGAATAATCGACTGCCTCAAGGGCAGTGATGACTAGAGGGAAATAAGGCGGTCACGCGGTCTTTTGTGTGCGAACCGTCACATTCGATTTTGGAGCAGGGCAGATGAAAAACGCGGCGACAGCCGGGCGTGACGCGACAGCGGGCGACACTGCCGGCAAAGCCACCGATCCAGTGTGCGGCATGAGCGTCGATCCGCAAAAGACGGCGCACCGGGCGCGGTACAAGGGCCAGGACTTCTACTTTTGCAGCAATGGTTGCCGAACCAGGTTCGAGGCGCAGCCGGAGAAGTACCTCGCCGCACCGGCTCATTCGCACAAATCGGAAACCGCGGGCCATGACCCTTCGGGAGAGGCCCCGAAGGCAACCGATCCTGTCTGCGGCATGAGCGTCGATCCGCAGAAGACGGCGCACCGGGCGCAGTACAAGGGCCAGGACTACTACTTTTGCTGCAATGGTTGCCGGACCAAGTTCGAGGCGGATCCGGAAAAATATCTCGCGCCCGCGAGCGATCGTGTGGCCGAAGCCGTGCCGGAAGGCACGATCTTCACCTGCCCCATGCATCCGGAAATCCGCAAGATCGGCCCGGGAAGCTGCCCGATCTGCGGCATGGCGCTGGAGCCGGAAGTCTTTACCGCCGATGCCGGTCCCAACCACGAACTCATTGATTTCACCCGGCGCATGTGGATCGGCGGTCTTCTTGCGCTGCCGGTAGTCGTCCTCGAAATGGGCGGACACCTTGCCGGACTGAACCATGCAATCGGCCAGCAGAATGCCAACTGGCTCCAACTCCTGTTCGCGACCCCGGTTGTGTGGTGGGCGGGATGGCCATTGCTGCAGCGGGGCTGGCAATCGCTGCTGAGCCGGCACCTCAACATGTTCACGCTTATCGCGATGGGTGTCGGCGTTGCATGGACCTACAGCGTCGTTGCCACGCTTGCGCCCGGCAGTTTTCCGCGCTTCCCTGCGGGGGCATGATGGCGCCGTCGCGGTTTACTTCGAAGCGGCCGCCGTCATCACCATTTTGGTGCTGCTTGGCCAGGTACTGGAATTGCGTGCGCGAGAGCGCACCGGCGGCGCGATCCGCGCGTTGCTCGACCTTGCACCCAAGTCCGCTCGCAGGATCCGCGCCGACGGCAGCGACGAGGAGATCGCGCTCGATGCCGTTGCGCCGGGCGACAGGCTGCGGGTCCGGCCCGGCGAGAAGGTGCCGGTGGACGGCATTGTCCTGGAAGGCCGGAGCGCAGTCGATGAATCCATGGTGACCGGCGAATCCATGCCTGTCACCAAGGAGGCCGGCGACGCATTGATCGGCGGAACCGTCAACAGGAGCGGCGGGCTGGTCATGGAGGCAAAGCGCGTGGGCAGCGAAACCGTGCTCTCGCAGATCGTGCAACTGGTCGCGCAAGCCCAGCGAAGCCGCGCGCCGATCCAGCGTATCGCAGACCAGGTTTCCGGCTGGTTCGTGCCAGCGGTCATTGCGGCAGCGGTGATTGCATTCGCTGCCTGGATGACGTTCGGCCCTGAACCGCGTTTCACCTTCGCACTGATTTCCGCCGTGGCGGTGCTGATCATCGCCTGCCCATGCGCCCTTGGCCTGGCGACGCCGATGTCGATCATGGTCGGTGTCGGCCGCGGCGCCGAAAGCGGCGTGCTGATACGCAACGCCGAGGCGCTGGAACGCCTCGAGAAGGTCGATACGCTGCTGGTCGACAAGACCGGAACGCTGACCCTTGGAAGGCCTGAACTGGTCGACATTCGCACCGCCAACGGTTTCGACGCGGATGAGGTGATCCGCCTTGCTGCAAGCGTCGAGCGCGCAAGCGAGCATCCTTTGGCCGAGGCTATCGTGCGCGCAGCCCATGCGCGCGGCATTTCGCTTGCCGAGGTGACCGGATTCGACTCGCCAACCGGCAAGGGTGCGCTTGGCATGGTCGAGGGCCGCAAGGTGGTGCTCGGCAATGCGCCTTTCCTGAACGATCAAGGCGTTGTGGCGCAAGCCCTTTCCGGCCCTGCCGAGGAACTGCGCGCGAGCGGCGCCACCGCGATTTTCGCCGCCGTCGATGGCGTGCTCGCCGCCGTGCTGGCGATCGCCGATCCGGTCAAGGAGACGACGCCGCAAGCGATAGCCGCGCTTAAGCGCGAGGGTATCCGCGTGGTCATGCTGACCGGCGACAACGAGACAACCGCAAGGGCGGTCGCTTCGAAACTGGGCATCGAGGATGTGGAGGCCGAAGTGCTGCCGGACCGCAAGCGGGAGATTGTCGAACGCTACAAGGCGGCGGGACGCGTGGTGGCCATGGCGGGCGACGGCGTGAACGACGCCCCGGCCCTTGCGGCTGCCGATATCGGGATTGCCATGGGAACGGGTACCGACGTCGCGATGGAAAGCGCCGCGATCACGCTTCTCAAGGGCGACCTGACCGGAATATTGCGGGCCCGCCGCCTGTCGCAGGCGACCATGCGCAACATTCGCCAGAACCTCTTCTTCGCCTTTGTCTACAATGCCGCCGGTGTGCCGATCGCAGCCGGCATACTCTATCCCGCATTCGGCATCCTGCTTTCACCGGTCATCGCGGCAGGCGCGATGGCGCTGTCGTCGGTCAGCGTGATCGCCAACGCGTTGAGGCTGCGGCGGTTTCGGCCCTGACTTCGGCTGGGGCATCTCGTTCCAACCCGCAAGTCGTCAACAGAACCAAAAAAATCTGTGTATAGCCCAATGGATGGCGCCTGCCCGGGCCACGCCCGAGAACAGCATGCACAACTTTGTCAAACGACGCAGATGCCCAATGGTTCCCTCCTTGTAAGCAAAATCCGAAAATTGGCATTCAGTAAGGAAATTAACCACTTGTGTGGCCGGAATTTGTCTTAAACTTGACAAGAATTTTGCTGTATGTTTACATTAACACATCGTTAAGGACGACAGTTACGAAGCCTAAAAATAGTGTTCCATATTGGGACATTTGCTCCCCTTTGTTTGTCTATAGTCGGAGGAGAAGATGCAAACCATCCTAACACGCCTTTTTGCGGCGGCAGCACTGGTCTTCATGCCCGCCACATTGGCCCAAGCGGCCCAGAAACCACTGAAAGCGCCAGTCGTAACTGTGAAGCCGGGCAAAGCATCCGGCATCCACGACCTCTATGCATGGGACGGCAGATGCCGGCCTGTGGCGGTGGGGTTCAAGGTACTGAAGGCCGGCGATGGCAGACTGTACACAGTGCCGGCAACCTATCGCATCAAGGGCGCAGCCGGTGACACGTGCAACGGCAGAATGGTCAGCGGCAAGAAAATACTCTTCCAGCCAAAGGCCGGCTTCAAGGGCAGCACCCTGGTCCGGTACTCGGTCAGCGCGCCCAAGATCAAGAATACCTATGTGATCTCCCGGTCGATTTCCGTCCGCTGAACCTGTGCGCGGATTTCGCGGGAGCGGCCGGCAATTGGGGCTGTGCGAGGAAGCAAAGTTTATGGGTGGCATCGCGCCGCCGGGGGGGCCGCGAAGATCTGGGCTGAAAGGTCCAACCGAAATGATGTGGCAGAAACGGTAAAGCGCGCTTTTGCGAGGAGAACGCGTTCAACAGTAAGGGTAGTAAAATGAAGAAGTTTCTCCTGTCCACCAGCGCGGCACTTGCCCTTGTGGCAATTTCCGCAGCCGCCAATGCTGGCGAGCGGCACGGCCCAGAATTTGGAACCAAGGCCTTGTCCCTCGGACTGGGCTTTGGCAACGTCTATGCCGATACCTATGGCTCGACGGCGAACGCCAAAACCACCAACACCTACACCTCTTCGGCGAAGGCAAGCATTACCCCGCCCGAAGAAGAAGAATGCGAAACGGTTTGCGAAGTTTCGCGGAATTCGAAGTATCAGCGTCCCGTAGTCGCGACCGAAGCACATGCGACCGCGAAAAATGAGTTCCTACACACATGTGAAGGGCTATGCGGATGCAAAGGCGCGTGGCTTCTCGCTCGGCGCCGGCTGGGGCGCCATTACAGGGTCATTCGGCAGATATGATTGGACGTCCGACCGCTCGGGTGCAATCGCCGGCGGCTTGTCCGGTTCGTATTCGAGTTCGCAGGGCAAGGCTTCGGCATCTGGCACCGGGCGTGGAGATGCGACCGCCGACGCCACCAATGGATCGGCAGGCCAAAGCTCCTCGTCGAGCGCAAGTGGCGGCGCCACGGCTTCCGCCACCTCTACCGGTCCCAACGGTGAGGCGTCCAACACGTCCGGCGGCGCAAGCGTCGGCATAGGTGCCAGCTACTAACAGTTAATCCAGGCTGGCGGCCCCAGGGGCCGCCGGCCTTCAACTTTTTCGGCGCCTTGCCCCCCGCAAGCCGCGCGCGGTTTCCTGCGTTTCGCGCAGGCGATGCGCATGGCTGCGGAAGGCCCCGTGCGCCCTGCACAAGGGAATGACTGATATGGCCAATGTATTGAGTATCCATGGCAAACAGCTTGGCGGCGCGTTGAGGTTGGCGGTCTTCTCCGCATTCCTTGGCATTTCGTCGACGGCATTGATGGCGCCGGGATTGGCTTACGCCACCGATGCGCAAGGAACAGCAGATGCAGGCTCCGACGCCTCCGCATCTGGCACGGGTGAAGGAACCAGCACTTCCGGTCAGGGAAGCTCGGCCGGCGCTGGATCCGAAAGCAACCCGGGCGGAGGAAGCGCAAGCGGTGCAGGTTCTACCTCCGCAGGAGCGGAACAAACCGGCGACGGCGGCTCCATTGGCGCCGAGACGACCGCCGACGTTACGGCCGAAGCAGAAAAGACAAGTGACGGCACCTCTGCTGCCGCCACCGCCGAGGCATCAGCGGAAGTCGATCCTGGAAAGGAGACCACTTTGACGGCAAATGCTGCCGCGACAACGGTCGGAACTCCAAATTCCCAAGCGTCGACAAAAAAGAACGGAACTACAACCACGAGCGCCACTGCCACCTACCAGCAGCCGGGAAGCTACTTTTGCAGTGACGCCTGCACCAAAGGCTACACAAAGACAACCGGCAAGAAAACGGTTTCGATCGCAGTGCAAGAAGACGCATACAGCCTTGCAGTCGCCTCCAAGAAGAACGCGTACGCAAAGGCCGGCGCATTCAGCGACTTCAACAAGAAGCAACAGATAACCATATCAAAGGCCTTGTCCGTAGGCGTATTCGCTTTTGCCGGCAAGAACTCGGCACGTGCTACAGGATTCGCCAACGCATTCGCCGAAATCCAGACCAGCGGAAACCAGGCGGACCGTGTTGGATTTTCCGGATTTGCCCGCGCCAATTCATATGCCAAGGCAGCAGCATGTGTTGGTGGAAACTGCTTGCCTGAAAAGGCAAAGGTAAGGGCAACTGCAACCGGTTTTGCCGGCTTCACAGTTGTAAAGGACTGCGACCGGGAAGAGAAGGTCAGCGGGTTCTTCAAGTTTCCTGTTTGCGAGTATCGCGTGGTAAAGCGCTGAAGCCAAGCGGCGCCGGCATTGTCCGGCGCCGTTTCACCACCTCGTCCCATTCCGCCAATCCGGAACCATTCAGCACCCCGCACGCTTTAGCGCAGGACGCAACTGGCGTCGCTTGGCGGCCGGACGCATGCAAAAAAAACTCAACGAACCTTCGGCTGCGCAATTCCCGCGCGCCGTGCCCGGTGAAAGACCGCCGCCGGCCTTCACCTTCCTTGGGTTCATGGCGGTCGTCGCCGCACTGTATTTCGGGCGCGGCATTCTTCTGCCGCTGGCGCTCGCCGTGCTGCTCTCCTTTGCCCTGACACCAATAGTGGTCTGGCTGATGAAGCGGGGCATACACCGCATTGCC
This sequence comes from uncultured Alphaproteobacteria bacterium, assembly GCA_963846345.1. Taxonomy (GTDB): domain Bacteria; phylum Pseudomonadota; class Alphaproteobacteria; order Rhizobiales; family Rhizobiaceae; genus BOKV01. The sequence continues at coordinate 380,800 of CAWJVP010000007.1, forward strand.
GCGGTCATTGGCGCGGTCGGCATTGCCTTCACAGTGATCCTGATCGTCGCAGGAATCTTCGTGTTCCAGCTTGGCAGCCTCGCCGGCAATATCACGCTGTATCAGTCGAACATCGAGGCAAAGGTCCGGGCCATAAAGGATATCGACATCGGCTCCGGCGTGATCGAGCGCGTGAGCGGCATGCTGCGCCGTCTTGACCGGGAGCTTGACGACACGGCTCCCGCTGAAGAGGAACGAAACCCGCAAACCGGCGAGGAAGAGGTCGAACCGGTGCCGGTCGAGGTTGTCGACACCAGTTCTCCGTTCGAAATCCTGAGGACGCTGACAGGCCGGCTTGTCGGCCCGTTGACGAATGGCGGCATCATCATCGTCGTCGTCATCTTCATGCTGCTGAACCGCGAGGATTTGCGCGACCGCTTCATTCGGCTCGTTGGCGCCGGCGATCTGCACCGCACCACGGAAGCGCTGCAGGACGCCACCGAACGCGTCGGCCGCTACCTGCTGATGCAGCTCATCGTGAACGTCACCTATGCCATTCCGGTGGGCATCGGGCTGTGGTTGATCGGCGTGCCCAACGCCCCGCTCTGGGGCCTCATGGCGCTGGTCCTGCGTTTCGTGCCCTACGTCGGGCCGATCATCGCGGCTGCCTTTCCGCTTTTGCTTGCCGTTGCTGTCGATCCCGGCTGGACCATGGTCCTTTGGACCGCGGCGATGTTCATCGTGCTGGAACTGATCAGCAACAATGTCGTCGAGCCGTTGCTTTATGGCTCGCGCACAGGCCTTTCGCCGCTGGCCATTATCGTCGCCGCAATCTTCTGGACCTGGCTTTGGGGTCCCATGGGCCTGTTGATGTCGACACCGCTCACCGTCTGTCTCGCGGTGCTCGGGCATTACGTGCCGCAGTTCGAATTTCTCGATGTCATCCTCGGCAATGAACCCGTTCTCGAACCCCCGCAGCAGTTGTACCAGCGCCTTCTGGCCGGCGATCCCGACGAAGCCACGGAACTGGCAGAATCCGCGCTCGGGGAAAAGGGGCTGGTGGAATACTACGACGGCACGCTCATCCCGGCGCTTGCCCTTGGCGAGGCCGACCGGGCGCAAGGCCGGATCGAGGCGTCGCGCCTGCAGCGGATCGCCACGAGCACAATGGTTGTGGTGGAGAATCTCGAGGAATATGCCCTGCCGCAGGAAGGAGCCGCGCCCGCAGTCGCCGGGAGTGAAAAGATGGTGCTTTGCGCGGGCGGGCGCACTGATCTGGACAACGCGGCAATGGCGCCGCTCGCCCAGCTCGTTTCCGTTGCCGGGGCAAATTTACGCCTGCTCGAGCATCGAAGCCTGATGCCCCAACAATTGCCCGGTCTCGACCTGACGGGTGTGGATGTCATCGTGATCGGCTATCTCAACGCAGACGCGGGACGGCGGGCAAAATATCTCGTGCGTCGCATCCGCCGCATGGGAGAGGTCAAGATCGGCATCGTGTTTTGGGCGCGGGGAGGGGGAAAGCTCGACGCGGCGGAGATAGGCGCCGATTTCCTGGTCGGCTCGCTGCCCGAGGCGATTTCAGCCTTGCGAGACCTTGGCATGGTTCCGGCAGCTCAAACCGCTACCCCGCCACCCGTCGAAAAGGAGGCCGGCACGGCAAAGCGGGCCTGATCGCCAACAGCGAAATGGCTCATTGCGATCCTTGCATGTGTTTGATTTGAAACTTAGTGTGTCTCTCCGGCTCGTCCAGGGGAGACACAAATGACCGGATGGATACTACGGGCTTCGGCCCTGCTTGCGCTTGTTCTGCCGCTTGCCGGACCGGCCAATGGCCAGGAATTGGCCGTTGAACCCGAATCCATCGAAATCCTGCGCAAGATGGGCGCGCATCTGCGCACGTTGAAGAGCTTCACGCTCACTGCCGATACAGCGCAGGACCTGATGCTGGAAAACGGAATGAAAATCCAGATATCGGGCCTCACGTCTTACAGCGTCAGGATGCCCGACAGGCTGAAGCTCGAGATCGACAATGATCGCCGGCACCGCATCTTCTATTACGACGGAAAGACGGTGACCCAATACACGCCCGAGCTCAACTACTACGCCCAATTCGATGCGCCGGGAACGATCGCCGAGACCATCGATCTGGCGCGCAAGCGCTACGGCGTTTCCCTGCCGCTGGCCGACCTCTTCTATGCCGGCACGGACGAAAAAGCACTTGCCCGTATCAAGATAGGTTTTCTGGCGGGCGAAACCCTTCTCGACGGCGAGTGGTGCAACCATTTCGCCTACCGCACGCCGCGCGTCGATTTCCAGCTCTGGGTCCGCAAGGAAGGCGATCCGCTGCCCTGCGAACTGGTCACCATCGACCGGACCGATCCGGCCGGACCCAGGGATGATGCGCTCATAACGATCAATCCTGACGTCACCTTCGAGGACAGCGTGTTCGTGTTCACGCCGCCGCCTGGAGCGAAGAAAATCGAATTCGAACCGGTTCTTGGCGTGAATTGAGGTGGCTGCGATGATCCGATTGAAGAAGATTACGGCCCTCCTTTCAGCATTGCTCCTTGCCTTCACGACATTCATCGTGTCGGTGGAAAACGCCGATGCGCGCCGTGGCGGCGGTGGCCACAGGGGTGGGGGCGTTCACCTCAACAAGGGCGGCGGCCCCAAGATGAATCGCGGCGGCAAGGCCAATTTCAAACCCGGCAAGGGCAGGCCCGGAAACGCCACCAAGCCCGCACGGCCCGGAAAACCCGGCAAGCCTAACCGCCCCGGCAAGCCGGGCAAGCCGGGCAAACCCGACCGGCCGAACAAGCCCGGAAAACCCGATCGGCCGAACAAACCTGGCAAACCGGATCGGCCGAACAAGCCAGACAGGCCGAACAAGCCCGGCAATGGCAACAACAACAACAACAACAACAACAATCACCACCATCATGACGACTGGAACAACTGGCATCACGGCGGCTATTGGCCGGGCTACGCGACCGGCATTGCCATCGGCGCCACCATCGGGGCCATCGGCACGGCCGTTGCAACGCTTCCGTCCAATTGCGTCTACATCGACTATGGCGGCGTCACCTACCAGCAGTGCGGCAGCTATTGGCTGGTGCCGCAATACCAGGGATCGCAGGTCGTCTACGTGCGGGTGAGCCCGCCATATTGATCCGGCAAAAAAGAACCAGCGCCCGTGGGGCGCTGGTTCCTGCGCCGTGGACTGTGCTGGGGGGGAGACAACAGGACCGGCGCGCCGTTCCAACGCGTCTGATGGCATCGGGTTCCCAAGGGGAAACGATTTTTTTCGAGTACTGTCCGTCCCTCTTCAGACGCGCAGCCTTCTCCCGCTTTCGCGGTCGAACAGGTGCATCGACGCCTTGTCGATCGCCAGCGGCAGCTTCTCGCCCGCCGAAATGCGGGTGGCGCCTGGAAGCCGTACGACAAACTCGTTGCGCTTCCCGCTTCCGCCGGCTTCCACCACGCAATGGGCAAGCGCATCGGCGCCAAGGGTCTCCACTGCCGCGACCGGCAGAACGAGGTCCGGCTCACCGCTTGCCAGGAAAACATGCTCGGGACGAATGCCGAAGAGTATGGGCCTGCCGTCCGTGGGCAGTCGCGCATCGGGCACTGCCACTTGCGCACCGCCATTGAGCCTGACCGCTCCGCCCCCCGCCGCCACTTCGGCCTCGATCACGTTCATGGCGGGCGAACCGATGAACCCTGCCACGAAAACCGTATCGGGGTGGTGGTACACGTTCATGGGGGTATCGATCTGTTCGGCGACACCCGCACGCATCACCACCAGGCGGTCGGCCAGCGTCATTGCCTCCACCTGGTCATGGGTCACGTATAGCGAAGTCGTGCCCACCGCCCTTTGCAGCTGCTTGATCTCCAGCCGCATCTGGACGCGCAGCTTGGCATCGAGGTTGGACAGCGGCTCGTCGAAGAGAAACGCTGCCGGGTCGCGCACCAGCGCCCGGCCCATCGCAACGCGCTGGCGCTGGCCGCCTGAAAGCTGGCGCGGCTTGCGGTCCAGCAATTCGTCCAGTTCCAGCATTGCGGCCGCCTTGTCGACCCGTGCACGGATTTCCTGCCGGGCCATGCCCGCGATCTTCAGCCCGTAGGCCATGTTGTCGAAGACGCTCATGTGCGGATAGAGCGCGTAGTTCTGGAACACCATCGCAATGTTGCGTTCGCGCGGCTCCAGCCCGTTTACGACCCGCCCGCCGATCTCGACGGTCCCGGCGGTGATTTCCTCCAGCCCGGCAACCATGCGCAGCAGCGTCGACTTTCCGCAGCCCGACGGACCCACGATGACGATGAACTCGCCATCGGCCACATCCAGCGAAACGCCGTGGATCACTTCCGTGCGGCCGTAGGATTTGCGGACGTCCTTCAGCGATATCGTCGCCATTTCACTTCTCGCTTTCCACAAGGCCGCGAACGAACCAGCGCTGCATCAGACGATGACCAGGATCGGCGGCACGATTGCCAGCATGGATGTCACCATGACGAGGTGCCATGGCGTGTCCGCATCGGCGAAGGAGATCATCTTCTTGAGGGCGATGACGATGGTGTTCATCGAATTGGAGTTCGTCATCAGCAGCGGCCACAGATATTGTGTCCAGCCATAGATGAAGAGGATGACGAACAGCGCCGCGATGTTCGTTGCCGAAAGCGGCAGCAGGATATCCTTGAAGAAGCGCCATGGCCCGGCACCGTCGACACGCGCCGCCTCGACCAGTTCGTTGGGTATCGTCATGAAGAACTGCCGGAACAGCAGCGTGGCGGTCGCCGAGGCGATGAGCGGCAGGATCAGCCCGGCATAGGTGTCGATCAGGCCCAGGTCCACCATCACCTTGTAGGTGGGCAGGATCCGAACCTCCACCGGCAGCATGAGCGTGACGAAGATGATCCAGAAGAACGTCATGCGGAACGGAAAGCGAAAGAACACGATCGCATAGGCCGACATCAGCGAAATGATGATCTTGCCGGTCGCGATTCCGAGCGCCATCACCGTCGTGTTGAACAGCAGCGTGCTGACGCTGACGCCGCCGATCCTGCCTACCCCGCCGAAAAGCGCCTCGCCGTAATTGTTGAAGAATTCGCCGCCCGGCAGCAGCGGCAGGGGAGGGCGCAGGATGGTCTGAAGCGTGTGGGTGGAAGCGACGAAGACGAAATAGATCGGGAAGGCGATGATGATCGCGCCCAGCACGAGCAGGATATGTGCGACCACCCGGCCGGTGAGGCTTCCGGTATTCATGCCGCCGCTCCCGCCTCAACCATAATGCACCCGCCGGTCGATGTAGCGGAACTGGATCGCCGTCAGCGATATTACGATGACCATCAGGATTACCGACTGAGCGGCGGACGAGCCCATAAGGAGGTTTACGAACCCGTCATTGTACACCTTGTAGACCAGCGTTTCCGTCGACTTGCCCGGTCCGCCGCCGGTGACTGCGTGGATGATGCCGAACGTGTCGAAGAGCGCATAGACGGTATTGACCACCAGCAGGAAGAAGGTGGTCGGCGCCAGCAGCGGGAAAACGATCGTCCAGAACCGCCGCACGCTGCCCGCCCCGTCGATCGCCGCCGCCTCGATGAGGGTGCGCGGGATCGCCTGGAGGCCTGCGACGAAGAACAGGAAATTGTAGCTGATCTGCTTCCATGACGCTGCCATGATCACCAGCGTCATGGCGTGCGGACCGTTGAGCAGCGGATCCCAGTGGATGCCCAGCTGACGCAACGGATAGGCGAGCGTGCCAAAGGACGGATTGAACAGGAACAGCCACAGCATGCCCGCGATTGCTGCCGCGACGGCATAAGGCCAGATCAGGATGGTCCGGTAGATCGTCTTTCCGCGTACCACCTTGTCTGCCTGCACCGCGAGCACAAGGGCAATTGCCATGGAAAAGAATGCGGTGAGCACGGAGAAGATGACCGTCACCTCGATCGAATTCAGATAGGCCGGGTCGGTCAGGACGCGCCGGAAATTGGCGAGGCCGATGAACTGCGATCTCAGTCCGAACGGGTCTTCCCGCAGCATCGACTGCCACAGCGCCTGCACCGCCGGCCAATAGAAAAACACGGCCGTGATCGCGAGCTGCGGCGCCAGCAACAGATAGGGCAGCAATCGGTGCGGAAAAATTGCGCGGTTCATGGGGTCACGAATGCGGGCCGCGCCGGAGGCATTCCCCGGCGCGGCTGCAACGGCATCAGTTGCCGATTGCCTGCTTGATCGCCTCGTTGCCGCGGGCGACCGCATTGTCCAGCGCCTGCTGGGCGGTTTGCTCGCCGGCCAGCATGCGTTCGATTTCCTCGTTCTGGATGTCGCGGATCTGCGGCATGTTGATGAGGCGCACGCCCTTGGAGTTTTCCGTCGGGGCCTTGCCCATCATCTGCGTGATCGGCACTTCGCGCCCCGGGTTCTGTTCGTAGAAGCCCGACTGCTTGGTGGCTTCATAGGCGGCCATGGTCACCGGCAGGTAGCCGGACTTCTGGTGCAACTGGGTCTGGACCTCGACCTTCGAGATGTAGTCGAAGAACTCGGCGATGCCCTTGTAGACTTCGTCGGACTTGTTGCCGAACACCCAAAGGCTCGCGCCGCCGGGGATCGTGTTCTGCGGCGCGCCGGCCTGGCCTTCAACATAGGGAAGCTGGCCGATGCCGTAGTTGATGCCCGACTTGACGATATCGCCGAGGCCGCCCGACGATTCGGTGAAGATGCCGCATTCGCCGGCGAGGAAGATCTGCTTCGCTTCCGAGGTGCGGCCGCCATACTTGAACGTGCCGTCCTTGGCCATGTCGGCGATCTTCTGGAAGTGCGCCACATTCACCGGGGAGTTGATCAGCAATTCGACCTCTGTCGCTGCCAGGCCGTTTTCATTGGTGCGCGTAAGGCACGTTGTTCCAGGCCGCGAAGTTCTCGAGGTGGATCCAGGTCAGCCAGGTTGAAGTGTAGCCGCACGGAGCAGCGCCGCTTTCCTTGATCTTCCTTGCCGCATCGAACACTTCGTTCCACGTCTTGGGCGGGTTCTCAGGATCCAGTCCGGCCTTCGTGAAGATGTCCTTGTTGTAGTAGAGGATCGGCGAGGACGAGTTGAACGGGAACGAAAGCATGGTGCCGTCGGGCTTGGAATAATAGGCCACGATGCCCGGCAGGTACTGGCTCTTGTCGAAGGTCTTGCCGGCATCCGTAAGCACGTCGGCGACCGGCTTGATCGCTCCCTCGGCAGCCATCATCACGCCCGTGCCGACATCGAAGACCTGCATGATGTCGGGAGCCTGTCCGGCCCGGAACGCGGCAATGCCGGCATTCAGCGTCTCGGGGTAGGTGCCCTTGAAGACGGGCGTCACCTTGTATTGCTGCTGGGTGGCGTTGAAATCGGCGGCGATCTTCTCGACCACCTCGTTGTTGGCGCCGGTCATGGCGTGCCACCAGCTGATTTCCGTCTGCGCCTGTGCGGGGAATGCGAAGGCGGCCGTTGCGAGCGCCGCTGTCGCGGCAAGCAGGGTACGCAATTTCATGTTCATGTCTCCCGATGGTTGGACCCGCCTTGAGTGAACGTTCTTGATTGCATTCACATGACAAGGCCGGGGTGTTTGCGCCCGAAGACGCTCTTACCCGGGCACAATTCGTAGCCGGGAAGTTCGATCCATTTGCCACCCAAGAATGCATGATTGTAGACTATCGGTGCCGCCCTGCACCAGCAACAATTCAAGCGCTACTTCGCGCCCTTCTTCACCTCCTCGGCCATGTCGACGCCGTTGAGCGCGCCGACGAAATCGCTGAGCATCGGCACGTAGTCGCCGCCATGCCCAGTTGCCTCGGCATGGGTGAAATAGTGCCGTGCCGCGCCCGCCATGATGTTCATCACATTGGCGTCGCTCGCCATGGCGTTGACGTAGCGCAAATCCTTGGCGGCGTTGGTGATCGAGAACTTGTGCGCGTCGCGGTCGCGATCGACCGCATAGCGCATGAACGTCTCGAAGAAGCCGTTGCCGAGCCGGCTGGGGCTGATCACCTTGCGGATCGTCTGCGGCGGGATGCCGTTACGCGCGCCCAGTACCAGCACCTCGGAATAGAGCGAGGCATAGGACATCGAGATGAAGTTCATCAGGAGTTTCATCTTGTGGCCGCTGCCTACCGGCCCGATCCGGTTGATCGGCGCCGGCCCAGCATTCGATGACGGGCTTGACCGTCTCGAACAGCGCCTCGTCGCAGCCGACCATGGCGTCCAGCGTGCCTTCCTCGGCCTCCTTCGGCGTGCGGCCCAGCGGCGCATCGACCATGTGCGCGCCTTTGGCGGACAGCGCTTCCGCCAGCCGTCAGCGTCGATCCGGGATCGGCGGTCGTCGTGTCGATCACGATGAGGCCGGGCCGCGCACCGGCAAGGATCCCGTCCTCGCCATGGACGACGCCTTCGACCTGGGGCGAGTTCGACAGGCAGATGTGGATGATGTCGCAGCGCTGCGCCATTTCCCTGGGGCTCGCCGCTTCCTTCGCGCCCATGGACAGCAGGCTTTCCACCGGCTGGCGGTTGGAGCGGCCCTTCACCCACAGCTCGTAGCCGTGCTTGCGGATGTTCTTGGCCATGCCATGGCCCATGAAGCCAAGGCCGATGAAGCCGATCACGGGTTTGTCGCTCATTTGTGTTCCTCCGCTTGTGTGTCGGTCAACGATAGCGCGCCATCCACGACATGTCAGGCTCGACGCCCTCTTCCGGCAGGTATTCCGCGCCGATCGGCTGGCTCCAGCCGAGCGCGGCGATGCGTTGCAGCACGTAGCCGTAGTCGAGTTCGCCGTGGTCCGGCCTGCCGCGGTCCGGCACGGCGGCGATCTGCACATGGCCGATCAGCGGCAGAGCGCCTCGAACCGGCGCGTCACGTCGCCCTCGATGATCTGCACATGGTAGCAGTCGAACATCAGGCGCAAATTGGGCTTGCCGACTTCGCGGATGATGTCGGCGGCCAGGCCCGTCGAATTGAGGAAATAGCCCGGCGCGTTGTAGGGGTTCAGCGGTTCGATCAGGATGGTGATGCCTTCCGGCGCTGCCGGCGCAGGCATCGGTCGAGGTTTGCGCACGAACGGCGGCGCGGGCGCGCGGCCCGCCGGAATTGCCGGCCATCACATGGACGCTTTGCGCACCGACGGCCCTGGCATAGGCAATCGCCTCGTCGATCGCCGCGCGCGCCTCGGCCTCGCGGCCCGGCAGGGCGGCCAGGCCCATCTCGCCGATGGCGGCATTGCCGCGCCTCGTGTTGAGGCCGAGCATCGGCAGGCCGGTTTGCGCAGCGCAGCCTTCACTGCATCGGCGGCGGGCGTGTCATAGGGCCAGTGGCATTCGACCGCATCGAAGCCCGCCGCCTTCGCCGCACGGATAGCGTCGGGCAATGACCGGTCAGCCCACAGAAACCCCAGATTGGCCGAAAACCGCATGCTTGCCATCCACTGCTGAAGGCGGTGACAATATCGCGGTCCCGCGCCCATGCAAGCAATCCGCTCGCGACTGCGGAGACCCTGGATAGCCTGCCGGGCCCGCGGGGCGGGTGAAGCTGCTCGATCATGCCGGGAAAATGGTACGCCCTACGGGACTCGAACCCGTGTTACCGCCGTGAAAGGGCGGTGTCCTGGACCGCTAGACGAAGGGCGCAGATCCGTGCCGGCTATGCCGGCCACCACGCTTGACGCCGGAACCGGCGCTGCGAGTGGCCGGTTTATAGAGACGTTCCCCGCGCGCTTCAACCGGAAAAATGAACGCAGCCAACAATTTGCGAAAGCGCCGTTTGAGCGGTGGAAATGCCATTGCGAGAACGCGCGCGCTTGTCAGGCCCGCTTCTTCTTCGCCCTGCGGCAGGGATAATGCCAGTCGCGCTCGGGGCCCGTGTCGACATGCACCGATTTGGTGCGGCAATAGGTTCCAACGCCGCCGCGCCCTTGCACCGAGCGAAGATATTTGGCGAGATCCCATTTGGACACGCCTTCGATCTGGATGTCCGCTGCCTTGCATTGCATGTGCATCGAATGGCGGGCGCCGCCGGCGCGACGGTTTGCGCCCGGATTGCGATAGCCCGAAGTCACTACGACCGGCTTTCGATAGTGCGCCTCGATCCGCTTGATCACGCTCATGAGTTCGCCGCCGAAGCAGCCCACTTCAACCTTGTCGGTCTGCGTCAGTATTCCCTTGGGCGACATGCGCGCCACCGAGCCCGCTGACGCCACCTCGAATGGCAGGAATTCTTCTTCCTCTTCCTCGGCGGTTATGCCGAAAAGTTCCTTGCTGCTCTGGACGCCGGGCAGGGCAGGGGCGGCGCTGCGCGCTGCAAGCTCGTCCGCCTGCAGGGCATCTGCGTCCGCCGGGGCGGGCGTGGCTGCCAAGGCGGCCGTCTGCTCGCCCGGGCCAGGATCGACTGGTGCCGATGTCTGCGAAGATGTTTGCGCAGATGCTTGCGCAGATGGCGCCTTGGCTGCATTCGCGCCGGCCTGCATCTCTGCGTCGCGCTGTTCCTTGCGTTGTTTCAGGAACTCGAACAGCGAAGCCGGCTTCTTCACCGGCTTGAGATCGGCCGCCGCGCCTTGCGGCAGGGCGCTCGCCATCAGCCGGGCCTCGTCCACCGGTGCATTGCTGGTGCTCAGCGCAGACGTGCTGGTTGCGGCCTGCGGCACCGGGGCGACCGGATTGGCCGCGAGCGCGGCAGCATCGGCAACGGGCGTGGCGGCTGGTTCGGCAAATGCAAGTTCAGCGCCAGCGGCTGCCGGGTCAGATGCTGTATCGCGCGGTGCGCGCAGGGGTATCGGAACGGCGCCGGTGACGGCAGTTGTGGCAACTTCAGCGACGGGGGGCGTGCTGCCGGGAACAGTGGCATCGGCTACTTGCAGGGCAATGTCCGCTGCGGGCTGTTCGGCTTGCGTCGCGGCGCTGCCGAGCACGGGATCGACCGACGAAACGCAACCGCCCAACGGGACGAAAAGCGCAACGGCGAGGATGATCGCCGCCCCGTGCGCGAGGCGCGACGCCGCCAAAGGCCGCTTCTGGCGCGGGTTCGCCCCCGAACCCTCATCAGTTGTTGCGCGATGCAAACCCGAACCTCGCCTGGTGTCCGGCTTTTCCGGACCTTCATTCTGTATGCCTTGGCAGGTCTTCGCCTGCTTCGTGCATGCCATTCCCCAAATGCCCCGCAGGCGTTTTGCGCCTGTGGAAAACCTGGGGAAATGGCTATGCGTCAATTAGGGCAAAACAGTGTTCGCACCGTGCCTTTGGCGGAATGGTATTCCCGTTCCGCCCTTTCAGCGCAGGTAGCGTGCTACCACTGGCCGGTATTGGGCATGCTCAGCCAGGGTTCGGCCGGCGCCAGCGCCGCGCCTTTCTGCAACAATTCGAAGGAAATGTTGTCCGGCGAGCGAACAAAGGCCATGCGCCCGTCGCGCGGCGGCCGGTTGATGGTGACACCGCCGTCCATCAGGCGCTGGCAGGTCTCGTAAATGTTGTCCACCGCATAGGCCAAATGTCCGAAATTGCGCCCGCCCGTATAGACTTCCGGATCCCAGTTGTAGGTCAGTTCAATGCAGGGCGCGCGGTCGGTCGATTCCATCTCTCCTTCGGCTGTCGCCAGATCATCGTCCGAAGCCAGGAAGATCAACGTGAATCGTCCCTGCTCGTTTTCATACCGGCGGACTTCCTTCATGCCGAGTTTGTTGCAGTAGAAATCAAGTGACTGTTCGATATTTGAAATACGAACCATCGTATGCAGATATTTCATTGGCTTCACTTTCCCTTTTCCGCGCCGGTCGTGCCTGTTTTCGCACAAACCGATGCCAGTTTCCCACAGCTTGTACGCAAGTTGGCCAAAAAATCCCGGCAGGCCTTGCGGCAACCTCGTTTACCAATGCTATCATCAAAACAGAATCAGGGCGCAATGCGCATCAACAGGGCTAAAGAGGGCTGGACCTATGGGGGCCAAGTCTCTGCCGGGGCAGTTTCCGGAAAAGAGTGACAGTGAGCGTTCCGTGCAAGCGGAAAGCACGGCCGGGCTCGTCGAGGTCGCCGGAGCCATCAAGTGGTTTGACGTATCCAAGGGATTTGGCTTCGTCGTTCCCGATGATTCCGCCTTGCCGGACGTGCTCGTCCATGTGACGTGCCTGCGCCGTGACGGCTTTGGCACCGCGCTTGAGGGCGCACGCGTGGTTTGCGAGGCTGTCTGGCGCGACAAGGGCCTGCAGGCCATCCGCGTCCTGTCGATGGATGACTCGACCGCGATCCAGCCTGCCCAGACGCCGGTACGCACCCATACCGAGGTGAAGCCCGAAAGCGAATTGATGCGGGTGCAGGTGAAATGGTTCAACCGCACCAAGGGCTACGGCTTCGTTATCCGCGAGGGCGAGGACATTTTCGTCCATATGGAAACGATGCGCCGCTTCGGCATTACCGAACTGCGCCCCGGCCAGTACGTCATGGTGCGCTTCGGCAAGGGCCCCAAGGGTCTGATGGCCGCCGAGATCTACCCCGAGGGCGCCGAGCGCACCGGCAAGCACTAGCCCCAAATAGCCAAAGCTTCGCGATCCGCCGCCCCGCCCCGAAATGGTCATGAATCCGTGAGCCATTCCGGCGCGCCCGATCATTCACCCGCAGGACGGTCATGCCGCTGACGAACCGGTTGCTTGCTGCTTTACGCCCCATGCTGGTGCTTGTCGCGCTCGCCTTGGCCGGCCCCAACGCCACCGCGCTGGCGCAGCAGGCAGCGGGAGCGCCGATGCGCCTGCCCGCCGAGAAGATGGCGATCGTCACGGCCCAGGGGCGCTTCGAGTTCGATGTCGAGATCGCCGACGAGACGGGCGAACAGCAGCGCGGGCTTGATGTTCCGCACCGATCTACCCGCAAGGCGCGGCATGCTTTTCGACTTCGGGCAGACCCGCATGGTCACCATGTGGATGCGCAACACGCCGCTGCCGCTCGACATGGTCTTCATCCGCGACGACGGCACCGTGGCAAATGTCGCCGAACGCACCACGCCGTTCTCCGACGACATCGTCCCCTCCGCCGAACCGGTTGCCTATGTGCTCGAACTCAACGGCGGCATTGCGCGCATGATCGGCCTCAAGCCCGGCGACAAGGTCGAGTTTCCCGCCGGCATCGCGAAATGAACCATCCGCCGCGCGCATGCAAAAACTACCGGATATCGGGGATTGCCGCTGCGGTCCGTTGCGTGTAGGAACCGGTTCGTTCGGAGCGTAGCGCAGTCTGGTAGCGCATCTGGTTTGGGACCAGAGGGTCGCAGGTTCAAATCCTGCCGCTCCGACCAATCACGGACGCTTCCCGCGCGCCGGGCCGATTGAACGGACAGGGTCATGACCGCACGCATCTACAGTCCCGCCAAATCCGCCACGCAATCCGGCAAGGCCAGGACGGGCGGGTGGGTCGTCGAGTTCGAGCAGTCCGAGCCGCGCGCCATCGAGCCGCTGATGGGCTACACAGCATCGCGCGACACGCAGACTCAGGTCCGGCTGAATTTCGCCAGCCTAGACGCGGCCAAGGCCTATTGCGAAAAGCACGCCATCACCTACATCGTCCAGCCGCCGCGCGAGGCGCGCCGCCGCAAGGCATCCTATTCAGACAATTTTGCCTTCGGCCGCAAGCAGCCCTGGACGCATTGAAACCGGGCGGAACGCGACCGCCCGCCGCTGTTTCCCGCGCCGCGATTCTGCACTAGAAGAAGCGCACGGTCCCGTAGCTCAGCTGGATAGAGCACCGGCCTTCTAAGCCGATGGTCACAGGTTCGAATCCTGTCGGGATCGCCATTTCACGCAGGCGCCGCGTATTCTGTTTGTGTTCACGCCAATTGCCGCACCCGGCAAAGGTGACGCCGGTTTGCAAGGCGACCGATACCTTGAAATCCTGCAAACCCGTTTCGCGAGCGCTCCGCTGGAACATCTTCGTTGGATGGCTTCAAAAAAAGCACCCATAATTCGTCACTGTCCACTGGTCTCGAATAATCAGTAAAATTGTGTCCTTTATCATAATGTCTATGCTTGAATTTTATCAACGTAATATATTTAACAGCAAAATAAATTGACAAAATGTATTGACGTATTAGACGTGAAATGTAGAACACCTACACGCTCAAATTGTTATTCAGGCTGTACATGAGCAAGTCTCGCGCCACAATTATGAATACGACATCGATCTCGCCAGTGACGTGGCGCCGGCCCGCGTTTTGGGAATGGTTGAACCCGGTTCCAAGGTTCTGGAAATTGGTGCGGGGCCAGGTTCGATTACCCGGCACCTCTCCGGAAGCTTGAAATGTGATGTCGTGGCCCTTGAGATTGATCCAGAGGCCTTGGAAAAACTGTGGCCGTTTACCCGCGCCCTCCACGCCCTCGACTTAAACGATCAACATTGGCCTGATGTAATTCGCCAAGAGCATGGCCTGTTTGACTATGTGATAGCTGCAGACGTGCTTGAACATGTTCTTGATCCTTGGCGTGTTCTAGGTGAAATGAAGTCGCTTTTGAATGAAACCGGTTCTGTAATATTGTCTCTACCTCACGTGGGTCACGCTGCCGTTGCCGCATGCCTGCTTGATGAGGATTTCGAATATCGTGCTTGGGGTTTGCTGGACAAGACGCACCTTCAATTCTTCGGCATCAAAACACATCCAGGCCCTTTATGAATCCCAGGGCTTTGCAATCGAACAAGCGCAATTCGTTGTTCGCACACCGGAAATGACGGAGTTTGTGCATCGCTGGAACAGGGTTCCGGCTGACGTACAAAATGCCCTCCAGTCCAACCGCTTTTCCCATGTGTACCAGGTTGTCAGCAGGGCAGTTCCAAAGGAACGAGCCAAGAATCATGTCCGGCTTGTCGAACTTGATGTTCCCTCGCCCGACCCGGGGACGAGAGAATACTGGGAACAAGTTATGCTATCCACTGCTGTTCCAAAAGGGCAGGATATTACAAGTACATTCAATAATTCGCTTGCCGCCAACAATTCCAAGGTGCGCCTGATTGCTTTTTACCTGCCTCAGTTTCACCCGATCCCCGAGAACGACGAGTGGTGGGGCAAAGGCTTTACCGAATGGACTAACGTCACCAAGGCGCTCCCTTTGTTCAAGGGGCATTATCAACCTCATTTGCCGACCGACCTCGGCTTCTACGACCTGAGAGTGCGTCAAACCCGCCACGAGCAGGCTGCGCTGGCAAAATCGTATGGTATCGACGGGTTTTGCTATCACTACTATTGGTTCTCGGGCAGGCGTCTGCTCGAAAAACCGCTGGACGACATGTTGGCCGATCCAGCGCATGACATGCCGTTTTGCCTTTGCTGGGCCAATGAAAACTGGACACGACGTTGGGACGGCGCCGAACAGGAAATACTGATTGCACAAGAATATCGGCCTGAAGATGATGTTGAGTTCATCCGCTCAGTCATTCCATTTTTTAAAGACAGCCGATACATACGTGTCGGGGGAGCGCCTCTATTAATTGTATACCGCCCTCAACACCTGCGGGATGCTGCCAAATCAGCAAAGATCTGGCGTGAGGTATGTAAGGCGGAGGGGATCGAACATATTCACTTGGCCTGCGCGCTAACGCACGGGAACTGGGATCATCTTCGATACGGGTTCGATTCAGGCGTGGAGTTTCCGCCGCACAACACGCGTTCCCCCAACCTTGCACGCCAGCTGGAATTCTTTTCAGAAAACAAGGTCTACTGCCCAGACTACCACATCATAGCTGAAATGTACTTGCAAAGGCAATACAACAACGAAAACAGCGTGTTTCGAGGCGTCATTCCATCCTGGGACAACACTGCCCGAAGGGGAAGTATCGGGTCCGTTGTAATGAACGGCACACCGGAAAACTATGAATACTGGCTTTCGGAAGCTATCCGCCGAACGAAACAGGATTTTCCGAACGAGGACAGGCTGGTTTTCATAAACGCCTGGAACGAGTGGGCCGAGGGCTGTCATCTGGAGCCGGATCGACGCTACGGGAATGCTTTTCTGGAGGCAACTTTGGCCGCCAAGAAAGGACGTCGATTTACTGCATGGACACATGTTGGAGCTATCAGGTTCCGACATGAAAACGGGCTCAGAAAAGAAAAAGAAGCTGTCGAGCCGGGTCTTCCGCGCTGTTCGGGACACTGTCAGTGGCCGAAAATTTCGCAAGAATAAAACAGGTCGAGGAAAATAGATCACCAGATGAACTTGCTTGAGGAAATGCGTGCCCGCTTTTTCAATCGGAAGGCACGCACCAGAAATCGCCAAATGAACTTGGCGGACGAAATTTGCGCGCGCCATTTGGATCTGATGGCACGTACCCTTGACGGCACAATCTATGGCGACCCCCCGCTTCTTGCGACCTCAGACGGGAAGTTCGATCCTGTTTTGCGGGAATCTGGATGGGACTGGCCATCAAAAGCATTCACCATGATTGGAACGAAACGGCTTGCGAACGTAAGGCAACTGTCTGAGTTGGTGTTGCGCAAAAATGTTCCAGGGGATTTCGTTGAAACGGGAGTATGGAGAGGCGGTGCATGCATAATGGCCCGAGCTGTATTTGCAGCTTACGGGGTAACCGATCGAAGGGTTGTCCTGTGCGACAGCTTTATGGGACTGCCGGCGCCGAACACAGAAAAATATCCCGCTGACGACGGCTCGAAATTCCACGAATACGACGATTTGGCAGTAAGTATGGAAACTGTAAAAGAGAATTTTTCGAAGTTTGATCTTCTGGATGATCAAGTGGTTTTTTTGCCCGGCTGGTTTCGAGACACGATGCCGATCGTTCCCAGTGTGAAGATAGCAATTCTCAGGCTGGATGGTGATCTTTATGAATCAACGATAGAGCCGCTGGAACATTTGTATGATCGTGTTTCACCGTCGGGATGGATCATTGTTGATGACTACCATGTAGTTCCTTCTGCCAAGGCGGCAGTGCACGATTTTCTTGAATTGCGCAAATTGAAACCGACGATTCATGAGATCGATGGAGTTGGGGTTTACTTCCAAAAGGTTTGAGAGCAGGCGCGATTCCGCACCTTCGCCACCGTAGCGAGCGGGAAAGTGTCGGTGCGCCGTACCTCTGTCAGTTCGTGCCTTCGTTGGTCAGCGACATGACCTCGGCGACCTCACCATTCTTGACGAGACACTGCCAGCGCGCCTTTTGCGGCCCGACGCCGATGATGGCTGTGTTGTTGGCCTCGGATGTGTTGGTCTCCAGCAAAACCATCTCGTCATTGTTTGTTTGCCGCTTGACCGCTTTCAGGCAGGCCTTCTCATCTGCTTCCGGCAAGGCCGGTCCCGCAGAGGCCGAGGCTGCGGTATAGGCTTTGACCTCGCATATGCCGTTGGCGCCGCCCTTCAGGGTATAGACGACCGACAGGGTGTCGCCTTCGACGCCGAAGCTGACGGTGACGCCGCCATGCGAGGCTTCCCATGCCGTGGGGCTGAATTCCTTTACCGTTGCGGTTTCGCCGTTGATGCGGACCCGGCCCTTTTCGTTTGAGCGCACTTCAATGTTTGTCGGGCAGTTCGCCTTGAATTTCGGCGGCTTCGCCATGGCCTGGCCCGCGGCGGCGAAAGTGAACGCGACGGCTATCGCGATTGCCTTGTTGTTCATCGATTTTCTCCTGATGGTTCTGTTTGCGGCGCCGAAAGCGTTCAGCCTTCTTGCGTCATGATGACAAAGTCGGATTGGGTGCGGCGGTCGGGATGAAGCGGCAGGTCCGTGACGATCAGGATCATGCCGGGATGCATGCTCTGGCGCATCCGGTTCACGAATGCCGGATCGGCGTTGATCCGGTTGATGACGTTCTCTTCGGGCTTTCCGGGAAATGTCGGATCGGGGTGATGGCTTATGCCCTGCCAGGCAAGGCCCTTGCCCGCTTCATGCGCACCGGACAGCACGAAGACATGTTCGCCGAGCGCGCCGCCCTTGACCGTCAGCCGGCCGCTGGCCATTTCGTCGTCGTTCTCGATCAGCACGATGGAATTTTCGGCGGACGAAGCGATCAGCGTGGTCACGCGCCCTGCCTCGCCCTGCGCCCAGTCGGACGGATGCTTCTTGCCCTTGAGGGCGGACACCGCGCCGTCGAATTCGCGTTCCGCATATCCGGCCAGCACCATGCCCGGATGCGTCAGCTCGAACGGGTCGGTATGCGAACCGGAGATGATGACCGGCGTTCCGACATGGGTGATCTCGAACAGCTTGGCGGAGAATTCCAGCGGCAGGCGTACGCAGCCATGCGAGGCGGGATAACCCGGCAAATTGCCTGCATGCAGCGCAACGCCCGACCAGGTGAGCCGGTTCATGTTCGGCATGGGCGCGTTGTTGTAGGTCGACGAGCGGTGGTTCCGGTCTTTCTGCAGGACGGTGAAAACGCCGGTCGGGGTTGTGTGGCCGGGCTTGCCGGTCGAACAGGTGGACACGGCGACGCGCACGCCGTTGCGGTACACATGCACGAGCTGCTGGGGGAGGGACACGATCACCGCAACCGGCCCTTCGGGCGAGCGCTCCGGATGCCAAGTGTACTCGCCCGGCTTCAAATCGGTGATTTCCTTCACGACCTGCTTGGCCAGCAGGGTTCCCGGCACAAGCAGAAGCACGCCGCCTGCTCCAGCCAGTAGCGTGCGGCGGGTGAGCTTCGATCCGGCTTTCATGAAGGTTTCCCGAGCGTGTTGCCTGCCGGTCCATCGCGCGGGCAGCAATGGAAGCCAATTTACGCTGTGTAATGCAGCTTTTCGGACAAATAAAGGCGATTTCAGCGACACGCGGGGAATGCGATCGGCATGAAAAAACCCGCCACGCGCGCGGCGTGACGGGTCGATGTTGCTCGCCGGAAATATCCCGGCCGCGCGTCAGTCCTCAGGAGGACGGGCGCGTAGGCCACAAACCATCTGTGCAAATGCACCAGATAAGTTGCAGATAGGGCTGCATGTTCTCATGCGGCTGGTTTTGGCCTGCCGGCGCGACCGTGTTGGAGGCAAGCTGCACCTGCGGCGGCGCGCCGTTGGCGACGAATACCCCGACTGCGCCTGGATCCACCATCACCCCGCCCGCGACCGGAGTGGGCGACGCCGTACCCGACGCCTTGGGCAAGGCGACGGCGTGCGTGTGGGCCGGAAGCTGGTTTTGATTCAGCGTGACGGTGTTGTAACCGGCGGTGTCTGCCACCTGCCGCGGTGTCAGGCCGGGTCCCGAACCCTGGCCCATCACGGCAAGCTGGTTGCCATATGCATTGTTGAGATTGGGCAGCGCGAAAGTTTGCCGCCCGTCGCCGCCATACCGGTTATAGATCAGCGCGAACAGGACATTGTAGTTGCTTATTTGCAGCACTTGGCCGTTGCAGGGCATGAACCCTTGCGGCACATAATTGTAGGGGAACGGCATCAGCGTGCCCACGAAGAATTCCATGATTATCTCTCCGGTACCGCTGTTTCAGTTTTGCGTGGGAAAAATGCCCTGCAGCGCGATGCAATAATTCGCGACCAGCGTGGGCATCATGTTCTCGTGCGGATTGCTGCCGCCCGGCGACGGTACAAGCTGTGCGCCCAGCGTGGCCGAAGCAGCACCTGCCGCCGGCGCAAACAGGTTGATGCCGCTGGTCGTGCCGAAGGTTGTCGCCGGGCCTGGCGTCGCGCTCTGCCCGGCCGTGGATGCCGCCGCGAGAAGCGCGTGCGAATGCTGCGGAAGCTGCTGCGATGTGAGCGTTACGGTCTCGCTTCCGCCCTTTTGGGCAAGCACATAGGCGCCAAGGCCCGGTCCTTGCCCGGCATGGATCGGCACGCGGCCGCGCAGGTCCGGCAGCGCAAAGTTTGCAACCCCGTCGCCGCCATAGGTGGTGCCGATCAGCGAATAGAGCGCGTCGTTTCCTGTAATTGTTAACAGGCTGCCGTCGCAGATTGCCCAGCCTTCCGGCGCATAGTCGAAAGCGAACAGCATGATCTGTCCGATGTAAGGTTCCATGCTCGTTATTCCCCTGTGCGCTAATCGTTTCGCGGCGGATAAAGGCCGCCCTGCAGCGCAATGATGAAGTTCAGCGCCAGAAAGGGCTGCATGTTGTTGTGCGGCATCGAACCGCCCGCGTTTTGCACATTGCCCGCAAGCGCGACCATGGCCGTTGGCGTGTCGTAGATCTTGCCGCTGCCGCCGGCGGTGCCGAACTGGTTGCCCTGGGCAGGAAGCGCGGTGGTGCCGCGCCCGGGCATGGGGGCAACCGCGCCGCTGGCCGGGAATGCGTGGGCATGCGTCGGCATCTGCGATGCCGTCAGCGCCACTGCCTCGGCGCCGCCGCTTTGTCCGGGCCGGGGCCAAGCCCCGATGATCGTCCGGCCGCGAAGGTCCGGAAGCGCGAAATTGGTTTTTCCATCGCCGCCATAGGTGGGGCCCAGTAGCGAGTACAGGGCCTGGTTCTCGTTGATCGGCAAAAGCTGCCCGTTGCAGAACGCCCACCCCTTCGGCGCGAAGTTGAAGGCGACGGCCATTATCTGGCCGATGTAATATTCCATGGCCTGCAAGGCTCCTTTTGTATGTAATCGCAATTTAATATGTATCAGAATGAGAATGATTCGATAATGAGTCAATATCTTCAGCTGAAATCGCTCCAAAGCAAAAAATGTACGAAATAATACTGATGCATGTAGGTAACAATAAGTAAAAAATTGCTTAAGAGCTGTTTTGGACTCCGTTGAATCCCGCTATGACTGCGCCTTAGCTTTCCGCCTTTGGCAGCGCGCCGGGCGCGGATGCAACTCATATCCGGATGCCAGCCCATGCAGAATGCAAAGCCAGCCGCCCGTTTTTACAGCCTGGAGATGGCAAGCAGCATAGCCCGCGCTGCCAGGCGTGCTTTGCTCCCGCTCTTTGCGTGGGTGTTGATGGCGCTGACGCCTTCTGCCGCTTTGGCTGCGTGCGAGACCGCGCTGGATTTCAGCGGCGCAAGCGTGGGCGCAACGCGCACCCTGGACGTGAGTACATGTCACATCGATATCCGGTGGGGGCTGTACAAGAACAACGCCACCAATGCTCGTAGTTATTATCCGGTGTCAGGAACATCGCTCGTGGTCCCTGACAGCGACACGATAACGGTCTCGAACGGCGCAACGTTGCGATTTGCTCCGCTGGACATAGTATCGTTTATCGGAGGCGCCCTCACGGTAAGCACGGATGTCGTGAACTCCTATACCGTCACTTTGTTGTCAACGGGAACTGGCGCAAGCGGAACCGCGACGTTGTACTACGCCGACGGCGTTGTGGAGAATTATAGTCGCGGACCAGTGGCGAATATAATACCAACACAGCTTACCCGATCAGCGTAACTTTCAGCCCCTCAACACCTGCCCCGGCTGTTTCTTCCATCAGCCCCGCTTCCGGACCTCAGGCAGGCGGCACGCCGGTAACCATCACCGGCACGGACTTCACCGGCGCCATGGTTGTGGCGTTCGGGGCATCGGAAGTCATCCCGCAATCGGTTTCCGCCACGCAGATCACCGTCAATTCCCCCGCTGGCACCGGCACCGTGAACGTCACGGTGTCGACGCCGGCCGGCACGAGCGCGAACAACGGCACGAACGATGATTTCACCTATGTTCCGGCCCCGACGATCACTTCCATGTCTCGGCAGGCGGGGCGGGCCAACAACACCCATACCGTAACCATCACCGGGACCAACTTCACCGGCGCGACCAAGGTGACGTTCGGGACGAGCGAAGTAACGCCGCAATCGGTTTCCGCCACGCAGGTCGTGGCCATTGCCCCTGCCTTGAGTGCCGGCACCGTCAACGTCTCGGTGACCACACCGGCAGGCACCAGCGCGGATGCGGGAACCGCCGACGATTTCACCTACGCCGCGCCGCCAACCGCCACGCTGGAATTTTCCAAGACGGCGGTGGCGGTCGGGGAGGAATTCCGTCTGCAAGGCCGGATCACCAACCCCAACCCGGTTGCGCTCACGCAGGTCAGCATCTCCATCGATCGCATACCAGGGTCTTTCTCGGTCGTCAGCGGCGGCGCCTGCGGCGCCAGCGGCACGCTCAACATCGATGTCTACAACGCCGGCGGCGCCATCACCATTCCTGCCAATTCTGGCTGCGACATCGACATCGTGATGAGCTCCAACGCTCCCCGGACCGCCGAAGTGCGCTTGCTGCAAGTCTTTTCAGCCGAAGCGTCCAGCCCATCAACGCTGTTGTCGAACTCGATCACAATTTACGATGCTCCCACCGTCACCTCCGTCAGCCCCGACAATGGCATACAGGCGGGCAATACCGAAATCACCATCACCGGCACGAACTTCACCGGCGCCACGAAGGTCACCATCGGCGCCGACGATGTGCTTGCGGCAAATTTCGTTTCCATCACGCCGACCCAGATCAAGGTCCGGACACCCGGCGGAACCGGGGGAGAGACCGTCAATGTATCGGTCACCACGCCGGGCGGCACCAGCGCCGACGCCGGCACAGCCGACAACTTCGTCTACATGGCGCCGCCGACGGTAACGGGCAGTTTCGTCGAGACAAGTGTCGCCGAAGACAGCGACGTGACCTACGAATTGACGCTGACCAATCCCAATCCGGTCACCATCCAGAACGTCACAGCCGGAATCCAGCTTCCATCCGGCCTCAGCGGCAATACCCGCAATGGCTGCAACGCCACGAACATCGGCGCACCCGATCTGGCGACGGTGACCGGCGCGTCCATCGTCTCCACCTGCAAGATCACGTTCACGTTCCGGGCGGATGAGCCGGGCACCTACCAGCCGACCATCAAGTTCGTCACGAGCGGCAACGCGCCGGATGGAACCGGAGGCCTGACCACCAACGAACTTAACGGTCATCGCCCGTCCCACCATCAGCTCCATCAGCCCTGCTTCCGGGCCGCAGGCAGGCGGTACACAGGTTACCATTACCGGTACGAATCTGACCGACGCCACCAAGGTAAGCTTCGGAACCTCCGATGTTCATCTTG
Source organism: uncultured Alphaproteobacteria bacterium (assembly GCA_963846345.1). Classification (GTDB taxonomy): domain Bacteria; phylum Pseudomonadota; class Alphaproteobacteria; order Rhizobiales; family Rhizobiaceae; genus BOKV01. The sequence goes on from CAWJVP010000007.1 coordinate 403,746, forward strand.
GATTTATCAATGAGGTCTCGGCAACGCGTATCGTCGTCAATTCCCTTGCTGGTACTGGTACAGTCAATGTCACCGTCACCACGCCCGGCGGCACCAGCGCCGACAACGGCACGAACGACAATTTCACCTATCTCGTCCCGCAAACGATCTCCTTCACCTCCACCGCGCCCACGGGTGCGGCGGTGGGTGGCGCCACCTATTCCGTGGAAGCCACGGGCGGCGCGTCCGGCAATGCCGTCTCCTTCGCAATTGACGCCGCGAGCGCGGGCATCTGCTCGATTTCCGGCAACACGGTCTCGTTCGCGGGCGTTGGAACCTGCACGATCAACGCCAACCAGTCCGGCAACGCCACCCATGCAGCGGCCGCGCAGGCACAGCAAAGCTTCGCCGTAGGACAGGGCAGCCAGACGCTCTCCTTCAGGACAGACGCGCCCACGAATGCATCGAGAGGCGGCCCGACCTACTCCGTCGGTGTCAATGGCGGCAGCTCCGACAGCCCGATCTTCTTAACGCTGGACGCGGCGGCTTCCAGCGTCTGCTCGATCTCAGATGGCGTCGTCTCCTTCATTGGCGTTGGAACCTGCACGGTAAACGCCAACCAGGCCGGCAATGCCAACTACCTCGCCGCAGCGCAGATCCAGCAGAGCTTCGCGGTCGGCAAGAGCACGCAGACGATTTCGTTCACCGATCCGGCCGACATCACGGTGTTCTCGGCAAACCAGCAGGTGAACCTGACCGCCACCGCGACATCCGCTCTCGCGGTCGCGTTTACCAGCGAAACCGGGACCGTTTGCACGGTCGACGGCGCCACTGCCACCGTCTTGACCGCGGGCACCTGCACCATCAGCGCCAACCAGGCGGGCGACGACGACTACGCCGCCGCGCCGCAGGTTCAGCAGAGCTTCGCCATCGCACAGGTTCCGCAAACGATAATTTTCACATCTACCGCGCCCTCGGACGCTGTGGTGGACGGCAGCGCGTACAGCGTAACGGCGACCGGCGGCGAATCCGGCAATGCAGTCACATTCGCAGTTGACAACGCCAGCACTGCCGTCTGCTCGATCTCCGGCAGCACGGTCTCGTTCACCGGAGCGGGAACCTGCACCATAAATGCAAACCAGACAGGCACTGTGAACTACTCCGCCGCCGCACAGGTGCAGCAGAGCTTCAGCGTCGGCAAGGCAGCGCAGGCCATCACCTTCACGTCCACGCCGCCCGCTTCGGCTGCGGTTGGAGGCCCGACCTATCTCGTGTCGGCGACCGGCGGCAATTCAGGCAATACCGTCACCTTCGCTATCGCCGGGGCAAGCGCGGCCAACTGCTCGATTTCCGGCAGCACCGTCTCGTTCATCGGCGCCGGCGAATGCACGATCAACGCCGACCAGGCAGGCAATGACAACTATCTGGCCGCGCCGCAGACGCCGCAGGCCTTCACTGTCGGCAAGGGCAGCCAGACGATATCGTTCACCGATCCAGCGGACATCGTCGCCTTCACGCCAAACGAGCAGGTGAGCCTTGACCGCGACCGCCACTTCTGCGCTGGCGGTCACGTTCTCCAGCGCCACGCCGTCGGTCTGCACCGTCTCGGGAACGACAGCCACCGTCATCGCGGCCGGCACCTGCACCATCGGCGCCGCCCAGGCCGGCAACGACAACTATCTGGCGGCGGAACTGGTGAGCCAGTCCTTCGTCATCGGCAAGGGCAACCAGACGGTATCCTTCACCGATCCTGCCGACATCGCGGCGTTCACGCCGAACGAACAGGTCAGCCTGACCGCTTCCGCGACTTCCACGCTTGCGGTCGCGTTCTCCTCCACAACCACGTCGGTCTGCACAGTCGATGGCTCTACCGCCACCGTGATTTCCGCCGGCACCTGCACCATCGATGCGGCTCAGGCCGGCGATGACAACTACCGTCCGGCGGAAACGGTGAGCCGGTCGTTCGATATCGGCAAGGGCGGCAATGTCATAACCTTCCCGAAGCCCGCAGACATCGCAATCACCGCGACGCCGCCGGCACTTGCCGCCACCGCCTCGTCGGGCCTGGAAGTCAGCTATGTCTCGCTGAGCCAAGCCATATGCACGGTGACGCCGCAGGGAGCACTCACCTGATCGCGGCAGGCGATTGCGAGATCGAGGCGCAGCAGGCCGGCGACACCAGCTATGAACCTGCCGTTTCGGTGAAGCGCACCTTCGCCGTCATCGATACCGTTCGGCCGCAAGTGGCGATTTCAGGCGCGCCCGCCAGCATCATTGCCGGCCAGGCCTTCACGCTGTCGATTACTTTCAGCGGAGCCGGTCACCGGGTTCGACGCAGCGGATATCCAGGTAACGAATGCCACGGCGACAAGTGTCACTGCCGGCACCGGCAACAGTTTCCTTGCGCAGATCATGCCAACGGGCAATGGCGATGTGACGGTCGTCGTGCCGGAAAATGCCGCCTTCGACAGTGCGATGAACGGCAACGAGGCTTCGACCCTGATCACCATCTGGGGAACGGTAGTCCAGGAAACGCAGGATGCTATTGCCAACGCCGTTACCGAACGCATGCATTTGCTGGTCAGCAACCAGCCCGACATTCTCAACGAAGTGTTCAACCCATTCTCCGGTGCGGGCGGGCCGCTTGGCTATCTGTCGATCGACGGTACGCCTGACGACATGACCTTCGCCTTCTCGACGAGCCTTGGCCATTTCGACCGGGCAATGTCGGCCGGGATCGTGGCAGGGCAGGGCGATGCCGTTCCGGCGAAGGATCGCGATGCGGCCGCCTCGATCGAGGAGCGGATCCTGGGCCGCGACGCCCGGGGCGAACGTCGTCCGGGAAGCGAAGAATCCGGCACATCGACATTCGGCGCTGTCTCGAGCGAAGGCGTGGAAGCCGGCATGGATACGGCAGGCCCGGCGCGCAACTACGACCTGTGGGTCAGTGTCCAGGGCGCGCGCTCCACCTCCGGCGACATCGAAAGTTCGCACTGGATGGGCAACATTGGCGGCCACTGGTTTGTCAACCGCGACCTGGCAATTGGCGCGCTGGTCCAGTTGGACACATTCGAACAGGAAAGCGGGCAGGGTGGCGCGGCCTTCGAGGGACGCGGCTGGCTGGCAGGCCCCTACATCGCGGGCCGGCTTCCGGGAACGGACCTGTCCTTCTCCGCCCGCGCTTCATGGGGCGGATCGCAGAACGACATCTCGCCTTTCAGCACCTACACGGACAAATTCGAGACGAGCCGCTTCCTCGCATCCGCAATCGTCTCCGGGAAATTCCAGGTGGCCGAGTGGACGATCACGCCGAAGGTCGAGGTAAACTGGTTCGAGGAAACGCAGCAGGGCTATGTCGATACGCTCGGCAACACGATACCCGAGCAGACCGTTTCCCTGGGCGAGTTGAACTTCGGTCCCGCCATCGGCCAGAGCTTCGCCTTGGCCGACGGCAGGTCGTTCAGCCCGCGCATCGGCGTGACAGGCATCTGGACCTTCGAAAAGCAGGTTGGCGCCGGTACGCCGCTATCGCCGCGCGAGGGCGACCTGCGCGCCAGGCTCGACGCTTCGGCGGCGATCACCGACGCATCGGGATGGCAACTGTTCCTGGGCGGCTACTACGACGGCTTGTTCCTCGACGAGTACCAGTCGGTGGGCGGCACGGCGACGCTCAAGAAAAGCTTCTGACGACTTTGATCCCCGGCCGCGGGAGGGTTGCTATGCAGCCGCTGCCCGCGGAACAAGGGCATCCTGCGTCATGGCGATGAGTGCTTCCAGATCGTGGAAGGTCGCCAGCGCCTGCTCCGGCTGGCCGGACTTCGACAGCGAGTCGGCCCTGTGCGCCAGCGCCGAAAGTCCGGCCGCACCGACCATCGATGCTGCTCCGGCGATGGCGTGGCTGACCTTGCCATAGGCGATCGCGTCCCCTTGCGCCTTCGCGGCGCGCAACTCTGTGTGCCGTCCGGCCAGTTCGCCAAGGAATGTCTGCAGCACCTCGCGCGCGCTTTGCGCGGTGATGTCGTGGCAAAGCTGCTGGTAGTGCGTCTCGTCGAAAACGGGTTCGTTCATGATTCTTCTGCTCTCCTCGACAATCGTGTCGATCGCGGCGATGAGGTCGGCGCGCCGGATCGGTTTTGACAGAGTAATCGTTCATTCCTGCTGCCATGGCATGTTCGACGCCTTCCTGGATCGCGTTCGCGGTGAGCGCGATTACGGGCGTCGAGCGCGAAGGACCGTTGCCGGCGCGGATCGCGCGCGTTGCCTCGATCCCGTCCATGCGCGGCATCGAGATGTCCATCAGGATGAGATCGTAGCGATCGGCCTCGGCCCGTTCGACGGCTTCCGCGCCGTTTCGCGCGTCGTCCACGGCGTGCCCCGCTGACTGCAGCATCTGCCGGGTCACGAGCAGATTGGTGCTGTTGTCCTCGGCAACGAGAATCTTCAAGCTGTCCTGGACCGCCCCGGTTTCGGCCACGGCCTTTTGTGCCGCCTCGGCACCCGGCAGGGATACGCGGAACCAGAAGCGGCTACCCTCGCCGGGGCGACCTTCCGCCCCGATTTCCCCGCCCATCGCTTCGATGATCCGGCGCGAAATCGCCAGGCCAAGTCCCGAGCCGCCCGTCTCGCGCTGATAGGAAGCGTCAAGCGTGGTGAAATCGCGAAACAGGTTTTCCGCAAGGGCGGGGTCGAAGCCCGGGCCGGTGTCGGCGACCGAGAACTCGACCGTCGCCAACCCGCCGGCGGTGCCCGTTCGAACGAGTGTAACGGCGATCTCGCCGCCCTTGGTGAACTTCTGGGCGTTGGACAGCAGGTTCAGCATGACCTGCCGCAGGCGGTTGCCGTCTGCGACCACGGAGGCGGGTACGCCATCGCCGATCTCGACAGACACGTAGTTGCCGTTGGCCGCAGCGCCGACCGACGTGGTTTCAACGGCGTCATGCACGATGGCGTCAAGCTGGATAGGCTCCGGGTGCAATTCGACGCCGCTGACATTCATCTTGGAAACGTCGAGAATGTCGCTGATGAGGCTCAACAGGGCCTCGCCCGACTGCTGGGCGATCTGGACATAGTGCGACTGGCGGGGAGTGAGCTCGGTTTCGCGCAGCAGGTCCATCACGCCGATGACGCCGTTGAGGGGAGTGCGGATTTCGTGGCTGATGGTGGCCAGGAAGCGTTCCTTGGTGCGCAAGCCTTCCTTGGCGTCTTCCAGCGCCTGCCGCAGCGCCGCCTCGTCAGCCTTGCGTTTGGTGATGTCCCGCATGTAGGCGATGAACAGCGGTCCTTGTTCCGACTCCGTGACACCGATGCCCAGTTCCACCGGAAACTCATGGCCGTCTGCATGCAGGGCATCGATTTCGATGCGCTTGCCGATCACGCTTGTCATTCCGGTCGAAAGATAGCGTTCCATGCCCTTTCGATGGGATTCGCGAAAACGTTCCGGGATCATGAGGCTTGCCATGTCGGCGCCCATCGCATCGGCCTGGCTGTGCCCAAGGCATTTTTCCGCCGCCGCGTTGAACGCGACGACACGCCCCTGGCTGTCGCTGACCACGATTGCGTCGAGCGAAACGCGCGACGTTGCCGCCATCAGGTTTCGGCTTTCCAGCAGCGCCGCTTCGCGGCCGCGCAGCTTCAGGCCCTGCAACAGGAGCATGATGACGGCGAAAACCAGAACGAGCAGCAAGGCGGCTGCCGCAAGGCCCATGTTCTTGATGAAGTTCGAAAGGTCGGCGCGCTCGGCATCGGAACTGGCCGCGAACTGCTGGATCGCGTCCAGCACCATTGCCTGCATGTCCTCCTGGAAAGCCATCGCGAGAAGCTTCATCTCGGGCAGTTTGCCGGGCAGGGCGCCAGCCGGCAGATCGACCATCGCGGCCAGGCCCTCAATGCCTGTCCTGCCGCGATTAACCTGCGCCTTGAATTGCGGGCTCTCGCGCAGCTTGGCGAAGATCGGGGCTTCCTCGATCATCGTGAACCGGCTGTAGAGAATGTCGAAGCGCTTCACGATCTCGTTGCGGTCGACGATCCCGGTCGCGATTGCATCGGTTATCGCCAGTTGCAGGCGCGCGCTTTCGTTCTGGACCTGCATCAGGCCCCACTGGACATTGTCGCGTGGTGCTGTCCGCAGATCGGCAAGCCGCCCCAGCAGGGCGGTGTTCATCACGCCGAGCGTGACGATCAGGCAAAGAATGACAATGGCTGCCACGACAGGCGCGGCCGCTCTCGCCTTCTTGCGAAAGGTGACAGGTGCATCCATGGCTATTGCGACAGTGTCATCTTGCGCAATTGCCAGATGCTGCGCGCGTAGACGGCCTCAGCCTTCAGCTCCGGCCGCTCGTCGAACGGATAGATGATCCACAGCGGCCCCTTGCCGCGCACGGGCATGTATTCGCCATTCATGCGGTAGGCTACGATCGCACCCGTTTCGGCGTCCGCAGCCGGCACGGGCGCTGAATAGTCATTGAGCGCAGTCGCGGAAATGGTGGTTCCCGTCGCCCCGACAGCGGCCAGCAGGTCCTTCAGCGGCACGCCTTCGAAGGTGGTCACGCCCTCCGTCCAGGGCGTGGTGGTCTTGACCGTGGCCTTCGCCATGGCTTCCAGCATTTCGATGTCGAAATCGGCTCCGCCGGCCGTGTTGGTCGTGGCGATCGTTCCATCGATGGTCAGGATTACTTCGCCCTTGGGCGCGTTCAGTTCGGCGGCTGCCAGAGGGGTTGCGGCCAGAAGAAAGGCAATGCCTGCTGCGGCAAGCCGGTACTGCGACACCATTGGTATTCTCCCCGTCATTCGTGTTCGGCCGCCGCAGGCGTCGCCGTCCATTCAAGTTTCTTGCGGTAGATGGTTGAAACGGAGATCTCGAGCGCGGCGGCGGCCTTGAGAAGGTTTCCTTCGCACGCTTCGATCGCTGCAAGGATCGCCTGTTTTTCCATCTGCCAGAGTGGAATAATCGCACGCTCCCCGTTACCGCATCCTGAAATTGGCGCCGTGATTGTTAATGATTGTCGTTTTTGGGACTCGGTGGCGTTTGCGCGGGCGGTGACCCATGCCGGCAGCATCTGCGCCTCGAGCACCGGTCCGTCATTGAGCACGACGGCATTGTGGATGGCGTTCTGTAGCTCGCGCACATTGCCGGGCCAATCATGCTTCATGATCGCCGCGAGCGCGTCAGCCGAAAGCGAGCTGAACATCCTGCCTTCGGCCTTCGCGAACTTCTCGAGCAACGCACCGGCAAGAAGCGCCACATCCTCTCCGCGGGTGCGAAGCGCAGGCAAGTGAACCGGAATGACGTGGAGCCGGTAGAAGAGATCCTCCCGAAACCGTCCGGCCGCGACTTCCTGCAAGGGATTCCTGTTGGTCGCGCAAACGACGCGGATATCGACATTCCTGACCTTGCCGCTGCCGACCCGCTGGACCGCGCCGCTTTGCAGCAGGCGCAAGAGCTTTGCCTGCAGATTGATGTCCATTTCGCATATTTCGTCGAAGAAGATCGTGCCGCCATCGGCCAGTTCTGCCGCACCCGCCCGGTCGGACGTCGCTCCCGTAAATGCACCGGCCACATGGCCGAACACCTCCAACTCCATCAGGTCGCGCGGTATGGCCGCACAGTTGATGGCGATGAAAGGCTTCCCGGCCCTTGCGCTTGCAGCGTGAAGCGCGGTGGCGCAAACCTCCTTGCCGGTACCGCTCTCGCCCGTAATGAAGACCGTGGCGTTGGAGCGGGCGGCACTCGCGACGGTCTTGTAGACGGCCTGCATTTGTGGCGAAGCGCCGATGAACCCGTGGAAACGCGCGCGACCGGTCTCGTCCCGGTCGACCGCCAACTCGGCATGCCGCGGCGCGCGCACCATGGCGCCGCGGACGGTCGTGGCGAGGCGCTCCGCATTGAACGGCTTGACGAGGTAGTCGTACGCGCCTTCGCGCATTGCCGTGATCGCCGTTCCGAGCGAAGCATTGCCTGTGATCACCACGACGCCAGCCGAACTGCCGCGCGAGCGGACCTCGCGAAGGATCGCCATTCCGTCCATGTCCGGCAGGCCCAGATCGAGCGCAATGACGGACGGCAGCCGGTCCAGTTCCTCAAGCGCCTGCGCGCCGGACGAGACGGTTCGCACGTCAAAGCCGGCGCCGGTCAAGATGCGCCCGTAGGCGGTCGCAAGGGTGGCGCTGTCTTCGACAAGCAATACGGATTGCCCGGGTGTCGGGGTGTTGTAAGCGTGAAACATCTTGGACCAAGGGAGGTTGTTCGCCTGCGCGGCAATTCAAAGGGTAGCTATTTCGTTAATCTGGCGCGGCCTAGTGCTAAGAAAACGACCGAATTGGAGAAAATAGTCTAAAAAATGATATTTGCGGATCTCATCCATCAAGCACGCCGGCTGGTGGATGCGGCTATTTTTATCAAACGATTACATTTGGTTATCAGGCACGGGGCCGCGACAATGCCGCAGCCCCGGTTTTTCTTCCGCCCGTCAGTACGAGTACGGGCTTATGCAAACATGGTAGCGGCCGTCATAGCCGAACCAGGTGTTCGTCGCCGGGTTGTATGAGCGATACCGGCGCAGGCACCATGCCGCATGTCCGTCGTCATATTCCTGGTAAACCGGCGCGTCGAGATAGACGCCGACACCGACGCCGACGCCCAGCCACCACGGCCAGCCATACCACCAGCCGTCGCGATAGTAGCGATAGTTGCCATGCCTGTTCTTGTAGCGCTTGCCATGGTGCCGGTGGTCGTAGTGACGATACGCGTTGCGGCCATAGCGGCCATCGTAGCGGCGGCCGTCGTATCTGCGGTTATCGTAACGGCGGTTATCGTACCGGCGGCCGTCATGGCGGCGCACGTTGCGTACATATTCGCGGTTCACCCGGCGACCGTCATACCTGCCGCTGTAACGCCGCACATTGTTGTAGCCCGAGCGCCGGCCCGAAGCGTTGGCGCGGTATCCGCCCTGCCGCGACGAATAGGCCCGCGATCCGCGGCTCCGGCCCGAATAGGACCGGCCCCCGCCGCCATAACGGCGGATCTGCCGGTTTCCGCCGTGCTTCACCTGGACTACATTTGGCGCGGCTGCTTCCAGCTTGGCCGGGGCAGGTACGATGACAAGCGCCGACGCAGATGGAACGGCTGCGACATTGAGAGACACGATGGCTGCGATGGAAACCATCCATCTGAGAAGTCCGTGCATTTGAAACAACTCCACTCCACGCCCCCCAGGGAATGATGCAAGGTAGCACGATCTGCATGATTGGCATTGATCCAACTCAACTCCGTCATGCCTGCCGTTGGGGTCCCCGATCGCCAGTTCCTTATCCCTATCCGCCGCTTTTGGCCGTGTCGTCGCGATTTCGCTGGCCCATAATGCAATGAATGGCCATCAGGCCGGCATGCTGGAACGGGATTGAAAGCCATGGAAGCTGATCACACGACAGCCACGGAAGGCCGCAGGGGCCGCTCGGGCGGCCGCTCTGGAAACCAGCGCGGCAAGGGCGCCGCAATCGCGCAGCTTCCCTGGTCGCGTCCGGTCAACATCGACCGGCCGACCGAACCGGTTGGCCCGGAGGGCGTGCTTGCCATCCATGACGGTGCAATGACGATCCTGGAGGAAATCGGGATCGTCATGCTCAATCCCGAGGCGGTTGAAATCCTGCGCAAGGCCGGCGCCAGCGTCGACGGCGAGACGGTGCGCATGGGCCGCGACATGGTCATGGAATATGTCCGCATGGCGCCGCGCGAGTTCACCATCACGCCGCGCAATCCCGAACGGCAACTGCGCATCGGCGGCAACAACATCGTCTTCGGCAACGTCTCCTCGCCGCCGAACTATTCCAATCTCGACGAAGGCCGCAAATCCGGCACCCGCAAGGCCTACCAGGATTTCATCCGGTTCACGCAGTACTTCAACTGCATGCACTTTGCCGGCGGCTATCCGGTCGAGCCGATGGACATCCACCCCTCGGTTCGCCACCTCGATTGCCTTTATGACAAGCTGACGATCACCGACAAGGTCGTGCATGCCTATTCACTCGGCAAGGAACGCGTCGAGGACGTGATGGAAATGGTCCGCATCGCCGGCGGCCTGACCCATGACGAGTTCGATGCCACGCCGCGCATGTATACCAACATCAATTCGACATCGCCGCTGAAGCACGACTTTCCGATGCTCGACGGCATGATGCGGCTCGACGCGACGTGGCCAGCCGACCATCGTCACGCCGTTCACGCTCGCGGGCGCGATGGCGCCGGTCACAATGGTCGGCGCGGTGACGCAGTCGATCGCCGAGGCGCTGATTGCGATCGTGCTCATCCAGATCATCAATCCGGGCTGCCCCTGCGCGATCGGCACGTTCACGTCGAACGTCGACATGAAGACCGGTGCGCCGGCCTTCGGCACGCCGGACTACATGCGCGCGACGCAGATGACGGGCCAGATGGCGCGCTTCTACGGCCTGCCGCTGCGCTCTTCCAATGCTTGCGCTTCCAACACGCCGGATGCGCAGGCTGCATGGGAAAGCATCTTCTCGCTGTGGGCAGCGGTCTCTTCGGGCACCAATGTCGTCTACCACGCGGCTGGTTGGCTGGAAGGCGGCCTGTGCGCTTCCTACGAGAAGTTCATCATGGACTGCGACACGCTCCAGCAGCTGATCTGGTACATGAAGCCGGTGACGACAGAGCCCGGGGACATCGCGCTGGACGCCATACGCGAAGTGGGTCCGGGTGGCCATTACTTCGGCGCGCAGCACACGCAGGAGCGTTACGAGAACGGCGTTCTACACGCCCTTTGTCTCCGACTGGTCGAATTTCGAGAACTGGCGCGATCGCGGTTCGATCGACACCCCGCAGCGCGCCAACAAGATCTACAAGCAGATTTTGGCCGAGTTCGAGCCGCCGCGCAATGGATCCGGCGATCAAGCAGGAATTGGCCGAGTTCGTCGAGCGTCGCAAACGCGAAGGCGGCGCACCGACCGATTTCTGACCCTGGCGTGAAGATTGTCGCCCTTGGCGAAGCCATCGGGGCTCGCGCCCTTGACGGCTGATGAATAATCCCGGGACAAAGACGGGGCAATCGACGGTGCCATGGCGTGGCAGCGGCAAATTTGCCAGGGGTCGGTTTCACGTCCGTGGACGAGTGAAACCGCCTTTGCCCCACAACGGCGATGGTTTAGCAAAAAAAACCAAGGGAAACGGAAAGGCTGTTCTTCATGAAGAAAGCGATTTTGTTCACGGTGCTCGGAGCGTTGCCACGCTTGGCGCCACCGCGGCTGCGTCGGCGGCGACGCTCGACGACGTCAAGGCAAAGGGCTTCGTCCAGTGCGGCGTCAACGACCGGCCTTGCCGGCTTCTGCCGCGCCCAACGACAAGGGCGAATGGACCGGCCTCGACGTCGACTTCTGCCGCGCCGTTGCCGCCGCCATCTTCGGCGACGCCACCAAGGTGAAGTACACGCCGCTCACCGCCAAGGAGCGCTTCACCGCGCTGCAGTCGGGCGAAGTCGACCTTCTGTCGCGCAACACCACCTGGACCATCAGCCGCGACACCTCGCTCGGCCTCAATTTCCGCGCCGTCAACTACTATGACGGCCAGGGCTTCATGGTCAACAAGAAGATCTGCCGGCGTCAACTCGGCGCTGGAGCTTTCCGGCGCCTCGGTCTGCGTGCAGACCGGCACCACCACCGAGCTCAACCTCGCCGACTACTTCAAGGCCAACAAGATGGAATACAATCCGGTCGTCTTCGAGAAGCTCGAAGAGGTGAACGCCGCCTATGACGCCGGCCGTTGCGACGTCTACACCACCGACCAGTCGGGCCTCTACGCCATCCGCCTGACGCTGACCAACCCGGACGACCACGTCATTCTGCCGGAGATCATCTCCAAGGAGCCGCTCGGACCGGCCGTCCGCCAGGGCGACGACCAGTGGTTCGACATCGTCACCTGGACGCACTACGCCATGCTGACCGCCGAGGAACTCGGCATCACCCAGGCCAATGTCGAGGAGATGAAGACCTCCGAAAATCCGGACATCAAGCGCTTCCTCGGCATGGAAGCCGACACCAAGATCGGCACCGACCTCGGCCTCGACCAATGACTGGGCCGTCAACATCGTCAAGGCCGTCGGCAATTACGGCGAAATCTTCGAGCGCAATGTCGGCGAAGGCTCGCCGCTGAAGATCGCCCGCGGCCTGAACGCCCTGTGGACGCAAGGGCGGCCTGCAGTACGCACCGCCGATCCGCTGATCTGCACTGACTACGCGGGCGAGGCCGCTCATTCCGGTCCGCGCCATACGTCTGTCCAGAGCGAACGGACACGCGGGGATCGCCATGGCAGATCAGCATGCGGTAACGCTGGACGCCGAAGCGCACCGAGGGCGCGCTTGTTCTACGACGCCAAGGTCCGCGGCATCGTCTACCAGGTCGTTGCTGTTGCTCGCGCTGGTCGCTTTCGTCTGGTGGATCATCGGCAACACGGTCGAGAACCTGCAGCGCGCCAACATCGCCGTCGGGCTTCGGCTTCCTCAACGGCCGCGCCGGCTTCGACATCTGCCGAAGTCGCTGATCGACTTTTCATCGCGATTCCACCTATGGCCGCGCCTTCTCGTCGGCATGCTCAACACGCTGCATCGTCGCCGCCATCGGCATCGTCACCGCCACGATCGTCGGCTTCCTCGTCGGCATCGGGCGCCTGTCGCAGCAACTGGCTGATCCGCCAGATCTGCACGGTCTATGTCGAGATCTTCCGCAACATCCCGCCGCTGCTGGTCATCTTCTTCTGGTATTTCGGCGTTCTTGTCGGTGCTGCCGCAGGTGCGCCAGAGCCTTTCGCTGGTGCCGCTCGGGCTATCTGCAACAATCGCGGCTTCTTCATGCCGAGACCCGTCTGGGGCGAGGGCGCATGGCTGATCCTGGCTGGCGCTTGTGCATCGCCATCGTCTGCCGTCGTTCGTCATCCGCCGCTGGGCGCGCAAGCGCCAGATGGCGACCGGCCAGCAGTTCCCGGTGCTGCGCACCTCGCATCGGCGCTGATCGTCGGCCTGCCGCTGCTCGCCTTCCTGGTCACCGGCATGCCGCTGACCTTCGAGTATCCGGTAGCTCGGCGGCTTCAACCTCACGTGGCGGCTGCGCAGGTCAAGCCGGAATTCCTGGCGCTCTACCTGGCGCTGTCGCTCTACACCGCCTCCTTCATCGCCGAGATCGTGCGCGCCGGCATCCTCGGCGTTTCCAAGGGCCAGACGCGAGGCCGCCTATGCGCTCGGGCTTCGCGGCACAATCTGACGCTGCGCCTCGTCATCATGCCGCAGGCGCATGCGCATCATCATTCCGCCGCTGACCAGCCAGTATCTGAACCTGACCAAGAACTCGTCGCTGGCGATCGCCATCGGCTATCCCGACCTCGTCGCGGTCGGCGGCACGATCCTCAACCAGACCGGCCAGGCGGTCGAGGTCGTGGCGATCTGGATGGTGGTCTATCTGACGCATCAGCCTGCTCGACCTCGCTGTTCATGAACTGGTTCAACGCGCACGATGGCGCTGGTGGAGCGGTAGGAGCCATGCAGGAACACGATCTCGCCTTATGTCCGCACGGAAATCCTTCTCTGCCGACGAGGCCGCGCCGCGCAAGCAGCCGGCTCGGTCGGCTGGCTGCGCGAGAACCTGTTCGCCACGCCCGCCGACACCGTCGCTGACCCTTCTCGGCGTTGCTCATCGTGGTCTGGTTCGTGCCGCCGATCTTCTCACTGGGCTGATCTTCAATGCCAGCTGGACCGGCGCGGACCGCAGCGTCTGCGCAACCGTCGCGCAGGGCGGCATCCAGCCGGATGGCTGGTCCGGCGCCTGCTGGGCCTTCGTCAACGCCAAGTTCGAGCCAGTTCATGTTCGGCCGCTATCCCGATCGCCGAGCGCTGGCGCGTGATGCTGACCGGCGTGATCTTCGTGGCGCTGCTGGTGCCGCTGCTGATCCCGAACGTGCCGCGCAAGGGGCTCAACGCCATCCTGTTCTTCGGCGTCTTCCCGGTCGTCGCCTTCTTCCTGCTCTATGGCGGCGTTCGGCCTGCCGGTGGTCGAAACGCCGCTCTGGGGCGGCCTGCTGGTGACGCTGGTGCTCTCCTTCGTCGGCATCGCGGTGTCGCTGCCGCTCGGCATCCTGCTGGCGCTTGGCCGGCGCTCGACCATGCCGGTCATCAAGCTGCTCTGCGTCATCTTCATCGAGATCGTGCGCGGCGTGCCGCTGATCACCGTGCTGTTCATGGCCACCGTCATGCTGCCGCTGTTCCTGCCGCCCGGCGTCACCTTCGACAAGTTGCTGCGCGCGCTCATCGGCGTGTCGCTGTTCGCCTCGGCCTACATGGCCGAGGTCGTGCGCGGCGGCCTGCAGGCGATCCCCAAGGGCCAGTTCGAGGCGGCCGATGCGCTCGGCCTCGGCTATTGGCAGAAGATGACGCTGATCATCCTGCCGCAGGCGCTGAAGCTGGTGATCCCCGGCATCGTCAACACCTTCATCGGCCTGTTCAAGGACACCAGCCTGGTGTCGATCATCGGCATGTTCGACCTGCTGGGCATCGTGCGCCACAATTTCTCCGACGCCGACCTGGGCATCGCCGCAGACGCGCGAGTCCGGGCCTGGTCTTCGCCGGCCTCGTCTTCTGGATCTTCTGCTTCGGCATGTCGCGCTATTCGCATGTTCATGGAGCGCCGCCTCGACACGCAGCCATCGTTGAAATGCGGAGCATCTGAATGGCCAAGAATCCGAAATCCACGCCAAAGCCGGCAGCCTCGAAACAGGCCGCCAAGCCTGCCGCGAAACAGTCTGCAAAGCCTGTGGCAGTCAGAAGACCGCAGCGCCGGCAAAGCCTTCGTAGCAGCGAAGGCCGCAGTCCCGGCAAAGGCCGCGCGGGCCGATCAGGTCTCCGTGCCGGCTTCGCCAATCGGGCAAGCCTCGCATATCTCGCAGACCGACGTCGCCGTCGACATCATCAGCATGCACAAGTGGTACGGCGACTTCCACGTCCTGAAGGACATCAACCTGCGCGTCATGCGCGGCGAGCGCATCGTCATCGCCGGCCCGTCCGGCTCCGGCAAGTCGACGATGATCCGCTGCATCAACCGGCTGGAGGAACACCAGACGCGGCCGCATCGTCGTCGACGGCATCGAACTCACCAACGACCTGAAGAAGATCGACGAAGTGCGCCGCGAGGTCGGCATGGTGTTCCAGCACTTCAACCTGTTCCCGCACCTGACCATCCTGGAGAACTGCACGCTGGCGCCGATCTGGGTGCGCAAGATGCCGAAGAAGCAAGGCCGAGGAAATGGCGATGCACTATCTCGACCAAGGTCAAGATTCCCGAGCAGGCGCAGAAATATCCCGGCCAGCTTTCCGGCGGCCAGCAGCAGCGCGTGGCCATCGCCCGCTCGCTGTGCATGAACCCGCGCATCATGCTGTTCGACGAGCCGACCTCGGCGCTCGATCCGGAAATGATCAAGGAAGTGCTGGAGACCATGGTGCAGCTTGCCGAGGAAGGCATGACCATGCTCTGCGTGACCCACGAAATGGGCTTTGCCCGCCAGGTCGCCGACCGCGTCATCTTCATGGACCAGGGCCAGATCGTCGAGCAGAACACGCCGAACGAGTTCTTCGACAATCCGCAGCACGAGCGCACCAAGCTGTTCCTGAGCCAGATCCTGCATTGATGCGACGGGGTCGGCGGGGAGGGGATTGCGCTATTTTGCAGGCGCGGTTCTCGCGCTCGCTGCCATCGTTATCGTCTATATCGCGGCCAGCATTGCCGGAGCCGCCATTCCGGCGCGCGGCGTGGCGACACAGGGGCAGGGCGAGCCGGCGCAGATCTTCCTGCTGACGAGCCTCTTGCACGCCGATTTCGCCATTCCGGTGAACGATTCCCTGCGGACGCGCTTTGCCTTCCTGCGCGAGGGCGGCATCCCGATCGACCATCCACAGCTGCGCTATCTGGTCTTCGGCTGGGGCGCGCGCGACTTCTACATCGAGACGCGGACGCTTGCCGACATACGTCCACTGCCCGCGCTCAAGGGCATCGTCGGCGATGCCGGTCGGTCATGCATGTGCTCGCCGCCAGCGACGTGCGCAAGGACGAGGACGCCATCCCCCTGACGTTGCCGCCGGGCGGGCTGGACCGCCTGCTGATTTCATTGAACTGAGCTTCGACAGGCAGGGCGCGGACGGTGCAGCCGATCAAGGGCGTCAGCTACGGCATGTCGGATGCGTTCTTCGTGGGCGTGGGCAATTTCAACATCCTGCGGCCCTGCAATATCTGGGTGGCGCAGGGGCTGCGGCAGGCGGGGCTTTCCACCGGCGCGTGGACGCCAACCACCTGGTCTTGCTGGCGCGGCCTCTCCTGGCATTCGCAGCAGCCCGCATTGTAAAGTAGGGATTATTCGAGCCTTCCAGCCGTAGAGCCAGTCTTGCCGGCGCAGCAGGCGTCGTCCGCCAAGCAGCGACATCGAGGCGTTGCGTGCCGTGCTCAGTGGCGGCTGCATGTGATAGATCGACCAGTTCTGCTGCGCGAGTTTGCGTGCCCTCTCCACGCGTGGCTGGCGCTCGCTTGAATAGCGCGCCAGCGCCGCGCTCGCGTCCCTGGCTTCCACGGCGCGGGCAAGGCAGTTCGCCAGCACGGCGGCATCCTCGATTGCCATGGCCGCGCCCTGCGCCGCAAATGGCAGCATCGCGTGCGCCGCATCGCCTATCAGCGCCATTGCGCCGAAGTTGCCAATGCGGAATTCGGCGGCACTTCGAAAAGCGGCCATTGGGTCCAGCGCGAGCGGTGCTGCAAGGCAGCGCCAGCAGCCGCTTGTCGCCACCCGCGCAGCGCGCGTGCCAGTTGCTTCCGGCTCGCCGTCCTGCACGAAGCTCTGCTTTGGCTTGCCGTCGGTCGCTGTCATTTTCGTTACGGCGACGAAGTTGAGGTAGCGCCCCTGGCGCACGGGATAGCTCACCGCATGGGCATTGGAGGCAAGCCACAGCTGCACGTTTTCACGATCCGGCGAGTCCGGCAGCGCCTCCATCGGCACCAGCCCGCGCCAGGCTGCAAGGCCGGTGAACTTCGCTTCGCTGTCGTCGAAATAAAGTGTGCGCATGCGCGACCACACGCCGTCGGCGGCAATCATCGCAAGGCCGGAATATTCATCGACCCGCTCCTTGCCGTAGACGAGGCAGGTAACGCCATTGGCGTGCAGCGCGACATCATCGACGCGCTTGCCCATGTGCAGCACGATATCCGGATTTTCCTTCGCCGCGCTCGAAAGCACCTTCTGCAGATCGGCGCGGTGCACGACCAGGTACGGCGCGCCATATCGCTCGATGGCCGAAGCGCCCAGCGGGATCTGCACGATCTCGTTGCCCGAGCCTGCCGACATCACCCGGATCGCGGAAGGCGCGGTTGCCACGGTTTTGATGGCGCGGCCAAGCCCAAGTTCTTCAAGGATGTGAAACGCGTTGGGGGAAATCTGCAGGCCCGCGCCCACGGTCTCGAAGGCGGCTGCCTGCTCGAAAACGTCCACCCGCAAGCCCTTGTGCCGCCAGACACAGCGCAGCCGCAAGCCCGGCGATGCCGCCGCCCGCGACGATCACGTTGCGGCTGTTTTCATCATTGCTTGGCTGCATTAGGCGGCTGGCCGAGGTCAGACCATTCGACGCCAGGTACAGGCAGCCGGCAGGGCGCGTCTCGTTGTATTTCAGCTCCATTACGTGCCGTAAAGCGTCGAGCAATAGGGGCAGACGATTTCGTTTTCCTCGCCCATGTCGAGATAGACATGCGGGTGGTCGAACGGGGCGCTTGCGCCGCAGCACATGAATTCGCGCACGCCGATCTCGATGACATGTGCGCCGATGTCGTTCTGGAAATGCGCGATGCAGTGGCTCGCCATGGCGGTAGTCCGTTGTTTCCGGCAGTTGCCGACCTTGTAAAAGAAAGCCCGCGCAGTGCAAAGGTTTTTGTTGACGCCCGCCGCACTTTCAGGGTATTCCAACCAGTGGTCCGCGCAATGGAGCGGCCCGCCATGCCCATAGCCACGATCACCCATGACGGCCAGACCTTGGATATTGCCTATGCCGACGAAGGGTGCCGGCTTTCCGGTGCTGCTCATCCACGGCTTTGCCTCCACCAAGGAGGTGAACTGGATCAACACCGGCTGGTTCAAGGCGCTCAACGCCGCCGGATTCGGGCAATCGCGTTTGACAATCGCGGACACGGCGCCAGCACCAAGTTCCACTCCGAAGCCGATTATTCACTCGCCCGAATGGCCGGCGACGCGCTGGCGCTGCTCGACCATCTAGGCATCGCGAAGGCTCATGTCGTGGGCTATTCCATGGGCGCGCGCATTGCCTGTTCGCCTCGCCATCGGCCATGGCGAACGGCTTCACCGCGTGGTCTTTTCCGGCAATGGCTGGGGCATGGTCGAGGGAACGGGCGACTGGACGCCGGTCCGCGACGCACTGCTTGCGCCTTCGCTTGCCGAAGTCACCGATCCGCGCGGCCGGGCTTTCCGCAGCTTCGCCGACCAGACGAAGAGCGACCGTATCGCGCTCGCCGCCTGTGTCACCAGCGTGCGCCAGGTCTTCACGCAGGAGGAATTGTCGCACATCGCCAATGAGGTGCTGGTCGCCATCGGCACGCAGGACGATATCGCCGGTTCGGGCGAACGGCTCGCAGCCGCCTGCCGCACGGCGCCTACCTGCCCATTCCCGGCCGGGACCACATGAAGGCCGTGGGCGACAAGGCGCATATCGCCGGCGTCATCGATTTTCTGCGCGCCGTTCCTGAGCGGATTGTTCATCTTTGCGCGCCACTGTTAAGCGTTTCGCGGACTTGTTTGGGCAATCGCCATACCTATACTCCAATGACGCAATACGCAGGAGCGCTGCACAATGAGCCAGGCCAAGTTTGCCAAAGCCCCGTCCGCCGTCGATCCGATCTGGCATGCGGTCCGGCAGGAGGCGCAGGATATCGTCGACAGCGACAGCGCGCTTGCGACCTTCATCCATTCGACCATCCTCAACCAGCGGAACCTCGAAAACGCGGTGAGCGCGCGCATCGCAGACCGCCTGCACAGCCGAGAGGTTCCCGACGACATCATCCGCCAGGCTTTCGAGGCGATGGCGGAAAGCTGGCCGGAATGGGCCGATATCCTGCGCATCGACATCGGGGCGGTGCTATGACCGTGATCCCGCATGCAGCCGGTACATCGAGCCGATTCTCTACTTCAAGGGCTTCCACGCCATCCAGACCCACCGTCTGGCGCATTGGAGCCTGAAGCAATGGACGCCGCGATTTCGCGCTCTATCTGCAGAGCCGCTCGAGCCAGGTTTTCCAGACCGACATCAACCCGGCGGCGAAGATGGGCAAGGGTGTGTTCCTCGACCACGCTACCGGCCTTGTCGTTGGCGAGACGGCGGAAATCGGCGACGATGTTTCGATCCTGCACGGCGTGACGCTGGGCGGCACGGGCAAGGAAAATGGGCGACCGTCACCCCAAGATCAGTTCCGGCGTGTTGCTGGGCGCAGGTTCCACGTCCTTGGCAATATCCGCGTGGGCAAGTGCTCACGGGTTGCTGCAGGCTCGCTGGTCGTCAAGGAAGTGCCGAACAACGTGACGGTGGCCGGCGTTCCGGCGCGCGTCATCGGCTTTGCAGGCTGCGCGGAGCCGGCCCGCTCGATGGACCAGATCCTCGCCGCCGAGGCTGACAAGGCCGACACCGACCGCTAGCCCTCGCATCCTGTTCCAGGGTGAAGCGGCCGGCCGACCGGCCTGCGGCCTTTACTTTCACAGCGCAGCGCTGCCACAAGCGCGCGAAGAAAAACGGCTGCGCCATGCTGCGCCTGGCCCCTCGAAAAACCATTGGAGAATTGCAGTGAAACCGGAAGAAATCAGGAAACTCGACGCCTATTTCAAGCGGGTGTTCATGACGCCCGGCATCCAGGTCAGGGCGCGGCCGAAGAAGAACGATTCCGCCGAAGTCTACCGGGACGACGAGTTCCTCGGCGTTATCTATCGCGACGACGAGGACGGCGAGCTTTCCTACAATTTCTCGATGGCGATTCTCGACATCGACCTTGATTGACCGTCAGCCGGCAATCATGCGCTTCATCTGCGCGCGGATGGCCGCGTCAAGCGCCATCCATTCCCCGATCAGGGACTGGTGGAACCGGTAGGTGACGGCAAGGTCCCGTCCCACATGGATGTCGCGCAGGCAGTAGGGCGTGGCCGAAGCCTCGCCCGGCTTCACGCAACGCGCGGCAAAGGGGTAGGGGCTGTTCGGCCTCGTACCATAATTCTTCCCCGCCGAAGCCGCCCTCTGCGCTCAGCGCGCGGCGCTTCAGGCCGAAACCGGCGTCGGTTTCCGGCCCTTCCATGAACTTGGCATAGATTGCAGGAATGCGGCCTGTCATGTCCTGGGACATCGTGCGCGGCTCGATCGTCAGGAACAGGATGGCCGGGTTGATCGTCGTCCGGTTGAATTCTTCTTTCATGGCCTCGCTGTAGCCCGCCATTTCCGGCCACAGCAGATAGAGGTCGAGCCTGTCCAGCGAGCTTGAACGCCGCTGCGACCGGAAGCGGATCATGTTGCCGGCACGTTCAGCACGTCGTTGCCCATGACGATCTGCCGGATGGATGGATCGTCCGAATGGCCGGCGCGGGCAATTTCGCGACCCGATCAGGCGCACGCACAGCAGCGCCAGCGCATGTCAGCACTGCCAGTCCCGCAGAAACGACCAGCACAATCCGCAGGACCGAACCTTTGCCGGTCGCGGCCGGCTCTTGCTCTTTGGGCCGGTGCCGTGGAATCAGTCGGTCGAAGCTGACGGTTCCGGCCTTCCCAGCCGAAGTGCGGCCTCGTGCGCTATGCGGCTTCCCGAGCCCATGCTCGTCTACCCCGACTGGCAGCGTCCCGCATTTGGCACGCAAAAAGCGGCACGGCGCTTGCACCCGACTGAACCATCGGCAAGGATGGTAAAGAAAGGGTTAACGATGACCGGGTTTACGGCGATCGCCTTTGCAGTGGCTTGCGGCTTCACCGCCGCTGGTCTCGTTGCCTGCGCTTTACCGATGTCGCAACATGGCGCATGCGGGTTTCCGGGCGCTGTTCGGCTCGCCGGCGCAGGCCTTGTGGTCGCTGCTGCTTTGCACCTTCGCCGGGCCGTGGATCATTCTTTCGGCATCGCTTGCACGTGTGGCGCGGCGGAAGGCTGCCAGTCGGCTGGGTCGGCGTTGCCGCGGCCTTTCGCGACCTGGAGCTTTTGCTCCGGCGTCGTCATCGTGCAGTTTTCGCTTCTGGCGGCGCTGGTGCTTTCCGCTTGAGCTCTTGCACGCTGCCGACGACCGATTGCGGTTGTCGTCGATGCCTTCCCAGCGGCCCGAATTGGCGGCGGACTGGCGCTTCAGGAACTGGTACTCGGTCTCGTTCCACTGCAGGACACGTTCTTCCAGATTGTCGAGTACGTAGTCGGCGCGGTCGGTGCGAACGGTCAGCACCGCATGGCCGTCGCCATTGGGCTGGCGCACGACGGTCATCAGCAGGCTCGATGCCGGCCAGCCGCTGCTTCATCAGTATGGCACGCTTCAGCAGGACGTAATCCTCGCAGTCGCCATACCTCTCCGGAGACGTCCAAATTCCTCGACATTGTAGAGGTCGAGGTCGGTCACCGGTGTCACGCTCCGTTGACATGGTCGTTGATGGCCACCATCTCTTCCAGCCGGTCATGGTCAGCGTGACCGGCGCGGTATTGTTGGATGCGCAGGCTGCAATCGTCGCCGTAGGATCTTGCAGTATTCGTAGTGGCCGATCGGCTGCGTCGTGCGGCCGGTTACCACCATGTGCGCTCCGACCCTGTGTCGCTTCGCCGCCATTTACGCCGAGAAGTACGAAGCAAACAGAGACCGCCAGCATTATTACGCTTGTCTTGGTCATCTGGTAATTCCCCGTTACGGGAATAAGATGACAGAAAGTAGTTTTATTCGAAGCAAAACTAAGGATATTGATTTTTCAGTGAATTATAAGTGAATTTGTATTAATTTTATTCAAATTGTACTTTAGGTGTTTACGGTCGCAAACCATGCGCAGATGCGAAAAAGGCCGCTTGATCGGCGGCCTTTCCGTGAAATTCAATGGTAGGATTGTCTAGTCAGGCATGCCGATCAGGAAGCGCTCCAGCAAGTCGCGGTTCTGCACGACCGCAAATTCAATTGCGACACCGTCGTCGAAGTGGCGCACGACACGGCCGCGCATGTTGCCGAGCCACAGCACGGTGCCGATGGCGGGCCGCACGTCGATCTCGATTGCCGCACCGGAAAGTGAAAGGTCGACGATCCGGACGCGGTAGCGCGCCCGTCCTCGAGCCTGACCTCGGAATTGCGCTGGCGAGGCACGATGCGCTCGTGGCGGCGGTCTTCTGGCAGTTTGAGTTCGTGCCGGTTGGCAAGCCAGGTCAGCTTGGCGGCGAGCTTGTCGCGCTTGCGCTCGGTGGCGTTGACGCTCATGGCGAAACCGCCGTCGAAATGGCGAAGGATCACTCCTTCGAGCCTTCCGACATGATCGATGTAGGCAACGACGCGCTCGCCGATCTGCTCCCGACCTGGGCGTCATCAGGGCCGCACTGCCGGGCGACATGTTGAGCATCTGGCACGGGAATTCCTGCCGGTTTGCCAGCATGTACCGGCCAAACAAGGTCAGGTCGACCCGCTGGAACTGGCGCTCCTGGGTCGTTAGGTCGAAGCTCTCGTTCTTTTCCTGCAAGGCTCGCATCGAAAATTCCGCTGAATTGGCAAATGCCTACGCGATTCGGCGCGTTGAGCGACTATCCGACGGAAATGGTTAACTCGGGGTTATTTTTGGCGGGAAAGTTTAGATCCGTTCCTGCAGGCTTTCGGCCTTGCCGCCGTCGAGAACCGTCAAATGGCCGAAGCGGCGGCTTTTGCGCGGCAGCGCGACGGGTTCTTGCAACAGTTCGGGCGGCGCCGGTTCGATGATGCGGCTGTTTCGCAAACTGTTGCTGACGATCGAGTCGGCGCCAAGCCAGTAAGGGCTCGAACGCGGCGTGGCAATTCCCAGCAGCCGCGGATTGCCGTCCGCTGCCGGCGCCAGAGGCAGGATCACCGCCTCATAGTCCAATAGCCCGGCCGGTGGCCGATTGCGCCGTATAGCTGAGCAGCACGGGTGTCATGTCGCGATAGACGCGGGCTACGGACCGCGCGATCTCGTAATTGTCTTCCTCGCTCCACAGGGCGAGGAAGCCCAGGCCCTTCAACTCCCGCCCGTGCGCGGCGCAGAGCCTCGTTCCCGCCAGCCGGAACGAAACGGTCCGGAATTGCATGGAAACTTCGAGAATGAAGGTGTCGCCGAGTATGGAGCGGATGTCGCTGGGCTCTATCTCGCTGCGTTCGGGCGCGGTCCTGCCGGCACGCAATGTGTTCCAGTAGTCGAAAAGCTTGCGGGAACCACCATGTCTCATATTGCCCGCCCTCTCTCTGGCGCTGTGTCATGTCGGGCCGGTTGTCCGGCTTTGGGGCGGTTTGCCGCTCGATGTCCCGGAAAGGACCATTTTCGATGCAGCATGCCGCCCGCCAGTCACAGGTTGCAGAACGCGTGCCAGACTTTCCTTCCTCAATCAGGGCAACGACAAGGCGGGGCGGGCAATGCCCACAGCGGCCCGCCATTAACCTTAATGCGTGGTAAAGCTTGTCCAAAGCATTGTAAGATGAGACATTGTGCGGGCTCCATGAGGCGCCGCGGTTAACGCAGGCCGCCTCGAACTGATCGGTTTTCGACACGCCCGGCTCTCGCGAGCCGGGCGATTTTTTTGTTGGCGGCCATGGCCACCGGCCGTTTGCGGAAGTTATTGTCTGGCCGAACGCATGGAGCCTCGATGAACGAGATCAATCCGAAGGACCGGGAGCCCTGGCGAGGCGAGGCTCCGCCCCCACGGCGCGAGCCGGCGCTGAACCTTCCCGCATTCGTGGTCGTGTTCGCTGCATTTGTCATTGCGATCCATGCAATTCGGACCCTGCTGCTCGACAGGGCGCAAGACCTGTGGGTGCTGATCGTCTTTGCCTTCATTCCCGCCCGCTACGGCGTGGATGCAGGCTATCCCGTTCCGCTTGCCGCGCTGTGGACGCCAATCAGCTATGCCTTCCTGCATGCCGACTGGACCCATGTGATCGTGAACCTGTTATGGCTTGCTGCATTCGGCAGCCCGCTTGCCGTGCGTATCGGAAACGTTCGTATCGTCATCCTGAGTCTCATAGCGGCGCTTGCCGGCGCTGCCTTGCACCTTGCCTGGTATGTTGGCGACAACACGCCGATGATCGGAGCTTCCGCGATCGTTTCGGGCCATATGGGCGCGGCGGCGCGCTTTGCCTTCCAGCCTGGCAGGCGGCGCGGGCTCAATATTCACGGACCGGCGCTGCCGCTGGCAAAGAGCCTCGCCGACACGCGTTTCCTGTCGTTCCTGGCCGTGTGGCTGGGCCTCAACTTCATCTTCGGCAGCGGCCTTGTGCCGATTGCGGGCGACGGCGCGAGCATCGCCTGGCAGGCGCATGTCGGGGGATTTGTCGCGGGCATTCTCGCCTTTTCCTTCCTCGACAGGCCGGCCCCGCCCGCAGTCTCCCGCTGAAGCCCAGGCAGCCGCGCACGCCAGCATAAAGCTTGTCAAATCGTGCCTTTCGGCGCACCATCACGGCATTCGGCCACCTGCCGGGGGAGCGCAAGGAGCGGCAGGAGAAAGCCGGCTTTCGAGGAGGCAGGCATGACAGTAGCATCGATACTGGCGGAAAAGGGCAGGGCGGTATTCACCACGTCCCCCGACACACTTCTTTCAGAGGCAGTTGACCAGCTGGCGACAAAACGGGTCGGCGCCATCGTGGTCACGGATGCCAAGGGCAGGGTTGCCGGCATCGTTTCGGAACGCGACATCGTTCGCGAACTGTCCCGCAGGGGAACGTCCGTGCTCGACAAGCCGATTTCCGAATGCATGACGCACAAGGTCCTGACCTGCGGCGAAAGCGATACGGTCGATTCCGTGATGTCGGTCATGACCGCCAACCGCTTCCGGCACTTGCCGGTGGTCAGCGACGGAAAGCTCGCGGGCATCATCTCCATCGGCGATGTGGTCAAGCGCAAGATCGAGCAGGCCGAGCGCGACGCCGAGCATTTGCGCAATTACATCGCAATGAGCTGATCGCGCTCAGGCGCTTTGCAGTTCGCCCTGGTCCGCAAGTTCGCGGATGGTCTTCTTGGCTTCGGTATAGCCGATCCGGATGGATTCATCCGCCTTGTGGAAATCGGCCAGGCCAATCGAGAAGAGCTTCGGCCGGATCGTGTAGTCGGGCGGATCGCCCGCCAGCCGCGCACGGCTGATCCGGTCCTGGATGATGTTGAACGCTTCCATCATCACGCCCATGGTTCCCAGATGCTGCTTGGGCTGCACCTTGGGCTGGACCAGGGTCCGCAAGGTTCCGGGTGTTTCGTGCGGCTTGTGCTCGCCCGAGCGCAGGAAGGGCAGCCACGAACCATGCCGCGCCTGGCTGCCGTGCGCTGCGTCCTGATTCCATGCCGTTTCGCGCTCTGCGTAGTGCGAGGCGCGGATCACGGTACCACGGCCGAAATTCTCGCTGTTGAGATCGATTGCGATGACAACGTCCGGCTCATAGGCGCGGCAGGCGGAAACCGGCACGGGATTGACCAGCGCCCCGTCAACGAGGTGCCGCCCGCCATGCACGATGGGGGCAAATACACCCGGCAATGCATAGGATGCCCGCAGCGCCTCGATCAGCGGCCCGTCGCTGAGCCAGATCTCATGGCCCGTTCGGATGTCGGTGCAAACGCTTACGAACGGCATCGGCAATTGTTCGATCGTCAGGCCATGCATGTGCCTGTCCAGGGTCGCCGCAAGGCGCGAGCCGGCGATGATGCCCGAGCCTGTGATTGAAAAATCCATGTAGCGGAAGATGTTGGAGCGCGTCAGCGAGCGGGCGAAATGCTCGAGATCGTCGAGCTTGCCCGCCAGGTAGCAGCCACCTACCAGCGCGCCGATCGACGTTCCCGCGACCATCGAGACCGGAATCTTCTCTTCCTCGAATGCGCGCAAGACGCCGATATGGGCCCAGCCCTTCGCAGCGCCGCCGCCCAGCGCCAAGGCAATGCCGCCGGGCTTGTATATCCGCTGCTGAAGCTGCTGGCTGTCATCGCCGGCATTGGTGGTGACAGGGTCGAGCGCGCCTGCGTCCACGAAGCCCTGGCTCGCCGGGGCGCCGGTTTGGGAGGTGAATGGCTCTCCCGCAAGCAAACCCAAAATGCTCAACATGAAAGACCGCCGTGTGACGGCCCGCGCGGCTGCCTGATCTATTTCCGCGCAAGCCCGTACCTGAAAAGTTACGCCTGAATGTATGATTAAAGGATAAATTCGTTCCGATGCGAGACAATTTTTACGCGCCGTGCCTGAGTTCAGCGCCCATAAATGGCATCCGGGTCGAATAGCGGCGCTTCCGCATCGCGCACAAGCTTGATCTCGCCGCCGTCCACGACGATACGGCGATAGAAGCAGCTGCGCATTCCTGTGTGGCAGGTAGCGCCGTGGCCGCGAACCTTCACTTTCAGCAGGATGGCGTCCTGGTCGCAATCGACGCGCATCTCGACCACATCCTGGATGGTGCCTGAGGTCGCGCCCTTGTGCCAAAGTTCCTGGCGCGAACGGCTCCAATACCAGGCCTCGCCAGTGTCGATGGTGCGCTGGAGCGACTGCGCGTTCATGTGCGCGAGCATCAGCACCTGTCCGCTCGCGGCATCGGTAACGACGGCGGTGACGAGGCCATCGGCGCCGAAGCGCGGCGTCAGGGCCTCGCCGTTTTCGAGTTCCAGCCTCTTGGTCTTGTCGCCTGCGCCAGACATGCTGCGCTCGCCTCCCTTGTGAAGGCAGGGGCGCGATGGCGCCCTGCCTAGTCCCGCCGGAACCGCAACAGCGTCATGAAGTTGACCTGCTCGGCCGGGTCATTGCGGAACTGGCCTGTAAAGCAGGTCGTCGTCGTGGTCGAGCCCTGCTTTCTGATGCCGCGCATTGCCATGCACATGTGTTCCGCCTCGATCATCACGGCGACCCCGCGCGGCGTCAGCGCATCGTCGATGGCGTGGGCGATCTGGGCCGTCATGTTTTCCTGCGTCTGCAGGCGGCGGGCGAAGATTTCCACGATGCGTGCGATCTTCGACAAGCCCAGGACCTTGCCGTCCGGCAGGTAGGCGACATGCGCCTTGCCGATGATCGGCACCATGTGGTGCTCGCAATGCGAATGGAAGGTGATGTCCTTGACGAGGACCATGTCGTCATAGCCGCCGACTTCCTCGAAGGTGCGGCCCAGCACTTCCTTCGGATCCTCGTCATAACCCGAGAACATTTCGGTGTAGGCCTTGGCCACGCGCGACGGCGTATCGAGCAGTCCCTCGCGGTTCACGTCCTCGCCGATCCAGCGCAGCAGCGTTTCGACGGCCTTTTCGGCCTCAGCCTGCGTGGGGCGTTCGGACCGCGGCAGAATCTTGCGCGCGCCTGTCTTTTCGAGCGACTTGAGTATTGCGTCCATGTCGACCTTCCGCATGGTTGGCGTTTCCTCCGGGCATACGTCTGTCACGGCAAATCGGACCAGTCGTGCCTGGGAAAATCCTGCTGGCGGACGCAATGTCCACCAGGGCTGGAGAAGGCAAGGATCCGGTTCCGGGGCTTTCGGGGCTTCCCTACGGCACGGCTACCGCCACCAGTATATAGCCGCCGGTGCGCATTGGGCAATCTGCCGTCGGAATGCCGCTCCTGCGTCATGTTTTTCCCGCGAACGGCGTTCAGCTTTGGTTCAGCATGATTTGCTTTAATCGCCGCATGAACAGCGCGGACGAGGGCAGGGCAAAGGCCGGCCGGACCCGCCCAAGGAAGAGGAAAGAGAAATGAAGCGCACAATTCGCAATGGCATGATCGCCGCATTTGCCGGTGTTGCAATGGCTGCGGCAGGGTCTGTTTCCATTCCCGCGCAAGCCAAGGCCGGGGACCGGGTAGCCGGCGCATTGCTGGGTGGCTTTGTCGCCGGAGCGGTCATCGGTTCTGCCATACGACCCGTCTACGGTGCGCCCGTCTATGCGGCTCCGGTATACCGGCCGCGCGTTTACGCTGCGCCGGTCTATGTCGAACCGCGTTGCCATATGGAACGGCGCAGGATCTGGGATCCCTATTACGGCCGCTACATGATCGACCGGGTACGGGTCTGCTATTGACCGGCATGCCTTGAACGACCAGCGCCCCGGCAATTCACCGGGGCGCATTTCGTTTCAGCGCTCCGCCATCCGCCGCCAGTAGATGAACGGCACGACCAGGAAATACATCAGGATGCCGTAGACGCCGGATGGCAGCGAATAGCTCGAAATTCCGTCGGTGCTGCCAACGATGAGCGCGCCGATGGTAATGCCCAGCGTGGCGTTCTGCGTACCCGTTTCGATGGCGATGGCTGATGAAGTGCTCGTGGAAAGTCCGAACAGGCGCCCGCTCAGATAGCCGATCGCGAACATGGCGACGATGATTGCAGCCAGCACCGGGCCGAGCAACGGAAGGTTCTGTATGAAAACATCCCAGTTCGTGTAGAGCGCCAGCACGACTATCACGGCGAAAAGCAGGGCGGAAAGGTTCGACATGATCGGTTCTGCCTTTCGCGCCATTGCGGGTGCATATGCCCGCACAGCCATTCCCAGAATCACTGGCGCCGCCGTGATCAGCGCCATGGTGATGCCGAGGCGTGTCACGTCCACCGGCGGCGCCGTGACATCGAGAAAATGGCTAGAGGCCAGCGATGCGAGGGGCGGTACCGTAAAGATTGCCACGATACTGATGACCGCGGTCAGGGACACGGCCAATGCGACATCGCCCCTGGCGAATTTTGTCATCAGGTTGGATGTGACGCCTCCCGGGCAGAAGGCCAGGATCATGACGCCGAACGCCAGTTCGCCCGGCAAGCCCGCATAGCTTGCCATTGCAAACGCAACCAGCGGCAAGATGACGATCTGGTTCACCGCGCCTACCGAAAAGGCAAGCGGGTAGGTCGCCACGCGGCGAAAATCGTCCAGCACAAGACCCAGCCCGAGCGAGAACATGATTACTGCCAAACCAGCGGGCAGTAGGGTCGTCAGTATCTGGTTCATTTCTGACCCCGGATCGCCTGTGGCGCAAACGCCGCACGCTATTGTTATCATTCCCGGCCATCATCCTCCAAACAAGGATGGTGATTGCCCACCGATTGTTCACCAGTCGATTTTTTGTGCCGCAGGCACTATATTGGCCCTGCCGGATCGATCCGGCGGGAAAGGCAGCCATGCTCGACGACGTCTACAATTCGAAGATACTGGAATATGCGGGCAACATTGCTCGTACCGGGCGGCTTGAAGCACCCGATGCGACCGCGAAGGCGCATTCGAAGCTCTGCGGCTCGACCGTGATCGTCGACATCAAGATGGATGGCGACCGCATTTCGGATTTTGCCCACGACGTCAAGGCATGCGCGCTCGGCCAGGCTTCGTCCTCCATCATGGCCCGCAATGTCATCGGGGCTTCCGCCGACGAGCTTAAGGCGCTGCGCAAGCAGATGTACGCGATGCTCAAGGAAAACGGGCCGGCGCCGGAAGGCAAGTTCGCCGAGTTCCGTTTCCTCGAGCCGGTCCGCGACTACAAGGCGCGCCACGCATCGACCCTCTTGACCTTCGATGCGGTCGTCGACGCCATCGAACAGGTCGAGGCCAAGGCGGCAACGCAGGTCGCGCTCGCCAAACAGGAAAAGCAGGCCAAGCTGAATACGGCCAAGAAGGCCGCCATTCACGCGCTGACGTCCTCCGGCATCAAGTTCAAGGTGCGGTGAGGCGCAGGGCGAAGACGCCATGAGCGGTCGCAACTACTCCGGTCCCTGGCGCAAGACGCCGGGCAGGCTCTTGGGCATCGGGCTTGTCCTTGCCTATCAGTACACGCTTTCGGGATTTGTCGGCCGCTCGTGCCGGCATCTTCCGACCTGTTCGGAATACGCCTATGAGGCTGTCGCCCGGCACGGGCTGTTTCCGGGCTCGTGGCTCGCCTTTTGGCGCGTCCTGCGCTGCAATCCGTTCGGGACGAGCGGCCATGACCCCGTTCCCGAAAAGATGCGTTGGTGGTAGAGCGCGCAAGCAATCCACCGGAGTCTCCATGAAAAACCTTCCCCCGCTTCACGTCGAGGTCACGCGCGGCAATCGCGTCGAAAGCAGTCACAGCGTCGATGTCGTCATTGCCGATGCCGACGGGAATTTGGTCCGTGTCCATGGAGAAGCCGGGCGGCCCGTCTTCCCCCGTTCGGCGATCAAGGCTTTGCAGGCGCTGGCGTTGGTCGAATCGGGCGCCGCCGACCGGTACGCATTGGAGCCCCGCCACATCGCGCTGGCCTGCGCCTCGCACAATGGCGAGGAGATGCATGTGCGCACCGCGACCGAGATGCTCGCCCGCGCGGGCCTCACGCCCGCATGCCTCGAATGCGGGGCGCAGGCGCCTTCGATGAAGGACGACTACGACCGGATGATCCTTGCGGGCGAGACGCCCCGCGCGATCCACAACAACTGCTCCGGCAAGCATTCCGGCTTCCTGTGCTTCGCCGCGCATGAGGGCTACGAGACGCAGGGCTATGTGAAATTCGGCCACAAGGTCCAGCGCGCCATCGCGCAAATCCTGACCGAGACTACCGGCGTGCCACACGGCGAGGACAACCACGGCATCGACGGCTGCTCCATACCGACCTACGCGATCCCGCTGCGCAGCCTTGCCGTCGCATTCGCCAGGCTCGGCGCAGGCGAGGGCGGCGGGCCGGAGCGCTCGAAAGCGATGCTGCGAATTCGCGATGCCTGCATCGCCCATCCGCAAATGGTGCACGGTACCGGCGGCTTCGACACGCTGGTCATGCAGGCGCTCAAAGGCAGGGCATTTACCAAGACCGGGGCGGAAGGCGTGTTCGTCGCGGCACTGCCCGAACAGGGCCTCGGCATCGCCCTCAAGGTGCATGACGGCGCCAAGCGGGCGTCGGAAGCGGCGATGGCTGCGCTCATTGAATCTTCTCTGGAAGTTGAGGAAACCCAGTCCAAGCTTCTAAAAGGATTCAGCAAACATGAATTGCGCAACTGGAACTCATTGGCGGTTGGAAAGGTTGTATCCGCTACGTAAGCTGCAAGGAGAGGGACATGCTTGTCACCAATCAAACGGTTCTCGACCGTTGGTTCGAGAAGGCGGCGAACGATCCGGATGTGCGCCGGTGGCTTTCGCCGAAGTCGCTGATGATTCCTCCGCGCGTGGGTGAAAGCACGCTGGACGCCATGCACTTCCTGGTCGGCGAGGCGCTTGTGTCGCTGCGTTTCGACCGGATGCTGATGGAAGCCTCGGTCGCGATGTACAATACCGGAACCGTGGCCGACGGGGCCGCGGCGCTGGACGAGGCATACCGTATTGGCTACAATTCCGGACCGTGGCGGGCGTTGCGTTCGGCCTGCAGCGTCAACAACAAGCGCTCGTACAAATTGAATCGCCAGATCTTCGGCGAACCTTGGGGAATATCCCGCAAGTCGGCCTGGGATGCCGGTACCGGCGAGTGGGCCGACGAGGCGCATTTCCGCCGGCTGCGCGAGGACGTGGAAGGATAGCGCTTCATGACAATTGCCGCGGATGGCCGGCAAGGCGGGACGAGCGAGACGAACCGGCAGGCCAAGCGTTGGCTGTGGCTTGCCTCCGTTTTCAGCCCGCTCATCCCCGGTATCTGCGCGGTCCTTTACCTCAATGGCGGCGGCATCTGGTGGGTGCTGTTTTCCCCGCTCTTCTTCTACGGCTTCGTGCCGCTGCTTGATGCGCTCGTCGGCGAGGATCCGTTCAACCCGCCAGAAAAGGACGTGGACGAACTCTCCGAAGACCCC
The DNA here is from genome assembly GCA_963846345.1 of uncultured Alphaproteobacteria bacterium. GTDB lineage: Bacteria > Pseudomonadota > Alphaproteobacteria > Rhizobiales > Rhizobiaceae > BOKV01. The sequence continues at coordinate 435,678 of CAWJVP010000007.1, forward strand.
TGGTACCGCGCGCTGCTGTTTGCCTCCGTTCCCGCCGGCTGGTTCAGCGTCATCGCCTGCGCGATTGCCGCAGCTGATCCCGGCACGCCGCTGTGGGCCTTCGTGATGCTGGCGCTTTCGGCGGCGATCATTTCCGGCGGCGCGATCACGGTCGGCCACGAGCTCGGCCACAAGCCGAACGCGCTCGACCAGTGGGGCGCGAAATTCGCCAACGCCGCCTCCGGCTACGGCCATTTCTGCATCGAACACAATCGCGGCCACCATGTGCTGGTGGCAACGCCGGAAGACCCCGCTTCCGCCCGCTATGGCGAGAGCGTCTGGCGCTTTGCCGCCCGCGAGATTCCCGGCGCGCTGAGGCGCGGCTGGGCGCTGGAGCGCGAGCGCCTGGCCAGGAAGGGCCTGTCCTTCTGGCATTGGCGCAATGACATATTGCAGGGCTACGCGATCACGCTTGCGCGTGACGCTGGCGCTGACCGGGCTGTTCGGCTGGAAGATCATCCCCTTCATGGCGATTGCCTGCCCGGTCGGCTGGCTGCATTTGACCTTCGCCAATTATGTCGAGCATTACGGGCTGAAGCGCGACCGCCGCCCGGACGGGCGCTACATGCCGTGCGAGCCGCGCCATTCGTGGAACACCAACCACATCGTCTCCAACCTCATGCTGTTCCATCTGCAGCGCCATTCCGACCACCATGCCAATCCGCTGCGGCCCTACCAGGCGCTGCGCAGCTTCGATCACCTGCCGACGCTGCCGAGCGGCTATCCCGGCTCCTTCGTGCTCGCCGCCATCCCGCCGCTGTGGTTCTCCGTGATGAACCCCAAGGTGCTGGCCTGGGCCGGCGGCGACATGGAAAAGGTGAACCGGGGGTAGGGGCTTTTCCCTCCGTTGTGGGGAGAGTGCGGACAGGTGGGGTTGATAGCGCCGATCCTCCCCTCCGCCTCGCTTCGCTCGGCACCTCCCCTTGCCAGGGGAGGAAAGGCGGTCTCCCCTCTCCCCCCTTGCGGGGGAGATGTCGCCGAATGGCGACAGAGGGGGGTGAACGGGGTGCAAGAATACCCCCCTCTGTCAGCTGCGCTGACATCTCCCCCGCAAGGGGGGAGAGGGGCATCCCTCGCAGCCTCCATCGTGCCGTTGCCTCCTTACCGCCGTCATCCTCGGGCTTGTCCCGAGGATCTGCTGTCGTGCCGCTACGGTGGATTCGCCGCTTCGTCCGATAGCCCGCCCGAATTGAATCCTCGCAGATCCTCGGGACAAGCCCGAGGATGACGGCGGGGCGGAAGGCGCACCACCCCCTTGGCGATCTTTTAAACTTACGGACTGCGGGGCATCCAGTGGGTGCCTCGTGTGTGTAGTGTGTGGCATCCGCTGGATACCCCGCTTCGGAGATCATGGACGCCTTGTGGCTTTACGCCGTTTCAGCCCGGCCAGCGCGAAACATAACCGTTTGGGATGGCCTACTTATGCGCGTCCGGCAGGCCTTCCACAGGTCCGACACCTGTTTCCAGCCGCTCCGCATCTTAACTCCCACGGAAGGCTTCGGCGGCCGACCGTCATCCGCGCGGGAGTGAAGTGGGGGGATGATAGGGGGGGAAGGTGAGGGTGGGGATAAGTTGGCGTCAAGATGCACACACCCAACCGACCTTTTTGCTGCGCTCAATGTCGCGTCCTTGAAGCAGAAGGCTTAAGAAGAAGTCTATACTGCCTCGATTCGGCAACGCCAAAGAGTTAATGGTGATGCGAGCTGATGCTTACTGGGTAGCTTGCCTTGCATCTCTTCACACCTTGTTATCGGAAGAACGATCAGGATGCCGGGAACGCAGATCACCAAACGAGAAGAACTGGAAGCTTGGCTTCGAGAAAAACCTCAACAATGTACCCAAGTAGTTGCTCATCGTGCGGCGATGCGTGCATTGCCGGTAATTGAGAAGGAATGGGAACAAGATATATCTGTTAAATTGAAACGAAGAAGAACACTGGCTGTTTTCAGAGCAAACTTCATTGCTCGGTACCAAGTACAACATCCGCTTGTAGAAATACCACAAAAAATTATGCGCACGGCACTTGCGGAAGTTGCTTCTGTATCAACAAATGCAGCATCCCCACAGACAAAGAGAGTCGCTGCATCAGCCACATCGGCACTTTCATCGATGGTACACAAATTTGAAGGAGAGCAATTTAGCAGATATGCCTCGCGCGCAGTAACAGCAAGTTTACATCTTGGATTTCCAAATGCGCATATATGGGAAGCTGTTAGCAGCGATTTAACGAATTTGGATAGTCGAATTTCATCGCCTGTGTCATTGCTCAAGTTGCCACTTTGGCCCCAAACATCTTCATCAATTAAATCAGTCGAAAAAATGCGACTATCTCTGAATGCGTCAGCATTATACCGGTTGATCGATTCAAATGAATCTGTGGATTGGTCTCACTGGTTTAATTGGTACACCGGAGCAATTTCCCAATATGGAGGTCCAGTCCAGGAATATTTCGGAGAGGATCTCTCAACAATTATTGCATACAAACCTGATAGCTGGTGGCAACGCGATCCAGAGATTGTAAACACAGAAATTAGTGATTTGATCAAAGAAGATAGATCTGTATATGAAGAATATATTAGCAGTAACTCAAGAGAACTGATGAGCAATCAGGAAAAAAACGACTATTTTTTAAGTTATTCTTTTAAAGACGTTGAGATGGCGCGCCAAATAACAGAAATTATAGAATCAACTGGGCGAAAAGTTTTTGCGCAATTCAAAGAAATGGTTCCAGGTTCAAATTTTGTTAGGGAAATGCAGAGGGGTATCGGGAGAATCTTCGCGATTAATCGCGCTCTATTCGCCCGACTATGAGCGATCAGATCAGTGTCAAGCTGAATGGTCTGCTGCGTACAATGCTGACCCAAGCGGAAAAGAACGAAAAATACTGCCGTTCTTAATTCGTCCGACAGAACTTAATCCGTTAGCTCGTCAAGTTGTTTACACTAACTTAGTAGGGTTGAAGGGCGATGAACTTCGCCAAGCGGTATTGGGTGCTATTAGCTTAGATGTTGTTAAAAAACGTGCAAAGCCAGAATTTGTCCAAAGAGCGATAGAACTCGCGAGTCCAGTTCTGGCAGAGAAACGGGAGAACGGTTTCTCAAAAATTGATGTTGCGTCAAATCCTAAGACCGATGATTTTTCTCGGAGGGAGAACTTCATGAATTGCCAAATCTTCAATGTAAAATAATAGACGTACTAGTGGAGTCTCTTCCTGGGAATGCTCCGAAAGTAGTAAAGTTATCACTTGGGCGTTATGAGGAACATCTTAAGCAGCGTGGAATTAGGCCATTTACAACACTTTTGCGGATTTTTGCGGACTCAGTTCAAATTGAGTATCAATCTTCCGAATCAGAATTGTGGGGTGATGGTCTCAACAATTTATTTGCAGAATTTTTCAAATACCACTCACTGTTCATGCAGCATTTTCCGTTGGCTGATAGAATTGAACGTCTGGTAGATAACACCGAATTTGATCATGATTCAGCGATGGGCCCAGCTCTTTCTGAACCGATGGAAACATTCCAACTAGCAGCAGGAGAGGCATCGGACGCAGGCCTTACGACGATCGAATTTGACCGCGCCGTAGATGTCCTAGCGGAACAGGGCTCTGAACTAGCAAAAAATCCATCAGTAGGAATTAATAAAGCAGTTAAGCGATATGTAATTGTTACCATCGGTTTTGTCGGGGCGCTGTACACATTCCTAGGAAGTACGGCCTCAATAGTATCGACTCCCCAAGGCCAGGCTTTAATGACCGCTGCCCAAGGAGCAATGGACAAGCTGCTGGCGTTCATTAGATAACCCCCCCTTTACCTCCCCCGCCTCCATCCCCTATATGCGCGCGACCACCCGCGTTCGTTTGCGGGACTGGATAGGAGGCATTGATGTCGGAAGTCACACTTGCTTTTCCCGATGGCAATTCGAGCGCAATACCCCGCCGGTGCAACCGGCGGCGAGGTCGCCGAATCCATCTCCAAGTCGCTGGCCAAGAAGGCCGTCGCCTATGCGCTCGACGGCGAATTGCGCGACCTTTCCGATCCGCTCGGGCGCGGCGGCAAGATCGAGATCGTCACGCGGGACGATCCGCGCGCGCTGGAGCTGATCCGCCACGACACGGCGCATGTGCTGGCCGAGGCCGTGCAGGAATTGTGGCCGGGCACGCAGGTGACCATCGGCCCGGTCATCGAGAACGGCTTCTACTACGATTTCGCGCGCAACGAGCCCTTCACGCCGGAAGATTTGCCGGTGATCGAGAAGAAGATGCGCGAGATCATCGGGCGCAACAAACCCTTCACCAAGGAAGTCTGGTCGCGCGACAAGGCAAAGCGGTTTTTCCGCGACAAGGGCGAGAACTACAAGGTGGAGCTGGTCGACGCCATTCCGGCCGACCAGGACCTCAAGATCTACCGCCAGGGCGACTGGTTCGACCTTTGCCGCGGGCCGCACATGCGCTCCACCGGCCAGATCGGCAACGCCTTCAAGCTGATGAGCGTGGCCGGCGCCTATTGGCGCGGCGATTCGAACAATGCCATGCTGACGCGCATCTACGGCACCGCCTGGCGCACCGAGGACGAGCTCAAGGCCTATCTCCACATGCTGGAGGAGGCGGAAAAGCGCGACCACCGCAAGCTCGGCCGCGAGATGGACCTGTTCCACTTCCAGGAGGAGGGGCCGGGCGTCGTGTTCTGGCATGCCAAGGGCTGGCGCATGTTCCAGAGCCTGGTCTCCTACATGCGCCGCCGGCTCGCCGGCACGGCTATGACGAGGTCAACGCGCCGCAGATGCTCGACAAGAGCCTGTGGGAGACGTCCGGCCATTGGGGCTGGTACCAGGAAAACATGTTCGCGGTGAAGTCGGCCTATGCCTTCACGCATCCCGACGACGAGGAGGCGGATCACCGCGTCTTCGCCATCAAGCCGATGAACTGCCCCGGCCATGTGCAGATCTTCAAGCACGGCCTGAAGAGCTACCGCGACCTGCCGATGAAGCTTGCCGAATTCGGCAATGTCCACCGCTACGAGCCTTCCGGCGCGCTGCACGGGCTGATGCGCGTGCGCGGCTTCACGCAGGACGATGCGCATGTGTTCTGCACCGAGGAGCAGCTTGCGGCCGAATGCCTGCGCATCAACGATTTGATCCTGTCGACCTATGCCGATTTCGGCTTCGACGAGATCACGGTGCTGCTGTCGACGCGGCCGGAAAAGCGCGTCGGCGTCGATGCCTCGTGGGATCATGCGGAAGCGGTCATGCTGCAGGTGCTCAAGCAGATCGAGGCGCAGTCGGGCGGCAAGATCAAGACCGGCATCAATCCGGGCGAGGGCGCCTTCTACGGGCCGAAGTTCGAATATGTGCTCAAGGACGCCATCGGCCGGTCGTGGCAGTGCGGCACGACGCAGGTCGACTTCAACCTGCCGGAGCGGTTCGGCGCGTTCTACATCGGCAGCGACAGCGAGAAGAAGCAGCCGGTGATGGTGCACCGGGCCATCTGCGGCTCGATGGAGCGCTTCATCGGCATCCTGATCGAGAACTATGCCGGCCACTTCCCGCTCTGGTTCGCGCCGGTGCAGGTCGTGGTGGCGACGATCACCGCAGCAGGCCGACGCCTTATGCCGAGAAGTGTGGCGCAGCGCCTGCGCGATGCCGGCATGAACGTGGAAACCGACACGCGCAACGAGAAGATCAACTACAAGGTCCGCGAGCATTCGCTGGCCAAGGTTCCGGTCATCCTCGTCGTGCGGCAACCGCGAAGCGGAGGAGGGCACCGTCTCCATGCGCCGGCTCGGATCGCAGGAAAGCCGTACGGTGACGTTGGAGGAGGCCGTCGCGGCCCTTGCGGCGGAGGCAACGCCACCCGATATGATCCGCAAGAAGGCCGCTTCCACACTGTCATGAACAGGCTTTTGGGGGCGGCCCTTGCAGTGCCGCCTCTATTTCCTGTAGATGCTTAACATGCGAGCGGCAACATTCATGTGAACGTCATATCCGCGCGTTATTCGGCTGATTTATGTAGCAGCCAGGCGGCTGGCGATAACGGCAATCGAGGCGGACCGTGATGGTTTTCCGAAAGAAGACGCGCTTTCCAGAACTCTCCTATGCAAACCCGTCCGACCACCGGCTGAAACAATGGTTCGTGCGGCGCGTGGAGGGTCTGTCGGGCCGCGAGTATTTCGCCGACCTCTATGAAGCCTGGCGCAACGAGATCGTCGGCAAGTCGCAGCGCGTGATCGGTGACATGATGGACCTCATCGGCATCCGCCTGCAGGTGGAAGATGGGGTCTGGCCGCCGAAATCGCTGCCCGACACGCCGCTCGTCATCATCGCGAACCATCCGTTCGGCATCGGCGACGGCATTGCTGTTCTGGCTATGGCCGAGCAGCTTGGCCGCCCGTTCCGCGTCATCATCAACAACGACCTGCTGAAGGTTCCCGAGATCCGGCCCTATTCGCTGCCGATCAATTTCGACGAGACCCGCGAGGCGCTGCAGATGAACCTCAACACGCGGCGCGAGGCTGTTCGCCTGTTGAAGGAAGGCGTAACCATCATCGTCTTCCCGGCCGGCGGCGTCGCGACCGCGAAGAAGGGTTTCGGCAAGGCGCGAAGACCTGCCGTGGAAGCTCTTCCCGGCAAGGATGATCCAGGCCGCCGGCGCGTCGGTGATCCCGATCTATTTCGAAGGCCAGAACGGGCGGCTGTTCCATCTGGCCAGCCGCATTTCCGTGACGATGCGCCTGTCGCTGCTGATCCGCGAGTTCCGCCGCCTTGCCGGCAAGAGCATCGTCGCGCGCGTCGGCGAAATCATCCCGGCGCAGGATCTGGCGAAAATCCGCGACCGCAAGGAGATGACCGAGTTCATGTTCGATGCGGTCTTTGCCATGAGCAAGGACGGTACTTCGACGCTTGTCGACAAGGTCGCTGCCTGAGACTTATTCGGCCAGCAGTTCCACATCCTGGTCGATGCCCGAAAGCACCTCGAAATCGCGCGAGTAGATCTTTTCGTCGTTGCGTGCGATTGCCGTGTAGTTCCCCTCTGACAGCACGAAGGCCGGGAAAGCGCTGACGCTTTCGGTGATGACGTCTCCCGATTCGGTCAGGATCGACCATGCGGTGTTCGCGATTGCGTCGCCGCCGGTGCTCTTCACCAGCCGGAACGTCATTCGCGCCGCGCGGTGCTCGATCGTGGCCTGGGTCACCTTTCCCGCTTCCACGCGAAGGTCGGCCCGGATTTCGGCGTTCAGGCTGCCGAATTGCGAAACCACATGATACGTGCCGGCCGGAAACGGCACGATCTCGTTCGGCTTCAGATTGCGCGCGATGAGCTGGCGCACGCCCCGCTCGTCAGCCTCGTCCGAATAGACGTCGAAACGCAGCAGGTTCAGCGGAATGCGGGCGCCGGTACCGGTGATGCCGCCAAGCTGCAGCGCGCCGGCGTTGAGCGTGAAGGTCTCGCGCTGCTCGCCCTTTTCCTCCACCACGATGCGCCGCACCGCGCCCGAATGGCCGTAGGCGGCGTGGATGAAATACTCGCCCTTGGGAATGTCGAAAGCCTGCACCCCGCCGGTGGCTTGCGACAACAGCGGCAGCTTGCCATCCGCCGCGGGGGCCGAAGCGAAGACGCGCCATTCGACGCCCGCCTCGATCGGCGCGCCGGTTTCGGTCATCTTCGCCTCGAAGAATACCCGTGTCGCCGCAGGGCCTGCCTGCGCGGGCTTTGGCTGCTGGGCGAAGGCCGTTCCATCCACAAAAGCCATGCCGGCGCAGGCCAGAAGGGCTGCGGCAAGCAACGAGCGGGCGCGTGAAAACACAAGATTCATGGACAACGGCACCGATCGACGGAATGGAATGCTGTTCAAACCATATTTGCAGGCAAATTCAAGGCTTGAAGCAGGTCTTTGACAGCCCGTGCGCAAATCCGCCCCTGTTCAGCCGGGCGGCTTGCCGCTATTTGGAAGCAATCCCATTCGCAAGGAAGACGCCCATGCGGGAGACGTTTCCCGAAGTACTCGAATTCATGCGCACGCGCCGCTCGGTTCCGGCGAAAACCATGGCGGGTCCCGGTCCCTCCGACGCCGAGGTCGAGGCGATGATCGCCATCGCCAGCCGGGTGCCGGACCATGGCAAGCTCGCACCGTGGCGGTTCATCCGCTACGCACCCAACTACTGCCACACGCTCAACGAGATCTGCCTGGCGCGCGCCATCGAGCGCGATCCGGCATTGCCGCAGGAGATGCGCGCCTTCGAGCAGACGCGCTTTACCAAGGCGCCGGTGGTCATCGCCATCGTGTCTCGGCCGCAGCCCGACCACCCCAAGGTGCCGGTGTGGGAACAGCAGCTTTCCTGCGGCGCGGCAGCGATGAATTTGCTGATTGCCGCCAATGCCCATGGTTATGACGCGCAATGGCTGACGGAATGGGTGAGCTTCGACGAAAAGCTTGCTCCTGCCCTCGGGCTGCGAGCGGGCGAGCGGCTTGCCGGCTTCGTCTACATCGGAACGCGCACCACGCCCAAGACCGAGCGCGACCGGCCGATGCTTGCCGATGTCTACACTGTGATGGAAGGCTGAGCGTGTTCTACGAAACCGCCCGCCGCGACCACGGCCTGCCGCACGATCCGTTCAAGGCAATCGTCGCGCCGCGTCCGATCGGCTGGATTTCGACCGTTTCCGGAAAGGGAGAGGTCAACCTCGCGCCGTACAGCTATTTCAACGCCGTTTCGTCCCGTCCCGAAATGGTGATGTTCTCCTCAGAAGGCGAAAAGGACAGTGTCGCCAACATCCGCGAGAATGGCGAGTTCGTGGCCAACCATGTCGGCGCGCATCTTGCCGAGGCGATGAACGCGACATCTGCACCGGCCCCGCACGGGATCGACGAGTTCGAACTGGCAGGCCTCGAGAAGGCGCCGTGCCGGCTGGTGAAGCCGCCGCGTGTCGCACGTGCCTATGCTGCGCTCGAGTGCCGGGCCGTGAACATCATCGAACTTGCCGATCTTTCCGGCGCAAGGACCGGAGCGATCATGGTGATCGGCGAGGTGCTTGGCATCCACATCGACCCGCAGGTCATCCGCGAAGGGCTCTTCGATCCGGAACTGGCCCGGCCGGTCGCGCGCATGGGCTACCGTTCCTATGACGGCCCTGACGGCTATTTCGAGATGACGCGACCGGGCTGGAAGCCCGGCGGAAAAGCTTAACGCATTCTTTCCGCGTCCTTAACAAACCATTGATTTGCATGGTGAACCGATCATTAATGGTTTGCCCGCATACTGTCCGGCGCAATGGGTCTTTGGCTGGCGTACGCCGCTTCGGCCCCTTATGTCCGGAGTTGTTGCGAATGATTGTCGAGCGTTTTCTGGCCTGGTTGGAAACAGCGTCCGAGGCCCATCGGTGCGAAGCGGCCTTTGCATTGGCCAAGCTCTGGCTGGAGCCGGAAATGGATGAATGCGACCGCGATGCGGCGGAAGCGTCGATGACGCTGCTTCTCGACGATGCATGCACCGACGTGCGCCGTGCGCTGGCCGAAGCCTTTGCCGAGATCGAGACGGCTCCGCGCCACCTGATCCTGGCTTTGGTGGGCGACGAGCCGGATATCTCAGAGACAATCCTCTTGCGGTCGCCGGTCTTTGTCGACGGCGAGCTGGTCGAATTCGTCAAGGCAGGCGTACCCGGCCAGCAGGCTGCGATCGCACGCAGGGAAAACGTGCCGCCGATTGTCTGCGAAGCGCTGGCAACCGATGGCGACGAAGCCGCCTGCCTGCTGATGCTGGAGAACGCCGGCGCGCGCATCGAGCCGGCAGCCCTTCACGTCCTTGCGGCGCGCCATGGCGCCAACACCTCAATCCGTCATATGCTGTTGCAGTTTGACGGCCTGTTGCCGAAGACCCGCCTCTTGCTGATCGACAAGCTGGGAGACGCGTTGCGCCAGGAAATGGCGGAAACGCCGGGACTTTCGCCGGCGCGAATTTCGCAGATGATTGCCGATCACGCCGAGCGGGCCATCATCGCCTATGCCGCCCATGCGGACGAACACGAACTGCCGCAGATCGCGCTGGCGCTGATCGAAACGGAGCGCATGACCACGGCGTTCCTGTTGCGCGCAATCTGCATGGGAAATATCGCGCTGTTCGCCAACGCGATCGCCGGGCTTTGCCACGTGCCGCCACGCCGCGTCGATGCTGCGATGGAAGCCGGGCGGCGCTCCGCCTTCCGCGCGCTCTACGTCAAGGCAGGGCTGCCAGACGTTGCGTTCGATGTATTCGCCTGTGCTGTCGAAGCCTGGCGCAAGGTTCTCGCCGGTGCGGAAGCCGCCGACGGCGCCCGCCTTACCTGGCTTGTCACGCGCGAGGTGCTTTCCAGCTACAGGGGCACGCCCGGCGTGACCGTCGATGGCTTGCTCGTCCTGTTGCGCCGCCTTGCAGCCGAGGCCGCCCGCATGAATGCGCGCAGCCATGCCGGACGAATCAGCCTTGAACAGCGTGACCGCGAGCAGAAATTGCTCGAAATGCACGCCGAAAATCACCTGGCGAAGGTGCTGGAACAACATCCGGTCATCGATCTTCCAGATCCCGTGCTGCTCAATTTCGCCATGCATCTGGCCGACGAGATCGTTGAAATGGAAGAAAACGCCGCCGCGCAAGCGGAAGCGGATGCGGCACTGCCCGCAGAAGCCGGCGCGCCCGCCAATGACGACATCAATCCCGAAGCAGACGACGCAACGGATCCGAAATGGGGCGTCCATCCCCTGCATGTCGATCTGGGAGACGCCGTCGCGCCCCGCCGGGCGGCCTGAGGCTCAATACTGGAACTGTTCGCTGAGGATGCGCTCGTCCCAGCTGTGATCGCGGTCGAAGAGGATTATCCCCTTCGACTTCGACTGCTGAACATCGACCCGGCGAACCGACTTGATCTCGAAATGGTCGGCCACGGCATTGACGGGCCGCTTGTCCACTTCGTTCACGATGATCTCGATCCGGGCGGAATTTGGAATAAGCGCGCCGCGCCAGCGCCGCGGGCGGAAGGGGCTGACGGGCGTCAGTGCCAGCAGCGGGGCTTCCAGCGGCAGGATCGGCCCGTGCGCCGACAGATTGTACGCCGTCGATCCCGCCGGCGTTGCCACCAGGACGCCGTCGCAGATCAGCGGATCGAGCCGCGTGCGGCCGTCGATCTTGATGCCCAGACTCGCCGCCTGGTAGGATTGGCGCAACAGCGAGACTTCGTTGATCGCCTTGGCGCGATGAACTTCGCCGCGAATGTCTTCCGCTTCCATCTCGAGCGGCCGGATCGTGCTGCGCGAGGCATTCGCCAGCCGCGCTTCCAGATCGTCCTCGGAGTATTCGTTCATCAGGAAGCCGATCGTTCCCTTGTTCATTCCGTAGACCGCAATGCCCGAATCCATGAAGCGGTGCTGCGTTGTCAGCATGAAGCCGTCGCCGCCAAGCGCGACGATGACTTCGGCCTCTTCAGGCGATGTTCCCCCGTAACGCGCCCTCAGCGCCACCAGGGCTTCCTGGGCGGCTGGGGTGTTGCTGGCGACGAAGGCGATCTTTTTCATGGGGCGGAACGATCCTTGCGGCAAATTTTGCCTACCATGGCAAGGGAGGATTTGTAAGCCGACGCCGCCGATCCAATTGTCTGGTAACGATACATTAACCGCGCCATGTGCATGATTTGCCGGTCAACAAGTGCGGGATATGGCGATCCGGACCGCCCGCGAATTGTGCTCCCGGACAGTCGAGGCAGCGATGATCAGACCCGCCACAGAAATCGAGTATCCGGCCAGCGAGGCGCAGCGCGCGCGCGCGGCCATGCTGCAGCGCATGGAAATGCTCAACAATTCCAGCCAGGCCCTGATGTCGGTCATTGCTGATCGCATCGGCGCGGAACACAGGGAAGACATCTACCGCGTGAACCAGCTCACTTCCGAACAGGAGCGGCTGATCGCCAACATGCGGGCTCTCGTCAAAGGCTGAGCAACTCGCCAATCAAGCAATCAACGCCCGGCAATGCCGGGCGTTTTTGTTTCTACTGCCCGCCGGCCAGGCCCTCGCGGCGCGGGTCCGCCCCGCCTTGCAGGCCCTGCGGCGTGATGGCAATGGCGTGCAGGCCGGAATTCATTTCCGCGGCCACCACGGTGTAGCCGAGAGCCTCCAGCGCGGGCGCAAGTTCCTCGGCATCCGTGCCTTCCTCGACCTCGAACGTGCCGAAACGGTTGGCAAGGTGCGGCATTGAAACGGCCTGCTGCACGTCCATGCCCCATTCCAGATGCGCGATAAGGGCCTGCGCCACATAATTGATGATGCGGCTTCCCCCCGGCGAGCCGATGGCCAGCACCGGCTTGCCGTCCTGGAGCACGATTGTGGGGGCCATGGACGAGCGCGGCCGCTTGCCGGGCTCGACGCGGTTGGCGACCGGCATCCCGTCGCGCTCCGGCACGAAGGAGAAATCCGTCAGTTCGTTGTTGAGCAGGAAACCGCGCACCATCAGCCGCGAGCCGAAGCCGTTCTCGATGGTCGAGGTCATGGAGACGACATTGCCCGCGCCATCGACGATGGAAAGATGGGTGGTGGACGGCATTTCAAGCGCCGCGCCGGGAGCGAAGTCGAAGGCATGGTCGACACGGCGGTTCGCCTGCCATGACCGCGTCGGGGCCGAGCGCCTGCGTCCCCTCCAGCAGCCGCGCGCGCGCAGCCAGATAGTCGCCGTTGAGCATGCCCTTGGGCTGCTTCACGAATGCCGGATCGGCAACGAATTTCTCGCGGTCGGCGAAGGCGAGGCGCGAGGCATCGCCGATCACCCGCCATGCCTGCGGCTCGTTTGGACCCAGCTTCGCAAGATCGAAAGGCTCGGAAAGGCGCAGGATCTGCGCCACCGCGATGGCGCCGGAGGAGGGCGGTCCCATGCCGCAGACACTGTAGACGCGCCATGCGGTGCACACCGGTTCACGCTCGATCACGGTGTATGCCTTGAGATCGGCCTCCGACAACGTGCCCGGATTGTCCGGATCGCCCGTTACCGTCGCAACGATGTCACGGGCGATCTCGCCCTCGTAGAACGCACCGGGTCCATCCTTGGCGATGGCGCGCAGGGTCGCGGCGTATTGCGGGTTTTTCCGCATTGCGCCGGGAAACAGCGGCACGCCCTCCTCGGAAAGGAAATAGAGCCGCGAAGCTTCCTGGCGGAAAAGGCTTTCCGCCGACTCCGAAACAAGGGCATTGAGGCGGCCGGAAACGGAAAAGCCCTCTTCCGCGAGGCGGATGGCCGGCGCGAACAAGTCCGCCCAAGGCAATTTTCCGTGCCGCTTGTGGGCTTCGTAGAGCAACGCGACTGTTCCAGGTGTGCCGACCGACCGCCCGCCGACCACGGCGTCGAAGAACTCCATTGGTTCGCCGGCTTCATCGAGGAACAGGCCGGGCGTTGCCGCCGCCGGCGCGGTTTCACGACCGTCCAGCGTCGTCAGCTTGCCGGTCGCGGCATCGAAATGGACCAGAAACGCCCCCCCGCCCAGGCCTGAGGACTGCGGTTCGACCAGGCCGAGCACAAGCTGCGCGGCGATTGCGGCATCCGCCGCGCTGCCGCCTTTTGCCATGATCTCCGTGGCGGTCCGCGTTGCAGCCGGATCGGCAGTCACCGCCATGTGGCGGCTGGCCGTGACCAGCGCCTTTTCATTGCGGCCGCTGGCCGCCTCCGGCGCGACTTCCTGCGCGGATGCCGTCACCGGTGCGAGAAGGATCAGCAGGCCAAGCAGCGCGGGTTTGATCCGGCCCGACATGCCTCAGCGAATGCGCCAGATCGGACCGTCGTCGATGCGGGTGCGGCAATAATAGCCGACGCGGCATTTCGGATTGTCCTTGGTCGGCGCGATCTTCAGCCAGGTGATCTCGTCATAGTCGCAATACCCCTGATTGGAGACGATGCGGTCATAGGTGTGCTGGCCCGTCGTCATGACCACCGCGCCGCTGCGGCGAACGAAGTCCTGCGCCTGCTGGCAGGTCATGGCGCGTGTATCGGGGCGTGCCAGCGCCTCGCCGGGAACCATCGGAGCGGCCATGGCAGCGGCCGCGGCGAGAATGATTGCAGTATTGCGGCCGCGGGGCCGCAGGTATTTCGAAGGTGTCGCAGACATCGTCCACTCCGTTTGTTCGCCCCCAGGATGTCAGATAATGCAGCTTGCCTTCAGGTCAAAGTGGAACTTGCTCAGCGGCTGGTAAGTCTGTCCTGACACTTGTATCCGACCGCACACTTTTTCGTGTCCATGGTAGGTGCAGTCGCCCGGGCGGTAACCTGGCCCAGTTCGCAATAGCCCTGGCCCTTTACGAACCTTGCATAGGTGTTCTGTCCGGTGGTCAGCACGATCGAATTGTACTGGGTGACAATGGTTTGCGCCTGCGAGCAGGTCATGGTGCGCGTATCTGGCCGGGCAAAAGCCTGGCCGGCAGCGAGGGTAGCCATGGCGAGGCCCGCAATTGCCGCCACAGTTCGATTCTTGTGCACAGGTCGCCTCCTGAATTGGCGTCTTTGAACGCCATGCCGGCCATGCGCCGACAGTTGCCTGCGATAGTGCCGAATTCACGTTGTTTTGCAAGTTTTGCGATAGCGTTGCCGCCCATGCCACTTGTGCCGCTTTTTTAGGCGGGGCTATCTATTGTCCGCCCGTTTGCGCCGGTGCTAACGTTTCCGCGGGCGCGCCGGCGAAATCGCCCAGGAATTGCCGGTTGCAGGGAGCGTTGCTTGTACGAAACGGTAAATTCGCGGTTTTTCGACGAGATGATCACCGCCGACGGCGCTGTCAGGGAGCCGTACCGGGTGATCGGCGAATGGTTGAAATCGCAGCCACGCGGCGGCATCGCGGAAAAGGCCCGCGCGGCGGAGGCGATTTTCCGCCGGCTCGGCATCACATTCGCGGTCTACGGCTCGAACGAGGCGACCGAACGGCTCATTCCCTTCGACATCATCCCGCGCATCATTGCCGCTGCCGAATGGCGCAAGCTCGAAAAGGGCATCGAGCAGCGCGTGCGGGCGATGAACGCCTTCCTGTATGACATCTATCACGGGCAGGAGATCATCAGGGCAGGGCGCATCCCCGAACAGATGGTGCTGCACAACGCCGCCTTCTGCCCGCAAATGGTCGGGCACAATCCGCCGCGCGGTGTGTATGCCCACATCATCGGCGTCGATCTGGTGCGTGTCGGCGAAAACGAATTCTACGTGCTGGAAGACAATCTGCGCACGCCCTCGGGCGTCTCCTACATGGTGGAAGACCGCGAGGCGATGATGCGCCTCGTCCCGGAACTGTTCAGCCGCTACCGCGTGGCGCCGGTCGAGGACTATGCCGAAAACCTGCGCCGCACGTTGCAACACATGGCGCCGCCCGCCTGCAAGGGCGATCCGTGCATCGTCGTGTTGACGCCCGGCATCTTCAATTCCGCCTTTTTCGAGCATTCCTTCCTTGCCGACGAGATGGGCGTGGAACTGGTGCAGGGCGACGACCTCTTCGTCGATGACGGCTTCGTCTACATGCGCACCACGCAAAAGCCGCAGCGCGTGGACGTGATATACCGCAGGGTGGACGACGATTTCCTCGATCCGCTCACTTTCCGGCGCGATTCGACGCTCGGCGTGCCCGGCCTGTTCTCGGCCTACCGCGCCGGAAACGTGACGATCGTCAATGCTCCCGGCACCGGCATCGCAGACGACAAGGCCGTCTACTGCTATGTGCCGCAGATCATCGAATTCTACATGGGCGAGAAGCCGCTGCTGAACAACGTGCCCACCTGGAACTGTTCGCGGCCGGACGAACTCGCCCATGTGCTCGACCGCCTGGAGGAACTGGTGGTCAAGGAGGTTCACGGCTCCGGCGGATACGGAATGCTGGTCGGCCCGGCAGCGACGAAGCGAGAGCGCGAGGAATTCCGCAAACGCTTGCGGGCCCGGCCCGACAACTACATCGCGCAGCCCACGCTGGCGCTGTCGACCTGCCCGACCCATGCCGACCGGGGTTTGGCGCCCCGCCATGTCGATTTGCGGCCGTTCGTGCTCGTCGGGGATCGCATCCGGATAACGCCGGGCGGGCTGACCCGCGTCGCGCTCAAGAAGGGATCGCTGGTGGTCAATTCCTCGCAGGGCGGCGGCACCAAGGATACATGGGTATTGCAGGAATGAATGGCATGCCGGGGGTGATCGTCTGATGCTGGGGCGGGCCGCATCGAGCCTTTACTGGATGTGCCGCTATGTCGAGCGGGCCGAGAACATGGCCCGCCTTCTCGACGTCGGCAACCGCATGGCGCTGACGCCCGGCCTTGACGCGGGCCACCGCGAGCAATGGGAGTTGACCTTGCAGGCGGCCGGCGTTGCAGAGCCGTTCTTCGCGCGCAAACAGGCCGCGACGCTGGCCAATGTCCGCGACTTCATGCTGTTCGACGAATCCAACCCGTCATCCGTGCTGAGCTGCCTGCTGGCCGCCCGCAGCAATGCCCGGTCGGTGCGCACGGCAATCACCACGGAAATGTGGGAGAGCATCAACGAGACCTGGCTGGAATATTCGCAGATCCGGCCGTCCTCGATCAGCGCGAACGACCTGCCGGCGCTGCTTGACCGCATCAAGCGCGACACTGCCCGTTTTCGCGGCGCCATGCTCAACACGATCCTGAGGGATGACGGCTATTGCTTCTGCCAGCTTGGCGTCTTCAACGAGAGGGCCGACAACACGGCCCGCATCCTCGACGTGAAGTATTACGTCCTGTTGCCAAGCTCGAGCCTGGTGGGCACGGAAGTCGATTTGCGGCAATGGTCGATGATCTTGCGCGCCGCCTCCGCGCACCGTTCTTACCGGCATGTCTATCGCGACCGCTACAAGGCATGGAACATCGCCGATTTCCTGATCCTGCGCCAGGAAATGCCGCGTTCGCTGGCGCATTGCTACCGCTGGATCAGCGCCACGCTCGACCAGCTCGAGGAACTCTACGACAACCGCTACGCCTGCCACGACCAGGTTGGCGCCATACAGGCAAAGCTTGAGCCCGGCACCATGGACATGATCTTCCGGCAGGGCCTGCACGAATTCCTCAGCGAGTTCATCAACGCCAACAATGCTCTGGGCGCTGCGATCGCCGAAAGCTATAACTTCCATTGAGCCGGGCTCGCTTCGAGCGAGCCGGGCCTGGAGCCATGCCATGCATATCGAGATCGATCACAAGACGGTCTATACCTATGAGCACCCGGCGAAATACGGCGTTCAGGAATTCCGCCTGACGCCGGTTTCCTTTCCGGGCCAAAGGGTCATCTCCTGGGCCGTCGAGGCGCCGGGCATGCATGGCGCCGCCAGCTATGTCGACGCCTGGGGCAATACCGTGCATCTCGTGAACCAGATGCGCGAGCGGTCGGAACTGACCGTCAGGGTCCGCGGCATTGTCGAAACATCGGAAACCGGCGGGATCGTCGGACATTTGCGGCACGAGCCGTCCTCGCGCATCTTCCTGCGCGAAACCGAACTGACAAAGGCCGATGAAGCGATCGAGGCGATGGCATCGCACCTGCTGCAATCGGACGACATGGTTGCCATGTGCCACGCGCTGATGCAGGCGATATCCGGGCAGATGCGCTACGACACCAGCACCTCCAACTCGGCGACCACGGCGGCGCAGTCCTTTGCCAAGCGCAGCGGGGTTTGCCAGGATTTTACCCATGTCTTCATCGCCGCCTGCCGGTCCATGGGGCTGCCGGCGCGCTACGTGACCGGCTATCTGTTCCTGCCGGACGAACCGGAGCACTCCGACGCGCACCACGCCTGGGCCGAGGTGCTTATCAAGGGCCTTGGCTGGGTGGGTTTCGACCCGACCAACGCCATCTGCCCCGATGAGCGCTATGTGCGCCTGGCCTGCGGGCCGGATGCGACCCAGGCCGCGCCGGTGCGCGGGTTGCGTCGCGGATCGGGCGAGGAAAGCCTGAAAGTTTCCGTCAGCGTGACCCAGCCGGAGCCGCAGGGCCAGTCGCAACAGTGAACTTCAACAGCGATGTTGGCCTGACCGGCTTGTAAGCGCCCGTTCCGCTTGTATAAATCTCGCCATGACTTACTGCGTGGGCCTTCGCCTCAACCGGGGCATCATCTTTGCGTCCGATACCCGCACCAATGCGGGTTTCGACAATGTTGCGCAGTTTCGCAAGATGCATACCTGGGAAACCAAGGGCGAGCGGGTGCTGGTGCTTCTCACTGCCGGCAACCTTGCCGTCACGCAGGCCGTCGTCAGCCTGCTGAACGAGGGGCTTGTCCAGGACCACGAGGAGGGCGAGGGCCGCGAGACGCTGCTTTCCGTAGCGACCATGTTCCAGGCGGCAAGGCTGGTCGGCTCGACCCTGCGCGAAGTGCACCGCATTGACGGCGAACGCCTCGGGCCGGACGCGGCGGCTTTTTCCGCGACCTTCATCCTCGGCGGCCAGATCAAGGGCGAGAAGCCACGGCTGTTCCAGATCTACAACGAAGGCAATTTCATCGAAGCCTCGAGCGACACGCCGTTCTTCCAGATCGGCGAGCACAAATACGGCAAGCCGATTCTCGACCGCGTGGCGGTGCCCGACATGCGCATGGGCGACGCGGCAAAGCTGCTGCTCATTTCCTTCGATTCGACGCTGCGCTCCAATCTCTCGGTCGGCATGCCGATCGACCTGCTGATTTACCGCACAGATACGTTCGAAATCGGCGAACAACGGCGCATCCGGGCCGACGATCCCTATTTCCGCAAGCTATCGGAGGGCTGGTCGCGGGCGCTTCGCACCGCCTTCGCCAACATCGAAAGCTACACCAACACCGATTGACGGCGGGGCGGAACGAGGAAGCACCATGACGCATCACGAGCAGGCAGCGCGCCCGCATGCCATGGAGATGAGCGAGCGGACCGGCATCCTGCTGGTTTTCGGCTCGGCGCTCGCATGGAGTTTCGGCGGCGTCTTCTCCCGTTACCTCGACCCGGCGCTCGACGTGTGGACGGTCGTCTTCTGGCGCTCGGCCTGGGCTGCGGCATTCCTCTTCGCCTTCATGCTGTGGCGCGACGGGCCGCGCGGGACGCTGGAACTCATCACCTCCATGCGGCTGCCGTCTTTCCTGGTGGCGCTGTGCTTTGCCACTGCATCCACCTCATTCGTGGTGGCGCTCAGCCACACCACCGTTGCCAACATCCTCCTGATCCAGGCTGCCGTGCCGCTGATCGCCGCCCTGCTGTCGTGGATATTGTTCCGTGAAGTGGTGAGCCGTCAGACGGCAATCGCCATTGCGCTCGTGATCCTGGGCGTCGGCGTGATGGTGTCGCAATCGTTGACGGGCAAGGTTTCGCCGATCGGCGACGCGCTGGCGCTGCTGATTTCCTTCGCCTTCGCCATCGCAACGGTCATCACGCGGCGCTATTCGCATGTGCGCATGGTGCCGGCGGTATTCCTGGGCATCTGCATCGCCGGTGCGGTTGCCTTCTTCAACGCGAAATCCTTCGCTGTGACCGGCCAGGAAATGGCAGTGCTTTTCGGCTTCGGCGCAGTCAATCTCGGTGCGGGACTGGCGATGTTCGTGACCGGCGCGCGCTTCGTGCCGGCCGCGCTGACGGCGCTGATCGGGCTCGGCGAACCCGTTCTGGGGCCGATCTGGGTCTGGCTTTTCCACGGCGAAGTGCCGACCACCGCCACGCTGATCGGCGGCGCCATCGTCATGGCCGCGCTGATCTGGCACGTCACGCGCGAGTTGGTCGCCCATGACAAGAAGCGCGTGTTGCCGCCAGCTTCGTGATCAAACCGTGAGATGCCGCCGCACGGCCGGGTCGTCAAGGCTCGCGGCATCGCCGCTATGGACGATCTCGCCGCGATCCATGATGTAGATCTCGTCGGCAAGCTCCCTGCAGAAATCGAGATACTGCTCCACCAGCAGCACGGAAATTCCCTCGCTGTCGCGCAGGAACCGGATCGCACGGCCGATATCCTTGATGATCGACGGTTGGATGCCTTCAGTCGGCTCGTCGAGGACGAGCAGCTTGGGCCGCGTTACCAGCGCCCGGCCGATTGCGAGTTGCTGCTGCTGCCCGCCGGAAAGGTCGCCGCCGCGCCGGTTCAGCATTTCCTTCAGCACCGGGAAAAGCTCGAACACGTAGGCTGGAATGCTGCGCGCCTTGCGGGCAAGCCCCGCGAACCCGGTTTCGAGGTTTTCGCGCACGGTCAGCAGCGGAAAGATCTCGCGCCCCTGCGGTACGAAGCCGATGCCGGCCCGCGCCCGGTCATAGGACGGCATGCGCCCGAGCGTCTTGCCCTCCAGCGAGATCGAGCCGCCGTTCAGCGGATGATGCCCGACAATGGCGCGCATCAGCGAGGTCTTGCCGACACCGTTGCGGCCGAGCAGGGCGGTGATGCGCCGGTCGCCGGCATTGAGCGAGACGTTGCGCAGCGCGATCGCCGCGCCATAGCTCAGACTTGCGTTTTCGACGGAAAGCATCGCCTCACCTCCCGAGATAGACTTCGATGACGCGCGGATCGTTCGACACATGGTCGAGCGAGCCTTCCGAAAGCACCGAGCCTTCGTGCAGGCAGGTGACCTTCACGCCGAGTTCGCGCACGAAGCCCATGTCGTGCTCGACGACGATGACGGAATGGCTCTGCGCGATTTCGCGAAGCAGCCGCGCGGTTTCTTCGGTCTCCGCGTCGGTCATGCCGGCAACCGGCTCGTCCACCAGCAGGAGTTCGGGATCCTGCGCCAGCAGCATGCCGATCTCCAGCCATTGCTTCTGGCCGTGCGAGAGGTTGGCGGCAAGGTTGCCGCGCAGATGCGACAGGCGGATCGTGTCGAGCATCTCGCGGATGCGGCCTTCATGCGCGCTCGTGCGCCGGTGAAACAGCGTGGCGAAAACCCCGCGCGCACCGGCCAGCGCCAGCGCCAGGTTGTCCTCAACGGTATGGCTTTCGAAGACGGTCGGCTTCTGGAACTTGCGGCCGATGCCCATCATCGCGATCTCGGATTCGCTCGTGCCGCGTCAGGTCGACCTCGCCGCGGAAGAACACTTCGCCGGTATCTGGCCTGGTCTTGCCGGTGATGATGTCCATCATCGTCGTCTTGCCAGCCCCGTTCGGGCCGATGATGGCGCGCATCTCGCCCCGGTCGAGCACGAGCGACAGATTGTTGATGGCGCGAAAACCGTCGAAGGACACGGACACGCCGTCGAGATAAAGCAGCGTTTCGCCCTTGTGGCCGGGATAGGTGCTGGCGTTCATTCGGCCACCTGCGGCTTGGCGTCGGCGTCGATTGCTTCAGGCTTGGACGTGGCAGGGCGGCGGGCCAGCCACCGCTCCCGGACGGTCCCCACGATGCCCTTGGGCAGGAACAGCGTGACGAAGATGAACAGCCCGCCAAGCGCAAAGAGCCACAATTCCGGTAGCGCCCCGGTGAACCAGCTCTTGGCCGCATTGACTGCAAGCGCGCCGATGATCGGCCCGATGATGGTGCCGCGCCCGCCGACGGCAGTCCACACCACGACCTCGATCGAATTGCCGGGATCGAACTCGCCCGGATTGATGATGCCGACCTGCGGCACATACAGCGCGCCGGCGATCCCCGCCATCACGGCCGAGACGGTGAATGCGAAGAGCTTGACCATTTCCGGACGGTAGCCAAGGAAGCGCGTGCGGCTTTCGGCATCGCGCACCGCGACCATCAGCTTTCCGAGTTGCGATGAAGTGATCGCCGCGGTGACGACGACACCCAGCGCCAGCGCTACTGCCGATGCGGCGAAAAGGATCGACCGCGTCGAATCCGCCTGCACGTTCATGCCGAGGATGTCCTTGAAGTCGGTCAGGCCGTTATTGCCGCCAAAGCCCATGTCGTTGCGGAAGAAGGCCAGCAGCAGCGCGTAGGTCAGCGCCTGCGTGATGATGGAGAGGTAGACGCCGGTGACGCGGCTGCGGAAGGCGAACCAGCCGAAGACGAAGGCAAGCAGGCCCGGCACGAGCATGACCATGATCGCGGCAAACCAGAACTGGTCGAAGCCGTGCCAGTACCAGGGCAGTTCCTTCCAGTTGAGGAACACCATGAAGTCGGGAAGTTCCGGGTTGCCATAGACGCCGCGCGTGCCGATCTGGCGCATCAGGTACATGCCCATGGCATAGCCGCCGAGCGCGAAGAACGCGCCGTGGCCGAGCGAGAGAATGCCGCAATAGCCCCAGACCAGGTCCAGCGACAGCGCCAGCAGTGCGTAGGTCAGGTACTTGCCGAGCAGCGCGACGATGTAGGTCGGCACATGCAGCGGGTTGTCCGGCGGCAGCAAGCAGGTTGAGCGCCGGCACAAGCACTGCGGCGGCAAGAATGAGCGCCAGCGTCACCTGTATCGGGCGGGTCAGGCCGTTGCGCAGGAAATGGCCGAGGATCATGCTTCCACCGCCCGGCCCTTGAGCGCGAAGAGCCCGCGCGGCCGCCTCTGGATGAAGAGAATGATGAAGACGAGCACGAGGATCTTGCCGAGCACCGCGCCGACATAGGGCTCAAGGAACTTGTTGACGACGCCCAGCGTCAGCGCGCCGACCAGCGTGCCCCACAGATTGCCGACGCCGCCGAACACCACGACCATGAAGCTGTCGATGATGTAGCCCTGTCCGAGATTGGGCGAGACGTTGTCGATCTGCGACAGCGCCACGCCGGCCATGCCGGCAATGCCGGAGCCGAGCGCGAAGGTCAGCGCATCGATCCATGGCGTGCGGATGCCCATGGCCGATGCCATGCGCCGGTTCTGCGTGACGGCGCGCATCTGCAGGCCGAGCGGCGTTCGGTTGAGCGCCCAAAGCAGCACGAGGAACACGGCGAGCGGCAAAGAGCACGATGTAGAGGCGGTTCCAGGTGATGGTCAGCTGGCCGATCTCGAACGCGCCGGACATCCAGGACGGCGTCGACGACCTCCTGGTTTGTCGGCCCGAAGATGGTCCGCACGCTCTGCTGCAGGATGAGCGACACGCCCCAGGTGGCGAGCAGCGTTTCCAGCGGGCGGCCATAGAGGAAGCGGATGATGCCGCGCTCGATGCCGAGGCCGACCGCGCCCGATACGAGGAAGGCGAGCGGCAGCGCGATCGCCAGCGACCAGTCGAGCATTCCGGGCGCGGAAGTGCGCGATGATCTCCTGCACCACGAAGGTGGTGTAGGCGCCGAGCATGACCATTTCGCCATGCGCCATGTTGATGACGCCCATGACGCCGAAGGTGATGGCAAGGCCGATCGCGGCCAGCAGCAGCACGGAGCCGAGCGAGATGCCGTAGCCAGACATTCTGACCGACATCCCAGATCGCAAGGCTCGCCTCGACCTTGTCGATTGCCGATGCCGCGGCGGCCTTCAACTCGCCATCCGAACCGGCCTCGAAACGGGTCAGCAGCGAAATGGCGTCGCGGGTGCCGAGGGCGGCGACTGCGTTCACTGCTTCCAGCTTTTCCGCGTCCGGCCGATCGGAGAAGAGGATTGCGCCGGCGCGCGCTGCCTTCAGCCGCGATGCAATGGCCGGATCCTGCTTCGGCGGCAAGGGCGCTATCGATTGCGCCGAGCGCGGCGGGATCGGGATTGGAGACGAGGTTCTCGGCCGCCTTCAGCCGCACTGCCGGTCGGGGGAGGACAGGGTCAGCGCGCCGATGGCGTCGCGGATGACGCGGCGAAGCGCGTTGTTGACCTTGATCTTGGAAAGTTCGGCTGCCTTGGCCTCGCCAGCCGCTTCGCCGGTGACCGGATCGGAAAGCTTGAGGGTGCCGCTGCCGGTGGCGATGACCACCGCCTTGTCGGACTTGCGAACCTGCAGATCGCCTTCGCCCAGCGCTGCAAGCACGCGGCGAGGCTGCGCCATCGCCGGTGGCGGCCAGTTCCCCGACGATCGCCTGCGTTTCGTCGAAGTTCTTGGCGTCGGCAAATTTGGCGATGATCGCGCGCAATTGCGCTTCGTCGGCCTTCGCGCTGTCCTGCCACGGCTAGCGCCGCCAGGCAAAGCAGCAGGCTGAGAAAAATGGCGTGATGGTTTTCATGAAATCGCCGGGCCTGCAATTTCGGGCATGAAAATTGCGGGCAAAATCCCGGGCGGCGGAAGGCGACGCCGCCCGGGCCGGTTCAGGCAGATCACGAACCCTTGCCGCCGCACTTGCCGGTCGCGACGTTGAAGTTGCCGCACGACATCGGCGCGCGCCAATCGGCGATCAGGTCCTTGGAGTCCGGCAGGAAGTCGGACCATTCGTCGCCGACCACGAGGCCCGGGGTCTGCCAGACGATCTCGAACTGGCCGTCGGCCTGGATTTCGCCGATCAGCACCGGCTTGGTGATGTGGTGGTTCGGCATCATGGCCGAGTAGCCGCCGGACAGGTTCGGCACCGCGACGCCGATGATCGCGTCGATCACCGCGTCCGGATCGGTGGTGCCGGCCTTCTCGACCGCCTCGACCCACATGTTGAAGCCGATATAGTGGGCTTCCATCGGGTCGTTGGTCACGCGCTTGTCGTTCTTGATGAAGGCGCTGCCAGGTCTTCGATGAACTCGGCGTTGTCCGGCGTCATCGACGGACTGGAAGTAGTTCCAGGCGGCGAGGTGGCCGACCAGCGGCGTGGTGTCGAGGCCGGCGAGTTCTTCCTCGCCGACCGAGAAGGCGACGACCGGGATGTCTTCGGCCTTGATGCCCTGGTTGCCGAGTTCCTTGTAGAACGGAACGTTGGCGTCGCCGTTGATGGTCGAGACGACGGCGGTCTTCTTGCCGGCCGAGCCGAACTTCTTGATGTCGGCGACGATCGTCTGCCAGTCGGAATGACCGAACGGCGTGTAGTTGATCATGATGTCTTCGGCGGCGACGCCCTTGGCCTCGAGATAGGCCTCGAGGATCTTGTTGGTGGTGCGCGGATAGACATAGTCGGTGCCGGCCAGCACCCAGCGCTTCGACGCCTTCCTCGCTCATCAGGTAGTCGACGGCCGGAATCGCCTGCTGGTTCGGCGCGGCGCCGGTGTAGAAGACGTTGCGCTGGCTTTCCTCGCCCTCGTACTGGACGGGGTAGAACAGGAGCGAGTTCAGTTCCTCGAACACCGGCAGCACCGACTTGCGCGACACCGAGGTCCAGCAGCCGAACACGGCGGCGACCTTGTCCTTTTCGATCAGCTCGCGCGCCTTTTCGGCGAACAGCGGCCAGTCGGAAGCCGGGTCGACGACGACCGCCTCGAGCTTCTTGCCGAGCAGGCCGCCCTTCTTGTTCTGCTCGTCGATGAGCATCAGCATGGCGTCCTTCAGCGTCGTCTCGGAGATCGCCATCGTGCCGGACAGCGAATGCAGGATGCCGACCTTGATGGTCTCCTCCTGCGCAAGGGATGCGGTCGTTGAGAAGGCCAGGGCCGCCCCGAAGGATGCCATGGCGAGATTGCGGGTAAGACTGGACATAAGGTAGCTCCGCGATTGTGTTTGCACTGCACAATCATTGCAACGCTTGTGCCAATTCATGCGGCATGGCGCTGCCTTTTCCGGATTTCCATTCTTTAACAATCGGTTAATTCACCCGGCACGTGCGGTGCGGCTGAAACTGGTGAGGAACAAGTGTCGCGTTTGCTGCATAGCAAAGATGCAGGCATTTCAGAATATGCTCAAAAATGTATCGAAAGATACAGGCGTCTAATTTTTAGGCGAACGCAAGCGAATGGCCAGATCGCAGCAATGTGCGGCGAGCGAAACCGCGAGGAAAGCCGCTATTGCCAAGCCGCCGCCGCCGGTCAGTGCAACATACAATGCGCCCATCAGCGCCGCCCCGGAGGCGGCGTTGAACAGCAGCGAAGCGCGCAGGGCAGGGCGGTTGCGCAGGACCGCCAGGATGAAAACCGCCTCGATCGCCAGCGCGGCGAGGGCGATCACCGGCAGCATGCCGGATTGGGCAAGTCCGTCGAGAAACGCCATCATCCCGGCGCGAGGCCAAGCAACTGGCGGATGTCCTTGACGAGCACGCGCAGATGCGCCGCCGGATCGCGCCGCACAAGCTTCTTGTTGAGGTAGGATTCCCAGGTCAGCGCCTGCACGTCCGGATCGGCGCACATCTTCACGAACTGCTCGCGCAGGCGGTCGCTGCGGTACCAGATGAATTGCAGGAGGCCGAGGATGAAGAACACGCGGCCATGCTCCTTCATGAAGCGCTTGCGGGCGGTTGCGAGCGCCCCGGCCTTGCCGGTGTCGAGCATCTGCATGGCGGCGTCGGCGCAAAGTTCGCCCGACAGCATGGCGTAGTAGATGCCTTCGCCCGATGATGGCGCGACCACGCCCGCTGCGTCACCTGCCAGCACCACGTTGCGGCCATCGTCCCAGCGGCGCATCGGCTTGAGTGGCAGCGGTGCGCCTTCGCGGCGGATCACCCTCGCGCCGGCAAGGCCGGCATCGGCGCAAAGTTGGCGCGTGGCGGCCTTCATGTCGTGGCCTTTAACCGCGGAACCGCAGCCGACGGAAGCCTGCTTGCCATGCGGGAAGACCCAGCCGTAGAAATCCGGCGAGATCGATCCGCGGTAGACGACATCGCAGCGGTTGGGCGTATAGCCTTCAGTCAGTTCCTTCGGGGCCTCGATGATCTCGTGATAGGCGAACACGTATTTCGGCCGCTTGTTGGGACCGAAGATCACGCGGCGCACGGCGGAATTGGCCCCGTCCGCGCCGATCACGGTGCGCGCGCGAAAACGACTCTCGCCGCCGCCCTTTTCCTCGAATGTGACCGTCACCAGCCCGTCGCCGTCGCGCGTCATGCCGCTGAAGGTCGCGGAAATATAGGCGGCGCCAGCCTCCTGCGCTCGCTCGCGCAGCCACGGATCGAAGGTTTCGCGATCGACCATCGCCACATGGCCGCGGTCGCCGATGTCCATTTCCACCTCGCGTCCCGATGGCGAGATGATCCGCGCGGCATTGATGCGGGCGCAGATGATCTCGGGCGGGATGTCGTAGTCGCGGATGGCGCGTGTGGGGATTGCCCCGCCGCAAGGCTTGATGCGGCCCTCCCGGTCGGCAAGCAGAACCTTGCGTCCCGCCTTGGCTAGCCGCAACGCAGCCGTTGCGCCGGCCGGTCCGCCGCCAACCACGATCACGTCGAAAGTTTCCCCGTTCATCGGCTCACTCCGCCGGTTCGGCGGAAAGTCCGCCCAGCCTGTTTTCGATTTTGGTCGTTCCCTGCGTCCCGATGCGCAGCGCCATCAGCGCGGACGAGGACGAACAGCGCCGCCTCAAGCGTGAAGACGGCGGCGAAGGATACGGGCACGCTTTGCGTGAGCGCGCGCGCGATGTCGATGGCGAGCGTTCCGGCAAAACCGCCGAGCCCGAAGGAGATCGCCTGCGCCGCGCCCCACACGCCCATGCGGATGCCTTCGCGCTTCTGATTGCCCGCGCCGGCAAGCTCCATCATCGTTCCGATCGCGGCAACTGCGAAGGCGCCATTGGCAAAGCCGAGCAGCGCGATGTTGGCCTTGAGCGGCCAGTCCGGCGCTGCCATGGCCGCAAATGCAAGCGCGCCCAGCGCTACCGCCGAAAACACGCAGCCACCGACCGTGAGGATTTTCAGCACGGGCCTGCCGCTGCCGGCGAACAGGCTTCCGGCCACGCCGACCAGCGCCATGCCGATGAGCACGCCCGCATGCTGCACTCCGGAAAGTTTCGTCGTCTCGCCCGGCGTCATGCCGAAGAGCAGTCCGCCGAAGGGTTCCAGGATCAGGTCCTGCGTGCTGTAGGCCAGCATCGAGACGAAGACGAAAATGGTGAAAAGCCGGTCAACCGGGTCGGCCCAGATCTCCGCGAGGTTGCCGCGGAAATCCAGCGTCGCCGGCCGCTCCCCGCCCAGATCCGCCGCGCGCCGCTCGACGCCCGCGATGGCAACAAGCGTCAACAGGAAGGCCGTCGCGCCGACGCCAGCGGTCACGGCCACGAGGCGCGAATGCGAGTAGGGGTCGAGCAGGCTACCGGTGATGATGGCGGTGATGACGATGCCTGCGACCATCATCATCCACACGATCGTTGCCGCCGCGGGCCTGCGCTGCGGGCGGGTACGGCTCGCAAGCAGCGCCAGCAGCGACGTGCCGCACGCGCCGATGCCGAAACCGATGAAGGCATAGGCGACGATTGCAGCCGAAAGACCGAGCACGAAGCTGCGTTCGAACAGCAGCGTCGTCGCCGACGCGGCGGTTCCGGCGATCGCCAGCACGGCCATGCCGCCGAGGATCCATGCGGTGCGCCCGCCGCCCATGTCGGAGCGGTGCCCGAAGACCGGCCGCAGCAATTGCACGGCGTAATGCAGGCCGACCAGCGCGCCGGGAATGGCGGCAGCAAGCGCAAGCTCCACCACCATCACGCGATTGAGTGTCGATGTCGTCAGCACCACGACCGAGCCGAGCGCCGCCTGGACCAGCCCGAGCCGCATGATGGCGAGCCATCCAAGGCCTTCCTGTGATGCGAACCGCGCCATCTGCCCTCCCTGTGGCGACCTCGTCAGGGCCGCAATGCGAATGCCGTTACCATCATGCCGCTGACATAGAGCCCGACGCCGATGGCGCTGTACCAGACCGCGCGGCCCGCCGGATCGCGCAGGAAGCGGACCATGCAGGCGAGCTGGGCGGCCAGCAGCAGGCCGACCGCCGCCGCATGGACAAGCCGGCCTTGATGAACGAGCAGCGCGACGACGCCCGCTTGCGGCAGCGGCCATGACGATGCAGGCAAGCCGCGCCGCCTTGTCGGCGCCAAGCATCACCGGAAGGGAATTGATACCCATCTTCCGGTCGCCTTCCATCGCCTTGAAATCGTTAAGCGTCATGATGCCGTGCGCTCCGATGCCGTAGGCCAGCGCCGCGATGAACACCGGCATGGACGGGGCCGCGCCGAGCGCCGCGGCCGCAGCAGTGAGCCAGGGCAGCGTTTCGTACGAAATGCCGACGGCCGCGTTGCCGTACCAGCCATTCGCCTTGAGGCGCACGGGCGGCATGCTGTAGGCCCATGCCAGCACGATGCCGATGATCGCGGCGATAGAACACATAGGTTCCAAGCAGGGCCGCAACGGCCAGCGACAGCAGCGAATTGATGATCGCGATCCACAGGCCCCAGCGGCCCGGCATGCGCCCGGAGGGGATGACGCGCCACGGCTCGTTGATGGCGTCGACATGCCGGTCGAACCAGTCGTTCACCGCCTGGCTGGCCCCGCAGATCAGCGGGCCGGCGAGCAGGATGCCGCCAATGATGTGAAGGCTGCGGTCCTCGATGGCCGAACCGGCGCTGATGACGCCGCAGGCATAGGCCCACATCGGCGGAAACCAGGTGATCGGTTTCAAAAGCGCGAGAACGGCCCCGGGCGAGGGGTAGGCAGGGGCAGTGTCAGCGGCGTTCCGTGCAACCATGGACGCATGCTATAAGCGCCCCGCAAGCGCGTCAATTTCATTTTACACTGTAAAGAAAAGTTTACAGCCTTCACTCAGCTGTCGGTGTCGAAATCCGCAAGGCCGTGACGGCGCAGCTTGAGATAGAGGCTCTGGCGCGAGAGTCCGAGAAGTTCCGCTGCCGAGGCGCGGTTGTTGTCCGTCTGGCGAAGCGCCGCCTCGATGCACATGACCTCGATCACGTCGGCTGCCTCGCGGATGAGTTCCTTGAGCGGCACGCGGCCCACGAGTTCGGAGAAGTCGCCCATGCCCTGGATGTGCTGCGAAGCCTGTGCCGGCAGTCCGCCATCGCGCCGGACATTCTCGCTGACGAGGAATGCATAGCGCTCGCGCCCGTCTGAGGATGTCTGACGGGCCGCAGATACGGAGGCGGGGCTGGTCACGCCGATTTCGTCGCGCACCAGCGTCGAGAAACCACGCACCTGGCCTTCGTCGCGCAGGCGCGACATGAGCACCTGCAGATCGACGGACGAGCCGCCCACCCAGTTGTTGAGATGCCGGCCGATCACCTGCGAGCGGTTGAGGCCGTTCACCAGGTCAAGGAAAAGATCGTTGATCGCGACGACCGCGCCGCTCGCATCGGTCACCGCAACCGGTTCGGCGATGGCATCGATCTGGAAGTCTTCCGAATCCGTCAGCTGCCCGTTGCCGCTGGCGCCCCGGCCCGGACCGACATGGATGAGCATGTTGGTGCGGCCCGCCTCGCGGTACGGTTCGATGGTCATCTCGCGTTCGCCGCTGGCGCCGGCCAGGCGTGCCACCAGTGTTTGGGGCGTGCCGCTGTGCTGGACTTCCTGCAGCTTCTGGCCGACCTGGTCGCGGTCGGACTTGTCGAAGAGATTGACCGTGTTCTCGCCGACCAGCTTGCGCGCCGGCTTGCCCAGCATGCCGATCGCTGCCTGGTTGACATCGAGGATCCGGCGATCCTGCTCGCCCGCCACGATCATCGGCTCCCGGGTCATGTGGAATATGGTGCGGTACCGCGATTCGGTTTCGCGTATCTTGCGGTACTCGGTCTCGAGTTCGACCTGGAACTGTACGAGTTGGCGCTGAAGCGCAGACATCGAACGAAGATCGTTGCCGAGCGCCAGACGCCATTTCGCTCCGGGGACCTTCACCACCAGATACTCGACGGGAAGGTCCGCCAACCCCTTCATGGGGTGGTTTACCTGCCGGCGGCGGGTCATGGTCTGCTTTTCGCTGTCGGCCATCAGCGCATCGATCTTGTCGACGCTTTCGACGGTTACGACGTCGCGCCAGCGCTTGCCGGGCCAGGTATCGCAATTGTAGCCGACGAGATCGGGATTTCGAAACGCGACATCCTCGATCACGCCCTCGGGTGAGACGGCAAGCGATATGTCCGAGCCGATCGATGTGATCAAGGCAGCGCCGCGGTCGCCAAGCTGCGCTATCAGTTCGCTCGCGCGACTGAATTGGCGGAATGCAACCTTGTTTCTGTCCTGATCCATCAGGGGACCCGGGTTTGAGGGTTCAACCGCCGTAGTGTCTGGCTTCGGTGGTTTCACGTTCTTGCTGCTTCAACAGTTTGCGTCGCGAGAAGTCAAGGGCGAGTTGCGGGCTGGCGGATACAAGGTCGACGCCGAGCACGCCCAACCGTTCCCGGTTGATAAGGGCGGCATGTCCGCCGCACACGATGGCCGCGCGCAAGCGCTTGCGCACCGCGCCGATGCACTGGGCAAGCGCTTCGCCGCATTTTTCCGACGACCAGGAAACGCAGATCACGTCAAATGATTGGGATGTCGCGCGCTTTACCCACTCGCCGGGCGCTTCCGGCATGGCGAGGGTCGTTGTCCATCCGGATGCGCGGTACAACTCCTCGACGAAGAACATGCCGAATACATGTTCGTCGCCGGGAGCGGGAAGGATGAGCGCCGACCCGCCATTGCGACGCGGCGCCAGCGCGACCATGTCCTGGTATAGCCGCCGGAACGTCGACTGCAGTCGCCCTACGGCGACCGTCACGTCGACGAAATTGAGATTTTCGCAACACCAGCCCTCGCCGATTCGCTGGGCGGCGAGCTCCAGCAGATTTGCCTTTCGCGCCAGTGAAAGCGGCTGCGAGCGCAAATAGCCGTGGATGTCGGCGACCGGCGCGCCGCCGACCGCCATGGAGGCGATTCGCAGCGAGGGGAGGCGGATCGGGTCGGCATTGTCGTTGACGCTGTCACGCCCGTCGAACAGCGCTTCCTTGCAGGCAGGCAGTATTTCGGTCTGGATGGCGCCCATCAGCGACTGGCGAAGCCCGTACCTTGCCATCGGCCGGCGTCGCCGCGTCACGGCGCCATCGGATATCTCCATGGAATCGGGAAGCCCGCCGACATGGGACACGCGTCTGGCCTTGTAGAGTGTGTCGAGGTCGTCTTTGACCCTCTCGTTCACGCGTGCCTCCATCTGGCGCGGTGCGCCCAGGCACCCGTTGCCGGATAGCCCGCTTTACTGTGACAGTCTCCCGTGCCCGCTGCATGGGCGGCGCGCACAACCCCTGCGCACCATCCCGCCAGGCACCCCGTCTTTCCGCGGGGTCGCGCATTTGCCGGATCATTTCAGGCAGACTGACCCAAGACCAATTCAATGTAAACAAAAATCAACGTCAATTAAGGTTGACACTTTTGCGAACCCATTGTTAGTCTCAACCAGCGGGGCGCCATGGCGGCGCATGCGTTGGAGGACCGGCAAATCATGCAGGGTGGACGCAGCAGTCCGGATCGTTCCGTGGCGCTCTACACGCCCGAGCAGCGCCGCCGCCGGGACGCCACCCCGTGGACGATGGTGCAGGGCATTCTCGCACCGGTCCAGTTCGCTGTTTTCCTTGTCAGTCTCGGCCTGATCGCGCGCTACCTGCTCACGGGCGAGGGGCTCCTTGCCGCCAATGTGTCGATCATAGTCAAGACGCTGACGCTCTACACGATCATGATCACCGGCTCGATCTGGGAGAAGGTGGTCTTCGGCAAGTATCTGTTCGCGCCGGCCTTTTTCTGGGAAGACGTCTTCTCCATGCTGGTGCTGGCGCTGCACACGGCCTACCTGGCCTGCTATTTCGGCGGCCTGCTCTCGCCGGCCGGGCTGATGCTGCTGGCGCTTGCCGCCTACGCGTCATATGTCGTCAATGCCGGCCAGTTCCTTTGGAAGCTGCGCCAGGCGCGGCTTCAGGGCAGCGGCATTTCCATAGGCGGCGAGGTGCGGGCATGACCGCGCCAACCCCCGCCGACCAGTTCGCCACGCCGCAGGAAAAGGCGTGCACCCCCCTTGCCCCGCTGCGCGAGCGCGGGCAGCACGAGGTGTTCTGCGGCCTGACGTCGATCATCTGGCTCCACCGCAAGATGCAGGACGCCTTCTTCCTGATCGTCGGGTCGCGGACCTGCGCGCACTTGATGCAGTCGGCTGCCGGCGTGATGATCTTCGCCGAGCCGCGCTTCGCGACGGCGATCATCGACGAGCGCGACCTTGCCGGAATGGCCGACATGAACGACGAGCTTGACCGCGTCGTCGCCCGGCTGCTGGAACGCCGTCCGGACATCCGCCTGCTGGTGCTGGTCGGCTCCTGCCCATCCGAAGTCATCAAGCTCGATCTTCCGCGTGCCGCGCAGCGCCTCAACGAGCGCCACATGCCGCAGCGTCGGGTGATGGCCTATTCCGGCAGCGGCATCGAAACGACCTTCACGCAGGGCGAGGACAATTTCCTGGCCGAACTCGTGCGCACCGCCCCGGCCGCAGGCAAGGACGCCCAACTGGTGATCGCCGGCTGCATCGCCGACGTGGCCGAAGAACAGTTCCGGCGCATCTTCGAAGCTTTCGGCATATCGGACGTGGCGTTTCTCCCGCCGCGCAATTCGGCGTCCATTCCCGCCATCGGGCCGAACACGCGCTTCCTGCTTGCGCAGCCCTATCTCGGCGGCACGGTCGCGGCGATGGAAGAGCGCGGCGCCCGGCACATTCCGGCGCCATTCCCGCTGGGCGAGGAAGGCACGACGCTGTGGCTTCGCGCCGCCGCCGAGGCGTTCGGCTTCAACATGAACCGGTTCGATGCAATCACCGCTCCGGGCCGCGAGCGGGCGAAGGCTGCGGTGGCCCGCCACCGCCCGGCCATGGAAGGCAAGCGGATCTTCCTCTTCCCCGATTCGCAGATGGAGCCGTCGCTGGCGCGCTTCATGTCGCGCGAAATGGGCGCGGACATCGCCGAGATCGGCACGCCCTTCCTGCACCGGCGCATCGTCGAGGGCGAGATTGCGCTGCTGCCGGACACCATCAACTGGGCGAAGGCCAGGACGTCGACCGCCAGATCGATCGCTGCCATGCGGCGCGGCCCGACATGGTGATCTGCGGCATGGGCCTTGCCAATCCGTTCGAGGCGGAAGGCATCACCACCAAGTGGTCGATCGAATTCGTTTTCTCCCCGATCCATGGCTACGAGCAGGCGGGAGACCTCGCCGAACTCGTCACCCGCCCGTTCAACCGGCGCGCGGTGCTGGCGGTGGAGGTCTGACATGCAACTGACCGTGTGGACATATGAAGGACCGCCGCATGTGGGGGCGATGCGTATCGCCGCCTCGATGGAGGGCCTTCATTACGTGCTGCACGCCCCGCAGGGTGACACCTATGCGGACCTCCTCTTCACCATGATCGAGCGGCGCAAGACCCGCCCGCCGGTGACCTATTCCACCTTCAAGGCGCGCGACCTGGGTTCCGACACCGCGGAGATCTTCAAGAAGACCTGCCGCGACGCGGTGGAGCGTTTCCGCCCGCAGGCGATCATCGTCGGTGCTTCCTGCACGGCGGAGCTCATCCAGGACGATCCGGGCGGATTGGCCAAGACGCTGGGCCTCGACATTCCCGTCGTGCCGCTGGAACTGCCTTCCTACCAGAAGAAGGAAAACTGGGGCGCATCCGAGACCTTCTACCGGCTGGTGCGCGCATTTGCCTTCAAGAAGGTCGAACGCGACGCGGCGATGAACCGCCGCTGCAACATCCTTGGCCCGACCTCGCTCGGTTTCCGCAATCGCGACGACATCGAGGAAATCCAGCGCCTTCTCAACACCATGGGCGTCGAGGTGAACGTCATCGCCCCGCGCGGCGCGACGCCTGCCGACCTTGCCCGCCTGCCGGAGGCCGGCTTCAACATCGTGCTGTACCCGGAGATCGCCGACACCGCCGCCCGCTGGCTCGCCCGCGAACACGGCCAGCAGACGGTGACGACGGTGCCGATCGGCGCAGGCGCGACGCGCGAATTCATCGCCGAGGTTGCGGCGCTCGCCGGTCTCGATCCGGCCAATGCGCTGCGCTACTGCGAGGAACGCCTCTCCTGGTACTCGCGCTCGATCGACAGCAACTATCTCACCGGCAAGCGCGTCTTCATCTTCGGCGACGCCACCCATGCCGTGGCAGCCGCCCGCATCGCCAGCGAGGAACTCGGCTTCAAGGTCTGCGGCCTTGGCACCTACTCGCGCGAATTCGCCCGCGACGTGCGCGCTGCTGCGGCCAAATATGGCGTCGAGGCGCTGATCTCCGACGATCATCTGGAGGTCGAGGACGCCATCGCGAAGGCGGAACCCGAACTGGTTCTGGGCACGCAGATGGAGCGCCACGCCGCCAAGCGCCTGCGCATTCCCTGCGCGGTGATTTCCTCGCCGGTGCATGTGCAGGATTTCCCGGCGCGCTATTCGCCGCAAATGGGCTTCGAGGGCGCAAACGTCATCTTCGACAGCTGGGTCCACCCGCTGATGATGGGTCTCGAAGAGCACCTCCTCAACATGTTCCGCGACGACTTCGAGTTCCACGACAACGCCGCGCCCTCGCATCTTTCGCATGGCGGCGACGACAAGCCGGCGCGGGAAGCGGCGCGCGCGACCGGGCCGGTCGCCTGGACGCAGGAAGCGGAGAAGGAACTCAAGCGCATCCCGTTCTTCGTTCGCGGCAAGGCCCGCCGCAACACCGAAACCTTTGCCGCAGAGCGCGGCGTCAACCCGATAACCATCGAGACATTGTACGATGCCAAGGCGCATTTCGGCAGATAACGCGGGTCAACCCGCCGCCAGCGCGCGCCGCCCCGTTCCGGTGAACGTGGTGATCCTGACGCTCGACAGCCACATGGCGAGCGCGGCCGAACGCGCCCGCATCGCGCTCTACAAGGATCTTCCGGGAATCCACCTCACCCATTACGCTGTCGCTGAATGGGCAGCAGACCCGAAGGCCGCCGATTCCTGCCGCGACGACATCGCGCGCGCCGACGTCATCATCGCCAACATGATCTTCCTCGACGAGCATGTGCGCCTCGTCGGGCCATGGCTCGAGGCGCGGCGCAACCACTGTGACGCGATCATCGCCTGCATGTCGGCGGCGGAGATCGTCAAGATGACCCGTCTCGGCGGCTTCGACATGCAAAAGCCCGCGGGCGGCATGATCGGCCTGCTCAAGCGGCTGCGCGGCTCCGGCAAGCCCGGCGCCTCGGGCGGCCGCAGCCAGATGAAGCTGCTGCGCTCGCTGCCGCGCCTTCTCAAATACATTCCCGGCAAGGCGCAGGATGTGCGCGCGTTCTTCCTGTCCATGCAGTATTTGCTGGCGGGTTCGGACGAAAACGTCGCAAACCTCGTGCGTTTCCTGGTCGCGCGCTATGCCGCGGGCGAGCGTGCCGATCTCAAGAACACGCTGAAATATGGCAGCCCGGTCGAATATCCCGAGACAGGGCTTTATCACCCCGCGCTCAAGGACCGCGTCACCGACGATCCGGCCGTATTCGCCAAGGCTTCGGCAAGGACCGCGGGACAGGGCAACAACGGAACGGTGGGCGTGCTGGTCATGCGCTCCTACCTGCTGGCCGACAACACCGCGCATTTCGACGGCGTCATCGCCGCGCTGGAGGGCAGGGGCCTGAAGGTGCTTCCGGCATTCGCCAGCGGCCTCGACGCCCGCCCGGCCATCGAGAACTTCTTCATCAAGGATGGCCGTCCGGTCGTCGACGCGGTCGTCTCGCTCACCGGCTTCTCGCTGGTCGGCGGCCCGGCCTACAATGATGCCGCCGCGGCTGAGGAAATCCTTGCAAGGCTCGACGTTCCTTATCTTTCTGCCTTCGCGGTCGAGTTCCAGACGCTCGAGGAATGGGAAGCCGGCGACCAGGGCCTGACGCCGGTCGAAACGACCATCATGGTCGCCATCCCCGAGATCGACGGCGCGAGCGGCCCGATCATCTATGGCGGTCGTTCGTTGAAGACCGGCGGCGAGCGCGACATGGCGGCCCACCCCGAGCGGGCAGAAATGCTGGCGTCGCGCATTGCCCGGCTCGTCAGGCTGCGGCGCAAGTCGCGCGCCGAGCGAAAGATCGCCACGATCATCTACAACTTCCCGCCCAATGGCGGTGCGGTCGGCACGGCGGCCTACCTCTCGGTCTTCCGCTCGCTCTTCAACACGCTCAAGGCCATGAAGGCGGAGGGCTACACCGTCGATCTGCCGGCCAATTGGGAAGCGCTGCGCGATGCGATCCTGATCGGCAATTCGGCCCGCTACGGCGCGGCGACCAATGTCGCGCATTTCGTCGAGGCCGAAACGCACGTGCGCACCGAGCGCTGGCTGCCGGAAATCGAGAAGCAATGGGGCCCGGCGCCGGGCCGCCACCAGACCGACGGGCGGCGCATTTTCGTGCTGGGCGCGCGCTTCGGCAATGTCTTCGTCGGCGTGCAGCCGGCCTTCGGCTATGAGGGCGACCCGATGCGGCTGCTCTTCGAGAAGGGCTTTGCGCCGACGCATGCCTTCGCCGCCTTCTACCGCTATCTGCGCGAGGGCTTCGGGGCGGACGCCTACCTTGCATTTCGGCACGCATGGCGCGCTCGAATTCATGCCGGGCAAGCAGGTCGGCCTTTCTTCCGCCTGCTGGCCTGACAGGCTGCTGGCCGATGTGCCGAACTTCTACCTGTATGCCGCCAACAATCCGTCGGAAGGCACCATTGCCCGCCGCCGCTCGGCTGCAACGCTGATCAGCTACCTGACGCCGCCGCTGGTTTCGGCCGGGCTCTATCGCGGCCTCATCGACCTCAAGTCTTCCATCGACCGCTGGCGCGGCCTTGCGCCCGACATGAGCGCGGAGCGCGTGCGCCTCGCCGAGACGATCAAGGCGCAGTCGGTTTCGCTGGACCTTGCGCCTGCCGAAACCGACTGGAGCCATGACGGCGGCGCGGAAGTGCCCGGCCTTGCCGCCGCTGTCGCCGAACTTGAGGCAACGCTCATTCCGCACGGCCTGCATGTCGTGGGCGAACCCATGGGTTCCGGCGAGCGCGCCGACATGCTGGCGAGCGTCAATTCGGCCTTTGGCGATGCCATGCTGGATGCCGGCGCGGTCGAGCGCATCGCAGGCGGCGAGACTGTGTCGAACCGTCTGTCCGGCGACAGGGCGCAAGCGGCCCGCACGCTCGAAAAGCTCAACATCGATCTTTCCGTCGACCACGAAGTTTCTGCCATGCTGCACGCGCTCGACGGCGGCTATATCCGCCCCGTCAGTGGCGGCGACATCATCCGCACGCCGTCCATCGTACCCACCGGGCGCAATCTGCACGGCTTCGATCCCTTCCGCCTGCCCAGCGCCCACGCGGTTGCCGAAGGCTCGCGCCAGGCCGTGATGCTGCTCGACCGCTACCAGCGCGACCACGGCAGCGTGCCCAAGAGCATTGCGCTCGTGATGTGGGGAACGGACACGCTGAAGACCGAGGGCGCGCCGATCGGACAGGCGCTGGCCCTGATCGGCGCGAAGCCCCGCTTCGACGGTTTCGGCCGCCTTGCCGGCGCTGAACTGATGACGCTGGAAGAACTCGGCCGCCCGCGCATCGACGTGGTGATTACGCTTTCCGGCATCTTCCGCGACCTGCTGCCGCTCCAGACAAAGCTGCTGGCGCAGGCCTGCCTGATGGCCGCGCAGGCCGACGAGCCGCTGGAGATGAACCACATCCGCGCCAATGCGCTGGCCTGGGCGGCGCAGCACGGTTGCGATTTCGAGACGGCGGCGCTGCGGGTCTTCTCCAATGCCAGCGGCGCCTACGGCTCCAACGTCAACCTCCTCGTCGACAGCGGCGCATGGGAGGAAGAGGACGAACTCGCCGAGACCTATACCCGCCGCAAGTGCTTTGCCTATGGCGTCGACGGCAAGCCGGTGCGCCAGGAGGAATTGCTGCGCGGCATTCTCGGCAAGGTGGAGACGGCCTTCCAGAACATCGAATCCGTCGAACTCGGCATCACTTCGATCGACCATTATTTCGATACGCTGGGCGGTATCAGCCGCGCGGTTCGCGAGGCCGGCGGCGGCGACATGCCGGTCTATGTCGGCGACCAGAACGCGGGCCGCGGCAAGGTGCGCACGCTGTCGCGAACAGGTGGCGCTGGAAACCCGCACCCGCATGCTGAATCCGAAATGGTACGAAGGCCTGCTGCAGCACGGCTATGAGGGCGTGCGCCAGATCGAGAGCCACGTGACCAACACGCTCGGCTGGTCGGCGACCACCGGCCAGGTGGAGCCCTGGGTCTACAAGAACCTTACCGAGACTTTCGTGCTCGATGAAACAATGCGCCGCCGCCTTTCGGAACTCAATCCGAAGGCCAGCTCCAAGCTTGCGAACCGGCTGATCGAGGCCGTCGAGCGCAAGTACTGGAACGCGGATGAGGAAACGCTTCGCGCGCTGCGCGATGCAGGCGAGGAACTCGAAGATCGCGTCGAGGGAATCAAGGTGGAGGCTGCCGCATGAACATCTACACGCACCCGAAGACGACGGCTCTGGAGGCACGGGCCGCGGCTGCAAGGGGCGAGGACGGCGAGGGATCCGTGCAGGTGCAAATCGATGCGCAACTCGCCTCCGGCGGGGCGCGCGTCTTCGCCGTTTACGGCAAGGGCGGGATCGGCAAGTCGACCACCTCGTCGAACCTGTCGGTCGCCTTCTCCAAGCTCGGCCAGCGCGTGTTGCAGATCGGCTGCGACCCCAAGCATGATTCCACCTTCACGCTGACCAAGTCGCTGATCCCCACCGTGATCGATGTTCTGGAGGGCGTCGACTTCCACCCGGAGGAACTGCGCACCGAAGACTTCGTGTTCGAAGGCTACAACGGCGTGCGCTGCGTCGAGGCGGGCGGTCCGCCGGCCGGAACCGGCTGCGGCGGCTATGTCGTCGGCCAGACCGTCAAGCTGCTCAAGGAGCATCACCTCCTCGAAGACACCGACATCGTCATCTTCGACGTGTTGGGCGACGTGGTCTGCGGCGGCTTCGCCTCGCCGCTCCAGCATGCGGAACGCGCGCTGATCGTGGCGGCCAACGACTTCGACTCGATCTTCGCGATGAACCGCATCGTCGCCGCGATCAAGGCCAAGTCGAAGAACTACGACGTGCGCCTTGGCGGCGTCATCGCCAACCGGTCGCGCGAGACCGACCAGATCGACCGCTTCAACGACGCCATTGGTCTCAAGCGCCTGGCGCATGTGCCCGACTCCGACGCGGTGCGCCTGTCGCGCCTGAAGAAATGCACGCTGTTCGAGATGGGCGATGCGCCCGAACTCGTCGGCATCCGCAACGAGTATCTCCAGCTTGCCGAGTGGCTCCTTGGCAATCCGGAGCCATGCGATGCAACACCGATGAAGGACCGGGACATCTTCGATTTCCTGGGCTTCGAGTGAGGGACGCCGACATGCAGGGCCACAGCTACACAAGGCGGCGCGACGAAGTGGCGGTCTATTTCGACCGCACGGCGCTTGACGCCTGGCAGCGCTTCGCCACCAACGAGCCGCTGGGCCGCATCCGCACCACCGTTCGCGCCGGCCGCGACCGCATGCGCGCGGCGATGCTTTCGATGCTGCCCGACAACCTGGAAGGCTGGCGCATCCTCGATGCCGGCTGCGGCGCGGGCGTGATGTCGGTCGAACTCGCCCGCCGCGGCGCGGACGTGACCGGCGTCGACCTTTCGCCCGGCATCATCTCCTACGCCACCGCGCACCTGCCGCGGATCGAAGGGGAGGGCCGCATCCGCCTTTCCTCCGGCGACATGCTCTCGCCCGAGCTTGGCGAGTTCGATGCCGTCGTGGCTATGGATTCGCTCATCCACTACCAGCCGAAGGATGCCGTTGCGGCGCTGGCGTCGCTCGCGGCGCGCACCCGGCGCAAGATCGTCTTCACCTTCCCGCCGCGCACGCTGGCGCTGACGGCAATGCACGCCGTCGGGCGCCTCTTCCCGCGCGGCGACCGCGCGCCTTCC
Organism: uncultured Alphaproteobacteria bacterium; assembly: GCA_963846345.1. Taxonomy (GTDB): domain Bacteria; phylum Pseudomonadota; class Alphaproteobacteria; order Rhizobiales; family Rhizobiaceae; genus BOKV01. The sequence goes on from CAWJVP010000007.1 coordinate 476,340, forward strand.
ATCGAGCCGGTATCGCCGGCGGCACTTTCTCGGCTGATCGCCTCGAACAGCGACCTTGCCGGCTGGCATGCCGGCCGTACGGGACGGGTTGCGGGCGGGTTCTACATTTCCCAGGCGCTGGAGATCATCCGGACATGATCTTGCGCGGCGCGAAACGGTTGCAGTTTTCGGAGTTCTGGCGTGGCGCCGGCTCGCGATTCCTGCCGTTCGCCGATGCCGCGACCGATGAATTGCCGCTGTCGCGGCTGCTGCGCCTGTCGATGTTCCAGTTGACCGCCGGCATGGCGGTCGTGCTGCTTACCGGAACACTGAACCGGGTGATGATCCTCGAACTCGGCGTGCCGACCAGCCTTGTCGCCGCCATGGTGGCGATCCCCGTGCTGGCCGCCCCGTTCCGCGTGCTCGTCGGCTACCGCTCCGACACCTACAAATCCGTGCTCGGCTGGCGGCGCGTGCCATATATCTGGCTCGGCACGCTGATCCAGTTTGGCGGACTGGCGATCATGCCGTTCGCACTGCTGCTCCTGCAATCGCAGACCACCGGGCCGCAATGGGCAGGGCCGGTGGCCGCTGCACTTGCATTCCTGCTCACCGGCGCCGGCATGCACATGGCGCAGACGGCAGGGCTCGCGCTCGCCAACGATCTTGCGACCCCGGACAAGCGGCCCCGCGTGGTGGCGCTGTTCTATGTGACGCTGCTGGTCGGCATGATCCTGGCGGCGCTCGCCTTCTCCGTGCTGCTCAAGGATTTCAGCGCCGTGCGCCTCATCCAGGTGATCCAGGGCGCGGCGGTGGTGACCCTGTTCGTCAATGTCATCGCGATGTGGAAGCAGGAAGCGCGTGACCCGTCGCGCACCCGGCCCGACCGGGCGATGCCTTCCTTCCGCGAGGCGATCGAGACCTATCGCGGCGATCCGCGCGCCACGCGCTTGCTGGTCGCGGTCGCCCTCGGTTCGGCGGCCTTCGCGATGCAGGACGTGCTGCTTGAACCCTTCGGCGGCGAAATCCTGTCGATGAGCGTGGCGCAGACGACGCTTCTGACGGCGCTGTGGGCATTCGGCGCGCTGTGCGGCTTCGCCTATGCGGCGCGGCTGCTCGAAAAGGGCGCGAACCTCTACCGTGTCGCGGCATTGGGCAGCCTCATCGGCATCGCCGCCTTCAGCGCATTGGTGTTTGCCGCGCCGTTGCAGTCGGAAACATTGCTGCGCATCGGCGCGCTCTTCATCGGCGCGGGCAGCGGATTGTTCGCGGTCGGCACGATGCTGGCGGCGATGGAGATCGCCGATTCAAGCGACAGCGGCCTTGCCATCGGCGCGTGGAGCGCGGTGCAGGCAACGGCGATCGGCCTTGCGCTCGCCGGCGGCGGCGCCTTGCGCGACATCATCGGTTCATTGGCGCAATCGGGTGCGCTGGGCGAAGCCATGCACACGCCCGCGACCGGATACATCGTCGTCTACCACATCGAGATCGGGCTGCTGTTCGTCAGCCTGGCAGCCCTGGGTCCACTCGTCGGCAGGGCCGGCGGAATGGCCCGCAAATCCAACAAGCAGTTCGGCCTTGCCGAAATGCCGAGCTGAGAGCCGGAAGGAGATAGAAATGCAAACCGGAGCACTGACTGCCTATCTGGATGTCGCCCAGATCACCCTCTACGGGTTCTGGATATTCTTCGCGGGCCTGATCTGGTACATCCGCCAGGAAGACCGCCGCGAAGGCTATCCGCTGGAGAACGACGTGACCGGCGAATACAGCCGCGATCCGTGGCTGTTCGTTCCCGCGCCCAAGACCTTCAAGCTGCCGCATGGCCGCAGCGCGGTCAGCGTGCCCGATCTTTCCCGCCGCGACACCCGAAAGCTCGCGGCAGAGCGCACGGCCCGTGCGCCCGGCAGCCCGATCGTGCCGACCGGCGATCCGCTGCTGGCAGGCGTCGGACCCGGTTCCTGGGCCGAGCGCGCCGATTTGCCTGACCTGACGGCGGGCGGCGCGAACAAGATCGTCCCGCTGCGCAGCGACGGCGAGTTCTACCTTGCCAGCGAGGATCCAGATCCACGCGGCATGGAGGTTATCGGTTGCGACGGGGAAGTCGCCGGCACGATCTCGGATGTGTGGATCGACCGCTCGGAATACCTGATCCGCTACCTCGAAGTGTCGAACGGCAAGGGCGCCAAGGCAAAGCCGGTGCTGCTGCCGGTCAACTTCACCGTGTTCCGCAACGGCCATGCCTATGTCCATGCCATCACGGCCGGTCAGTTCGCCAAGGTGCCCGGCACCAAGTCCCCCGACAGCATCACCTTGCTCGAGGAGGAGAAGGTCATGGCGTATTACGGCGCCGGAACCCTTTACGCCACGCCGGCCCGCCAGGAGCCGCTGGTATGAGCACGCCCCCGGTCAGGCAGCACGAAATCGAGCCCGTTCCGGGCCTTCCGGAACGCCTGCCCAAGGGCGAGCGCGTCCTTTGGCAGGGCAGGCCGTCGCGGCGGCAGATCATGACCGATGTATTGAAGGCCCGCTGGGTGGCCTTCTACTTCGGGGCGCTGATCGTGTGGGCGCTTGCCGCCGGCTGGTCCGACGGGCGCACCGCCGCGGAAATCATGTTCTCGGCGGGGGTGTTGTGCATTCTCGCCGCGGTGCTTCTCGGCTTGATGGAACTCTATGCCTGGGCGGTCACGCGCACGACGCTATACACGGTGACCAACCGCCGGCTCGTCATGCGCGTCGGCGTGGGCTCGTCGATCACGCTGAACCTGCCGTTCACGAAGATCGCATCGGCTGCCATGATCGAACGCAAGGACGGCTCGGGCGACATCGTGTTCGAGGCGGCGGAAGGCGTCAGGCTGTCCTGGTTCCATTTGTGGCCGCATGTACGCCCCCGCCATTTCGCCAACCCGCAGGCCGCGCTTCGCTGCATCAGCGGCGTGTCGGCCGTGGCGGCGCTTATCGTGGACGAATTGCGGGCGGCCCATGCGCAGGCAGCGGGCGAACCCGAACCGGAGCGGACGGTGCGCACACCGGTGACAGTGCGCAAGCGCGGCCATGTCGCGCAACAACCGGCACATGCGTGAAGAGGGAGGCGGTGCGGTCATGAACATTGCGGTGCAACCTTGGCAGAAACGCAAACCGGCGCCGGTAAAGACCCCGCCGTTCCCGCGCCTGCCGCTTTACAGCGCATTCGTGCTCATCGCCTTCGCGGTAGTGGCCATCATCTTCAGCCAGAAGACCGGCATTGGAACCATGCTGACGGATCCGGGCCGGCCACTCGACATGATCGACCTTACCATCTCGCAGACTGTGGACGACCGCGTGCTGGTGACGGAAGCCAATTCGGGCCGCGTGCTGGCGGATTTCGCCCCGGGCGAGGGCGGCTTCGTGCGCGGCTCGCTGCGGGCATTGGCGCGCATGCGAATGACAGCCGAAGTGGATATCAACGAGCCTTACCGCGTGATCAAATGGTCGAACGGTTCGGTATCGCTGTCGGACACCAAGTCCGGCCAGCGCATCTATCTCAATGCCTTCGGACCCGACCAGGTGGCCGCGTTCGAGAAATTCCTTGGAAACGAGGGGAGGGCCTCCCAATGAAGATGCTCAACATTTTCCTGCGCGAGAAGATCGAGGTGCCCTGCACGGTCGAGATCAGCAACACCTTCGACGAGCTCGGCGCGCATGTGCGCTTCGACGACGGAACCGTCGTCCACCCCGGCGACGAGGTGATGGTGCATGGGGCGCCGGTTGCCGTGCCTTATGGGCAAAGGGAAAGCTTCCAGCGCCTCGCGACGATCACCCGCGCCAGCGGCGTCGAGCGCGCATGGACCCGGGCGACCGGCGATTTCGAATTCATGGAACTTTGCGAATTCAGCTTCTCGGAAAGGGCAGCGCTATGAACACTCACGTCGATCCGGAAGAAATCGGCCGCGGCGCCGTCAACGAGACGACGCGGGCGGCGGTCAATTCGACCATGCTCAACCCACGCTTCTACACCACCGATTTCGACGAGCTCGACCGGGTGGATGTATCGGGCGTACGCGGCGAATGGGACGTCCTCATCGCCGAGATGAAGGCCGACCCGAACAAGGGCCACTTCAAGCGCAATGCCGACTGGGATGCGATCGACCTCGACGCGCTGCCGGAGGGGCTGCGCAAGGAGTTCATCGACTTCCTGGTATCGTCGCTGACGGCGGAGTTTTCCGGCTGCGTGCTCTACAAGGAAATGAAGCGGCGCGGCACCAACCCCGACATATGCGAACTCTTCGGCTACATGAGCCGCGATGAATTGCGCCATGCAGGCTTCATCAACGATGCGCTCAAGGAGTTCGACATCGCGGTGAACATGGGCTTCCTCGCCAAGGCGAAGAAGTACACCTATTTCAAGCCGAAATTCATCTACTACGCGACCTACCTGTCCGAGAAGATCGGCTACGCCCGCTACATCACCATCTTCCGGCATCTGGAACGCAATCCCGACCGCCGCTTCCACCCGATCTTCAAGTGGTTCGAGAAATGGTGCAACGACGAGTTCCGGCATGGCGAGGCGTTCTCGCTGCTGATGCGTTCGGACCCGCGCCTGCTTTCGGGCCGCAACAAATACTGGATCAAGTTCTTCCTGCTGGCCGTCTTCGCGACCATGTATGTGCGCGACCATGCCCGGCCGGAATTCCACAAGGCGCTGGACATCGAGATCGAGGACTACGACATGCGGGTGTTCCGCCTGACCAGCGAGATTTCGCGTCAGGTGTTCCCGCTGGTGCTCGATCTCGACAATCCGAAGCTGATGGAGGGCTTCCGCAAGCTCGAGGCGATCAACCGGCAAATGGCCGAGGCGGACGAGCGCGGCGGGGCTGGCGGATGGATTGCGAAGAAGTGGCTTGGCCTGCGCGCCGGTCTCACCTTCGCAAGGCTCTACATGCTGCCCTCGGTGTCCAATGAAATCCCGGCCACGAGCCGGCTCCAGCCGGTCTGGTAGGCTTCATGCTTCACCACAGCGCGGCGGTCATATTCGTGATTCTCGCCTGGTGGCTCTCCACCGGCGCGGTCCTGTATGCCGCCGGTCGCGAAGAACCAAGGGTCGTCCCGGTCATGGCCGGGGCGAGCATCCTTGCCGCAGCCGGCTTTGTCGCGCTGTGGTTCAGCCTTGGCATGGCCGACATTCACGGCGTGTGGCTCGGCTTCCTTGGCGCGCTGGGCATTTGGGCTTGGCACGAGGCGAGTTTCCTCGACCGGAGTCCTGACCGGCCCGCGCCGCGAGCCTTGCCCTCCCGGCCTGCGCGGCTATGGCCGCTTCAAGGCGGCGTTCGAGGCGATCCGAGACCACGAACTGGCAATCGCTGCCACCGGCATCGGCATTGTCGCCATATCATGGGGCGCCGACAACCGCATCGGCATGTGGACGTTCCTCCTCCTGTGGGGCATGCGTATATCCGCCAAGCTGATCCTGTTCCTCGGCGCACCGCATGTGGCGGTCGCGATGCTACCGCGCCGGCTTGCCTACATGGCGAGCTATTTCCGAATGGACCGCGTCAGCGCCGTGCTTCCGGCCTTCATCATTGCCATGACCTTCGGTTTTGCCTGCTTTGCCATGCGGCCGCGACTGCCGAGCCGCTCGCACGACGCAGTGACGGCGACGATCCTCGCCACTTTCCTGGCGCTCGCGATCGCCGAACATCTTTTTCTGGTTCTTCCGGTTTCCGACGCGGCGCTCTGGCGCTGGGCGATGCCGGCGGGTGAGGGGGCTGCGGCCCCGGCGCCACACAAGCAGGGTTCCGGCCCGGCCGTGGCATTCGCGGGTAGCGGCGTTGCCGTTTCCCACAAATTGACAGGAGTGCCGGCCGCGGAAGCGGGCTCGGTGAGAAAGCGGCAGGGATAGACATGCCGCAGGCGTTGAAAGGGAGATTGTCATGGATCTGAACCAGTTTTTCGAGGGCGAGCTGGACCGGCTGCGCAAGGGCGGCAACTACCGGTTCTTCGCGGACCTTGAGCGGATCTCGGGCGATTTCCCGCGGGCGACGCGCCATCGTTCCGATGGCACCACCCAGGAAGTTACGGTCTGGTGCTCCAACGACTATCTCGGCATGGGGCAAAACCCGTCCGTGACCGGCGCGATGAAGGAAGCCATCGACAAATGCGGGGCAGGGGCCGGCGGGACCCGCAACATCTCCGGCACCAACCACTACCACGTGCTGCTCGAGCAGGAGCTCTCCGACCTGCACGGCAAGGAAGCGGCACTGATCTTCTCCTCCGGATATGTTTCGAACTGGGCGGCGCTCGGAACCCTGGCTGCGCGCATTCCCGGCTGCATCGTCTATTCCGACGCGATGAACCATGCCTCGATGATCGAAGGCATCCGCCACAGCCGCGCCACGTGCCGCGTCTTCCGGCATAACGATCCTGCCGATCTCGACCGCCTGATGTCCGCCGATCCGGCCGACGCGCCAAAGCTGGTTGCATTCGAGAGCGTCTATTCGATGGATGGCGACATGTCGCCGATCGCGGCCATTTGCGATGTCGCCGACAAACATGGCGCGATCACCTATCTCGACGAAGTGCACGGCGTTGGCCTCTACGGACCACGTGGCGGCGGCGTTGCCGAGCGCGAAGGCGTGATGCACCGGCTTTCCATCATCGAGGGAACGCTCGGGAAAGCCTTCGGCGTGATGGGCGGCTACATCACCGGCAATGCGGCGATCATCGATTTCGTCCGGTCCTTCTCGTCCGGGTTCATCTTCACCACCGCCCTGCCGCCGGCAATCGCGGCGGGCGCGATCGCCTCGATCAGGCACCTGAAGGCCAGCACCTTCGAGAGGGCGCGCCACCAGGAGCGCGTCGCACGACTGCGCGCCAGCCTCGACCGGGCCGGTATTCCGCACATGCACAATCCCAGCCACATCGTGCCGGTGATGGTTGGCCACGCCGCCAAGTGCAAGTGGATCAGCGACCTGCTGCTCGACAATTACGGAATTTATGTCCAGCCGATCAATTATCCGACCGTGCCGCAGGGCACCGAGCGGCTCAGGATCACGCCGTCGCCCTTCCATAGCGACGCGGACATAGATCACATGGTGCACGCCCTGCATGACCTTTGGTCGCAATGCGCATTGGCGCGGGCGGTGGCATAAGGCACCGCAAAGGAAGACAGATGACGGTACCGATACTCATTCCCGCGATTGCGGGCGACGGGTCCCTGTTCCCGATGGAAAAGATGCGCGTGCACGAGCAGGCGCAATTCCATCTTGCCGTCTCGGTGTTCGTCTTCGACCGCGGCGAGCTGCTGATCCAGCGCCGCGCGCGGTCCAAATATCATTGCGGCGGACTGTGGGCGAACACCTGCTGCACGCATCCGCACTGGAACGAGACGCTGGACGCCTGCGCCAACCGGCGCCTGCGCGAGGAACTCGGCTTCACGCTGCCGCTGGCGCAAAAATGCGTGGTGGAGTATTCGGCCGATGTCGGCGGCGGCCTGCACGAGCACGAGCGGGTGACGTTTTACACGGCCGATGTACCGCGCGAACGCATCGTCATCGAGCCGAACCCCGCGGAAGTCGAGGAAGTCCGCTGGATATCTCCTGCTGCATTGAAACGGGAAATCGCCGCCGACCCGTCGGCCTTCACTCCGTGGTTCCGCATCTATGCGGAGCGTTTCCCGGATTTTGAAATCCCCGCCAACTGACTGCCCGCCTCCGTCCCGTCGAACCGTTTGTCCGTGACAGCGGAACCGCGTCTGCGCCGATCCGTTTCTTTGATCGCAACGGAGGCACGCAAACATGGAACCGATGGATGAGGAAAGGCGCGAAGGCACAGGCTTCGCGCCACGCAACAGCGGACTTTTTGGTGATGGACGAGGCCACGGCCGCGATACGCGCGGACTGGATATTGCCGCTCTGGTGGTGATCATCCTGGTGATATGGGGACCGCTGGCGGCAGGCGCACTCTCCTAGCCAACAAACCCATGGGCAATAAAAAAGGGGGCTTTCGCCCCCTTTTTCATGCAACCCCCATTTTATTACTTTGCCGCGACCTTGGTCGGAACTGCTGCCGGATCGATGGCATCCGACGTCCGCGAAGGCATCAGCTGGGTCTCGCCAGGCTTGTAGTCCTGGTAGTTCGGCACGCCGGTTTCGGTCTTCTTGCCGAGCGAGTTGACATAGTCCTTCAGCATCGAGACGCCGAGGAGAGGCTTTTGCGCACCCTGGTGGCAGGTGGCGCAGTTCACCTTGTAGACATCGCCTTCCGGCCCCTTGCGGTTTGCCGGGAACACCGGCGCCAGGCCAAGCATGTACTCGTTGTTGATCGCGCGAACCATGCGGATGCCGTGCCACGCGGTCACGCGCTGCGGCGGGCTCTGGTCCCAGTCGTTGAACGCGCGGCTGTTGTGGCAGGTCATGCAGTTGGCGCCGAGCGATTCGGACATGTGCATCATCAGCGCCCATGTCTGCTCGGTTTCCTTGGTGCCGGCCGTGTTTTCGCCGGTCGGCAGCGCCGTCGTCGAATGCACCCGGATCGGCTTCTCGTCGAGCAGGTATGCCTGCAGGGCATCATGCGGCAGCGAGGTATTGCCCGCGACCGGCGAAGCAAGGTTTTGCCCCGCGCGGTAGCCCGCCATGCCCGGCACGCCAGGTCCCGGATCGGAGAACCATACATTCTGCGGAACCGGATTGCCGCGATGGCAGGTGTAGCAGGTGACACCCGTCTGCTGCACGTGGTTCTGCCAGTCGACATTGATCGCCTGGTTCATCTGGATCATGCGGCGGGCGACCACCTTCGTGTAGACCTCGTCCGACGCCAGGTTCTCCTCGTTGTGGCAATAGTTGCAGCCCTGCTCGGGCGACACCCATTCCGTGATCGAGGCCATGAAGTGGTTGAACTGGTCCTCGGAGAGATCGCCGAGCACCTGGACGTTCTGGTAGACGTCCCGCGCCCGGGCGCCGGTCGGATCCGGCTCGTAGGGCGTGGGCGGGGCCACATTGGCAGCGGCAAGCGTCGCCGTGTTTTCCCGGTCCTTCACCACGACCATGCCCGATCCGCGGTAGCCGACCTGTTGCGTGTCGACGGGGGGCAGGTCCCAGCCTGCCCCGACCACCATTGCGATGGTCAGCAGGGCGCCGGCCCCTGCTGCGAAGGGAATCCAGAGTTCTCATTGTGCTCCTCCCAGTGCAGGATCGACGACGCCCTCAAAGACCTGCGGAAGCGGCGAGACGATGCCGTGCTTGATGCCCCACAGGAACCAGTTGTCCACGACCGTTCCGGTGAGCAGGATGCCGATGGCGCCTGTCAGCGGGGTCAGGACCGCAAACCACCATGCCCAGCGGTGGACAGATTCCATGGTGGCGTTGAAGCCCATGGTCCAGCGCCAGAACAAGGCTGCGCGCTCCGATGCCGTGCCGCGGTCGGTGATCTGCTCCAGCTCGCGCTCGCCGCCATAGCGGCTGACCGCCAGGATGGTGGCGCCATGCATGGCGAACAGCAGGACCGAGCCGTAGAGGAATACGATCGAGAGGCAGTGGAACGGGTTGTAGTAGAGATTGCCGTAGCGGATCGAGAACGCCGCGGTCCAGTCGAGGTGCGGGAAGATGCCGAAGGGTACGGCTTCCGCCCAGCTTCCCATCAGGATCGGCCGGATGAAGCCGAGCGACAGGAACAGGAAGATCGCGGAGGCAAACGCCCAGGGCACATGCGTGCCGAGGCCGAGCGCCCGCGCCCTGCGGTACATGCGCACCCACCACAAGAGGACCGAGGTGGTCAGGAAGAAGCCGGCGATCAGCCACCAGCCGCCTTCGTTGAGCGGCGGAATGACCGAAAGGCCGTACTTGGCCGGCGGCGGCTCGAGCGCAAGCCAGAAGAGCTGGCGCACGAACTGGATGGGATCCCAGCCGACCGAAGCCCACATGTTGAGGCCGATGATCTCGAAGGCGATGATGCCGCATACCAGCGACACCGTGCCGAGGAAACCGAGATAGATCGGCCCGATCTGGGCGTTGCCGATGCGGCCGATCCAGTGGACGAATTCGGGCGTGCCGTGTCTTTGGCTGTCGCCGGCCGGCAGGGCGATGCCCGCCTCCGGATGACCGCGCAGCTGGATGGCCGTGAAGATGTTCTGATACTCGTTCATGTCTCTCTCCTCAGCTCCAGAAGGGCAGGTTGAGCCACCAGTTCCACCACTGCGGCCAGCCCTTGTTCCAGAACGGACCGCTGATGACGATGCACACCGCGCTCCAGAAGCCGGCGTTCAGCGCAAGGATGAGGCCGAGCCTGTGGATGCCGAGCGTGCCGACCGAATAGCCGATCGTGTCGCGGAAGAAGGTGTCCTCGTATTCCGGCGTGCGCACTTCGCCCTGTTCGCCCGTGATCCGGTCCGCGCCCGGATTGGCCGCGGAAAGGATCAGGCCGCCATGCAGCGCGAGCGCGAGCGTGGTCGTGAAGAAGAACGTCACGGCCAGCATGTGCGCCGGATTGTAGTGGAAGTGCAGGTACTGGTAGCCGACGTTCGAGACCCAATCGAGATGGCTGAAGATGCCATACGGGAAGCCGTGCCCCCATGCGCCGAGCAGGAGCGGGCGGATGACGACGAGCGTCACATAGGCGAAGATCGCCACCGAGAAGGCGAACGGCACGTGGTAGCCGATGCCGAGCTTTCGGCATATCTCCACCTCGCGCAGCGCCCAGGAGCACGAACGCCCCGATGGCGCATATCGTGATGATCTGCCAGAGCCCGCCCTCCTTGAGCGGCGCCAGCGCCAGGCCGTAGGAAAGGTCCGGTGGCGCGATCGATGATCTGCCAGATGTTCCAGGTCGGCCCCAGGGCCGCGCCATAGATGATGAGTGCCGTGCCGAGCGTGGCGAAGAAGATGGTCGTCACGCCGAAGAAGCCGACATAGAAAGGCCCGATCCAGAAATCGAACAGGTCCCCCCCAATCAGTGTGCCTCCGCGCACCCGGTATTTGCGTTCGAAACTGAGCAGAGCCATTAGCTTCTCCCCAAGCGCAATCCGCGCTTTGCAGCAAAAATCAAAGGTCGGTGGATTGGGGCGGGCAGTTCCGGATTTCCGGTCCGCCCGCCGCCGTTTGTGTGCGCATCAGGCGATGCGTGTCGCGTCCACAATCTGCTCGATCGCGCCGGTCTTGAGGGGTTTGCCCTCAAGCCAGTTGTAACGATCCGTGCTGAGCAGGATGAAGTGGATGAGGATCGCGAGCGCGAAGAGGAAAACAGAAAGTCCGACAAGCACCCTGCGGGGGTCGAACAGCATCCAAAGTTTCCACATGTTCTCGTTCTCCTATGCGACCAAAGGCAGAAGCGCCGAGAACGTCTGGTGCAATCCCTCTATCGAGGAATAGCCCTCCGGCCCGGGGATCCACGGACGCCACATCCAGACCAAGACATGCGCGATGATTGCGATCACCGTGAATATCAAGAAGCCCTGGATGAAGGAGCTGTGGAACTCCTGTGCTTCGCTTTGGGTGAGACCCGAAAGGGATCCCTCTCTTGGACTGGCCATAAAGGTCACCTCCTAGTCACTGCTGCCGCTGCACCCCGCGGCCCGGGTGGCCTTCCCGGCGCTAGCGCCGTTCGTGCCGTCTTGCCGGTTTTGGAAGCCGGCAATTGCGAAATGGCTACCCCTGGAAGGCGTAGCCGATGGCTGCATGCGCGGCCGCACGGGCCTGCGCGAATACCGACTGTCCGCCGCCGTCATTGCCTGAAAGGCGCGAGGCCAGGGCGACGGCAAGGCAAGGCAGATAGGAAAGCGCGACCAGCGCGCGGTACTCGATGCGGTCGCGTGAACGCCCGCTGCGTACCGATCCGTGTGTGCTGTTCATCTGCATGTGCAGTTCCTCCGTTTTGCCTGGCGGCCGCGGGCTTGCGCCCTCATGCCGCGTCTGCCTTTGCCTTGCCGGCGGACCGGCGGACATCGTTGATCGTGACTTCGTTGCGCGCCTCGCGGCGGGCCTGCATCTCTGCCGCCTCGCGCAGCCGCTTTGCCGCCGAGATGCGGATGAGAACCGGCTCGGCCGCGATCAGCGCTTCCAGTTCGGCGTTCGCTTCCGCGCTCCAGGAAAGCTGGCCGGCGCCGCGTGCCGGCGTCGCCTCCACCTTGTCCAGTTCGCTCGACAGCGGAATGATGTTGAACAGCGCATCGAACAGCGCGTTGCACACTTCCTGGATCAGCCAGGACGCGCCCGAATAGCCCATCACCGGCGTGCCGGTGTGCCTGCGGATGATCGCGCCGGGGAAGGAGACCGGGATGTAGACGGCCTTCAGGCCGGCCTCGGCCAGGTACATGCGCTCGTTGTAGGAGCCGAACAGGATCAGCGGCGGCTTGGTGCGGACAGCCTCGCGGATCGCCTGGTTGTCCGGCTTCACGCCGGCGCGCCGCTGGAAGGAGAAATTGCAGGGCAGGCCCATTTCCTCGGCGAGGAAATTGCGGATGCCGCGCTCGTAGGTTTCCTGCGCGACGATGGCGAAGCTGGCGGTCGCGAAGAAATCCTGCGTCACCGAGCGCCACAGATCCCACATGGGCTTCAGCGTGGTGTGCTTCTCGCGCTCGATGAAGGGCTCGGGATCGAGGCCGAGCATCTCGCCAAGCTTGCGCAGGAACGCGGTTGTCGAATGGATGCCGACTGGCGCCTGCAGATAAGGGCGGTCGATGGCCTCGCACAGCATGCGGCCGAATTCGCGGTACATGCACACGCTGGCCTGCGCCTGCGCCAGCTTCGGCACGTCGGCGAGGTGGCTGCCCAGCGGGAAGGTCAGGTTGACCTCGGCGCCGATGCCCTCGATCAGGCGGCGGATTTCGGCAAGGTCCGACGGCATGTTGAACGTGCCGTAGATCGGGCCGATGATGTTGACTTTCGGCTTTTGGCCGGGGGCAGGGGCCTTGGCGGCCGGAGCCTTGCCCTTCTTCGGGCCGTATTCGGTCCACAGCCATTTCAGCGCGCGGTCGGCGCTTTGCCACTGGTCCTCGTCGATGGTGCGCGGCAGGAAGCGCTGGATGTTCGAGCCTTCAGGCGTCACGCCGCCGCCGATCATTTCGGCGATGGATCCGGTGACGACGACCGCGGGCAGCGAGGGATCGAGGACGGCGCGCGAGCGCTTCATCGCCATCTCGGTGCCCTTCTTGCCGAGTTCGTCCTCGGAAAGGCCGGTGACGACGACGGGAAGTTCGTGCGGCGGCAGCGCGTCGGTGTAGTGCAGCACCGAGGTGACCGGCAGGTTCTCGCAGCCGACCGGGCCGTCGATGATCACCTGCAGGCCCTTGATCGCCGTGAAGGCGTAGACCGAACCCCAGTAGCCGCCCGCGCGGTCGTGATCGATGATCAGCATCCGACCGCCTCCCCGCTGTCGACAGCGTTCCTGGAGATCCGCGTGCGCGCCTCGTACTTCTTGCGGAAGGCGGAATTGTCGGCCGGCACGTCTTCCCACACGCCGGCGGTGTCGCCTGATCCCACGCCCTCGAAGAAGTCGCGCATCTTGTCGAAGCGTTCCTTGTTGGCGATCGCGCCGTTGACGATGCCCGCGAGCGACGGCGCTCCGGCCGGCCCCATCAGTGGCCGTGCGGAAATGAGATTGGTGAAGTAGAGCGCCGGGGTGCCGGCCTCCTTCGCCTTCTGCACCACCGGCGTCGTGCCGATGGCAAGGTCCGGCTTGAATTCGTGGAAGGCCGCGAGGTCGTTCTCGAGCGAGGCGCGGTACTGGATGTGGACGCCGTGCGCCTCGCAGCCAGGCCGCGTCTTCCGCGAGCCATTTGGTCTTGGGGCAGGCCGTGCCGACATAGCGCAAGTCCGCGCCGCACTCGACGAGCAGGCGGGCGACGATGAGTTCCGATCCTTCATAGCCCGATAGCGTGATGCGACCGCGAATCGGGCTGGCGGCGATCGCGCCCCTGATTGCGGGAAGGAAGGCGTTGCGGGCCTTGTCGATATCTGCCTGCGGCACATTGGCGATGCGGCCGATGGCGCTGAGCCAGGCGTCGGTGCCGTCATGGCCGACAGGTGCCGAGCCGGTGACCGGGCGGCCCGCTTCCTGGAATTCGCGGATCGCCGATGTGTAGAACGGATGGATCGCCGCAGCGCCGACGCAATCGAGCGCGGCATAGAGTTCGCGCCACTCGCGCACCGGTACCGTCGGACCCGCGGCAAGGCCCATCGGGGCAAGCATCGAGCCGATGATGACAGGATCTGCCGGGAAGATTTCGCCGATGAGCGCGATAGCCGGCTTGTCGCTGACGCCCTGGCGCGGCGCCTGCACCGGCCCGTCGCCCACTTCCTTGCGGGCATAGCGCAGCATCGCGCCGGAAAGCACGTCCTTGGCCTCGGCATGGGTCGGAACGCCGAAGCCCGGCACGTCGATGCCGATGATGCGCACGCCGTCGATCTGCTTGGGCAGCCCCTGCAGCGGCACGCCGGACGCGGTCGGGACGCACAAATTCGTGACGATCACCGCGTCGTATTTCTCAGGGTCCGCCATCTGGTGGACGGCGTCGCGTATGTCCTCGTAGAGCTTGCCGGTAACGAGCGTTTCGGAGCTGAACGGGACGTAGCCGACCGAGCGGCGCGCGCCGTAGAAATGCGAGGTGAAGGTCAGGCCGTAGACGCAGCAGGCCGAGCCCGAAAGGATCGTCGCCACGCGCCGCATCCGCAGTCCCACGCGCAGCGAGCCGAAGGCGGGGCACATCGATTGCGGCTGGTCGTGCGGCCCCTTGGGATAATCCTTTTCGAGCCGCTCCATCAGTTCGGCCTTGCCGGTCGCCATGGCCGCGGCGCGCATTTTCTCTGCGCCCGACGAGCACGATGCCGCCAGTTCCTCGCGCGCGGCCAAGGCTTCGCCGGAAGGCTGCTGGCTGTCGTGGGAGAGGGTTTCGTGACGGTCGTCCATGGCTCAGACCGTGTCGTAGATGACTTCGAGGGACTGCCTTGGTGACCTTCGAGGGTCCGCACATGTCGGCCTCGGTGGCGCTTTGCAGTTCGAACCCGCCGCCGGTCTTGGCCGCGTCGAACAGGCCGATCAGCTGGTCCTGCGAAAGCGGGCGCGGCAGGGTCGGCGGCGCACCGGCGAGGTTGTCGGCAAGCTGCATGAACAACTCGCCCCATTCGCCGCCCGGATAGCCGATGATCTGGTAGTTCGCGCTCTTGCGGCGAATGTCGTCATGCTGCGGGATGGAGGCGAGCACCGGAATGCCGACCGCTTCGGCGAATGCATGGGCTTCGCCGGTGCCGTCGTCCTTGTTGACGAGCATGCCTGCGACGCCGACATTGCCGCCGAGCTTGCGGAAGTATTGCACCGCCGAGCAGACATTGTTGGCGACGTACAGCGATTGCAGGTCGTTGGAGCCGACCACGACGACCTTCTGGCACATGTCGCGGGCGATCGGCAGGCCGAAGCCGCCGCAGACCACGTCGCCCAGGAAGTCGAGCAGCACGAAGTCGAAATCCCACTCGTGGAAGCCGAGCTTCTCGAGCAGCTCGAAGCCGTGGATGATGCCGCGTCCGCCGCAGCCGCGCCCGACTTCCGGACCGCCGAGTTCCATCGCGAAGACGCCGTCGCGCTTGAAGCAGACATCGCCGATCTTCACTTCCTCGCCGGCTTCCTTCTTCTTCGAGGAAGTCTCGATGATGGTCGGGCAGGCCTTGCCGCCGAACAGGAGGGAGGTGGTGTCGCTCTTGGGGTCGCAGCCGATCAGCAGGACCTTTCGGCCCGTCTGCGCCAGCATGTAGGAGAGGTTGGCGAGCGTGAAGCTCTTGCCGATGCCGCCCTTGCCGTAGATCGCAATGATCTGCGTTTCCTTCTTCACCTCGGAAACCGGCAACGGCTCAGGCTCGTGGCGCGCTTCCTCGCGAAGGGCCTCGGAATACTGTTCGTGGGTCTGCGGCGCGCCTTCGCTCATTCCGGCTTCCTCCAGTCGAGTACCATCTTGAGGCATGACGGATCGTCGAATGCCTGCTCGTAGGCTTGCCCGGCTTGCGCCACCGGCTTGACATGCGTGACGAGGCCGGAAAGCGACAACGCCCCGCCTTCCACCAGCGACAGCACGCCGGCCATGTCGGCGGCGTCGAACTCGGTGGAGATGCGAATGCTCGCTTCCTTCATGAATGCGGGCGCGAACCGGAAGGAGAGGCTTTCCTTGTAGAAGCCGGCCAGGATGACTTCGCCGCGCGGCGACAGCCTGGCGACTGCCTTGTCGATGATCTCCGGATCGCCGCTGGCGTCGATGATGCTCGCAAAGCTTGCGTTATTGTCGTCCGGTTCGGTCACCGCATAGCCGGCAGCACCATCGCGCCGTGCCGGGGACTGCTCCCAAACGAGCGGCGCCGGGCCGCCCCTTGCGATGACGATCCGCGCGATCAGCCGGCCGAGGATTCCGTGGCCGACGATGAGCTGCGGCGCGATGGAAGCGTTGCGGGTGACCGCGCGATAGGCTGTCGCTGCAAGCGCCAGCAGCGTGGCGTCCTGGCCCAGCGCGGCGGGGATCAACGAGACCCGCTTCGATTCCGTGACCAGCCGCGCCGAGGCGCCGCCGAACAGGGCGCGCACGCCCTCGAAGCAGCGCGCGCCGGGAACGAAGACCGTTTCGCCGATGCGATCCCTGGCGTTTTCGCCGGCGGCAACGATGCGGCCAACACTCTCGTAGCCGGGCACCAGCGGATAACCCATTCCCGGGAATTGCGGCATCCGGCCTTCCCAAAGAAGGCGCTCGGTTCCGGCGCTGATGGCGGTGAATTGGGTTTCGACCACGACATCGTCGGGGCCGGAGGCAACAAGGCTCACCTCCTGCAGGGAGAGCCTTCCCGGGTTTTCCAGCACTACGGCATTCGTTTTCATTGCCAGCTTCCCGGCGATGCGTGTATTCCGCATCTGCCAAGTTGTAACCCTAAGATGACACCGTAAATTGTCAACCAAAATTTACACATTTGCCGTAATGATCGCGGCTGACAGCGGAGCGCGCGTCGGAACAAAGCGGCTGCGGGAAAATCCGGCCTGCTTCAGCAGGTCGCGGATGTGCTGCGGGGTGCGGCAGCGGCCCGAGCGCATGGCGAGAAAATAGAAGCCGAAATAGGCGGCAGCGAGCGATGCTTCCTCGCCCGGCCCCGCCATCGGTTCGGCGATGACCAGCGTGCCGCCGGGCGCCATCGCCTGCCGCACATTCTTCAGCAGGGTGACGACCTGTGCATCCTCGTGGTCGCACACGACCCGAAGCAGGCGTGATGCAATCCGCGCCCCCGGGCAGGGGCGTTTGGAAAAAGTCGCCGGAGAATCGCTCGATCCTGCCTTGCGGTCCGGGAACGGAAGCGAGGTCGAACAGCCACAAATTCAGCTGTGGATATCTTTCCCCCGCTGCCCGCAGGAACGCCCCTTCGCCGCCGCCGATGTCGAGCAGCGTCTTCTTGTCGTTAAGCGATATTGCAGCCAGCACTTCGGCGATCAGCATGTCCTGGCTTGCCGTCATCAGTGCGGAATACTGCGCGGCTGCGGCCGGATCGACGTCCGGCCCGCGGACATAGCTCCAATAGTCCTGCGTCTCGGTCGCAAGTCCCGGATCCTTCAGCAGGCGCAGCGGATCGGCAAGATCGCGGTAGACCATCGCGTGATGGCGGATCATGGCCTCGATCCCGGCATTGCCGGCCACCACCGCGCCGGCATCGGCGAGCCACCATCGCCCCTGCCGGTCACGGCTGACGAGTTTCAGCGCCAGCGCAGGTTCGAGCAGGCGCGAGAGCTGCGATTCGGCAATGCCGGTATGCCTCGCGATTTCCCGTGCGGTGCGCGGGCCGTCCTTGAGGAAGTGGAAGAGGCCGGTCTCGACGCAGGCGAACAGCACCTGCGAGTGGATGAAGCCGGATACGGTGGAAAAGAGGCTGGCCGCCCGCCGCCGCGCGATGATTCGCAGCGGCCAGAAACGGTTGGCGAATTCCTGGAACCGCGCGCTGCCGACAAGGCCGTTGCGCCACGCGCGAAGACGCTCATCGAAAGTCATTGGCGGCCCTTCAGCCGACGCGCCGGGGAGCCTCTCGCTCCGCATGGCTCAGGCGGCTGTTCGCGCCAGTTTCTTCGGAACCAGCCGCTTTACTTCGCCGCCGATAAGTTCGCGAAGCATGTCCGCACCGGGGCAATCGGGCACCGCGTCGATTGCCGCGCCGACCAGCGACTGCAACTGTTCGACAGCACCCGAAACGCCGTATTTGGCGACGGCATTGGGCCGCCCGCGCTGCGCGTCCTGCCCGGCGGGCTTGCCGATTTCCTCGCGCGCCGAAAGCACGTCGCGAAGATCGTCCGCCACCTGGTATGCCGCGCCGAGCTTTTCGCCCACCATCAGCCAGGGATGCGGATCGCTTCCCGCGGCCACCGCACCGGCGCATGCCGCACCGGTGAACAGCGATGCGGTCTTGGCGCGGTGATATTCCTCGATGGGGATTTCGCTTTCGCTTTCCCATGCCTGTCCGGCGCAAATGCCGTGCGGCATGCCGACCGCCCGCCCGATGATCGCCATCAGCGGCGCGATGCGGTCCGGCGTCAGCGCGCATTCGCGGGCGACGGTCTCGAACGCCATGACGATGAGCACGTCGCCGGTCAGCAATGCGATCGGTTCGCTGAACGCGGCATGGACGGAAAGCTTGCCGCGCCGCAGTCCCGCATCGTCGAAGCAGGGCAGGTCGTCATGGACCAGCGAGGCATTGTGCAAGCAGTTCGATCGCGGTCGCGGCGGCATCGGCAGCGGCGGGGTTGGTATCGCCGCAAGCCAGCGCAACCGAAAGGCAAAGCCGTGGGCGCACCCTCGCGCCGCCCGGAAACAGCGTGTAGCGTACCGCCTCGCAAAGCTGCGGCGGCCGCCCGGTTGCGGTTGCATAGGCGACGGCGCGTTCAAGTCCGCGATCGATGCGTTTGGCGATGTCCATGGCGTCTCTCTCCGACCGTCAACTAAAGCAGACAATTTACAATGTCTAAAGAGATTGACACAATGGACGGCAATGTCAACAAACACGATGGCCCTGCCTTGCAATGAACATCGCCATGCCCCGCAATGAAAGGGTCGCCGTGATCGGGGCGGGCATGGCAGGTCTTGCC
Source organism: uncultured Alphaproteobacteria bacterium (assembly GCA_963846345.1). Lineage (GTDB taxonomy): Bacteria > Pseudomonadota > Alphaproteobacteria > Rhizobiales > Rhizobiaceae > BOKV01. Next base: position 495,375 of record CAWJVP010000007.1, read on the forward strand.
TGTGCAATCACCCTTGCCGGCCGCGGAATTCCGGTCGTCCTGATCGAGAAGGAGAACTGCTCCCGGCGGCAAGATGCGGCGCGTGAGCGCCGCGGGCGCCGAACTCGACGGCGGGCCGACGGTCTTCACCATGCGCTGGGTGTTCGAGTCGCTGTTTGCCGATGCGGGCGCCTCGTTTCGCGACCGGGTAAAGTTGAACGAAGCCTCCGTGCTGGCTCGCCATGCCTGGAAGGGGTCGGAGAGGCTCGACCTCTTCGCGGACCGGCGGGCGAGCGCGGACGCAATCGGCACTTTTGCTGGCAGTCGGGAGGCAGACGGCTATCTGCGTTTCTGTCGCGATGCCGGCCGGGTGCATGATGCGTTGAAGGACAGCTTCATGGCGGCGCAAAGGCCGGGGCCGGTCGAACTCGCCTTGCGGATCGCCAGACACGATCCGGCGGGCCTGTTGCGCCTCAAGCCTTTCTCGACGTTGTGGTCGGCGCTGGGCGGCTATTTCAGGGATCCGCGCCTGCGCCAACTGTTTGCCCGTTATGCGACCTATGTCGGCTCTTCGCCATTCTCCGCGCCCGCCACCTTGATGCTGATCGCCCATGTCGAGCAGGAGGGCGTCTGGTTGGTGGACGGGGGCATGCACGAACTGGCGCTTGCCATGGAAAAGCTCGCGATCTCGCTGGGCGTGGACGTGCGGCGAGGCGCGGCCGTGGTCGCAATGGCGCGGCAAGGCAGCGGCTTCGAGGTCCGGCTCGCGGACGATTCAACGGTCAAGGCCGCCAGGATCGTCCACTGCGGCGACGTGTCGGCGCTCGCGGCAATGCCCGGTGGTCTTTCAACCGGGTTGAAACCTGTCCGCGCGCGCGACCGTTCGCTGTCGGCAATCGTTTGGGCGATGCGGGGCAAGGCGGAAGGGTTTCCGCTGGCGCGCCATACGGTTTTCTTTTCAGATGACTACCGGGAAGAATTCGATGCGATCTTCAACCGCGGCGAAGTTCCGCGCGCCCCGACCGTCTATGTCTGTGCACAGGATCGGGACGATGCGGGCGGCCTTGCGCCCGGCAGCGACGAGCGCCTCTATCTTCTCATCAACGCGCCGGCAAACGGCGACACGAAAACCCTGTCCGCGAGCGAGATTGGCCAATGCCTGAACGAGACGCAGAAACAGCTTCGCGATTGCGGCCTCGCGCTGGAGCCGGAGGGGCCGGTGAACGTGACGGCGCCGGCGGACTGGAACCGCCTGTTCCCGGGATCGGGGGGGGCGATCTACGGCAGGGCCTCGCACGGCTGGATGGCGTCGTTCGCGCGGCCGGGAGCACGGACGTCAGTTCCGGGCCTGTACCTGGCGGGCGGCAGCGTGCATCCGGGCGCGGGCGTGCCGATGGCGGCGCTGTCGGGCCGGCTGGCGGCGCAGGCGCTGATGGCGGACCTGCGTTTGACGAGCCGGTAGGTCCCGGCGGCTATCGCTGGTGGTATGTCGACGGCATTTCGGATTGCGGCCGGTTCGGCGTGACGGTCATCGCCTTCGTCGGATCGGTATTTTCGCCCTGGTACCACTGGTCGGGCCGGAGCGATCCGGAAAACCACGTAGCGGTGAACGTGGCGCTCTATTCGGTGCATGGAAACCGTTGGGCGATGACGGAACGTGGCCGCGCCAGCCTTGCCCGCACGGCGGACAGCTTCACCGTCGGCCCGAGTTCGCTGCGTTGGATCGACGGCAATCTCGTCATCAGCTTTGACGAGACGGCATTGCCGCGCCCGCCCGCGCAGTTCCTGCCGCGCCGCATGCGCGGCGAGATTCGCCTGACGCCGCGCGGTGCGAAATCGCCAGGTGTTCAGCCTGCACCAAAATGATCGGCCACCATTGGCAGCCGGTCGCGCCGCTCGCGCGCATCGAGGTCGACATCGAAGGAAGCGATGGCTGGCAGGGGGAGGGCTATTTCGACGCCAATTGGGGCAGCGAACCGCTCGAGGCCGGTTTTCGCCGCTGGGACTGGTCGCGCGGCAGCACCGGCGACAGCGCCACGATCCTCTACGACGCGACCCGCAGTGGATGGCAGCGAACAGCTGCTCGGCCTGCGCTTTTCGGCCGGCGGCTTCGAGGAATTCGTTCCACCGCCACGCCAGCGCATCGGTCGCGGGTTCTGGGGCGTTGAAATGTTCACGCGCTGCGATGCGGGCGCAAGACCGTAGCCTCGTTCGCGCATTGGAAGACGGGCCGTTCTACACGCGCTCCCTCGTTGAGACGGCGATCGCGGGCGAGCGCATTGCGATGATGCACGAAAGCTATTCGGGCCAGCGCTATTCATTGCCGCTGGTGAAGCTGATGCTGCCGGTGCGGATGCCGCGGCGGGCCTAACTCACTCCTTGCCGGCAGCTTCTTCGCGTTCCTTGGCCTCGCGTTCGGCGATGGCCTTGGCGAGGCTGCGCTTCTGCCAGACATAGAATGCGATCGCGAGGCCGAAGACGAAGGCCGCCTCGATGATTCCGAAATAGCGCTCCATTGCCTACCTCGCCCGCGCCGCCTGCGTCATGCGCCGCTCGCGCGCTTCCAGCGTCGCAAGAATATCGACGAGGCGCCCGAAGCCCGTATTCGCGCCATCCGCCTCGCTGCCCGGCTTTCCGGCGTGGTCGACCAGGAACTGCACGCTGTCGATGCGCGGGCCGTCGCGGAACCGGGAATGGCGAGAAGGCCGCCGGGAAGGCCAAAGCGGTCAGCGCCAACTTTTCGCCGGTGCTGGTGCGCGCGCGCTGCGAAACGCTGTCGAAACCGTTCGCCTCGATCCGCGATCCGATCGCGCGATAGATCAGGCCAGCCGAACACACGGCGGGCCGGCAGGCCGCCGGCAGGCCCGGCAGGCCCTCAAGACCGCTTTGGTAAAGGCCGGTGGCTTCGGCAAGAAGGCGGCGGACGACGCCGCCAAGTTGCGGGCTCATCTGCGGGCGGGCGAGAAATCCGTCGGGATCGACGCCTGCCTCGCGCATCCACGCCAGCGGCAGGTATATCCGCCCGCGCGCTGCATCCTCACCGACGTCGCGCGCGATGTTGGTAAGCTGCATCGCAAGGCCCAATTCCGCAGCCCGTTCGAGAACGTGGCGATCCCGCCTGCCCATGATCAGGCACATCATCACGCCGACGGTTCCGGCGACGCGGGCGGCATAATCCAGTACTTCGTCGAACGTTTCGTAACGGCGACCGGCTTCGTCCCATTCGAAACCCTCGATCAGCGCGTCGGGGACTTCGTAGGGGATGCGGTACGCCCGCGCGACAAGCGAAAAGGCGCGGTCTTCCAGGCTGTTGCCGGGCCGCCCGTCATAGATGGCGTCGAGGCGCGCTCGAAGCGCGGCAGTCGCCCGCGTACCCGGCGCAGCCTCGTCAACCGCATCGTCGGATGACCGGCAAAAGGCATAGAGCGCCCGTGCGGCAAGCCGGTAGCGCGCCGGAAGCAGCATGGAAGCCGTGTCGAATGATTTCGAGCCCGCCCGGATCGTGCGCGCCAGAAGCGCACCCTCGGCAGGATCGATTTGCAGCCCCATGGCAAAACGCGTTGTGGTCAATCGACTCCCTTTCCGGTGGAGACATCCGGAAGTCCAGACTGTACAATAACCCTGACGAGTTGCGCGTCAATCTGAATTGACAACGAGCCTTCCGGATTTGAACATGGCCGCACCATGAATTCGAAGCCCGCCATATTGTTGACGCTTGGCCGCCTGCCGAAGGCGCTGGAACTGGCCCGCGGCCTCTGCGCCGCAGGTTGCCGGGTCGTCATCGCCGAGCCGTTCGCCCGGCACGTATGCAAGCCGTCGCGCGCGGTGGCCCGGTCTGTGCAGGTAACCGCGCCCAACACCGACCCGGAAGGCTATCTCCGAGACCTGTTGAACGTGGTCGAGGAGGAGCGGATTTCGGCAATCGTCCCGGTCTCGGAGGAGGCGCTGCATGTCCTGCGCCTTGAGGACCGGCTTCCGCACGGCGTGCGCATCCTCTCCGCGCCGCTCGAAAAGGTCCGTCAATTGCACGACAAGCTGGCTTTCGCACGCTTGGCCCGCGAGCTGGGACTGACCGTTCCGCGAACGCTCGAATGGGGCGACCCGGAACTTGCCGTGTTCTGCGCCGGGCATGATTTCGTGGTGAAGCCGCGCAATTCCTGTTCGGGCCTCGGCGTCGCCATTCACCGGCGGGGGCCGGTACCGCCGCGCGAGAACCTGCCGCCCGGCGCGATATTCCAGGCCTTCGTGCCCGGCCGGCATGTCAGTACCTTCTCGCTCGCCCAAGATGGGCGCGAAAGCGTTACCGTCGCCTATGAGGGAACGGTGTTCGCCGGAACGGTTGCCGTGTGCTTCCGCAGGGTCGACGGACTTGCCGCGATCGATGACTGGGTGCGGGAATTCATCTCAAGGACGCGCCATAACGGATTCATTTCGTTCGATTTCATCGTCGACGGGGACGGTCGCGCCATGGCGATCGAGTGCAATCCGCGCATCACCAGCGGAATTCATTTCGTGGAGCCCGAAAGCCTGGCGCGGGCGCTGCTTGGCGAAGGCTTGTCCGTTCGCAAACGAAGCAAGACGAAATTCCAGCAGGGCTATTCGACGCTGACGGAGGCTTACTCCAACTTCCTGCGCCCGCGCACCTTCGTAGCGCAGATGCGGGAAATGTTTTCCGCCCGTGATGTCGTCTGGTCGTCGCGCGATCCGCTGCCTTTCCTGCTGATGACGCCGATGTCATGGGACATCTTGCGCCCGGCCATGCTCGGAAAGCATGTCGATGGGGGAAGCGGCGATGCGTGACATCGCCTGGTTCGACGATGGTCCGGTGGCCTCAATGTCTGTCAGGAGAGGGGAGACACATGCCGACGCTGTCGCCATGATCTCCCGCGCCGGGCGGGTGGTCAGCCGCGCCGCCGGCCGGACCTTGCCCGGTTCCAGTGCCGTAAAGTCGAACCGCCGCGCCAGCCGCGCGATGATGAGCGCGCTTTCGGCCAGCGCGAAGGCAGAGCCGATGCAGGTATGCGGGCCCGCGCCGAAAGGAATGTAGGCGCCCTTGGGAATTTCCTTCTCCCGCTCAGGCGAAAACCTGTTGGGATCGAAGGTGTTCGGATCCTTCCACAGCGACTGGTGGCGATGCATGGTCCAGGGCGAAATCATGATCATCGCGCCGCGCTTGAGCTTCCGCGGTCCGACCTTTGTGTCCGTGAGGGCCACGCGCGGAATGAAGGTAACCGGCGGATAGAGCCGCAGCGCCTCGCGGAACACCGAACGCAGGAAGGGCAGCTTGCGCGTATGCTCGAACTCGATCTCGCCGTCTCCGGCCGCCTCCTTCACCTCGGCGCGGATGGCGGCAAGCACCTCCGGCCGGCAGGCGAGGATGAAGAACACCCAGATCAGCACGCTGGCTGTGGTCTCATGGCCGGCGAGAAAAAACACGCCGAGTTGGTCGACAAGTTGGGCGCGGGTCAGCGCTGCTCCGGTTTGCGGATCGCGCGCCGCGATCACCGCGCTTGCAATGTCGTTGAAGCGGCCTTTGCCCAGATGCGTGTCGGTGAGCGTGCCGATATGGTCGCGGACGCGCAGGCAGGCGGCGAGTACGGCGGGCGGCTGGTCAACCTTGCTCCACGCCGGCTTGAGGATGAGCTGCGAGAGATTGACCTGCGCCACCGCCTTCTCGAAAACGGCGAAATCGTCGAATACCTCGCGTGCAACGCCGCCATCGAGCGAAACGGAAAACACCGTCCGGCAGATGATGTCGGCGGTGAGTTCGCTCATCAGCCTGTCGATGGAAAACGGCGTGCCGTCGCGTGCCTTTCGATCGAGGCGCTCGACATGGTCGTCCACGGCAGCCTGCATCGAGGCAAAGGCCTGGCCGATGCGCATGTGCGTGAAGGCAGGCTCGATCATCGCCCGCTGGCGCCGCCAGACATCGCCGTCCGTGACGAAGATCGAATTGCCGATCAGCGGCTCGAGCGCGCCGACCATGAGGTCGTTCTTCGGAAAGATCCCGTCCGGGTCGGTCAGGATCTGGCGCACCAGCTCCGGCTCGTTGAACAGAACGATCGAGCGCCGCGAATAACCCAGGTCCGTGACCGGCAGCCGGTAGGCGTCCGCCGGCAGCAGGCTCAGCAGGTCGCCGCCGCCCTGCCAGATCGTGCGCGCCAGCGCGGCGACAGGCGAAAGCGGCCTTGAATGGGGCGGGACATAGGCGGAAGGCTGCATTTCAATCCAACACTTCAATTGCGCATCTATCGGACAAAGCGATGACACTGTCGAGCCTCGACATCTTCCACTTTCTGGTTGCCTGCCACATCGTCACGGGTGCGACTGGCGCGCTCGCTTTCTGGATACCCGTGGCCAGTCGCAAGGGCGGGCCGGCGCATCGCAAATGGGGCCGCATCTTCGCCCGCCTGATGATTGCGACGGGCGCGATAGCGGGCCTGATGGCGACGACGACGCTGATCGCTCCAATCGAAACGCACCCGCATCTGTTGCAGGTCGAGGGCTTTTCCGACCCGCAAACCGTTCGCGGAATTTTCGGCTGGATGATGCTCTACCTCGCCGTCCTCACGGTGAACCTTGCCTGGCACGGCTGGCTATGCGCCGCGCCCGGGCGGTCTGCGGCGACGATCCGCAGCTGGCAAAACGTGGCGTTGCAGGTGTTGCTTACGATCGCCGCGCTCAACTGCGCGCTCCAGGGCCTGCGGATAGGCCAGTTCCTGATGGTCGGAATTTCCTTCGTCGGCTTCGCCACGGTGGCGACCAATGTCTGGTTCATGGCGAAGACGCAGCCAACGCGTTCGGACTGGGTCCGGGAGCATGTCAAGGCGATCGTCGGGACGGGCATCTCGGTTTATACGGCGTTCTTCGCGTTCGGTGCGGTGCGGCTGATCCCGCAACTGGCGCTCAATCCGGTGTTCTGGTCGATCCCGCTGGTGACCGGCATTGCGATGATCATCTGGTTCCAGCGCGCCGTGACGCGGCAGGCGGCAAGCCGGCCAGTACCGGGAGAGTGATCAGGCCCGCTGGAACGCCGCGGCGGCCGGAACGAGGTCGGACACCAGCTTCGCCGAGGTCAGCACTCCGGGCATGCCGGCTCCCGGATGGGTTCCAGCGCCCACGAGATAAAGGTTTGCGACCTCTTCGCTGAGATTGTGTGGGCGGAACCACGCGCTTTGCAGCAACTTGGGCTCCAGGGCAAATGCCGCGCCCTGGTGCGAAAGCAGGCGGTCGCGGAAGTCGAGCGGCGTGATCAGGCGCTGCGTGACGATGTGCTTCGACAGGTCCGGCAGCAGCGTTTCCTCCAGCCGCTTTTCGATCGCCTTGCGGTAGCGCTCGGCCTCGACGGTCCAGTCCGTTCCGCTTGCAAGGTGCGGAACCGGGCTGAGCACGTAGAAGGCGTCGCACCCTTCCGGCGCCAGTGACGGATCGCTCGCGGTCGGCCGGTGCAGGTAGAGCGAGAAATCCTTCGAGAGTTTGTGCTTGCGGAAAATGTCATCGAGCAAACCGCGATAGCGCGGCCCGAGCACCATCGTATGGTGGTAGACGTCGTCGAAACGCTTGTTGGTGCCGAAATACCAGACGAACAGGCTCATCGAATAAGCCCCGCGCGCGATCTTGGCATCCGTCCAGCGCCGGCGCTTGTGATGGGCGAGCAGCTTGCCATAGGTCCAGGCGGGGTCGGCGTTGGATATGACAATGTCCGCCGCGATCCGCTCGCCGCCGGCAAGGGTGACGCCGCTGACCTTGCCGCCCTGCGTCTCGATGCGGGCGACCTCGCTGCCATACCGGATGACGCCGCCTTGCCGCTCGACAAGACGGGCAATGCCGCTGACCAGCGCGCCGGTTCCGCCCACCGCATAGTGGACGCCGAACCTGCTCTCCAGATGCGCGATCAGGCAGTAATATGAGGTTGTGGCGAAAGGGTTTCCGCCGATCAGAAGCGGATGGAAGCTGAAGACGACCCGCAGCCGCTCGTCCTTGAAAAAGCGCTTTACCGTGGAATAGACCGGCCAATAGCCGCCCAGCCGCACAAGGTCGGCCATGGCGCGTGCGGTGAACAGCAGCGAATGAAACGGCTTGTCGGCGAGTTCCTCGAAAGCGACCTTGTAGATTTCTCCGCTGCGTTTCATGAAGCGGTTGTAGCCGTCGACATCGTCCGGGTTGAACCGGGCAACTTCAGCACGCATCCGCTCAGGGTCGCCGCTATAGCTGAAGACGGAACCGTCGTCGAAGCGGATCTTGTAGAACGGCTCGCTCGGCCTGATCTCGACATCGTCGGCAAGCCTTGCACCGCAGGCCTGCCACAACTCTTCAAAGATGTAGGGCGCGGTCACGATGGTCGGCCCGGCATCGAAGGTGAATCCGTCTTGCCGGAAGGTGTAGGCGCGCCCGCCCGGGCCATCGAGCTTTTCGAGCACCGTGACGCGGTAGCCCTTCGCTGCAAGCCGCGCCGCGGCTGCCAGCCCGCCAAGCCCGGCCCCGATTACGATGGCATGCGGGGCGGCGGCATTGTCGGGGCGGGGGCTGGAGAATTGCGCCGTCATGGTTGCTCCGTCACTGCGTTTGCGTGCGGTATACGGGGTTCGCGCGCTCGAGGATCAGCCGGGCCGCAAGCTGCGGATCGGCCTCGTGCAGCAGGTGCCCGCCCTTAGGCAGTACGACAAGTTCGCAATCGGGCAAGAGCGGGCAGGCTTCACGCGCCACCGAGGCGGGCACCATTGTGTCATCTTCCGCCGCGATCAGCGTGACGGGGCAGGGCATTTGCCGCATCCGCCGGCGAAGCGATGCAAGGTCCCAGTTCGCCATCATCCCGAGCGCGCCCGCCACGTGCGCCGGACTTGAGAGCAGCAGGCTGTAAATCTCCCGCCCGCGCTGGTCGATCCGCGATCCTGTGCGCGCCAGCAGCCGGTCCGCAGCGCCGCTCATTCTTGCCCACGACGAGAAGGCGCGCGGAACGAAGGGGTTTAGGAAAAGCAGCTTGGCCAGCGGCGAAAAGATTGCGTCACCCTCGATCGGCTTCAGCGCGCTGTTGAGGCCGATGATGCGCATCGGCGCGATCGTGCCGTCCAGCGCCATTTGCATCAGGATCGCCGCTGCCGCGGAATGGCCGACGACGATGGCGGGGCGGGCCTGCAAGGTTTCGAGCAGCCGTGCAGTGGCGCGCGCCATTCCCTCGAGCGAAAGGTCGGAGCCCGCGGCGCGCGTAAAGGCGTGGCCGGGAAGATCCGGCGCGATAACCCGGAACTCCTTCGACAGGATCGGCAGCAGGTCCCGGTACGAATGCGACGATGCGCCGGTGCCGTGCAGGAGCAGGATAACCGGCGCGCCTGCGGGGCCCAGAACCTGCACGTGCCAGCGAACCGTGCCGATGGTCAGCAACCTGCTGGCTTCGCGGTTCGGCCAGCTTGCCCCGTCGGTTTCCCAGTCAAGGTCGTGCGCAATCGAAAACACGGCGCTCAGCCTGCTGTCCGCAGATAGCCTGCGACGATGCCGCTGACGGCAGCCGCATCGGCGCGGGGCAGGCGGCAATAGTCTGCGTGCATCGTGTCAGCCAGCCGGCGCGATGATTCGCGCTCGCGCCGCGAAATGTCGATCACGATCGCCGGCATTTCAAGCGCCGCGAATTGCCGTGCGACGGCTTCCGTATCGCGAGCCGCTGCTTCGCGGTCCCTGTTGCCGTCAAGCGCGACGTTGCCGCTGCCATCGGTCAGGATCACGACGAGCGGCGAATTACCCTTGCGCCGCACGCCACAGGCAAGCTGCAGCGTTTTCATCAAGCCGCTGGCGAGTGGCGTCGCCCCGCCGCCTGGCAACACGCCGAGCGAGCGCTTGGCGCGGACCAGCGACCGCGTCGGCTCCAGCAGCAGTTCCGCCTGATCCCCGCGAAAGGCAATCAGCGCGACCTCGTCGCGGCGCACATAGCAGTCGGCAAGCAGCAGTTCGACCGCGCCCTTGGCTTCGCCGAGCCGGTCGAGCGCGGTGGACCCCGAGGCATCCACCGCGAATATGGTTGTCGATTGCGCCTTCTGCCGACGCCGCTTGTACCGGAAATCGGCCTTGCGGATGGCAAGGTCGCCGCCCGGCTCGCGCCCGCGCAGCCTTTGCCACGGGGCCGCCGTTCGCAGCGTGGCGATGATGTCGGGGCGCGCGCCTGATACCGGCGGGCGCTGGCGAAAGCCGATGGCCTTGCCGCGCAATCCCTCGTCGATCCTTTGTCCCGCCTTGCCCGCGCTGCCCGAGCGGAGGCGCTTGCGGTCATGGCGGAAAAACTCGGCAATGTCGGGAAGCATCGCCTTTGCCGCCTCGACCAGCATGTCGGTTACCTGCGACGGATCGATCTCCGGAACTTCTTCATTGCCGGGATCGCGCTCTTCTTCCTCGCGGGGCGGCGGCGCTTCCTGCTCCTGCGGTGCTTCCTGCGCCGACAGCGGCGCGCCGAGCACGAGGCGGATTGCGGTGCCGGCATGGTCGGGCGAAACGTCGCTTGCGCCGTCCAGCCCGGCTACCGCCCGCGCAACGGTGCAAAGGCTGAGCAGCAACCGCATGGAAGAGGGTCCGGCTGCCATCGAAACTTCGCCGAAAGCCGCGAGGATCGGGTCCGCTATCGTTGCGGCGACGGGCGCTGTGCGTTCCGCTTCCGGCGCCAGTTGCGCGCCTTCCGCTTCCCGGAACGAAACCTGCGAAAGGTCGATGCGCAATTGGGTCCGGTCGGCAAGGCGCGGGCAAAGGCCCTCATCGGCCTCCGCGCCTTCGTCGAGCGCGATCAGCAGGAAGCGGGCGAAAGCACTGCCGCAGCGGCCGGTGTCGAGCGCATCGCCGATGATTCCCGCCGCGATGCTTTCGGTCCGCTCTGCCATGGCAAGGATGGCGATGCCGCCATTGGCGCGCGAAAGGATGCCGGGCTCGAAGACCGGCCGCCCGGCCTCGAGGGTGCCGGCGAGATCAAGCCCGCCCGCAAGCCTTTCGGTGTCGATTGCTGCGGAAAAGCGGACCATCGGCACATCGGGAAGCAGGCTCTGCAACTGGCCTAGCCAGGCGTCGCGCACCGGTCCGGGCCTTGCGCGCAGATGCACGCCCTGGAGCAGTGGTGCATCCGGGCCGGCGCCGGAAAAGGGACCAAAGCGCGCGATCAGCCTTGCCGCAAGCAACGCATCGGCCCAGGCCGGCGATATTTCAGGAATTGAGTACCGGATCATCGCCCACATCCATCAGTACGCGCTCGACGCGCGCGGCAGAACCCGCCTCGTCGAGCGGATCGCGGCGCAACCGGTGACGCAGCGCCATGGGCGCGACGGCGACAATGTCGTCTTTCGAAGCGATGACGCGGCCTTCCAGTGCCGCCCGTGCCTTGGCGGCGCGGATCAGCGTGAGTTCGCCGCGAAGGCCGTCGACGCCGAGGCGCATGCAAAGCATTGCGGAAAATTCCAGCACCGCGTCGGACGCGGTCACCGAATTGACGATGGAGCGGGCCTTGACGATGCGCTTCTGCAGCCTCGCCTCCGCTTTCGCCTGGGCTTCGACAAAGGCCTCGGGGTCGCGCTCATAGGCTTCGCGGCGGCGCACCACCTCTACCCGCTCGGATATGGTGGACGGGGATGAGACTTCGACCATGACGCCGAACCGGTCGAGCAGTTGCGGGCGCAGTTCGCCTTCTTCCGGGTTGCCGCTGCCGATCAGCACGAAACGGGCCGGGTGGCGCACGCTCAAGCCTTCGCGCTCCACGAGATTGACGCCGGAAGCGGCGACGTCCAGCAGGAGATCGACCAGGTGGTCTTCCAGGAGGTTGACTTCGTCTATGTACAGAAACCCGCGATGCGCCCGCGCCAGCAAGCCGGGCTCGAAGCGCTTTTCCCCCGCGACCAGTGCCCGTTCCAGGTCCAGCGCACCGACAACCCGGTCTTCGGATGCGCCGAGCGGCAGGTCGATCACCGGTGCCGCGACCTTGATCGTTGCCCCCGGCTTGAGGCCGCAATCGGGGCATTCATGCGTGTCGGCGGGCGAACAGTTGAAGCGGCAGCCCTTGCGCACGGAAATCTTCGGCAGCAGGGCCGCGAGCGCGCGCACCGCCGTTGATTTTCCGGTCCCCCGGTCGCCAAAGACGAGGACGCCGCCCAGACGGGGGTCGACTGCCGCCATCAGCAGCGCCGCCTTCATTTCGTCCTGACCGACGATGGCCGAGAAAGGGAAAGGCTGAACCATCCGGCCTCCACTCCTGATGCTGTATGTCAACTTGATTTGACAGTGTTCTGTCAACATCATGATACGGACGCAAGGCGAATGCAATGACCCGAAATTGCGATGCGGCAAGAATGCACTTGCCATTGAACCGCCATTCGTACGATCTAGGTACCCGCGGACCGTATCATTGGAACAAGCGGTCTGGAGGGATTGAGACATGCGCAAATTCACCGGGGCGGCGGTTCTCGCTGCCGCCACAGTACTGTTCGCTGGCCAGGCATTCGCCGAGGGCGATCCGGCCGCGGGCGAAAACGTCTTCAAGAAGTGCGCTACATGCCACGCGCTTGAAGAAGCAAAGAACAAGGGCAAGCAGGGCCCCATTCTCGCCGGCGTCATCGGCCGCGTGCCGGGAACCTTCCCCGATTACAAGTACTCCAAGGCGATGGTCGAGTTCGGCGCCAGCGGCAAGGTCTGGGATGAGGCGACATTGGCCGAGTATCTCGCCGATCCCAAAGGCGTCGTGAAGGGCACCAAGATGGCATTCGCCGGCCTCAAGGGCGACAAGGGCCCCCAGGACATTGCGGATGTTATCGCCTATGTGAAGACCTTCAGCCCGGCGCCCGCGCAATAACCAAACAAGCCGCGCCGCCGGTGATATGTAAAAAGTTTTTTACACAGGCGTAAAAAACAGTTTACAAATCGTCCTGCGGCGCGGATATTTCCCTGCCAGAAGCGAGGCGCGGCCCACCCGCGATACAACGGGTCGCAGCCTCCTCGACGGGGAGGATTACATGGAACCGTTCATCTCGATCGACGCGCAAACGCCGCATCTCGACAGGGTGAACGATCCCCGCGACATCAAGGAAATGAGCGACGCCGAACTGCAGGCGCTCGCCAACGAGCTGCGGCTCGACACCATCCTGACAGTCTCCAAGACCGGTGGACACCTTGGCGCGAGCCTCGGCGTCATCGAGTTGACGGTTGCGATCCACGCCGTGTTCGACACGCCGCGCGACCGGCTCATCTGGGATGTCGGCCACCAGTGTTATCCGCACAAGATCCTGACGGGCCGCCGGTCCCGGATGCACACCATCCGCCAGGAAAGCGGACTTTCCGGCTTCACCCGGCGCGCCGAAAGCGAGCATGATCCCTTCGGGGCGGCCCATTCATCCACGGCGATGTCCGCCGGCCTCGGCTTCGCCGTGGCAAGGGAAATGGGCGCCGACGTGGGCGACGTCATCTGCGTCGTCGGCGATGGCGCAATGTCAGCGGGAATGGCTTTCGAGGCACTCAACAATGCGGGTGCGCTGGGCCACCGGCTGTTCGTGATTCTCCAACGACAACGACATGTCCATCGCCCCGCCATCAGGCGCGTTGTCCTCCTACCTGCGCAAGCTTTGCGCCGGCAGTAGGGGCGACGGCAATGCCCCGGTCCAGGGCGAACAGAATGCCCCGAACTGGTTCGAGCATCTGGGCTTCGACTATCGTGGGCCTGTCGATGGTCACGATCTGCCGGCGCTGCTGGATGTGCTGCGCCGCGAGCATGCGGAAGCGACAGGGCCGGTGCTGATCCACGCCGTGACCCGCAAGGGCAAGGGCTACCCGCCGGCGGAAAAGGCCGCGGACAAATACCATGGCGTGTCGCGCTTCGACGCGCTCACCGGCAAGCAGACCGTTCCGGCCGCCAATGCGCCGAGCTATACCAAGGTATTCGGAATGGCGCTGGCGGACGAGGCGGCGCGCGATCCGCGCATCGTGGCAATTACGGCGGCGATGCCGTCGGGCACCGGCGTGGACGTCTTCCAGAAGCGTTTTCCCGAACGCACCTATGACGTCGGCATCGCCGAACAGCACGCCGTAACCTTCGCGGCCGGCCTTGCCGCTAGCGGAATGAAGCCGTTCTGCGCGATCTATTCCACCTTCCTGCAACGCGCCTACGACCAGGTGGTGCATGACGTCGCCCTGCAGGGCCTGCCGGTTCGCTTCGCCATCGACCGCGCCGGACTGGTCGGCGCCGACGGCCCCACCCATGCCGGATCTTTCGATATCGGCTACCTCGCCAATTTGCCCGGGTTTACGGTCATGGCGGCCGCGGACGAAGCGGAACTTGTCCACATGGTTGCGACGGCCGCCGCCCATGACAGCGGCCCGATCGCATTTCGCTATCCGCGCGGCGACGGATCGGGCGTGCCCATGCCCGAGCAAGGCTCGCCATTGGCTATCGGCAAGGGCAGGGTACTCCAGGCGGGCAGCGACGTTGCGCTGCTTTCATTTGGCGCGCGGCTCGGCGAATGCGTTTCTGCAGCCGCGGCCCTTGCTTCGGCCGGCGTGTCCGTGACCGTTGCCGACGCCCGCTTTGCCAAGCCGCTCGATGCCGAACTCATTGAAAATCTGGTGAAAAGCCATCGCGTGCTGGTTACCGTGGAGGAGGGAGCCACCGGCGGCTTCGGCTCGCTCGTGCTTCATCATCTGGCAGAGCGCGGCCTGCTTCAGGGCGGCGCGGCGGTGCGAACCCTCACCTTGCCGGACCGCTTCATCGAGCAGGCGGCCCCCGATACGATGTATGCAGCGGCCGGTCTCGATGCCCGGGGGATAGCCGGTGTTGCTCTTTGCGCACTTGGAAACAAATTTTCTGTTGCTGTTTGAAGATAGTCTTGAAACAATCACACGTCGCCGTATGTCGCCGCTGTGTGCAAAACCCTGACCTGCCCATTTTTACTCGCAAGCGCCAGGAAATTGCGGTATCGTAAATTTAGATCCTGACGAGGAGGTCGGGATCGGGGGAGACGATGGACAAGGATCGGGGGAAGCAACCGTCGATGCCGTCTGTGGGCACACGACCCGCCATGGTCCCGGCTTCCGGGATTTTTCGCCTTTCTCCCCGCTTGCGGTCCGGCCGTTTCGTTCGCTATTTCCTCAAAGACAACGCGGTCCAGTTGCCGCCCCTTTTGTCGCCGGCGCAGCGCAGCCGGCTCGAGAGCACCATTCGCATAGCGGTGGTTCCCGAGCTCGTTCACCGGCACGAAAACGATCCGCCGGTTCTGACCCAGGACGACATGGTCGAGATCGACATCGACGGCATGGTTTCGTTGCTGCTCGACCGCGACGCTAGTTCCTTCAAGCTGTTCCAGGAAGAAATCGACCTGCTGCGCGAAGCGCCCGCGCATGTTTTCGACCAGTTCGTCCGATCGGTGATCAGCCGCGTCGGCGACATGTGGAACGACGATACCGCCGGATTTTACGAAGTCACGCTGGCCGCGGCGCGGTTGCAGACCTTCGTGCACGAAAAGGTCCAGCAGGCTTCCGCGCGGGTGGCGCGCGAACAGCAGTCGCGGCGCATCCTGCTGGCCAAGGTCAGCGGAGAGGAACATACGCTCGGGCTGCTCGTCGTCACCGCCTGCTTCCAGGAAGCGGGCTGGGAGGTCAGCGGCGGCGCCGAACTGGTGTGCGGCAACCGCATGTTCCGCACCCTGGCGGACGGCCAGTTCTCGGTGCTCGGATTGTCGGTCGGAATTTCGGTTGAACTCGACAAGCTCAACGCGATCATCAAGAAGGCAAGGTCCATGTCGGCAAATCCCGGCCTCGGCATTTGCGTGGGCGGCCCGGCGCTGATTGCCGATCGCGACCGTTTCTCGAATGTCGGCGCGGATTTCATCGCGACCGACGCATTGACCGCGATAAAGAACGCGGAAGCGCGCATTTCCTGATCTGCGCGCTGCCGCTTTTTTTCAGGCCGTGGCGCGACGCAGCACTCCCAGCACCAGCAGCAGGATGATCGCTCCGATCATCGCGTGGATGATTGCGGCGATCATGCCGCCACCGATGGAAATGCCGATCTGCGGCAACAGCCATCCGGCAAGGAACGCGCCTATCACGCCAACGACGATGTTGCCGATAAGGCCGAACCCGTAGCCCTTCACCAGCAAACCTGCGAGCCAGCCGGCGATTGCGCCGACGAGAAGAAATGCAAGCAAGCTTCCGATATCCATTGTCTGGCTCCTTTTCCCGCGCAGCCCATTGCTGCGCCGGCAGGATACGCCCGGCAGCCGATTCGCGATATCAGATTGCCGTAAAGCCGTTGTCGACGAAAAGATGCGCGCCGGTGACGAAGCGCGAGTCGTCGGAGGCGAGATAAAGCGCCGCGCGCGCGACATCTTCCGGCTCGCCCATGCGGCCCTGCTGCGCCGCGATTGCCGCGTCCGATACGTCGACGCCGTACCGCGACAGCAACTCGACCTCGCGGTTGCCGTGGGGCGTGCGGATGAAGCCGGGGCAGACGGCATTGCAGCGAATGTTGCGGTCGCGATATTCCACCGCGATGGCGCGGGCAAACATGTGGCAGGCTCCCTTGGTGGCCCCGTAGAGCACCTCCATCGGCGTCGCCGCCACCGCCGAAATCGAAGACGTGCAGACGATCGAACCGCCACCTGCCGCGATCATGCCGGGCAGCACCGCGCGCGTGACCAGGAACATGCTTTTGACATTGACGGCCATCAGGCCATCCCACTCTTCCTCGGTAGTATCGAGGAAGGGCTTCACCACGATCGAGCCGGCATGGTTGAATAGCACCGTGATCGTGCCCAGCGCATCAGCGATGGCCGACACGCCGCTTTCCACTTCGTCCGCCTTTGACACGTCGGCGGCGGCAAATGCCACATCATGGCCCAGCGCCTTCAGTTCCTGCGCGAGGGCGTCGCCGGCGTCGGCATTGCGGTCCAAAATGCCCACGGCAGCGCCCTCCCGGGCGAACAGGCGCGACGCTGCGCCGCCCATTCCCGTTGCCCCGCCTGAAATCAACGCCACCTTGCCTGCAAGCCGTCCCGCCATTGTCACTCCATCCCTCTGCGCCGCGCGGCCGGCCTATTTCACCAGAAGGACCGGAACGCCCGACAGGTGGACGACCTTCGTCGCCACCGAACCCATGACAAGGCTGCCGATCGTGCCCATGCCACGCGTACCCATCACGATCGTGTCGCACTGGTTGCGGTCGGCACTGTCGACGATGGCGTGCGCGACTTCACCGGCAGCGCTCTCGACCGTATGCGGAACACCGGCGTCCTTGAGTTTCGCGATTGCGGGGTCCAGCACCTCGCGGCTGTGCTGCTCTTCCATTTCCGCCAGCTTTTCCGCCGGAAAATAGGCGGCGCTGCGGCCGTAGTCATGCGGCAGTTCGTGCACGCTGACGACATGGATCGCGATCGGCGGATATTGCCGCGCCAGCGAAATTGCATGGTCCAGCGCCTTGCCGGAAGCAGGGGAACCATCGATTGGAACCAACAATTTACGCATGTCCGTCTCCGTTGGGGGCGACGCGCAATGTGCATTGTTTGGGTGCATGTTGGCAAGAAAAGCCGGCGCGGAAATTCGCTTGCCGAGTCGCAGTGCAGCGGCGCTTTGCTGTGGCCAAACTGCATCACTCGGGCCACAGCTTGACTTGGAACTGCCGGTCCGGTCGTGAAATCAAACCAAGGAACAAAGAAAATTACGCCAGATCGAAATAGCGTTAAACGTAGCTAATTGCACAATGACTCAGGGTTGCGTCACAAAAATAGCAGATAAGCGACAAAATCATGGAAGGCCGGTGTCATATATTGGTTTATCAAACGTAAATGGCCATATCAAAAGTATGAAAATGAACAAATATAAAGATGAATTAAAAAATATACCGAAATAAGACATTTGCCTGCGTGCCAAGGATGTATTGACTCCGGAAAACTACTTAATAAACAGGCATGATGCGACTGGTGATATTGCCCGGCGCTGGCGTGTTGCGTTGAAACAATTTTGACAATGACCGGGGGCCTGAATGTTTTTCGAACGCCGTAACCGTTGGAGCTTGTTCTCTACCGTTTCCCTGACCGCGATGGCGGTTGGTGTCCAGGCGCTGGCCAATCCGGCAAATCCGGTCGTTGTCGTGGGCGATGTCGCGATTGCCGGCCTCGGCACAAGCCAGGTCGTGGTCGACAACGGCTCCATGCGCTCGATCGTGAACTGGGAAGAGTTCTCCGTCGGGGCGGGCGAATCGACGCGTGATCAACCAGCTTTCCAACGACGCCGCGATCCTCAACCGCGTCACCGGCGGCAACATGTCGGAGATCTACGGATCGCTGACATCCAACGGGCGCGTCTATCTCATCAACGAGAACGGCATCGTCATCGGCGCGTCGGGGCAGGTCGGCACGGCCGGCTTCGTGGCCTCCACGCTCGATGCCGACGATGCGCAGTTCCTCGGCGGCGGCGACATGGTGTTCAGCCAGGGCATTGCGGCCGGCGGCGGAATTGAAGTGCACGGCAAGATCCGCTCCGTGTCGGGCGGCGACATCTTCCTGCTTTCGCGCGAGATCGAGATCGGCGAATTGGCCGAACTCTCCGCCGAAGGCGCGGTTGGCCTTGGCGCGGGCGAAGAAATCCTGCTGCGCCCGACCGACAGCGGCGAGGGCCGCATTTCCATCCGGGCCGGCAAGGGCAAGATCGTCAACAAGGGCCGGATCGAGGCTGCGGCAGCGGAATTGCGGGCGGCTGGCGGCAATGAGTATGCGCTGGCGATCAACAACACCGGCGTCGTGCGCGCCACCGGCGTATCCAAGAGCGGCGGCAAGGTCGTGCTCACCGGCGGCGGCAAGGTCCGCAACACCGGCAAGCTGGTTGCCACGAAGAAGGTTGTCGTGCGCTCGACCAGGCGCATAGAGAACGCCGGCGAAATCCGCGCGGCCGACGCTGCCGGCAAGGGCGGCCAGATCGTCATGGAATTGCCCGACATCGTGCTCGAGGCAGGTTCGCTGCTCGATGTCTCTGCCGCGCTTGGCGGCGGCTCCATGTTCATCGGCGGCGGCTACCAGGGTTCCGGCAGCAGCAAGGCCGGCGAGGCGGTCGACATTTCCGCGAACGCGCAATCCGTATCGGTTGCGGCGGGCGCGGTGCTTGATGCTTCGGCCACGCAATCGGGCGATGCCGGCGAGATCGTCGTCTGGTCTGAAGGCACGACTTCGTTTGCAGGCTCGGCCATCGCCGACGGCGGCAAGGGCTTCATCGAAATCTCCGGCCGCGAGCACATTGTCTACCAGGGCTCGGTGTCCGCCAAGGGCGGCATGGTGCTGTTCGATCCGGGCACGGTGGAAATCGTCGCCGACGCCGACGATGACGGCATTCCCGACATTGCCGACGTCAACGTCACATTGGGCGCGGACGCCGATGCCGACGGCATTGACGACGCGTTAGACGTCGATGGCGGCGCCACTGCCAACTCCACGACAACCGGCCTCGCTACCAGCGTGCTGACCGACCGGTTTGTGGATTCGGCCATCGAGGCAATTTTGCAGGCGGGTTCGAGCCAGAGCATTTCGACCTCTTCCGTTTCGGGTGCCCTCGGCGCAAACGAGGACATCAACATCCTTGCCGGGGTCCGCATCCTCTGGAGCAATGACGGCTCGCTCGCCAACAACAACGCCACTCTGACGCTGACGGCCGCCAGGGACATCAATGCGCTGGACGATGTGATCATCCAGAACCGCGGAAGCGGCGATGTCGACACCGATGAAGGCGGCATGCTCTTCGACGCCGGCCGGGACATAAACATCGGTTCTGCGACGAACCGCACGGCCCTGGTGGCGATCGGCTCTGAATTCGGCGGGACCTACCTCTCCGCCGTTCGCGATGTCGTGGTGCGCGGCGCCGACATGGGAACAGGTTCGCCTGCCGCCCCGGTCGACCACGCATCCGCCCATGTCGGATTCATCCTCGCTGCAAGCTCGGCCGACGACGAGCGCAACGGCACGATTACGATCAACGCTGGCCGGGATATTCTGGTTCGCGGCGGGCAGGCAGATAAAGACTTCGACGCACGCGGCAACTTCGCGCAGATCGGTCACGGCGGCGGGGTAGGCGCGACCCTCGGAAGCGATCTTGTCGCCGCCGTCAATGGCGACATAGTTGTTGGCGCAACCGGCAATCTGACCGTGCAGGGCGGTGCCGACTCCGCATCGGCGGCGGTCATAGGCCATGGCGCCATTCGCACCAATTTCGACAGCACGGGCACCTTTTTCGCCGGCGACGGCTCTTTCGTCCAGGGGGACATCAGCGGCAACA
This sequence comes from uncultured Alphaproteobacteria bacterium, assembly GCA_963846345.1. Lineage (GTDB taxonomy): Bacteria > Pseudomonadota > Alphaproteobacteria > Rhizobiales > Rhizobiaceae > BOKV01. The sequence continues at coordinate 515,619 of CAWJVP010000007.1, forward strand.
TTTCCGCCACCGCTGCCAACATCTCGATCAACACCGCGTATGACCCGCTCGACGGTTCCGCCAACGCAATAGCCAGCGACACCGACAGCGTGATCGGCCGCATCGGCCATGGCGCCATCTTCACGGTTGTCGATGACAACCCGCAATCTGCCGACATCGCCTTTGGCCGCATCCAGGGCCAGATATCCGTGACAGCGACCGGCGATCTGGTCGTGGGGACGGCGCAGGCTCCCGACAAGGAAGAGGACAGGGTCCTCATCAGCTCGGTGATCGGCCATGGGTCGACCGGCACCTTGTATTTCGCGCCGCTTACCCCCGCTGCGGCGCAAGGTGATACCAACCAAATCACCCACGGCGACATCATGGGCTTCGATACGGCCGCCGATGACGACGACAACGTGGACTATGGAACCAACATCGCAATCAAGGCCGGCTCTACCACGGTGCAATCGGCGATTGTGTCGAACGACCCGGCCGTTGAGAACATCCTGCGTTCCCAGATCGGCCACACCCCGACCAGCGTGGCGGCAAATGCCCTGGTCTTGGCCAGCGGGCACACCATCAAGATCGTCGAAAACCACATTGCTGGCGACATATCGATTGTCGACACCAAGAAGACTGACGGCAAAGGTGTATCGGTAACCACGCAGATCAGTGCCGGTGCCGACAATGCAGCGACGCTCGATCTGGCGATAGCGCGGATCGGCCATGCCGGAGCGCAGTTCGTGGATGGCCTCGACGGAAACGGCAATGGCTCCAATGCGTCGAGCGTCGCCATCTACCAGGCCCATATCCTTGGCGCGAACATTGCCGTCGACACGCTCACGCAGGGATCGGTCGCCACAGCCGACGATGCGGTTGAAGGCGACAACCAGGATATCAAAGTCACCAGCAAAATCGCCGCAGGCCTTACTGCTGCCACCGACAACACGGCGGTTTCGCAGATCGGCCATGGCAGCGATGCGCGCGTGCGCACCGGCAATGGCGGCGGAACAGCACTGGCAGCGGATCAGGACAAGGGCGCCGGCAATGGCGGCGATGTCACCATCGCGCGCGGCACCGTCTGGGACGGCGACCTTGACGACAATGATGTCGCCACGAACTTCGACTGTCCAACACCACCGACGTAACGCTCACATCCTCCAACCAGATCGTCGTGGATTCCGGCACCGCGGCAGCCACCCAGGCCGCTTCGCGCAATACCTCCCTGGCGCAGATCGGGCACGGCTTCCATATCGCAGTCGATTTCGGCGATGGCGGCAGCGCTGCTGCGGGCTCCGCCAATGGCGGCTCCGGCGGCGACGTCTATGTCTATCAGGGCATCGACAACCGCGACTACGGCTTGGGCAAAGGCTTCGACGACCTCGCGCGCGGCACCCGCGGGAACATAACGCTTTCGGCAAGGGCAACCACTGCCGGCCATGCCATTGAAGTGACGTCCAGGGATGCTTCGGCGACTTTGGGCACGGCGTTCAACAGCGACTATTCGCAGATCGGCCATTCCGACCTCATCGAGATCACCACGGGTGACGGCGGCGCCGGCTCAACCATGGGCGCCGGAAACACCAACCCGGCCGATATCGAAGGCGATGATAACCGCGTCATTGGCCAGAATCCCGCCTATGGCGGGCGCGGCGGGCACGCGATCGTTCTTCTGGGTCAGCTCGCTCAAGGCGAACAATACGACGCCATGGAGCACGAGTTCACTCCGATCATCGATGGCAATTTCGGCGACCCACGCTTCGACAGCAGTTTGCGCGCCGGGCGCAGCCTCACCGAAGGCGACATTTCAATCACCGCGTATGGCGCGATGCTGGTGGAATCCGCAGTGGCCAATGCGACCGTGGCGGCCAACAATGCGTTGACGGAATCCGTCATCGGCCACGGCGCCCGCATCTTCGCCGAATCCGGCAATGGCGGCGCGGGCGGGTCCGGCAATTTCCAGGCGAACACCAACACCGTTCTGGAAGGCGAAGGAAACGAACAATTCCTGAGCTATGGAACCTACGGCAACGCCAATCGCGGCGGCAATGGCGGCGACGTACTGATCGCAGCCGGTGACATCACCGACCGCTTCATCGTGGGCAACAACATCCGCCACGACACCGATGCCGATAACGCGGACGGTTCGTCCATCACCATAACCGCAACCGATGAAAACGGCGCGCACCTTGCCGACAGCCTGATCATCCGCAGCCAGGTTCTGGCGGGAACCTTGGAAGGCACGGGCGCGGACGTCAACGCACTCGTCGGCCACCATGTCCGTCTCTTTGGCGAGGGCGGCACGGCGGCAACGGCGGCTCCTCCAACACCGAATTCGACGCGAACGGCAACAGCCTGTTCTCGGATGGAACGGGCCAGACCGACTCTACGCCCACGGACGGCATCGATGAAACCGCCCAACAGGCCGGCGCGGTCTACATCCAGCCCAATTCGTCGGGCGGGCGCGGCGGCGACGTCCTGCTTATTTCCAACAACATCAAGGGCGACATCGCCGTCAAAGCCGACCGCCGCGTCACGGTCGAAACCGCTGCCGGACACGGCTCCTACTCCAAGGTGACCTCGCAGATCGGCCACACGACCGACCTCTTCGCCGCGACGCAGAGGGGCGGCACCGGCGGAAACCTGTTCGAGGCGCCCGATCTTGAGGCGACATTTGACGGCGGCATCGTCAATGTCGGCGGTAGCCAGGTTGGTGGAAACGCCAGCACGACAAGTTTTGCGCATGTTCTTGTCGACGGCAACCAGGACGACAAGTTCAACCTGGCAGGCAATGGCGACGCCGATTCCACCGCAGGCGAGGACGGCATTGCCGTCACCGCGGCGGACATCGCGGCGCGCACCGGCTCCACTTTCACGACGATCGCGGCGGACCCGGTTCTCGGCGAGGTTGTTGAAGGCACGGCGCCCGGTGCGACGACCGGCGTGATCTTCCACGACGAGGAAGCCGATCCGCAGTTCATCTTGGATGCGTCTGGAAACCTCGTCGCCAACAACGAGGCGAACAACACGCTCCACGCCACCGATGCGGCAAACCTTGCCCGCTTCGGGCGGGTGGTGGCCACCTATGATGAATACCAGTCCGGTGAGCAGGGCAACGATCTCAACAACCTGTCGTTGCGGGTATTCGTCGACATGGACCGCGACGGCGATGTCGATCTCGTCGACTTCGACCGCGACGGGCGTCTCGACATTGTCGACCTCGACCATGACGGGCGCATGGACCAGATCGACGGCCGCGCGAACTATGTCGTTGCCGGCGCTGTAAACCGGATCACCGGCCTTGGCGTCCTCGACTATGCAGCGGTAACCGGCAAGGGCTTCAGACGTTTCCAAGGTGGAAGGCGGCTGGACGCTACGCAACGAATTGCGGACCGAAAATCTCGTCGCCGCTAAGGTATTCGGGCAAAACCAAACCGACTTCACCGCGTGGGTCGGCGATTTCTCCACGGCCAATGGCGGGCGCGGCGGCGATGCCTACACCAAGGTCGGCTATTCTTCCGGCGACATCTCGGTTTCGACTGGAAACAATGACCTGGGGCAGGCGACCAGCCTCGTGGTCAGCGTCAACCTCGTCGATGATTCAACAGCTGGCGGCGGTTACGATTACCACCGCGCCTTGATCGGCCACGGCGCCTGGCAGGTATCCGACGCCCAAGCTGCAATGGCTTCCTACCGTGCCGGCCGCGAAGGCATTGAGGGATCGACCGAAGCGCATGGAGGCGCATCGGGTGGCGCTGGCGGCTACTACGCGGTCAACGCTTCCGGCGGCCGGGGCGGCAACGCCTTCGTCGTCCAGGGCGAGGCGCGCGACAACGACGCGGACCGCGACGATACCGTCGTGGAATATGATCATCTGGTCGGCCATGTCTGGATCAACACCCCGAACGATCTGGACAATACGAACTCGGGAGATGCCGGCCGGATCGACGTCACCAGCTTCGCCGACATTGACTACGGCAACAATTTTGCCGCCAGCGCCATCGGTCACAGCGCCGAGACATTTGCCTATGGCGGTAGCGGCGGCTTCGGCGCCTCCAATTACGCGCCGGTGGGCGGCTCCGATGGTTCCAGCCAGACCGAGATCGCCAATGGCGGCGACGGCGGCGATGCTTCCATCGTGCAGCATCAAGCGAAGGGCGGCGTCACCGTCATGACCGGCGCCGACAGCGGCGACGGATCGAACGACGTCTCCCTGATCCTGAAGGCCGAAAACGGTGCCGCCGTTACGGTATCCGGAAAGATCAACACGCTCGTGTCGCAGATCGGGCATGGCCGCCGCGCCACGGCGAACGGCGGTTCCGCGGGCCGGGGCGATGACGCGCAATGGCTTGCCAATGGCGGCAATGGCGGTTCGGCCAGCATCCTGCAGAACGCGATCCTCGACGCTCCGGTCGTGATCGATCTCGTCGATCCGGCACGCAACTATTTCGGCAACGGCATGCTGATTGCCGCCTACGACTATCACGATTTCGGCGATGTCGTCCGCGCCCAGGTCGGCCACGGCGACTTCGCGCGTGCGGTGGCATCATACGGCGGCGACGGCACGCATGACTGGGCGGTAAACGAGCAGCGCAACCAGCAGGCCAATGGCGGCAACGCCGGCGACGCATCGGTTCGTCAGGCCGGTCACCACAACGATATCACGCTCGACATCGGCCACAACACGACAGCGGGCTGGGCGCTCGAAATCGTGGCGAGCGAAGCAAACATCAACGACAGCTTCAATGACCACACATTTGCTGCGGTGGGCCATGGCGGCTTCGCCGAATCCTTCGCCGGCCAGGGTGGCAACGGTGGCCGTGAAGGCGCCACCAACAGCCTGCAGACGGCTACGGATCCGAATCTCGTCGACAGCGACTACAATTATGGCGGCTCGCAGCTGAACGGCGACACACCCTACGACATCGACGCATCGAATGGCTTCCATCTGGGAACCGACCGGCGCGGCGGGAATGGCGGAAACGCTACCCTCGTAATGGGCGAGATCGGCTCAAGGCTCAGCGGGCGCGAAGGCCTTGATTACGGCGTTAACGACATCAATGGCGCGGATATCACGATCCGGACAAATGACGCGCTCACGGCAGGCGGGTCGGCTGCCGGCAATGACGGCATCTATATCCACGCGATTTCCGGGCCCGGCGCCAACCAGGGCACCCGGGAAATTCTCGCGGCATTGGCCGGCCACCACGGCTTTGGCAATGCACAGGGCGGCAATGGCGGCAACGGCATATCGCAGTCGCTGTCTTCCACGATAACCGAGGGCGACGGCGGCGACGGCGGCTCGGCCACGGTGACCCGTGAGGCGATCTTCGGCGACGTCTTGATCTCGAATGTCTCCGGCGACGCGTTGGACGATTCCGGTGATACCAAGTCCACCAACATCATCATCGAAGCCGTTGGTGGCACGTCGTCCGATGTAAACGGCAACCGGGCCGAGGCCCGTGCCGGCCACTTCACGAAGCTTTCTGCAACGGGCGGCAATGGCGGCGCAGCCTCCAGCAACGCAGGCGTCAACGCCCAGCTTCCCCGCCAGCCTTTCGGCGCAGGGCGGTGACGGCGGCGATGCCGTGACCTGGCACGGCCAGATGGAAGGCGACATCACGCTCACCGCCGAAAATTCGGTGATCGTGCGTGCGCTCGACGGGATGGTATCGGGACAGGTCACGGTCGCGGCGGTCGGACATCGCCAGACGGCAAAGACCACCGGCGGAAACGGCGGCGTTGGCGGCACGGCGGCGGCGGAAGCGAGCGCCCAGTCGATCTACTTCATCTACGAGGCGCTGCGCGAGTTCCATGCCCGCGGCAACAACTTCGCAGCCCTTTCGGAATTCGAGCAGAAGCTGGTCGCGCCGTTCGTCGACTATTTCGCCAACAAGCCGGGCGAGCTCGAGGTCTTCCTCGACAGGCTCGTCGGCAACGAGGCCGACGGTGATCGCTGCCAATGCCCGCGACGACAATGCCGTCGGCGGAACCAACCATACGATCGCACCGCTCGTTCCTGCCACCGGCCACGTTGCCGGCGCCAATGACGGCGAGATCGAAACCATGCTGCATATCCTTGCGGCATCCGGCCACGGCGGCAATGCGGTTATCCGGCAGGGTTCGGCCAGCCTTGCTGGTACAAGCGACATCCTGTCGGCCAGTGGCAACATCGCGATCACTGCCCTCGCGTTTGACGCATCGGATGCGGCGCGCGGCTTCATCCAGCTTTCATCCACGTCCGAGTTGGCGGCAGGCATGATGCTGACGCATGTCGGCCACCAGGCGGAAGTCTACGGCGCGGTTGCAGGCAATGGCAGCAATTTGAGCGGCGCGAACGCCGACGCCAACGGCATCGGCGGAGACGGTGGCGATGCGGTAGCCGATCAATATGCGGTCAACGGCGCCATCGCGATCCGTTCGGACCACAAGATCAGCGTTCGGGCGGTCGATTTAGGACCCGATGCGCAGGAAGTGCGCGCCTATGTCGGCCATCGACTGAACATCGGTTCCGACTATACGGGCTATCGCGGCGGCAACGTCATGCAGGCCGGCAGCGGCGGCAGCGAGAGCAACGATTCCTTCGATGACGGGCGCAACGGCAATGGCGGCGACGTCCATGTCTGGCAGCGCGGCGTCATTTCGGGTTCTGATCGTGCGGTCGGAGAGAACGGCGACTTCAACACAGAAATAAGCCTTGCCGCACTCGAAGACGCAGATGACCACATCTCCATCATCATCGACGCGTTCGCGACGGGGCCGTCTTCTCCGGACGTCGAGACCCATATCGGCCACGACTTCCTGCTGGCGTCCGGCCAAGGCCGGCGATGCGGGCAAGCAGGGTTCGGTGACCGGGCCGGTAGGCGCTTCGCGAAGGCCTGCTGGAAGGCAATGGCGGCGACATCTTCATCACCCAGACCGATCTGGGCGCCGACATCGACATCATCGGCCGCGACGCGGTCAAGGTCACCTCGCAGACCTCCACTTCCGGCGGCAACTGGGCTAACCTGACGATAGGGCACCAGCGCACGATCGGCGAATTCGCCGAACTCGGACAATCCGCGCAGCGGATCGATCATTGCCGGAGCCGGCGGCGACGCCCACATCGAGGACGTCAATGCCTCCGATCTCGCCAATGCCGATGCAGCGGCGCAGGGCTTCCTCGAGGACGCCGACAGCGGCCGGATCGAAATCTCGCTCGGCAAGCTGACCGACAGTCGCGAGGCCAGCGACGACGCCCGCCTGATCACCATCACCTCGATCACCGAGAATGTCGACATTCTGTCGCAGACGGCGCTCGGCACATCGCATCTGGAGATCGGCAACCAGCAGCATGTGACCGCCACGACGCTGGAGGCCGGTGATTACAATCCGAGATTCCATTCGAGCCAGACTGCCGGCGACGCTGGCGGCGTCTACATCGCCCGCGACACCATTTCCGGCGACATCCTGCTGCAGGCGCTCGACGCGGACCGTACAAACTCGAAGACTGCCGCTGACGGCAAGCAGGTAACGGTCAAGTCACTCGCCAATATCGGCAATGCGCAGGTGCAGATCGGCCATGAAACCGAGTTCACGGTGATAACGGGCCGCTCCGGCTTCGGCGAGCTGCGCGACACTCTTACAGGCAAACTTGGCACGTTCGCGGGGCTCACCAACCCCACGACTGTGTTGGACAACGCCAGCGGCCAGGCGACCATCGCCGACGCGCAGAATGCCGTCGAGGACATGGAAGACCTTGTCAGGGCGCTGGCATTGGCGCTGCGCTACAAGGACCGCTTCCCTGCCGATGACGGGGTCGCCGACGCCAACGACGCGGGTGACCTGCAGGCTGCATACAATGCCGCACAGACGGCCCTGACGAATGCAAGGTCGGCGCTCGCCAATATCGGCTCGGGTTCGGGCCAGATTTCGGTCGAGCAGGCGGTTGCGAACGTCCAGGCAGCCGCGACAGGTCTCATTGCATCGACAGCCACGTTCAAGACCGTTCTCGCTACCATCCCGCAGACCGGTTCGCTCGTCGCCGATTTCGCCGATGCCGGCGACATCGTCTACGGCGCACTTGCAACCCGCGGCTACAACTACGGCCAGGATCTCAATCTCGGCCTTTCGATCGCGGCAGGCACGCTGCCTTCAAACATTGCCGACACCGGTGCTGTTGACGGCACGGTCATGGTCTTGTCGGGCCGTTATACCGGCGCGGTAGCCGACTGGCGCAGCAAGACGATCGTCGGAAACGACGCCATCGTGGCAAACAATTTCGGCGGTACCGGCTTCACCACCGCCGATGACATCGACGACGGCGTGGTCCATGTCGAGGCCAATACCACAGACGGCGTCACGCTCACCGAGATCGGCCATCGCCGCTTCATGGTGAACACCACCGGCAAGGGCGGCGGCGATACCGACACCTCCCCCGAGGAAGGCGGCATTGCCGGCGACGGCGGCTCCATCGTGTCGACCAACACGACCGGCGGCGATGTCTACCTCAAGGCCGAGGAAGTCGTGGTAACCGTGCTCGGCGCAGCCGGAACGTCGGAGACCCATCTCGGCCATAGCGACAGGCTGGGTAACACAGCTTTCTGGTCGGATATCGGTTCGCTCATGGGCAGCGGCGGCGACATCACCAACAACACTGTGGTGTCCGGCGGCGTACAGATCATGGCGGAACGGATCGCAAGTGCGGTTGATGCCAAGGACCGCAAGCTTCTGGCAACCGGACTTGCAGATTCCTACCTGCAGATCGGCCATCAGGTCACGACCAACAACGAATCAAAGTCCGATCCGATCGAAACCGGCAATCTCGGCGACACACAGGACAATCTCGGCTCCAACCGCGCCGGCCGGATCAACTCGAGCCAGACTGTCGCCGGCAACAATGGCGCGCTTCAAGGCACTGGTTCTGACACCGAAGGCAATGGCGGCGATGGCATCGAGGACGGCGTACTTGTCTCGATCCTGCTTGACTCCAATGGCGACGGCGTCGAAGGCGACCTGATCGTTGAGACCGGCGGTGCGACGCCTTCGCGCATCCGTCTCGGCAATGCCGGCCAGACAAATCCGGCGGCAGGGGAAACCTCGACGGCAACTACAACCCTGTCGCATACCGGCATTTCCGGCGCGAACGAATCGGATGACGGAGGCGCGGTCACGCTGACGCAGCGCGTCGGCGGCGATGTCGTGATCTCCAATGTCGAAGACCTGGCGATTCGTGTGGCGGGTACGTCGGGGAATGACATCTGGATTGGACACGATGCCACGCAAAATGGTGTGTCCGGCCAGACCAATGCTCCGACGGGAACCGTCCCTCAGTATGGCGAACGTGTCACCGTGACCCAGGCCGTTACCGGCGACCTGCGGTTTGACCCGTGGTCGAGCTTCGAGGCGTCGATCGGCGCGGCTTCGCCTGGCGAACTGCATATCGGCCACGAGGCGACGCAGACTGCCTTCTCGGCCGACGACAGCGGCGATCCGTCCGATTTCGACCTGGGCGACAGCGGCCAAAGCGCCGGGGGCGTCAATGACGGATTTGCCCGGCCGGATGTGCTGGCGATACAGACCGTCGACGCTGCTATTTCCATCACGACGGGCGAGATCCTCCTCTCCAATGCCAACAGCACCCGTCTTCAAGTAGGCCACGAGGCCTTCCACAGCGCGGCCGCCGATGGCGACAAGCTGGGCGTCGAGCCGTCACGAGACGGCGTTCAGAACGCGATGGCGGGCTTGCCGTCCGGCTTCGTCGTGGCGACTTCGATCATCAACGGCGCTGGTTCGGACATCCGCTTCACCGCGACCGGTGCGACCGGCCAGGTGGACACGGTGCTTGCCGCGACCAACGGCACGCAGGGCGACATCACGCTTGAAGACGTGACTGCGGCGGGCGAAGTACAGGTCGGCCATCGCTCGACATCGACCATGTCGGACAACACGCCGAGCCTGGTCGCGGAAGGCTTCTACCAGACGCTGCAGGGCATCGGTTCGACCACGCTCGGCGCCAATGGCGAGGCTGTGAACACCGGCAACTCCGTCATTGCCTTCAATGCGGCCCAGGACATCGAACTGCTCGACAAGATCGGTGGTTCGGTCCAGGTCGGTCACTACATCGTCGAGACCGGAGCGGCCCTGAGCACGACTTCGCCGGTGGCGGTGAATGCGACCAACGCCATCACCGACTCCTCGGCGGACTCGCTGCTCAAGCAGATCGTCGGATCCGACATCCTGTTCGGCAGCAATGCCAACCAGGGCAAGGGCGGTGTCGGCACGGGCGGCGCAGGCAACAATCTCGTGATGCTGACGACGGGTGGCCGGTCGGTGATCGGGCATATGTCGCCAGCAGCCAACGAATGGCAGGTCGAGGGCGGCGCACGCTCTGTCACTCAACAGCTTCTCGACGGCGACATCGTGGTGGAGGCCGGCACCGATGCCGGCGCCGATCTGCCAAACGGCGCAACGGCCGGCGCAGGCAACGAGACCGGCACCGGCGACGACATCCGCCTCGATGCAACGGCGGGCGGCGTGGTGCGGATTGGCCACAACCAGGCCAACGAGGTTGAGGGCGTCAAAAACGAGACGCAGGTTTCGGCCGGCGACATCTGGGTGCGGGCAGGTGGCGATCTGCATGTACTCGCGGCCAATATCGGCCACGAGAACTACGACTTCGCAAGCATTGCAGCGAGCAAGAAGAACGCCACTCCGGAAGGCCTCGGGGCCGGTATCCGCAACCGCATTCGCGGCAAGACCACCATCGGCGCCGGGCAGAATTCTGCCCGGGAAGATTCGATCCTGATCGCCGACATCATGAAGTTCGACGGCACTGACGGGGCGGTGCGGGTGAATTCCGGCTATGGCGGCATCGGCAACAAGGATGTCGACGGCGAGTTGCGCTTCTTCCTGCCTGCGCAGCAGAACCTGACCATCGTTGCGCCTGTCACCTTCAACGACAGCGCCTCGAATGCCGACCCGGTCACGCCGCGCACGGCAGACAGCACCAACGTCTTCCAGGGTACCGGTGGCGTCAATCACGAACATTGGTTCGCATTCATGACCGCCAGCCGCCCCTACACCGATGCGTTCGTCGGCGCTGGCAACTTCACCTTCTACTTCGAGCCCGAGCCGCGCACGGCAAATTCCTTCCTGCCCGTGTTCTACACGCCGTATATCGACAGTCCCGATTTCGAGGACGGCTTCTCGGTCGTCTATCGCGACGGCAATACCGGAGCTGCCGTCAACAGCGGCGTGCTGGGAACGGGACAGGTGGTCGGCACCGGCAGCAGCGACATCGATTGCGAAGAGGCTACGGTCGGCCAGGACGCGAACGAGTGCGGAGAGGTGGTCGAAAACTATTCCGGCGGGAATACTGGCTACGGATCCAGCACCGAGTTCCCGGCGACCGGTGGAGGCAATGTCCAGCCGTACATCTTCGGGGATCCGCTGGCATCGTCGCGGCCCTCGGAAGACGGCCAGGTGTCGGCCTACACCATCTCTTCGCCGGTATACGCCGGAGCGAGCGATGCATCGGTGACCTTCGCAGCGGTAATCACGCCGCCCGCGCTGGTTACGCCTCGGACCGTCGTGGCTTCCGCGTCGGGACCGGTGATCGTTCCGGGGATCAAGATCCACGTTCCCGGACAGGCGATCGCGTTCTCCACGCATGCCGGCAACGGCGCGGCCGCATCGCACAACTTCGGTGAAAAGACATATGGCGAATATCTGCGCGGGGGCGTCGCCACGGTGACCGAGGCCAAGCGGTTGTTCGGCCCCGTGATCTCGGCCGCATATCCCGCGACCGTCTACGAAGCCGAGGCGCTGTGAGGGCCTGCGGGCCCTCACGGGAATGAACCGGGCCATAAGGCCTATTGGAAATACCTCCGGACAAGGCGGAGGCTGGGTATGGGGCAAGGCATGAACAATCTCTACAGGGGCCGCATCTTCATCGCGGCGATTGCGGCAATGACTGCGCCGGCGGCGCTCCTCCACGGCCCGGTTGGCGCCCATGCACAGGCGGTGGACCGCTACAGCCAGGGTATTTCGCGCGAATCTGCCCGCGAGGTGGCGCTAACGCCCGTTGAGCCTGGAGAAGCTTCCAGCGATACGACGCCGCTGGTTCCCAGCCTCAGGGGCATCGTCATAGTCGATGATCCGGCGGCCATCAAAAATGGCGGCACGAAGTCGAGCGGCGTGGAAGTGCGGGGCGGCACCGTACCCGACCAGGTGGTCGCGGCAGCGAACGGCTTTGTCGGCAACGTGGTGACGCTGGCATCGCTCGACGCCATGACCAGGGCCATGGTCCTTGCCTACCGTGAAGCCGGCATGCCGGTAGTCAACGTCGTGGTTCCGCCGCAAGACATTTCCAACGGCGTCATCCAGGTCGTGGCCGTGGTGGGGCGCCTGGGCAAACTCTCGGTCGAGGGCGACACGGCAAACCCGGACTACTATACCTCCGGATTTGGACTGGCCGAGGGTGACGTCATCGAGGAAGGCGCGGTGCTCTCGCAACTGCGTTGGAAGAGCCGCCGGCTGCATCGCCGCGTCGACGCGGTCTATGAACCAGGCGCGGCCTTCAGCCAGACCGACATCACGCTGCAGGTCTCGGAGACGAAGCCGTGGACGGTTTTCGGCGGCGTAGACAATACGGGCAGCGAAGGCGGCGTTGGCGAATTGCGCATCTTCGCAGGCTTCACCGTCGCGGACTTCGGTGCAACGGACCACGAGTTCTCCTATCAGTACACGACCTCCGAGGATGGGCCGGACGCGCTCAGCGCGCATGTCCTGTCCTACATCCTGCCGGTCGCCAACTGGACCGATTTCCAGCTGACCGGCGCCTACGTGACGACCGGGACGCAGGACACCGATTTCACCAATGACGGCACCAGCTGGCAGCTGGGCGGCACGTTCATCACGCAACTCCCGCGGTTGCAATCGGTCGCCTGGGAAGCGCGCTACGGCTTCGAGTACAAGAACAGCGACAACAACCTTGAATTCGGCGGCACCCCGGTCACCGGCAATGAGACGGAGATCGGGCAGTTCTTCCTGCAGTTGAACGGCCAGCGCGGCGACTCGCGCAGCGCCACAAACCTTTACGCTGGCGTATGGTACTCGCCGGGGGACATGTTCGAGTTGAACACCGACGCAGCCTTCTCGGGCTCCCGCACGGGCGCGGTGGCGGACTACGCCTACCTGCGTGCCGGTTTCGACCATACCATTTTCCTGCCGGGCGATTTCCGCTTCGTTGCGGCTGTCGATGCCCAGGTTGCCGACAACAGGCTGCTCTCCTCCGAGCAGATCTATCTCGGCGGATTGAACACGATCCGCGGCTTCGACGAAAACACCCTTGCGGGCGACAACGGCGCGCTGGCGCGACTTGAGATGTACACGCCCGGCTTCAGCCTTTTCGGCGACGCCGCCGCCAATGAGGACCAACTCCGCTTCTTTGCCTTCTATGACATTGGCGCGGTAACCAGCAATTCGCCGTTCGATGCCGCGACCGACGTCGAGGGAACCCTCGCCGGCGCCGGTGTGGGCCTCACCTACCAGTTCCGCGACAACCTCACGGCACAGGTGGCGTATGGCTGGCAGGTGGAAGACACCGCTTCGGCTGACAAGGACGATGACGGCCAGTTGCACTTCCGGCTCGTTGCCCGTTTCTGAAGCATGGGCAAGACAGCCGCAGTTGGCCGCAGCCCTGCTTCGACGCCGGGCGGCGGCACGCAGTACAAGGTCGTGACGGTAGCGGAACTCGACCGCGATATCTTCGCGGAACTTTCGCGCTTGGGCGCGGCCAGGCAAAACGACGACGGCGGGTATACCATCACGGATACCCATGCCGCGCGGTCGCAGTCGATCCTGCCCAAGGTTCTTGACCGCCTCGGCAAGGATGGCTGGCTGCTGTGCGCGGTCAACAAGATGGAATGCTACATCTTCCAGGCGCTGCCTGCGGGCCGGCGCGCCGAGTACAAGGTGCTGAGCCCCGCCGACATGGACAAGTTGGCGCTTGTGCGGCTCGAAGCAGCGGGCGTGGCGGGTTTCGCCGGCGTCGACCAAGGCAGGCCGGTGATGCAGATTCTCGATCCCTCCCGGGCGCGCATCCAAGAAGTGCTGCCCGCGGTAATGGGCGCCATTGCCGAAGAAGGTTGGCAACTGGCTGCCATCAACGGGCCGCAACTTTACATCTTCGCGCGCCACTCCTGAATTCAACACCCATTCCCAAACGGAGAAGTTTCATGCGTTCACGCAAACACGTCCTGCAATTGGCTGCCATTGCCGTGCTTTCGGCCTCGCCGGCACTGGCGCAGGAAGCCGAGGCGCCGACCCCGAGCCGTTCAACCGAGTCCTACCAGGCCTGGACGGTGGAATGCACCAGCGTGGCCGCTGCCCCGGAGCAGAAGGCCGATGCAGCCGCCGCCGGAGAAAAGCCGGCTGATGCAAAGCCTGCAGACGCAAAGGCGGCCGACGCAAAGGCGGCCGACGCGGCCGCTGAAACGAAGCGGGTCTGCGAGGCGGCGCAGATTTTCACAAACCGCAATACCGGCAACGAGATTGCCCGTTTTGTCTTTGCGCTCGACGCGAAGGACACCGCCAAATTCGTCGCCGGAATGCGCACCGTAGTCGACGTTTCGACGGACAAGAACGCAGCCATCGTTGATGGCGAGACCGAGATCGCGACGGGCAAGGTGGTCCGTTGCAGCGGCAATTTCTGCTACACCCTTTTCGAGATTGACGATGCAAAGGTGGAGCAGTTCCTGAAGACGGAAAAGCCCGGCGTGCAGTATCCGATTGCCAGCGGCCAGATGTTGCGGATCGCCATGTCGACCGCCGGCCTTGCAGACGCACTCGCCTCCCTCAAGAACAAGAAGTGACGGATATCGACATGGCAACGGAAAAGAAGACGCCGGCTTCGAAGGCGAATGAAAAGAAAGGCAAGGCGGGCGAACGGTGAAGCCGGGCGCCCGGCCGAAGCCGCGCCCGCAGCATCGGCACAGGCGGCACTGCCGCCAATGTATGGCGCCATCGAGGCGCTCTCTGCCGCCCGGCACGGCGCCCTCAAGCTGGCGCCATCGCACAGGCTTTGCGCACGCAGCAAAAATGTCGTCGATCATTTTGGCCGCATCGGAAATTCCGTCGGCCGCGCAGGACTATCCCGTCGTCTTCTCCGATCGCGGCGACGATGCCATGCCTTACGTGGTCACCGGTCATGCCGAGGGCGCGAATCTTTATGTCGACGGTGAAGGCGCCTGGCGCAAGGACACCTACATACCTGCTTACGTGCGCCGCTATCCCTTCATCTTCATCGAAAGCGATGGCGGGAAGCGCCTCTCGCTTGGCATCGATCCGACCGCGGCAAACCTTTCGCAAGGCAATGGCGCTCCGCTCTACGAAGCGGACGGCAAGCCTTCCGCGACCGCCCGCAACGCCGTCGCCTTCTGCAAGGCATACAAGAGCGAACTGGACCGGACCAAGGAGCTTGTCCGGCAAATCGTCGATGCCGGGATTACCGTGGCTCGCAGGGCGGACGTGACGTTGCCGGGCGGCGGCAAGGCCGCAGTCGGCGGCTTTCGCATCGTCGATGAGAAGAAGCTCGGCGCGCTGCCTGACGAGGCATTCCTGGCGCTGCGCAAATCCGGCGCCTTGACGATCATCTATTGCCACCTGATGTCGATGGGCGCCTGGCGAAACCTGCTGGCATAGGGCAGGGCCTAGCCATTGCCGGCAGTGCGCAACGCGCCGGGTGCACTGATCGTGAACTGGCACAACAGTCCGTCAGGTTCGAACCGCAGATCGACCGCGCCCATTTCATGGACGAGGATCGAGGTAAGAAGACGGGTTCCGAAACCCTGATTTTGGCGGGGAGGGACCTCCGGCCCGCCCCGCTCCTTCCACGTGATGGAGAGTTTGCCGTCCGTTTCGACACAGCGGATGGAGACCTTTCCTCCCGGAACCGACAGCGCGCCATACTTTGCCGCGTTGGTGCACAGTTCGTGGAAAGCCAGCGCCATGGGCTGGCTGAGCCGCGAACTCAGCACCGTTTCCCCGGCCTCGATTTCAAATGGATCGACCAGGCCTCCACTGTACGGTTGCGCAATCTGCACGATCAGGTCGCGCAACCCGAACTCCCGCCATTCGGTCCGCGCGAGAATGTCATTGGCCGTCGCAAGCGCCTGCAACCGGCCGCGGAACTCCTCCAGCGCATTGTAGACCGGCTGGCCTTCGCGGAAACACTGTCCGGCCAAGGCCTGCACGACGGTAAGCGAGTTCTTGACCCGGTGGCTCAGTTCGCGCGTCATCAGTTGCTGGCGTTCCAGATTGCGCTTTTGCTCGTCGATGTCGACCAGGACACCCACGACACGATCAAACTCGCCCTTGGAATCGCGCAGCACCTCGGCGCGCAAGAGCAGCCAGCGCACGACATCGTCGCGACGCCGTATCCGGAATTCCACCTCGAACTTGCTGGCGCCGGCTGCAATCGCCTCGGCTCCCGCGATCCTGATGCGTTCCTGCTCGCCTGGAAGATAGTGCGAACGGAAATCGTCGATGGACGGTTGGTCATCCGGGCCATAGCCGAATATCCGGTTGAGTTCTGGCGAGACCGCAAGCTTCGACTGCGCCAGCTTGACTTCCCAGATCGCGATACCGGCGATTTCGATCGCCAATTGCAGCTTTCGCGCGCTTTCGGCGACATCCGTTTCAGCCTGCTTGCGGTGTGTGATGTCTTCGATGGTGCCGATGTATCGCACTGCCCGCCGCCGCCCTCCTTGCCGTGCAAACACCGCTTCGCCATGCGCGCGCACCCACCGGATCTCGCCGTGACGGATGATCCGGTACTCATACGGCTTGTCGATGTTCTGATCGGGATCAAGCGCAACGCGCGCCTGGGCCGAAGTCATGGGCAGGTCTTCGGGATGGGTGAGCGCGCGCAGTTTTTCCAGCGTCACTTCCTCGTCGGCCAAAAAGCCGAATATCTGCCTTGCGCGGCTGGTGTATTCGAACCGGTTCGTTTCGAGATCCCAATCCCAGATGCCCAGCCGCGCCGCCTGCACGGCCAGCCGCAAGCGTATCACGCCTTCGTCGCCAGGTTTGTTCCAGCGCCGTTCGCGTCCCACGAAGCTCAACCGATTCTTATTCGTGGCTAGGAGCGCAAGACCCGTGCCCTTCACGCCATGCCCCCGTTTGTTGGGTCAGATGCTCCCGCAACGAGAACTGCCGGATTTGGTTCCGTCCGCTTGCTTCATTCAACGGGCCGGCTGGAACATTCACCGTTCGAGAAGGTTGCGCACGTTGTTTTTGCGACCGCTGTCTGCGTGACGGTTCGTCACCGAGAGGGACAAATTCGATGATGATGCGAACCTGCCTTGTTGCGGCCCTTGCGGTCGCAGTACCGGGGGAAGCGATCCCCCTTGCGCCAATTGCCGGAAAATCGGCGGGCCTCCATCCAAAGCTCGTCAAACGCCTGCGTTCGATGGCGGGCAATTTCGGCAAGACCGTCACGGTGACTTCCGGCTGCCGTAACCGTCGCAACAATCGCGGCGTGAAGAACAGCTACCATTTGCGCTGCATGGCCGCCGATGTTCGCATTTCCGGCGTCGGCGCCGGGCGGATCGTGAAATACTGGCGCGCCAGCGGCGGCGGCGGCACGGGGACTTATGGGTGCTCGCCACCGCATGTCGATATCGGGCCGAACCGTCACTGGCACTGGCCTTGCAAACGGAAGGGCAAGGGTCGTCGCCACTGATGAAACCGGTGCTTTACGTAAAGTAACATTTGCGACAATATCAGATTCCATGTAGCATAACCCTGCGGAATAGATGGCGGGGATTTGATACTTCATGGTTATGGTGCAGTCGGCGCGCCACCTTGAGATTGTCAAGGCATTGGCGGAACACAAGCATTTTGGCCGTGCGGCGGAGACGCTGGGCATTTCCCAGCCCGCCTTGTCGAAGGGCCTGAATCATCTGGAGGAAATCATCGGGGCACGGCTGTTCGACCGGTCCGGCGCGGTTACGCCTACCGAATTCGGCGAGATCGTGCTGGCCCACAGCGACCAGATCCTCAACGGCTTCTTCGAATTGCAGCACGAACTGGAGATGGCCAAGGGCCTCGACAGCGGCACCCTCCTGATAAGCGCAGGGATTTTTGCCGCGGAGGCATCCGGCCAGCAGGCGATGGGCATGCTGTCGCAACGCCATCCCAAGCTTCGCTGTGCGGTATTCGTCAAGGACTGGGTATCCGTGATCGAGGATGTGCTCAACCGTGCGAGCCATCTCGGGTTTGCCGACATCACGCAGGCCCGCGACCATCCCGATCTGGAAACGGAATTGGTGCGCGAAGAGGTGCTGGACGTGTTCGCGCGCGCCGGCCATCCGTTGTCGGGCCGCAACACGGTTACCTTTGAAGAAATGATGCAGTTCCCCTGGGTGGGCACCAGCCTGCCGGCTGCCTGGCGGCCGCATTTGCCCGATGGTGAGCGGTCCTATGGCGTTTTTGACGAAAGGGGAGAGCGGATCATACCGCGGCTCGCGGTCGAAAACTTCACCGCCATGCGCCAGGTCGTAAAGTCGGGGAATGCCGTGTCCGCAGGGCTCGCCCACCTGCTCGAGGAAGACATCGCAAATGGCTCGATCGTTCGCCTGCCCGTCATGGGAGTGGAGTGGATGAAGGCAAACTACGGCTTCATCTGGCGGCGAGGCCGCTCCCTGCCTCCGGCAGCGATCGCATTCATGGAAATCGTTCGAACGAT
Organism: uncultured Alphaproteobacteria bacterium; assembly: GCA_963846345.1. Classification (GTDB taxonomy): domain Bacteria; phylum Pseudomonadota; class Alphaproteobacteria; order Rhizobiales; family Rhizobiaceae; genus BOKV01. The sequence goes on from CAWJVP010000007.1 coordinate 534,331, forward strand.
CGAGACCAAATCACGGGCGGAAAAATTCCGAAGCCGTCATGAAGCAGAGAAAGTTGTCGCATAGATTACTTTCTGTCTGATTTGGGAGTATTCTGAAACACGACTCTTGGAGGCGCGGCCAAAAACGGACCTTTCCCTGGTTGGATGTGCCGGCGACCAGGCAATTGCCGTGGCAGAAACATGTCGTGAATTCGCAGTGCCCGCGCCTTTCACTAGTTCGATTCAACCACCGGAAGGAGATTTCCATGCTTAAACAAGCCATGCGATCGTTCGCAATCGCTGCCTTGCCCGCTCTAGCCATCGCCTTGCCCGCCGGGGCTCTTGCCGCGGAAGCGGAGGCCAAGGCAATACTCAAGGCCATGTCGGACTACATGGCGGCACAACAGAACTTCACCATCGACTACGACACCGGCCTGGAAGTCGTCACGACCGACAAGCAAAAGATCCAGCTCGCGAGCTCTGGCAGCATTGCGGTCAGCCGTCCGGACAAGATGCGGATCCGGCGCACTGGCGGCTTTGCCGATGTCGAGTTCATCTTCGACGGCAAGATGCTGACGGTTCATGGCATGCACCGAAACGTCTATGTCCAGGCCGAGATGCCCGGCACCATGTATCAGCTCATCGACGGCTTGCGCGAGAAGTTCGACAAGCCTTTGCCGGGCGCCGACCTTCTGGCGGAGAATGTCAATGACGTCCTCATGGAAGGCGTCACCGAAGTCAAGGATCTGGGCGCCGGTGTGATCAACGGCAAGGTGTGCGACCACCTGGCATTCCGGACCCCCGAACTGGACTTCCAGATTTGGGTTGCGGAAGGCAGCGAGCCTGTCCCTTGCCGCTATATCATCACGTCGACCAAGGTCGACATGGCGCCGCAATTCACGTTGGACATCCGCAAGTTCACGGCGGGCGGAACGGCCGACTTCGCCTTTGTCCCGTCCGCCGACGCCAAGAAAATCGACGCACAAGATCTCAAGGCCATGGCTGATCTCGGCGATCTGCCTGAACACTTCAAACTCGGAGAATGATAATGATCAAGCGCATCTTCTATGTGACCCTTGCAATCGCAACCATGGTCGGCGGCGCAAGCATCGGCGAGAGCATCGGGGTTCCCGGGGTTCGCGGGCCGGTTTCGGAGGCGCAGGCAAGCGTGTGGGCCGGCCGTTGACGCCGGTAAGCGTTGCCGGCGTTGCCCGCCGCACCGTCCGCCGCTGCGCGGTAGGCGTCTACTACTGCTGAAGCGCCAATGAAAAACCCCACCGCGTTGCATTCGCGCGGTGGGGATCTCTATTTCAAAAATCAGAATGAACGATTTTGTGCACCTATTTTTATTTCGAAGTACTTTGAAAATATCCAAAGAAGATAAAGTAATAGCCTTTGGTTATTGGACAAACAATCCAAAAAAATACTATATCCGACAAATGGCGGAGATCCGCTGAAGATCGCAAAGGGGAGATAGCGATGTTTGCAAGTAGGACCGCGCGCGTTGTTGCGCTGTTGGCTGCATTTTCCGGCCTCGCGGCCATGTTGCCGGCCGGCGACGCAGCGGCACAGGACAAGAAACCCAACATCCTGGTGATCTGGGGCGATGACATCGGCGGCTTCAACATCAGCGCCTACAACCGCGGCATGATGGGCTACAGCACACCCAACATCGACAGCATCGCCAAGCGAAGGCGCGCTGTTCACCGACTGGTACGGCCAGCAAAGCTGCACCGCCGGCCGCGCCGCTTTCGTAACCGGCCAGTCGCCGATCCGCACCGGCCTCACCAAGGTCGGCCTGCCCGGCGCGCCGGAAGGCATGAAGCTGGAGGACCCGACCATCGCCACGCTGCTGAAGGAACTGGGCTACGTCACCGGCCAGTTCGGCAAGAACCACCTCGGCGACCGCGACGAAATGCTGCCGACCACGCACGGCTTCGACGAATTCTTCGGCAATCTCTACCACCTCAACGCCGAGGAAGAGCCGGAGAATCCGGATTATCCGAAGGACCCGGAATTCAAGGAAACGTTCGGCCCGCGCGGCGTCATCCATTCCTTCGCCAATGCCGACGGCACGCAGAAGATCGAGGACACCGGTCCGCTGACGCGCAAGCGCATGGAAACCATCGACGAGGAAGTCACCGAGAAGGCGCTCGCCTTCATGGACAAGGCCGTGCAAGGACGACAAGCCGTTCTTCGTGTGGTGGAACTCCACCCGGATGCACATCTTCACGCATCTGAAGCCCGAATTCGAAGGCAAGACCGGCCTTGGCATCTATGCCGACGGCATGGTCGAGCATGACGGCCAGGTCGGCGCAGGTCCTGGCCAAGCTCAAGGAGCTGGGCGTCGAGGACAACACCATCATCATGTACTCGACCGACAACGGCGCGGAGACCTTCACCTGGCCCGATGGCGGCACGACCATGTTCCGCGGCGAGAAGAACACCAACTGGGAAGGCGGCTACCGCGTTCCGACGATGATCAAATGGCCCGGCGTCATCAAGCCCGGCACGGTCATCAACGACATCGGCGCGCATGAAGACATGCTGACGACCCTTGTCGCGGCGGCGGGCAATCCCAACGCAAAGGAAGAATTGCTGACCGGCAAGACGATGGGCGGCCGCACCTACAAGGTTCATCTCGACGGCTATGATCTGGGGCCCGCTCTCAAGGGTGCAGGCGAGTGGCCGCGCAAGGAGTTCATCTACTGGACCGACGACGGCAGCGTCGCAGCGCTGCGTTACGGCCACTGGAAGGTGACATTCCTGGAGCAGAAGGCAGATGGACTGCGGGTTTGGCAGGAGCCTTTCACCGTTCTGCGCGCGCCGCTCCTTACCAACCTGCGATGGACCCGTTCGAGCGCGCGGAACATGAAAACGCCATGGGATACCAGCGCTGGTACATGGATCGCATGTTTGTGATCGCACCGGCGGGGGCCTATGTCGGAACTTGGCTGCAAAGCTTCAAGGACTTCCCGCCGCGCCAGAAGCCGGGCAGTTTCAACCTGGAGCGCAGTCATGGACAAGGTGATGTCCAACCAGGGCAACAACTGACCGGCCTGCATTGAAAACAACGAAGGCCGGGCATGACCCGGCCTTTCTTCATTCAAACCGAAAGGCAATTTTCATGCAGCGCTATGCCGGCCGATTGCTGACCGGGCTCCTGGCCCTTGTTCTTGCAATGCTAGCCTCGACCCTGGCAAACGCCGCCGAAGTCCTACCGTCCTGGAATGAAGGCGCCACCCGCACACGGATCATCGAATTCGTGACGGCCGCAACGACCGAAGGCGGGCCCGGCTATATCGCGCCGGCCGACCGCATTGCCGTCTTCGACAATGACGGCACGCTGTGGGCCGAACAGCCGGCCTATTTCCAGCTTTTCTTCGCCATCGACCGCATCAAGGCCATGGCGCCGCAGCATCCCGAATGGAACGATACCGAGCCATTCAAGAGCATCCTCGCTGGCGACATGGCCGGCTTTGCCAAGCAGGGCGAACACGCGCTGCTGGAAGTGGTGATGCAGACCCATGCCGGAATGTCGCGTCGACGAATTCAAGGCGATCGTCACCCAGTGGATCGAAACTGCCAAACACCCCAAGTTCCAGCGCCGCTTTGATACCCTGGTCTACCAGCCCATGCTGGAGCTGCTCGACTATCTGCGCGCCAACGGGTTCGAGACCTGGATCGTCTCGGGCGGCGGTGTCGAGTTCATGCGGGCCTTTGCCGAAAAAACCTACGGAATACCGCCACAGCAGATGGTTGGTTCCAGCATTGTGACCAAGTTTGAACTGGTGGACGGCAAGCCGGTATTGACGCGTAGTGCGAAAATCGACTTCATCGACGACAAGGACGGCAAGCCCGTCGGCATCAACAAGTTCATCGGCAAGCGGCCGGTCTTTGCCGCGGGCAATTCCGATGGCGACTTCCAGATGCTGCAATGGACGACTTCGGGGGAGGGGCCGCGGCTTGGCGTCATCGTGCACCACACCGATGCCGAGCGGGAGTTCGCCTATGACCGCGCCTCTCCGGTCGGAAGGCTCGACAAGGCACTGGATGCTGCGGGAGCTCAGGGTTGGCAGTTGATCGACATGAAGAACGACTGGAGCACCATATTTCCTGCGCAATGATTGCCTGGACCGTTCGAAGCGCCCGCGCCGCCATCGGGGCAATCTTGCTGGTCTTGTGCCTGGCCGGGGCAGGTCTAGCACAGCAACCTGCCGACGGATTTGCAGGCAGCGCTGCTTGCGAAAGCTGCCACGCCAACGAGACGAAAGCCTGGTCGCGGCTCCCATCATGGCTGGGCGCTGCGCGAACCGACGTCCGCCAACGTGCTTGGCGACTTCAACAATGCGGCCTTCTCGCACAAGGGCGTCAACAGCCGCTTCACCACCGAAGGCGGCGACTATTTCGTCGAGACGGACGGTCCAGACGGCAAGCTTCAACGCTACAAGGTGCGCTACACGGTTGGCGTAGTCCCGCTTCAGCAATATCTCGTCGAAACGGGCGACGGCCGCCTCCAGGCGCTGGATATTGCATGGGATACGGTCGGGAAACGATGGTACCATCTTTATCCGCAAACCGATGTGGGTGCCGGGAACGGCCTGCACTGGACCGGCAGCTACAAGAACTGGCAGGCACGCTGCGCCGAGTGCCACCAGACCGGCTTTGATAAAGGCTTCGATTTCCGGACCCGCGCCTACAGCAGCCGCTGGTCCGAACTGACTGTATCGTGTGAATCGTGCCACGGCCCTTCCGCCGCCCATGTCGAGGCCGCGCGCAAGGGAGAGCCTGCAACCGCACCGCCGCCTGTCGGTGCAATGGGGCCGGGCCGGCAGGAAACGGAGCTGGCCGTCTGCGGGCCATGCCACGCGCGCCGCGAAGCCTTCTCGCCAGGTGAGCGCCCCGCCCGGCGCGCCGATGGGCGATCACTACAATCTCTCGCTTTTGTCCCCGCCGCTTTACTATCTCGACGGCCAGCAGCGCGAGGAAGTGTTCATCCTCGGCTCCTTCCTGCAATCGAAGATGATGGCCCGCGGCGTGACTTGCTCCAATTGCCACGAGCCGCATTCGGGCGAACTGGTCGCGCAGGGCGATGCCGTCTGCACCCAATGCCACAACGAGGCGGGCCGCGCCGACTTCCCGACCCTCAAGCCGAAAAACTACGAAATCGGCTACCCATCACCGCCACGCCGAGGGCAGCGAAGCCGCACAATGCGTCAGCTGCCACATGCCGCAAACCAGCTACATGATGATCGACGGCCGGCGCGACCATTTCTTCCGAAGGCCCGATCCGGCGCAGTCGAAAGCCGCCGGCTCGCCCGATGCTTGCACCGGTTGCCATACAGACCAGACGCAGGACTGGGCGGCGGAAAGGATTGCCAAGTGGTTCCCGCAATTCGACCGCTCTTGGCAAGACCGGACGGCGCTGATCGATTTCAGCGGCGGCAACGGTTCGCAGGCCTCGACGGAAGCGCTTGCGGCCTATGTCAGCGACCTGTCGCGGCCCGCGATCGTACGCGCCACCGGCATTGAAATGCTTGCGCAGTCGGGCACGCCCGCGCCGCCAGGTCTTTACCCGCTGCTCAATGACCGAAGCGAACTGGTCCGCGCGGCGGCAGCGGCGCTGTTGCGCAGTGCAGATCCGCAAGTCAGGGCAGATTCTGCTGAAGCCGTTGCTATCCGATCCGTCCCGCCTCGTGCGGCAAGCGGCGGCGCGCGAACTTGCCTCCGGCGATCCCTCGCTGTTCGAGACGCAGGACATGGCGCGCCTGCAAGAAGGCGCTGGGTGAGTATCTCGATTCGCGCCAGGCCAATGCCGACATGCCGGAGGCGCACATGGCGATTGCAGGATCGGCGCTCGGGATGCGGCGCTGGGAAGCGGCGGAAGCGGCGTTCAAGCACGCGGCCGAACTCGACCCGCAGCTCGAGCAGGCATGGGTGATGCTGGTGCGGCTTCGCGCCGCGCTCGGCGACCCCGCGGGCAGCGAGGACTACCTGCGGCAAGGGCTGGCGAAGGCGCCCGACAGCACCGGCCTGATGTTCGAGCAGGCAAATCTCGAGGCTCGGCGCGGCGACGACGCCAAGGCGATGGAGTGGCTTCGCAAGCTGCTGGCGATCGATCCGCGCCGAACCGATGCCTGGATGCAGCTGGGCTACGCGGCACTGCGCCGCAATGATGGACCCGCGGCCGTGGATGCATCGCAGCGGATACTCGCCCTGGAGCCGGCAAACGCGAATGCGATGCTTCTTTCGGCGGTCGGCCGCTATGTCGGCGGCGACGTTGCGGGGGCTAAGGCTGCGGCAGAAGCGGCAAGGCGCGCGGACCCGGCCATCAGGCTTCCGGCGGAAATCGAAGGCCTGCTCGCCAACTGAGCGCGACAAACCGCCGCCGCATTGCGCGGTCATGATGCCGTTCCTACATCTTCTCCGTACGTAAACGCAGCATTCCCCAGGAGGAATCCCTCATGAACAGAAACACGATCGTTGGCGTGATCATCGCCGTAGTCGTTCTCGCCGTAATCGGAATGTATGCCGGATGGTTCGGCTCAACGCCGCCAGCACCCGAAGCAACTGCGCCGGCAACGACCGAACAACCCGCGGCGACGACTGAACAGCCCGCCACGCAGCCTTCGACCGGCACCGGCACGACCGGAACGGGCACCACGGGCACCGGCACGACCGGTACGCAGCAGTAAACGCCATTTGGATTGTGGAAGAGCCCGCGCATTGCCTTGCGCGGGCTCTTATTTTTCCCGGCCTTTGCCCCGGGTGCCGGGTGACGCGGCTTCATCGCGCCGCTTGCTGGCCTCATTAATGATGTGGTTGGCAAAGGCCGCAGCGGTCGAAACGAACAGTCCGATCCCCCCGAAGATGTAGAAGATCGTGAAAATCTTGCCGCCATCCGTCTTCGGCGTGAAGTCGCCATAGCCGACGGTGGCGATGGTCACCACGGAAAAATATGCCGCGTCGATCCATCGCCAGTCTTCCTGCCAGTGATAGAACACCGTCGCGCAGGCAATGACGCTCAACGTCATTGTCAGCAGCAATGTGATGTGCGGCTGGCGGATTGCAGAATAGGCGCCGGCACCCAGCGCGAGCAGCGGCCTGAAGTACTTTCGGGCATCCCCGCGAAGGCGTTCTTCTTCCATCGGCAACCCTTGACACAATCAGTTCGGGCGGACGTCAGGCCGTTTCGTGCAAGGATAAGGCCGCCACGAAAGGTTGCGGTATCATATCGTGAATTTTGTAGCTGCCACACACCGGGCGAAAAATCAGAAAACTGGTGCCCCCGGACGGACTCGAACCGCCGACCCACTGATTACAAATCAGTTGCTCTACCATCTGAGCTACAAGGGCTTGGCGCGCGTGATAGCCATATAAATGCGGCTTGTCCAGTTGGCTCGCGCGTTAACCATGTTCACGGATTTTGCCCTGCATCGGACGGCTTGAGCGGGCAGGGCCCTTGCGGCGCCGTTAACGGAACGTTTACCTTGAAGGAGATGCGGCAACGCCCCCGGGCGTCATGAGGTCATGGACTGCGGAAGCGCGTGGAGGCGCATCCTGGTCCTTGTCCGGCTGTGGCTTTGCGCCACGCAACAAAGGATGTGCCCATGTCACGCGTCGCACCCCTGTCGCGAAATTTCCTGCGCCGTCTGGCGCTTGTCGCCTCGCTGATCGCGCTGGCGATGCTTTCCCTGCCGCAGTTCGCCGATGCGGGCGAGCGCCGTTCGAAGGGCGCTCACGGCAAGCGATCGCATGCCGCCGCGCGCCATCACGCGCCGCGCATCAAGAATGTCGGCGGGCGCCGTTCCGACCTTTACGGCCACGCCCGGCCGAAACACTACCGCAACGGACACCCGGCATACCGGTCCGGCGCGCAACTGGCGTCCGGCCGGCGGACCGAAGGCGTCTACGGCTACAGGCGCGGCTGGGGCGGTTCCGGCGTCTATCGCGTTCGCGAATCCACCGCGCAAAGGGTACGGAGCGTTCGTGCCTTCGACCGGCCTTACGACGGCTACACCAATGGACGCGGATATGGCGGGCTGGGCTACGGCTTGCCATTGGTGATCGGAGCCGACTCCGGTTACCGCCGCGGCGAAAGCACGAGCGAGAGGGTCAGGTCGATCCGCGCCTTCGACCGGCCATATGACGGATACTATAACGGTCGCGGCTATGGCTTCAGGGGCGGAAGCTACGGCACGCCGCAGATCATCCAGGTGACCCCGTCCGGCGAAGCCCCCGTGGCGGCGCCGGTGATGGCCCCGACGATGGAGGGCGCCTTGCTTGAGGGCGACTGCGCACTCGACCAGTTCTGCACCGTGCGGCTCGGGCCTTACACGAACTCGCCCAAGATCATCACGCTCAACACGACGGATGCGCCGGTCGGTTCGGACACTTCGAAGGAAGTTCCGCCGGGCGACGAACCGGAAGTGTATGAGGCTCCGGAAGGCGAACCGGTCAAATAGTTACGGATGCGCGCCGTCGACATGGCGGCGCGCAATATAAAGCGACAGCGCCGCGGCGTTGGAAACGTTCAGCGACCTTATCGCGCCCGGCAGGTCGATCCGGGCGAGGGTTGCGCAGGTCTCGCGGGTCTTCTGGCGCAATCCCTTGCCCTCTGCTCCCAGCACCAAGCGCCACTTTCGGCGCCGTGAGCGAGTTCTCGAGGATGTCCGGCCCGTCGCTGTCGAGGCCGACCGTCTGGTATCCCAGCGATGAAAGCTCCGTCAGCGCCTCGGCGAGATTGCGCACCGATACATGCTCGATCATGTCGAGCGCGCCAGAGGCAGACTTCGCCAGCACGCCTGATTCAGACGGTGAATGCCGGTTGGTGGTGACGAGCGCACCCGCGCCCATCGCCACGGCGGAGCGCATGATCGCGCCGACATTGTGCGGATCGGTGACCTGGTCGAGCACGAGGATCAGCGGGCTTTGCGACAGCGCCTTGAGGCTCTTGGGTTCCAGCACGGCCGCTTCCAGCACCGCGCCCTGGTGAACCGCGTCGGAGCCTACCATCTTGTCGAGAAGGCGCGGCTCCGCTTCGATGACTTCGACGCGTTCCAGCCATGCCGGCTCTGCCTCCAGCCGGATGAGCGCATTCTTGGTGGCGTGCAGCTTGAACTTGCGCCGGGCCGCATTGGCAAGCGCATGGCGCACCGTGTGCAGGCCGTAGAGCAGCACGCGACCGTCGGGAACGTTGAATTCGCCCTCCTGGCGCGGCCGCGGCGCATGGGACTTTTCCCTGGCGGCGTGGCTGGCCTCGCGCCGCTGGCGCCGCAGTTCAGCGTGGTGGCGGTTGTGGGCTTCGCCCGGATTCTTGCGTGGTGGCTTGTCGTTCATTTCGCGGCTTATAGAGACAGCCGCCGCCGCTGGCGAGCGCCAATTGCGCGCGCCGTTTTCCCGATCCGGGGACGGCGCGCAATTTTCGCCTTCGGGCGTTGACTTATTGGGATGCCGCTTGCATAACGCGCGCCTGTCCGGCCCGGAACCCTTTACCGGGGCGGAAAACGGCGGCACGTCGCCGTTCAAGGCGGCCTGGAGGGGTGCCCGAGTGGTTAAAGGGGACGGACTGTAAATCCGTTGGCTTAGCCTACGTTGGTTCGAATCCAACCCCCTCCACCATCCCGCCCCGCAGCTTGCCGATGCGCCGGGAAATGCCTACTTGCAATGCGGCGAAAACCGGTCAATCTGCATGACCGGAATGCGGGTGTAGCTCAATGGTAGAGCAGCAGCCTTCCAAGCTGAATACGAGGGTTCGATTCCCTTCACCCGCTCCAAATCTTTTTCACATCTTTTGCGTTCCGCCCCGTTCCGCAGGGTGAAAACCGGTCGTGGGTGACCTATTTCACGGCTTGGCAAAGCCGTGCCAACCCATTAATGGAAGCGCGCGTTCGCGCCTAGCCGGGCTCGCATCACCCGCGCCGCCAAGCGGCGGCAACATTCCAGTCAGCAGGACGAGAGAAGATGGCAAAGGAAAAGTTTGAACGTAACAAGCCGCATTGCAACATCGGCACGATCGGCCATGTTGACCACGGCAAGACGACGCTGACGGCGGCGATCACGAAGTATTTCGGCGAGTTCAAGGCGTACGACCAGATCGACGCGGCTCCGGAGGAGAAGGCGCGCGGCATCACGATCTCGACGGCGCACGTCGAGTACGAGACGCCGAACCGGCACTACGCCCACGTCGACTGCCCCGGCCACGCCGACTATGTGAAGAACATGATCACCGGCGCGGCGCAGATGGACGGCGCGATCCTGGTGTGCTCGGCGGCCGACGGCCCGATGCCGCAGACCCGCGAGCACATCCTGCTGGCGCGCCAGGTCGGCGTTCCGGCGATCGTCGTGTTCCTGAACAAGGTCGACCTGGTCGACGACGCCGAGCTTCTGGAACTGGTCGAGATGGAAGTGCGCGAGCTGCTTTCGTCCTACGAGTTCCCGGGCGACGACATTCCGATCGTCAAGGGTTCGGCGCTGCATGCGCATGAACGGCACGCAGCCCGAGATCGGCGAGAACGCGATCCGCGAGCTGATGGCGGCGGTTGACGCCTACATCCCGCAGCCCGAGCGTCCGATCGACCTGCCGTTCCTGATGCCGATCGAGGACGTGTTCTCGATCTCGGGCCGCGGCACGGTGGTGACCGGTCGCGTCGAGCGCGGCATCGTCAAGGTCGGCGAGGAAGTCGAGATCGTCGGCATCCGCCCGACGACGAAGACGACCTGCACGGGCGTCGAGATGTTCCGCAAGCTGCTGGACCAGGGCCAGGCGGGCGACAACATCGGCGCGCTGCTGCGCGGCGTCGACCGCGAGGACGTCGAGCGCGGCCAGGTGCTGTGCAAGCCCGGCTCGGTCAAGCCGCACACGAAGTTCAAGGCTGAGGCCTACATCCTGACGAAGGAAGAGGGTGGCCGTCACACGCCGTTCTTCACCAACTACCGTCCGCAGTTCTACTTCCGCACGACCGACGTGACGGGCATCGTGCACGCTGCCGGAAGGCATCGAGATGGTGATGCCGGGCGACAACGTCGAGATGACGGTGGAGCTGATCGTGCCGATCGCGATGGAAGAGAAGCCTGCGCTTCGCCATCCGCGAAGGCGGCCGCACCGTCGGCGCCGGCATCGTCGCCGCGATCATCGAGTAAGCATCGATGGACCGGGCGGCTTGCTTGCCGCCCGGTTTCTTGTCTTTGGCGGGGGTGCATTGAAAGTTGCATGCCGGCTTTGCTGATGGCAGTGCTCCTGATATCGGGGTGTTTGCCGGCGATGGCAAAATGCCCTGACAGGCCGCCTTGCAAGGGTTGCGGCTGCAAGGGTGGCCCGGGCTATCGCGGTCCTGACGGAAAGTGCGTTGGCTTCAAAAACCTCGTCAAGGTTTGCGGACCCTCTCCGCACCGGTTGTGCGTGTTCGAGAATGCGCCGGGAACCGGACAGAACAGGGAGTGTGCACTTGCCAGTCCCGGTAAAAAGCAACAGATAGCCGCTCACGCGACTAGGGGTATAGCTCAGTTGGTAGAGCGGCGGTCTCCAAAACCGCAGGTCGCGGGTTCGAGCCCTGCTGCCCCTGCCAGTTTCAGCTCGAACGACTGCATTGCCTGTACATGCGCAATTGGAGCTGCGACCGGTGACAGCTTTCTCCTTGCCATTGGGTCAATCAGCCGCTATATGCGCCTTTCCGGACCCGTTTGCACGCGGAGCCGATGGATTGGTTTGCGTGCAACCCACGGCAGGTGTGCATGTTCCCGGAATACCGGACCGGGAAGTGTTCGAGGGTTCGGATCACGCATATCTGGTCGCATCGAAGTTCACGCCGGATTCCGGCAGAGGCGTAGCGGTCATGGCCGCCAAAACCAATCCCTTTACCTTCCTCCAGCAGGTGCGCTCCGAGACCGCCAAGGTCGACCTGGCCGACGCGGCGCGAAACCATGATCACGACCCTGATGGTGTTCGTCATGGTCGTTCCTTGCTGCCGATCTTCTTCTTTGTGGTGGACCAGATGCATGGCCTGGGGCGTCGGCACGCTCCTCGCTGGCGGCTGACGTCGGCCAGGTTGCCCTGCAAGGGCTTTTCGAGGGAACACAGATTGACATGACGCACCGCTGGTACATCGTCCACGCCTACTCGAATTTCGAGAAGAAGGTGGCGGAGTCGATCCAGGAGAAGGCCACGCCAGAAGGGCCTCGAGCGATGCTGTTCGAGCAGATCATCGTGCCGACCGAGAAGGTCGTCGAGGTGCGCCGCGGCCGCAAGGTCGACGCCGAGCGCAAGTTCTTCCCCGGCTACGTGCTGGTGAAGATGCGACCTGACCGACGAGGCCTACCACCTGATCAAGAACACGCCGAAGGTCACCGGCTTCCTCGGTTCCGACAACAAGCCGATGCCGATCACCGAGTCGCGAGGCCGAGCGCATCCTGCACCAGGTGCAGGAAGGCGTCGAGCGGCCCAAGCCGTCGGTCTCCTTCGAGATCGGCGAGCAGGTGCGCGTGTCCGACGGTCCGTTCGCCTCGTTCAACGGCATCGTCCAGGAAGTCGACGAGGAGCGCGCGCGCCTCAAGGTGGAAGTGTCGATCTTCGGCCGCGCCACGCCGGTCGATCTGGAATACGGTCAGGTCGAGAAGGTCTGATCCGCAATCCGGGCGCAAGCCTGGAGCTTCGTGGCAGGCGTGAGGCGGCCTGGCCGGGCACGCGGAGCCGCAGCACGGCACTGCACCGCGCCCGCCAGACCGCGGCGCAAACTGCAAGCCGGACCGGGATGGTCCGATCCGGCATGTCAGGAAGGCAGAGAAATGGCAAAGAAAATTACCGGCTACCTGAAGCTGCAGGTGTCCGGCCGGCTCGGCCACCCCGTCGCCGCCGATCGGTCCGGCGCTCGGTCAGCGCGGCCTCAACATCATGGAATTCTGCAAGGCGTTCAACGCGCAGACGCAGGAAATGGAAAAGGGCATCGCCCGATCCCGGTCGTCATCACCTATCTACGCAGGACAAGTCCTTCACCTTCGAGATGAAGACGCCGCCGGTGACGCTACTTCCTCAAGAAGGCGGCCGGACCTGCAAGTCCGGTTCCAAGACGCCGGGCAAGGGCACGGCCGGCAACGGTCACGCACGGCGCAGGTTCGCGAGATCGCCGAGAAGAAGATGAAGGATCTCAACGCCGACGACGTCGAGGCGGCAATGCGCATGGTCGAAGGCTCTGCCCGTTCGATGGGCCTGGAAGTGGTGGGCTGATCATGGCCAAGATTGCAAAGCGCGTTACCAAGTCCCGCGAGGGCATCGACCGCAAGAAGCTCTACGCGCTCGACGAAGCCGTTGACGATGGTCAAGGACCGCGCCAACGGCCAAGTTCGACGAGACCATCGAAGTCGCGATGAACCTCGGCGTCGACCCGCGCCATGCCGACCAGATGGTCCGCGGCGTCGTCAACCTGCCGAACGGCACCGGCCGCACGGTTCGCGTCGCCGTGTTCGCCACGCGGCGCCAAGGCCGATGAAGCCCGAAGGCGCCGGCGCCGACATCGTCGGCGCCGAAGACCTGGTCGAGATCGTCCAGGGCGGCAAGATCGACTTCGACCGCTGCATCGCCACGCCGGACATGATGCCGCTCGTCGGCCGTCTCGGCAAGGTGCTCGGCCCGCGCGGCCTGATGCCGAACCCGAAGGTCGGCACCGTGACCACCGACGTCGCCGGCGCCGTCAAGGCATCCAAGGGCGGCGCGGTCGAGTTCCGCGTCGAGAAGGCCGGCATCATCCATGCCGGCGTCGGCAAGGCCTCGTTCGAGCGCCAAGGCGCTCGAAGAAAACATCCGCGCCTTCGCCGATGCGGTGGTCAAGGCCAAGCCGACGGGCGCCAAGGGCACCTACTGTCAAGCGCGTCGCGATTTCCTCGACCATGGGCCCCGGCGTCAAGGTCGATCCGTCGAGCGTGCTCAGCGCCTGATGATAGAAATTCCGGGATGGGCGCAAACCGCTGTCCGGCAAAGAATTCCGGGCTGGCAACCGCCGGGACCGCGCAGGAAGGTGATTCAATCGCGGAAATCCTGTCCGAGATTGCGGGCGGCGGCCGAAGGCCGCCTTAATCGCCGGAAGCCGGGCCTGCATGAGACGGGGTGAGGACCGGATATTCGGGCGCAATGCCCAAGACTCTGGTTCGAACTCGGTTGGCCTTGTCGCCGCTCCGCCCATGCAGGCGCGGATCGACCGACAGGGGACAGGATCCTCGAAGCGTCGTTCGGGTGATCCGGTACTGACAGGAGGCAGCCGGGCGGCAAAAGGCAACCGGCGGCGATCCGCAATGCAGCCTGCCAACTGGAGAGTAGGCAGTGGAAAGAGCGGAAAAACGCGAGTTCGTCACGACGCCTGAACGAAGCGTCTTCAAGAGCGCGGGTTCAGTCGTCGTGGCCCACTATGCCGGCCTGACCGTCGCGCAGATGAACGACCTTCGGTCAAAGATGCGCGCTGCCGGCGGCACCGTCAAGGTCGCGAAGAACCGCCTCGCCAAAATCGCTCTTCAGGGCACGGAGTCGCAGAAGCATTTCGGATCTGTTCAAGGGACAGACGCTGATCGCCTACTCAGACGGATCCCGATTGCAGCGCCGAAGGTCGCCGTCGGATTTCGCCAAGACCAACGACAAGCTCGTCATCCTCGGCGGCGCCATGGGTGCGACCGGCCTCGACGCGGATGGCGTCAAGGCGCTCGCCACGCTGCCGTCGCTCGACGAACTGCGCGCAAGGCTGGTCGGCATGATCTCGACGCCGGCAACCCGCATCGCGCAGGTCGTCAACGCACCGGCAGGCCAGCTTGCCCGCGTGTTCGGCGCCTATGCCCGGAAGGACGAAGCGGCATGAGGCCGTTCCTCGCTATCACAACTCTAGTTCGAACCTGATAAAGGAAATAAAAAATGGCTGATCTTGCCAAGATCGTAGACGATCTGTCGACCCTGACCGTTCTCGAAGCTGCTGAGCTTTCGAAGATGCTCGAAGAGAAGTGGGGCGTTTCCGCCGCTGCTCCGGTCGCGGTTGCTGCTGCCGGCGGCGGTGCTGCTGCCGCTGCGCCGGTTGAAGAAAAGACCGAATTCGACGTCATCCTCACCGATGCCGGCGACAAGAAGATCAACGTCATCAAGGAAGTCCGCGCGATCACCGGCCTCGGCCTCAAGGAAGCCAAGGACCTGGTCGAAGGCGCTCCGAAGGCGGTCAAGGAAGGCGTCTCCAAGGCCGAAGCCGAAGACATCAAGAAGAAGCTCGAAGCCGCCGGCGCCAAGGTCGAACGTCAAGTAAGCTTCGGCTTCGCGGTTCTGGCGGGCGGCGATTGTCCGCCCGCCGTTCCCGTCGCGATGTTGCGGACGGCCATGTGCCGGGTGGATCGTTCGAGAACCTCATTTCCGGAAGGGCCGGCTGAAGCGGCCTTCAGGAAACGGGTTTTCCCCGTTTGAGACGGATGCCGTCGATGCAACGGCCGAAGGAATTGCCAGGAGCGCGTCCGGCCGACGGTTGCGGCCGCGAATGCGAAACGAGGAGCGACGATGGCTCAGACCGCAGTTACGTTCAACGGTCGCAGGCGCGTACGCAAGTTCTTCGGCAAGATCCCCGAAGTCGCGGAGATGCCGAACCTGATCGAGGTTCAGAAGGCCTCCTATGACCAGTTCCTGATGGTCGACGAGCCCGAAGGCGGCCGTCCCGACGAGGGCCTGCAGGCCGTTTTCAAGTCGGTGTTCCCGATCTCCGATTTCTCCGGCGCGGCGATGCTCGAATTCGTCAAGCTACGAGTTCGAAGCGCCGAAGTACGACGTCGACGAATGCCGCCAGCGCGACCTGACCTATGCCGCGCCGCTGAAGGTGACGCTGCGCCTGATCGTGTTCGATATCGACGAGGATACCGGCGCCAAGTCGGTCAAGGACATCAAGGAGCAGGACGTCTACATGGGCGACATGCCGCTCATGACCGACAACGGCACCTTCATCGTCAACGGCACCGAGCGCGTCATCGTCTCGCAGATGCACCGTTCGCCGGGCGTGTTCTTCGACCACGACAAGGGCAAGACGCCATTCGTCGGGCAAGCTGCTGTTCGCCGCGCGCGTCATTCCGTATCGCGGCTCCTGGCTCGACATCGAGTTCGACGCCAAGGACATCGTGCTATGCGCGCATCGACCGCCGCCGCAAGATCCCGGTGACGTCGCTGCTGATGGCGCTCGGCATGGACGGCGAGGAAATCCTGTCGACCTTCTACACACACGTCGCCTACTGACGCGCGACGGCGACGGCTGGCGCATGCCGTTCGATCCGGAGACGCTTGAAGGGCTCCAAGGCCGACGCCGACCTCATCGACGCCGACACCGGCGAAGTCGTGGTCGAGAGCGGCAAGAAGCTGACCGCGCGCGTCGGCCAAGCAGCTGGCCGACAAGGGCCTCAAGGCCATCCGCGTCTACCGACGAGCAGACCTGCTACGGCACGCTACCTGGCCGAGGACATCGTCAACCTGAAGACCGGCGAGATCTATCGTCGAGGCCGGCGACGAGATCGACGAGAAGACGCTCGAAGATGCTGATCGACGACCGGCATCGACGAACTGCCGGTGCTCGACATCGACCACATCAATGTCGGCGCCTACATCCGCAACACGCTGGCGGTCGACAAGAACGAGAGCCGCCAGGACGCGCTGTTCGACATCTATCGCGTCATGCGTCCGGGCGAGCCGCCGACAATGGAAACGGCGGAAGCCATGTTCCAGTCGCTGTTCTTCGACAGCGAGCGCTACGACCTTTCGGCCGTCGGCCGCGTCAAGATGAACATGCGTCTCGACCTCGACTGCCGAGGACACCGTCCGCGTGCTGCGCAAGGAAGACATCCTCGCCGTGGTCAAGACGCTGGTCGATCTGCGCGACGGCAAGGGCGAAATCGACGACATCGACAATCTCGGCAACCGCCGCGTGCGTTCGGTCGGCGAGCTGATGGAAAACCAGTACCGCGTCGGCCTGCTGCGCATGGAGCGCGCGATCAAGGAGCGCATGTCGTCGATCGAGATCGACACCGTGATGCCGCAGGACCTGATCAACGCCAAGCCGGCAGCGGCCGCCGTGCGCGAGTTCTTCGGCTCCTCGCAGCTGTCGCAGTTCATGGACCAGACCAACCCGCTGTCGGAGATCACCCACAAGCGCCGTCTTTCGGCGCTTGGACCGGGCGGTCTGACGCGCGAGCGCGCCGGCTTCGAAGTGCGCGACGTGCATCCGACCCACTATGGCCGCATCTGCCCGATCGAGACGCCGGAAGGCCCGAACATCGGCCTGATCAACTCGCTGGCGACCTTTGCCCGCGTCAACAAGTACGGCTTCATCGAAAGCCCGTACCGCAAGATCGTCGACGGCAAGGTGACCGACGAGGTCGTCTATCTGTCGGCCATGGAAGAAGCCAAGCACAACGTCGCGCAGGCCAACGCCGAGCTGGACAAGGACGGCAGCTTCGTCAACGAATTCGTCATCTGCCGCCATGCCGGCGACGTGATGATGGCGCCGCGCGAAAACGTCGACCTGATGGACGTTTCGCCCAAGCAGCTGGTGTCGGTCGCCGCCGCGCTGATCCCGTTCCTCGAAAACGACGACGCCAACCGCGCCCTGATGGGCTCGAACATGCAGCGTCAGGCCGTGCCGCTGGTGCGCGCCGAGGCGCCGTTCGTCGGCACCGGCATGGAACCGATCGTCGCCCGCGACTCCGGCGCCGCCATCGCGCGCACGCCGCACCGGCATCGTCGACCAGGTCGACGCGACGCGTATCGTCATCCGCGCCACCGAAGATCTCGATCCGTCGCAAGTCCGGCGTCGACATCTACCGCCTGATGAAGTTCCAGCGTTCGAACCAGTCGACCTGCATCAACCAGCGTCCGCTGGTGCGTGTGGGCGACATCGGATCGAGAAGGGCGACATCATCGCTGACGGTCCGTCGACCGATCTCGGCGATCTGGCGCTCGGCCGCAACGTGCTCGTCGCGTTCATGCCGTGGAACGGCTACAACTTCGAGGACTCGATCCTTCTGTCCGAGCGCATCGTCGCGCGATGACGTCTTCACCTCGATCCACATCGAGGAATTCGAGGTGATGGCCCGCGACACCAAGCTCGGGCCGGAGGAAATCACCCGCGACATTCCGAACGTTTCGGAAGAAGCGCTGAAGAACCTCGACGAAGCCGGCATCGTCTATATCGGCGCCGAAGTCAGCCCGGGCGACATTCTCGTCGGCAAGATCACGCCGAAGGGCGAAAGCCCGATGACGCCGGAAGAAAAGCTCCTGCGCGCCATCTTCGGCGAAAAGGCCTCCGACGTTCGCGACACCTCCCTGCGCATGCCGCCCGGGAACCTTCGGCACGGTCGTCGAAGTGCGCGTCTTCAACCGCCACGGCGTCGAGAAGGACGAGCGCGCCATGGCGATCGAGCGCGAGGAAATCGAACGTCTCGCCAAGGACCGCGACGACGAGCAGGCGATCCTCGACCGCAACGTCTATGGCCGCCTTGTCGGACATGCTGAACGGCAAGGAAGCGATTGCCGGACCGAAGGGCTTCAAGAAGGGCGACAAGCTGTCACCGGCGAGATGATCGCGGACTATCCGCGCTCGCAGTGGTGGCAGTTCGCCGTCGAGGACGAGAAGCTGCAGGGCCGAGATCGAAGCGCTGCGCGACCAGTACGACGAATCCAAGAAGGCGCTCGAGCAGCGCTTCATGGACAAGGTCGAGAAGCTGCAGCGCGGCGACGAAATGCCGCCGGGCGTCATGAAGATGGTCAAGGTCTTCGTCGCCGTGAAGCGCAAGATCCAGCCGGGCGACAAGATGGCCGGCCGTCACGGCAACAAGGGCGTGGTTTCGCGCATCGTGCCGGTCGAGGACATGCCGTTCCTCGAAGACGGCACGCATGTCGACATCGTGCTCAATCCGCTGGGCGTGCCGTCGCGCATGAACGTCGGCCAGATCCTGGAGACGCATCTTGGCTGGGCCTGCGCAGGCATGGGCAAGAAGATCGGCGAGCTGATCGACGCCTACAAGAAGAAGGGCGACATCAAGCCGCTCCGCAAGGAGCTCGAGACGATCTATCCCGGACAATGACCGCAACGAGCCGGTTCGCCGGTATGACGATGAATCGCGTCATGCGGCTGGCCGAACAGCTGAAGCGCGGCGTCTCGATCGCGACGCCGGTCTTCGACGGCGCGCACGAGCCGGACATCGTCGACGATGCTGGAAGAGGCAGGTCTGAAGACATCCGGCCAGTCGACCGCTCTATGACGGCCGTACCGGCGAGACCGTTCGACCGCAAGGTGACCGTGGGCTACATCTACATGCTCAAGCTGCACCACCTGGTCGACGACAAGATCCACGCCCGTTCGATCGGACCTTACTCGCTCGTTACCCAGCAGCCGCTGGGCGGCAAGGCGCAGTTCGGCGGCCAGCGCTTCGGCGAAATGGAAGTCTGGGCGCTCGAAGCCTACGGCGCCGCCTACACGCTTGCAGGAAATGCTGACCGTCAAGTCGGACGACGTGGCCGGCCGCACCAAGGTCTACGAGGCCATCGTGCGCGGCGACGACACCTTCGAGGCCGGCATTCCCGAGAGCTTCAACGTTCTCGTCAAGGAAATGCGTTCGCTCGGCCTCAACGTCGAGCTGGACAACTCCAAGTCGCCGCCGATCGCCATCGAGGCGATCTGCCGGACGCCGCAGAGTAACGATGGCGCGCGACGCCGGCTGCCGCCCGCCTATTGTCCGGCGCCGGTCGCAGGCCATGAATTCATCCGAGCGCACGGATTTCCTGTCCCGGATCCTGCCGGAACCGGGCGCAAGGGCGCCGACAAGGAGCAACGGCATGAACCAAGAGGTCATGAATCTCTTCAACTCCCGCGGCTCCGGCGCAGATCTTCGATTCCATCCGGATTTCGATCGCCTGCGCCGGAGAAGATCCTCTCCTGGTCGTTCGGCGAGATCAAGAAGCCGGAGACGATCAACTACCGCACGTTCAAGCCCGAGCGTGACGGCCTGTTCTGCGCGCGCATCTTCGGTCCGATCAAGGACTACGAGTGCCTGTGCGGCAAGTACAAGCGCATGAAGTACAAGGGCATCATCTGCGAAAAGTGCGGCGTCGAAGTCACGCTGTCGCGCGTGCGGCGCGAGCGCATGGGCCATATCGAACTGGCCGCGCCCGGTCGCGCATATCTGGTTCCTGAAGTCGCTGCCCTCGCGCATCGGCACGCTGCTCGACATGACGCTGAAGGATATCGAGCGCGTCCTCTATTTCGAAAACTACATCGTCACCGAGCCGGGCCTGACCGCCGCTGAAGGAGCACCAGCTGCTTTCGGAAGAAGACTACATGCTCGCCGTGGACGAATATGGCGAGGACAGCTTCACCGCCATGATCGGCGCCGAGGCGATCCACGACATTGCTGGCCTCGATGGACCTCGACAAGATCGCCGGCCGACCTGCGCGTCGACCTTGCCGACGACCACGTCCGAGCTGAAGCAGAAGAAGCTGCTGAAGCGCCTGAAGATCGTCGAGAACTTCATCGAATCGGGCAACCGCCCCGAATGGATGATCATGAAGGTCATCCCGGTCATCCCGCCGGACCTGCGCCCGCTGGTGCCGCTCGATGGCGGCCGCTTCGCGACGTCCGACCTCAACGATCTCTACCGCCGCGTCATCAACCGCAACAACCGCCTGAAGCGGCTGATCGAACTGCGCGCGCCGGACATCATCATCCGCAACGAAAAGCGCATGCTGCAGGAAGCTGTGGACGCGCTGTTCGACAACGGCCGCCGCGGCCGCGCCATCACCGGCGCCAACAAGCGTCCGCTGAAGTCGCTGTCCGACATGCTCAAGGGCAAGCAGGGCCGCTTCCGCCAGAACCTGCTCGGCAAGCGCGTCGACTATTCCGGCCGTTCGGTCATCGTGACCGGCCCGGAACTGAAGCTGCACCAGTGCGGCCTGCCGAAGAAGATGGCGCTCGAACTGTTCAAGCCGTTCATCTACGCCCGCCTTGACGCCAAGGGCTATTCCTCGACCGTCAAGCAGGCCAAGAAGCTGGTCGAAAAGGAAAAGCCGGAAGTCTGGGATATCCTCGACGAGGTCATCCGCGAGCATCCGGTGCTGCTGAACCGCGCGCCGACGCTGCACCGCCTCGGCATCCAGGCGTTCGAGCCGATGCTGATCGAAGGCAAGGCGATCCAGCTGCATCCGCTGGTCTGCACGGCCTTCAACGCCGACTTCGACGGCGACCAGATGGCCGTCCACGTGCCGCTGTCGCTCGAAGCGCAGCTTGAAGCGCGCGTGCTGATGATGTCGACCAACAACATCCTGCATCCGGCCAACGGCCTGCCGATCATCGTGCCGTCGCAGGACATGGTCCTGGGCCTCTACTACCTGTCGATCATGCACGAGAACGAGCCGGGCGAGGGCATGGCCTTCTCCGACATGGGCGAATTGCAGCACGCGCTCGACAACAAGATCGTCACGCTGCACACCAAGATCAAAGGCCGCTTCAAGTCCATCGACGCCGACGGCAAGCCGGTTTCGAAGATCTATCGACACGACGCCGGGCCGCATGATCATCGGCGAGCTGCTGCCGAAGAACGCACAATGTGCCGTTCGACATCTGCAACCAGG
The DNA here is from genome assembly GCA_963846345.1 of uncultured Alphaproteobacteria bacterium. Taxonomy (GTDB): domain Bacteria; phylum Pseudomonadota; class Alphaproteobacteria; order Rhizobiales; family Rhizobiaceae; genus BOKV01. Next base: position 555,930 of record CAWJVP010000007.1, read on the forward strand.
AGATGACCAAGAAGAACATCTCCAAGATGATCGACACGGTCTACCGCCACTGCGGCCAGAAGGAGACGGTGATTTTCTGCGACCGCATCATGGCAGCTCGGCTTCGCCCATGCCTGCCGCGCCGGCATTTCGTTCGGCAAGGACGACATGGTCATCCCGGACACCAAGGCGAAGCTGGTCGCCGACACCGCAGACGCTGGCCAAGGAATACGAGCAGCAGTACAATGACGGCCTGATCACCCAGGGCGAAAAGTACAACAAGGTTGTCGACGCCTGGGCCAAGTGCTCGCGAAAAGGTCGCCGAGGAAATGATGAAGCGCATCAGGCGGTGCAGTTCGACAAGGAAACCGGCCGCCAGAAGCCGATGAACTCGATCTACATGATGAGCCATTCCGGTGCGCGCGGTTCGCCAACCCAGATGAAACAGCTTGCCGGCATGCGCGGCCTGATGGCCAAGCCGTCGGGCGAGATCATCGAGAGCGCCGATCATCTCGAACTTCAAGGAAGGCCTGACCGTTCTTGAATACTTCAACTCCACCCACGGCGCCCGCAAGGGTCTGGCGGATACGGCGCTGAAGACCGCGAACTCGGGCTACCTGACCCGCCGTCTCGTCGACGTGGCGCAGGATTGCATCGTCAACGAGATCGATTGCGGCACCGACGAGGGCCTGACCATGCAGGCGATCGTCGATGCCGGCCAGGTCGTGGCCTCGCTCGGCATGCGCATCCTCGGCCGCACCGCGGCGGAAGACATCGAGCATCCGGAGACCGGCGAGGTCTGTCGTCAAGGCGGCGTCACCTGATCGAGCGAAGCCGATGTCGAGCTGATCGAGAGCGGCCGGCATCCAGTCGCGTCACGCATCCGCTCGGCGCTGACCTGCGAAACGCAGAACGGCGTCTGCGCCAAGTGCTACGGTCGCGATCTTGCACGCGGCACGCCGGTCAACATGGGCGAAGCTGTCGGCGTCATCGCCGCGCAGTCGATCGGCGAGCCGGGCACGCAGCTCACCATGCGCACCTTCCACATCGGCGGCACGGCGCAGGTGGTGGACCAGTCCTTCCTCGAAGCCTCCTATGAAGGCATCGTGAAGATCCGCAACCGCAACGTCGTGCGCAACTCCGAAGGCCACCTGGTGGCGATGGGCCGCAACATGGCCATCGTCATCGAGGACGAGAAGGGCAAGGAACGCGCCACGCACCGCGTCACCTATGGCTCGCGCCTGCTGGTCGACGATGGCGACACGGTCAAGCGCGGCCAGCGTCATCGCCGAGTGGGATCCGTACACCCGTCCGGTCCTGACCGAAGTCGACGGCACGGTCGAGTTCGAAGACCTGGTCGACGGTATCTCGGTGACGGAAACCACCGACGAGTCGACCGGCATCACCAAGCGTGCGGTCATCGACTGGCGCGCCAACCCGCGCGGCCAGGACCTGAAGCCGTCGATCGTCATCAAGGACGCGAAGGGCAAGATCGTCAAGCGTCGAACGTGGCGGCGACGCCCGCTTCCTGCTCTCGGTCGAGGCGATTCTCTCGGTCGAGCCGGGCCAGAAGATCAAGGCCGGCGACGTCTCGCGCGTATCCCGATGGAAAGCGCCAAGACCAAGGACATCACGGGCGGTCTGCCGCGCGTGGCCGAACTGTTCGAGGCTCGCCGTCCGAAGGATCACGCGATCATCGCCGAAATCGATGGCACGATCCGCTTCGGCCGCGACTACAAGAACAAGCGCCGCATCATCATCGAGCCGCATGATTCGACGCTTGGAGCCGATCGAGTACCTGATCCCGAAGGGCAAGCCGTTCCATCTGCAGGACGGCGACACCATCGAGAAGGGCGACTACATCCTCGACGGCAATCCGGCCCCGCACGACATCCTTGCGATCAAGGGCGTCGAGGCGCTGGCTTCCTACCTCGTCAACGAGATCCAGGAAGTCTACCGCCTGCAGGGCGTGGTCATCAACGACAAGCACATCGAGGTGATCGTTCGCCAGATGCTGCAGAAGGTGGAGATCACCGAAGCGGGCGACTGCGACCTACATCGCGGGCGAGCATATCGACCGCATCGAGATGGACGAGCTCAACGAGCGGCTGGCTCGAGGAAGGCAAGAAGCCGGCCGCCGGCGACGCCGGTCCTGCTCGGCATCACCAAGGCATCGCTGCAGACGCCGTTCCTTCATCTCCGCGGCCTCCTTCCAGGAGACGACGCGCGTGCTGACCGAAGCGGCGGTTGCCGGCAAGACCGACACGCTGCGAGGGCCTGAAGGAAAACGTCATCGTCGGCCGCCTGATCCCGGCTGGCACCGGCGGCGCGATGACCAAGATCCGCCGCATCGCCACCGCGCGCGACGAGCTGATCCTCGACGAGCGCCGCAAGGATGCCGGCTCCGTGCCGATGCTCGAACAGAAGGAAGGGCAGCCGGCGGAATAAGCCGGCTTCATCCCGCGAAACAAAAAGGCCGCCGCACGCCGGGCGGCCTTTTTCATGTTCATGGCGACAGCCGTCACTCGTGTCTCGAAAATCGATGAACGCGCGACCTCGCCGGCGAGCGCCGCGGCATAGGGCTTCGGCAAACTCCTCTTCCTCGGGCGGGCCGGTCATGACGCCGATCTGGTCGAGATCGGCCTCGCTCGAAGCCTTGTCTCGGCAAGGCCTTCCAGGCAGCGGCGTACCGCGCCATCGTCATCCGGAGCCGATAACGAATGCGTAAAACCTTGTCATCTCGTCTTCGCCGGCGCGTTTCACGCCGCCGATGAGGATGAACACGGTCCGCTCGTCGCCCGAATGTGTCCAAGCCGGAGCTTGCGCCATCGTCGGTCATTGTCTGCTCCTTGCTCCGGTTTTTGCGATCATATGCCGCCAAGCCATCTGCAACCTGCAAACGCCGTTTTCGGTCGCTTGCAGGGCCGATTTGCGGGCAATGCATTGCGCATGCCCAATAATGCGCTGTTTTGACTCACATTTTTGCCTGCGCGGGCTGACCGACGTGTTTTCGGCACTTGACGCGGGGAGTCCAAATCACTATTAACCCGCCATCCGAACCGATGTGAGCTTGTTTGGGTCCTCAAGGCGACACGCCTTGGACGAAGAACGCTCAAACAAGGTTCGCTTTAGGAACGACAATTCTGGCTGCAAGACCGGGCAACCGGTCCTCTGCGTTCAAGAGGCATCTCCGCAATGGCTTGGCCACTGGCGGAAGAATGCCTTTCTCGCTTGCAGCCATGTTCGCGAATGCATTCGTGAAACCGCGACCGCAATGTCTCGGCGAAACCGCACGGCATTGCACAAAACGCTTTTGGCCTGATGGCCGGACACAAGAGGTCGAGACTTTATGCCAACGATCAACCAGCTGATCCGCAAGCCCCGCGTGCGCCGAACGTGAAGCGGAACAAGGTTCCGGCGATGCAGGAATGCCCGCAGAAGCGCGGCGTTTGCACCCGCGTCTACACGACGACGCCGAAGAAGCCGAACTCGGCTCTGCGCAAGGTCGCCAAGATCCGCCTGACCAACGGCTTCGAAGTCATCGGCTACATTCCCGGCGAAGGCCACAACCTTCAGGAACACTCGGTCGTCATGATCCGCGGCGGCCGCGTCAAGGACTTGCCGGGCGTGCGCTACCACATCATCCGCGGCGTGCTCGACACGCAGGGCGTCAAGAACCGCAAGCAGCGCCGTTCGAAGTACGGCGCGAAGCGTCCGAAGTAATCGGCGGCAAGGAGAGTAAGATATGTCCCGTCGTCACCGTGCAGAAAAACGTGAGATCAACCCGGACCCGAAGTTCGGCGATCTGGTTATCACCAAGTTCATGAATGCCATCATGTATGATGGCAAGAAGTCCGTCGCCGAGACGATCGTCTACGGCGCGCTCGACGCAGGTCGAGACGAAGACCAAGCAGGAATCCGGTCGAGCGTCTTCCACCAGGCGCTCGACAACGTCGCCCCGCATGTCGAAGTGCGTTCGCGCCGCGTCGGTGGTGCCACCTACCAGGTTCCGGTCGAGGTTCGTCCGGAGCGCCGCCAGGCGCTGGCGATCCGCTGGCTGATCACTGCCGCCCGCAAGCGCAACGAGACCACCATGGTCGACCGTCTGTCGGGCGAATTGCTCGATGCCGCCAACAACCGTGGCTCGGCCGTCAAGAAGCGTGAAGACACGCACAAGATGGCGGACGCCAACCGGCGTTCTCGCATTATCGCTGGTAAGATTGAAGGGTCGATCCCGGACCCGATGCTGAGAGGTCAGCCTCCCATGGCCCGCGAATACAAGATCGAGGACTACCGCAATTTCGGCATCATGGCGCACATCGATGCCGGCAAGACGACGACGACCGAGCGCATCCTTTACTACACCGGCAAGTCCCACAAGATCGGCGAAGTCCATGACGGCGCCGCGACCATGGACTGGATGGAGCAGGAGCAGGAGCGCGGCATCACCATCACGTCGGCTGCGACCACGACCTTCTGGAAGGGCCGCGACGGCAAGACTGCGCCGCTTCAACATCATCGACACGCCCGGCCACGTCGACTTCACCATCGAAGTCGAGCGTTCGCTGCGCGTGCTCGACGGCGCGATCGCGCTGCTCGACGCCAATGCCGGTGTCGAGCCGCAGACCGAAACCGTCTGGCGCCAGGCCGACAAGTACAACGTGCCGCGCATGATCTTCTGCAACAAGATGGACAAGATCGGCGCCGACTTCTACCGCTGCGTCGAGATGGTCAAGTCGCGCCTCGGTGCAACCGCGCTGTCGTCATGCAGCTGCCGATCGGCGCTGAAAACGACTTCAAGGGCGTCGTCGATCTGATCGAGATGAACGCCCTGGTCTGGCGCGATGAAGTCGCTCGGCGCCGCATGGGATGTCGTCGAAATCCCGGCCGACCTGCAAGGAAAAGGCCGAAGAATACCGCGAGAAGATGATCGAGAGCCGCCGTCGAGATGGACGAGGCCGCGATGGAGCGCTATCTCGAAGGCAAGATGCCCGACAACGACGAGATCCGCGCGCTGATCCGCAAGGGCACGATCGCCGGCAAGTTCTTCCCGATGTTCTGCGGCTCGGCCTTCAAGAACAAGGGCGTGCAGCCGCTTCTTGACGCCGTTGTCGACTATCCTGCCGTCGCCGCTCGACATTCCGGCGATCAAGGGCATCGACGCGAAGACCGAGAGCCGAGATCGATCCGCAAGGCTTCCGACGAACGAGCCGCTGTCGATGCTCGCCTTCAAGATCATGAACGACCCGTTCGTCGGTTCGCTCACCTTCTGCCGCATCTATTCGGGCAAGCTCGACCAAGGGCATCGTCGCTCGACGAACACGGTCAAGGAAAAGCGCGAGCGCATCGGCCGCATGCTGCAGATGCACTGCCAACTCGCGCGAAGACATCGACGAGGCCTTTGCCGGCGACATCGTTGCGCTGGCCGGCCTCAAGGAAACCACCACCGGCGACACGCTTTGCGATCCGCTGAAGCCGGTCATTCTGGAGCGCATGGAATTCCCCGAGCCGGTCATCCAGATCGCCATCGAGCCGAAGACCAAGGGCGACCAGGAAAAGATGGGCCTCGCGCTCAACCGCCTGGCTGCCGAAGATCCGTCCTTCCGCGTCAAGACCGACGAAGAATCCGGCCAGACGATCATCGCCGGCATGGGCGAACTGCACCTCGACATCATCGTCGACCGCATGCGCCGCGAGTTCAAGGTCGAGGCCAATGTCGGCGCGCCGCAGGTTGCCTATCGCGAGACGATCACGCGCGCTGCACGAAGCATGACTACACCCACAAGAAGCAGACCGGCGGCTCGGGCCAGTTCGCCCGCGTCAAGATCGTCTTCGAGCCGAACCCCGAGAGCGAGGATTTCAAGTTCGAATCCAAGATCGTCGGCGGCTCCGTTCCGAAGGAATACATTCCCGGCGTCCAGAAGGGCATCGAGAGCGTCATGACGTCGGTCCGTTCGCCGGCTTCCCGATGCTCGGCGTCAAGGCGACGCTGATCGACGGCGCCTACCACGACGTCGACTCCTCGGTTCTCGCCTTCGAAATCGCCGTCGCGCGCAGCCTTCCGCGAAGCGGCGCCGAAGGCTGGCGCCCAGCTGCTCGAGCCGATCATGAAGGTCGAGGTCGTGACACCGGAAGATTACGTCGGCGACGTCATCGGCGACCTGAACTCGCCGCCGCGGCCAGATCCAGGGTCAGGAAACGCGCGGCATCGCCGTCGTCATCAATGCGCATGGTGCCGCTCGCCAACATGTTCAAGTACGTCGACAACGCTGCGCTCGATGACCCAGGGCCGCGCCCAGTACACGATGCAGTTCGACCACTACGAGCCGGTTCCGACTGCCGTCGCTCAGGAAATCCAGGCGAAGTACGCAGGCTGATCCCAGACGCAGCCAGAAACATCAACTTGGCCCTAACGGGCCGCACATGAATGGAGAGCCACGATGGCAAAGGGAAAGTTTCGAACGCAACAAGCCGCATGTGCAACATCGGCACGATTGGCCACGTTGACCATGGCAAGACGTCGCTGACGGCGGCGATCACGAAGTATTTCGGCGAGTTCAAGGCGTATGACCAGATCGACGCGGCTCCGGAAGAGAAGGCGCGCGGCATCACGATTTCGACGGCGCACGTCGAGTACGAGACGGCGAACCGCCACTATGCCCACGTCGACTGCCCCGGCCACGCCGACTATGTGAAGAACATGATCACCGGCGCTGCGCAGATGGACGGCGCGATCCTGGTTGTGCTCGGCTGCCGACGGCCCGATGCCGCAGACCCGCGAGCACATCCTGCTGGCCCGCCAGGTCGGCGTTCCGGCGCTCGTCGTGTTCCTGAACAAGGTCGACCTGGTCGACGATGCCGAGCTGCTCGAACTGGTCGAGATGGAAGTGCGCGAGCTTGCTGTCGAAGTACGACTTCCCGGGCGACGACATTCCGATCGTCAAGGGTTCGGCGCTTGCCGCGCTGAACGGCACGCAACAAGGAGATCGGCGAGAACGCGATCCGCGAGCTGATGGCCGCTGTTGACGCCTACATCCCGACGCCGGAGCGTCCGATCGACCAGCCGTTCCTGATGCCGATCGAAGACGTGTTCTCGATCTCGGGCCGCGGCACGGTTGTGACCGGCCGCGTCGAGCGCGGCATCGTCAAGGTCGGCGAGGAAGTCGAGATCGTCGGCATCCGCCCGACGCACGAAGACGACCTGCACCGGCGTCGAGATGTTCCGCAAGCTGCTCGACCAGGGCCAGGCAGGCGACAACATCGGCGCGCTGCTTCGCGGCATCGACCGCGAGGGCGTCGAGCGCGGCCAGGTGCTGTGCAAGCCGGGTTCGGTCAAGCCGCACACGAAGTTCAAGGCCGAGGCCTACATCCTGACCAAGGAAGAGGGCGGCCGTCACACGCCGTTCTTCACCAACTACCGTCCGCAGTTCTACTTCCGCACGACCGACGTGACGGGCATCGTGCACGCTGCCGGAAGGCACCGAAATGGTGATGCCGGGCGACAACGTCGACGATGACTGTCGAGCTGATCGTGCCGATCGCGATGGAAGAGAAGCTGCGCTTCGCCATCCGCGAAGGCGGCCGCACCGTCGGCGCCGGCATCGTCGCCGCGATCATCGAGTAATCGAATGAACGGGGGCGCACGCCAATCGGTGAGCGCCCCGGTCTGTTGCCGAAGGTCAGGATGCCAGTTACGGCAGGCCAGGCGCCTGCAGCCGGATTGAAGGAAAGTAGAAGATGAACGGCCAGAATATCCGCATTCGCCTCAAGGCGTTCGACCATCGCATCCTCGATGCGTCGACCCGCGAGATCGTGTCGACGGCCAAGCGCACCGGTGCGCAGGTGCGCGGACCGGTCCCGCTGCCGACGCGGATCGAGAAGTTCACGGTCAACCGCTCGCCGCACATCGACAAGAAGAGCCGCGAGCAGTTCGAGATGCGCACGCACAAGCGTCTGCTCGACATCGTCGATCCGACCCCGCAGACCGTGGACGCGCTGATGAAGCTCGACCTCGCGGCCGGCGTGGATGTCGAGATCAAGCTCTAGGATGGTACTGAGCAGGGCTCAGTCAAGCACCTCTGAAGGAATGAACCGATGCGTTCAGGTGTGATTGCACAGAAGCTGGGCATGACCCGCATCTACACGGACGCCGGCGAGCAGGTGCCGGTCACCGTTCTCGAACTGGAGAACTGCCAGGTTGTCGCGCAGCGCACCGAAGAGAAGAACGGCTACACCGCGGTTCAGCTCGGCGCCGGCCTGGCCAAGGTGAAGAACACGTCCAAGGCGCTGCGCGGCCATTTCGCCGTCGCCAAGGTCGAGCCGAAGCGCAAGGTCGCGGAGTTCCGCGTCATCGCCGACAACCTGCATCGACGTCGGCGCCGAGATCACTGCCGACCATTTCGTCGCCGGCCAGATGGTCGACGTCACCGGCACCTCGATCGGCAAGGGCTTCGCCGGGCGTCATGAAGCGCCACAACTTCGGCGGCGGCCGCGCAACCCACGGCAACTCGGTTTCGCACCGTTCGCATGGTTCGACCGGCCAGCGCCAGGATCCGGGCAAGGTGTTCAAGGGCAAGAAGATGGCCGGCCACATGGGCCAGACCCGCGTCACCACGCAGAACCTCAAGGTTGTGCGCACCGATGTCGATCGCGGCCTGATCCTGATCCAGGGTGCGGTTCCGGGCTCGAAGGGTGCATGGATCCTCGTCCGCGACGCGGTCAAGGAAGCGCTGCCGGCAAATGCGCCGAAGCCGTGCCGGCGAGCCGTGCCGCCAAGGCTGCAGCCGCTGCCGGCAGCGGAGGCGAGCGAATAATGGATATCAAGGTCACCACCCTCGACGGCGCCGCTGCCGGCAAGCTCACGCTGCACGACGAGATCTTCGGTCTCGAGCCCGCGCGACGACATCCTGCAGCGCATGGTGCGCTGGCAGCTGGCCAAGCGCCAGCGCGGGCACGCACAAGGCCAAGAGCCGCGCGGAAATCGCACCGCACCGGCGCCAAGATGTACAAGCAGAAGGGCACGGGCCGCGCCCGCCACTCACTCGGCACGCGCCCCGCAGTTCCGCGGCGGCGGCAAGGCCCATCGGTCCGGTCGTTCGCGAGCCATGCGCACGACCTGCCGAAGAAGGTCCGCGCGCTGGCCTTGCGCCATGCGCTGTCGGCCAAGGCTCAAGGCGTCGAAGCATCATCGTCATCGACGAGCTGGCGACTGACCGAGGCGAAGACGAAGGCGCTGAGTCGGCAAGCTTGCAGACGCTCGGCCTGACCAACGCGCTGATCATCGGCGGCGCCGAGCTCGACGCGAACTTCGCGCTCGCGGCCCGCAACATTCCGCAACATCGACGTGCTGCCGGTGCAGGGCATCAACGTCTACGACATCCTGCGCCGCGAGCACGCTGGTCCTGACCAAGGCCGCCGTCGAAGCGCTCGAGGAGCGGTTCAAATGACCAGAGCTTCGCCACTACGACGTGATCGTCTGCTCCGGTGATCACCGAAAAGTCGACCATGGCTTCGGAACACAACCAGGTGGTCTTCAACGTCGCCCAAGACCGCGACCAAGCCGGAGATCAAGGCCGCGGTCGAGGCGCTGTTCAGCGTCAAGGTGACGGCCGTCAACACGCTGGTCCGCAAGGGCAAGGTGAAGCGCTTCCGCGGCATGCTCGGCCGCCAGAGCGACGTCAAGAAGGCGATCGTGACGCTGGCCGAAGGCCAGTCGATCGACGTCACGACGGGTCTTTGAGCAGGGCGTCGAGGATCAGGAACAATGGCACTGAAGAAATACAATCCGACGACCCCGAGCCAGCGCCAGCTGGTCCTCGTCGACCGCTCGGAGCTCTACAAGGGCAAGCCGGTCAAGGCGCTGACCGAGGGCCTGACTCCGAGCGGCGGCCGCAACAACACGGCCGCATCACCGCGCGCTTCCGCGGCGGCGGTCACAAGCGCTCCTACCGCCTCGTCGATTTCAAGCGCCGCAAGTTGGACATGCCAGCGACTGTCGAGCGGCTCGAGTATGATCCGAACCGCACGCCTTCATCGCGCTGATCAAGTATGCAGGACGGCGAGCTGTCCTACATCCTGGCGCCGCAGCGCCTGGCCGTCGGCGACAAGGTGATCGCCGGCGCAGCGGCCGACGTGAAGCCGGGCAACGCGATGCCGCTGCGCGCCATGCCGGTCGGCACGATCGTCCACAATGTCGAGATGAAGCCGGACAAGGGCGGCCAGATCGCCCGTTCGGCCGGCTCCTACGCCCAGCTCGTCGGCCGCGACCAGGGCATGGCGATCCTGCGCCTCAATTCGGGCGAACAGCGCCTGGTCCACTGGCTCCTGCATCGCGACGGTCGGCGCGGTGTCGAACCCGGACCACGCGCAACATCAACCTCGGCAAGGCCGGCCGCAATGCGCTGGCTCGGCAAGCGCCCGCACAGTCCGCGGCGTCGCCATGAACCCGGTCGACCATCCGCATGGCGGCGGCGAAGGCCGCACCTCGGGCGGCCGTCATCCGGTCACCCCGTGGGGCAAGCCGACCAAGGGCAAGAAGACCCGCTCGAACAAGTCGACCGACAAGTTCATCATGCGCTCGCGCCACCCGCGCAAGAAGTAAGAGAGGTACGTCAAAGTGACTCGTTCAGTCTGGAAAGGCCCGTTCGTCGACGGCTATCTTCTCGAAGAAGGCCGAGAAGGTCCGCGAAGGCGGCCGCAGCGAAGTGATCAAGATCTGGAGCCGTCGCTCGACGATCCTGCCGCAGTTCGTCGGCCTGACCTTCGGCGTCTACAACGGCCAGAAGCACATCCCGGTCTCCGTGTCGCGAGGACATGGTCGGCCACAAGTTCGGCGAGTTCTCGCCGACCCGGACCTATTACGGCCACGGCGCCGACAAGAAGGCGAAGAGGAAGTAACCATGGGCAAGCCAAAGCGCGAACGCGCGCTCGACGGACAACGAGGCGCAGGGCGGTCACCCGCACCCTCCGCGTCAGCCCGCAGAAGCTGAACCTCGTCGCCGCGCTGATCCGCGGCAAGAAGGTGCAGACGGCGCTCGCCGACCTGACCTTCTCGCGCAAGCGCATCGCCGGCACCGTCAAGAAGACGCTGGAATCGGCGATCGCCAACGCCGAGAACAACCACGATCTCGACGTCGACACGCTGGTCGTCGCCGAGGCCTTTGTCGGCAAGTCGATCGTCATGAAGCGCTTCCACGCCCGTGGCCGCGGCCGCGCCAGCCGCATCGAGAAGCCGTTTTCGCACCTGACGATCGTCGTGCGCGAAGTCGCAGAGAAGGGGAGGCCGCCTGATGGGTCAGAAAATCAATCCGATCGGCCTGCGCCTCGGCATCAACCGCACCTGGGATTCGCGCTGGTATCGCCAACACGGGCGAGTACGGCAAGCTGCTGCACGAGGATCTGAAGATCCGCGAGTACCTGATGAAGGAGCTGAAGCAGGCCGCGCGTCTCCAAGATCGTCATCGAGCGTCCGCACAAGAAGTGCCGCGTCACCATCCACTCGGCCCGTCCGGGCATCGATCATCGGCAAGAAGGGCGCCGACATCGAGAAGCTGCGCAAGAAGCTTGCCGACGATGACGGAGTCGGAGACGCACCTCAACATCGTCGAGGTGCGCAAGCCGGAGATCGACGCGACGCTGGTCGCCCAGTCGATCGCCCAGCAGCTCGAGCGCCGCGTCGCCTTCCGCCGCGCCATGAAGCGCGCGGTGCAGTCGGCGATGCGCCTCGGCGCCGAGGGCATCCGCATCAACTGCGCGGGCCGTCTCGGCGGCGCGGAAATCGCCCGCATGGAATGGTATCGCGAAGGCCGCGTGCCGCTGCACACGCTGCGCGCCGACATCGATTACGGCACGGCCGAGGCGACAGACCGCCTACGGCATCTGCGGCGTCAAGGTCTGGATCTTCAAGGGCGAGATCCTCGAGCACGATCCGATGGCTTCCGAGCGCCGCGCGATCGAAGGTGAGCAACCAGGGCGGCTATTCGGCCGCCGCCGCGAACGCACGCGAAAACGCGTGAGCGCTGAGAATTCGGAGAATAGAACAATGCTGCAGCCAAAGCGCACCAAGTTCCGCAAGCAGTTCAAGGGCCGCATCCACGGCAATCGCCAAGGGCGGCACGAACCTGAATTTCGGCGATTTCGGCCTGAAGGCGCTGGAGCCGGAGCGCGTCACCGCGCGCCAGATCGAGGCGGCCCGCCGCGCGATCACCCGCGCACATGAAGCGTGCCGGCCGCGTCTGGATCCGCATCTTCCCGGACGTGCCGGTGTCCAAGAAGCCGACCGAAGTCCGCATGGGCAAGGGCAAGGGCTCGCGTCGAATTCTGGGCGCCCGCGTCAAGCCGGGCCGCATCATGTTCGAGATCGACGGCGTGCCGGAAGACATCGCCCGCGAGGCGCTGCGCCTCGGCGCGGCGAAGCTGCCGATCAAGACGCGCTTCGTCCAGCGCATCGCCGAATAAGGGAAGGAAGCGCCATGAAAGCCTCCGATGTTCGGACGATGACCGCCGACCAGCTCAAGGACGAGCTTGCCAAGCTGAAGAAGGAGCAGTTCAACCTGCGCTTCCAGAAGGCGACCGGCCAGCTCGAGAACACCGCGCGGGTGCGCGAGGTCCGCCGCGACATCGCCCGCATCAAGACCATCGCCGGCCAGAAGGCGCGCCAAGGCGAAGGCTTAAGGACATAGACAATGCCGAAACGCATCCTGCAGGGCATCGTCGTCAGCGACAAGAACGACAAGACCGTCGTGGTCAAGGTGGAGCGCCGCTTCACCCACCCGCTGCTCAAGAAGACCGTCCGCCGGTCGAAGAAGTACAAGGCGCATGACGAGAGCAACAAGTACAAGGTCGGCGACATCGTCTCCATCGAGGAATGCGCGCCGATCTCCAAGGACAAGCGCTGGGTCGTCGTCGAACCGGCCTGACCGGCGCAATTAACCGAATTGAACGACAAGCCGGGCCGGCGCCTGCCGGATCCACGATAAGAAGAAGGCGGCCATGTCATGATTCAGATGCAGACAAATCTCGACGTCGCCGACAATTCCGGCGCGCGTCGTGTCATGTGCATCAAGGTGCTCGGCGGCTCGAAGCGCAAGTACGCTTCGGTCGGCGACATCATCGTCGTCTCGATCAAGGAAGCGATCCCGCGCGGCCGCGTGAAGAAGGGCGACGTGATGAAGGCGGTCGTCGTGCGCACCGCCAAGGACATCCGCCGCGCCGACGGCAGCGTCATCCGCTTCGACAACAATGCGGCCGTGCTGATCAACAACAAGAAAGAGCCGATCGGCACCCGCATCTTCGGACCGGTGCCGCGCGAGCTGCGCGCCAAGAACCACATGAAGATCATCTCGCTCGCGCCGGAGGTGCTGTAATGAGCCGGAGCACGATGCAGAAGATCCGCAAGGGCGACAAGGTCGTCGTCCTCGCCGGCAAGGACAAGGGCCGCACCGGCGAGGTCATCGCAGGTGATGCCGAAGGAAGACACGCGCCGTCGTGCGCGGCATCAACATGGTCAAGCGCCACCAGCGCCAGACGCCAGACCCAGGAAGGCGGCATCATCACCAAGGAAGCGCCGATCCACCTGTCCAACCTCGCGATCGCCGATCCCAAGGACGGCAAGCCGACCCGCGTCGGCTTCAAGATCTCGACGACGGCCAGAAGGTCCGCGTCGCCAAGCGTTCGGGAGACTGATCGATGGCTGAGGCCACAATACAGCCGCGCCTGCAAGCAAGCAGTACGACGACACGATCCGCACAGCAGATGCTGGAGGAGTTCGGCTACAAGAACGCCATGGAGGTTCCGCGCATCGACAAGATCGTCCTCAACATGGGCGTCGGCGAAGCGACCGCCGATTCCAAGAAGCCGCCGGTTGCCGCCGCGGATCTTGCCGCAGATCGCCGGCCAGAAGCCGGTCGTCACCCGCGCCGCGCAAGTCGATCGCCACCTTCAAGGTGCGCGAGAACATGCCGATCGGCGCCAAGGTGACGCTGCGCAAGGACGCGCATGTACGAATTCCTCGACCGCCTGGTCACGATCGCGCTGCCGCGCGTTCGCGACTTCCGCGGCCTGAACCCGAAGAGCTTCGACGGCCGTGGCAACTTCGCCATGGGCATCAAGGAACACATCATGTTCCCGGAGATCAACTACGACAAGGTCGATCAGATCTGGGGCATGGACATCATCGTCTGCACGACCGCCAAGACGGACGACGAAGCCCGCGCTTTGCTGCAAGGCCTTCAACTTCCCGTTCCGGCAGTAACGGCAAGCGAGAAAAGGAACGATCGAATGGCCAAGACCAGCTCAATCGAGAAGAACAACCGCCGCATGCAAGCTGGTCGACGCAGTTCGCCGCCAAGCGCGCAAGCGCTCAAGGCGATCATCATGGACAAGTCAACTGCCGATGGAGGAGCGCTTCCGCGCCCAGCTCAAGCTGGCCGCAGCTGCCGCGCAATTCGGCCAAGATCCGCATCCGCAACCGCTGCGAAGTGACCGGCCGTCCGCGCGCCTATTACCGCAAGCTCAAGATGTCGCGTATCGCGCTGCGCGAACTTGGCTCACTCGGGCCTGATTCCCGGCCTCGTCAAGTCGAGCTGGTAAGGAGTAGCAACAATGTCATTGACCGATCCGCTCGGCGATATGCTGACCCGCATCCGCAACGCGCTGGCGCGCAAGCAAGTCGAAGGTCTCGACGCCGGCCTCCAAGCTGCGCGCCCGCGTTCTCGACGTGCTGCAGTCCGAAGGCTACATCCGCGGCTACTCGCAGGTCGATTTCGACAACGGCAAGTCCGAGATCGAAATCGAGCTGAAGTATTACGACGGCGAGCCGGTGATCCGCGAGATCGCCCGCGTCTCCAAGCCCGGCCGCCGCGTCTACGCCTCGGTCAAGTCGATCCCGCAGCGTCGCCAACGGCCTCGGCATCTCGATCCTCTCGACGCCGAAGGGCGTGATGGCCGACCACGAGGCCCGCGAACAGAATGTCGGCGGCGAAGTCCTCTGCCGGATCTTCTGATCGGCAGCATGTCAGAACAAGAACGGACAGGTCGAAATATGTCTCGTATTGGCAAGAAACCGGTTGCAGTTCCCGCAGGGCGTCACCGCCTCGCGTCGACGGCCAGACGGTCACGGCCAAGGGCCCGAAGGGCGAACTGACCTTCGTCGTCAACGACGAAGTGCTGGTGAAGATGGAAGACGGCGCGATCGCGGTCGATCCGCGCGACCAGACCAAGGACGCGCGCTCCAAGTGGGGCATGTCCCGCACCATGATCGCCAACATCCTGACGGGCGTGAACAACGGCTTCGAGAAGAAGCTCGAGATCAACGGCGTCGGCTACCGCGCCGCCATGCAGGGCAAGAACCTGCAGCTCTCGCTCGGCTTCAGCCACGACGTCGTCTACGACGTTCCCGAGGGCATCACGATCGCCGTGCCGAAGCCGACGGAAATCGTCGATCATCGGGCATCGACAAGCAGAAGGTCGGCCAGGTCGCCGCGGAGATCCGCGAGTACCGCGGCCCCGAGCCCTACAAGGGCAAGGGCGTCAAGTATGCCGACGAGACGCATCTGTCCGCAAGGAAGGCAAGAAGAAGTAAGGGAGACGCGCCATGGCAACGCAAAGACTCAACGCATCCGTGCGCCGCGCAACGCGCGTTCGCCGCCAGATCAAGGCGGTCGCCAACGGCCGTCCGCGCTCTGTCGTGTTCACCGTTCGTCGAAGAACATCTACGCCCAGATCATCGACGATGCGAAGGGCCACACGCTTGCTGCCGCCTCGACGCTCGACAAGGATCTGCAAGGGTCGCTGAAGACCGGCGCTGACACTGCCGCTGCGCCGCAGTCGGCAAGCTGGTTGCCGAGCGCGCCGAGCAAGGCCGGCGTCAAGGAAGTCGTCTTCGACCGCGGCGCCTACATCTATCACGGCCGCGTCAAGGCTCTGGCCGACGCAGCCCGCGAAGGCGGCCTGAGCTTCTGATCGCCGCCACGGCGCTTGCCGGGCAACATCGTACGTGCTTCCGGAAAAGAACAAGGATCAGGACAATGGCACAGGAAAACAGGGCACGGGAGCGGCGAAGGCCGCGGACGCGACCGTGACCGCGAAGAGCGCGACAGCGAATTCGTCGACAAGCTCGTCCACATCAACCGCGTCGCCAAGGTCGTGAAGGGCGGCCGTCGCTTCGGTTTCGCCGCGCTCGTCGTCGTCGGCGACCAGAAGGGCCGCGTCGGCTTCGGCCATGGCAAGGCGCGCGAAGTGCCGGAAGCGATCCGCAAGGCGACCGAAGCTGCCAAGCGCGACCTGATTTTCGTGCCGCTGCGCGGCGGCCGCACGCTGCATCACGACGTCGACGGCCGTCACGGCGCCGGCAAGGTGCTCCTGCGCGCGGCCCCGGCCGGTACCGGCATCATCGCCGGCGGCCCGATGCGCGCCGTGTTCGAGACGCTCGGCGTCCAGGACGTCGTCGCCAAGTCGCTCGGCTCGTCCAACCCGTACAACATGGTTCGCGCCACGTTCGATGCGCTGAAGCGCCAGGTGCATCCGAAGGACGTCGCTGCCCAGCGCGGCATCAAGTATTCGACGCTGCAGGCTCGCCGCGGCGACCTGTCGGCGCCGAAGACTGAGCCTGATCGAGAGTGAGGACCATGACCATGGCTGACAAGAAAACGAGCAAGACCGTCACCGTCGAGCAGATCGGCAGCCCGATCCGCCGTCCCGGCGACCAGCGCGCAACGCTGATCGGCCTCGGCCTCAACAAGATGCACCGCAAGTCGCACGCTGGAAGACACTCCGTCCGTCCGCGGCATGATCGCCAAGGTCGCGCATCTCGTCCGCGTCGTGGACGAGGCCTGAGCCAGCCGCGAAGGAGAACGACCATGAAACTCAATGAAATCAGCGACAATGAAGGCGCAACCCAGTCGCGCAAGCGCGTCGGCCGCGGCATCGGCTCCGGCACGGGCAAGACCGGCGGCCGCGGCGTCAAGGGCCAGAAGGCGCGCTCCGGCGTTGCCATCAACGGCTTCGAAGGCGGCCAGATGCCGCTCTACCGCCGCCTGCCGAAGCGCGGCTTCAACAACATCTTCGCCGCAAAGCTTCAACGCGGTTTCGCTCGGCCGCATCCAGACCGCGATCGATGCCAGGCAAGCTCGACGCCAAGGCGCCGGTCACCGTCGACGCGCTGATCGCGGCCGGCGTGATCCGCCGCGCCAAGGACGGCGTGCGCCTGCTTTCGGACGGCGAACTGAAGGCGAAGCTGACCTTCGAGGTCGCCGGCGCTTCCAAGGCCGCGGTCGAGAAGATCGAGAAGGCCGGCGGCTCGGTGACAATGCTGGCGCCTGCCAAGGCAGAAGCAGCCGAGTAATTCAGGCTATCAGCTTGCGGCGGCCGTCAACGGCCGCCGGCTTCGCAATGCTTGGACGTTCCCGGCAGCTGACAATCGCTGGCAATCTGCGTGACCCGTGCATATTTCGCGGTTCCATTGCCAGGTGGCGCGGCCTAGGCCGCTGCCTGACCCGACCTGGAGAATTCCATGGCATCGGCAGCTGAACAGCTTGCTATCCAACCTGAACTTTCTCGGCCTTCTCCAAGGCCGAGGAACTGAAGAAGCGCATCTGGTTCACGCTCGGCGCGCTGCTCGTCTACCGCCTCGGCACCTACATCCCGCTTCCCGGCATCAATCCCGACGCCTTGCGCAGGCCTTCGAGCCGCAGAGCCGCGGCGTTCTCGGCCTGTTCAACATGTTCGCCGGCGGCGCGGTCGAGCGCATGGCGATCTTCGCGCTCGGCATCATGCCCTACATTTCCGCCTCGATCATCATCCAGCTGATGACTTCGGTCATCCCGACGCTCGAAGCGCTGAAGAAGGAAGGCGAGCAGGGCCGCAAGGTCATCAACCAGTACACGCGCTACGGCACGGTGCTGCTGGCCACGTTGCAGGCCTACGGCATTGCCGTCGGCCTTGAAGGCGGGCAGCGGCATCGTCACCGATCCGGGCTTGTTCTTCCGCATCTCGACCGTGATCACGCTGGTCGGCGGCACCATGTTCCTGATGTGGCTCGGCGAGCAGATCACCGCGCGCGGCATCGGCAACGGCATTTCGCTGATCATCTTCGCCGGCATCGTTGCCGAACTTGCCGAGCGCGCATCGCCGGCACGCTCGAACTCGGCCGCACCGGCGCGCTGTCGACCGGCGCTGATCCTGGTCGATCATCGTCCTGGCCATGCGTGGTGATCGCCTTCATCGTGTTCATGGAGCGCGCCCAGCGCCGCCTGCTGATCCAGTATCCCAAGCGCCAGGTCGGCAACCGGATGTTCCAGGGCGATACCTCGCATCTGCCGCTCAAGCTGAACACCGCCGGCGTCATCCCGCCGATCTTCGCGTCGTCGCTGCTGCTGCTGCCGGCAACGCGTCGCCGGCTTCTGCCAACACAGACGACCCTGCCGGCCTGGGCTAGCGACGATCACTGGCCGCGCTTGGCCACGGCCAGCCGCTCTACATGCTGCTCTATGCGGCGCTGATCATCTTCTTCGCCTTCTTCTACACGGCCATCGTGTTCAATCCGAAGGACACGGCCGACAATCTGAAGAAGCATGGCGGCTTCATTCCGGGCATCCGTCCGGGCGAGCGCACGGCCGAGTATATCGACTACGTGCTGACCCGCATCACGGTCATCGGCGCGCATCTACCTCGTCATCGTCTGCCTCTTACCCGAATTTCTGATTTCGGCGACCGGCGTTCCGTTCTATCTTGGCGGCACGTCGCTGCTGATCGTCGTGTCAGCGTGACCCTGGATACGGTCGCGCAGATCCAGGGCCACCTGATTGCGCACCAGTATGAGGGGCTGATCAAGAAGTCGAAGCTGCGCGGGGGGAAGAGGGGTAGATGAGGCTGATATTGCTGGGACCGCCGGGAGCGGGCAAGGGCACCCAGGCCAAGCGGCTGGTTGCGAACACACGGCATTCCGCAGCTTTCGACCGGCGACATGCTGCGCGCGGCCGTGGCGGCCGGAACGCCAGGTCGGCAAGCAAGGCCAAGGCGGTCATGGATGCCGGCGAAGCTGGTTTCCGACGACATCGTCAACGCCATCGTCTCCGAGCGGATCGACCAGCCGGATTGCGCCAAGGGCTTCATCCTTGACGGTTATCCGCGCACGCTGCGCGCAGGCCGATGCCGCTGAAGCGACATGCTGATCGAGCAAGGGCATGAGCCTCGACCGCGGTCATCGAGCTCGAGGTCGATGACGAGCTCTGGTCGACGCGTTCGGGCCGCTATACCTGTGCAAGCGCGGCGAAGGTATCACGACACTTCAAGCAGCCAAGGTCGAAGGCCTGCGACCGTGCGGCAAGGCACGATTCAAGCGCCGCCCGATGACAATGCTCAGACGATGCGCACTCGCTGCGAGCCTACTACAAGAAGACCGCGCCGCTGATCGGCTATTACTATGCCAAGAACCTGCTGCAGCGGCGTCGACGGCATGGGCGACGATCGATGACGTGACCGCAGATCGATCGAGCCGTGCTGGATCTCGACTGAATGTTGCACGACGGCGCAATACTTGGCGGCCGTGGATTTGCTGCTTGACTCAGTTGCAAGCGAATAACAGGCTCGCCTTCGCGACATGAAGCGTGATCGGCGCCGGTATCCGAAAGGGATGCCGGAACCGGTCATTTGACGTTTCGAGCGCTGTCGACGCATCACCTCCGCAAGGGCCGGCCTCCACCGGACGCGGGATCAATGCCGGATCACCGGCGCTCAGGCATGTCCGGCCCACATGGAGAACGAAAATGGCTCGTATAGCTGGCGTCAACATTCCGACGCAACAAGCGCGTCATCATCGCGCTTCAGTACATCCACGGCATCGGCCCGAAGTTCGCCACAGGAAATCGTCGACGAAGGTCGGCATCCCGGCCGAGCGCCGCGTCAACCAGCTGACCGACGCGGAAGTGCTGCAGATCCGCGAAACCATCGACCGCGACTATCAGGTCGAGGGCGATCTTCGCCGCGAAACGTCGATGAACATCAAGCGCCTGATGGACCTGGGCTGCTATCGCGGCCTGCGTCATCGCCGCGGCCTGCCGGTTCGCGGCCAGCGCACGCATACCAATGCCCGCACCCGCAAGGGTCCGGCCAAGGCGATCGCAGGCAAGAAGAAGTAATTCGAGATCGTCGCTCGCGTGTCGCGTGCGCATTCGGTGTTCCTGAACTGCGACACGGCGATCGCGGACCACGCATTTCGGTGTAGCCGCTGGCATTACGGCGGCGTAGAGATCGAACGAAAGGACTATCATGGCCAAGGAAGCCGCACGCGTCAAAAAGCGCGAACGCAAGAACATCACGTCGGGCGTTGCCCACGTGAACTCCACCTTCAACAACACCATGATCACCATCACCGACGCGCAGGGCAACACGATTTCCTGGTCGTCGGCCGGTGCGCAGGGCTTCAAGGGTTCGCGCAAGTCGACCCCTTACGCCGCCCAGATGGCTGCCGAAGATTGCGCCAAGAAGGCCGCAGGAGCACGGCATGCGCACGCTCGAGGTCGAAGTCCGCGGTCCGGGTTCCGGCCGTGAATCGGCTCTGCGCGCCCTGCAGGCCGCCGGTTTCACGATCACCTCGATCCGTGACGTGACGCCGATCCCGCACAATGGCTGCCGTCCGCGCAAGAAGCGCCGCGTCTGAACGAATTTCACCGCTGCAACGAGCATCCGCATTGCAGGCGGATTTCCAGGATCTCGCCACGATTGGATGGTGGCAGGCAAACCGGAAGGGAACTACCCTATGATCCAGAAGAACTGGCAGGAACTGATCAAGCCGAACAAGCTGGAAGTTCAGTCGTTCTTCCGCAACCAAGGCTGTGCACTCGTCGCCGAGCCGCTCGAGCGCGGCTTCGGCCTGACGCTCGGCAACGCGCTGCGCCGCGTGCTGCTGTCGTCGCTGCAGGGCGCTGCCGTGACCGCCGTGCAGATCGACGGCGTGCTGCATGAATTCTCGTCGATCCCCGGCGTTCGCGAAGACGTGACCGACATCGTCCTCAACATCAAGGAAATCGCCATCAGGATGGAGGGCGACGGCCCCAAGCGCATGGTCGTCCGCAAGCAGGGCCCGGGCGTCGTGACGGCCGGCGACATCCAGACGGTCGGCGACGTCGAGATCCTCAACCCCGACCACGTGATCTGCACGCTCGACGAGGGCGCGGAAATCCGCATGGAATTCACCGTCAACACCGGCAAGGGCTATGTGCCGGCCGACCGCAACCGCTCGGAAGACGCGCCGATCGGCCTCATTCCGGTCGACAGCCTCTATTCGCCGGTCAAGCAAGGTCTCCTACAAGGTCGAGAACACCCGCGAGGGCCAGGTTCTCGACTATGACAAGCTGACGCATGACCGTCGAGACCGACGGCTCGGTCACCGGCGAAGACGCCGTCGCCTATGCCGCGCGCATCCTGCAGGACCAGCTGTCGATCTTCGTCAATTTCGACGAGCCGCAGAAGGAAGAGATCGCGCGAGGCCGTCCCGGAACTCGCCTTCAACCCGGCGCTGCTCAAGAAGGTCGACGAACTCGAACTGTCGGTCCGTTCGGCAAACTGCCTGAAGAACGACAACATCGTCTACATCGGCGACCTGATCCAGAAGACCGAAGCCGAGATGCTCCGCACGCCGAACTTCGGCCGCAAGTCGCTCAACGAGATCAAGGAAGTGCTGGCCGGCATGGGCCTGCATCTCGGCATGGAAGTGCCCGACTGGCCGCCGGAGAACATCGAAGATCTCGCCAAGCGCTACGAAGACCAGTATTGAGGCACGGGGCCGGGCAGCCGGCCTGCCTGCCGCGACGAACCGGATCTGAGCGCGCAAGGCCGCCGCAACGTAAAAGGAGAAGCGCCATGCGCCACCGGAATGCACGGCCGCAAGCTGAACCGCACGGCCAGCCACCGCAAGGCGATGTTCGCCAACATGGCGGCCTCGCTGATCGAGCACGAGCAGATCGTGACCACGCTTGCCGAAGGCCAAGGAACTGCGTCCGATCGTCGAGAAGCTGATCACGCTCGGCAAGCGCGGCGATCTGCATGCCCGCCGCCAGGCGATCTCGCAGATCCGCGACGTCGACGCAGGTCAAGAAGCTGTTCGAGATCCTCGGCCCGCGCTACAAGGACCGCAATGGCGGCTACATGCCGCGTGCTGAAGGCCGGTTTCCGCTATCGGCGACAACGCGCCGCTGGCCGTGATCGAGTTCGTCGATCGCGACGTCGAAGCCAAGGGCGCCGGCGACCGCGCCCGCGTCGCGGCACAGGAAGCCGAGGCGGCAGAGGCCTGAGCCTCACACCGCTGATGCTCGAATTTCAGGACCGGGGCCGCAAGCCCCGGTTTTTTGTTGATGCGGCCAGTGGTTGAAGACGCCAAATCGTATTTTGCCGTTTTTCCCGCTTTGTTGTATCAGCCATGGTGCGCCGCTTCGCTTCGAGCAGCGGCCACAATCATCGCGAACCGATCCGGAGAACCTCCTTGCCTTTCATCGCCAGACCGGCACTCGCCTTTTGCCTAGCCTTGACCCTGCTTGTAGCTGCACCATCCGTGCCTTTCGCCCAAAGCGGCAATTCCGAGGGCACGAGCACCATTTTCAAGGATGCGCTTGACCGGCTTCTGGGCGAGGGCAAGCCGAAGGCGCCAATCCAGGTGCCGCAAAATGGCGGCGCCAAGCAGGAAGTGCGCGTTCCGCAGTCCGCCGCGGAAATCCAGCTCTCCTTCGCCCCGGTGGTCAAGCAGACCGTGCCGGCTCGGTCGTCAATGTCTACGGCTCGCAGACGCAGCGCCAGTCGCGATCGCCTTTGGCGGGCGATCCGTTTTTCGAGCGCTTCTTCGGCCAGCAGCCGCAGCGCCGCCGCGGCCAGTCATCGCTGGGCTCCGGCGTGGTGGTTTCCGAGAACGGCGTGATTCTCACCAACAACCACGTCGTCGCCAACATGGATGTGGTCAAGATCGCGCTTGTCCGACGGGCGCGAGTTCGAGTGCGAGATCGTGCTGTCCGACGAGCAGTCGGACCTGGCGGTGCTCAAGGTCAAGGACAAGGATGCGAAACTTCCAGCCAATCGAGATCGGCGACAGCGACGCGGTGGAGGTCGGCGATCTGGTGCTGGCCATCGGCAATCCCGTTCGGCGTCGGCCAGACGGTGACCATGGGCATCGTGTCGGCGGTCTCGCGCACGCTGGCCGGCGTCAACGACTATCGGCTTCTTCATCCAGACCGACGCATCGATCAATCCGGGCAATTCCGGCGGCGCGCTGGTCGACATGCAAGGCCGGCTGATCGGCATCAACACGATGATCTATTCGCGTTCCGGCGGATCGATCGGCATCGGCTTACGCAATTCCGTCCAACATGACGCAAATCGTGCTGCGTTCGGCAGAAACGGCGAGACGCGGTCGCCCGGCCCTGGCTCGGCGCCTCGTTCCAGCCTGTCACGTCCGAAATTGCCGAGAGCCTCGGTCTCGAACGGCCGCGCGGTGCGCTGGTGACGGCGGTGACCAAGGGCAGCCCGGCGCAACAGGCGGGGCTTGTCCCCGGCGATATCGTCCTGTCGGTCAATGGCGCGGCCATCGATCATCCCGACGCGCTCGGCTACCGGCTCGACACCGTAGGGGTCGGCAAGGTGGCAGCGCTGGCGCTCCTGTCGCGCGGCAAGGAAACGACGATTGAGGTGAAGCTGATCACGCCGCCGGAGACGGTTCCGCGCGAGGAGATCGAACTGCCGCAGGAATCCGTGCTGTGGGGTGCGCGTGTCGCCAATCTTTCGCCGGCGGTGGCGCTTGAAATCGGTCTCGGCGATGCCGAAGGCGTGGTGGTCGTCAATGCCGCGCGCGAATTCGCCGGCGGGAGCGATGGGACTGCGCCGCGGCGACATCATTCGTGAGGTCAATGGCGAAAAGATCGCCAGCACCAAGGATTTGCTGGAGATCACCACCAAGCGTTCGCGCATCTGGCAGTTCGTCGTGGAACGCGGCGGACGGATCATGGTTCTTGAACGCAACGGGGGCATGTTCCGCCAGTTCGTCAGGTAAGCAAAGATCATGGCATGATCTGTTCGGCCAGCCCGGTAGCGCCGCCGGCAAGGCGGTACCGGCCGCTGGCCGACCGCCTGCGGCCGCAGCGCGCTCGCCGACGTGGTCGGTCAGGAGCACCTGACCGGCGAGGGCGGGGCTCTGACGCGGATGATCCGCTCCGGCAGCCTTGGCAGCCTGATTTTCTGGGGCCCGCCGGGAACCGGCAAGACCACGGTCGCCCGGCTGCTGGCCGACGAGACCAATCTCGCCTTCGAGCAGATATCGGCGATCTTTTCAGGCGTTGCGGACCTCAAGAAAGTGTTCGAGGGCGCGCGCATCCGCCGCCAGGGCGGCCGGCAGACGCTTGCTGTTCGTCGACGAAATCCACCGCTTCAACCGCGCCCAGCAGGACAGTTTTCTTCCTGTCATGGAGGACGGCACCATCGTCCTCGTCGGCGCGACGACGGAAAACCCGTCTTTCGAACTCAATGCCGCGCTGCTTTCGCGCGCCAATGTGCTGACCTTCAAGCCGCTCGCGATCCGATGCGCTGCCAAGCTGCTGGAGCGGGCGGAAGCGCAGACAGGCAAGCCGCTGCCGCTGGATGCGGAGGCGCGTGCCTCGCTCATCCGCATGGCCGATGGCGACGGGCGCGCGGTGCTTTCGCTCGCCGAGGAAATCTGGCGCACGGCGGGCGAAGGCGAGATCTTCGATGCCGAGCAACTGCAATCGATCCTGCAGCGCCGGGCGCCGATCTACGACAAGGGCCAGGACGGCCACTACAACCTCATCAGCGCCTTGCACAAATCCGTCCGCGGGTCGGACCCGGACGCGGCGCTGTACTATCTTTGCCGCATGCTGGACGCCGGCGAGGACCGGCGCTTCATCGCCCGCACGGCTGATGCGCATGGCGAGCGAGGACATCGGCAATGCCGATCCGCAGGCGCTGGCAGTCGTCAACTCGGCCGCGCGAGGCCTGGGATTTCCTGGGGCCGCCCGAAGGCGAACTGGCATTGGCGCAGGCGGCCATCTATCTGGCGACCGCGCCCAAGTCGAACGCCGTCTACACGGCGTTCAAGGCCGCAATGGCAGCGGCGAAGGATAATGGCTCGCTGCTGCCGCCCAAGCACATCCTCAACGCGCCGACCAAGCTGATGGCCGGGGAGGGTTACGGCGCAGGCTATCAATACGACCACGACCAGCCCGACGCCTTTTCAGGCCAGGATTATTTCCCGACGCGAAATGGGACGCCGGCAGTTCTATGACCCGCCCGAGCGCGGCTTCGAGCGCGAGATTCGAAAGCGCATCGAGTATTGGGAAAAACTGCGCCAGCAGCGGCGCAAATAGCTCGCATTCGGGCGATCCGCCCTTTGATCGGCATCAATGCGCAACTCTGCGTCCTGCCCGATGATGTGAACACAAGAAGCATCGGAGAAAGCAATGCGCCGCTTGCAGATCGTGTTCGCCCTCTCACTTGGATTGTCGGCCCCGGCTTTCGGGCAGTCGTCGGACCCTGCTTGGCTCGACGATCTTTCGTTCCCAGGCAGAAAGCCGGGAACAGTGCAAGGTCGTCTACTTCATGCGCTTCCAGGAAGGCGAACTCGGGGGCAAGAAGACCTATGAGGCACGCTTGCAATGCGAGGACGGACGCCAGTTCGACGCCCAGCGCATCGGCGATACGGAACCTTTCACGTTCAAGGCGTGCGAAATCCAGGTGTGCTGATGCGAGGAGGACGCAAATGATAATCCTGATTGCCTATGCAACGGTGGAAGGTCAGACCACGACGATTGCCGCACACATTGCCGCGCAGGTTGAAGCCGCAGGGCATCAGGCGATACTCGTCGATCTGTCGCAGCCCGGATTTGGCTTGCCGGCTGGGATCGACGCGGCAATTTTGTGCGCGCCGATCCACGCCGGCCGGTATCCGCCTGCGATGATCCGGTTCGTGCAGGACTGGAAATCGGAGCTTCAGGGAATGCCGACTGCACTCGTCACGGTCTCGCTCGCGATTGCCAGCGAACATGAAGACGAACGCGCCGAGGCTATGGCGTATCCCGAACGGCTGCGCGCCGAGACTGGCTTTCAGCCCAAGGTCCTGCATCATGCCGCAGGTGCGCTCAAATATGTCGAGTACGACTTCTTCAAACGCTGGATGCTGCGGCGCATAGCCGAGAAGGAAGGCGGGCCGGTGGATACGTCGCGCGACCATGAACTCACCGACTGGGATGCCGTCGACGGTTTCGTGCGCTCCTTCCTCACGCAGGCGGGCAAGGAGGCCGTTGCCGAGCCTGGGCGGGCGCACTTCCTTCGCGAGCGGAAACCGTCTATCAGACCGCAATGACCCATTTTCTGCTCGTGGCGGCAGGCGGCGGCATCGGCGCTGCGCTGCGCCACCTCGCCAACCTGGCCGGCTTTGCGGCTCCTCGGACCGGGATTTCCCTGGAGCACGCTGTTCGTCAACATTGCCGGCTCGCTGGCCATGGGACTTCTGGTCGGCTGGCTCGCGCCGCGAGGCGGCACCCGGCGAACTGCGCCTTTTCCTGGCGACCGGCGTCCTCGGCGGCTTCACCACCTTTTCCGCCTTTTCGCTGGATTTCGCGGCGCTGTGGGAACGCGGCGCGGTAGCAGCGGCGTTTGGCTACGCGCTTTCCAGCGTGGTCCTGTCCGTTGCGGCGGTGTTTGCGGGGCTCTGGATGATGCGGGCCGCAGCATGAATGCCGTCGAGAACATCACCGTCGCCGCCGACGAAACCGGCATGCGCCTCGACCGGTGGTTCAAGGTCGCATTATCCGCGGTCTGGGCTTCGGACAATTGCAGAAGCTGCTGCGTTCGGGACAGATCCGCGTGGACGGTGGCCGGGTGAAGACCGACACGCGCCTTTCGCCGGGCCAGAGCGTGCGCATCCCGCCGGCCGTGACCTCGCTCAAGGGCGAGAGCGCGCTTGCCGGCAAGCCGGTAACGGCCGGCACCATGCGAGGGCAGGGCGACGCCGAAGTATTGCGCGCCATGCTGCTGCACGAGGACAAGAAGGTCTTCGTCTTCAACAAGCCCGCCGGGCCTGGCGGTGCAGGGCGGGTCGGGCCTCGTGCGCCATGTGGACGCGATGCTGGAATCCTTGCGCAACGAAAAGGGCGAGAAGCCTCGCCTGGTCCACCGCCTCGACCGCGACACCTCGGGCGTGCTTGTCGTTGCCCGCACCCGCGGAGCGGCGGAGGCGTTGGCGAAGTCCTTCCGCACGCGCGATACGCAGAAGATCTACTGGGCAATCTGCCGCGGCGTGCCGTCGAAGCCGCAGGGCCGCATCTCGACCTGGCTGGTCAAGGAAAAGACCGAGGACGGCGACAAGATGCGCGTCGCCAAGCATGGCGAGCCGGATGCCGATCATTCCGAAACGCATTACCGCATCATCGACATCGCCGCGCAGAACTTGAGCTGGCTCGAATTGAAGCCGGTGACCGGCCGCACGCACCAGCTTCGCGTCCACACCGCGCATATCGGGCACCCGATCATCGGCGACCCCAAATACTTCAACATCGAGAACTGGGAGTTCCCCGGGGGCATCCAGAAACGGCTGCATCTTCACGCCCGCCGCATCGTCATTCCACATCCCGATGGCGGTCTGCTGGATGTCACGGCGCCGCTGCCGCCCCATATGGAGCAGACGTTCAACCTGCTGGGCCTCGACGAGCGCACCGCGGACGAGTGACGGAGCAAAGGATGCGCGACATTCTCGAAGAACTGGGCGAGGGCAACGATCCCATGCGCCAGGTGCAGAAGGCGATGCGGACGCCGCTGCCGAAGCGCTTCTACAAGGACGTTGCCGTCGGGCCTTCGGAAAATGGTTTCTCCGTATTGCTCGACGGCAAGCCCGTACGCACCCCGGCGCGCAACCTGCTTGAACTGCCGACCGCGAAAGCCGCGCAGGTCATCGCCGATGAGTTCGCCGCGCAGGCCGACGAGATCAATCCGGCGCTGATGCCGGCCACCCGGCTCGCCAACACCGTGATCGACGGCATCGCGCCGGACCCGCAGCCGATCCTCGAGGACATTGTTCGCTTCGCCGGTTCCGACCTCATTTGCTATCGCGCCAGCGCGCCGCGCGAACTGGTGGAGCGCCAGGCAACGCATTGGGACAAGGTCATCGACTGGTACCGCGACGCCCAGGGCGCCAATTTCATCCTTGCCGAAGGGGTGATGCACGTTGCCCAGCCGCGCGAGGCAATGGCCGTGTTCAACGCGATTGCCAACCGTCACGCCGATCCCTTCAGGCTCGGCTGCATCCACATGTTCGCGACGCTCACCGGTTCGGCCATGCTGGCCCTGGCGATTGCCGAGGGGTTCCTCACCGTGGACGAGGCATGGCTGGCCGCCAGCGTGGACGAGGACTGGAACGCGGCGCATTGGGGCGTCGACGCGGAGGCCGAGCAGCGCCGCGCCGCACGCAAGCGCGAGATGGATGCCGCCGGAGCGCTGTTGGCCTCGTTGTGATTGCCCCTACATTTCAGGCGCTTGCCGGAACACGTGGATTTACCTGAATCGGTTTCTGAAGACGTTGAATCAGCACATTACCTAGGGGAATCCGTTGTCCCGGAGCAGCGCAACGGGTTAACCCTGCCTTCACCATCTTCCTTTGCGGAAACCTAAATTCTGTCCGGTATTCTTCAGCCATTGTTGTGTGTCCTTGAGAGCTGAGGCCGAATTCAAATGTTGCGCACCGAACATCCGCGTACCGACTTCGCCGGCCTGCTGAAGGAACCTGGCAAGATACAGCCCGACGATGTTCGCTATTTCCGCGGCGAGGTATTCCGCGATGGCGTCGTCTCGCAGGCAGAAGCCGAGGCGCTGTTCTCCATGAATACGGGCGTTTCGCAGAAGTGCCGCGAGTGGGACGATTACTTCGTGGAGGCGCTTTCGGTTTACGTCGTCGAGCAGGCGGAACCGCGCGGATATGTCAGCCACGCCAACGCACAATGGGTGATCGACAGCATCTCGCGCGACAGCCGGGTTGAACCGGCCAACGAACTCGAACTCGTCGTCAAGATCCTCGACAAATCGCAATCCTCGCCGGAACTGCTGGTCGGATTTGCGCTGCAAATGGTCTGCCGCGCGGTGCTGGACGGCGAGGGGCCGCTGGCCTCCGGGTCGCTCGAAAGAGGCGTGATCAACGAAGCGGAAGTCGAACTGCTGCGCCGAATTCTCTACGCCTATGGCGGCGAGGCGGGAATTTCGATCTCACGCACCGAGGCCGAGATCCTTTTCGAACTAAACCAGCGCACCGAAGGCGCGGACAACCACCCGGCCTGGCGCGAGCTATTCGTCAAGGCAATCGGCAACTACCTGATGGCAGCCGCCACCGATCGTGCGCCTTCGCGCGTCGAAGCCATAGCCCGCGAGGAATGGCTGGAAAACACGGACACCGACGTTGCCGCGACGCTGAAGGGCGCGTTTTTCGGCGTTGGCGAACTCTTCTCGAAGGCCTTCCTTGCCGATGCTTTCGACAGTGCCCACCAGCAGGTCGAGAAGGCATGGGCGGCGCGCAATGCGCGGATGGAAGCATCCATCACGGAATCGGAGAAGGTCACCGATACCGAGGCGGACTGGCTGATCGAGAAGTTGAACGCTGACGGCCTCATCAACGAGAACGAGCGCGCCTTGCTGGCCTTCATACGCCGCACCAGCCCGCAGGTTTCGCCCGCGCTTGAATCGATTTTCGAGAAAAACGCCGCAAGCCGTTGATGCGACTCACGCCTCGGCAATCGGTCCGAACAGGGGCGGGAAACTGCGCCTGAGCGCGATGTCGAGGTCTGCCATCGAGACGGGCAGGCCGAGGTCGACCAGGCTGGTGACGCCGTGTCCGGTCACGCCGCACGGCACGATCCCCGAAAAGTGCGACAGTTCCGGCTCCACATTGATGGCGATGCCGTGGAACGTCACCCAGCGGCGGATGCGGATGCCGATGGCGGCGATCTTGTCCTCGCGCGGCGATGCCGTCGGCAGCGGCGGCTTGTCCGGACGCACGACCCACACGCCGACGCGGTCGTTCCGGCGTTCGCCGCGCATGTTGAACTCGCCGAGCGCCGCGATGATCCAGTCTTCCAGCGCGCCGACGATAGGCGCGCACGTCCTCGCTGCGGCGCTTCAGGTCCAGCATCACATAGGCGACCCGCTGGCCGGGGCCGTGATAGGTGTACTCGCCGCCGCGCCCGGTGCGGTGGACCGGGAAACCGGCCGGCGTCCGAAGGTCCTCGTCCCTTGCGCTGGTGCCGGCCGTGTAGAGCGGCGGATGCTCCACCAGCCAGACGCGCTCGCGCTCCCGGCCTTCGCGAATCGCCTGCGCCCGCGCCTCCATCCGGGCAATGGCCGCCTCGTATTCGACAAGGCCCTCGGCGTCACTTCCCAGATCGACCGGCGCGCCCGGGGCCTGCGGCAGCATGGATGCCCGCTGCGCGCGGTTTCCTGCGCCCTCGAGGCGTTTCGCGGTGTCGGTGGAGGCGGCGATGCTTTCCATGCCGATTGCGATAAACCCGCCCGCCGGCCTTGGCAACCTCGGCCCGCCGGCGGACCGATTTCGCGCAAGCTTTCCGATCCTTCGGCAAGGGGTCCTTTTTCCCTTGTATGGCCCGCACCCATTTGCTACATGCCGCAGGCCGTTCGCAGGCGGGTTGCCTGCGCTAAAGCACGGACATGCGGTCGTGGCGGAATTGGTAGACGCGCAGCGTTGAGGTCGCTGTGGGGCAACCCGTGGAAGTTCGAGTCTTCTCGACCGCACCAGTCCATTTCAAGGCGTTCGTTCGGCCCGCACCGCAAGTGGTGCGGGCGGCCTTTTCCGGCTTTCACTCATCAGCGCAATTCACATGCGCCCGGCAGTTGGTGCGGATGGCAAGCGTGTTGCCATCCGCGGCCTTGTCAGGCGGCGTGATGGACTGGAGCGAGGCCGTAGACCGGCGTAGGCAACCCTTCCATTCTCGCCTTGAGCTGCAGCGCAAGGAATTGCGAATAGTGGCGTGACTGGTGCAGATTGCCGCCGTGGAACCACAGCGCCTCCTGCTGCGTGGGCTTCCACATGTTGCGCAACTCGCCTTCCCATGGACCGGGGTCCTTGGTCGTGTTGGACCCGAGCCCCCAGCATTTGCCGACCTTGTCGGCAACTTCCTTCGAGATGAGTTTCGCCGCCCAGCCGTTCATCGAGCCATAGCCGGTCGCATAGACAATGACATCGGCCGGCAGTTCGGTGCCGTCCGAGAGCACGATCGAATGCGGCTTGATCTCGTTGATGGCGACCTTGCTCTTCAGCTTGATCTTGCCGTCCGCGATGAGATCGGAAGCCCCGACATCGATGTAGTATCCCGATCCGCGGCGGAGGTATTTCATGAACAGGCCCGATCCGTCATCGCCGAAGTCGAGCATGAACCCGGCCTTCTTCAGCCGCTTGTAGAGCTTGGCGTCGCGGCGTTCCATCTCCTCGTAGATCGGGATCTGGAACGTGTGGAGTATCTTGTAGGGCACGGACGCGAAGATGAGGTCGGCCTTGTCCGTGGTGATGCCGTTCTTGAGGGCTTCCTCCGAATAGAGGCCGCCAAGCGCCAGTTCCATCAGCGTGTCCGACTTGGCGATGTGCGTCGAGGTGCGCTGCAGCATGGTGACGTCGGCGCCGTGCTCCCAAAGGTCGGCGCAGATGTCATGGGCCGAGTTGTTGGAGCCTATGACCACGACCTTCTTGCCGCGATATTTCTCGCCCGAGGGAAACTGCGATGAATGCATCTGCTCGCCGGCGAAGGATTGCGCACCGGGAAACGAAGGAATGTTGGGTATGCCCGACATGCCTGTCGCGAGCACCAGCTGCTTTGGCCGCAACGTTACCGGCTTGCCCTCGCGCACGACCTCCACCGTCCACTCGCCGGTCTTCTCGTCATAGCGGGCGGACTTGCACTCGGTCGAATTCCAGTAGTTCAGCTCCATGACCTTCGTGTACATTTCGAGCCAGTCGCCGATCTTGTCCTTCGGGGAAAAGACGGGCCAGTCGTCGGGGAACGGCAGGTAGGGCAGGTGATCGTACCAGACCGGATCGTGCAGGCAGAGCGACTTGTAGCGCTTGCGCCAGCTGTCCCCGGGGCGCTCGTTCTTCTCGATGATGATCGTCGGCACGCCCATGCGCCGGAGACGCGCACCCAGCGCGATCCCGCCCTGGCCGCCGCCGACGATGACGCAATAGGGCTGCGTCTCGTATCCCAGTTCAGCCGCCTCCTGCTTGCGCCGCTCCAGCCAGTTCTTGCGCTCCGGAACGACGCCGTGCTCGGCTCCCAGCGCCCGCTTGGGTCCCTTCTTTTCCTCATGCCCCTTGAGTTCGACCATGGTGGTCAGCAGCGTCCAGCATTTCGAGCCGTTGAGGCGCAAATGGCCCCGGCCGCGGGCAGCCTTTGTCTCGAAGGTGATCCACGCTTCGGTGATATCGCCGGCGCGACTTGCCTCGCCCTCGATCTGCCAATTGGCCGGCTTGGTCCGCTTTAGCGTTGCCTTGAGCATGGCCGCTATGTCGTCCTTGCTTTCGGCGGTCTTCAAATTCCAGGTGAATGTCAGGAAGTCGCGCCAGTAGCACTCCTTCGCGAAAAGCTTCAGGACGCCTTCGATGTCGCCCTTGGCAAGTGCTGCATCGAACTTCTTGAGCCAAGACTTCACCGCCTTGGTTTCTGCACTGTCTGCCATGTTTTCCTCCCAGACGGCGATCCCTCCGATCCCCGTTCGCAGATGATCGCCGAGTGGTGCGCGCTTGGCAAGCGATCCCCGGCGGGCGTCTTGCCGGCAAAGCTGCGGTGTGCTGTCAATGCTTGAAACGAGACGACAAGGACCGCGCCTTGCCCGCTGTTCCCGCACGGATACTGCCGACGATCGTCATCTCGCAGTTCGCCGCGACATCGCTCTGGTTCGCCGGCAATGCGGTGATGCCCGACCTGCAGCGGAGCGCCGGGCTGCCCGCGTCCGCGGTTGGCGACATCACCATCGCCGTCCAGCTTGGCTTCATCGCCGGCACGCTGGTCTTCGCCTGGCTGGCGATCGCCGACCGCTATTCGCCGCGCATGATCTTCTTCCTGTCGACGCTTGCCGGCGCCGCTGCCAATGCGTCGATGCTGGGAAATGGCGGCGAGTTCGTGGACCTGCTCGCGGCAAGGTTCGCAACCGGCTTTTTCCTCGCCGGCATGTATCCTGTCGGCATGAAGATCGCGTCGGGATGGTATGACCGCGACCTCGGGCTTGCGCTTGGCTGGCTGGTCGGGGCGCTGGTGCTGGGAACCGCGCTGCCGCATCTCATTCGCGGCCTCGGCGGCGATCTGCCCTGGCAGGGCGTGATCGTGGCGGTCTCGGTGGTTTCGGTAGCGGGCGGACTGGCGATGCTCATTCTCGTGCCCGACGGGCCGCATCTGAAATCGGGCACGAAGTTCGACCCGGCCGCCTTTGCGACGATATTCAGGTCGGCCGACTTCAGGTCCTCGGCCTTCGGCTATTTCGGCCATATGTGGGAACTCTATGCGTTCTACGCCTTCGTGCCGGTGCTGCTGGCGGCCCGCCTCGGCACGGAAAGCGCGGCGGTGTCTGTCTGGAGTTTCGCGGCGATCGGCGCCGGTTTTCTTGGCTGCATGGCCGGCGGCTATGTTTCGCGGCGCACCGGCAGCGCGCGCGTCGCTTTCCTGCAATTATCGGCGTCCGGCTTGTGCTGCCTCGTCTCGCCCTTGGCGTTCCTCGCGCCCTTGCCGCTGTTTCTCGTCTTTCTTTTGTTTTGGGGAGTGGTCATTGCCGGCGACTCGCCGCAATTTTCCGCGCTCAACGCCCGGTTTGCCCCGGCGGGGCTGGTCGGTTCGGCGCTGACGATCGCCAATTGCATCGGATTTTCGATCACGATCGTCTCGATCGCGCTGCTTGGGATGCTGATCGAAGCCATTGGACCCCAATATGCATTTGTCATGCTGGTGCCGGGGCCGGTCTTCGGCCTCGCGGCGTTGCGGCGGCTTGCCATGAGGCGGGCGTAGATCAAAAAGCATGGCGATGCAGGAGGAAATGCCGCGCTAGACGCGGTCGAAAAACCCGCTGTCTTCCTCCGACAGATACTTGCGCGCGCCGTCAGGATCGATGTCGAGGCCGAGCCCCGGCGCCGGCAGCAGGTCGATCATCGAGTTCTTGACGATCTGCTTCGGCAGGCCGATGACGATGTCGTACCACCACGGCTCGGACGCCGTGGGGTATTCGAAGGCGATGAAGTTGGCGGGCAGGGTGGCGCAGACGTTGATCAGCGCGCCGAGGCCCGAGCAGGCCGTTGGCGGTGCCGTGCGGCGCCATCATGATCGAATGCATGTAGGCGTGTTCGGCGACCCATTTCAGCTCGGCGATGCCGCCGATGTCGGCCGGGTCGGGGCCGATGACGCGCACGGCCTGGGTCTCGATCAGCTCCTTGAAGTTGTGGCGCAGGTAGATCTGTTCGCCGGTGTGGATCGGCGTCGAGGTCGACGTGCGTCAGTTCGCGATAGGCCTGCGGATTGACCCACGGCACATAGTCGCCGGTCAGCATGTCCTCGAGCCACATGAGGTTGTACTTCTCGACCGCGCGGGCGAAGCGGATGGCGTCTGGCAGGAACCAGCCGGGCCCGCAATCGAGCGCGAGGCTGACCTTGTCGCCCGAGCACCTCCTTCATCGCGGCGACGCAGTCGAGCATGTGGGCCATGCCGCGCTCGCTGATCTGGCCCTGGTCCATGGCGCCGTGATAGCCGGCCTTCTTCTGCACGTACGCCGTAGTGAAAGTCGGGGATCGACGTCCTTCATGGGCGAGTGGAAGCGAGATGCCCTGCTTGATCATGAAGAAGCCCTCGGGCTGCTCCATCATCCATTTGACGTCGGCGGCGTAGTCCTCCGGCCGGTCGCCGGTGCGCTTGCGCCGCCGGTTGCCGTTGTAGCAGCGCACCTGGTCGCGCACCTTGCCGCCGAGCAGCTTGTAGACCGGAACGTTCGCGGCCTTGCCGGCGATGTCCCACAGGGCATGCTCGATGGCGCTGACCGCCGCGCCATAGGGCTTGAAGCTGCCGCGCTGGCGGATCTTCAGCATGCAGCGCTCGACATCCGTCGGGTCTTCGCCGATGAGCGCCTCGCGGAAGTGCAGGACCCACGGCTTGAGGTAGGGCTTGGTGAACTCCACCTCACCGAGGCCGTGGATGTTCTCGTCCGTGACGATGCGGACGATCGGGATGGCGGCCGATGACGGCGCAGCGCAGGTCGACGATCTTCATGGGGCTTGCTCGCTGTTTGGGGGAATGCGTTGCGCGCCGGCGATAGTCCGGTCGACCTCGTTTGCCTCGAGGTAGTCGCGGTTCATCTCGATGCCGAGGCCGGGCGCGCGGGTTGAGCTTGAGGCTGCCGTTCGAATTGTCGAGCGGCTTGTCGATGAGCTCGTCGTATTTGTGGAGGTTCCACTCCGAGGTCTCGAGCTTGTAGAAGTTCGGCACCGTCATCATCACCTGCGCGCCGGCGACGACGTTGATCGGGCCGGCGGCGTCGTGCGGCGAGACCGGGATGTAATAGGCCTCGCACATGGCCGAGATCTTCTTCAGTTCGGTGATGCCGCCGGTCCAGGTCACGTCGGGCATGATGTAGTCGGCCAGCCTGTTCTCGAGGATCGGCACGAAGTCCCACTTCGTGTGGCCGCGCTCGCCCCACGAGATCGCGGCGCTCACCTTGTCGCGCACCTGCTTGAGCGCGTTGAAGCTCTCCGGCGGCACCGGCTCCTCGAACCAGTCGATCTGGCCGGCCTCCTCGAGCGTGCGGCACAGCCGGATCGCGGTCGGCACGTCGAAGCGGCCATGGGCATCGATCAGGATCTCGATGTCGGGTCCGGCCGTCTCGCGGATCAGCGCGGTCAGCTCGGCGGCCTCGCGCTCGTCCTTGCGCGTCATCGAGCCGTCGAGATAGCCGTCGCGCTGCTCGCGCGCCATCGCCGCTGGATAGGGGAAGGGGTCGAACTTGAGCGCGGTGTGGCCGGAATCGACGATGTCGCTGGATCTCGGCGATCACGCCTTCCTTGCTGGTGAACTTGCGCTGGTCGGGATGGGTGTAGAGCGCAATCTCGTCGCGCACGGCGCCGCCGAGCAGCTCGTAGATCGGCTTGCCGAGCGCCTTGCCGCGAATGTCCCACAGCGCGATGTCGATGGCGCTGACGCATTCGACCGCGGCGCCGCGGCTGCCCATGTAGGTGAAGCTGCGGAACAGCTTGTGCCACAGACGCTCGATGTGCGCCGGGTTCTCGCCGACGATGATCGCGCCGATCTGCTGCAGCATGGCGCGCAGCGCGCGGTTGGCGAGCTTGGTCGTCGTGGTGATCTCGCCCCAGCCGGTGATGCCCTCGTCGGTCGTGACCTCGACGAACAGGAACTCGCCCCAGTAGGAGCTGCTGGACTTGATCAGCCACGGCGTGACGCCGGTGATTTTCATGTGTCTCGTGCCTCCTGTTGGAAGTTGTGGTGTGGTGCGCGTTGCGGTCAGCCGGCCCTGGCGGCATTGAGTGCCCGCATCTGTTCGAGGATGTGCCGGCCCGACCCCTCGACATGGCGGGCGATGGTTTCGGCCGCCTTGTCGGCGTCCTGCGCCTTGACGAGGCCGATGAGTTCGCGATGCTCGCGCATGACGGTGGCGCGGCGGGCCAGCGTGAAGTTGAAGCGGCGGCTGACGGCGCGCAGCACTTCGCGGTGCTTCCACCACAGCTCGGCGGCGTGGCGGTTGTAGTGGCGCTGGTACATGACGGTGTGAAACGCCGTGTCGAGTTCGCTGTGCCTGCAGCGGATCGGCGAAGTTGTTCTCCTCGATCAGGCCTGGAGGCGCTCGAGTTCGGCAATGTCCTCGTCGGTCGCCATGCCGACGAACCAGCGCGTCAGGGCCGGCTCGATCAGCACGCCGATCTCGTAGATGTCGCGGACGAAATCCTGGTCGATCGGCCGGACGCGCGCGCCGCGGTTCGGCGCGAATGATGACGAAGCCTTCGCCCCGCAGCAGTTGCAGCGCCTCGCGGACCGGGTTGGTCGAGGTGCCGTGGCGGCGGGCGAGGTCGGCGACGACCAGCCGTTCGTTCGGCTTCGAGCCGCCCTTCGATGATGTCCTCGCGAATGAGTTGGTAGACGGAGGCGCCTTCGCTGGAGGCTCCGATGGGATCGATTCCCGCCGGCGGCTTGGCCTTGAAATCGCTCGTCTCTCGCCAACGCTCAGCTCGCTGATCGTCATCGACAGGCGCCATTCTGCACATCATGTGCGACTTCAGACAAATAGTGTACGATCATTTCAGATTGACACGCAATCCCAATTCTGTGACGGTTTGATCCGTTCGAGGGACTACAGAGCAAGACGCAGTGCCCTGCGGTGATCGGCACGAAGCGCCCGCCGAGACGGGCCAGGATGAAAACGGGAGGAATCCGATGACAAGGTTGATTAACCGGCAGCGGCGTTTTGCGCGCGCTGCAATCAGTCTCCGCACTGGCGTTGTCGCTGGCGGTCGCCGTCGGCGCTTGCGCGCAGCCCGTCGACCTGAGCAAGTGGTCGCCGGAATATGTGCGCTCGATCGCGGGCACCGAGGAATTCGACACGGCCAAGCACTGCAGCAAGGTCACGCCACTCGACTACAAGGGCCACCTGACCTTCTGGTACCAGGGCGTGTTCGAGGGCGACCCCGATCTGCTGCGCCAGTACTACAAGGATTTCTTCGAGGCCTTCCGCAAGACCTATCCGAACATCGAGCTCGAGGAGCAGGCGCTCACCTACAACGACCTGCTCGACAAGTTCCGCACCGCGCTGCTCGGCAATGCCGCGCCGATGGCGGTCCGCCTGCAGATCCTCGGCGGCACCGAGTTCGCCGCCAAGGGCTATCTGGAGCCGCTCGAAGCCCGAGGATGTCGGCTATGCCGACCGAGGACTTCTGGCCCGGCGCCATGAAGGCCGTGACCTGGGACGGCGTGACCTACGGCATTCCGACCAACAACGAGACGATGGCGCTCATCTGGAACGCCGACATCTTCAAGCGCGCCGGGCTCGATCCCGGACAAGCCGCCGGCAACCTGGGACGATGTCGTCACCTACTCCAAGCAGATCCACGACAAGCTCGGCATCGCCGGCTACGGCCTCGTCGCCCGCAAGAACGCCGGCAACACGCCGTACCGCTTCATGCCGCAGCTCTGGGGCTATGGCGGCGGCGTGTTCGACGAAGCCGATCCGAACCCGACCTACGAGCGAAGATCCGGCTGAACAGCGAGGCCAGCAAGCGCGCCCTGCAGGCCTCCTACGACATGTATGTGCGCGACAAGTCGGTGCCGGTCTCGGCGCTGACCAACCAGCAGGCCGACAACCAGCCGCTGTTCGTCGCCGGCCAGCTCGGCATGATGATCTCGCATCCGTCCGACTACAACGTCATGCTGGACCTGCAGAAGAAGGCCACCGGCGCCGACAAGGAGAAGGCGCAGACCGTCATCGACAACATGCGCTACGGCCTGATCCCGACCGGTCCCGACGGCAAGCGCGCCGTGGTGTTCGGCGGCTCCAACATCCACATCCTCAAGCCCGAATATGTCGATGGCGGCAAGGTGGACGAGCCGGCCGCCAAGGCGATCATCTGCTTCTGGACCAGCCCGGAATGGTCGCTGAAGATGGCCTATGCCGGCTCCAACCCCGGCAACCTCAACGGCTTCAAGACCAAGTGGATGAAGGAACGCCTCGACACGATCAAGTTCCTCGACGTCACGACCTCGATGCTGCCCTACGGCATCCCGTTCCCGGCGCTGCCGCAAGCGCCCGAGATCATGAACATCATCGTCCCGGACATGCTGCAGAACGCCCTGACCGGCGCGATGACGGTCGACCAGGCGGCCGAAGATGCGGCCAAGAAGGTCAAGGACCTGATGGGGCGGCGGGCTCTAAGCCGCGCCTCTCGCGAACGTCGGCCGGCAGCTTCCGGGCTGCCGGCCCCCGTTGCGCACCAGAACAGGGGCGTGCCCACCATGACCACGGTGACAGGCGAGGCGGACGCCGCCACGCCGACGCGCGCACGATGCGCTCCGGCTTGCTCCGGCAGGTCTGGAGCCAGCCGGGCCGACTATCTCTACGTGCTGCCGGCCATCGTGGTGATGCTCGTCGTCATCGCCTATCCGATCTACTACACGATCGACCTGTCCTTCTTCAAAACGCCGCCCGGCCTGCAGCTGCGGGACAAGATCTTCGTCGGCCTCGACAACTACGCGGCCATCCTCACCAGCGACGTGTTCTGGCGCGTCACGCTCAACACCGTGATCTGGACGCTGGCCTCCACCCTCATTGCCTTCGTGCTCGGGCTTTGCGCTGGCGCTGGCGCTGCACCGCGACTTCGTCGGGCGCGGCATGTTGCGCGCCATCTTCATCATCCCGTGGGTGATCAGCGCCGTCGCCGCCTCCTATATCTGGAAGTGGATCTACCACTCCGATTTCGGCATCATCGGTGCGGTGCTGGTGCAGCTTGGGCTGGCCGAGCCGGCCGCCCAACTTCATCGACAGCGTCAACACCGTCCTGCCCTCGCTGATCGTGGTCAACATCTGGCGCGAATTTCCGTTCGCCATGATCATGCTGATGGCCGGCCTGCAGACCGTGCCCGACCAGTTGCTGCGGGCCGCGCAGGTCGATGGCGCCATCGCCTGGCAGCGCTTCTGGCACGTCACCTTCCCGCATCTGCGCGGGCGTGTCCACGGTGACGATCCTGCTGCTCGCGGTGGCGAACTTCAACTCCTTCATCATTCCCTGGATCATGACCGGCGGCGGCCCGTCCAACGCCTCGCACATCTGGATCACCCACATCTACGAGCTCGCCTTCGGGCGCCAGCGCTGGGGCGTGGCGTCGGCCTATTCGGTGCTCCTGTTCCTCATCATGATGACGCTCGGCTATTTCTACGTGCGCGCGCTCAGCGGCAACGATCGCAAGGAGCATGGCTGATGACCGCGAGCGCCGACATACGCCAGGACGCCCCGCCGCCGGCAGATCGACGGCTGGCGCTGGGCCGGCCGCATCTTCCTGGTGTTCATGCTGCATCTACACCGCCGTGCCGATGGTCTGGATGCTGCTCACCTCGATCAAGTCCGGCTTCGCGGCCATGCAGTTTCCGCCGCAGTGGTGGCCGAGCGAGCCGACACTGGCGAGCTACCAGAAGCTGCTCGATCCGCAGAACAGCGTCGGGCCAGGACTTCCTGCGATTCTTCTGGAACAGCCTGATCGTCTCGACGCTGACCACCATCCTGGCGGTGCTGGTCGCGGTGCCGGCGGCCTACGCCTTCTCGCGCTTCACGCTTTCCCGGGCCGCAAGTTCCTGTTCTTCTCGGTGCTGCTGCGCAACATGTTCCCGGCGGTGATCTTCCTGGTGCCGCTCTTCATCCTGATGCGCTTGCTGGGCCTGGTGAACACGCACGGCTCGCTGGTCCTGACCTACCTCACCTTCGGCCTGCCGCTCGCCATCTGGCTGCTCAAGGGCTTCTACGACAACATCCCGATCCAGCTCGAGCAGGCGGCGCGCATCGACGGCGCGACGCGCTTCCAGGCCTTCATCCTGATCGTGATGCCGCTGTCGGTGCCGGGCATCATCGCCACGGCGATCTACTCGTTCATCGGCGCCTGGAACGAGTACATCTACGCCTACACGTTCCTGTCGCAAGAACGAGCAGCTGACCCTGCCGGTCGGCATCCAGCGCTTCTTCTCGGAGAACACCACGGACTTTCCGGGGCTGATGGCCGCGAGCTTCATGATGAGCGTGCCGGTGGTGGTGCTGTTCCTCGTGCTGCAGAAGTATTTCGTACGCGCGCTCACCGAAGGCGCAGTCAAACACTAGGAACGCGGTTTCATGGCCCAGGTCGTCCTCAAGGATCTCGTCAAGACCTACGGCACCGGTCTAGGCCGTCAACGACGTTTCGCTGACCGTCAAGGACGGCGAGTTCGTCGCGCTTGTCGGCCCGTCCGGCTGCGGCAAGACGACGACGCTCAATCTCGTCGCCGGGCTCATTCCGATCACCAGCGGCGACATCATCATCGGCGACCGCGTGGTCAACGACCTCGACCCGAAGGACCGGGACATCGCGATGGTGTTCCAGAACTACGCGCTCTATCCCAACAAGACGGTCTACAAGAACCTCGCCTTCCCGCTGCAGATGCGCAAGCTGCCGTCGTCCGAGATCGACCAGAAGGTGCGCGAGGCCGCGCAGCATGCTCGACATCGACCATCTGCTCGAGCGCCGGCCGCGCGAGCTGTCCGGCGGCCAGCAGCAGCGCGTCGCGCTGGGCCGCGCGCTGGTGCGCGATCCCGCGGTCTTCCTGATGGACGAGCCGCTGTCCAACCTCGACGCCAAGCTGCGCGTGCAGATGCGCTCCGAGATCAAGCGCTTCCACCAGGACTTCGACGCCACCATCATCTACGTCACCCACGACCAGCTCGAGGCCGTGACCATGGCCGACAAGATGGCCGTGATGAATGGCGGCTTCCTGCAGCAATACGACACGCCCGCGCAGGTCTTCGCCAATCCGGTGAACCTCTTCGTCGCCAGCTTCATCGGCAGCCCGGCGATGAGCCTCATCCCGCTCGAGGCGAGTCCACGGTCGAGGGCCGGACGGTGCTCACCAGCGCCGAGGGCTGGACGCTGACGCTGTCCGACGAGAATGCGCGGAAGGTCCAGAACGTCGACGTCGAAAAAGGTCGTGCTGGGCGCGCGCCACTCGACGATCCGGCTGCACA
Organism: uncultured Alphaproteobacteria bacterium; assembly: GCA_963846345.1. GTDB lineage: Bacteria > Pseudomonadota > Alphaproteobacteria > Rhizobiales > Rhizobiaceae > BOKV01. Next base: position 597,683 of record CAWJVP010000007.1, read on the forward strand.
AGTCGACAGGTCGCCGCCAGCGTGCCGGCCAAGGTCTACACGGTCGAGCCGACCGGTGACGTGACCTTCGTGCAGGTGTTCCTGTCGGGTGCGATCGTCAACATCAGCCTGCCGCCGACGGTCGACATCGCGGCCGGACGAGCAGGTCTGGCTCGAGTTCGACCAGGCGCGCATGCACCTGTTCGATGGCGAAACCGAACTGGCCCTGCAAGCTTAATCATGTCCGAAACTGAAGATCACCGCCATCAAGCCCTACCCGGTCTGGGTCGGCATCCGTAACCAGCTCATCGTCAAGGTCGAGACCGACCAGGGCGTCTATGGCTGGGGCGAAAGCGGCCTGTCCTCGCGCGAAAAGGCGGTGGTCGGCGCCATCGAGCACTACAGCGCAGTTCCTGATCGGGCAGGACGCCATGCAAATCGGCCGCATCTGGCAGGAGATGTATCGCAGCCAGTACTTCGAAGGCGGCCGCGTCCTGCAGGCCGCGATCTCGGCCATCGACATCGCCCTGCACGACATCAAGGGCAAGGCGCTCGGCGTGCCGGTCTACGAGCTTGCTGGGCGGCAAGCAGCGCGACCTCATCCCGACCTTTGCGACGACGCGCTCGGAAACCTCCAGCAGCGAAGTGGTCGAGCAGGTGCTGGAACTGATGGAGCAGGGCTGGGACGCAATCCGCCTGATCCCGGCGGGCCAGAAGTCGGACAACGTTTACGAGCCGCGCGAAAGCATCGCCGAGACGGCGAAATGGACGGTGAAATGCCGCGAGGCGCTGGGCGAGGCGCGGTGCTCGGCATCGACTTCCACCATCGCCTCAGCGTGGCCGAGGCCGCGAGCTACTGCCAGAAGATGCCGCGGGCGACGCTCGACTTCCTCGAGGAACCGATCCGCGACGAAACGCCAGCCGCCTATGAGGCGCTGCGCAAGCTGACCGACGTTCCCTTCGCGATCGGCGAGGAGTTCTCCTCGAAATGGCAGTTCCTGCCCTATCATCGAGGGCGACATCACGCAGTTCAACCGCATCGACATCTGCAATGTCGGCGGCCTGACCGAAGCGATGAAGGTCGCCGGCTGGACCGAGGCCCACTACATCGACATGATGCCGCACAATCCGCTTGGGCCGATCTGCACCGCGGCGACGGTGCATTTCGCCGCCGCTGTGCCGAACTTCGCATGGCTCGAGACCCGCGCGTCACCGGGCGAACTCTACCACGGCTTCGACAATCCGGAACTCTTCCCCGGACTGCTCACGCTCGAAGGCGCGCGCTACCGCGTCAGCGACAAGCCGGGCCTCGGCGTCGACGTCAACGAAGCACTGGTCGCGCAAGCAGAGCTTCAGGCCATGGGAAGCACCGCATCTGGTGCGCAAGGACGGCTCGGTCACGAACTGGTAGGAGCCGGCGCGATGCGCTAACGTGCTATCTCCCGGCCGCGTTCGGCGCAGCCACGCCTCGTATTCCGGCCAGGCATCCTTGTGCAGCGGGTAGTAGCGCTTCAGCGATTCTCCGGCGAGCAGCTTCTCGCGCGAGAATTCCTCCCAGCCGTGATCCTTGTGCGCCTTCTTGATCATCTCTTCGGCCAGCGCGACCGGAACGCAAACCGCGCCGTCGTCATCGGCAACGATGATGTCGCCGGGGATGACCGTCACGCCGCCGCAGGCGATCGGCACGTTGACCGCCAGCGGCATCAAGGCGGTCTGCGCGTGAAAGTTCGGCGTCACACCCTTGAGCCACATCGGAATGCCGAGCTGCTGCACCTTCGCCCAGTCGCGAACGCAGCCGTCGATGACAACGCCGGCGCCCTTGAGCCCCTTGAAATAGGTCATCATCATGTCGCCGAAGATGCCGGAGGCGAGGTCGCCGCGCGCATCAACGACCACGATGTCGCCTTCTTGCGACCTGGTAGAGCACATGCCGGTGCAACTGCTTTTCCACATCGGCATATTCGCCTTCGCTCGAACAGGTCCTCGCGCTTCGGCATCATCTGCAGCGTGACGCAGGGACCGGCGACGACCTGTCCGGGCGAGCGCGCGACCGGTCCTTCCATGAAGCAGTTGCGGATGCCCATATGCGCAAGCGTGGCGCTGGCGGTGGCCGCGCCGACCTGCGCGCACCCGTTCGACAAGGTCCTTGGGCAGGCCGTTTGATCGTTGGCGATGTCCATGTTCGTTCTCCTGCCTCGCGCCAACATCACCACCATTGTTGCATGGTTGCAAGCTTGCACTGACCATTGCCAAGCAAATGGGAGCTTTACTCGCCAGATTAAAGGGATGTCACATGTCTGTCACCGCTACCATCGAGAACGCCGTTCGCCGCGCGTCCGAGCCGTCGCAGTTGAAGATCACCGACATCCGCGTCGCCACGATCCGGGCACAGGGCATCCATCCGATCCTGAAGATCGAGACCAACCAGGGCGTCTACGGCCTGGGCGAGGTGCGCGACGGCGCCCATCCCGATACGGCCATGCGGCTGAAGCCGCTGCTGATCGGGCAGAACCCCTGCAATGTCGAATACCTGTTCCGCCGGATCAAGCGCTATGGCGGCGAAAGCCGCGAAGCGGGCGGCGTCTGCGCCATCGAGATCGCGCTGATGGACCTGGTCGGCAAGGTCTATGGCGTGCCGTGCTACCAGCTGCTCGGCGGAAAATTCCGCGACAAGGTGCGGATCTATGGCGACACGCCGACGCCCGCCGATCCAACGCCCGAGGCTTTCGCCGAGGTGGTTCGCTCGCGGCGCGCGCTCGGCCTCGAACTTCATCAAGTTCGATCTGTCGGCGCATATGTTCGAGGCGGTTCCCGGCGCCATGGTCGGCTCGGACACGCGGCACGAATACCCGCAGTACCGCCAGTTCCACACGCCGGGCCGCGGCGCCGGCGCGCGGATCAGCGAGCGCGGACTGGAGCTGGTCCGCGACATCTGCCGCGCGGTGCGCGAGGAGGTCGGCCCCGATGTATCTCTGTGCACCGACCATTTCGGCGAGGGCTTCGTCACGGTCAGACGAGGCGATCCGCATCGGCCACGCGATCGAACCGTTCAATCTTGCGTGGATCGAGGACGTGCTGCCCTGGAACGACATCGCCGGCCACAAGACGGTTGCCGATGCGTTGCTGACACCGGTTGCGGCAGGCGAGGACCTCTATCTGTTCGAAGGCTTCCGCGAGGCGATCGAGACCCGCGCCTTCGACATCATCCATCCCGACATGCTTTCCTCCGGCGGGTTGACCGAGACCAAGAAGATCGCCGACCACGCCGAGCGCCACGGCATCCCGACAGCCCTGCACGCCTGCTGCTCGCCGGTGGCGTTCATGGCCAACGTCCATCTCGGCGCCGCGCTCGCCAGCCTCATGGCGGTCGAGCATCACGCGCTGGACGTGCCGTGGTGGACCGACATCGTCACCGGGATCGCACCCGACTATCTGGCGGACGGCTACGTGACCGTACCCGATGCGCCCGGTCTCGGCGTTGATTTGAACGAGGACGTGATCCGCGAGCATCTGGTGCCCTGGTCCGGCTATTTCGAGCCGACGGACGAATGGAACGCCGAACGCGTCGGTTTTCTCGGGCATGTTGTGTGGTAACAGGACGGAAACGTTCTGAATGCGAGCCACATGACCGCGAATTCACTGCAAACGACCTGGCGCGGTGTGCCGTTGCAACTTAACGCGACGCGGGTCGCGATCGCCATCATGCTGCTCGGCATGCTGTTGTTCACGCTGAACGACGTCATGGGCAAGTGGCTGGTCGCAACCTATTCGGTGGGGCAGGTACTGCTCATCCGCAGCGCGGCCGCACTGGTCGTGCTCTCGCCGTTCCTGTGGCGGGGCGGCATCGGGCCGTTGCTCTCGGTCGAGCGGCCGGGCATGCAAATCCTGCGCGTGCTGTTCTCGTCGGCGGAAGTTTACTGCTTCTACTTTGCCGTCATCTCGCTGCCCCTCGCGGACGTGATGACCTATTGGCTTGCAGCTCCCATCTACGTCGCCGCACTGTCGCCGTTTCTCCTTGGCGAGAAGGTGGGCTGGCGGCGGTGGCTCGCAATACTGGCCGGATTTGTCGGCGTCATCGTGGCATTGCAGCCTTCGGCGGCGACGCTATCCCCGCCGGCATTGGTGTCGATTGCCGGCTCCTTCTGCTTCGCATTCATGATGCTGTCGGGCAGGGCGTTGCGCGGTACGCCCGACAGCGTGCTCGTGTTCTGGCAGATGGCGGCGGCCGGACTGGTGGGGCTCATCACCGCGCCCATCGGCTGGGTGACGCCGGGCGCCTTCGACCTGTCGCTGCTCGCGCTGCTGGGCGTGGTGGCGATGGTGGCGCATGTCTGCGTCAACCGGGCGCTGAAACTTGCCGATGCTTCCGTGGTTGCGCCGTTCCAGTACTCGCTGCTGTTTTGGGCGGTCTTGTTCGGATTTATCGTCTTTGGCGATGTTCCGCGCCCGGCGATGCTCGCTGGCGCAGCAATCATCGTCGCATCCGGCTGGTTCATCATGGTTCGCGAAAGACGGGCGCAGTTGCGGCCCGCTGCCGATGATTAGAAGCCCGGCCAAGGCCGGGTTCAAATTGTTTCAACTGCGCGTGCGGAAGGCGTTGATCAGGCTGTTGCCGCCACCGAGCCGGGGTTCCGCTTCGGCGCGCGGGACTGGCGCGGAATAGGCCTGGATGCGGTCGGGCGCCTGTTCGCGCGTGGCAAAGCCCGGGCGGGGGGCTGTTGCCGGGACGGCTTCCGCGCTCACCGGCCTTCGCAAGGGATCGGGCATGGCGGCCGCGGGGCGGGGCGGTGCCACTTCGTGCGAAAGGCCGGATTGGACGGTTCGCAAGTCCTGGCTGGGAACGGGCTGAACCACCGCAATCAGTTCGCCCAGATCCGCAATTCCGCAGGTCTCGTCGCTGCGCTGCGAGCTGTCGCTGCTGCGCATCCGGCGTACGACCTGGCTGATATCGACGTTCCGGCCGTTCCGCACGGCTTCCTGCATTTCGTAGATGTGACGGCCGGGCAGCAATTCCTTCGAAATCGTCTCGAACGTCAGTCGCATCGGCGTCTTCAGGCCCTCGCCGAACGCTATGGCTTCCCGGTTGGCGATGGAGGCAAGGAAGCCGATCGTGCTTTGCGCACCGCTTGTCAGGGCGCCGCCGATGATCTTCTGGTCGGCGGAATTGGCAAGCCGCATCGCGAAGACCGTATTGCACTGCGAGAAGATCGTCGGATCGAGTTCGCTGGGCCGCTGCGTGATGATGCCCAGATAGACGCCGTATTTGCGGCCTTCCTTGGCGATGCGCGCGATTGCCTGCCGGGTCGGCCAGAAGGCGGTGTTTGAATCGACGGGAATGTAGCGGTGCGCTTCCTCGCAGACGACCAGCGTCTGGACGCCGCCCTGGCTTGCCAGCGCCAGGTCGAATGCCATGCGGCAAAGCACCGACACCACCGAACTGACGACTTCGCTCGGCAGGCCGGACATTTCCACGACGCAGATCGGCTTGCCGTTCTGCGGCACGCGGAAGATATCCGACATGATCTGCTGCATGCGATCGCCGCCGGCATTGGCGTTGCCGAACATGAACTCGAAGCGCGGATCGCGCCCGATGGACGTGATGCGGTCCTTCAGCGACTTGAGAAGCGGCTTCTCCTGCTTGCCTTCCAGTTGCCCCAGGCGCTCGTCGATGAGCTTGATGAGGTCCGTTATGCGGTACGGCACGGGCGAGTCGGCGGTGAAGCCTTGCCGCGCGCCAGCCTTGCGCACGACAGGTTGCGCCTGCGGGCCATCCTGCTGCGTGTAGCGCTCCTTTGCATCGGCGATCATGTCGCGCAAAAGCTCGGCTTCCGGTTCAAGTCCCTTCTGGCCGCGGAAGATGACCTCGGTGAATTCCTCGAACTTGAACAGCCAGAACGGCAATTGCAGGTTCGACACGTCCTTCACGATCGAATTCGTTTGCGAAAGCGCTGGTAAATTCGTTGTGCGGATCGAGGATCAGGATCCTGAGATCCTGCCGTTCCTGTATGATCTTGCGCAGGATGAGCGATACCGACGTGGACTTGCCGACGCCTGTCGAGCCAACCACGGCGAAGTGCCGCGTCAGCAATTTGTCGAGATCGAGCTTGGCTGGAATGCTGTGATCTTGCGTGAGATTGCCCACGGTGATCGTCTGCTCGGAGCCCGTCTTGTACATCAATTCAAGATCGGCGGAGCGCATCCGGTGCGCGATGGAGCCCATCTTCGGATAGTTGGTGATGCCGGTAGAGAAGCTGTGGCCGCCGTCGCTACGTTCGGAGATTTCCCCGACCAGTTCGACATGAACACGGACGCTGTTTTCGCCGCCATCGACCCACAGGCCGCAGTTCTCGACCTTGAAGCATTGGCCGACGACGCGGTTGCGGCCCTCCCAAATCGTCAGGAGCTGCCCGACAGCCCAGTAATTTTCCTTGGACGGGTTTGCCGGATCGACCTCAGCTCCGATGATGGCATTCATGCCATCGCAATCGATTACGTGACCGTGCGTGCGTTGGCGTTCCCGCCCATCCGCTCCACCCGCTGCATCGGCCCCACCCGGCTGCAACTGAACTGACTGTTCCATGACGTTCCCCACTACATGGAGGTCAACTTGGCACGTCAGGATTAAAGTTGGGTTTTAAACATTGGTGAACAAATCCCTGACGCACGTCGTGCGGTGGGTTACGAAAAATGTCTACCAGCCTTGCCGCGACGTTAGTGCGGCCCCATTTTCCCTGATATCGGACGGGGCGAGAATCGCGGGAAAGGTCAATCCATGGAATTGAGTGTTAACGGCCGGATGGTGGATCTGGGCGATGATCCGCAGATGCCCTTGTTGTGGGCGCTGCGCGACATCGGCAAGCTCAAGGGCACGAAGTTCGGCTGCGGAATTGCCGCTTGCGGCGCCTGCACCGTCCTCATCGACGGCGTGGCCGTTCGCTCCTGCATCACGCCGCTCGGCGATGTCACCGGCGCGGTGACCACCATCGAGGGCGTCGGCACTCCCGAAGTGCTTGACCGTGTGCAGCGGGCCTGGATCGACGAGCAGGTCGCGCAATGCGGTTATTGCCAGTCAGGCCAGATCATGAGCGCGGTTGCCCTGCTTGCCACCAATCCCCAGCCGAGCGACGCCGACATCGACGAGGCAATGTCCGGAAACCTGTGCCGCTGCGGCACCTATCCACGCATCAGGGCCGCCATCAAGCGCGCCTCGGGCCAGGGAGCGGCATGACCATGGGCATCGCAAAGATCGCAAGGCGCACCTTCCTCATCGGCGCGGCGGCAATCGCCGGCGGCGTGGCGTTCGGATATTACTACACCAGCCGGCCATGGCCCAATCCGCTGAAGGAGGGGCTCGCCGAGGGCGAGGCAACCTTCAATCCGTGGCTCAAGATTTCCGCCGACGACGCGATTACCGTCATCGTCCCGCGCGCCGAGATGGGGCAGGGCGTGCAGACGACGCTCGCAGCCCTGGTCGCCGAGGAACTTGACGTGCCGATGGAGCGCCTCACGGTCGAACACGGACCGGGGAGCTTCGCCTATTACAACTCGGCCATGCTGGAAGATGGCGGTCCGTTCCCGTTCTTCGACGAGAGCTTCATCGCCGAAACCATGCGCGGCGTGTCGGAACCGCTGTCGCGCACGCTCGGCTTGCAGGTCACCGGCGGTTCTTCGTCCACCCGCGATGCCTTCGACAAGATGCGCAAGGCGGGCGCTGCCGCACGGCTGATGCTCGTTTCCGCCGCTGCCGCGCAATGGAAGGTGGATGCCGCAACGCTCACCACCGAAAACGGGGCTGTGGTCGATCCCGCGAGCGGCAACCGCTTGACCTACGGTGCGTTGGCCGCTGCCGCGGCATTGCTCGATGCACCCGCTGAACCGGCGCTCAAGCCGAAATCAGACTGGAAATTGCTCGGCAAGTCGCTGCCGCGCGTCGACATGGTGGCCAAGGTCACCGGCACTGCGCAGTTCGGCGTCGATGTCGACCTGCCGGACATGCTCTACGGCACCGTGCGCATGAGCCCGCGCTTCGGGGCAAAGGCCAAAACGGTGAACGATGCCGAGGCTCTGAAGGTGCCGGGCGTCCTCAAGGTGATACCGATTGCGGCCAATACGGGTTCGGGCTTCGGCATCCTCGCGCAAAACACCTGGGCGGCATTCAAGGGCGCGGAGGCGCTGGAGATCGAGTGGGAAGACGCGCCGGGCTTTGCCGACAGCGCGGCGATTTTCTCGGCACTGCGCGAGCAGCTTGCCAAGCCGGCCGATTTCACCCTGCGCGACGATGGCGACGTGACGGTCGCCTTTGCAGACGCGCCGCGCGAGGAAGTGCTGGAAGTCGAGTATCAGGCTCCGTTCCTTGCCCATGCCTGCATGGAGCCGATGAACGCCACGGCGCAGTGGAAGGACGGAAAGCTCGAGATCTGGGCGCCGAACCAGGGCCCGGCAATCCTGCAGATGGTCTGCGCGCCGCTGGTCGGCGTCGAAGCCAGGGACGTGGTCGTCAACACCACCTTCCTGGGCGGCGGCTTCGGCCGGCGGGCGGAGGCAGACTTCCCTGTCTATGCCGTCGAACTGGCCAAGGTGGCCGACGGACGCCCGGTCAAGGTGATCTGGACGCGCGAAGAGGACATGCGCCACGACGCATACCGCCCGGCGGCAGTCGCCAAGGCAAGGGCGCGGATCACCAAGGGCGAGGGTCCGGTCGCAGTAGACATGGCGATCGCAGCGCCATCGGTCATTGCGAGCGTCATGAAGCGTACCTTCCCCTCCATCTCGCCGATGGGTCCGGACAAGACGCTGACCGAGGGCGCACACGACCAGCCGCTGAAAATCGCGAACTACCGGGTGTCCGGCCACAAGATCGATTTGGGCGTGCCGGTCGGCTTCTGGCGGTCGGTCGGCAATTCCTACAACGGCTTTTTCCACGAGACTTTCCTCGACGAGATCGCCAAGGCGTCGGGCGTCGATCCGCTCGACATGCGTCTCAAGCTGATGGCGGATTATCCGGCGGCTGCCGGTGCGCTCAAGAAGGTCGCGGAAATGTCCGGCTGGGGCCGCGATCCCGGAACGGGCAGGGGCCTTGGCATCGCCCACACGCTTTCCTTCGGGTCGTGGGTGGCGCAGGTGGCGCAGGTGTTCGATTCTCCTGACGGCATCCGCATCGAGAAGGTCTGGTGCGCCGCCGAAATCGGGCAGGCGCTGGACCCCTCGATCATCAAGGCGCAGATGATGTCCGGCATCGTCTACGGGCTTTCCTCGGCCATGGGCCAGGAAATCACCCTTGCGGGCGGCGAGGTCGAGCAGTCGAACTTCTCGGACTTCGATGCGATGCGAATGAACCAGTGCCCGCAGATCGAAGTCGAGATCCTGGAAACCTGGCACCGCATGGGCGGCGCCGGCGAACCCGGTACCCCGCCATCGATCCCGGCTGTCGGCAACGCCATTCACGCGGCCACGGGCAAGCGCTTGCGCAGCCTGCCGTTTGGCAAGGAAGTGACCTTCGCCTGACCTCAAACGCCGCGCCGCGCGTCCCTGCGCGGCGTGGTTTCTGCCCGCGTCACGAATTTCCTTGTGGCTGGTGACCGCCTGCGCCAGAAAGTGATGGATTCGCATCACCTCCAGCGGCGCGGGATTGCGCATGAGTGATCAGCTCGAACTCGACGAGACCGAAGACGCACTGGCCGGGACCGTCCCCGTCTATGACGAGGACGGTTATCTGCGCGAGGATTTCCTCGAACGTCTCATTGCATTGCTCGACGAGCGCGATGCGGCGGCAGTGCGCTCCGTGGTCGAGCCGCTGCACGAGACCGAGCTTGCCGATGTTCTGCGGGCGCTGAAGCCGGCGCAGCGAACTGCACTCGTCGACCTGGCAGGCGACGCCTTCGACCTGACCGCGCTGACGGAGCTGGACGAGGCGGTTCGCCTCGAGATCATCGATTCCCTTTCCAATGCGCAGATCGCCGAAGCGGTCCAGGAACTCGATTCCGACGACGCCGTCTACATCCTCGAGGACATGGAGACCGAGGACCAGGACGAGGTCCTCGCTGCCCTGCCGTTCGAGGAAAGGCTGCGCCTTCGCCGCGCGCTGGATTACCCGGAAGAATCCGCCGGCCGGCGCATGCAGTCGGAGTTCATCGCCGTGCCGCCCTATTGGTCGGTCGGCCAGACCATCGACTACATGCGCGAAGCAAAGGACTTGCCCGACCGCTTCCACGAAATATTCGTGGTAAGCCCGCAATTCGAACTGATCGGCTCCGTCGCGCTCGACCGCATCCTGCGCACCCGGCGCAACACGCGAATCGAGGAGATCACCGAGGAAACGCATGCCATTCCCGCCGACGAGGACCAGGAAGAGGCGGCGCGCATCTTCGAGCAATACGACCTTTTGTCCGCGGCGGTCATCGACGACGCCAAGCGCCTGGTCGGCGTGCTGACCATCGACGACGTGGTCGACGTCATCAACCAGGAGGCCGACGAGGACATCAAGCGACTCGGCGGCGTCGGCGACGAAGAATTCTCCGACAGCGTCTGGGACATCGCGCGCTCGCGGTTCCTGTGGTTGTTCGTCAACCTCATCACGGCAATCCTGGCGTCGCTCGTCATCGGCGTCTTCGACGGCACCATCGAGGCGATGGTGGCGCTGGCGGTTCTGATGCCCATCGTCGCCTCGATGGGCGGCAATGCCGGTACGCAGACCATGACGGTCGCCGTTCGCGCATTGGCGACGCGCGAGATCGATGCGCGCAACATCGGGCGCGTCATCGCACGCGAAATGGCGGTGGGCCTGTTCAACGGCGTGGTTTTCGCCGTGATCATCGGCGCGGTCGCGGCGTTGTGGTTTTCGAGCCCCCAGATCGGCGCGGTGATCGGCATCGCGATGGTCGTCAACATGCTGTTCGCGGCGCTGTCGGGAATCTTGATCCCGATCGCGCTGGACAAGGTCGACATCGATCCGGCCATCGCCTCCAGCGTCTTCGTCACGACCGTGACGGACGTGGTCGGCTTCTTCGCTTTCCTCGGCCTCGCGGCCTGGTGGTTCTCGAGTCTGTCGTAGTTGCGTGGTCGAGGCGGTGTAGCCAAGGTCGAGCTGCGGCTCGGCGATGTTCATCGGCACGGTGGTGATCTGGTGCAGGATGCGCTGGTGCACGTCCTTGTGGTCGCCCATGGCGATATGCGTCGTCGTGTAGTCGAACGCATTGGCGATGGTCACCGAATTGCCGCTGGTCAGGCGAACCTTGTCGCGCAGGCATCCCGGCATGCGGCAGGTGAAATTGTCGACGCGCCGCACATTCGGCGTGACATTGCCCAGCGGCAGGCCGTCGATCACGCCCATGTAGCTGACCTGGATGCCGTCGCGCTCAAGCTGTGCGCCCATGCGGGTGATGAGGTTGGCGCCGTAGCTGATGCCGATCAGGTTGATCTCGACCTTGGGGTTGCGCTTCCAGGCCTTGCGGATGTCGGAGAGGATTTTCGGCTGGATGATCGTCGAGCCTTCGACGGGGCTGATATAGCTGTACAGCTCCGAGCCCGGAATCTTCTTCTGCAGATTGGCGAAGCCGTACCCGATGAACGGCACCGCGCTGGCGAGCCCGTTGATCAGGTATGTCCTTTGTTCGACCGCCTGTGCATGGGCTGCGCTGCCCCACGACAAGGCCGCGGCCAGCATTCCTGAAAGGATGAGAACCTTCTTCATGAACCGTGACGTCCCCGGCGTACTCTTTACTCGTACGCTCATTGTCCTGCCTGTAGCCTTAATAAGCCGTAAAACGTCGAGATTATGGCTTATAAATCGTGGCGGGAATTGATCGGGGACAATCAACCGTAACGATTGGGGCCCTTGTCCCCCTTGGCGACGAGCCAGTACCCCAAGGGAAGGATGATGAGCGCCTTCCAGCCCGGCTCGTCATGGTCGTGCATGCGCCGTACCAGCAGCGACAGCGTCGGAATGACGAGAAAATCAGCCAGCCGTTGGAAAGGTAGCGCGGCGCGCCGTCTTCCATCGGCAGATATCCGAGCCACGCGCGAGACATAGTTGAGGTCGACATAAAGCAGCACCAGCCATAGCAGGATCACGAAACCGAGCCAGTACCAGAACTCGCGCCGGTTCGCCCGTCCGCGAAAGTTGAAATAGTTCACGATCGCCGATCCGATCGCCCGAAGAAACGCCATCAAAGCCCCGCGCGTGCAGTTGTCCCAATTCTGTTCGATGCTAGACGGCGCCCGGCCAAATCACAATGCGAGCCCGGCAGGGCCGGCATGCCGTGAACCGCCATGCCGCGAAAATTGACTTTTACGTAAATTCCTTTAACACCGAACTCCATATCCGGATGACGGCGCTGCGTCGCTCCGGCGCATGGAAAGTGGAAGCATGGCGGCCCGGTCCGAGATCAACGAGTACTTCACGATCACCGAACTCACCAAGGAGTTCGGTGTTTCGACGCGGACCATCCGCTTCTACGAGGACGAGGGGCTGATCAATCCCGTCCGCCGCGGCCGCACCCGGCTTTTCCGGCCCTCCGACCGGCGCCTGCTCAGCTTCATCCTGCGCGGCAAGCGCCTCGGGTTCTCGATCGCCGAGATCCGCGAAATCCTGCTGATGTACAAGGAACCGCCGGGCGAAGAAGGACAGCTTCGGCTGCTGGTTCGCCGCATTCACGAGAAGCGCGGCGAACTCGAGCAAAAGCGCCGCGACATCGAAGAGACGCTTCGCGAACTGGAAACGGTCGAGGAAGCGAGCCTCACCCGCATGGCAGAACTGGGCGTCGGCACCTGAAGCCTCAGACCCAGCGGCGCACGCGCCTGGCGTAGTCGCGCCACGCCTTGCCGAAGCGGGCCTCGAGGTGCCGCTCTTCGCGAACGATCGCGAACTGCTGTTCCAGCCATGCGGCAATGAATGCGATGATGATCATCCAGGCGTTTGCGCTCGCCAGCCCGATGCCGAGCATCAGCAGCACGTTCGCCAGATAGATCGGGTTGCGCGAAAACGCGAACGGACCGGTCGTGACCAGATGGGAGGATTTGCCCGTCGGGTTCACCGTCGTCTTGTGCTTCCACAATTCGCGCGATCGTCAGCGACGATGAGCAGGATCGCCACCGACGATCAGCACGAAACCCGCGCCTTGCAGCACGTCGCGCGCCGCGCCCGACCGCCCAGGGCAGCGGCAGCAAGGCGCGCAGGATGAAGCCGGCGACGATGCCGCCGACAAGGATGATCGGCGGCCAGGGTATTGTGTTGGGAGGCGTGTCGGGTTCATTGCGAGCTTGTCCTGCCTTGCCGGTTGACCGGGCGCAATGCGGTCTAGTCCTGCCGAACGCTACGATTTTCAGGCGCTACCATGGCAATAACGATACGACCGCTCACGCCATCCGACAGGCAAGCCTGGACCACTTTGTGGAAAGGCTACCAGGCCTTCTACCACGTCCGATCTTTCCGCAGACGAAGACCGGCTGTGGAACGCGCTGCTTCATCCCGGCCCCGACGGGCCGTTCGGTCTGGTTGCGGAAAACGGCGACGGCGAACTGGTCGGGCTGGCGCACTATCTTTTCCACATCACGACTTGGTCGGCGCAACCGCGCTGCTACCTGAACGACCTTTTCACCGCGGAAAATTCCCGGGGAAAGGGCGTCGGCCGCAAGCTCATCGAGGCGGTGGCGGATGCGGCGAGGGAGCAAGGGCGCGGGGCAGCTCTGGTGGTTGACGCAGGAGTTCAATCATGAAGGCGCGCGGCTATACGACAAGGTCGCGACGTTGACTCCGTTTGTCAAATACGCCCGGCAACCTCAGTACTGCAAAGAGCAATCCCGATCATCACCGGCTGGTGGAGCAGGTAGTAGACGAGGCTGTGCCGGCCGATGAAGCGCAGCAAGCGCGCGACCGGCTGGTCGAGCTTGCGGCGTCGCCAGGATAGATCAGCCAGCCCTGCGAACCGGCAAGCTGTGCAGCCGCAATTCCCAGGAGCACCATTCCGAAAAACGGGAAGACGGGCACGTAGTCGTTCGACACCGGGATGATCGCCGATAGCCCCGTCCACCACCACGACGGCCCGTCAAGCAGCGGCGTCTGCAGGAATGGGCGGGACACCAGCACGAAGATGCCCGGCCGCTGCGGTCGCCCACCAGGGCGTCGCAGGAAGGCGAGGCCGAGCACGCTCGCCAGCGCTATCGAGTGCAGTATGCCGAAAAAGATGAAGGCCTCGGGCGTCGCGAAAAGGTCGCGATGGTGATGACGGCCGCAGCGCCGCCGATCTGCGCAAGCCGAATGAGAAATCGGCCGCCATGCGATGCTCGTCGCGATGCGCCAGCCACAGGCTGAAACCGACGAGAAACAGGAACGTGCCGGCAATGCACCGCGCGATACCATCGCGGCCCGGCCTCGAACATAACTCGGGTGCGATGACGCCGAACATGCCCAAGATCCCAGCCGAAGTGGAAGTCGTCATCGCGATCAGCGCGACGCCGCGCATCAGGTCGATGAGTGCGATGCGAAAGTGCGTGCGGCTCGCTCATGCCGCGACGTGGGTCCCGGGCCGCCAGCCGCGCCAGGAGAAGAACTGCCTGCGCACCAGGATGACGAGGATCAGCGCGCTTGCCGCGACAAATGCCGCCGGTCCGGCGAACCATCCCATGAAGCCGATGGAAAGGAAGATGCCGCGCAAGCCCGCATTGAAGTGGCTGCCCGCCAGCACGTTGAGATCGCCGGCGCGCTTGTTTGCGCCTCGCCCGTTTTGGCGCTCCCGTCGGCATCGGGAACGGCGCCAATCGACGATGGAGCAGTAGTTGAACAGCCGGTAGGACCATCCGAACTTGAAGAAGGAATAGGCGAAAATCATCGCCAGGCCGATCAGCTTGGCCTCCCAGGCGCCCGCGCGATGTCGGCGTCGCAAAGGGCAGTTCGGTGTAGAGCCTCAGCACCACGTCGCCCGACCCGAGCATCGCAAAGCAGCCGCCGATCGCCAGGATGCAGGTGGAGGCGAAAAACGCGGTGCCCTGCTGCAAGCCGGCTCATGATGGCCGTGTCGACCATGCGCAGACTGCGGCCGAGACATCACGTCCATCCACTCGCGGCGGCGCGCATCCATGGCGTGGCGAAAGCGTCCTTTCGCGCCACGGACTTTATTCGACGATCCAGCCGAAGCCCGTCCACGTCGCCAGAAAGAAGGCGAGTGCGCCCATGTCCGCGGCTGTGAAGAGTTCCGATATCGACTCCGATTCCCTGTTGCAGCGTTCGAACAGCGTTGCCGGTTAAACCATGCCTGCGCGCAAACCTTGCATCGCGCCCGCCATGCGCAAGATTGCCACGCGCAAGGAGGAAGCCGATGAAGATCACGCCGGTCAGCGAACTGGTCGCAAGGGCCAATGAGCAGATTGTAGGTCTGACGCCGGCGCAGGCGCTGGACCGCCGAAGGACCGGGCGAGGCGATCCTGGTGGACATTCGCGATATTCGGGAACTCGAGCGGGAGGGGCGGGTGGATGGCGCCCTCACGTGCCGCGCGGCATGCTCGAATTCTGGTTCGATCCGTCCAGCCCCTATCACCGGAGAGCCTTGCCGATTCCGGCAAGACCTATGTGCTGTTTTGCGCGGCCGGCTGGCGTTCGGCCCTGTTCGCCAAGACCTTGGCGGACATGGGTTTCGAGAACGTCGCCCATGTCGAGGGCGGCTTCGGCGCGCTGAAGGCGGCAGGCGGGCGGTGGAGGGCAAGGACGGCTGACGGCCTGTGGAAATCGCACGCCACACCTCTGGTGATTTGAACCCCCGCCCGCGTGCCTCGTAGGAAGGGGCATGGCTCTCCATCTTGTAAAGCTTTGCGTCGGCGTTACCACCGTCGAGGAACTCGCCGAATGGATTGAATCGCTGCGCGATGCTCCGGCCGCGCGAACAGTCGCACACAACGCGCATGATCCCGCGGCGCGCGGACGAACTTCTAGACGGCGGTTCGCTCTACTGGGTCATCAAGGGAAACATCCAGGTTCGCCAGGCCCTGCTGGCCATCCGCCCCTTCATCGACGGCGAGGGTATAGAGCGTTGTCATCTGGTGCTCGGTCGCGAACTCGTCGCAACCCAGTGGCAACCACGCCGTGCTTTCCAGGGATGGCGATACCTGACAGCGGCGGACGCTCCCGCAGATGTTGCAAATGGCAGTGGCGCTACGTCACTCCCGCCCCAATTGCGGAGTGAACTTGCGCAACTGGGACTACTCTGAATTGTGTAAAATGTATCATTTCGTACTTGTGTGTTAACGTAAGACTTTAACCGATTTCGAATAAATTACTTGGCGAAGTCTAGTCTTTATTGCGCCTTCGCAGAATTTCCCGCACACTTCAAAAATACCGAAGTCATGGGTGGTCCAGATGAACATGCTTGGCAGCCGTCGAGTGAAGCCGAATCACGCTTACGTCATCGTTTGCGGGAACGAGAAGGGTGGTTCCGGCAAGACGACGACTGCAATGCACCTTGCGGTTGCACTGTTGATGGGCGGGCACAAGGTCGCGACGATCGATCTGGACTCGCGCCAGTTGAGCTTCACAAGGTATGTCGAGAACCGGATCGCATGGAACAGGCGCAAGGGCTTGAACATGCCCGTGCCGGACCATTACCGGCTGGAAAAGGCGGCCGGCGACAGCATCAACGACAATGAGACCGTGGAGTTGGGACGCTTCCAGGAAATCCTGCGCGAGGTCGAACACACGCACGATTTTCTCCTGATCGACACGCCCGGCCATGACGGCTTCGCGATGCGGCTGGCACATTCCATGGCCGACACGCTGGTGACGCCGATCAACGATTCCTACGTCGATTTCGACGTGCTGGCCCGCATCGATCCGGCGAATGGTGAAGTCATCGACCTTTCCCACTATGCCAACATGGTGCGAGACGCCC
Organism: uncultured Alphaproteobacteria bacterium; assembly: GCA_963846345.1. GTDB lineage: Bacteria > Pseudomonadota > Alphaproteobacteria > Rhizobiales > Rhizobiaceae > BOKV01. Next base: position 614,536 of record CAWJVP010000007.1, read on the forward strand.
GCAGGCACCGCAGGATCGTCGACAACGGCCTGCTCGACTGGGTGGTCGTGCGCAACCGCCTGGCTCCGCTTGCCTCGCGCAACCGGCGCAACTTGAACGACAGCTTGAAGGACCTCTCCATGCGGCTGGGCTGCCGCCTCGCGGAGGGCATTTCCGAGCGCGTGGCTTTCCGCGAATTCTTTCCGATCGGCATGACCGCACTCGACGACCTTTCGGAGGAATTCGCTCGGCTTCGGGCCGACCCTGTCCCATCTGGCGGCACGGCAGGAAGTTCGTTCGCTCCTTTCGATGCTGCGCCTGCCGGTCGACGAGGTCGGGCGGCGCAGGGCCGAGGCCCGTGAAGTCTGGCTGGCGCATGCCGGAAAGCCGTCGAGGACCTCGGCATTTTCGCCGACTGACATACTCGATCCTGAAATTGATCATGTGGCTTGCAACGCGGCGCAAGCGGACCAAATATGTCCTGTGCATGAGCTCGGATACGCCATCGAAGCAGCCCAAGACCCAGGTCCAGACCGGACAGCCCGGCGCCAAGGCGCCCGCGCGCTCGGAAGCGGCCGAACTCGCGAGTTTTCTCGAGGCCGCCAAGACGCTCAATCCGCAAGGCGCCGGCCGGCTGATCTTTTCGCTCGACGCCACGATGAGCCGCCAGCCGACATGGGACCGCGCCTGCGAGATCCAGGCGTCGATGTTCGACGCCGTCGCGAAGGTCGGCACGTTGTCGGTGCAGCTCGTCTATTTCCGCGGCTTTGGCGAATGCAGGGCCTCCAAATGGGTGGTCAACGCCCGTGCCTTGCGCGACCTGATGACGTCGATCACCTGCGCCGGCGGCCGCACGCAGATCGGCAAGGTGCTCAAGCATGCCCAGCGCGAGGCGGCTGAAAAGAAACTTGCGGCGCTCGTCTACATTGGCGATGCGATGGAGGAGGATACCGATGCGCTGTGCCATGCCGCCGGGGTTCTTGCCCTCAAGGGCGCCAAGGCCTTCATGTTCCTCGAAGGCAATGATCCGGACGCCGAGCGGACCTACAAGGAGATCGCACGGCTGACCGGCGGCGCTTTTTTCCGGCTCGGCCCAAACTCCGCCAAGGATCTGGCTGAACTTCTTGGGGCGATCGCAGTTTATGCCAGTGGCGGGCGCCTGGCGCTGGAAGCGCGGGGAGGGCGCGGCGAGCGCCTGCTGCTCGAACAAATGCCGCGCTCCGGAAAGGACACCGGAGGCGGCAGGAAAGAAGGCGGTAGATGAACATCGTTTTCGCCGTACTCCTGGTCTTGCTGCTGGCAAGCGCGGCGGCGGCTGTCTTCGTTTCCGTGCCCGCCGAAAAGATCGGCCGCTTTGTGCGCGTCGCCGCGCCTGCGGGGCTTATCGTCATCGGCGCCATGCTGACGCTGGTGGGCAGGGCCGGAATCGGCGTCAGCCTTGTGGGCCTGGGTGTAGGATGGCTGGTCAGGAACCGCGCCGCCGGCCGGTTTGGGCGAGCGCGGCGGCCGCCGTTCGACAGTGCGTTCGGCCATGTTCGAGATGGAACTCGACCACGACACCGGCGAGATGGACGGCCAGGTGCTGACCGGGCCGACCGAGGGGCGCTGGTTGTCGTCGCTTTCGCAAGAGGAGTTGATGGCGCTCTATTCCGCCACCGCACAGGACGCGGAGAGCGCCGCGTTACTTGAGGCTTATCTTGACCGCCGGATGCCCCGTTGGCGTGAGAACACGCAGTCGGATGGCGACGCGCGGCAAGGCGGCCCGTCGGGCTCTGGCCCCATGACCAAGCAGGAGGCCTATCAGATCCTTGGTCTTGAGCCCGGCGCCGCTCCGCAACAAGTCCGCGAAGCGCACCGGCGCCTTATGAAACGGGTCCATCCCGATAGCGGGGGATCGACCTTTCTGGCTTCGAAAATCAACGAAGCCAAGGATGTCCTTCTCGACTGACATTCCAATTCCCTCACGCAGTACAAAACAGGGAACGGTTACCCGTTGTGAACAGCTCTCAATTCGAGAGCGCAATGCAGGCAAACTTTTTCTTCTTGAGTTGGTTGCACGCTGCCTGGGCGTCATTTTTCGATGCAAAGCCGGCGAAGCGGGCGCGATAAAGCGTGGCGCCACCCTTGTCGACGGTTTCGGTGTGGTTTGCGACGTCCGAGAGCAGCCGGGGCGCATTGTCCCGTGCCCGTTCGAGCAGCCCGTTTGCCGCTTCAAGCGACGGCGTCGCGCCGATCTGGATCTGCCATCCCGCCGCGACGGTTTGCGGCTGAATGGCGAAGGGAACAGGTTCCTGCGGCTCCGGTGCGTAGGCCGCCGCATCGACATGGTCCGCGCCTGCGGTGACGATCGGATCGACCCGTCCCGATTGCGGCGCCCGTGATGGGACGGGAAGGCGTTCCTTGCTGATCTCGCGAAGCTTGCGCTCGATCTGGTCGATGTCGAAGTCGCCTTCAGCTTCGCCCACGGCCGATACGATATGCGCGGTGGCGATCCGCTGCTCGACCGGATTTTGGTTGGAATTGACCGACAGCTCGGCCGGGCGCCTTTGCGGCACGGCAACCGCGGGTGCTTCCGCGACTTCCACCGGCGCCTCGAACTGCGTCTTGCCACGCGGCTTGGCGACGATGAGCGAGTCCCCGCCGCGCGAAGCCTTGGAGAGGTGCTGCGAAATGAGCTTGGTCATTTGCTGGTTCCGCGCCTTGCCGCTGGAACCGCCGAGCACGACCGCGACTATGGAGCGGCCATCGCGCTGCACGGACGAGACGAGGTTGAAGCCGGATGCGCGGGTGTAGCCGGTCTTGATGCCGTCCACGCCCTTGACGACGCCCAGCAACCGGTTGTGGTTGCCGATGCGCTGCTTGCCGTACTTGAAGCTGCGCGTGTTGAAATAGGCGTAGTACTGCGGATAGTGCTCGCGCAGCGCGATGCCCAGGACAGCCATGTCGCGCGCCGTCGTCAGCTGGGCGGAGTTGGGAAGCCCCGATGCGTTCTTGAAGGTCGTGGACTTCATGCCAAGGCTGCGGGCCTTTGCCGTCATCATCTGCGCGAACTTCGATTCCGTCCCGCCCAGATGCTCGCCGATCGCCGCTGCTATGTCGTTGGCCGACCGCGTGACCAGCGCAAGGATGGCCTGTTCCGCGGTGACGCTGCCGCCTGCCTTCACGCCAAGCTTGGATGGCGGCATCGAGGCGGCATGCTTGGAAACCTTGATGCGCGTCGTCTTCTTCACCTTGCCGGACTGCATGGCCTCGAAGAGCATGTAGAGCGTCATCATCTTCGTCAGTGAAGCCGGACCCTGGCGGGCGTCCTCGCGGTGCCCGTAGATGACCTTGCCGGTCTTTGCGTCCATCACGATGCCGGCATAACTGGCGGCCTGCGCCGGACCGGCGAGGGCGGCGGCAGCCAGCCCGGTTGCGATGAAGACGATGGAAAGACGCGCGGCAAGCCGCGGCAGGAAACCAGATCGGATACGCAATACATGTCCCCGAACACTTCTACCCGAGCGGGTAGTTTGCACATGACACCGCGGTAAATTTGCGGCACTCGTGAACGGAAACTAAGCCGGCGTGGTTACCAGACGGTTTATGGTGACGAGATTGTTGCGGTCTTTTGTACAATTTTTGGGACTTGTAGATTATTTGGCTAAATTGGTGCGGTGCACAAATTCCGCCTTGACCTCGTTGTGCAGTGCATATAAATGAGGCTCATGCGGCGCCGACGGCTGACAATGGCCGGCCAGGCAAACGGGAATGAAGCGAGAAATCTCCGCCGCTTCCCTGAATATGCATCGAACGCCAGAAAGGGCCGATTCCCATGATCCAGAATTTCGAATCCTTCACCAAGCAGGGCCAGGAAAACTTCGACACCGCCCTCAAGACCGTCAACGCCATGACGAAGGGCTTTCAGGAAATCGCCAAGGAAGCGGCCGATTTCTCCAAGAAGCAGTTCGAGACCTCGGCAGCCACGGCTGAAAAGCTGATGGCCACCAAGAGCGTCGAGAAGGCATTCGAAGTGCAGGCCGACTACATGAAGGGTTCCTACGAGGCGTTCGTCGCACAGGCGACCCGCATGGGCGAACTCTACAGCGACCTCGCCAAGCAGGCATACAAGCCCTACGAAGCCTTCGCCCCCAAGGCGGCCAAGTAATCACGCGCCGGCCCAGCCGGACCAACGCGAACAGGAAAGGCCCGGCGCCAAGCGCCGGGCCTTTTTCTTTGCGTCGGCGGCGCGGAAATAATCAGCCTTTAAACCGCAGGCTTTCTCTCTACATTAAGCGGGTGCGTGGCTTCTGGCAGGTCACGAACGCGGGCCTGGCCCTCCCTGCCCAAAAAGGTACGGGATGCAATTCCAGGACAAAATCGCATTTGCCCACGCCCCTAATGAGGGGCATACTGACGGATCAAAGGTGCTTCGAAAACGTCTCATTGCAGGATCGCTTCGCATGCCATTGCCAGGTGGGCAAATGCAGAAAGCAACGGCAGACAAGGCAGTTCCGGAAATGGCGGGCGACGATCGCGGCAAGACTCCCGCGCGACGCGGCGGCGCCGGAGCCGGGGTCGCCACGCGCACCCGCGCCAAGACCAAGAAGCCGGACCTGTACCGCGTGCTTCTGCTCAACGACGATTTCACGCCGATGGAATTCGTCATTCATGTGCTGGAGCGTTTTTTCAACAAGAACCGCGAAGCCGCCACGATGATCATGTTGCATGTGCACAATCATGGCGTGGGGGAATGCGGTGTGTACACCTACGAGGTCGCCGAGACCAAGGTTACGCAGGTGATGGATTTCGCCAGAAAGCATCAGCATCCGCTGCAATGCGTTATGGAAAAGAAATGATCGGAGACGGCCTTGCCATCTTTCACTGACAGTCTCGAGAAAGCACTCCACAAGGCGCTCACCTACGCCAACGAGCGCAATCAGGAATATGCAACGCTCGAGCATTTGCTGCTGTCCCTGGTCGACGATAACGATGCGGCCGCAGTCATGCACGCCTGCAATGTCGATCTGGAACTGCTGCGCCGCACGCTGACCGAATACATCGACACCGAGCTTGCCAATCTCGTCACCGACTATGACGAGGACGCCAAGCCGACAGCCGGTTTCCAGCGCGTCATCCAGCGCGCGGTCATCCATGTGCAGTCGTCGGGCCGCGAGGAAGTGACGGGCGCAAATGTGCTTGTTGCGATTTTTGCCGAGCGAGAAAGCCATGCCGCGTATTTCCTGCAGGAGCAGGACATGACACGCTATGATGCGGTCAATTACATCAGCCATGGCATCGCAAAGCGCCCCGGCGCGTCCGAAAGCCGCCCCGTACGCGGCGTCGAGGAGGATCAGGCAGCAGTGGGCGAGGACGAAGCCAAGGAAAAGGGTGACGCACTCGATGCCTATTGCGTCAATCTCAACGAGAAGGCGCGGTCGGGCACGATCGATCCGCTGATCGGGCGCGAGGCGGAGGTCAATCGCACGATCCAGATCCTGTGCCGCCGCTCCAAGAACAATCCGCTTTATGTCGGCGATCCTGGCGTCGGCAAGACCGCGATTGCCGAAGGCCTTGCCAAGCGCATCGTCGAAGGCAATGTGCCCGAGGTGCTGCGCGACTGCACGATCTTTTCGCTCGACATGGGAACGCTGCTGGCCGGAACGCGCTATCGCGGCGATTTCGAGGAACGCCTGAAGCAGGTGATCAAGGAGGTCGAGGAGTATCCCGGCGCCATCATGTTCATCGACGAGATCCACACGGTGATCGGCGCTGGCGCCACTTCCGGCGGCGCGATGGATGCATCCAACCTCTTGAAGCCCGCGCTGTCTTCGGGAACGATCCGCTGCATCGGCTCGACCACCTACAAGGAATACCGCCAGTTCTTCGAAAAGGACCGGGCGCTGGTGCGCCGCTTCCAGAAGATCGACGTCAATGAGCCGACCATCGAGGACGCGATCGAGATCATGAAGGGCCTCAAGCCCTATTTCGAGGACTTCCACAAGGTGAAGTACACCGACGAGGCCATCAAGGCCGCGGTGGAGCTGTCGGCGCGCTACATCAACGACCGCAAGCTGCCGGACAAGGCGATCGACGTGGTCGACGAGACCGGCGCATCGCAGAAGCTGCTGCCCGAAGCGAAGCGCAAGAAGACGATCGGCATCAAGGAAATCGAGGCGACGATTGCCACGATGGCGCGCATTCCGCCGAAGACCGTGTCGAAGGATGACGCGGTCGTGCTCGCCAATCTCGACGAGCAGCTGAAGCGCGTCGTCTACGGCCAGGACTCAGGCCATCGATGCGCTTGTCGGCGGCCATCAAGCTGGCCCGCGCAGGCCTTCGCGAGCCGGACAAGCCGATCGGCAGCTATCTGTTCTCCGGCCCGACCGGCGTCGGCAAGACCGAGGTTGCGCACCAGCTTGCAGTCCTCGCTCGGCGTGCAGCTCCTGCGTTTCGACATGTCGGAATACATGGAGCGCCATACGGTTTCGCGGCTGATCGGCGCGCCTCCGGGCTATGTCGGTTTCGACCAGGGCGGTCTTCTGACCGATGGCGTCGACCAGCATCCGCATTGCGTGCTGCTGCTCGACGAGATCGAGAAGGCGCATCCGGACCTGTTCAACATCCTGTTGCAGGTGATGGACCACGGCAAGCTGACCGACCACAACGGCAAGCAGATCGACTTCCGCAACACGATCATCATCATGACCACCAATGCCGGCGCTTCCGAAATGCAGAAGGCGGCGATCGGATTCGGCTCGACCAAGCGGACCGGCGATGACGAGGAGGCGATCAACCGGCTGTTCGCGCCGGAATTCCGCAACCGTCTCGATGCGATCATCCCGTTCGGCATGCTGCCGACGCCGGTGATCCACAAGGTGGTCGAGAAGTTCATCATGCAGCTTGAAGCCCAGCTTGGCCGAGCGCGGCGTGACGTTCGAACTTTCGCCAGGAAGCGATCGCCTGGCTCGCGAACAAGGGCTATGACGAGCGCATGGGCGCGCGGCCGCTGGCTCGCGTCATCCAGGAACACATCAAGAAACCGCTCGCCGACGAGGTGTTGTTCGGCAAGCTGAAGAATGGCGGCACGGTCAAGGTTGCCGTCCACAAGGACAAGGACGGCAACGACGCCCTCAAGCTCGAAGCGATCGAGGACCAGCCCGGCAAGCCGGAAAAGCCCGAGCAGCTTCGCAAGCCGCCGAAGGCCGCCGCAGCCGACAAGCCTTCCGCGCCGAAGTCAAAGCCGTCGGGCAAGGGCAAGGGAACCACCCGCTCAGGCACGGTCCCGAAGGTGCCGCTGAAAACCTGAAAACAGCGGTTTTTTGATGAAGAGGGCGGCGCTGCCGCCCTTTTTTATCTTCTTTGGTCGAAAAAACAGCACATTTCGGAAAAATACCGGGTGCAATCATTTGGCCCGGGCAAAAATCAATCGTAAGAGCTGTTTGGATGCCATAAGGTCATGCTTTCGTCATGTATTGACGAAGTGGTTGTTGTGAGTACCGCCGCCGCGCGGTTGCCAGGGAAGTTTCCGTAGTGTCCGGTCCCGGCCGGAACGGTTCTCCCGGTTGTGAGTTGGAGGCATGCATGGAACAGATCGAACAATTGAAGGCAATGCGCGATGCCGCAAAGGCGCGCCTTGAAGCAACGCCGGATTTCCGCCTGATGACGTCGCTTGGCAGCGCTGATCGACGATCTTGAGGCAGCATTCAATGGCGAGCCGCCTGCAGCCTCAACTTCCACGCAAACCCGATCCGCCGAAACCGAAAACGTCGAAGCCGCACCCGCACCCGGGCATGATGGTAACGATGAGCAGCAGGCGGAAGACGCGGCGCCGGTTGAGACGGACCACGAAGAAGCCGTGGTCATCGCCGAGACCGACGAGGAAATCGATCCGGGGCAGATCAGCTTCGATGAAATCGAACTCGACATCACGCCAGACGACCTTGACGCCGAGGAGCTTGAAACCGTGATTGCCGCGGAAGTGCTCTCGATGAATGGCGACGCCGTTGCCGGAAGCCTTTCCGAGACCGCCGAGGAGGCGGTCAATCGCGCCCTCGACGAATTGAGCATCGATCTTGCCGACGAACTGGAAGCTGAAACGGCTTCGCGCGGTCGCCGCTGACGGCAGCCGTCCTAAAGGGCGGCGCGGATCTTTTCGGCATTGGCCGCAAGGATTTCCGGCTTTTCCATTTGTCCCGAATGCTTTTTCAGCGGCACTCCGGCATAGCGCGGAATGACGTGAAAATGCAGGTGAAACACGGTCTGGCCGGCCGGTTCCTCGTTGAACTGGGCAATCTGTACGCCATCGGCATTCAGCCCCTTGCGGGCCGCGATCGCCAATTTTCGCGCCACGGCCAACGCGGTTCCCAGCGTGGCGGGATCAGCATCGAACAGATTGCGTGACTGCGCCTTGGGCACCACGAGCATGTGCCCGGCGGACTGCGGCATCACATCCATGAAGGCCAGCGTGTCGGCGTCCTCGTAGACCTTGTGCGCGGGAATCTCGCCCCGCAGGATCTTGGCGAAAATATTGTTCGGATCGTACTCGCCCACATTCGTCTCCGGCTCAATCGGCATGGCGGAACGGCGCATGTTCCATCAGCGCCTCGTTTTCAATTTCAACATGTTTGCGCTCATGCGCAAGATAGTCGTCGATCGCGCGGCGCAGACCAGCATGGGCAATGTGATGGGCCGAACGGGTGATGGCGGGCACATAGCCGCGCGCCAGCTTGTGCTCGCCCTGCGCGCCGGCCTCGACGCGGGCAAGCCCGTGCTCGATCGCATAGTCGATGGCCTGGTAGTAGCAGATCTCGAAATGCAGGCAGGGATGGTCCTCGACGCAGCCCCAGTGCCGCCCGTAAAGGCAGTCATCGCCAAGGAAGTTGATGGCGCCGGCAACATACTTCCCGTTGCGCCGCGCGAGGATGAGCACGATCCGCTCGGCCATGCGCTCGCCAATGAGCGAATAGAAGCGGCGGGTCAGGTATGGCCGGCCCCATTTGCGCGAACCGGTATCCATGTAGAATTCGAAGAACCGGTCCCAGACCTTCTCCGTGAGTTCCGCGCCGGTCAGCCGCACCACCTCGATGCCGTTGCGGGCAAGCGCCGTCTCGCGCTCCTTGCGAATGTTCTTGCGCTTGCGCGAGGATAGCGCGGCCAGAAAATCGTCGAAGCTGCCATAGCCTTCGTTGCGCCAGTGGAACTGCTGGTCGACGCGCAGAAGCATGCCCGCTTCCCCCGCAAGCTTCCACTCGTCCTCCGGCATGAAGGTGATGTGCGCCGATGACGCGCCGTGACGGGCGTTGAGTTCGATTAGCCCGTCGAGCAGAAGCCGGCGGTGCGCGGGATCGCGGGCGATCAGGCGCGGACCTGTCGCCGGGGTGAACGGCACCGTGCATTGCAGCTTGGGATAATAGCGCCCGCCGGCGCGCTGGAAGGCATCGGCCCAGCCATGGTCGAAGACATATTCGCCCTGGCTGTGGCTCTTGAGATAGCAGGGCAGGGCGCCGACGAGATTGCCGCCGTCGTCCTCCAGCGCCAGATGCTGCGGCAGCCAGCCTGTGTCCGGCCGTAGCCGATCCGCTTTGCTCGAGCGCGGAAAGAAAGGCATGGAGAACGAACGGATTGGCGCTTCCCGTCGCCGAACGCGCCGTTGCAAGCGCGTCCCAATCCGCTGCGGCAACCTCGTCAATCGAGGAAAGGACCCTGATCTTCAACTCGGCCGCCATGGTTGGGAGGGACACATTCACGAACCCCCGTAACTTATTGCGGTGCGGCACAAAGACAAGGCTTGGCCGGGCTCAAGCAATGCGCGGATCGAAACCCTCGAAAGTTATCTGGTCGGCGTAGAGAGCGCTTTTCTGCGCAAGTTCGGGAGTGCGGATCGTCCACGAAATGACGGGCCTGCCGCTTTGCCTGAATTCTGAAACGAAACGGCAGGGCAGGTCGTGGATGCCGTAGGAAACGAAGTCGACATCGGCAAGCGCGGCAAAAGCCGTGTGTTCGGAATACAATTTGTCGCTGCCTTCCGCCGTCAGGCCAATGGGCCGGTCCTTGACGATGCGCCGGGCATCCTCGACCAGCCAGTGGTTGAACGACATCAGCGCCACCGGCCCGTCATAACCCGCGAGTGCTTGCGCCACGGCCTCGACAAACCCGTCATCGGCGCCTGCCTCGCCCTTGAGCTCGAGGACCAGTCCCACCTTGCCGGCAACCGCATCGAGGAGTTGGCGCAGGGTGGGGACGGTGTCAGCAGTTCCGCCGATGGACAGCCGGCCGAGTTCGGCGGCGCTACGCTCGCGCACCCGGCCTTTCTGCCCGGTCATGCGCTCCAGCCCCCCGTCATGGAACACCATCGGCACGCCGTCAGTGGAAGGATGAAGATCGACCTCGATTGAAAAACCTTGCGATACGGCCGCCCGCGCCGCCGACAGCGTGTTCTCGAAAATGCCCCGCGATGCGTCATGCAACCCGCGATGGGCGACCGGCGCGCGCGCGATCCAATCCGAAATCGCGGGAAATCCCGTGCTTTTGCCTGCGCGTGTGGTCATGCGATGTGTCCCCATTTCGATTGACATTTGCTGCCGATAACCAACATTGCGGCTTGCGCTTGTCCATACCCATGTTTTGCCACATCGGTGGCTTCTTGTGTAAACAGGCCGCATTGGCCATCAGCCGGCCTTCAAGCCGGCGCGCACACAGACACGGGAATTCCATGCCGTCCATCAGGACCAAATCCATTGCAATCCTCGCCATGCTTGCCGCTGTCCCGATTTCATCGGGTGCGGTAGCCGCGGGTTTCGAGATACTGGCGCCGCATCGCGCGGTGTACGACATCACGCTGCGCGAGGCGTCGGACCGCTCCGGCATCGAGGCGATGACAGGGCGCATCGTCTACGAGGTGACCGGAAACGAATGCGAAGGCATGTCGATCCGCTATCGTTTCGTCACCAACATCTCGACCGGCGAGACGAGCTACCAGACGGACCAGCAGACGTCGACGTTCGAAAGCCCCGACGGCAAGGAATTCACGTTTGTAACCAAGACATTAGTCGACCAGCGACCGGAGGGGACGGTACGCGGCAATGCGGTGCGCCAGCCCGGCGGCCTCAAGGTTACCCTGTTCGAACCGAAGGAGCGGACAATCGAACTGCCGGACGCCAGCTTCATCTCGACGCACCTCATCACGGTGATCGAAAAGGCGCGCGAGGGCGAGAATTTCCTGCAGATGCCGATTTTCGACGGGTCGCAGGACGCCGACGAGATCGTGCGCAGCTCGACCGTCATCGGAACGCCGCGAGAAGTGCCGGAAGCGGCAAAAGGGGAAGTCGCCGAGGCCCTCGGTCCAATCGCCAATGCCGAAGCCTGGCCGGTGACCGTCTCGTATTTCGAGGGTGATCCGGACAATACTGCCGAAGCGATACCGGCCTATGAAGCCTCGTTCCTGCTCTATGCCAACGGCATTTCGCGCAACCTCGTCATGCGCTATCCGGACTATTCGCTGACGGGTGAACTCAACGCACTCGAGATGCTCAAGGCGACGCCCTGCGTCCAGAACCAGTGACCGCTAGCTGCGGTCCTTGCGCCGGAAGCCGTGGCGGCCATCGAAGGTAATGCCCAGGCCCAGCGCCGCCCCGCCGAATTTTTCGCGCACGCTGTCGATGGCCCGCTCTGCCTTTGCCCGTCGGCCCGCCCCCTCGTCCACGAGATCGGCGGGGTCGGCCGCATCGTCCGGGGTGAGGCCCGATACGCCGATGCCGATGAGCCGGAAGCGCGTGCCGTCGATTTCCCGCTCCATCAGCTCGAGCCCGTGCCGGAAAATGCGGTCGGCAAGCTGGGTCGGATCGGCGAGCGAGCGGTTGCGGGTCCGCGACTTGAAATCCGTCGTCTTCATTTTCAGGACGATGGTCTGTCCGGCGATGTGCTGCTTCTTCAGCCGCGCCGAGACCTTTTCGCTGAGCCTGCGCAGCACCGGCGCCAGCTCCTCCATCGAGCCGATGTCGCGGTCGAACGTTGTTTCCGCGCTGACGCTCTTGGCTTCGCCTTCGGGCTCGACACGCCGCTCGTCCAGCCCGCGTGAAAGGCGGGACAGGCGCAGCCCCATGCTGCCATAGCGGCGCGCCAGTTCGCTTTCGGCCATGTCCTGCACCATCGCAAGGTTGGTGATGCCGTCCTTTGCCAGGATCGCCTGCGTGGCCTTTCCGACGCCCCAGACGATCGAAACCGGCTGGCTTCGCAGGAACGCAACTGCCCCGGCACGGCCGATCACCGAAAAACCGCGCGGCTTTTCGAACTCCGACGCGATCTTTGCGAGAAACTTGCAATAGGAAAGCCCGACGGAAACCGTCAGGCCGAGTTCCTTTTCGACACTCCTCGCAAAGGCAGCCAGCACCTCGGCGGGGGAGGCCTTGTGCAGCCGCGCGGTGCCGCCAAGGTCGAGAAACGCCTCGTCGATGGACAGCGGCTCGACCAGCGGCGTCAGGGCGCGCATCATTTCGCGGATCTTGCGGCCCTCGCGGACGTATTTCTCCATGTCGGGGCGGATGACCACGGCATCGGGACAGGCCTCCAGCGCCTTGAACATCGGCATTGCCGAACGCACGCCGCTCATGCGGGCGACATAGCAGGCGGTGGAAACGACGCCGCGCCGGCCGCCGCCGATGATCACCGGCTTGTCGAACAGTTCGGGATTGTCGCGTTTTTCGACGGAGGCGTAGAAGGCATCGCAGTCGATATGGGCGATCGACAGCGTGTCGAGTTCGTCATGGCGCACGAGGCGCGGGCTGCCGCATTTGGTGCAGCGGCGCGATGATTGATCCTGGCGCGACAGGCAGTCGCGGCAAAGCGCGCGCTGCTGCGGCAGGTCAGCCATTGCGGCCCTTTCCCCTGCCGACGGTCGATAGTTCGAGCCGGGCCGCCGGAATGTCCTGCGGATTGCGCCCGCACGAGGCTGGCGAAGGCAAGCAACGTCGCCTCGTCGCCGAGGAAGTAATCGAGGACGCCGGAAAGGAATGTGGGGTTTTCCGCCGCCTCGCGCATGTCCGAAGGGGCGATGCCTGTCAACGCGACGAAGCGGTCCAGCTCGGCGTCGTTGGCCGCAATGAACTGCAGCCCTTCAATCGCCACCATTTCGGCTTCATCTCGGGTCATGAACAGGTTTCCGCCGCGATCTTCGACTGGCACTGCGGAGCGCCGCGAGGCGGCTGTCGCGGCTGGCCGCGTTTGCGTTTCGTCAACACACTTTGAATAAACTGACCGGAACAACAAATCAAATGCGCGAACAGGCTTGCATCGTCCGGATGCTATCGAACCTGTCGCGGGGAAAAATTCCATGGCCAAGTCAGTGATGATCGTTGAGGACAACGAACTCAACATGAAACTCTTCAACGATTTGCTCGAGGCCAATGGCTACCGCACGATCAAGACCCGCAACGGCCTTGAAGCGCTGGATCTGGCGCGCGCGCACCGCCCCGACCTCATCCTCATGGACATCCAGTTGCCCGAGGTTTCCGGCCTCGAGGTCACCAAATGGCTCAAGGAAGACGATGATCTGCACGTCATTCCGGTGATCGCCGTAACTGCCTTCGCCATGAAGGGCGACGAGGAGCGCATCCGCCAGGGCGGCTGCGAAGCCTATATTTCCAAGCCGATTTCCGTCGCCAAGTTCGTGGAGACCGTGAAATCCTACATCGGCGATGCGTAAGGGCGGGAGAGACGGAACCGATGACCGCGCGCATCCTAGTAGTCGACGACATCCAGGCCAATGTCAGCCTGCTCGAAGCCCGGCTGATGGCCGAGTATTTCCAGGTGCTGACGGCCAGCAATGGCCGCGATGCCTTGAAGCTTTGCGACAATGGCCAGGTCGATCTCGTGCTTCTCGACGTGATGATGCCGGAAATGGACGGCTTCGAGGTCTGCACGCAGGCTCAAGGCCAATCCGAAGACGGCGCACTTGCCGGTCGTCATGGTCACAGCGCTCGATCAGCCGCGAAGACCGGGTGAGGGGACTTGAGGCAGGAGCCGACGATTTCCTGACCAAGCCCGTCAGCGATCTGGCGCTGATCACGCGCGTCAAGAGCCTCGTGCGCCTCAAGATGCTGACCGACGAACTGCGCCTGCGTGCCAACACCGGCCGAGATCTCGGAATTCAGCCAATTCCCAACGCTCGCGACGACCAGGGCGGGCGCAAGGCGAAGGTGCTCGTCGTCGACGACCGGCCGTCCTCCTATGAACGCATCGTGAAGTATCTGGCTGCCGAACACACCGTCGCGGTCGTGCCCGATCCGCAGGAGGCCCTGTTCAAGGCGGCCGACGAGGACTACGACGCCGCCGTGATCTCGATGTCGCTGCATGATTTCGATGCGCTGCGCCTGTGCTCGCAACTGCGCTCGCTGGAGCGCACCCGGATGCTGCCGCTGCTCGTCATCGCGGAAAACGACCAGGAAGGCAGCGTCATCCGCGCGCTGGACCTTGGCGTCAACGACTACATTCGCCGTCCAATCGACCGCAACGAAATGCTTGCCCGCGTGCGCACGCAGGTCCGGCGCAAGCGCTACAACGAGAAACTGCGCGACAGCGTGCAGGCCACGATCGAAATGGCTGTCACCGATTCGCTGACCGGCCTCAATAACCGCCGCTACTTCGACACCCATCTTCAGGGCATGTTCGAAAAGGCGGTAGGACGCAAGAAGCCGATCTCGCTGATCATGTGCGACATCGACCATTTCAAGGCCGTCAACGACCAGCACGGCCACGATGTCGGCGACGAGGTAATCCGCGAATTCGCGCGGCGCATCCGCAAGAATGTCCGCAATCTCGACCTCGCCTGCCGCTATGGCGGAGAGGAATTCGTCGTGGTCATGCCCGACACCGACATAGCGCTTGCGCGCATCGTGGCAGAGCGCATCCGCTCGGAGGTCGCCGCGCACCCCTTCATCATTGCGGGCAGGGCGACTTTGCCGGTCACGGTAAGCCTGGGCGTTGCATGCATCGATGGCGAGAACGACGCCCCCGAAAAGCTGCTGAAGCGCGCCGACGTGGCCCTCTATCACGCCAAGCGGGCGGGCAGGAACCAGGTCTACACCGAGGCCGCCTGACCACCGCACGCCTTCGCATTAGTGTTACGCGCTAACCATTACAGCGATTGGCGCGGCTTCATCCTTATCAAACTGTTGATTTAACGCGTCCCATGCGTCAGATTTGATGCATTGGCGATGTTGCGAGCCGTCGCCGTGTTTCCTTCGCATCAAATACCCTGCGGGGTGCTCAGGTCCGCCGCATCTCCTGGGTCCGTAGGGTTCTGTCGGCCGGTAACTGGCATATCATGGCCTCCTCGTACCATGGCCAGTCTGCCGGCCGACTCCCAATCACCGCTGTATCCGCGCCGGCAGGAGTTCCGGCAAAAGAAAAGGCCGCCCCAGGGCGGCCTTCTTTCGTCAACCGCTTGTGTGCGGCTTACTTGATCTTGGTTTCCTTGAAGGGAACATGCTTGCGCACGACCGGGTCGTACTTGCTGACGGTCATCTTCTCGGTCTTGGTACGGCTGTTCTTCTTGGCTACGTAGAAGTAGCCGGTGCCGGCGGTGCTTTCCAGCTTGATCTTGATCGTGGCTGCCTTTGCCATCGTGATTTTCCTGTCTCAGCGGCCACGGCGCGAACGTCGGATGGGCCGGTTGTTTGTCTGAACTTCGCTGGCGCGTTCTTGCGTCATGCCCGCAAAAAACGATGCCTCCCGGAAGGGAGGCGCGCGACTTGCGGCAAACTACTCATGCGCGGCCAATTGTCAAGCACGCAGGCCGCTTATCGAAGCGGATGCGACTTGTAGCGCACCAATACCAGCAGCAGATAGCCTGTGAACATGCCGCTGAGCGCAACCGCGAAGCCGTGCGGATCCCAGATGTCCATTGCGATGCCGGCTATCTGCGGTCCGATGACCATGCCGATCGCATAGCACAGGATGAACGCGGCATTCGCCTGGGCAAGGTCGGGGCCCTTGAGCCGAGAGCCCAGATGCGCGAGCCCGACCGTGTACATGCCGGTCGTAACGCCGCCCCACACGAACAGGCCGCAAATCAGGATGACGGGATACTGCATCGCCCACGGCACGATCGCGACGCCCGCAGCGCCCACGGCCGCGCAGGCAAACAACAGCCAGCGGCGGTCGCGCAGGCGGTCGGAGATGAGCCCGAGCGGCAATTGCAGCGCCACGTTGCCAAAGGCCAGCACCATCAGCAGCAGCGCGATCTGATGCTCTTCAAAGCCGTTTCTTGCGCCATAGACCGGGAACAGCGCGAGGCCCGCCTGTTCCACCGCGCCGAAGATGAAAGCCGCTGCTGTCGCAAGCGGCACCAGCCAGATATACCTGACCACAGAGCGCGACGTGGGATGCGCGTCGGTTGCCGGCTGGCGGCGATGCGCAATGATTGCCGGCAGCGTTGAGGCCAGGATGATGGCGACGCCGATTGCAAAGGGCAGTATCCCCTTGGTGCCCAGGGCCGCCAGCAGGGCAGGGCCCGCCGCAAATCCGAGCGACAGCACGCTGCCATAGATGCCCAGCACGAAACCGCGCCGATTTTCCGGGGCGGCGACGTTGATCCAGTACTCGGAGAGGATGAAGGAAGCGGTTATCGCTCCGTGGAACGTGATCCTGAGCGCGAACCAGGCGATCATGGAAGGAAAGAAGTAGAAGCCAAGAAGGCTCAGGCCGCTGATCACGGCGGCAAGAACCAGCGTCGGCACGAGGCCGATGCGACGGGCAAGCGGGTTGACGAACGGGACCGCCAGCATCGAGGCAATGCCCGCCATGGCGGTGTTGGCGCCGATCAGCGTGGTCGAATAGCCCCGCTGCTCCATCAGGAAGCTCAGCAGCGGAAAGGAAAGTCCGACGGCAACGCCCACGGAAGAAATCGTCGCGATGGCGGCAACGGCCCCCCACGGGTCGATTTTCTCCGGCCCCTTCACGTCCATGCCGAAGGCGTCTTCCGCCGTGTTCATGTGTTGCTCCCCATCCCCCTGGCCGCCGTCACGCCATCATCGTCTTCTGGAAACGGCCGTGCCGCGACTGATAGAGCGGCGCGGGATAGTCCGGGTCGAAGCCGGGGTCGCGTTCAAGCCGGTGCATGAGTTCGACAAGCATCACCCGCGTGATTTCCCGCGTATCCCCGTCCATCGCATCGCGCGGCCGCACCCATTGCAACTCCTCAAGTTCGCCGCTCGGCATGAAACCCGACTTCTGGCGTATAGGCGATTCTGCTCGTCCGTGGTGACGAGGAACCAGGTGTCGAAACGGCGCGGCGGGCCAGGCGGCGTGATCGCGCGGGCAAGGATGCTGAGGCCCGCGAGCGAAGGGGCAAGGCCGCGCTGGGCGAACGGCGCCCAGTCGCCATGGGTGCTGGCGAACCTTCCCGGCTTGCCGATCAGCAGTCCGCACTCTTCCGAAAGTTCGCGCACCGCCGCCATGCCGATCGCGCGGGCAGCGCGAATGCTGGCCTTGCCGCGCATGTTTCCCAGTAGCATGCGCCGGGTGGGCAAAGGCAGATCGTCCGCAGCGGGTATCGAGCCGTCCATCGGGTCGACGCGCCCGCCCGGAAAGACCAGTGCGCCTGGCATGAATTTCAGCGAGTGATGGCGTTTCCCCATCAGCACGCGCACATCGCTGCCGTCACGGCGCACGATGACAATGGTTGCCGCTGTGCTGGGCCGGATGCCGGTATGTGCCTGCCGTCCTGAGGCGCCAAGCACCCGCATTCGCGGCGAGCGGATGATTTCCTCGATCCGCGCCAGTTCCCTGTCGATGCTGGATTGCGGTCCTTCAGTCGTCATGCCCGCCAAAGCCGTGCATTGACAGCGCCCATTGCGCGCCGACCACCATGCCCTTGAGCGGGCGCATCATTGCCGCGGCGACCGCGACGGCAATGGCCGCGGTCATCACGGTCAGGCCCCATACCGGCAAGAACTCGCTGTCCAGGAACAACATCATCACTCCGATAACCACGTGACCGGTTACGAAGATGTTGAGATAGGCAGGCAAGTCGTCCGCACGATGGTGGAAAAGCTCTTCGCCGCAATGATTGCAATGGGGATCGACGGCCAGCCAGCGCGTGAACAGGCGTCCTTTTCCGCAATTGGGGCAGGTGCCGAACGCTCCCCGGGCCATGGCTTGCCATACCGGTCGCTTCGGCGCCTCGATGTGCGAAGCTTCTTCATGGTCGCCGAAGGTCCGCATCGCGGATGTCTTGCCCGGTTTTGTCATGATTTTCTGCCTTTCAGTTTCAGCGCCTGCGGCGCCCTGCCGGGCGTGCGCCCGTATTGGACGGGCCTCCACGACGCTGGTTCGCAGGGCGGCTTCGCAGTGGTTTTCTGCTTTCAACGCCGCCGCTGACGATTTCAAAGCGCAGGGCACCGGCCACCGGCGCAGCTTCCACAAGCCGCGCCTCGACCTTCTGCCCCATCTGGTAGATTGTCCCGGTATCGTCACCCGTCACCGAGTGCTGGTTCTGGTCGTACCGGAAGTACTCGTCTCCGATCATAGATATGGGAACGAAGCCGTCCGCGCCAGTCTCGTCCAGCGTGACAAACAGACCCGCCCTTGTGACGCCGTTGATGCGCCCCCTGAAGGTCTCGCCGATCTTTTCGCTCAGGAATCCGGCGACAAGACGGTCAACGGTTTCGCGCTCGGCCTGCATCGCCCGCCGCTCGGTTGCCGAAATGTCCTGCGCGATTACTTCCAGCATGGCTTCCTGCTCGGGCGAGATGCCGCCTTCGCCCAGCTTCAGCGCCGTGACCAGCGCGCGGTGAACGATGAGGTCGGCATAGCGGCGGATCGGCGAGGTGAAATGGGCGTAGCGCAACAGGTTCAGCCCGAAATGCCCGATATTGGCCGGCGCATACTCGGCCTGGCTCTGCGAGCGCAGCACCACCTGGTTGACCAGTTCCTCGCGGTCGGAGCCTGAAACCTCTCCGAGGATGCGGTTGAACTGCACGGGCCGCAGGCTTCCCGACCGTGCCAGCGAAATATTGAGCGACTTGAGAAATTCGCGCAGCGATTCCAGCTTGTCCATCGATGGCGCATCGTGGATGCGGTAGACGAGCGCCTGCTTGTTGCGCTCCAGCGTTTCGGCCGCCGCGACATTGGCCTGGATCATGAACTCCTCGACCAGCTTGTGCGCGTCGAGCCTGTCGGGCACGACCACCCGGTCGACCGTGCCGTCCGGCTTCAGCAGCATCTTGCGCTCGGGCAGGTCCAGTTCCAGCGGGCCGCGCGCCTCGCGTCCGCGCTTCAGGCAGGCATAGGCCGCCCAGAGCGGGCGAAGGACGGCTTCAAGCACTTCCTGCGCCTTGTCTTCGCCCTTGCCGTCGATTGCCGCCTGTGCAGCCGGATAGGACAGCTTGGCGTGGCTGCGCATCAGAATGCGGTGAAACTGCATGCTTCGATTTGCGCCCGTCGGACGCGAACCACATTCGAACCGCGAGGGCAGGGCGGTCCTCGCCTTCCCGCAGCGAGCAAAGATCGTTCGAAATGCGCTCGGGCAGCATCGGCACGACCCGGTCGGGGAAGTAGACCGAATTGCCGCGCTTGAGCGCCTCGAGATCCATCGCCGTGCCTGGCCGCACGTACCAGCTGACATCGGCGATCGCTACCGTGACGACGTGGCCGCCGGCATTGTCTGTCATCGGGCGTCGCGTAAATCGCGTCGTCATGGTCCTTGGCGTCGGCCGGGTCGATGGTGACGAGCGGCAGGTCGCGCCAATCTTCATGCGGCAGCTTCCCGCCTGCGCGGATCGGCTTGGCTTTTTCCGCTTCGGCCATGACCGCATCGGGAAAGATGTGCGGGATGCCGTTGGCGTGAATGGCGATCATCGAGACCGCCTTCTCGCTCTTGATCGAGCCGAGCACGCGGATGACTTCGCCGCGCTTGAGGCCGTGCCGGCCGATCCGGCTGACCTGGACTTCGACCAGATCGCCGTCCTTCGCGCCGCCGAGCCCCTCGGCGTCGAGGATGACCTCCTCCTGCCGCTTCGCCGTCGGCTCCAGCCGTATGCCGGCCTCGCCGATGCGAACGACGCCCAGCACCGCGTCCTTGCGCTTGTCGATGAGCTTCATGACACGCGCCGAATAGTGCGGCACGCGCTGCTCGCCGCCACGATCCGTCTTTGCCAGCACCCGGTCGCCGATGCCGGCGACGACCGAATTGCGTCCCTTGGGCTGGCGGATCGAAACGGTCGGGGCAGGGCCGTCTGCAACTTCGTCCCAGCTCGCCGGGCGGGCGAGCAGTCCGCCGTCCCGGTCGCGCGCCACGATGTCGAGAACGATGACAGGGGCAAGTTCGCCCGGCCTGCCGAGGCGCTTGCCCTTGCGCGCCAGCAAACCCTCTTCTTCCATTTCGGAAAGCAGGCGCTTCAGCGCCACGCGGTCTTCACCCTTCAGCGAGAAGGCGCGCGCGATTTCGCGTTTTCCCACACTGCCCGGATTGTCGGCGAGATGGCGCAGGATCGCATCCCGGGTCGGCAGGCCGGCTGAAGGCTTTTGCTTTTCCTTCTGCCGCTTGCCCAAGCTATTTGCCCTTTCCGGCCGCCGTCTTTGCAGCCGGCTTCGCCTTCGCGGCGGGCTTCGCCTTTGCGGCAGGTTTGGCCTTTGCGGCGGGCTTGGCCTTCGCGCTGCGCGCGGGCGCGGCCTTTCCTGACTTGGCTGCGATCAAGGCCACCGCCTCTTCCAGCGTCACGTTCATCGGGTCGGTTCCGCGCGGCAAGGTCGCATTGACCTTGCCATGGCTGACATATGGCCCGTATTTGCCATCCTTGACGTCGACCGGGCCGCCGAGTTGCGGATGCTCACCCAGCGCCTTGAGCGATGCCGGGCCGCGCGCCCGGCCGCCGCGGTCCGCCTTTTCCGCGAGCGCCGACACTGCCCGGTTGAGCCCGACGGTAAAGACTTCGTCGGCACTGTCGAGATTGGCGTAGACGCCGTCATGCAGCACGAACGGGCCATAGCGGCCGATCCCCGCGGTGATCGGCTTGCCCGTCTCGGGATGGTTGCCGACAGGCCGCGGCAGGCTGAGCAGCCGCAATGCCTTTTCGAGGTCGATATCCTCGATCTTCCAGCCCTTGGGCAGCGAAGAGCGCGCGGCTTCCTTGCCTTCGCCGCGCTGCACATAGGGGCCGAAGCGGCCATTGCGCAGCGTGATCTCCTCGCCCGTGTCGGGGTCCGTGCCGATCGCCTTGTCGCCGTTCGCGGCGCCGTCGCCCTCGACGGCTTCCGCGCCGAGCTGGCGGGTATATTTGCATTCGGGATAGTTCGAACAGCCGACGAAAGCGCCGTATTTCCCGATCTTCAGGCTGACAGCTGGCCGTTGCCGCAGGTCGGGCAGATGCGCGGATCGGATCCGTCCTCGCGCTGCGGAAAGGCCAGCGGCGCCAGTTCCTCGTTCAGCATGTCGAGGACTTCGGTCACCCGAAGGTCCTTGATCTCCTCCACGCTCGCCGAGAACTGCTTCCAGAAATCGCGCAGCACTTCCTTCCAGGAAAGTTCGCCGGCCGAAATCCGGTCGAGCTTTTCCTCAAGATCGGCGGTGAAATCATATTCGACATAGCGTCTTGAAGAAGTTTTCGAGGAAGCTCGTGACCAGCCTGCCCTTGGATTCAGGAATGAACCGGCGCTTCTCCAGCCGCACATATTCGCGGTCCTGGAGGGTGGACAGCGTCGCGGCATAGGTGGAAGGGCGGCCGATGCCGAGTTCTTCCATCTTGCTTGATCAGCGAGGCTTCCGAGATAGCGCGGCGGCGGCTCGGTGAAATGCTGCTTGGCTTCGATCTTTTCGCGCTTGGGGTGCTCGCCCTCGCGCAGTTCCGGCAGGCGGCCGCCTTCCTCGTCTTCTTCCTCGAGCTTGACCTCATAGGCGGCGAGGAAGCCGTCGAACTGGATGACCTGGCCGTTGGCGCGCAGGCTGGCGCGGCTCGAACCGTTCGCCGCGTCGATGATCAGCCACGGTGCGCTCAATCTCGGCGGAGGCCATCTGGCTGGCGATGGTCCGCGCTTCCAGATCAGTTCGTAGAGCTTGCACTGGTCGTCATCGAGATAGGCCTTCATCGCCTTCGGCGTGCGGCTGATATCGGTCGGGCGGATCGCCTCGTGCGCTTCCTGCGCGTTCTTGGCCTTGGTCGAATAGATGGCGCGGCTTCTCGGGCACGTAGCGGTCGCCGAAACTCTTTGCCGATCTGCGGCGCGGATCGGCGTCGATCGCTTCGGGCGCGATCTGCACGCCGTCGGTTCGCATGTAGGTGATGAGACCGACGGTCTCGCCGCCGATGTCGATGCCCTCATAGAGCTTCTGCGCCACCTGCATGATGCGCTTGGCCGAGAAGCCGAGCTTGCGGCTCGCATCCTGCTGCAGCGTGGAGGTGGTGAACGGCGCGAACGGATTGCGCTTGGCCGGCTTGGATTCAACCGAGGCGACGCGTGAACTGCGCGCCTTCCAGCATCTGCCTTGATGGCGGTCGCTTCCGCTTCGCTGCCGACATCGAGCCGCTGCCGATCTTGCGGCCCTCGAATTCGGCAATGCGCGCTTCGAATGACTGCCCGGCGCTGGTTGATCAGCGTGGCAATGATCGACCAGTATTCCTGCGCGATGAAGCGCTTCGATCTCCGCTTCGCGGTCGCAGACGAGCCGCAGCGCGACCGATTGGACGCGGCCGGCCGAGCGCGCGCCCGGCAGCTTGCGCCACAGCACCGGCGACAGGGTGAAGCCGACGAGATAGTCGAGCGCGCGGCGGGCGAGATAGGCGTCGACCAGCGGCTCGTCGATGTGCGCGCGGATGCGCCATCGCCTCAAGCACCGCCTGCTTGGTGATGGCGTTGAAGACGACGCGCTCGACCGGCTTGTCCTTCAGCAGCTTCTTGGCGCTCAGCACCTCCAGCACGTGCCAGGAGATCGCTTCGCCCTCGCGATCCGGGTCGGTCGCGAGGATCAGGCGGTCGGCGCTCTTCACGCGCCGTGGCGATGTCGGACAGGCGCGTCTTGCGACTTGCCATCGACTTCCCACGACATGGCGAAGTCTTCGTCCGGCTGCACCGAGCCGTCCTTGGCCGGCAGGTCGCGGACATGGCCGTAGGAGGCCAGGACCTTGAAGTCCTTGCCCAGGTACTTGTTGATGGTCTTTGCCTTGGCGGGCAACTCGACAATCACCAAACTGGTGGTCATGAAAAATTCCGGTTCTGCATGAAGGACAAAAGACCCCGCCAAGTGGACCAGGGCGGTCGAAGCCTTGGCGCGAAAGCCTCCCTGAATTGGCCGCTTGAGGCCGCCCCGTCAAGTCCCGCAACCCGGATGCCAAGCCAAAAACAATTTATGGTTGCGTTATTTGTTTCGATACAATTTATGCTATGAGTGTGTTGCAGGGGCGATTTGGGCGGGTTCCCGGCTGGTTTCCAGCCGTACAGCGCATCGAGGAACCGCGAAATGGCAGACACGCAGACGAAGCCTTCTCATCAGGAAAACACCGCAAAGAGACCGGTCCATGACGACAAGGCACAGAAGCTGGAATACATTCGCCAGATGCTGATCGAGCTGCGTTGGCTGTCGCTGAACCTCGATTGCGAGATGCTTTCCTACCTGATCGAGATGTCTGCAATGGAATGCGTCCAGTGCGCCGCAGCCCATGCCCAGTCGGTCCAGGCAGGGGACATCGCGGCTGGCAAACTGCTTACGGCGTAGTCAAAGCTGCAGCGACACCCGGTTGCCGCCATGCCGTTCCAGCCTCCCGGCGAGGTCGAGTTCGAGCAGCACCATCTGCACTTCGCCGGTGGTCGCGCCGGTAAAGCGGATGATGTCGTCTACCTCGACGGGCGAGGGACCGAGCGCGCTGACGATCGCCCGGCGCAGCGTCTCGTGCGCTTCCGCCGGTGGCGGCGGCTTCGCGCTCATAGGGCTCCGGCGTTTCTTCCCCTGCATCGAACGGCAATTGCGGCTCCGAGCCGCCCACCGGCGCAAGCGCGTCGATGATGTCGGCGGTGGAGGTGATCAGCGTCGCACCCTGGCGGATGAGGTGGTTGGTGCCTTCGGCCCGCGGATCGAGCGGGGAACCCGGGATTGCCAGAACGCAACGGCCGCTTTCGCCGGCAAGGCGCGCCGTGATCAGCGAACCCGACCGCTTTGCCGCCTCCACCACCAGCACGCCGAGCGATAGCCCGGCGATGATGCGGTTGCGGCGCGGGAAATCGATGGCGCGCGGCTGCCAGCCCATCGGCATTTCGCTGATGAGGGCTCCGCCGCCGCCGGCGATTTCATCGGCCAGCCTTTCATGATCCTGCGGAAACGGCACGTCGACGCCGCCGGCCAGCACGGCGATCGTTCCGGTCGGCAGCGCGGCCTTGTGCGCCGCCGCATCGATGCCGCGGGCAAGGCCGGATACGACCGTATAGCCCGCCTCGCCGAGTTCGCGCGCGATCCGTGCCGTCAGCTTCTGTCCGGTGATTGACGCATTGCGCGAGCCGACGATGCCAACGGATACGCGATGGGCTGTCTCGATGTCGCCGCGAACGCAGACAAGTGGCGGCGGGTAGTCGAGGCCGCGCAGCAGCACCGGATAGTCCGGTTCGCCCATGCCGATGAAGCGCGCGCCCGCCCGCCCTGCCGCGGCCATCTCCTTTTCCGCATCGTGGCGCGTGCAGATGCGGATCTTCGCCGCTACGCCGCCCCGCTTGGCAAGGTCAGGCAATGCTGCCAGCGCGCCCGACGCAGTTCCGTAGTGGTTGATGAGGTCGCGAAAGGTGGCAGGGCCGACATTTTCGCTGCGGATCAGCATAAGCCAGTGCAGCCGCTGTTCATCGTTCAGCGCGAACCGGCCCCGGCTCGCTGCATTTCCCGTTTTCGCCATGGCCGCCCCCGCTGCCATTGGCTCAGCCTTTGGACCCGATGCGACTCTCCGTTCCCGAAAGCAGCCGCGAAATGTTTTGCCGGTGCTTGATGAAGGAGATGATCGCCAGCACTGCAAACAGCAGTGCCGCCTGCGGCATGCCAAGCAGCCAAAGCACCACGGGGGTTGCCGCCAGTGCCACGAGCGCGGCAAGCGAGGAATAGCGCAGGGCGAACGCCACCGCGAGCCAGATGGCCGCGAAAGCCAAGGCCGCCTGCCATGCGACCGCGACGAGTATGCCGAGATAGGTTGCCACGCCCTTGCCGCCCTTGAAGGATAGCCAGACCGGGTAGCAATGGCCGAGAAACGCTCCAAGTCCTGCGATCAGCGCCCGCTTCCGCGCCGCCCAGCCAGTTTGCCGCAAGCACCGCGAACGTACCCTTCAACGCATCGAGCAGGAGCGTTGCGGCCGCCAAACCCTTGTTGCCGGTGCGCAGCACGTTGGTCGCGCCGATATTGCCCGACCCGATCTGGCGAACGTCGCCCAGGCCCGCCATCCGGGTCAGCAGCAGGCCGAAAGGAATGGAACCGGCAAGATAGCCGCCGGCGAGCGCAATCGCCAAAGCCTGAAAGTCCATGTCCCCCGCCTCTATCTTGCGGTGTATACTGTGCGTCCTGCGACCAGGGTTTGCAAGACCTTGCCGCTGAATCGCGCGCCTTCGAAAGGCGTGTTCTTGGAGCGCGAGACAATCCCGGCTTCCGCGACCACATGCGGCATTTGAATGTCGGCGATCGCGATGTCCGCCGGTTGCCCCGCCCTGAGGCTGCCGCCGGGCAGGCCGAAGATCTGCGCGGGTCGCATGGAAATACATTCCACAAGGCGCGAAAGGCCGATGTGCCCGCCGTGATAAAGCCGCAGCGCGGCGCAGAACAGCGTCTCCAGCCCGATCGCGCCGTCCGCGGCTTCCGCGAATGGCAGGCGCTTGGTGTCGACATCCTGCGGATCGTGGCTGGAAACGATGATGTCGATCGTGCCGTCGGCCAGCGCCGCGATCAGGGCCTGCCGGTCGTCTTCGCTGCGCAGCGGCGGCGACAGCTTGAAGAAGGTGCGATAGCGGCCGATGTCGTTCTCGTTGAGCGACAGATGGTTGATCGACGCCGCCGCCGTGATGGCGTGGCCGCGCGCCTTGTAGCTTGCAACGGCGGCACAGGAATCGGCGGTGGAAATCTTCGCCGCGTGGTAGTTGCAGCCGGTCAGCGCCGCGATCCGCAGGTCGCGCTCGAGCGCGATGATCTCCGCTTCGCGCGGGATGCCGGCAAGGCCGAGATGCGTTGCCACCAGCCCTTCGTTCATCACGCCGTTCGAGGACAGGTCCTCGTCGACGGTTTCCTGCGCGACGACGAGGCCGAAATCGCGGGCATAGGTCAGGGCGCGCCGCAAGGTCAGGGCGTTGCGAAGGCTCTTGCGGCCCTCGGTCACCATTACCGCGCCCGCTTCCTGCAAGCAGGCCGAACTCGGTCAGTCTCATGGCCCTTCAGGCCGCTGGTGATCGCCACCGACGGATGGACATTGACGATGGCCGTGTCGCGCGCCGCCCGGCGCACGAAATCGACCAGCGCGACATCGTCGATCACCGGGTCGGTTTCCGGCATCATGACGAAGGAGGTGACGCCGCCCGCCGCCGCCGCGCGGCTTGCCGAGGCCAAGGTCTCGCGATGCTCGCCGCCCGGTTCGCCGACGATGCACCCGCGCATCGACAAAGCCCGGGAAGATGTGCAGCCCGCGCGCATCGATCGCCTCGGCGCCCTCGGGCATGCCGGTCGGCCCGCCGCCATGGCTGACGGCCTGATCTTGCCGTCTTCGACGATGAGCGACGCCGGCCCGTCCAGGCCCTGCGAGGGATCGACCAGATGCGCCGCCGGAAATGACGATCGGCCGCTCAGCCATGCGAAACCTCCGGCGGCAGGTCGCCGATCAGCGCCTCGATCACCGCCATGCGCACGGCGACGCCCATCTCCACCTGTTCCTCGGATCACGCTTTGCGGCCCGTCGGCGACTTCGGAGGCGATCTCGACGCCCCGGTTCATCGGGCCCGGATGCATGACCAGCGCGCCGGGCCTGCGCAAGCTTCAGCTTCTCCGCGTCGAGCCCGAAATAGCGGAAATATTCGCGCACCGACGGCACCAAGGCGCCGGCCATGCGCTCGCGCTGCAGGCGCAGCATCATGACGACGTCGGCGTCCTTCAGCCCGTCCTCCATGCGCCGGAAAACCTCGACGCCCAGTCTGCTCGATGCCGGATGGCAGCAGCGTCGACGGCGCGATGACGCGCACCCGCGCGCCCAGCGCGTTGAGCAGCAGGATGTTGGAGCGCGCCACCCGCGAATGCAGCATGTCGCCGCAGATCGCGACGGTGAGCCCGGAAAGCTCGCCCTTGTGGCGGCGGATGGTCAGCGCGTCGAGCAGCGCCTGGGTCGGGTGTTCGTGCGCGCCGTCGCCGGCATTGATCACCGAACAGCCGACCTTTTGCGCCAGCAGTTCGACCGCGCCGGCCGAACTGATGGCGCACGATCAGCATGTCCGGCCGCATGGCGTTCAGCGTCATCGCCGTGTCGATCAGCGTCTCGCCCTTCTTCACCGAGGAGGCCGCGACCGACATGTTCATGACGTCGGCGCCGAGCCGCTTGCCGGCGAGCTCGAACGAGGACTGCGTGCGCGTCGATGCTTCGAAGAACAGGTTGATCTGCGTGCGGCCCGCGCAGCACCGCCTTCTTCTTCTCGACCTGGCGCGAAACCGCGACAGCCTCGTCGGCGCGGTCGAGCAGATAGGTCGATTTCGGGGGGCGAAAGATCGCGCGATGCCCAGCAGGTGGCGGTGGCGCGAAGGCGGCGGGAGTGTGGCGGTGGCGCTCATTAAAGCCGATGCTATAGGCAGGCAGCGGCGCGACGTTGCCAAGCATGCCGCGGGCGACTCCGATTTTCATGGGATTTACACGCTGATGCAACAATTATGGTCGCGCGCATGCATCGGCCGCATGAGCAGCCATTGCGATCAGGCCGACACCCGACGAAGTGCTGAACCAGTCGCCGCGTCTATGCCGGGCACAATGCCTGGCGCAGCGATCCGCTGCTGCGGCGCGATCTGCCGAGGCGCTGTCCGAGCGACGGTGCAGCAAGGACCTCGCCGCCATGGCCGCTGGTCGGGCGCAGCCGAAAGCTTCGAACTGGCGCGCCTCGCCAACCGCAGACCTGCCGCTGCTGCGCACCCATGACCGACAGGGCCACCGCCTCGACATCGTCGAGTTCCACCCGGCCTATCACGCGCTGATGCGCAAGCAGCGTCGCCGATCGGCCTGCATTGCTCCGATCTGGGACGATGCGCCGGCCGAGCGCGGCATGCCGCAACCTGGCGCGGGCGGCGCGCTTCTATCTCACCGTCGCAGGTCGAGACCGGCCATCTCTGCCCGATCACCATGACCAACGCCGCCGTTGCGGCGCTGATGGGCACGCCCGGCATCGTCAACGAATGGCTGCCGCGCATCCTTTCGCGCAAATACGATTCCTCGACTGAAGCCGCCGGTGCGAAAAGACCGGGCTGACCATCGGCATGGGCATGACCGAGAAGCAGGGCGGCACCGATGTGCGCGCCAACACCACGCATCGCCGAGGCCGCGGGCGAGGGGCATCTACCGGATCACCGGCCACAAATGGTTCATGTCGGCGCCGATGTGCGACGCCTTCCTGGTGCTGGCGCAGATGCGAACGGCAACGAAAGCGGGCTCTCCTGCTTCCTGCTGCCGCGCCTCCTGCCCGACGGGCGCGGCAACGGCTTCCGCTTCCAGCGCCTGAAGGACAAGCTCGGCAACCGCTCCAACGCCTCCTCCGAGGTCGAATTCCACGGCGCGCTCGGCCAGCTGGTCGGCGAGCCGGGCAGCGGCGTTTCGACCATCATCGAGATGGTGACGCTGACGCGGCTCGACTGCGCCGTCGCCTCGGCCGGCCTGATGCGCACCGGCCTTGCCGAGGCGGTCCACCACACCCGCCATCGCACGGTGTTCGGCGCCAACCTCATCGACCAGCCGCTGATGCTGCGGGTTCTGGCCGACATGGCGCTGGAGACGCCGGCGCCGACCGCGCTGGCCTTCCGCCTTGCCGCTTCCTTCGACCGCGCCGCCGCCGATCCGGCCGATGCCGCCTATGCCCGCGCTGATGACGCCGGTCGATCAAGTACTGGGTGTGCAAGATCGGCCGCGCCGGTGATCGGCGAGGCGATGGAGTGCCTTGGCGGCAATGGCTATGTCGAGGAGGGCAACCTCGCCCGCCACTATCGCGAGGCGCCGGTCAACGCGATCTGGGAAGGCTCGGGCAACGTCATGTGCCTCGACGTGATGCGCGTCATCTCCAAGGGCGGAAAGCTGCTCGACGCCGTTCTCGGACGGCTCGAGCAGGATCTGGGCGGCAATGGCGCGTCGAAGACCATCGAGGTCATCCGCACCGCCGCGGCGATGGCGCAAAACGACCCCGGTTCGGCTCGCATCCTGACGGAGCAGCTTGCGTTGACCGCAGCCGGGGCAGAGCTTCGCCGGCTCAACACCGGTGCGATCGCAGACGCGTTCATCGAAACCCGGCTCGGCGGATTGTGGCGCTCCACCTACGGCATGCTCGACAACCGGCATGACAGCCGCGCGATTGTCGACACGCTTTATCCGGCCATGTGAGGACTTGATGCGCAAGGCCAGGCTCGCCGAGGTGAAGCTGCCGGATTTCGGCGTGCCGGACGAAATGCCGGAGCTTTCGCCTGAACTTTACGCGCAGCGGCTTTCGCGCTTGCGGGCGGCCGTGGCAATTTCCGGGCTTGATGCGCTGGTCATTTATGCCGACCGCGAGCATTGCGCCAACATCTCCTGGTTGACCGGTTTCGACCCGCGTTTCGAGGAAGCGCTGCTGGTTGTCGGCAAAACCGGCGATCCGGTGTTGCTGACCGGGCTCGAAAACCAGGGCATGGGCAGGGCGGCGCCGCTGCCCCTCGACGTGCGGCTTTATCCCCCGTTCGGCCTGATGGGGCAGGACCGGTCGCAAACACTGCCATTGGCCGATCTGCTGCGCGATTGCGGCCTTCGGCAAGGCATGGCGATTGGTGCGGCCGGCTGGAAATACTACGGCACGCTGGAATCGCCCGATCCTGCCGGCTGGCTGGAAATTCCGTCCTTCATAGCCGACACCTTGCGGCTGATCGCCGGAGCATCCGGCTCGGTACGCAATGCCGGCGCACTGCTGATGAATGCCGAAAGCGGCCTTCGCGCGATCCTCGAGATCGACGAACTGGCGCGGTTCGAATTTGCAGCCTGCCATGTTTCCGAGGCAGTCAAGCGCGTAGTGCTTGGCACGCGGCCCGGCATGCGCGAGTTCGATGCGGCCCGGCTGATGCAGCCGATCGGTTTGCCGCTTTCATGCCATGCAATGTTTTCGTCCGGCCCGCGCGCGTGGAACGGTCTGCCCTCTCCCAATTCGCGCATCATCGAAAGCGGCGACGCGGTTACCACCGCCATGGGAGTCGTTGGCGCGCTGACCTGCCGCAATGGCTGGCTTGTCGAAAGCAGCGACGAATTGCCCGAAGATATCCGCGACTACACGCAAAAGCTGGTCTTTCCCTATTTCGAGGCCGTGGCCGAATGGCTGGAGACCGTCGGCATCGGCGTTGAAGGCGGGGTTCTCCACGAACGGGTGATGAAGCGGATCGGTGATCCGTTCTTCGGCGTCACGCTCAACCCCGGACATCTCATCCATGTCGACGAGTGGATGAATTCGCCGATCGCAAAAGGATCGCGCCAGAAGCTCCGGTCGGGCATGGCCCTGCAGGTCGACATCATTCCGGCGACGGGCGGGCCGTATTTCACCAGCAACATGGAAGACGGCATCGCGCTGCTTGATGAGGCGGGGAGGGCGCAATTTTCCGAGCGTTACCCGGCAGCCTGGGCCCGTGTCGAAGCGCGGCGCGCCTTCATGGCCGACGCCCTGGGAATCAAGCTGAAGCCGGAAGTTTTGCCATTCTCCAACCTTGCCTCGCATCTGCCGCCGTTCTGGCTCTCGCCCGACATGGCGGTCGTGCTGCGCTGACGCGCATTAACCTTAACAAACGGTAAACGTTGCGCGTTCGCCTTCTCCCGACCAAAGTGGGGCAGGAAGTGAGGTTCGATGCGTATCATCTTGCTGCTTTGGGCATTGCCGCTGGCCTTTTTCTGGGGCTGGTACGGCTTGAGCGCGAACGACATCTCCTTCGGCACCATCTTCTTTTCGCGCCAACTCCATGACGCGGTCTTCGACATCTACGGCCGCACACTGGGCATTCCAGGTACCGAATTGCCGGCGATGTTCGCCTGGGCTTGCATCCTCGACACCTCGATCCTGTGTGCCATTGCCGCATTCCGCTGGCGGGCGCGATGGGTGCCGCAGGCAATGGCCGCCTGGTCGCGCTTGCGCGATACGGCTGCTCCTGCCGGCGAGCCGGCAGGCATCAGCCCATCCGCGCCATCCGATCGAGTGCTCCCTGCAGAATGATCGACGCCGCCACGGCATCGATGTGCCGGGCACGCTTTTCCCGCTTGATGCCTGCCTCGATCATCGCCTCTTCAGCCGCTACGCTTGAAAGCCGCTCGTCCCACAACAGCACCGGCAGGTCGAGCTTGCCCGCAAGGTTGCGTACGAAGGCGCGGGTCGATTGCGCCCGCGGGCCTTCGCTGCCGTCCATGTTGACCGGGAGTCCCAGGACTAGCCCGTAAATGTGTTCGCGTGCGGCCATCCTGGCCAGTTCCGCGACATCTGCGGTGAACTTCGTCCGGCGGATGGTGTGGTAGGGCGTGGCAATCGAAAGCCCGCCGTCCGAAACGGCGATTCCGACCGTTTTCGATCCCAGGTCCAGGCCGAACAGCCTTTGTCCCGGCCCGTGCAGCCCTTTCAGTGCCTCGATATCGACGATGTTTGCCAATCCGGATTGTCCTTGTCACGCAAGGCCCTAATATCCGTAGCAGTGGAAAAAGCCAAACAGGGCACGGAGAGACGGCGCATGAAAGTTACCTGGTTCGGACACTCGGCATTTCGCATCGACCATGGCGGCAGCGCCATCCTCATCGACCCGTTCCTGTCGCACAACCCCGTCTGGAAGGGCGGGTGGGAGAAGCCGGCACAGGGCGCTACGCATGTGCTGGTGACGCATGGCCATGACGACCATGTCGGCGATGCCGTCGAAATCCTGCAAGCAACCGGTGCCCAGCTCGTAGCCAATTTCGAGATTTGCATGCATCTTGTCGGCAAGGGCGTCAGCCAGGAGAAGATCAATCCGGGCAACCATGGCGGCACGGTCACATGCGGCGGCTTCACGACAACTTTCGTCAACGCGCTGCACTCATCGTCAAGCAACGGTGTCTACCTCGGCAATCCGGCAGGGCTTGTGCTCCATTTTCCGGACGGCCAGAGCGTCTACCACATGGGCGATACGGACATGTTCGGCGACATGGCTTTGATCAACGAATTGCACCAGCCCAAGGTCGGCATCGTGCCGATCGGCGACCGCTTCACCATGGGCGGTGTGGTGGCGGCGCTCGCCTGCCGCCGCTTCTTCAACTTCGAAACGATCTTCCCCTGCCACTTCGCCACCTTCCCGATGCTCGACGGAGACGCGGAAAAGTTCATCGA
The DNA here is from genome assembly GCA_963846345.1 of uncultured Alphaproteobacteria bacterium. GTDB lineage: Bacteria > Pseudomonadota > Alphaproteobacteria > Rhizobiales > Rhizobiaceae > BOKV01. The sequence continues at coordinate 647,033 of CAWJVP010000007.1, forward strand.
GGCGATGGACAAGGATGCAAGCAAGGTCAGGCTGCCAAAGCCCGGCGAGACGATTGAAATATAGGCATCGGCTTTTGCGGCGTTGAAACGGGGCAGGCGGGCGGCTATAGGCAAGCCGTCACACATTCCATATCCGGAACCGCCCGCATGTCCGTCGATCTTGCCACAGTAAAGCGCGTCGCGCGCCTTTCCCGCATCGCCCTCGCCGACGAGGACGCCGAACGCATGCGGGACGAACTCAACGGCATCCTCGGCTTTGTCGCGCAACTCGACGAAGTCGACGTGGCCGGCGTCGAGCCGATGACCTCGGTCGTCGAGATGAACATGAAGATGCGTGCTGACGTCGTCACCGACGGCAACAAGGCCGCCGACATCGTCGCCAACGCCCCGCTGTCGGAAGACGGCTTCTTCATGGTGCCCAAGGTGGTGGAATGACAACCGTCGCCATTGCCGTCGAAACGCCGCTGCAGGACGATGTGCGCGAGATGGTCGCGGAGCTCAACGCGCATCTCAACCCGCTTTCGCCGCGCGAGTACCAGTTCCAGATGACGGTCGAGCAGATGGCCGAGCCGCATACCACGGTCTTCGTGGCGCGCGATGCGGCGGGCCGCGCGGTCGGCATGGGTTCGCTGAAAGACCATGGCGGCGGGCTTGGCGAGGTCAAGCGCTTCTGGACCCGGCCCGCGGTGCGCGGAACCGGCGTCGGCCGGCAGCTCCTTGAAAGAGTCATCGGCCTCGCACGCACCAAGGATGTTTCGCGCCTGGCGCTGGAAACCGGTGGCACGCAGCCGTTTGCAGCTACCTGGCGCTTCTACGAGGCGGGCGGTTTCAAGACCTGCGGCGCGTTCCTCGACTATCCCGACACCGAATATTCCCGTTTCTACGACATGACCCTCAGGCAAGAAATCTGATGTTTGAACTGACCAGACTGACCATTGCGCAAGCCCGCGAGAAGCTGTCGGCCGGTGAATTCACCGCGCTGGAACTCACTGATGCCTACCTTTCGGCAATCGACGTGGCGAACGACCAGTTCAACGCGTTCATCGCCGTGACGCATGATCGCGCCCGCGAAATGGCCCGGGCATCGGACGCGCGGCGCGCCGGCGGCAAGGCAGGCGCTCTGGAGGGAATTCCGCTCGGCATCAAGGATCTCTTCGCCACCGAAGGCGTGCACACGCAGGCAGCGAGCCACATCCTCGACGCGTTCAAGCCACGCTATGAGTCGACCGTGACCACCAACCTTTGGGCTGACGGCGCGGTCATGCTGGGCAAGCTCAACATGGACGAATTCGCCATGGGTTCGTCCAACGAGACCTCGTACTACGGCCCTGTGGTCAATCCCTGGCGCTCGCGCGGCTCGAATGCGAAGCTTGTGCCCGGTGGCTCTTCCGGTGGTTCGGCATCCGCCGTCGCGGCATGGCTGTGCGCCGGGGCAACCGCTACCGACACGGGCGGCTCCATTCGCCAGCCTGCCGCCTTCACCGGCACGGTCGGCATCAAGCCAACCTATGGCCGCTGCTCGCGCTGGGGCATCGTCGCGTTTGCCTCCTCGCTCGACCAGGCCGGACCAATCGCCCGCGATGTGCGCGATGCGGCGATCATGCTGCAAATCCATGGCGAGCGTCGATCCGAAGGACACCACTTCGGTCGACCGGCCGGTGCCGGACTACGAGGCTGCGCTCGGCAAGTCGGTCAAGGGCATGACCATCGGCATTCCGCGCGAGTACCGCATCGACGGCATGCCGGACGAGATCGAGGCGCTGTGGCAGAAGGGCATCGCCATGTACCGCGATGCCGGCGCGAAGATCGTCGACATCTCGCTGCCGCACACCAAATACGCGCTGCCCGCCTACTATATCGTCGCGCCGGCGGAAGCCTCGTCCAACCTCGCGCGTTACGACGGCGTGCGCTACGGCCTGCGCGAAGCCGGCCGCGACATCACCGACATGTACGAAAAGACCCGCGCGGCCGGCTTCGGCGCGGAGGTGAAGCGCCGCATCATGATCGGCACCTACGTCCTTTCGGCCGGCTACTACGACGCCTATTACCTGAAGGCCCAGAAGGTGCGCACGCTGATCAAGCGCGATTTCGAGCAGGCATTTGCCGCCGGTGTCGATGCGATCCTGACGCCCGCGACGCCGTCGGCCGCCTTCGAGATCGGCGACAAGGAAATGAGCGCCGATCCGGTGAAGATGTATCTGAACGACGTCTTCACGGTGACGGTGAACATGGCCGGACTGCCCGGCATTGCCGTGCCTGCCGGCACCGACAAGAACGGCCTGCCGCTCGGCCTGCAGCTCATCGGCAAGCCCTTCGCCGAGGAGGAATTGTTCCAGGCCGCGTATGTGATCGAACAGGCCGCCGGAAGATTCGAGCCGGAGAAGTGGTGGTAGGGCGCTTTCTTTCGTATTGGTGACCGGGCTAAATGGCCTCTGAAATCAGGAGCCATTAATGTCCCGCCCGTCCAATACCTCCGGCCTTTCCACCCTCGCCATCCACGCAGGTGACGAGCCCGATCCGGTAACCGGATCGGTTGCCGACATCGTCATGTCCTCGACCTATGTGGTGAAGGAGAAGGCGGGCTTTTCCGCGCATGACCTCGGCGAAGACACGCCCTTCATCTATACCCGCTGGGGCAATCCCACGGTGGACGGCTTGCAGCGCAAGATGTCTGCGCTGGAGGGGACACAGGCGACGCTGTGCTTTGCGTCCGGCATGGCGGCAACGGCGGCCGTGTTTTTCTCGTTCCTGTCTGCGGGCGATCACCTGATCATTTCCGACGTATCCTATGCGGGCGTGGCGGAACTGGCGCGCGACACGCTGCCCCGCTTCGGTATCGAGGTTTCCCTGGTCGACATGAGCGATCTTGGAGCGCTTGCCGACGCGATCCGGCCCAACACGAAACTCATCCACACGGAAACGCCGGTGAACCCGCTGGTGCGCCTGACTGATCTGGCGGCGGTAAGCACCATCGCCCGGTCAGCAGGAGCGTTGCATTCATGCGACAGCACCTTCGCTTCGCCGGTAGGCACCCGCGGCGCGGAGCATGGCGTCGACCTCGTCATCCATTCACTGACGAAATATGTCGGCGGTCATGGCGATGCGCTTGGCGGTTCGGTCAGCGGGACTGTGGAACTGATCTCCCGCCTTCATGTGGAAGCCGCAGTTCACCATGGCGGCATCATCTCCCCGTTCAATGCCTGGCTCATTGCGCGCGGGGCAGGGACCTTGCCGATCCGCATGCGCCAGCATGCCGAAAACGCTGGGGGTGTTGCGGCATTCCTGGAAAATCATCCGCGGGTGAAGCGGGTGATCTATCCGGGCCTCGCCAGCCATCCGCAGCATGAACTCGCAAGGCGCCAGATGAAGAACTTCTCCGGCATGATCGCCTTCCAGGTCGGCGGTGCTGCCGATGGCGAGGCCGTCGCCGAGCGCATGATGAGCGATTTCGAGGTGATCCACTACGCCGTGTCGCTTGGTCATCACCGCTCGCTCTGCTTCTGGATGGCGACGGATGAACTGATGCAATCGTCCTTCCGCCTCGAGGGCGCGCAACTGGAGAGCTTCAGGGCCTATGCGGGCGATGGCATTTTCCGACTGTCGGTGGGGCTTGAGGACGCCGAAGACCTGATCCGCGATCTCGACCGGGTGCTCTAGGCGATATCGACGTAGAGCTCGGCCATGGGGAGAGAAGCGGATACGGCAGCAAGTCGGATTTCACCGTCGCGGCCTTCCATCTGCTGCGGATCGGCCGGCCAGTTTCCATCATCCCCGCGCTGCCACAGCCAGGCCGACGGCTCGTCCTGCGCCAGGATCAGATAGGCCTGCAGCGACGGCAGCGCCTGGTATTCCAGCCGCTTTTCTCCGAAATCGACATGCATGGTGGATTTCGAAAGAATTTCGATCACGACAACCGGTTCCGACGTAAATCCTGCAGTTGGAGCCGTACTTGCCGGTACGATGGCGACATCGGCAAATCGCGCCGAATGTGGGCCGGTCTGTATGGCGAAATCGCTGTTTGCCATCCGGAATCTTCTTTCGGTCGACCTGTTGATACAGAAGCGCATTTACGACGGCCGACAACTGTGTGTGTGCGAACTTTACATATGGCAGCATGCGAACTTCCCCCCGGACGAGCTCGAACCTGCGCTGCTGGCCCTCGGCCCAGCGCCCGAATTCCTCGAAGCTCATTTTCGCCTGCGCGTGCATGTTCATGACGTTCGGTCCCCCTCGACTACATATAGCGCAAGCCGTGCCGGACGGCAAAGTGCGCCGTCGCTGTCACAAATCTGCACGAATGCGCCCTTTGGCGTCGTTCGGCAGACTTGCAACAACCCCCGCCCGGCGCGAGTGTGTATGAAATGGCGGCGTTCCTGCCGCGAAGCAAATCACAGGCATGGCGTGGTAGAGCGCAACATACTGGCGGATTTCCAGCCAGCAAAACCGGGCGTGCACAATTTCGCGATGCTGGCCACGCTCGAGGCGACAGCCCGCGCGGTACTCATTTCCGTCTACCCCATCCTGATGTACCGCAGCCTCGGCGATGCCCGCACCGTTTCCGAAGTTTATCTGGTAATCGGTGTTGTAACGCTGGTCTTCGCGCTGTTCACGCCGTGGATCGGGCGCTACATCCCCCGGCGATATCTCTACAGCGGCGGCAATGTGGTGATGATCGCCGGCAGCCTTGTCGGCGCCTTTGGCGGCGGCGGCGCTTGTTCCGCTCGCGGTGCTGATGAACGCGCTGGCGCTTGTCGTGCTCACCATTTGCGCGAGCGCCTATCTCATGGACTATATCGAGCGTACCTCGATGGGCAAGAACGAGACCCTGCGGCTGCTCTATTCCGGCGCGCCCTGGTCCGTCGGACCGTTCCTCGGTGTCTGGCTGATGGACCGCTCGCCGCTTGCCCCCTTCATGCTCTCGATCGTGGCGGCGATGTGCCAACTCACCTATTTCTGGTACTTGCGCCTCGGCGACGGCAAGGTGATCACCAAGGCGCTGCGCCCGCCCACAAATCCGCTCGCCTACATGCCGCGTTTCGTGGTGCAGCCGCTGCTTGTCGCGGGGTGGCTCTTTGCCGTCATCCGCTCGGTCGGCTGGGCAGATCTACATTGTCTACCTGCCGATCTTCGCCATCGAATCGGGCATGAGCGAGCAGATCGGCGGCCTGTCGCTTTCCGTATCGAACGCCTTCCTTTTCCTGACGCCGCTGATGCTGCGCTTCCTGCACCGCACATCCGTGCGCACGGCGATCATCGTCGGCTTTTCCGGAAGCGCGGCACTGTTCCTGGCGGCCATGATCGCCGCGCCGGTTCCCCCGCTTGCCGTTGGCATGCTGCTGCTCTCGACGCTGTTTCTGGTCTCGCTCGATGTCAGCGGCGGCTTGCCGTTCCTGATGTCGGTCAAGCCGTCCGAGCGAAATGAAATGGCGGCGATATACGCAACCTTCCGCGATGTCTCGGCGGTGCTGTCGCCGGCATTCGCGCGCGTCATCCTGGGCTTTGCCCCGGTTGCGGCCGTATTCGGCGCCTGCGGGCTCGCGCTATTTGCCTGCGCACTTGTCGCAAGACAATTGCATCCGCGGCTTGGCAAGAAGCGTTTGGGCTGATGCGCGGCCATTCGCCTGCTTGAACTGCCAAACCCGTTGGCTTATGCGGAAGGACGGTAACTTCAACGGAAGCGCCATGAGCATCATCGATACCCGCACGCCTGACCCGAAACGCTTCATTCCCGGCGCCACCGGCGATTGGGAAGTCGTCATCGGCATGGAAGTCCATGCGCAGGTGCTGTCGCAACGCCAAGCTGTTTTCCGGCGCCTCGACCGAGTTCGGCGCAGAGCCCAATTCCAACGTCTCGCTGGTCGATGCGGCCATGCCGGGCATGCTGCCGGTCATCAACGAGGAATGCGTCCGGCAGGCGATGCGCACCGGGCTCGGCCTCAAGGCGCAGATCAACAACCGCTCGGTCTTCGACCGCAAGAACTATTTCTATCCGGACCTGCCGCAGGGCTACCAGATCTAGCCAGTTCAAGGATCCGATCGTCGGCGAGGGCAAGGTGATCGTCTCCGTCGGACCGGACAGGCAGGGCAATTTCGAGGACATCGAAATCGGCATCGAGCGCCTGCATCTCGAGCAGGACGCGGGCAAGTCGATCCACGACCAGCATCCGACCATGAGCTTTGTCGACCTGAACCGCTCCGGCGTGGCGCTGATGGAGATCGTGTCCAAGCCGGACCTGCGTTCGTCGGACGAAGCCAAGGCCTATCTCACCAAGCTGCGCACGATCCTGCGCTATCTCGGCACCTGCGACGGCAACATGGACGAGGGCTCCATGCGCGCCGACGTCAACGTTTCGGTGCGCAAGCCGGGCGGCGAATTCGGCACGCGCTGCGAAATCAAGAACGTCAATTCGATCCGCTTTGTCGGCCAGGCCATCGAATACGAGGCGCGCCGCCAGATCGCCATCATCGAAGACGGCGGCACGATCGACCAGGAGACGCGGCTGTTCGACCCGGTCAAGGGCGAGACGCGCTCGATGCGCTCCAAGGAAGACGCGCATGACTACCGCTATTTCCCCGATCCGGACCTGTTGCCGCTCGAATTCGACGACGCCTTTGTCGCGGCGCTGAAGGAGCATCTGCCGGAACTGCCGGACGACAAGAAGGACCGCCTGGTCAACACGCTCGGCCTGTCGGCCTATGATGCGTCGATCCTCGTTTCGGAAAAGGCGATCGCCGACTATTTCGAGAAGGTGGCCAAAGGCCGCGACGGCAAGACTGGCCGCCAACTGGGTCATCAACGACCTGCTGGGCGAGTTGAACGAAACCGGCAAGGACATTGAAATCGACTCCGGTTTCGCCCGACCAGCTTGGCGGCGATCATCGATCTCATCAAGGCCGGCGACATTTCCGGCAAGATCGCCAAGGACCTGTTCGAGATCGTCTGGAACGAGGGCGGCGATCCGCGCGCAGGTCGTCGAGGCGCGCGGCATGAAGCAGGTGACCGACACCGGCGCGATCGAGAAGGCGGTGGACGAGGTGATCGCCGCCAATCCGGACAAGGCGGCGCAGGCGCGCGAAAAGCCGCCGCTGGCGGGCTGGTTCGTCGGCCAGGTGATGAAGGCGACCGGCGGCAAGGCCAATCCGCAGGCGGTGAGCGACATGGTGAAGGCCAAGCTCGGGGTGGAGTAAGGCGGCTGCGCGCGGCCTATTCCGCGATTATCTCGTTGCCTTGCGGATCGTAGAAGACGCTGGTTGAACATTCCTGGATATAGGGGCGTGCGGCAGGGTCGCAGCGCAACCTTGCGGCATCGGCCGCCTGTTCGCGCGTCTCCCATCCGCATGAATATTCCGTCCAGTGAATGCCTTCCTTGTGCATGACGCCGATTGCCGCCGTCCAGCCGGCCGGCATGCACCATGCCATGGGTGCGCAATCCTGCGCCGCTGCTCCCGATTCCATGCACTTGGCAATTGCGCATTCAAAGGCGGCAGCCGGATCGTCGCCCATGCAATGGCCGGCTCCCTGTTCGGCAGCATAGGCGAAAGCAATACCCGCCTGCTGGGCCTGGCAGGGCTGGACAGGCAACAACAACAATGTTGCTGCAATGGCTGGAAGGCGCATGCTGCTTCTCTTTCGTTTTCGAGATCGAACAAGCGAGCTTTAGCTCAAAAATGAACCGAAACACTCCCCGCGCTTTGATTTCCGAAGCAATTTCGCCGATTTCCCTGTAATTTGATCAATATTCGGGCCGTTTATCCCGCGCGAGCGTTCTAACGTCACATTCATTGCCCAAAGTAAGCCGGGCTGAAAACGAACGGGGATTGCCATGAACATTCAGGTCAGCGAACCCGGATTCCGCGAAAGCGTGGACCGGCTGTTCAATCGTGCCGTCACCTACATGAACCTGACGCCGGGGCTTATCGAGAAGATCCGGGTCGTCAATTCGACGTACACGGTCCGCTTCGGCGTCAAGCTGCGCGGCGACATCGTCACCTTCACCGGCTATCGCTCGGTGCATTCGGAGCATGCCGAGCCGGTCAAGGGCGGCATACGCTATTCGCTCGCGGTGAACCAGGACGAGGTCGAGGCGCTTGCCGCGCTGATGACCTACAAATGTGCGCTGGTGGAGGTGCCGTTCGGCGGTTCCAAGGGCGGGCTGTGCATCAATCCTCGGGACTGGGAGCCGGACGAACTGGAGCGTATCACACGCCGCTTCGCCTTCGAACTGATCAAGCGCGACCTGATCAACCCGTCGCAGAACGTACCCGCGCCGGACATGGGCACGGGCGAGCGGGAGATGGCCTGGATCGCCGACCAGTACCGGCGCATGGCCACTACCGACATCAATGCCCGCGCCTGCGTGACCGGCAAGCCGCTGGATGCGGGCGGCATTCATGGCCGTGTCGAAGCAACGGGCAGGGGCATCCAGTATGCGCTGCGCGACTTCTTCCGCCATCCCGAAGATGTAGCGGTCGCCAGGCTTTCGGGCGATCTTTCCGGCAAACGCATCATCATCCAGGGCCTCGGCAATGTCGGCTACTACGCCGCCAAGTTCCTGTCCGAGGAGGACGGCGCAAAGATCACGGCGATCGTCGAATACAACGGCGCGCTCACGAACCCCGAGGGCATCGAGATCGAGGCCGCCAAGCAATGGATGATGCGGCACGGCACGTTCGAGGGCTTTTCCGGCGGGACATTCCACAAGGAAGGTTCAGCCCTGCTCGAAGCCGAATGCGACATCCTGATTCCCGCCGCGATGGAAGGCGTCATCAACGCCTCCAATGCCGCCCGCATCCAGGCTCCGCTGATCGTGGAAGCCGCAAATGGACCAGTCACGGCAGCTGCCGACGAAATACTGCGCGCCCGCGGCACCGTGATCATTCCGGACCTGTTCGCCAATGCCGGCGGCGTGACGGTTTCCTATTTCGAATGGGTCAAGAACCTGTCGCACATTCGGTTCGGACGCATGCAGCGCCGCGAGGAAGAGGCGCGCCATCGCATGCTGATCGAGGAGCTGGAAAATACCGCTGGCATCAATATCAGCGAGAAGTTCAAGGCCCGGTACATTTCGGGCGCTGACGAACTGACGCTGGTCCGTTCCGGCCTCGACGACACCATGCGTGGAGCCTACGCCAACATGCGCAGGCTTTGGCATGAAAAGCGCGGCGCCCATCCGGACTTCGACCTGCGCATGGCGGCCTATGTCATCGCCATCACGCGCGTCGCAGACAGCTACCGGTCATTGGGGCTTTAAGCGCTCAGGCGGCCTGCAATTGCTCGCGGCCGGGACGCTTTTCCCGGCCAAGCAGAAACACCATGACCGCGATGTTGAGGAGGTTCCAGGCGATCCCGTTGAGGAAGGCAGCCTGGTACGAGCCGGTGAAATCGTAGATCACGCCACTGGCCCAGCCGCCCACCGCCATGCCGATGACCGTGGCGGTGATGACGATGCCGACGCGCCGCCCGGCTTCGCGCGCCGGAAGGTACTCGCGAACGATCAACGCATAGCAGGGCACGATGCCGCCTTGCGCCAGTCCGAAGATCGCCGAAACCACGTAGAGCGATGCCAGTCCGTCGAACGGCAGGTACAGGAACAGTGCCAGGCACTGCATGACGGAGCCGATCAGCAGCGTGCGGATGCCGCCGATATAGTCGGCGACGAAGCCCGATAGCAGGCGGCTGATGATGCCCCCGGCCAGCATGATCGACACCATTTCCGCGCCGGCCACGATGCCGTAGCCAAGGTCCATGCAATAGGAAACGAGGTGTACTTGCGGCATCGCCATTGCCATGCAGCAGGCAAATCCCGCCGTTGCCAGCATCCATTGCAACGTTGCGGGAGAAACAGGAATCACCGCCCTTGAACCGCGGGGCGATGACGCGACTGCCCCGGCGGCGTATCCCGCGTCGTGAACCATGCGGCGGCGCAGGCTCAGCGCCAGCGGAATCATCAGCACGATTGCAATGGCGGCGACGAAGCCGAAGGTATGCCGCCAGCCATCCGTGTCGATCATGCCCTTGAGAACTTGCGGCCACAGCGCGCCGGCGATGTAGTTTCCGCAGGCAGCCGAGGCGACGGCAATGCCGCGCCGCTTCAAGAACCAGTGCGAAAGGTCCGCCATCAGCGGTCCAAATCCCGCCGCCGTCGCCATGCCCACCAGCATCTGCAGCAGGCAAACCTGCCAGAAGGCTGTCGCAAATGCGCTGAGCCCGAAGCCCGCCGCCAATGCGGCGCCCGCCGCCATGAGCACCGGCGTGATGCCGTACCGGTCCACCATGCGGCCGAGCACGATGTTGCCGACGGCAAATCCGATCATCATGAAGGTGTAGGCCATCGAGGCAGTGCCGCGGTCGAGGCCGAACTCCGACTGGATCTGCGGCAGCACGAGCACGATCACCCACTGGCCGACGCAGGCGACGGTGCCCGCCGCCATGGAAAGGGCAAGCCGCAGCCAGGAGTAGGGACTATCGACCTGCGATGGGACCACGCAGCAGCTTCCTTCGTTTGGGCAAGGCCAGCGAACCTAGGCTGGTTGCGGGGCATGCGCAAACCAGCATTTTTGAACGCTTGATGCGTCCTTCTCAATGCTGGACTTCGTCAAGGCTTCGCGGCATAAGCGGGTGCAACGCAATATCGCCGCCCAACGAGGCCCGCAATGAAGCTCCTTGCGCAATTCTTCACATGGTGGAACGGCTCCACCTGGGGAACGCGTTTCTACACCTGGCGTTTCGGCAAACGGGTGGGCGGGGACGAGTTCGGCAACGTCTACTTCGAGGGCGATGGTGGCCGGCGCTGGGTGCAATATGCCGGCGAAGCCGATCCCACGACCATTCCGCCGGGCTGGCATGGCTGGATGCACAAGCGCACCGACACGCCGCCGAGCGCTGAAAATTACAAGCCGCGCGACTGGCAAAAGCCGCACCTGCCGAACCAGACCGGCACGGCCAATGCCTATTTCCCGAAGGGCTCGCTTTCAAACCCGCAGTCGCGGCCGAAGGTGACGGGCGACTACGAACCCTGGCGCCCCTGAGGACATGCCATGTTCCGCGGTGAGGCCGCGCTTCCTGCGGGCCTGAGGGTATATGCCATCGGCGATGTGCATGGCCGCGCCGATTGCCTCGCCGAAATCCTCGAACGCATCGACGCGGACCTTGCCGGCAACCCGGTCGAGCGCAAGCGCATCGTCATGCTGGGCGACTACACCGACCGCGGCCCGGCTTCGCGCGAGGTTGTCGAAATCCTGTCGCAGAAGGCGGGGGAGGCGGATTTCATCTGCCTGCGCGGCAATCACGACGACTGGTTCCTGCGCTTCCTGACCGATCCGGACGAGAGCGACGGGTTCCTCAATTGGGGCGGCATCCAGACGCTGGAATCCTACGGCGTCGACCTGACCGGCTCGATCAAGAGCAATGCCGAACTGGCACGCGAGCTGGCGAGGCTCGTTCCGGCCACGCACAGGCGCTTCCTTTCGCGGCTGCGCTACTGGCACGAGGAAGGCGACTATTTCTTTTGCCATGCCGGGGTTCGTCCCGGCATTGCGCTGCAGTTCCAGGACCCGCACGACCTGATATGGATCAGGGGCGAATTCCATGCCTACAAGGGCAGCTTCGGCAAGGTCATCGTCCACGGCCACACGCCGCAGCCGCAGGTCGATTTCCAGCCGAATCGCATCAACATCGACACGCGGGCATTCGACACCGGTGTGCTGACCGCGTTGGTGCTGGAAGGCACGCAACAGCGACTAATCCAGACCGGACTCGATTGACGGCCCTTGCCATGCCGAAATCGCATGTTAGACACCACGTCAAACCAGTTGGGTGCAATTTCGAATGATCTTCAGGTCCGCAACAGCTTTGCTCCTTGCCGCAGGTACCGCGTTCGCGGCGCTCGCGCAGGAAAATCCGGAGCAACAACCGCTACCCGAGGGCGAAAGCGGGGTGACGGTCGAGCAATTGCCGCCGCCGGTGGAGGGGCCGGACAAGATCAAGAACCGCGTCGCCGAGTTCTCGGGCCTCGACAAGATCACCGGCCGCACGATCACCTTTGACGTTTATATCGACGAGACGGTGCAGTTCGGTACGCTGCAGGTGACGCCGCGCGTCTGCTACAGCCGCCCCTCGACGGTAGCGCCGAAGACCGACGCCTTCGTCGAGGTCGACGAAATCACGCTGGACCGCCAGATCAGGCGCATCTTCACCGGCTGGATGTTCGCCGACAGCCCGGGCCTCAACGCCATCGAGCACCCGATCTACGACGTCTGGCTGAAAAACTGCAAAATGGAATCGGACGTCCAGCCGCCGAGCTAGGATCCGGCTTGCCCGCGCCAGGCAAAGAAGTCGGCATCGCCCGATACTGCCTGCTCCAGCATCTTCGAGTATTTGCGCCGCGGCACGTCGACCGCCCCGAAGCGCGTCAGATGTTCCGTGGTGAACTGCGTATCCAGCAGTTCGAAACCGCCGGCTTTCAGGCGTTCCACCAGATGCACGAGGGCAACCTTCGATGCATCGGTGCGCCGCGAAAACATGCTCTCGCCGAAAAATGCCGCGCCAAGCCGCACCCCGTAGAGCCCGCCCACCAGTTCGCCGTCCGCCCAGCACTCGACCGAATGGCAGTGGCCGATCGCGTGGAGGTCGCAATAGAGCTTGCGGATGCGCCGATTGATCCAGGTCTTGGGCCGCTCTTGCGTTGATGCGGCGCATGCATCGATCACCGCCTCGAAGTCATGGTCGATCCGGATCTCGAAGGGCCGGCGGGCGAGCGTCTTCTTCAAGGAGCGCGGAATATGGAATTCATCGAGCGGAATGACGCCGCGCAGTTCCGGCTCGACCCAGAACAGGCCGGGATCGTCGGCCGATTCGGCCATGGGAAAGATGCCGCAGGCATAGGCCTTCAGCAGCACCTGCGGCGTGATCTCGAATTGCGCGTCCTTTGCCCGGCTCATCGACGCATTTTGGCCCGCTCAGGCGGATTTTGCCAGATAGTTTTCCAGCCAGTGGATGTCGTAGTTGCCATCCTGGATGTCGGCGTTGGACACGAGGTCGCGGAACAGCGGCAGCGTCGTGTGGATGCCGTCGACGACGAACTCGTCCAGTGCGCGGCGCAGCCGCATCAGGCATTCCACCCGGTTGCGCCCGTGCACGATCAGCTTGCCGATCAGGCTGTCGTAGTATGGGCGGGATGTTGTAGCCCTGATAGACGCCTGAATCGACGCGGACGCCCAGTCCGCCCGGGCGGATGGTAATAGGCGATCCGCCCCGGCGACGGAACGAAGGTTTCGGGATGCTCCGCATTGATGCGGCATTCGATGGCGTGGCCGTTGAAGACGATTTCGTTCTGCTTCATCGACAGGCCGGCCGCCCGAAGCGACGCGGATCTGCTCGTTGACCAGGTCGATGCCGGTGATCATCTCGGTCACCGGATGCTCCACCTGCAGGCGCGTATTCATCTCGATGAAGTAGAACTCGCCGTCCTCGTAGAGAAATTCGATGGTTCCGGCGCCGGAATATCCCAGTCCCTGGATGGCGTTGGCGCAGATTTCGCCGATGCGCTGGCGTTCTTCCGCATTCAGGGCAGGGGAGTTGGCCTCCTCCCAGACCTTCTGGTGCCGGCGCTGCAGCGAGCAGTCGCGTTCGCCCAGATGCACGCCGCCGCCGCGCCCGTCGCCCATCACCTGGACTTCGATGTGACGGGGCTTGCTGAGATATTTCTCGATATAGACGCTGTCGTCGCCGAATGCCGCGCCGGCTTCCGAACGCGCCGTCGCCAGCGCCTCGGCCAGGCCCTCCTCGTTGCGGGCGACTTTCATGCCGCGCCCGCCGCCGCCTGCCGCGGCCTTGATCAGCACAGGATAGCCGATGTCGGCGGCAATGCGCTTTGCCTCGGCCTCTTCGGTGACCGCGCCATCCGATCCCGGAACGCACGGAATGCCGAGGCGGCGGGCCGTGTTCTTGGCCTCGATCTTGTCGCCCATGATGCGGATATGCTCGGCGCTCGGCCCGATGAAGGTGATTCCGTGGGCTTCGAGGATTTCGGCGAACTTGGCGTTTTCGGAAAGGAAACCGTAGCCGGGGTGAATGGCATCCGCGCCCGTGATCTCGCAGGCGGCGAGGATTTCATGGATGTTGAGATAGCTGTCGCGCGAAGGCGGCGGGCCGATGCACACGCTTTCGTCGGCAAGGCGCACATGCATCGCCTCGCTGTCCGCCGTCGAATGGATGGCGACGGTGGCAATGCCCAGTTCCTTGCAGGCGCGAAGGATGCGAAGTGCAATCTCGCCGCGGTTCGCAATGAGTACCTTGTTGAACATCCTTGCGCCGCTCACTCGATGATCATCAGCGGTTCGCCATATTCGACCGGCTGGCCGTCCTCGACGAGGATCGCCGAGACGATCCCCGAACGCGGCGCGGAGATCTGGTTCATGGTCTTCATCGCTTCCACGATCATGACCGTCTGGCCCGCCTTGACCGTGTCTCCGACCGCGCAGAACGGGTTGGAGCCCGGCGCGGGCGCATGATAGGCGGTGCCGACCATCGGCGAGGGCAAGACGCCCGGATGCTTGGCTGGATCGATGCTCTTGACCTCGGGAGCAGGGACTGCGGCGGGCGCGGCGATCTGGGCCGGCGCCGCGACATGAACCTGCTGGACTGACGAAACGCGCGCGACCCTGATCCTCAGGCTGTCCTGTTCGACCTCGATTTCAGTCAGGTCGGTTTCCTTGAGCAGGGCAGCGAGGTCGCGGATCAGGTCCTGGTCGACGGAGCCCTTTTTGGAAGATGCCATTTGGTTCGCCTTGCATTCACGTTGGAGTGGACCCGCGCCGCGCTTGTTCGCTGGCGATAGCCGCTAGAAGTGAGGTTTGCCCTGAAGGCAGGAGCCGCGCCTTCGGGACCGTCCATATACAGGCTTGGCCGCAGGCTGAAAAGCCATAGCGGACACAGTGGATTGGTTCAGTCGGAAAGGTTATCTTTGTTTTGCACAAGCCCGGCTTTTCCACAGCCTCGTGCTGAAAATCGGGCGCCCGGACCCCGAAAGGACCAGGCGCGTTCGTATTCTTGACAGCTTTGCGCAGATCAGCAGACGGCCTTGCCGCACTCGCGGATGTTGGCGACGCGCGTGCTGAGCTGATCGTAGCCCACCGCGCCGAACACGACCTGGTCGCCGATGACATAGGACGGGGTGCCGGTGATGCCGAGGCCGTCGGCGAGTTCATAGACCTCGCGAATGGCGGTCAGTATCTCCGGCTTTTCCATTTCCGCCTTCAGCGCCGCTTCGTCTGCCCCCATCTTGACGGCCAGCGCCATGGCGACCTCGCCATCCTTGCGGCCCTGCGAGCCCAGCAGCTCGGTGTGGAACTGGGCGGCTTTGTCCGGCATCAGCCGGTTGAAGGCGAGGCTTACCTTGTGCGCTTCAAGCGAGGGTTCGCCAAGCACCGGGAACTCCTTGAGGATGAAGCGGACATCCTTGTCGGCCTCGACGAACTTGTTCATGTCTTCGAGGGCGCGCTGGCAGAAGCCGCAATTGTAGTCGTAGAACTCTACGATGGTGATCGGCGCGTCCTTCGAACCGATCTCGACCTGATGGTCGGAAGTGTAGATGCGATCCTTCATGTCCGTCAGCGTCTTGGCCTGGGTGGCCGCGCGCGTCGCTTCCTGCTTCGCTTCGAGCGCCTTTTGCACCTCGATCAGGATTTCGGGGTTCGTGATCAGGTAGTCGCGGACGATCTTTTCGATTTCCGCCTTGTCCGAGGCTTCCAGCGCCGGCGCCTTTGCCGGGATGATGGAAAGGCCGATGACGGCGGCAGAGACGATCGCGGCCGTCCTCAGGCGGAAGGGTGCAAACTGCATTGGGGAAGCTCCGGTTGGATTTTCGTCATTTCTTGGGTGGCTTGTAGTCCAAAATGTCCTGCATTCGAAGCCATTCCGGCGAACCTTGCTTCAATTTTGGTTGAGCAAGCTTGGCCAGCCGCTTGGCGTCCTTGAGCTGCATTTGGTAATAGGCTTCCTCCGCTGCGGCAGCGCGCGCAAGGTGCGGCTCGCCGCGCGCCGAATAGGCGCGGGCCAGCAGGGCGTGGCCCTGCGAATTGGAACGGTCGCGCGCAAGGCCTGCCTTTATTTCCGTTACTGCCTTGTCGAGCAAGGCCGGATCGCGCGTCTCGAGCAATGCGTGGCCAAGAGCGCTGCGAAGCAGTCCGGACTTGTATTTGTCCAGCGCGATCGCCTTGGAATAGGCTTCGACGGCCTCCTTGGCCCGGCCGTCGCGCATCAGCATTTCGCCCTTCATTTCATACAGGTAGGCGTTCTTGGGCTGCTCCTTGAGCAATGCCTCGATGATCGGGGCTGCGTCTTCGGTCGAACCGCGCAGGAATAGCGCGATGGCAAGGCCGTACCGCGCTGCCGGGCCGCGCGGATCGTCGCGGAACACGTTGGCGAGGTCTCCGCCATTGCCTTCGAAGGCAATGATCTTCGCCCGGGCCATGTCGTGGCGCAATTGCAGGGCAGGCGGGTCTTCCTTGTCGAAATTCGGGCTCTTGCGCGCGATCTCCTCCAGCAGCGCAATACGCTCCTGCGGCATCGGATGGCTTTGCAAGTATGGGTCGATCCGGCTGCTGGTGAACAGGATGTCGCGGCTGAAATTCTCGAACGTCGTCAGCATTCCCCGGGCCGATTGCCCGGTCTTGTTGAGCAGGGTGACGCCCGAATTGTCAGCGGCGGCTTCTTCGCCGCGGCGATAGGCCAGCAGGTCGCGCATCAGCGCCGACTGCGTTCCCATCGCGATCGCCCGGCCAGCCTGGGCGCCGCCATCGCCGCCGGCAACCGCAGCGCCGGCGCCGGCAAGCATCGCCAATGCGCCCAGCACATTTGCCTGGTTGACGCGGTCGCGGAAGCGCAAGGCATGGCCGCCCAGGATGTGGCCGGTCTCATGCGCAAGCACGCCGATGATTTCGTTCGGCTTCTTCGACTTCTTGATCGCGCCGGTGTTGATGAACATGCGCCGTTCGGTGACGAATGCGTTGAAGCGTTCGTCATTGACGATGTAGACGTCGACCGCGCCCTTGCCGAAACCCGCTGCCGAGAACAGTGGCGCGGTGTAATCCTTGAGCAGCGCCTCGATCTCCGCGTCGCGGATGAGCGGCAGCTTTTTCTGTGCGCTGGCGGGCGCCGCGGCGGCGCAAACACCAGCGGTCACGGCCGCGACCATCGCCATTGCGCGGAGCCTGGAACCCTGGAGCTTTGGAAACAACATTTTCGCCAATGCCATCATCCTGAATTGGGGCAGTTGCCCGCAGACCTGCCACGACACATAGAAACGCCGGCGCGATCCGTCAAAGCGGCTTTCTCCATGAACGCGACTTTGCGTCGGTTTTGCGGCGGCAGCCAAGGCCAAAAGCCGCACGGGGCCTTCAACAGCCGGACTTTACCGGCTATTGACGCCCGATGAAGTCACATTCACCCATCACACGCCCGCCGCTTGCGGTTTCCCGGCGCGGCGACGTCGAGCCGTTTCGCGCAATGTCCATTGTGGCGCGGGCGGGCGAACTTGCCGCCGAGGGCCATGACGTTATCTCGATGTGCATCGGCCAGCCTTTCGCGCCTGCGCCAAGGGCGGCACGTGAGGCGGCAGCCGCTGCGGCCGAACGCGGCCGGATCAGCTACACCGCGGCACCCGGAATGCCTGCGCTGCGCGCCCGCATCGCCCGCCATTACGGCGAGCATTACGGTATCGAGCCCGATCCGGCACGCATCTTCGTCACGACCGGTTCTTCCGCCGGTTTCCTGCTGTCGTTCATCGCCTGCTTCGACGAGGGCGCGCGGGTCGCAATCCCCTCGCCGGGTTACCCGGCCTATCGCAACATCCTGCGCGCCCTGTCCCTCGAGCCGGTCGAAATCGAAACCGCCGCCGAGGATCGCTGGGTCATCACGCCGCATCTGCTGGCGCAAGCCCATGCGCGAAAGCCGCTTCAGGGGCTGCTCGTGGCGAACCCCAACAACCCCAACGGCACGATGATGGAACCGGACGCCTTCGCGGCCCTGGCCCAGGCCGCAAGTGATCTTGGCATACGCCTCATCTCCGACGAGATCTATCACGGCCTGACCTACGGCATGCGCGAGGCGACGGCACTCGGCCTCGACGAAGAGGCCTTCGTCATCAACTCCTTCTCGAAGTATTTTTGCATGACCGGCTGGCGCGTCGGCTGGATCATCGTGCCGCCGTCCATGATCGGGCGTATCGACCGGCTTCAGCAGAATGCCTTTATCTGCGCGCCCGAAATCTCGCAGATCGCGGCGCTGGCGGCATTCGAAGGGCGCGACGAGATGGAGGCGGTTCGAAGGGGATATGAGGCGAACCGCGCCATGTTCCTGCGGCGGCTGCCGGAACTGGGATTTCGCACCATCCAGCCCATCGATGGCGCTTTCTATGCCTATGCGGATGCTTCGGCGCTGACCAACGACACCACCGAATTTGCCGCGCGGCTTCTGGAGGAGGCCAAGGTGGCGATCACGCCGGGACGCGATTTCGACATGCACAATGGCGGCAAATGGGTTCGCCTGTCCTTTTGCGGCGATCCCGACGCGCTGTCGCGCGGATTTGACCGGATCGGCGCCTGGCTTGCCGAAAAGCGCGATTGAAAAAGGCCGCTGACGCGGCCTTTTTCATTGCTGAAAGTCGTCTGGCGACGGGCAGGGGATCAGAAGAAGCCCCGGCCTCGCGCCCACCATCCGCTGCGCCGCGGCTTGTCGTCGTCCTCGGGAGCTTTCTCGCCACCTTCCGCTTCTGCGGCGGTCGATGCCGGGACGTCGGCAACCTTTGGCCTGCGGGTATTGCGGCCGCGCCGGCTTTCGCTTTCCTCTTCGGTTTCCCTGCGGTCGGGGACCGATGATGCAAGCGAGGTTGTCGCAGCGGGTTCGCGTGTCTCCGTTTCGGCTGGCTCGGACGTCGTGGCGACTACGGATTCCTCGAAATCGACCGCTTCGTCGATTTCCAAGTCTTCTCCCGAGGCGACAAAATCCGCCTCGTCGGAAACCGAAATCTCGCCCTCGGCCAATTGCGGTGAACCGTTTTCGCCCTCTTCACGACGGTTGCGCCTGCCGCCGCGCTTGCCTCGCCGACGCTTGCGCTTGCTCCCGTCTGCGTTGACATCGCCGTTGCCGTCGGAACGGCCTTCGCCGTTTTCCCCGTCTGCATCGGCTGTGGCGGCCTCGTAGTCGTCGTCATCGCCCTCGTATTGCCCGGGCGAGCCGTCGCCATTGCCGTTCGAGCCTGCCTGCTGGCCGGCCTCGGCGCCTTCGGGCCCGAAGCCTTCGCCCGGACGGCGGCCTCTCCTGCGGCGGCGCCGGCGGCGCTTGCCGTCCTCGCCCCCTTCGCGCGGCTCGCGATGGTCGCGCGGTTCACGCGGTTCGCGCGGCTCGCGGACCTCGCGAACTTCGGCGACCGCGAATTCCTCATCGAATTCCTCCTCGCCCTCAGGCTCGACGAACTCGTCAGCCTCGTCCGCCGGAAGGGCGGCATATTGCGGAGCGCTCTTGCGCGGAATGCCGGTTGCCGGCTCGCCCTTCTCGATCTGGAAGCTCTGTCCCGGAAGCGACGGGTCGGCCTGGACCGTGATCTTCAGTCCGAAACGATCTTCAAGGTCGGTCAGCCCCGCGCGCTTGGTGTTGAGGATGTCGATGGCGATGCCGGTCGGGCAACGCACGATGACATCGAAGCGCGGATGACGTGTCAGGTAATCCTCGATCGAGCGGAATACATGCAGCGCGATGGAGGAATTCGACCGCACATGGCCAAGGCCAAGGCAGTGCGGGCATACTTCCATCGTGCTTTCCATCACGGAAGCGCGGATGCGCTGGCGCGACATTTCCAGAAGGCCGAAATGCGAGATGCGGCCGACCTGGATGCGGGCGCGGTCATGCTTGAGCGCATCCTTCAGGCGTTTCTCGACCGCCCGGTTGTTGCGCTTCTCCTCCATGTCGATGAAGTCGATGACGATGAGGCCGGCAAGGTCGCGCAGGCGCAACTGGCGGGCAACCTCGTCGGCGGCCTCCAGATTGGTCTGCAGTGCCGTGTCCTCGATCGAATGCTCGCGCGTCGAACGGCCGGAGTTCACGTCGATCGAGACCAGCGCCTCCGTCTGGTTGATCACGATGTAGCCGCCGGACTTGAGCGTCACCTGCGGGGTCAGCAGCCGGTCGAGCTGCTGCTTCCACGCCGAAGCGCGCGAACAGCGACTGCTCTTCCATGTAGGGCTTCACGTTCTTGGCATGGCTGGGCATCAGCATGCGCATGAAGTCCTTGGCTTCGCGGTAGCCCGCTTCGCCCGAAACGATCACCTCGCTCGATATCCTTGTCGTAGAGGTCGCGGATCGAGCGCTTGATCAGGCTGCCTTCCTCATAGACGAGGCACGGAGCCGTCGACGACAGCGTCAGCGTGCGCACGTTCTCCCACAGGCGCATCAGATATTCGAAGTCGCGCTTGATCTCGGCCTTGGTGCGCATCGCGCCGGCCGTGCGCAGGATCACGCCCATGCCGCGCGGCACTTCGAGTTCCTGGGCAATTGCCTTCAGACGCTTGCGGTCGTTGGCGTTGGTGATCTTGCGGGAAATGCCGCCGCCGCGCGCCGTGTTCGGCATCAGCACCGAATAGCGGCCGGCCAGCGACAGATAGGTGGTCAGCGCCGCGCCCTTGTTGCCGCGCTCTTCCTTGACGACCTGCACCAGCATGATCTGGCGGCGCTTGATCACTTCCTGGATCTTGTACTGGCGGCGCAGCTTGCGGCGGAAGGGGACTTCCTCCATCGCATCTTCCTGGCCGACGGAATCGATGACTTCCTCTTCCTCGACGCCGCGGACCCTGCCGCCTTCATCCGATCCGCGATCGCGCTTGGCAGTAACCGGTTCTTCGGCGGTTTCGGCGGGACCGGCCGAATCTTCTTCGGAACCCGGATCGCTCTCGGCAACGGCTTCCGCAGCTTCAGCCTCAGCCGCTTGCGCGGCAGCGGCTTCTTCGGCGGCCTTCTCGGCCTTGGTCTTGCGCTTGCGCGCAGCCGGCTTGCGCTTGGCTTTCGGCTTTTCTGCCGCGCCGGCCTCGGCTGCATCCGCATCGGGCGCAGGTTCCCCGTCCTCTTCGCCTTCTTCGGCGCTGGTTCGGAAATGCTGTCGGTCTCGACCATCGCGGCCATCGACCGGCCCGGCCCGTCGCCGTCCTCGTCCTCTGCGGACTGATCGGCTTCTTCCGCCGCGTCCGAATCGTCATCGGCAATGTCGGCGTCGTCGGCGTCGCTGACCCTGCCGTGGACGATCTCGGTTACTTCCTCGGGTTCCTCGATGAAGCCATCCTCGTCTTCATCGGCCTCTGCGGCTACAGGCGCCTCGTCTCCGTTGTCGCGGGCATGTGCCCCGCGCGCCGGGCGGTCGCTTCGCGATCCGCCCTGGGGACGGCGATCGCCGCCATTGCGGTTGCGGCGGCGCGAACGGCCGCCATCCTCGTCATCGTCGTTTTCGGAGGCCTCGCGGGCCTCTTCCTCGAGCAATGCAAGCCGGTCCGCGACCGGGATCTGGTAATAGTCGGGATGGATTTCGCTAAAGGCAAGGAAGCCGTGCCGGTTGCCGCCATAGTCGATGAAGGCTGCCTGCAGGGAGGGTTCGACCCTCGTAACCTTTGCCAGATAGATGTTCCCGCGAATTTGCTTCTTCGCCTGGGACTCGAAATCAAACTCCTCGATACGGTTTCCGCGAACGACCGCAACCCGGGTCTCTTCCGGATGCGATGCGTCTATCAACATTTTGTTGTTTGCCATTGTTTCCAGTCTCCGCAGATGCGGAACCGGACAGGTTCACTTTTCGGGTTGTGTTCAATCGAACGGGGTTTCCGGAAAGGAACTGTAAGGCACGTCCGGCGCGGTTTCCTGCGCGGATGGGTGCCGTAGTCCGGAAGGCGTCTGCCATGTTGGTCATGCGAGGGCGCGGGGCGGGCGTTCGCAATGCAGGCAAACCTTTCGGCGCATCACCTGATGCGCCGTGTGGGGCATGATGCCCGGTTTCCTGCAGTGAATGCCTGTACAATACCCCGTCCTTCCGCCATGCGTTGGGGATAGGCCGGACCTTGGTGAAGCCGGCCGGTTTGCGGTGCGCGATTCGCCTTCCTCGGGGCCGAAATCCGCGCTCTCATCGGAGCAACCAGCCAGCCCGGGAAGGCTTTGCGGCAAGGTTGCGCGAAACTGTCGCGCAGGCCGGGGCACGGGAGACGGAATTGGCTGAAAACAGCGACCGACAACGCGGATCGCAAAGGCAAATTCCTTAACGCGGCCGATAGCTCACTACCGGCAGCATGCCTTCCCAAACCCTTGGCCCAGCAATTCGAGTAATACGGATGAGTCTTGTCCAATACAAGCAAAATCAGATAGGTGCTTTGTTTCGAGGCATGCCGCGCTGCTACCGGCGCAGCATGCCGCCCGTGGAAATCCCGGCGCAGGCGGAAGGTTTTTGGCGGAAATTTTGAAAGCGGCGCACTTCAGCATCGTTGGCGCGGGCGTGTTTTTCATCGCGCTCTTGATGACCTTGGCAGGCGCAGGGCCGGCTCTGGCCCTGGATGCGCAGGCGCAGGCCATGGTCACCGGTGGGCGGATCGCGGGCGACGAGACGTCGACGCGGGTGTTTTTCGACATCGACCGAAAGGTGGAGTTCTCGACCTTCTACATGGCAAGGCCCGATCGTGTCGTCATCGATGCGCCGGCGTTGCTGTTCCGCTTCGCCGAGACCGACGCACTTGCGCCGCGCGGCCTCGTCACGTTCCGCCAGTATGGCGCGATCACCCGCGAGCGCTCGCGCATCGTGCTTTCGCTTGCCCATCCCGCGCGGATCAGCGCGATGACGATGGAGGAAGTGGAGCCGGGCAAGAAATACAGGCTGGTCCTCGACCTTGCGCGCGTTGCCAGGGCGGAATTCGATGCGACTCTGGAGAAGCAGCGCGAACTGGTCGGCGCCTCCGGCGCGGTCGTCACAAAGGGAGATCGCGTCCGCATGCAGGCGCCGGCAAAGCGGGAAGGGCGCTACACGGTCGTGGTCGATCCCGGCCATGGGGGCATCGACAGCGGCGCCGTCGGCAAGAAGGGCACGGAGGAAAAGACCCTCACCCTCGCGCTGGCCAGGCTGGTCAAGGAACAGATCGCCGCCGCCGGACCCTATGACGTGCTGCTGACGCGTGACGAGGACGTGTTCATGTCGTTGCGCGACCGCGTCGCGTTCTTCCGGCGAAACAATGCCGACCTCGTGATCTCGATCCACGCCGATTCGTTGCGGGTTTCGCAGTTTCGCGGCGCATCCATCTACACCTTGTCCGAGACTGCGTCGGACCAGATCGCGCACGAACTGGCCGAATTGGAGAACATGGCCGACATCGTCGGCGGCATCGACGCGAGCCCCGACGACGACGAAATCCCCGAAATCCTTGCCGAATTCACATCGCGAGAGACGGATCGTTTCTCTCTGAGTTTCTCGTCCGCCCTGGTGACGGAACTCGGCAAGGGAATACAACTCGTCAGGAATCCGCAGCGCCACGCGTCTTTCGCGGTGCTCAAGGCGCCGGAAGTGCCGGGAGTGCTGCTCGAATTGGGTTATCTTTCAAACGAGGAAGACGAAAAGCTTCTGCTCGACCCGAAATGGCAAGGCACGACGGCGGGGCTGGTTGCGCGGGCGGTTCACACCTTCTTTTCGCCGCGGCTGCCGAACTAGCGCCGTTGCATCCTTGCATCAGCGCGCCGCCGCGCATCGCATGGGTTGCCCGCGACATAATTTCTCCGCATTGCAGCCTTTCGTGGGGTTGGCTAAAAGCAGCCTGCAGTGCGAAATAGTTCAGATTGCGCATGGCCGGGTGTATTGTTCAGCGCGATGCGTGCATCATCTGTCGCGGAATACAAGACAGGCGAACGACCCGCGGAATTTTCCCGGGCAAAGCCAGGACGCATAAAGCGGGAAAGCGGTAATGTTCCTTCGGTTCATCGGTTACATCTTCGGTATGGGCATGCTCGCCGCCATCGTCGTGCTTGGCGGCATCGCGTGGTACATCAACGATCTGTCGAAGGACCTTCCATCGGAGGAAGTGCTCAATTCGTATGAGCCGCCGGTGACTTCGCGAATCCATGCCGCCGACGGGTCGCTGATGGCCGAATATGCCCGCGAGCGCCGGCTGTTCCTGCCGATCCAGGCAGTTCCCGACCTGGTCAAGCACGCCGTCCTTTCCGCCGAGGACAAGAATTTCTACGAGCACCCGGGCATCGACTTCGGCGCGCTTGCCCGAGCCGTCGCGACCAACATCCAGCAATGCCGGAACGGATCGCCGCCAGATCGGCGCATCGACCATCACCCAGCAGGTGGCCAAGAACTTCCTGCTTTCGAACGAGCGCACCATCGACCGCAAGATCAAGGAAGCGATCCTTTCGCTGCGCATCGAGCAGGCCTATTCGAAGGACCGCATCCTCGAGCTTTACCTCAACGAGATTTTCCTCGGCCTTGGCGCCTATGGCATCGCCGGCGCGTCGCTGACCTATTTCGACAAGTCGGTGCACGAACTGAAGCTGCACGAGGCGGCCTATCTGGCCGCCTTGCCGAAGGCGCCGAACAACTACCACCCGTTCAACAAGACCAAGGAAGCGATCGAGCGGCGCAACTGGGTCATCGACCGGATGGTCGAGAACGGCTACGCCAACGCGCGAGGAGGGCGAGGCTGCCAAGAAGGAGCCGCTCGGCGTCAACCCGCGGCGCAACGGCCAACTATCTTTTCGCGGCGGAGTATTTCACCGAGGAAGTGCGCCGCGAGATCATCGACCGTTACGGCGAGGACGCGCTCTACGAGGGCGGCCTGTCGGTGCGCACGACGCTCGATCCAAAGCTGCAGATCATGGCGCGGCAGGCGCTGCAAAACGGCCTGCTCGAATATGACGAAGAGCAGGGCTGGCGCGGTCCGTGGAAGCGTTTCGAAACCGTTGCGCCGGACTGGGGAACGCCAGCTTGGCGAGGTCGAGCCGCTGTCGCGACGTGCCCGAGTGGGAAATGGCGGTCGTTCTGGCGGTCGATGACGGGGAGGCGTACGATCGGCCTTCGCCCCTCCGTCGAGATTTCCGGCAAGCTGTCCGAGGAACGCGCGTACCGGTCGCATCACCTTCGAAAACATGAAGTGGGCAAGCCGCGTCCGCATCAAGGGCGAGGCAAAACCGCACCGCCAAGACCGCCGGCGGCATCCTCAAGGTTGGCGATGTCATTTTCGTCGCAGCCGCTTGAGACCGATGGCGAATACCGGCTGCGCCAGCCGCCGCAGGTGCAGGGCGCCCTCGTCGTGATGGATCCGCACACGGGCCGCGTTCTGGCCATGGTCGGCGGCTTCTCCTATTGCGCAATCGCAGTTCAACCGCGCAACGCAGGCCTACCGCCAGCCCGGCTCGTCGTTCAAGCCGTTCGTCTATGCCGCAGCGCTCGACAATGGCTATACGCCTTCATCGGTGGTGCTCGATGCGCCGATCTCGCTCGACCAGGGCGGCGGCCTCGGCATCTGGGAGCCGAAGAACTACGGCGGCGGCTATGCCGGTCCCTCGACGCTGCGCGCTCGGCATCGAGAAGTCGCGAAACCTCATGACCGTGCGCCTCGCCAAGGACATGGGCATGCCGATCGTCGCCGAATATGCCAAGCGCTTCGGCATCTACGACAATCTGCTCGCCGCTCCTGTCGATGTCGCTGGGCTCGGGCGAAACCACCGTGCTGCGCATGGTTTCCGCCTATGCGGTTCTCGCCAATGGCGGACGCAAGATCAAGCCGTCCTTCATCGACCGCATTCAGGACCGCTACGGCAAGACCATCTTCCGCCATGACGAGCGGGTTTGCGAAGGCTGCGCTGCCACCGAATGGCAGGACCAGGAGGAGCCGGAACTGATCGACAATCGCGACCAGGTGCTCGATCCGATGACCGCCTACCAGATGACCTCGATGCTGGAAGGCGTTGTCCAGCGCGGCACGGCCACCGTCGTCAAGGAACTCGGCGTGCCGGTCGCCGGCAAGACCGGCACCACCAATGACGAGAAGGACGCCTGGTTCATCGGCTACACGCCGGACCTCGTTGCCGGCGTCTATATCGGCTACGACAATCCGCAGCCGATGGGCAAGGGCAACACCGGTGGCGGGCTCGCTGCGCCGGTCTTCCTCGACTTCATGAAGAGCGCGCTGAACGGCAAGCCGCCGGTCGATTTCCGTGTGCCGCGACGGCCTGACGCTGATCCCGATCGACCGCAAGACCGGCCTGCAGGCGGAAGCCGGCCAGCCCGGCGTCATCATGGAAGCCTTCAAGCCCGGCACCGCACCGCCGACGTCTATTCGGTCATCGGCTTCGAGGACGACATGTCGGCCGGCGGCCTTGCCGTTTCGCCCGAGGCCAACCGCGCGGTCCTGTCGGGCACCGGCGGCTTGTATTGATCTCCTGATCGGCGGTTCGCAGGTTTACATCGGACCGCGCCGATCAATATGTACGCGCGTTCACCAACCGGCACGGCAATTTCGAAAGATCGTTCATGCGCGCGGAAACGCAGGAAATCATCAGTGACATCAAGCAGGCCGTAAGCCTGCTGAGGAGGCATCTTTGACTGGGACAAGTCGAATCGACGCCTGCTTGAACTGAACCAGAAGGCCGAGGATCCCGAGCCTCTGGAACGACCCGCGCGAAGCCCAGAAACTGATGCGCGAGCGCCAGCATCTGGAAAAGAGCATCACCGCGATCCGCGGCATCGAGGCCGAACTGGACGACAATATCGACATGATCGAGCTTGGCGAGGAAGAAGGCGACGCCGGCGTCGTCGCCGATGCCGAGGACGCGCTCAAGCGCCTTCATGCCGAACTCGGCCGCCGCCAGGTCGAGGCGCTGCTTTCCGGCGAAGTGGACGGCAACGACTGCTTCCTCGAAGTCCATGCCGGCGCCGGCGGCACCGAAAGCCAGGACTGGGCTTCCATGCTGTTGCGCATGTATACGCGCTGGGCGGAAAAGAACGGCTTCAAGGTGGAAGTCCAGTATGAAAGCCCGACGGCGAAGAAGCGGGCATCAAGTCGGCCACAATCCTCGTCAAGGGCGAGAACGCCTTTGGCTGGCTGAAGACCGAATCGGGCGTCCATCGGCTGGTGCGCATTTCGCCATATCGACAGCCAGGCGCGGCGCCATACGTCGTTTTCTTCGGTCTGGGTCTATCCGGTGATCGACGACAACGTCGACATCGACATCCAGGACAAGGATATCCGCATCGACACCTACCGTTCGTCGGGTGCGGGCGGACAGCACGTCAACACGACCAACTCGGCGGTTCGCATCACGCACATGCCGACGGGAATCGTGGTGACATCGTCGGAGAAGTCCCAGCACCAGAACCGGGCGAACGCCATGAAGGCGCTGCGCGCGCGTCTCTACGACCTCGAGATGAAGAAGCGCCAGGAGTCGATCCAGGCCGAACATGAATCGAAGTCGGACATCGGCTGGGGCCACCAGATCCGCTCCTACGTCCTGCAGCCCTACCAGTTGGTGAAGGACCTGCGCACCGGCGTTGAAAGCACCTCGCCGGACGATGTCCTTGACGGCGATCTGAACATGTTCATGGAAGCCGCGCTTGCCCACAATGTGACGGGCGAAGAAGGCGAAGCTGTTTCGGACGTCGATTAACCGGCGATCCTACGCTGTCAGAGCAGCTTTTCGATCTTTCGGCCTGCCTTGAGAAACGAGACGGGATCGACCGCGTGTCCGTGGCGGCGCACTTCGTAGTGGAGATGCGGTCCGGTGCTGCGGCCGGTGCTTCCTACCTCGCCAACCTTTGTCCCGCGCGAGACCTTGTCGCCCGAATTGACGCTTATCCGGCTCAGATGGGCATACCGCGTCGACATGCCGTTGCCGTGGTCGATCTCTACCATGTTGCCATAGCCGCCATTGCGTCCGGCATCGATGACCTTGCCGTCGGCGGTGGCGTGGACAGGCGTTCCCGTCGATGCCCGAAAATCAAGCCCTGAATGCATTGCCTGGTGCCCGAGGAACGGATCGATCCGTGCGCCGAACGGGCTGGAAAGCGGAGAGCCGGGGGCGGGGCTGGCGACGGGCACTTTCGCCAGCAAGCCTTGCGCGGTGCCAAGTGCCTTGAGCGAGGAATCCAGCGCCTCGACATGCGCATTGAAGTCGATGCCCGGATCAAGCGGAATGAACGGCCCACCGAGGCCGGTTTGGCTGTCGTCTCCGACCTTGACCTTCAAGCTGCCAAGGGTCGTGACGATTGCGGCGGTCTTCTCGGAGGCCTCCATTCGCAGCGAATCGAGCATGGCGCGCTGCTCGCGGTCCACGCTCTCGATGCGCGTCTTGACGCTCTGGAACAGGTTCTGTGTCTGCGCATAGTCGGCAATGTCGTGCGCCGGAACCGTTTTTTCCTGGCTGGCAGCGATGCCGGCGGCATCCGCCAGCAAGGCTTGTGTACCGCCGCGCAGGCTGAAGCCGTCCAGCGACACCGACTTCTCCCCAGGCGTTTCGACGGTACCCGTGGTTACCGGGTCCGGATTTTCCGCCGGTGCGGGGGCCTTGGGCGAAAGCCCGCGCTTTTGCGCCTCGCCGATCAGCTTGCCGATGCGGCTCGTCCGTCCGCCAAGGGCTTCCTGCCTTTCGATCAGTTCCGCGACCTTTGCCTCGATGGCCTGCTGGTCGAGAAGCTGGCGGCTGGTGACGCGGTCGAGATTGGCTCGGAGCGAAGCGATCCGGTCCTCGTATTCATGCAGCAGCCGGGCGCTGCGGGCCTGCGTCATCCCGATGAGGTCGTCGCGCAGCACCAGATAGGCTGTTGCGCTGAAATAACCGACCGCAAACATGCAGAAAACCGCAAGGCCGGCCGCGGCAAAGCCCGGGCTTATGGCATAGTGCCGTTCCTGGCCGTTGCGCGTGAACGTGATGCGAGCAGCGGTGGCGCGCTTGCCGAAATTCCTTGGCTCGCGCACCTGCGCGGCAGATGGCGCCTGGCGCAAATGGTTGTTCGACATGATGCCGCCCAGCTTCGTTGGAGCTGTATCCTATTTCCATCATGGTTAACGAAGCGTTGTGGGCGCTCAGTTGCCGAGCGAGGAGATCGCCCGGTAGAAGCCCGGCGTGAGACCGCTCGCGGCTCTTGCCCGGTCGTTGAACGGCGGCTTCAACGGTGAGCGGAAGTGTTTGCGCACCAGCGCCTGGAAGGCGCCCGCCGGTTCCACCCCGTCGCGCCGGCACAAGAAGCGAAACCACTTCGCACCCACCGCGACATGGCCTTTCTCATCCTCGTAGATGATCCGCAGGATGGCCGCGGTTTCCGCGTCGCCCCCACGCTCCAGCGCGTCCGAAAGGGAAGGGGTGACGTCGAGGCCCGCGCGCCTCGAGTACCAAGGGCACGAGCGCCAGCCGGGCCGTGAGATCGTGGTCGGTTTCCTGCGCCGCCTCCCACAGCCCGTCATGGGCCGGCAGGTCGCCATAGTCCGCCCCGAGCGAATGAAGGCGGTTGCGCAGCAGCGTGAAGTGCTTGGCTTCTTCGGCGGCGACCATCATCCAGCCGTCGAAGAACGAGCGCGGCACCTGCACGTTCGCAAACCGGGCGACGATGTCGAGCGCCAGGTCGATTGCGTTGAGTTCGATGTGGCAAAGCGAGTGGATGAGCGCAATGCGCCCCTTGAGCGAGCCGATGCCGCGCTTTGCCATCCGTCCCGGCGCGATCAGCAGCGGGCCGCTCGGGCCTGCCCGGGCGCGATGGCAAATCGACGCGCCCGCCTGGCCGGAGCGACAAGGTGCGCGACGACCAGGCCTTGGCGAGGGCAAGGGTCATCGACACCTTGCCGTCGAGGTCGGGATTTGCGAGCGCCGCCACCGCCCCTGACTGGAGCGATTGCGGCCTGCGGCCTGGCGTTTCGCCGGTGATGCTCAGGAGAGCTTCCCCGCTTCCGCGAGCACCTCGTCCACATGGCCGGGCACCGAAACCTTGCGCCATGCCTTGACGATCTTGCCGTCCTTGCCGATCAGGAAGGTGGAGCGTTCCACGCCCATGTACTTCTTTCCGTACATGCTCTTTTCCTTCCAGACACCGTAGGCCGAAAGCGCCGTCTTTTCCTCGTCGGAAATCAGCGGCACCGCCAGCGAATGCTTGGTCAGCGAACTTGTCGTGGCTCTTGACCGGGTCCGGCGACATTCCGCGACCACTACGCCGAGCTTGTCGAAATCGGCCTTTGCCGCGGTGAAGGCGACCGCCTCCGCGGTGCATCCGGACGTGTCGTCCTTGGGATAGAAGAACAGCACCACCGGTTTGCCCTTGTGGGCGGAAAGCTGGAATGTTCCGCCGCCATTCGCTGGTAGCTTGAAATCGGGCGCCTTGCGCCCTCGGCCGGTTCTGACATGTGCCATCCTTTCGACAATTTGTTGCTGTTTGGAGACAAAAGCCCGGGGCATCGGATTTGTCCGGCTTGGCACGACCCGTGCCGCTTCGATCCTGTACGCATTTCAACCGTTTCGGATCCTTTGTCCACACCGCACATACGCCGTAACGCGGCTCGGCGGATTGCTCCGGCGCAGCGAAGCGGGTGGAAGCATCAGGCAAACGGTGCGATAACTTCGAGGGCGTGATATCGCTGAAAGGCGGCGGCAAGTTGATGGCGGGGAAATGCGGAGCATGGATCGTTGGCTGATCCTTCCGGCAGAAGCATCGCCGACCAGCCATCCGGCGGCTTGCTTGTGCCCCCCCAACCGTTGGCGGCGTACGCTGCGCGCCCTGTCGCGGCGACCCTGGTCGTGATCGTCCTCGCCATTTCGATGTCGGGGATCGGCCTGTTTTTCCTGCTTCGCGGCGATGCCATCGAAAATTCGGTTCTCACCCGCAACATCGAGTCCTCGATCCAGAAACTGCTCGGCCCGCAGTTCGAGGTAAAGCTCGGGCCTACCTATTTCGGTTTCGACCCCGACGGACTGCTCAGCCTTGAAAGCACCAAGGTGAACATCCTGCGCGCGAGCGACCGCCAGGTGGTTTCGAGCCTCGGCAAGGTCATCGTCGGCATCAAGCCTCTTTCGGTGCTTTCTGGCACGCCCGCCATCGACGCGGTAATCGTCGAGGATTCGGTCGCTCGACGCCGCTCTGGTGCCCTTTGCACTAGGCGCCACGAAGCCGGAGATCGCTGCGCTGCTTGGCGGCATCGGTGCGCGGCTGGACAGGGCGCAGGAAGAATTCAGCAGCGGCCGCTTCCGGCTGTTCCAGTTTCGCAACGTCATCGTGGAAGGCGTCGGCCTCGGCCGGATCGAGGACGGCCCGGTTCGGCTGGCCAAACTGGATCTGCGCTTCCGCAGAAGCAAGAACCTCCAGTTGTCCGCCGATATCGTGTCAGACCAGTCCACCGTCACGTTGCGCGGGAGCTATGAACCCCGCGAGGGTGGCGGACGCCAGCTCGAACCTTAAGATCGCCGGGCTGAACATGCGCGAGTGGGCGCAGGATCCCGGCGGCAATGACGGCGTGTTCGGATCCGACGCCCTTGTCGAGGTTTCAGGGAACCTTCCGTTCGGTCCGCAGGGAGAGCCGCTCGATCGCCGCATTGCAGCTATCCACCGCCGGTTCGTCGCTACGTCTCGGCCTGGAGGCGGTCACCGACCTTCATGAGCTTTTTGTCGGCCTCAAGCTCCGCCCCGGCCTCAACGACATCGCGATCGAGCCGTCGCGCATGCTTGGCCGGCGCTGTCCGTTCCGAGTTCGCCGGGGTCGCAAGACCGCAGGAGGGTTCGGACTGGCTGAAAGGCCCCATAGCCTTCAACCTCGCTGTTTCGCCGATCACGCGCCCGCCAACGGCGGACGGTGAGGCCGGAATTCCCGCGTCCATCGATATCGAGGGCGGCTTTATTGCGCAAAGCAGGCGCCTCGATTTTTCGAAGGTATCCGCCAAGGCCGGCAATGACAGCATCGCCGGGTCGGCCAGCTTCGTCTTCAACGGCGTGACACCGGCATTTACTGCAGCTTCAAGGCTGACGGTCTCGATGTGGCCGCGGTGAAACAGTACTGGCCATTCTTCATTGCCCCGGGCGCGCGCCTGGACCCATCGGAGCATTTCCGGCGGCGGCGTCACGGATGTGGCGCTTGCAATGCGACCTGCCGCCGGGAGTGCTCGGCCGGCTGCGCAAGGGCGCCCGCATGGCGGCGGACGAGTACGAGATCAAGGCGAATTACTCGGGTGCAGATCACCTCCTTCGGCGAGTTGCCGCTATTGCGGCGGCGCCGGCGACATCCTCATGAAGGGCATGAGCGTGGATGCGCGCCTGTCGTCCGGCGTCACCGGCATCGAAGACGCGGCGAGGTTCCGGTGGAATCGGGCTCCTATTTCCGCATCGCCGATATCGGCGTGCGCCCCAACATGGCCGATGTGCACTTCTCGACTTCGGGACCGGTGAAGTCGCTTGCGGCAATCGCCGAGGCCAAGCCGCTCACGGTCATGTCGCGCATCGATCTGACGCCGGAGATGGTTTCCGGGCACCGGCAATGGCGACGTCGCGGCGCGTTTCCCGCTGAAGCGCGGCATCGTCTATGACGACGTGCAGTGGAGCGCCGTGGCGGATCTGAAGGGCGCGCCAGCACGGGCAAGATCTTCGAGCGCATGGTCAAGGAGCGCCATGTGCAGGTGAGGCCGATCCGCAGCAGGTTCGCGTCAACGGCACCGCCACCGTGGACGGCACGAAGACGACACTCGCCATGGTCGAACCGATCGGCGGTTCGGTGTCACCCGCGAGAGGCGATATCGGCGCAGCTCGACGAGGCTGCCCGCAAGAAGATGGGGCTGGCCCTCGATCCGGTACTGACAGGCACGATCAAGGTCGAACTGAGGCAGGCGCGAGGACGGCGTGCGAGAAGCAGACGATCGACCTGCGAAATGCCGTCGCTGAACTTGCCCTGGGTGGGCTGGACGAAAGGCAAGGGCATTCCGGCCAAGGCGACATTCGCCATGCGCACGGAGAAGGGCATTACCCGTCTCGATGATTTCTACATCGAAGGCGAGGGCTTTTCGGCAGTCGGCAAGCTGACGCTCGACAAGGGCGGGCTGCTGTCGGCCGATTTCGTCAACATTTCCCTGAACCAGGACGATTCCTTCTCGCTGAAGCTGTAGCGCAAGGGCGGCAACTACAAGATTTCGGCCATCCGGGCTGCGCTATGACGGCGCGCGCGCTGCTCAACCGGCTGTTCCACGAAAACGGCTTCGGCGACGAGCAGGGCGGTCCGGCATCACCGTGACCGCCAATCTGTCGCAGGTCGGCGGCTACAACGGCAAGGTGCTGCGCAATGTCGAATTGATCTATGGCGCGAAGGGCGGCTGGCTCGACCAGATGACGCTGCGCGGCCTGTTCGACGATACCGACATCAACGTCTTCGCCAACACCAAGGATGGCAGCACGACATTCGAGATCGATACGGGCAATGCCGGAAGTGCACTGGCATTCGTCGACATCTACCGCAAGATGCAGGGCGGCAACCTGCGGGCTCGTCTGCAGCGCTCGGGCAACGGACCCTTCACGGGACCGGTGCGGACCACCGATTTCACCGTGACGGACGAGCCGCGTATCAAGATGCTGGTGAATGAACCGTCGGCGCGGTCGGGCGCGCCGAACCCGGACATCACCACGCAATTGAAGCGCCTCGACACCAATCGCGTCCGTTTCCAGGAGGCGCGCGGGCTGATCGAAAAGGGTGAAGGCTATTTCCGGGTAACGGACGGCGTCATCAACAACGCCCAGATCGGCTTCACCTTCGACGGCTCCCTCTACAACAAGGAGGGGCGGATGGACCTGTCCGGAACTTTCCTTCCGGTGATCGGGCTGAGCCGTGCGATCGGCTACATTCCGCTGGTCGGCGATATCCTCGGCAATGGGCGCGATTCAGGCCTGTTCGGGATCACCTACCGGCTTAGCGGGCCGGCGCGAAATCCCAGCATCGAGATCAACCCGGTCTCGATGGTTGCACCCGGCATCTTCCGCAAGATCTTCGAATACCAGAAGGAACAGAACTGAGCCTGGCGGCTCAGCCGGCGCGCACAAGCACGTGCTTCTTGCGGCCGAGCGAGAGCTTGATGTTCCCCTCCGCATTGGCATCGTGGGCGGTGACCGCGAATTTCTCGTCGTTCACGGGCTGGTCGTTGATCCTGACCGCGCCGCCCTGGACATGACGCCGCGCCTCGCCATTCGACTTGGCAAGGCCCGCCGCGACGAGCAGCGACAGCACGCCGATGCCGCCCGAAAGCTCCGCTGCACCGACTTCGACGGTCGGCAAGGTATCGGCCGCAACGCCTTCCTCGAAGGTCTTGCGCGCGGTTTCGGCAGCCTCGTCCGCCGCGGCGCGCCCGTGCAGCAGCGCAGTGGCCTCGTTGGCAAGGACCTTCTTGGCCTCGTTGATCTCCGCGCCTTGGAGCTTTTCAAGCCTGCCGATTTCAGTCCATCGGCAAGGTCGTGAACAGCTTGAGGAAGCGGCCGACATCGGCATCTTCGGTGTTGCGCCAGTATTGCCAGAAATCCCACGGGCTGAAGGATTCGGCATTGAGCCAGACCGCGCCCTGCGCAGTCTTGCCCATCTTGGCGCCCGACGATGTTGTCAGCAAAGGCGTCGTCAGCGCGTAAAGCTGGTGGCGTGCCCATGCGGCGGCCAAGTTCCACGCCGTTGACGATATTGCCCCATTGGTCCGACCCGCCCATCTGCAGGTTGCAGCCGTACCGGCGCGCCAGTTCGACGAAGTCGTAGGACTGGCAGACCATGTAGTTGAACTCGATGAAGCTCATCTCCTGCTCGCGCTCGAGGCGAAGGCGAACCGAATCCATGGTCAGCATGCGGTTGACGGAGAAATGCCGGCCAACGTCGCGCAGCATCTCGATATAGCCGAGCTTCAACAGCCAGTCGGCATTGTCGACCATGATCGCGTCGTCCTTGCCGTCGCCGAACTTCAGGACCTTCGAAAACACGCCCTTGATGCTGGCCTTGTTTGCCTCGATTTCCTCGCGCGAACGGATCTGCCGCGTCTCGTCCTTGCCGGAGGGATCGCCCACCATGGTGGTGCCGCCACCCATGAGCGCGATCGGCTTGTTGCCGCTTTCCTGCAGCCAGTGAAGCATCATCATGGTCAGGAAATTGCCGATATGCAGCGACGGCGCGGTGCAGTCGTAGCCGACATAGCCGATCGCCTCGCCCTTTGCGGCGCGCGCGTCCAGCCCCTCGAAGTCGGAGCATTGGTGGATGAATCCGCGCTCGGAAAGAGTGTTGAGAAACTGCGACTTGTAAGCGGACATTTTCCTGGTTTCCATGTAGTTTCGCCCGATCGGGCCAAAAGCCGCCACTTGCGGGCGGCAAGCCTCTAACAGCTTTCCGGACGGAATTCACCATCCCATGGCCCGCAAGGACCACGAAAAGAAGCGCTGGTGCGCCATCGGCCTGATGAGCGGGACCAGCATGGACGGCATCGACGTCGCGCTGCTCGTCACCAATGGCAAGACAAGGGTCGAACGCGGCCCCGGCGCATCCTACCCTTATGAGGCGGCGTTCCGGCGCAGGCTTGCTGGCAGCGCTGGAAACCGCCAAGGCCATCGTCAAGCGCACCGACAGGCCCGGCGAACTGGCCGAACTCGAACGGGAGATCGCCAGCCGTCACGCAATTGCGGTGAAGCGCTTTCTCGACGAGAACCATCTGCGCCTGTCAGACATCGATGTCGTCGGATTCCACGGCCAGACGGTGCTGCACCGCCCGGCGCAGGGCGTGACCGTCCAACTGGGCGATGCGCAATTGCTGGCGGCCGAAACCGGGCTGCCGGTGGTCCATGATCTTCGCGCCGCCGACATGGAACTTGGCGGGCAGGGCGCCCCGCTGGTGCCGGTCTATCACCGCGCGCTGGCCGAAAACCTGCCGAAGGCCCTTTCGGGTTTGTGGCCGGTGGCATTCGTGAACATCGGCGGCATCGCCAATATCAGCTGGATTTCGCGGGAAGGCGAAATGATCGCCTTCGATACGGGGCCGGGCAATGCTCTGATCGACCAGTGGGTCGCCGCCAAGGGCGGCATTCCCTTCGACCAGGGCGGCGCGATCGCCGCCGAGGGCAGCGTCGATGCAGAACTGGCGGGTCGCTACCTCGCTGAATCATTTTTTGAAAAACCCGCGCCAAAGTCTTTGGATCGCAACGATTTTCTGCCGCCGGCTCCGGATGCCGCTACGCTGGAAGACGGAGCGATGACGCTCGCCCACGTGACCGCCGCCTCCATTCTCAAGGCGTTCGAGCACGTGCCGGAGCCGCCGCGCGTCGTCATTATTTGTGGCGGCGGGCGCAAGAACCGGGCGATCATGGGCGAACTGGCCAGGCTGCTGGAGGCATTGCCGCGCGAACGCGACGACACCGTCCAGCTTCTGGCCGCCGAGGAGGCAGGCTTCGACGGCGATTCCATGGAGGCCGAGGCCTGGGCCTATCTTGCAGTGCGCTCGCTGCGCGGCTTGAAGATCACCTGGCCGGGAACGACGGGCGTATCCAAGGGAGCAACGGGCGGGCTTGTCGCCTATCCCGAGCCCGGCAAGCCGTAGCGCCGAACGAGTTCTGCCATGGCGGCATCTTCCCCGGCCATGCCCGCGGCGACGCCCGCCCTGTCGGCCACGGGCCTGTTCTGGCTGACCTTCCACTTGCCCTTGAGTTCATGGACACGGATCTCGACGCCGACGATGGCGCGCAGCTGCATTTCGACAAAGCGCTCCGGCGCGTCGGTCATCGCCCAAGGCCTTGTCCGGCCCGCCTCATGGGTGTCGGTAAGCATGCCGGCCTGCCTTGCCAGCCACGCCGGATCGTCATGGATCGAGACCGTGCCGCGCGCCTGGACGATGCAGTAGTTCCAGGTCGGCACCACCTTGCCGTGCTCTGCCTTTGACGCATACCAGGAAGGCGTCACATAGCCTTGCTCGCCCTGGAATACGACCAAAGCGGTTCCGGCCTTTTCCAGCAGCGTCCACTGCGCATTGGCCCTTGCCAGATGCGCACGCAAGACGACTGCTTCGCCGGACACATCGAGCAGGAACGGCACGGGATTCGCCACCGGGCCGTCCTCGCCATTGCACACCAGCAAACCGAGCGGATGGACGCGTATCAGTTCGTGCATGACCTCCGCACGGTCTTCGACGAAGTGCGGTGGCTCGTACATGGCTACCTCAGCAGCATCGTTTCTTCCTGCCCGCCCTGGATGCGGCCGAGGCGCTTGTCGAGATAGGTGCCGCACTCCTCGAGGAGCTCGTCATGGTTCTCGGTGAAGAAGTGGTTGGCGCCCGAAACGATCTGGTGCGTGATGACGATGCCCTTTTGGGCCTTCAGCTTGTCGACAAGGCCTTTGACGTCGCCCGCCGGCGCGACCCGGTCGCTGTCGCCGTTGATGATGAGGCCGGACGACGGGCAGGGCGCGAGGAACGAGAAGTCGTAGATGTTCGGCTGCGGCGCGATGGAGATGAATCCCTCGATTTCCGGCCGGCGCATCAGCAATTGCATGCCGATCCAGGCGCCGAAGGAGAAGCCGGCGACCCAGCAGCCGCGTGCGTCGGGATGCAGGGTCTGCACCCAGTCCAGCGCCGCCGCGGCGTCCGAGAGTTCGCCCATGCCATGGTCGAACTCGCCCTGGCTGCGGCCGACACCCCGGAAGTTGAAGCGCAGCGTCGTGAAGCCACGGTCCACGAACATGTAGAACAGGTCGTAGACGATCTTGTTGTTCATGGTCCCGCCGAACTTGGGATGCGGGTGCGGGTGCAACACCATCGCGATCGGCGCGTTCCTGTCCTTGGAGGGCTGGTAACGCCCCTCGAGGCGGCCGGCAGGTCCGTTGAAAATCACTTCGGGCATCAAATACTCCTTATGCCGCCATGCGGTGCGGTGCGCCGCGCGCCGATGGCAGCCAATGGCCGGCCCTTGCAAAGCAGTTTAGAATGGTTCAAAACTGCATTCGAACGGCCGTTGTGCCGGGAAACTGGTAGCTACTGCGCCTGTGGGCGCCTAGATAGACAATCGGTCCTGCCCAATTTCAAGGAAATTGCGCTCGGGCCGTCCGACGTTTGCAATACCGGACAGAAGATGGGTTCCACGCCACGCATCTATTTCGACTACAATGCCAGCGCTCCGCTCAATCCGGCGGCGCGCGCGGCCATGGTCGAAGCGCTGGAATGTGATGGCAATCCTTCCTCCATCCACCGCGAGGGCAGGGAGTTGCGCAGGCAGGTCGAGCATGCGCGCGGCATCATCGCCTCCCATTGCGGCGTGGCGCCAAAGCAGGTGATTTTCACTTCCGGCGCAAGCGAGGCGGCGACGCTTGCACTGTCGCCTGTACTGCGCAGGGGAACGGGCGAGGTTCGCTGTTCCAGACTTTACGTCAGCGCGATCGAGCATCCTTGCGTCCTGACCGGTGGCCGGTTCGAAGACATTGAGATCATGCCCGTCACCCGTTCGGGCGTCATCGACCTCGGCGTCCTGGATGTCCGCTTGTCGCGGCACGACCATGCGAAGGGCGCACCCTTGGTGGCGGTGATGCTGGCCAACAACGAGACCGGCGTGATCCAGCCGATCGGCGAAGTCGCCGACATGGTGCACCGCCATGGCGGCTACCTGCTGGTCGATGCCGTGCAGGGACTGGGCCGGCTGGACATCGCGATGTCCGCACACGGCGCGGACTTCATCATCATTTCCGCGCACAAGGCCGGCGGCCCCAAGGGAATCGGTGCGCTGATCCTTGCCAATGCGGGCCTGGCGCCCGCGCCGCTCCTCAAGGGCGGCGGCCAGGAGAACTATCACCGCGCCGGTACGGAAAACGTCGCGGCGATCGCCGGCTTCGGCGCTGCGGTCGAAAATCTGCCCGCCCGCCAGTCATGGGACGAAATCGCGCGCCTTCGCGATTTTGCCGCGGACGGTTTGCGCACTATATCTGATGAGACCGGCATATATCAGCCGGTCGTGTTTGGCTCGGGCGAGTTGCGGCTTGCCAACACCTTGTGTTTCGCGGTTCCCGGCATAAAAGCCGAGACGGCGCTGATCTCGCTGGACCTGGCAGGCATTGCGATTTCGTCCGGTTCGGCCTGCTCGTCCGGCAAGGTGCGCAAGTCGCATGTGCTGGACGCGATGTCGGTGCGCGATGATCTTGCGGCAGGGGCGTTGCGTATAAGCCTTGGCGCAGGCAATACGATGGACGAAGTGAGGCGGTTCCTGGCCGCCTGGAAGGACATGGCGGAGCGGACGGCGAGAAACGCCGCCTGAGACGCAGGTGAGCAGACATAGCCAATCGGCGGGCCTTGAACCCGCAGGAAGTGGAGAAAGCCAATGCCTGCAGTGCAGGAAACGATCGAGGCCGTACGTCATCTGGACGTCGACAAGTACAAATACGGCTTCACCAGCGACATCGAATCCGACAAGGCCCCCAAGGGGCTGACCGAGGACACCATCCGCTTCATTTCCGCCAAGAAGGAAGAGCCGGAGTGGATGCTGGAATGGCGTCTGGACGCTTTTCGCCGCTGGCTGACCATGGACGAGCCGACATGGGCGCGCGTCAATTATCCGAAGATCGATTTCCAGGACATCTACTACTACGCGGCGCCGAAGAACTTTGACGACGGCCCGAAGTCGCTGGACGAGGTCGATCCTGAACTGCTGAAGACCTACGCCAAGCTCGGCATTCCGCTGAAGGAGCAGGAAATCCTGGCCGGCGTGCGCAAGCCCGGCGAGCCTCGCCGATCGACGCGACGAGCGAACCCACGGCCGACAATGTCTACAAGTCCGGCCGCGTGGCCGTTGACGCCGTGTTCGACAGCGTGTCGGTCGTGACCACCTTCAAGAAGGAACTTGCCAAGGCGGGCGTCATCTTCTGCTCGATGTCCGAAGCGATCCGCGAGCATCCGGAACTGGTGAAGAAGTATCTCGGCTCGGTCGTGCCGGTCTCGGACAATTATTACGCCACGCTCAACTGCGCCGTGTTCACCGACGGCTCGTTCGTCTATGTGCCGCAAGGGCGTTCGCTGCCCGATGGAACTGTCGACCTATTTCCGCATCAACGAGAAGAATACCGGCCAGTTCGAGCGCACGCTGATCATTGCGGAGAAGGGCGCCTACGTCTCCTATCTCGAAGGCTGCACCGCGCCGCAGCGCGATGAAAACCAGCTTCATGCCGCCGTGGTCGAACTGATCGCGCTGGACGATGCCGAGATCAAGTATTCGACCGTGCAGAACTGGTATCCGGGCGATGCGCGACGGCAAGGGCGGCATCTACAATTTCGTCACCAAGCGCGGCGACTGCCGCGGCGACCACTCGAAGATTTCCTGGACGCAGGTCGAGACCGGCTCGGCGATCACCTGGAAATATCCGTCCTGCATCCTGCGCGGCGACGATTCGCGCGGCGAGTTCTATTCGATCGCCGTGTCGAACGGTGCGCAGCAGGTCGACAGCGGCACCAAGATGATCCATCTCGGCAAGAACACGTCGAGCCGCATCATCTCCAAGGGCATCTCGGCCGGCCGCTCCAACAACACCTATCGCGGCCAGGTTTCGATGCACCGCAAGGCGACGAACGCGCGCAACTTCACCCAGTGCGACTCGCTGCTGATCGGCGACAAATGCGGCGCCCACACGGTTCCCTATATCGAGGCGAAGAACTCGACGGCCAAGTTCGAGCACGAGGCGACGACCTCGAAGATTTCCGAGGACCAGCTGTTCTACGCCATGCAGCGCGGCATTCCCGAGGAGGAGGCGATCGCGCTGATCGTCAACGGCTTCGTGCAAGGAAGTCATCCAGGAACTGCCGATGGAATTCGCCGTCGAGGCGCAAAAGCTGATCGGCATTTCACTTGAAGGGAGCGTCGGCTGATGCCTGCATCGAAAGACATCGCGGCGCTGGAAGCCGAAATGAAGCGGCTGAATGGCGAGATTGCCGAACTCTCGCCCAGGGGCGCGCCGAAAGTGCCCGGCAGGCCCGCGCCCTCCGGCGACAGCGCCAGGCTTGTGACGCTCAACCGCCAGCTGGCAACGGTGAAGCTGAAACTGGCGCAGGCCGGCAAGGCAAGGGCAGGTCGAGAAGTCGCCAGTTCGCAGGCGTCATCATCGGGCTTGTCCACGAGGATCTAATCGCGGAAGAGACGAACGAGACTTGAGCGGTATGCCGACATGATGCTCTGACAAGCCGAGGCGGTGCAATGTGTAGCGACCGGCTGTCAGAACGAGCGTGATCTGCATGGGAAGCGATTTGCGAAACACAAGCCAGGCGGGAACACGAGGGTTCACGTCGAAATACAAGGCCAAAAATCTGGTTTGGTTCGAAATGCATCCCAATATCGTTCTGGCAATTCAAAGAGAAAAGTCTCTGAAACGGTATCTTCGTGAATGGAAAATTCAACTGATTGAAGGGCTGAATCCAACCTGGATGGATTTGTGGGAACGGATCGACGAAATGGACAACGCATATATAACCCACCGAACACAAAACCTGGAACTTCAACGACTTGCTGGATCCTCGGCAAGCCCAGGACTGCGATCTGCGGATAAACGGCACGAGCCGAATCGGCGAACCACAGAGACGGAAAAGTAACATGCTTGAAATCAAAAACCTCCACGTCCGCATCGAGGAAGAAGGCACGGAGATCATCCGCGGCCTGAACCTGACCGTGAAGTCCGGCGAGGTCGCCGCGATCATGGGACCGAACGGTTCCGGCAAGTCGACGCTTTCCTACGCGCTTGTCGGGCCGCGACGACTACGAGGTCACGCGAGGGCGAAGTACTGTTCAACGGCGTCGACATCCTTGACATGGCGCCCGACGAGCGCGCCGCGACGGGGGTGTTCCTCGCGTTCCAGTATCCGGTGGAAATCCCCGGCGTCGCCACGATGAACTTCCTCAAGGCCGCGATGAACTCGCAGCGCAAGGCGCGCGGCGAGGACGAATTGTCGACGCCTGACTTCATCCGCAAGGTGAAGGAAGCTGCCGGCAAACTCGGCATATCGATGGACATGCTGAAGCGCCCGCTCAATGTCGGCTTTTCCGGCGGCGAGAAGAAGCGCGCCGAAATCCTGCAGATGGCGCTGCTCGAGCCGAAGCTGTGCATCATGGACGAAACCGATTCCGGCCTCGACATCGACGCGCTGAAGGTTGTTTCCGACGGTGTCAACGCGCTGCGCGGCGGCGACCGGTCGTTCATCGTCATCACCCATTACCAGCGCCTGCTGGAGCACATCGTGCCCGACAGCGTGCACGTGCTCTACAAGGGCCGCATCATCCAGTCCGGCGGACCGGAACTGGCGCGGCATCTTGAAGCACATGGCTATGCCGATGTCATCGCGGATGCGGCCTGAGCGGAGATGGCAATGCTGAAGCGCCTGGAAAAACTGACCGAGGCCGAGGAGGCCATCCTGGAGGCGTCCGAGCGCCTTCCGGCCGGCGACGTCAAGCACGCTGCCTATGCCGTGCTGCGCGAACGCGGCCTGCCGAGCCGGCGCGTGGAGGCGTGGCACTACACCGATTTGCGCAATGCCATCAAGCACTTCCCGGCCCTGGCGGAATCAGCTTCGCAGGAAGTTGAATCATTACATGACCTGGCGGCAATCGTACCGGCTGCCCGCATCGCCTTCGTCAATGGCGGGCGGCTCGATCCGCACGCGCTGCCGGCGGGAGTGAGCCTTTCGGAAGAAATCACCCGCGGCGGCTATCGCGACAATGCCGACGCGATCGGCATCATCAATTCGCTGGTCGGCTCGCACGGCGTCGGCATTGCGGATCGGCGAAGGGGCGCACGCGGGCGCCGTCGAGCTCGTGCATTCGATCACCGCGCCGCGCACGGTTGCGCTGCGCCATTCGGTGACCGCGGGCAAGGGCGCAAAGGCCGTGCTGCTGGAGCGGCATGTCGGCCAGCCGGGAGTTGCCTCGCATTCGAACACGGTGTCGGCACTTGAAGTCGGCGATGACGCCGATGTCACCTGGGTGATCGCGCAGGAGGAGGGCGATGCAGCCGTCCACATGGCGCAGCTCAATGTCAGCCTCGGCGCCAACGCCAAGCTGACGATCCTCGTGTTGAATGCAGGCGGCCTTCTGGTTCGCCGCGAGATCAACATCCTCGCCAAGGGCGAGGGCTCCACCATCGCCATCAGGGGCGTGAACCTCATCGGCGGCAAGTCGCATGTCGACGTGACCACTGGCGCTGGTTCACGAGGCGCCGGGCGTCGCCGCCCAGGAACTCTTCCGCAACGTTGCCACGGGCGAGGGCAGGGGCGTTTTCCAGGGTCAGATCAAGGTTGCGCAGATCGCGCAGAAGACCGACGCGAAGATGGCCTGCAACACGCTGCTGCTGTCCGACACGGCGGAGTTTTCCGCCAAGCCGGAGCTGGAGATCTTCGCCGACGACGTCGCCTGCGGCCATGGCGCGACCGTGACCGATATCCTCGACGACCATCTGTTCTACCTGACGTCGCGCGGCATTCCGCCCAGGCAGGCCCGCGCCATGCTGGTGCAGGCATTCGTCGAGGAAGTGTTCGACGAACTGGAAGACGAGACGATGCGCGAGGCGCTCGACGCCCGCATCGAGAACTGGCTGGAGCGCAATGGCTGAATGAACGGCCGCGCCTACGACGTCGAGTCCGTCCGCGCGGATTTCCCGATCCTGTCGCGGCTGGTGCATGGCAAGCCGCTCGTCTATCTCGACAACGGCGCGTCGGCGCAAAAGCCGCAATGCCGTGATCAAGGCGATGGTCCACACCTATGGAGAACGAATACGCCAACGTCCATCGCGGGCTGCATTTCCTCTCCAACGCGGCGACGGATGCCTATGAGCGGGCGCGCGAAATCGTGCGCGATTTCCTCAATGCGCCGCGCGTCGAAGAGGTGATCTTCACCAAGGGCGCGACGCAGGCGATCAACATCGTCGCCTATGGCTGGGCGATGGCGAATCTGAAGGCGGGCGACGAAATCGTGCTCACGCAGATGGAGCACCATTCCAACATCGTGCCGTGGCATTTCCTGCGCGAGCGCATGGGCGTGAAGCTTGTCTGGGTTCCGGTCGAGGATGACGGCTCGCTCGACATCGGCAAGCTCGAAGCGGCGCTGACGGAGCGCACCAGGCTGATCGCCATCACGCACATGTCGAACGTGCTTGGCACGATCGTGCCGCTGAAGGACAGTCGCGCGCATTGCCCATGCGCGCGGCATCCTCGTCAGCGCCGACGGCAGCCAGGGCGCGGTACACCTGCCGGTCGACGTGCAGGATCTCGGCGTCGATTTCTACGCCTTCACCGGCCACAAGCTCTACGGTCCGACCGGTATCGGCGTGCTGTGGGCGCGCTACGACCTGCTGAAGAACATGCGCCCGTTCGAGGGCGGCGGCGAGATGATCCTCGATGTCTTCGAGGACGGGGTCACCTACGGCGACCCGCCGCACCGCTTCGAGGCGGGCACGCCGCCGATTGTCGAGGCGATCGGCCTTGGCGCGGCGATCGATACATGTCCGCGCGATCGGGCGCGATGCGATCGCGGAGCATGAGCACGACCTCATCACCTATGCGCATGACCAGCTTTCGCGCGATCAATTCGCTGCGCATCATCGGCACTGCGCCGGGCAAGGGCGCGATCCTTTCGTTTGAGCTCGACGGCATCCATGCCCATGACGTGTCGATGGTGATCGACCGGGCCGGGGTTGCGGTGCGCGCGGGAACCCATTGCGCCCAGCCGCTGATGGCGCGTTTCGGCGTGACTTCGACATGCCGCGCCTCG
The DNA here is from genome assembly GCA_963846345.1 of uncultured Alphaproteobacteria bacterium. Classification (GTDB taxonomy): domain Bacteria; phylum Pseudomonadota; class Alphaproteobacteria; order Rhizobiales; family Rhizobiaceae; genus BOKV01. The sequence goes on from CAWJVP010000007.1 coordinate 691,795, forward strand.
TTTGCCATGTATAATACGCGCGCCGAAGTCGACGCGCTGGCCGAGGCGCTGGAAAAAGCCCGAAGCTTCTTTGCCTGAGGCCTGGAGGAGAACCGAAATGGAAGACGCAGCGCTCTCCGAAACAGCCGAAGCCGGGCCGAATGCGCCGGCCGTCAACGCCAACACCGTTTCGGCCATTCCGCCGGAAGAACTGGAGCGGCTGACCGAACGACATCATCGCGGCGCTGAAAACCGTCTACGACCCGGAAATCCCGGCCGACATCTACGAGCTCGGCCTCATCTACCGCATCGACATCGAGGACGACCGCACGGTGAAGATCGAGATGACGCTGACCGCGCCCGGTTGCCCGGTTGCCGGCGAAATGCCCGGCTGGGTGCAGAATGCCGTCGCCTCGGTCGAGGGCGTGCAGGATGTCGAAGTGACGATGACCTTCGATCCGCCCTGGAGCCACGACCGCATGTCGGAAGAGGCGCAGGTCGCAGTCGGCTGGTTCTGACCCGTGGCGGGCCCGGCAAACACCCGCCCGGCGCTGCGGCGCGTGCTGGAGACTTGCCTCTACGTTTCCGACATGCAGCGCGCCCGCGCGTTCTACGAGGAAGTGATGGGCCTTTCCCTTCAATTCTGCGAGGAGCGCATCAGCGGATTTCGCCTGGGCGATTCGATGCTGCTGCTGTTCCAGGCCAAGGGCACGCTGGAGCCCGTGCACACACCGGGCGGCGTGATTCCGCCGCATGACGGCTCGGGCCCCGCCCACTTCGCCTTTTCCATCGCCGCGGACGAAGCCGACGCCTGGCGCAATCATCTTGCCGCCCATGGCGTGGCGATCGAGTCGACCGTGCGCTGGGAAAAGGACAACGCCACCAGCATCTACTTCCGCGACCCGGACGGGCATCTGGTGGAACTGGCGACGCCCGGCCTTTGGGGTATCGCTTGATGCTTGCCAAGCCGGGCTACAAGGCCCAATTATGATGCGTCTGCCCGGCCTTGAACCGGGCCTGAACGGAAAGAGTGTTATGGCAAAGTTCGAAATCATGACCGTCACGCCCGCCGCTGCCGGCCGCGTCGCGGAAATCCTTGCCCGCAGCCCCGATGCCGCCGGCATCAGGCTCGGCGTCAAGAATGGCGGTTGCGCCGGCATGGAGTACACCGTCGAACTGGCGAGCGAGGCGCGCGCCGGGGAGGACAGGGTCGAGACCTCCGGCGGCACCGTGTTCGTTTCGCCCGCTGCCGTGCTCTTCCTGCTCGGCACTGAGCTGGACTATGAAGTCACGAAGCTGCGAACCGGCTTTGTCTTCAACAATCCCAACCAGAAGTCGGCCTGCGGTTGCGGCGAGAGCGTCGAGCTTGCGCCCGCGCAGATGACGCCGGAAATGCTGCAGGCCCGCTCCGGCCCGGCTGCCTGAGGCGTGTGATGTGCGCGGTACGCGACTGGCCGGACCTGCGCGAACTGGCCCTGTCGCTGCAGCTTCCCAACGTTGTCGATGCGGTCTCCTGGGGTCACCCGAACCTCAAGGCGCATGGCAAGATGTGGGCCTGGTGGAGCCCGACCGAGGATGCACCGGTGTTCAAGGTCGCCTTCGATGAGCGCGACATGTTGTGCGAGGTCGATCCCGATACCTATTTCTTCACGCCGCACTACCGCAACAGCCCGTTGGTCCTGGCAAGGCCCGACCGGCTTGACCGCGAGTGGGCGAGGCTCGCCCTGTTGCGGAGCTGGCGTGCGATGGCGCCAAGGAAGTTACTGAAGGCTTGGGACGCGGATGCGGCCGGGCCGCGGCAAAGTTGAAAACCGCTTCCGTGCGGTTCGATGCGAGGTGGCGATGGGGATTTCGAAGCAGGAAGTTGAGGTACTCGAGGAATTGTTCTCCGTCGTGCCCGGCTGCAGCGTCAGGCGGATGTTCGGCGGGGCAGGGGTGTTCCGCGAGGGGCTGATGTTTGCGCTCAGCCTAGAGGGCGGGCGCGTGGCATTGAAAGCCGACGCGCAGACAGAACCGGATTTCATTGCGGAAGGATCGAGCCCGTGGCTCTATCCGCACAAGAGCGGCAAGCTGATGGAGATGGGATACTGGCATGCGCCCGAGCGCCTGCTCGACGATCCTGACGAAATGCGGCTTTGGGCTCAGCGGGCCTTCGAGACGGCTCTCCGCGCAGATGCACGCAAGCCGAAAAGCCAGCGCAAGCATCCAGGCGGCGTCTGAATAAAGCCCGTGGCTGAATAGCGAAAGGCAACTGCCGGCCGGCAGCGCGGTCCTCGCCAACCCTGCACAACGCCCGGAACGCTTCCGCGCTCCGGACCCCATGCATGGCAGACAGAACCGGCCGGCTGCTCTTGCCGGCCAGTTCCGTTATTTCGCCTTGGGCTTTGCCGCGGGCTTCGCCGCCGCCTTCGCGGTGGTCTTGGCTGCCGGAGCCTTGGCTGCCGCCGCCTTCGCGGGCGCCTTTGCCGCGGGCTTTGCAGGGGCCTTTGCCGCAGGTTTTGCCGCCGTCTTCGCGGCGGGCTTGGCAGCCGCCTTCGCAGCCGGCTTGGCCGCCGGCTTTGCAGCCTTTGCCGCTGGCTTTGCAGCCTTTGCCGCTGGCTTCGCCGCTGCCTTCACGGCAGGTTTTGCCGCTGCCTTGGCTGCAGGCTTTGCCGCCGCCTTGGCTGCGGGTTTTGCCGCTGCCTTCGCTGCCGGCTTCGCTGCCGCCTTCGCAGCCGGCTTGGCTGCGGCTTTGGCGGGAGCTTTTGTCGTTGTTGCTTTTGCCATTCGAATATCCTTGGAAAGGTCTGCAGGATGTACGCATTTGCTACACATCGCAGAGATCATTTGCGGCACTGAAGCCGCCTGCCTCCACCGCCCGACGCAGATTTGTCGAACTGGGCTGAACGCTGCGGTGAGTCGCAGGCGCTTGCAACCGGAAAATGACATTTTTGCCGCACCCAACCCCTTTATCCGTGGGAAATATGACCATGGGCGTAGGTCCAGGGTCGTGGTTCGTCATTCGCGGTTCGTGGTTCGAAGGTCACCTTGTGCGAACAACGAACAGCGTACCCCGAACAACGCCTTCGCCTTCTTTGTGCGCGAATGCACATCCCCGGTTTGTTTTCCCGTCTATCTGTTGATCATCGGCAAGGGCAATCAAGCCAGCCGACAGGGGCCGGGAGGACCGGTCGAAAGGAACAGGGCAATGAACACGATCCGCACTTCGGCAGTCGCAATTTCCGCAGCCATCGCCATGACCGCAGCTGCTTCGTTCAGCACCGCCACTCCCGCCCAGGCCGGCAACAACGGCGCGGCGGCATTCGGAGGCTTCGTCGCCGGCGCCATCGTCGGCAGCGCGCTGACCCGCCCGGTCTACGGCGCACCTTCCTACGGCGTCGTCTACGCCGCACCGCGCCACTGCTGGTGGGAAAAGGAATTCGTCGGCTACACCTACAACGGCAAGCCGCTCTACGAGAAGGTCAAGGTCTGCAACTGACCGAGTGGGTAGCGAATAGCAAATAGCGAATAGAACTGCTTCGCGGCGCTCTTCCACCTTACTACTCGCTACTCGCTACTCGCCGCCGACTACCCACTCACTTTCCCTTCGCTCCGGGCAGGCTCAAGCACCCCTGATCAGCCCGTGGCGGGCGCCGGTTCCAGGCCTTCGGCTTCAACGCCCCTGTGCCGGATGCCGGAACCGGCGAAGAATGAAGAACCCCGCTGTCATGGCGGGGTTTTTTGTTTTGGCAGGGCCCCTTTCCCTCCCCGGCACGGGGAGGGTGGCCGCGCAGCGGACGGGTGGGGTTTTCCGGCGCAGTGTGGAAGAACCTCCCCTCCGCCTCGCTTCGCTCGGCACCTCCCCTTGCCAGGGGAGGAAAACCGGCACCGCCATCGCATCCCATCACCCTCCGTCGTTCTGAGAAGGGCATTGGATCCCGGTTTGCCCTTCGACAAGCTCAGGACAACCGGGATGACGCCGGTGTGTGGGGCGCCTTTCCCTCCCCGGCACGGGGAGGGTGGCCGCGCAGCGGACGGGTGGGGTTTGTGGTAGCCCTCATCCTGAGGTGCGAGCTTCAGCGAGCCTCGAAGGGCGAGGGCTGCTTGGGAGAATCACCCTGTGCGCTCCGTCACCCCGGTTGCCATGCAAACCGGGGTCCATTCCACGCTTGCCGTCCGGGCGAAGCCAGCGCTCCAATGAAAAAGGCCGCTTTCGCGGCCCTCTCCTGAAGTCCAACCGAATTCACACCCCTCAGCTGCACCCGCTGGTCGCACCACAAGTCTCGCACTTCTCGCAGGTGCCATTTCTTACCATGGTGAAGTTGCCGCATTCGGTGCAGGAATTGCCCGTGTAGCCGCGCATCTTGGCCTGTTCGCGCCGTTCGGCCACGGTCGAAAGCGGCTTGGCGGCTTCGGATGCCGGCAGTTCGACCGTCTCCACCGTCACCGTCACCTCGCGCTCGAGCTGTTCCGGCTCCTGCGTGAAATCGCGGCGGAAGGCGGACGGCTCGGCACTGTCGGCGACCACCGCCACCGCGGCGGTAACCGTGCTGGTGCGCATGCCGGTGACGAGCGGCAGCACATTGGCTGCTCCGCCGCCGGCATGGCCCTTCGGCTCCGCCGTTCCGGCGCGCACGACTGACAGCTTGTGTCCGCGGGTGAGGCCTGCCGAAACCGGTCGTCTTGCCTTCCTCGACACCCTTGCCGAGCGTGGTGTTGGAAAAGTCGGACTGGTCGACATGGGCAAGGTCGTGCCGCCCGAGATAGGAGACGGCCAGTTCGCGGAACACGTAGTCGAGGATCGACGTGGCGTTCTTGATCGCGTCATTGCCCATCACCATGCCGGCCGGCTCGAACTTGGTGAAGGTGAAGGCCTCGACATATTCCTCCAGCGGCACGCCATATTGCAGGCCGAGCGAGATGGCGATGGCGAAGTTGTTCATCATGGCGCGGAAGGCGACGCGCCTTCCTTGTGCATGTCGATGAAGATTTCGCCGAGCCGCCCGTCATCATATTCGCCGGTGCGCAGGATAGACCTTGTGGCCGCCGACTTGGCCTTCTGGGTGTAGCCCTTGCGGCGGTCCGGCAGCTTTTCGCGGTCGCGAACCGACCGTCTCGATGATGCGCTCGACAATGCGCTCGGTCACATGCGTGGCGCGCGCGGCCATCGGCGCTTCGAGCAGATTCCTCCAGTGCGTCCTCGTCGTCATCGTCCTCGATCAGCGAGGCATTGAGCGGCTGCGACAGCTTGGAGCCGTCGCGGTAGAGCGCATTGGCCTTCAGCGCCAGCTTCCAGGACAGCATGTAGGCGTTCTTGCAATCCTCGACGGTCGCCTCGTTCGGCATGTTGATGGTCTTGGAGATCGCGCCCGAGATGAAGGGCTGCGCCGCCGCCATCATGCGGATGTGGCTTTCGACCGACAGCTAGCGCTTGCCGATCTTGCCGCACGGATTGGCGCAGTCGAACACCGGCAGATGCTCCTTCTTCAGGTGCGGCGCGCCTTCCAGCGTCATCGCCCCGCAGACATGGATGTTGGCCGCCTCGATGTCCTTCCTGGAGAAGCCGAGCGCCGGCAGCATCTCGAAGGAGAAGTCGTTCAGCTGCTCGTCGGTGAAGCCGAGCGAGGTCCTTGCAGAATTCCTCGCCAAGCGTCCACTTGTTGAAGACGAACTTGATGTCGAAGGCCGATTTCAGCGCCGTCGTTGACGCTTCGGCATCTTCTCGTCGGTGAAGCCCTTGCGCCTTGAGCGAGGCGGGGTTGATCGCCCGGCGCCTGGTTGAGATTGCCATGGCCGACCGCATAGGCCTCGATCTCGGCGATCTGGCTTCGCGAGTAGCCAAGCGTGCGCAGGGCTTCCGGCACGGCACTGTTGATGATCTTGAAGTAGCCGCCGCCGGCCAGCTTCTTGAACTTGACCAGCGCGAAGTCGGGCTCGATGCCGGTCGTGTCGCAGTCCATGACGAGGCCGATCGTGCCGGTCGGCGCAATGACGGTCGCCTGCGCATTGCGGTAGCCGTGCTTCTCGCCAAGGCTGACAGCGCCGTCCCAGGCGGCGCATGGCGTGCTCGACGAGGCGCTTGATCCGGGCAGTCGGCATGGTCGAGCGGCACCGGCGTTGACGGCGAGGCTCTTCGTAGCCCGACGATTCGCCATGGGCGGCGCGGCGATGGTTGCGCATGACGCGCAGCATGTGCTCGCGCGTTGCGCTCGTAGTCGGGGAAGGCGCCGAGTTCGCCCGCCATCTCGGCCGAGGTCGCATAGCAAACGCCGGTCATGATCGCGCGTCAGCGCGCCGCAGATGGCGCGGCCCTCGTCGCTGTCATAGGCAATGCCGGACGTCATCAGCAGGCCGCCGATATTGGCATAGCCAAGGCCGAGGGTGCGGTATTCGTAGGACAGCTTGGCGATCTCCTTCGACGGGAACTGCGCCATCATCACGGAGATTTCGAGCACGATCATCCACAGCCGGCAGGCATGCTCGTAGGCTGTCGACATCGAAGGCGAGCGGTCGGCCGATGCCTTGGCCTTGTCGCGGAACTGCAAGCAGGTTCAGCGAGGCAAGGTTGCAGGCCGTGTCGTCGAGGAACATGTATTCCGAGCACGGATTGGACGCGCGGATCGGCCCGGCCGCCGGGCAGGTGTGCCAGTCGTTCATGGTCGTGTTGAAGTGCAGGCCCGGATCGGCCGACGCCCAGGCGGCAGTAGCCGATCTTCTCCCACAGGTCGCGGGCCTTCAGCGTCTTCATCACCTTGCCGTCCTTGCGGGCGGTCAGGTTCCAGTCGCCGTCTGTTTCGACGGCGCGCAGGAAATCGTCCTTCAGCGAGACCGAGTTGTTGGAGTTCTGGCCGGAGACGGTGAGATAGGCTTCCGAATCCCAGTCGGTGTCGTAGGTCTGGAACTCGATGTCGGTGTAGCCCTGCCGGGCGAACTGGATGACGCGCTTGACGTAGTTTTCCGGGACCGCGACCTTCTTTGCCGCCTGGATCTCGCGCTTCAGCGCCGGGTTGATGCTTCGGATCGAAGCAGTCATCGCCATGTGCCTTCGCAATTGACGCAGGCCTTCATGATCGCCTTCAGGTGCTGGTTGACGATCTTGGAGCCGGTGACGAGCGCGGCGACCTTCTGCTCTTCGCTTCACCTTCCAGTCGATGTAGGCTTCGATATCGGGATGGTCGACGTCGACCACCACCATCTTGGCGGCGCGGCGCGTGGTGCCGCCCGACTTGATCGCGCCGGCGGCGCGGTCGCCGATCTTGAGGAAGCTCATCAGGCCGGACGAACGGCCGCCGCCCGAAAGCTTTTCGCCTTCGCCGCGCAGATAGCGAGAAGTTGGAGCCGGTGCCGGAGCCGTATTTGAACAGGCGCGCCTCGCGCACCCAAAGGTCCATGATGCCGCCCTCGTTGACGAGATCGTCCTCGACCGACTGGATGAAGCAGGCATGCGGCTGCGGATGCTCATAGGCCGACTTGGACTTGACCAGCTTGCCGGTTAACGGAGTCGACATAGTAGTGGCCCTGCGCCGGACCGTCGATGCCATAGGCCCAGTGCAGGCCGGTGTTGAACCATTGCGGCGAATTCGGCGCGCACCATCTGGCGGGCCAGCATGTAGCGCAGTTCGTCGAAGAAGGCGCGCGCGTCGTCCTCGGCTGTCGAAATAGCCGCCCTTCCAGCCCCAATAGGTCCAGGTGCCGGCAAGCCGGTCGAACACCTGGCGGGCATCCATCTCCGAGCCATAGCGTTCGTCTTCGGGCAGATCGGCCAGGGCGGCCTCGTCGGCCACCGAGCGCCACAGCCAGGAAGGAACGGTCTCTTCCTCGACGCTCTTCAGCGCGCGCCGGCACGCCGGCCTTGCGGAAATACTTCTGCGCCAGAATGTCGGTCGCGACCTGGCTGAACTGCTCGGGCACGTCGATGTCGGCAAGCCGGAACACCACCGAACCGTCGGGATTGCGGATTTCGCTGGTCGCGGTCTTGAACGCGATGTCCGCGTAGGGTGACTGACCTTCCCTTGTGAAACGCCGCTCTATCCGCATGTTCCTGTCCCTTTCATGCCGTCTTCATCTTCATTTCTTGATGCCCATGGTCCGCCCGCAACAGGGCAAAACGATGGGCGCGATCAGTCGCATTCCCGAAAGCCTGTGCTTGCGGGGCCCGGGTCCGCGAAAGGCCCCGGCACACATTTTTTTCCGTTGGATGCTGCCGACAACTGGAATCCTCCAGCCTGACCCTGGCAACGGTACAAAACCCATATCTGGTATCAACACTACGCGCAAATACTAAATATAGTGTTAACGCCTGATTTACCAAATTTGTCGCGGAACTTTTTGTTCCCGTTTCCGGCCGTCCGAACGCATGAAATCAAACACGCGCAAACAGCACATCCGGCAGAAGAACCTGCCGCAGCGCTACTCGAACTACTGGAAAACCGGCCGGTAATTTCTGGCGTCTTCCGGTGGGAACGGCATCCGGCTTGACCCGCTTCCATTCCCGCGGGACGCCACTGTCCCGACTTGCTGGGACGCTATTGTGACTCGGATTTGAGCGTCAAGGTCTTGTCGTAAAGAATCTCGCCGACACCACATATTGTGCCTTTCTGTGAATAGGGGGGAAAATCGGGGCCATAAAAAATCCCATCGGAAACAAGGCGTTGTACGATTTTCAGAAACGGTCGCCGACCTGCGCTTGCGCACGAGGTGCGGTTGGTGCAGCGCCCGATTCGAAAGCCCGGCCGAGCCTGGGGCGCTCAATGCATGAAGCAACGCATGCACAACTTTTTTACCCGCAAGCATTATGTGATGCCGGGGTTATGAGTTGGGGGCGTACACACATGCTGAAGCTACAAGAACGACAACACAGGCGCGTCATCATGCTGTCCTCGGCTGCACTGGTTTTCGCGACCTTCGTGTCGTTGGAACTGGGAACCGAGGTACTTGCAAACTACAGCGAGGCGGAAAGGGACCAGTCGCGCCAGTACTACCTGATCAGTTGCCTGATCGTGATAGGGTCCGTGATCGTGTTCACGATGTTTCGCTCGCTTCAGGACTTCGACGCGATTCGCCGCGGCCATCTTTTCGATCCGGCAACCGAACTCGCCAGCCGTCCGGCATTCGAGCAGGCACTGGCCAGGGAACTGGCAAGGCTGGTGCCGGGCGAGGGGCTCGCGATCCTGTATGCCGACATCCGCCGCTTGAAGTCGCTCAACCATTCCTTCGGCCACCAGGCCGGCAATTCGATCATCAACGCCGTTGCGTACCGGCTCGCCCAGGTCGCGCCTCCCGGATCCCTGCTGGCGCATCTTGCGGGCGGACGCTTCGCGTTCATTGTCAATGCCAATGCCAATTCGGCCGTATCCGCCTTCGCCGCCCAGATACAGCGGGCGATGGTTTCGCCGTTCATGCTCAACGACCGCAACATCTTTGTCGATCTATCGTTGGGATCGGCGCATCTGGTTGATACCGACCGGATCGATTTCGGCGAAGCAATGCGCCGCGCCGAATTTTCGCTGCTCGAAGCCAAGGCGGGCAATGGTGCGCATGTGGGCTATTCCGATGTTTCGGCCCTAAGCGCAAAGCGCGTCTCCGCCATCGAGACCGACCTGCGCGAAACGCTGGAGACCGCCGAAATCGATGTCTATTTCCAGCCGCTGGTCGACTGGCGGTTTGACAGGATTGTCGCGGTCGAGGCGCTGGCCCGGTGGACACATCCTCAATATGGCCGGGTCTCGCCGGCGGATTTCGTTGGGCTTGCAGAATCGCTGGGGCTGGACAGCAAGATGGGCCTCAGCATCCTTCGCCGCAGCTGCAAGATGGTTGCGCCGATGAATGACCTGCATCTGGCCGTCAACATATCGCCGCGCCACTTCCTGACGCCAGGTTTTCCCGACGACGTGAAGTTGATTCTCGAGCAGACCGGTTTCCCGGCCAGCCGTCTTGAACTCGAAATCACGGAAAACATCCTGCTTTCCGACAGCCAGCAGTCACGGGACGCGATAGAGGCGGTGCGGGCGCTGGGCGTGGCAGTGGTGCTGGACGATTTCGGCACCGGCTATTCCGGACTTTCCTACCTGAACCGCTACCATGTGGACCGGATCAAGATCGACGCCACCTTCGTGCGCGGCATCGAAAGCTCAGCGTCGGCGCAGTCCATCGTGTCCAACATCATGGCTCTCGCGCGGGAGAGAAACATCAAGGTTACCTTCGAGGGCGTGGAGACCGTCGACCAGGTCCTCTATCTCAAGCGCTTCGGCGATCTGTGGTACCAGGGTTTCCTGTTTGCCCGCCCGATGCCATACGAGCAATTGCTCGTTGTCGCGCCCTTTGGCCAGCTGTCGGTCAAGAACCTGTTCCAGCAGGACATGTACGAGCAGCAGCTGCTCTCGGCCTGAGTTCAGCCCGGCAAGGCCGCCCTTGTGCGGCCGAACCGGACGCCGAGCCACGCCGCCGTGAGCAGCGCCACGGTGCCGAGAAGGAAGAATGCCCCGGGAAAATGTACCGGGGCGGCCGAACTGGTGAAGTAGGCGAAGGAACTGCTGGAAAGCGTCGGCCCGATGATGGCCGACAGGCCCTGGATCCCCGAAAGGCTGCCTTGCAGCAGGCCCTGCTGCTCGGGGCTGGTTTCCCTTGAGGCAATCGCCTGCAGCGCCGGGGTTGCGATGCCCCATCCCAGGACATGCGGGATTATGCCCACATAGCCGATGAAGCTGGACGTATTGAACGCCAGCAGCACGTAGACGGCGGCGGAAATCAGGAACCCGCCGATCATGGCGCTGCGCTCGCCAACGGCCCTTGTGACGCGCCCGACGAGAAAGCCCTGCACCACCACGAAACAGAGCCCTACCACCGCCAGCGAAATGCCGGCTTCGCGGACATCCCATCCCAGTTGCGCTGCCGTGAACAGCACCCAGATCGATTCGAGCCCGCGCTGCACGGTTGTCGCGATCAGCAGGGCGGCCGCAAGCGGCATCAGGCCCGGCGCCGAGAAGATCCAGCCAAGGGCCGCAAACGGGCTGATGCGGCTGGTCTTCGCCGAGCGCCTTTCTACGGGCAGCGTTTCCTTCAGGAAGAAATAGCCGAACACGACATTAGCGAACGAAAGCGCCGCCGCTGCGAGGAAGGGAAGCGCCGGGTCGATGCCGCCGAGGACGCCGCCCGCGAGCGGCCCGATGATGAATCCGAGCCCGAACGCCGCGCCGATCAGCCCGAAGCCCGCCGCGCGGTCCTTCGGCTCCATCATGTCTGCGATCGACGCGCTGGCGATGGACAGCGTCGCGGCAAACGCGCCGCCGAGGATGCGAGCGACGAACACCCAGAAAATGCTGGGTGCGAATGCGATGAGCGCCATGTCGACGCCGAGCGCGCCCAGCGCCACCAGCATGACCGGGCGCCGGCCCAGCCGGTCGGACAACGCGCCAAGGAGGGGCGCGACAATGAACTGGGCTATGGAAAACGCCACCGCCAGCGCGCCGTAGATCGCCGCGACTTCGGCCACCGTGCCGCCGGTCAGCCTCTCCACCATGGACGGCAGGATCGGCCAGATCAGGCCTACGCCGGTCATGTTGATCATGACCGTGACGAGAATGAAGATGAGCGTCGGTCCGGGCATTGCGGTTCCCCCCGGATCGGGGTGCTAGCCGTCCGCCCGTCCGGAAATGGGCGCCGTGTAGGCGAGGTCGAGATCCCACGGGAAATAAATCCACGTGTCCTGGCTGACTTCGGTGACGAAGGTGTCGGCCATCGGCACGCCCTTGGGCTTGGCGTAGACCGTGGCGATGTGACACTTCGGCAGCATCTGGCGCACCTTCGAGGCGGTCTTGCCGGTATCCGTCAGATCGTCGACCACGAGGATGCCCTTGCCGTCTCCGCCGGTTTCGGTGATCAGCTTCTGCGGAGATGTCCTTGAGCACCAGCAGATCGCCCTGGTCCTGGTAGTCGTGATAGGAGGCGATGCACACCGTCTCGATGGTCCGGATGCCGAGCTCGCGGGCGATGATCGCCGCCGGCACCAGCCCGCCGCGCGTGATCGACACGATCGCCTTCCACTCCCCGCCATTGGCCTGCGCCGCCCCGGCAAGCCGCCAGGCAAGCGCCTTGCAGTCGCGGTGGAACTGGTCCCAGGAAACGGGAAACGCCTTGTTTGCCGGTGCGGACATGCCTTGCCCCCAAGTGTCAGGAAAGAAGCGCTGCAATAGCCAATCGCGCCGCCGCTGACAAATCGATTCTGGGAAATCCACCGGATCAAGCGTCACGCCAAGCCCGCCAGCATTTCGCGCACGGCGGCTTCGGCAGCGTCGAGCGCAGTTTCGTCGCGCGAGCGGATGACGATCTGCGTCGAATAATCCGTGCCGTTGAAACGCGGATAGGAGCCGATGGCCGTGCCGGGATGCTGCTTCTGCACCGCGCCGAGCGGGCCGCCGATGCGCCCCTCGGGGTAGGGGGAGTCGACGTTGCGCGACACGATCACCGTGCCGGTCTCCAGCGTCGGCACCACGTTGTCGAGCATCGCCTCGAAGATCGACGGCACGCCCGCCATCACATGCACATTGCCGATGCGAAAGCCGGGCGCGACCGACACCGGGTTGGCGATCATGACCGCGCCCTTGGGCATGCGCGCCATGCGCTTGCGCGCGTCGGTGAATTCCAGCCCGCGCGCCGCATAGTGCGCCGCCAGCAGTTCCATCGCCGCCGGGTCGTGCTCCACCGGCAGGGCGAAGGCCGCGCCGATCGCATCCGCAGTGATGTCGTCATGCGTCGGGCCGATGCCGCCGGATGTGAAAACATGCGTGTAGCGCCCCCGCAGCGCGTTCACCGCCTCCACGATCATCGCCTCCTCGTCGCCGACGATCCGCACTTCCTTCAGGTCGATGCCGGCCAGCGTCAGCGTCGCGGCGAGGTGGCCGATATTGCGGTCGCGCGTGCGCCCCGAAAGCAGCTCGTCGCCGATGGCCACCATGCCGGCCGTGATGATCTTTTGCGACATTGTCGGGAACCTTTCGGGCCTTCGGGAAGCTTTGGTTGACAGTGAGTCACGCCGCGCCCGGCTTCGCAAATCCCGCCACGCGCTTATGTGTGCAATGCGAAACCGCTGTTTCGTTTTCCCGCCCCGGCGGGCGGCGCATCCATTTCAATCGCACATGGCGTGCAACAATCAAGGGAGAAACACATGGCAAAGGTGCTGGTGCTTTACTATTCGAGCTATGGCCACATGGAAGCAATGGCATGGGCCGCCGCTGAAGGCGCGAAGGAGGGCGGCGCGTCTGTCGTCGACGTCAAGCGCGTGCCTGAGCTGGTGCCCGAGGACGTCGCCAAGGCCTCGCATTTCAAGCTCGACCAGAAGGCGCCGATCGCCAAGGTCGAGGACCTGCCGGAATATGACGCGATCATCTTCGGCATTTCCACGCGCTATTCCATGATGGCCGCGCAGCTGAAGAACTTCATCGACCAGACCGGCCCGCTGTGGATGAAGGGCGCGCTGCTCAACAAGGTGGCCTCGGTCATGTCGTCCACCGCCACGCAGCATGGCGGGCAGGAGATCGCCATCGTCACCACGCAGATCGCGCTGCAGCACCACGGCATGATCATCGTTCCGCTGTCCTATGCCTGGCAGGGCCAGAGCGGCGTCGACCAGGTCCGCGGCGGCTCGCCCTACGGCATGACGCTGGTGACCGGCGGCGACGGCTCGCGCATGCCCTCCGAGCTTGATCTTGAAGGCGCGCGCTTCCAGGGCAAGCGCGTCGCGGAAATCGCAGCCAAGCTGCACGGCTGACCTGCCCCTTCAACCTGCAGCGGGAAAGGGCGGCATCAAGCCGCCCTTTTTCTTTTCCCGCCCGTTTTCGCTTGCCATGCGCACCCAAGCCGCCAAGCTTGATGTATCCGCGCCGAAACGCTAGGCAGGACGTGCTGCGGGCATGGCGAAACTGGTAGACGCAAGGGACTTAAAATCCCTCGGCCGCAAGGCTGTCCGGGTTCGACCCCCGGTGCCCGCACCAGAGATTCCGCGTGATGTCGGATATGCGAATTTTCAGTTTAAAAACAAGGACATGAAAGCCGATATCGGGTAGAAGAATCGCCCGTCTGCTGCTTAAGGTAGCAGCATGGGCAATCGATTGTACTACGGCGACAATCTCGGCGTTCTGCGCGAGCACATCGCCGACGAGAGCGTCGATCTCGTCTATCTCGACCCGCCGTTCAATTCCAACGCCACCTACAATGTGCTGTTCAAGGCGCCGGACGGGCAGGCAGAGCCAGGCGCAGATCGAGGCGTTCGACGATACCTGGCATTGGACGCGAGAGCGCCGAGGACGCCATGTGGCAAGTGCTGCACGGCCCGAACACCGATGCTGCGCAAATGCTGGACGCCATGCACGGCTTTCTCGGCGAAAACGACATGATGGCCTATCTGTCGATGATGGCGATCCGCCTGATCGAACTGCACCGCGTGCTCAAGCCGACCGGCAGCCTCTATCTGCACTGCGACCCGACCGCGAGCCACTATCTGAAGATCTTGCTGGATGCGGTGTTTGGGGCGAGGAATTTTCGAAACGAGATTGTTTGGAAGCGGCAGTCTGCACACAGTGACGCAAAGCGGCAAATTTGGTGACGTTCTGATGCGATTCTATTTTACTGGAAATCAGACTATAGCATTTCGAATGTACTACGCGTATGACGCAGTTATGAAGAGAAATTCTATCAATTAACAGGACGATCAAGACGGCCGTGGGCGTTATCGATCTGGACACTATGGCATGTCCGAAGTCGCTCGCCGAATATGCTGTACGAACCTGGGAAAGGGCTTTCATCCGCCATGCAAACGGGTGGCGATTACAGTCGGAAACGATGCGAGCCTGCATGATGAAGGTCGAATTTGGTATCCCTAGAAACGGGAGAGCATGGACGATCTACGCTTGAAACGGTATCTCGACGAGAAGGAGGGCCAAGGTTGCAAATGTTTGGACGGACATTCAGCCGCTCCAAGCGCCAAGAACGCCTCGGCTACCCCACCCAAAAGCCCGTCGCCCTGCTGGAGCGCATCATTGCCGCTTCGTCCAATCCCGGCGATGTGGTGCTGGACCCGTTCTGCGGCTGCGGCACCACCGTTCACGCGGCGCAGAAACTGGGGCGGCAATGGCTCGGCATCGATGTCACGCACCTTGCCATCAGCCTGATCGAGCGGCGGCTGCGCGACGCCTTCAAGGACCAGGTGCAGTTCGAAACCATTGGCGTTCCCAAGGACATCGGCGCGGCGCGCAAGCTGGCGGAAACCGACAAGCACGAATTCGAGAAATGGGCGATCAGCCTCATTCCGGATGCGCAGCCTTTCCGGGGCGGCAAGAAGGGCGCGGACACCGGCATCGACGGCATCGTCTACATGCGCACCGAGAAGAACAAGACCGACAAGGCCATTGTCGAGGTCAAGGGCGGCGGCGTTTCGGTCGACCAGATCCACAAGCTGAAAAGCGTGATCGACCGCGAAAAGGCGCTGGCCGGGCTGTTCGTCACGCTCAACGAACCGACCAAGCAGATGAAGTCGGAAGCCGCCGCGGCCGGTTTCGCCGAAACGGTGTTCGGCCGCATTCCGCGCATCCAGATATTGACCATCGAGGGAATGCTGAACTTCCGCGAAGTGCCGCGCCTTCCGGCGATCAACTCATCGGCGTTCAAGAAAGCCCCGGCGGAAGCCGCATAAGGCAGGGCGATCTGGGGCTGTGAGGGGGGCCATATCCCCTTTAGGGGGAGAAAGCGACTTTCTTGGAAATCGCAAGAGGGGGGATCGGAACGAGGCATCCCCCACCGGCTCTGCTTCGCTACGCTCGCAATCGCCTGCTGCCGGGGCGAGCCACGCGTCTCGCCGTCCTTCGGACCCCCACAAGGGGGAGGCGGGTGCCAGGCGGTCATCTCCCCCCTTGAGGGGGAGAAAGCGATTTCCTTGGCTTGGCGCAGCCAAGTCATTGGAAATCGCAAGAGGGGGGATCGCATAGCAGGGCCATACAATGCGCCGAAAAATACCTGACGACCATCGTGGATTCGCGAGAGCCATGCGCAAGGAGCCCACGGCAGCCGAGGCTCGCTTATGGTCCATCGTGCGGGGCAAGAGGCTGGAAGGATTGCGCTTTCGCCGCCAGCATCCGATTGCAGGGTACATCGTTGACTTCATTTGCCTGGATGCGCGCCTCATCGTCGAGGCCGATGGCGGGCAGCATTCGGACAGCGCCCGCGATGTTGCACGTGACGCCAGACTTGCGGAACTCGGCTACCGGGTGCTCCGCTTCGGGAATGAAGAGATATTGCGCAATGCCGACGGGGTTTCGCAAATGATCCTGGCCGCTGCAATCAGGGCTTAGCCGCGGCGACATCTCCCCGCTTTTGGCGCAGCCAAGTCACTGGAAACAGCAAGAGGGGGGATCGGAACGAGGCATCCCCCACCGGCTCTGCTTCGCTACGCTCGCAATCGCCTGCCTCCCCTCAAGGGGGAGGCGGTCAGCCGCCCCTCTTCACACCCCCCATTCCCTCCTTCCGAAAAGCCGCATATCGTAGCTTTTTCCAGGGAGGAATTTCATGAACGCTTCGCAGACATCGGCGGCTTTCGGCCGTATCCAGCAACTGATTTCAACCTCGCCCGTGCCGTCGATCTCGACGGAGCTGCTGGCGACGGCCGACGGCGAGCTCAACCGCGAGCTTCACGCCTTCCTGTTCGATCCGCCGTCCGATCCCGAACTGCTCAAGGGCAAGCGCATCGCGATCTGCTGCACCAACGGTGTGGAGGAGGTGGAGATCCTCGGCGCGCAGCGCTGGCTGACCGAACATGGCGCGACGGTGCATGTCGTTTCGCCGCGCATCGGCGAGTTCCACCCGACGCTCGGCCTGCGCTTCCCGCCGATCAGCAAGACGCATGTGCTTGCCATCCGCCTGATGGAAAACGCCGGCTGGCTGGAGATCAACCGCTACACGGACGAGGCCTCGGTGGCGGATTACGACGCCGTCATCCTGCCGGGCGGCTGCTGGAACCCCGATGCGCTGCGCATGGACGAGCCGGCGAAGCGGTTCGTGCGCGCCATGCACGAGGCGGGAAAGCCGACCTGCGCAATCTGCCACGGCCAGTGGGTGATGGTCAGCGCGAAGATCCTCAAGGGCAAGCGCGCGACGGCGGTCTGGAACATCCAGGTCGATCTCGAAAACGCCGGCGCGACCGTGCTGGACGAACCCTGCGTCGTCGACGGCAATCTGATCACGGCGCGCTTTCCCTACGATCTGCCGCGCATGGTGGCCGCGATGGTGGAGCAGCTGGTCGAGCGCAAGTGAGCCGGTCCGCAGCCTCGCCAACAAAAAACCCCGCCGTGGCGGGGTTTTTCATTTGGCTGTCGCAAGCGCGCCTCACGCGTCGGCGCGGAAAACCTGCTTCTGCGTGCCCAGGCCCTCGATGCCGAGTTCCACCACGTCGCCGGCCTTCAGGAAGCGCGGCGGCTTCTGGCCCAGGCCGACGCCCGGCGGCGTGCCGGTGGAGATGATGTCGCCCGGATGCAGGCTCATGAACTGGCTGAGGTAGCTGACGAGGAACGCGACGCCATAGACCATGGTGCGCGGTCGAGCCGTCCTGAACGCGTCTGGCCGTTGACCTTGAGCCACATGGCCAGGTTCTGCGGGTCCGGCACCTCGTCCGTGGTCACCAGCCACGGGCCGGTCGGGCCGAAGTGTGTCGCAGCGACTTGCCCTTGGTCCACTGGCCCTGCCGCTCGGTCTGGAAGGCGCGCTCGGAGACGTCGTTGATCACGCAATAGCCGGCGACATGGTCGAGCGCGTCGGCCTCGGTGACATACTTCGCGGGCTTGCCGATGACGACGCCAAGCTCGACCTCCCAGTCGGTCTTCTGCGAGCCGCGCGGGATGAGCACGTCGTCGTTCGGGCCGCAGATGGCGCTGGTCGCCTTCATGAAGATGATCGGCTCGGGCGGCACCGTGCGCGCCGGTTTCGGCGGCGTGGTCGGCATAGTTGAGGCCGATGCAGATGAACTTGCCGGTGCCGGCAACGCAGGGACCAAGCCGCGCGCCATCGGGCGCCAGCGGCAGTTTCGACAGGTCGGTCCTGGCGAGTTCGGCGAGCTTCGATGGATCGAGCGCTGCGCCCGACAGGTCGCCGATCACGCCGGAAAGATCGCGAATGCGTCCGTCGCTGCCGACAATGCCGGGCTTTTCGGCGCCGGGCGCGCCAAATCGTGCAAATTTCATCGGGTGTTTCCGCCTTGGTTGTTTTTTTGCCTGACGGGGCACAATCACCACGCCAGCGCTGGCGTCAAGCCCCATCGCCGGCCCGGCGCGCCTTGCAAGGCACATCGCTTGCCCATAAGCATCGGGCGGGAGAGCTTTTCATCATGACAGCCTATGCCGTGCTGGCCGCCGCCTATGTGCTCAGCCAGTTCTACCGTTCGTTCCTCGCCGTGTTGACGAAAATCCTCGAGGCGGATCTGGGGGCAGGGGCGCTCGACCTGTCGCGGGCATCGGGCGCGTGGTTCATCGCCTTCGCGCTGATGCAGTTTCCCATCGGCTTCGCGCTCGACCGTTACGGCCCGCGGCGCACGGCGTCGGTACTTTTGGCGGCGGGCGGGGCAGGCGGGGCGGCGTTGTTCGCGGTCGCGCGCGAACCGTGGCATCTCGTCGTCGCGATGGCGCTGATCGGCGTTGGCTGCGCACCGGTGCTGATGGCGGCGTTCTTCCTCTTTGCCCGCAATTTCTCGATGGCGCGCTTTGCCACGCTCGGCTCCACCTTCGTGGCAGTCGGCACGCTCGGCAATGTCGTCGGCACGCGGCCGCTCGCCGCGGCGGTGGAGGCATTCGGCTGGCGCGAGGTAAGCTGGGGCCTGTGCGCCATCACGGCGGCGGTCGGCGTCGCGCTCTGGTTCACGGTGCGCGATCCCGAGCGCGTCGAGGCGAAGGCCGGCGCGCCGGGCGGGTTCCTCGCGGTCTTGTCCATCCGGCAATTGTGGCCGATCTTCCCTTGCATCCTGCTCGGCTATGCCGTTGCGGCGGGCGTTCGCGGCCTTTGGGCGGGGCCGCTGCTCGCCGATGTCTACGGCCTGGGCACTGCCGGCATCGGCACGCAGACGCTCTACATGGCGCTGGCCCTG
The DNA here is from genome assembly GCA_963846345.1 of uncultured Alphaproteobacteria bacterium. Lineage (GTDB taxonomy): Bacteria > Pseudomonadota > Alphaproteobacteria > Rhizobiales > Rhizobiaceae > BOKV01. The sequence continues at coordinate 710,870 of CAWJVP010000007.1, forward strand.
TCGGCCGGCAGCCTCGCCTACGGGCCGCTCGACCGGCTGCTCGATTCGCGAAAGCGCGTGGTGATGGGCGGCAACATCGTCGTGGCGCTCGCCTGCGCCGTGCTCGCCTTCGCCATGCCGCAACAGGTCTGGGTGGTCAGCGCGCTATTGGTGACGATCGGATTTTTCGGCGCCAGCTATGCCGTGCAGCTTGCCCATGGCCGCGCCTTCATCCCGCCGCACCTTGTCGGGCGCGGGGTAACGCTGATGAACTTCTTCTCCATCGGCGGCGTCGGGCTGATGCAGTTCGTGTCGGGAGCGGTGGTGCAGAACTCCGCCGTGCAGGGTGATCCGGCGGCAGCCTACCGCGCGCTGTTCCTGCTCTATACGCTGTCGGTCTGCGGCGCGCTCGTTGCATACAGCTTCTCGCGAGACGTGCGGCCGTCCCGCCAGGGCTGACCGTTCACATCACGCTTTGTACGAACGCGACAATGTCCCTCGTCACCGCCTCGGTGTTGCCGGGGCTCAGGATGTCGCCGGCAATGACGTGGCTGGAAGGGTCGCCGCTCTCCTTCACCAGGACGAGCTTCTTCGGCCCGCCCCAGCGTTCGTGCACCTGCTGCGCGACTGCGGGAACAATGACCTTGTCGTCCGGCGAGACGATGAAGATCGCCGGCACCTTGATCTGGCCCGGATCGATCCGGCTCATGGTCTGCAGCAGCGCGCCCATCGGAAATACGGCCCGGCTCGGATAGGAAGTGGTCCACCATTTCGCCTGCTCGGCGTTGTGCGGCTCGAAGCTTCTTTCCTGCCCCAGGATCATCGGCAGCAAGCGGTCGGCCCAGGGCATGTTCAGCAGCCCGATGGACGCGCCCTGGATCGCGAAGTTGGGCGAGACCAACGCCAGCGCGGCAATGTTTTTCGCCATTTCAGGTTTCGATGCGGCCCACGCCGCCAGCGTGCCGCCGGTGGATGTGCCGATCACTACAACCCGCTCGCCGATCATGGAGCCGATGGCCAGCGCCTCCGCGACATCGTTGATCCAGGCATTCATGCTGCCTTCGGCCATGGCCGGCCCGTCCTGGCCGTGCCCTGTGAGGCGCGTGAAGAACAGATTGGCGCCCAATGCGGCCGCCACATTGTCGGGTACGGGGCGGATTTCCATCTTGGTCGCCGAAAACCCGTGGAGATAAACGACGGAAAGCTTCGTCTTTTCGCGCGTGGCGGGATTGGCCCAGACGATTTCTTTTTGCGCCCCCGGCCGTATCGAGGGGATTTTTTCTTCCGCTGCGGCAAGCCACGCCTCTGGATCGGGTCCGATCGAGGCCGGATCGAAGGAAACGGTTTCGTTGCGATCTGGCCGCGGACCCGCATACATGGCGATTGCTGCAATCCCCAGCAGTAAAAGTATGAATAGTAACAGGCGTTTCATATCGAAGACAAGTTCCCCAACAACCCTCTCTCGGCGATTGTGCATGCGTTGTCAGCTGCTGTCTAACATCGCTACGTCTATGTTGGCTCGGTTTACAACCATGCGCATGGCAAAGCTCGACTGGATTCTCGAAACGCCGGGGAGGGCGGAGAGCCAGTTCTTGTAGATCCATTCATAATGTTCCATGTCTCGGGCATTTACGCGGACCAGGTAGTCGCTTTCGCCCGACATCAGGAAACAGGTCACGATGTGCGGGCAGGCCTTCACGGCGCGCTCGAATTTTTCGAGATGGTCCTCCGACTGCGCCTTCAACGTGATGTGCACAAGCGCGGTGATCGACTGCCCGATGGCCTTGTTCGAAATCACCGCCTGGTAGCCCTCGATGGTGCCGGATTTCTCCAGCGCGTCGAGCCGGCGCGAGCACGCCGACGGCGAAAGTCCGACCTTCGCGGCAAGTTCGACATTGGGAAGCCGCGCGTTATCCTGCAGGTGACGCAGGATCAACAGATCGATCTTGTCAGGCGCGTTCATGCAATAATATCCGGCCGTAGCGATCATTTCACGCAATAATCCCCTATTCAGGTGCTGCCGCAAGGCACCTTTGCAAGGACATTGACGCACGTAATTTGAGACCATGCGCCAACTTCACAAAAGCAAGTTTCGGAGAGGCTTTCGATGCGCGTCGGATGCCCCAAGGAAATCAAGAACCATGAATACCGCGTCGGCCTCACGCCGGGCGCGGTGCGCGAATATGTGGCGCATGGCCATGAGGTGATCGTCGAGACCGGCGCCGGCGCCGGCATCGGCGCCGACGACAGCGCCTACACGGCCGCCGGCGCGAAAATCGCCAAGACCGCGGCCGAAGTGTTCGCCAAGTCCGACATGATCGTGAAGGTCAAGGAGCCGCAGCCCGGCGAATGGGCGCAGCTGCGCGAAGGCCAGATCCTCTACACCTATCTGCATCTGGCGCCCGATCCGGAGCAGACCAAGGGCCTGCTCGCGTCCGGCGTCACCGCCGTCGCCTATGAGACCGTGACCGACGAGCGCGGCGGCCTGCCGCTGCTCGCGCCGATGTCGGAAGTTGCCGGCCGTCTCGCCGATCCAGGCCGGCGCGACGGCGCTGCAGAAGGCCAATGGCGGCCGCGGCGTGCTGCTCGGCGGCGTGCCGGGCGTGCTGCCGGGCAAGGTCGCGGTCATCGGCGGCGGCGTCGTCGGCCTGCAACGCGGCCAAGATGGCGGTCGGCCTTGGCGCCGACGTGACCATCATCGACCGCTCGCTGCCGCGCCTGCGCCAACTCGACGACATCTTCAACGGCCGCGTCCACACCCGCTATTCGACGGTCGAAGCGCTGGAGGACGAGTGCTTCTCGGCCGACGTCGTGGTCGGCGCGGTGCTGATCCCCGGCGCTGCCGCGCCCAAGCTCGTCACGCCGCGAAATGCTGTCCGGCATGAAGAAGGGCTCGGTGCTCGTCGATGTCGCCATCGACCAGGGCGGCTGCTTCGAGACCTCGCATGCCACCACCCATGCCGAGCCGACCTATGTGGTCGACGGCGTCATCCACTATTGCGTCGCCAACATGCCGGGCGCGGTGCCGGTCACCTCGGCCCATGCGCTGAACAACGCGACGCTGCATTATGGCCTGCAGCTGGCCGACAAGGGCCTCAAGGCGCTGGTCGACGATCCGCATCTGCGCAACGGCCTCAATGTCCACAAGGGCAAGGTCACCAACCGCGCGGTCGCCGAGGCGCTCGGCTACGAAATGGCCGAACCGCAGGCAGTGCTCAAGGTCGCCTGATCAAGTAAAACCGGCGCGGGAGGGCGCTTCAGTCCTCCCACGCCTCCACCTCTTCTTCCGACCGCGCCCAACCGCCACGAAGCCCATCTTCTGGTACAGCGGCAGTGCGCGCGGATGATCGAGCGAATTGGTGTGGACGACGACCTTGCTGCGGCTGCCGGTCCCACGCCGCATCGATGGCAGCGCCGAGGAACCAGTGGCCAAGGCCCATTCCGGTGTATTTTCCGATCAGCCCGAAATAGGCAATTTCGACATCGTCCGGCATGCGCGAGCTATCGAGTTCGAAATAGCCGGCCGGGCAGCCATCGACATATAGCACGTCGATCCGCGTCGTCTCGCGTTGATGATCGCATCGAGCGCCGCATCGTCCATGCTTGCGGCGCATCATCCAGTGATGCGCGCGGCCGACCTCGCCGTAGAGGAAAGCGGTAGAAGGCCGTGGACATGTTGCGGGCACGCAACAGCGCGAGCGCTGGTCCGACAGGCAGATGGCGGCGGAGAGCCGGGCGCTGCGTCATTTCCAGATAGGTGATGTATGCCGTCAGCTTGCCGCTTTTTGATGGCGTGTTTAGGCTCCTTCGGCGTTTCCCAACGCGCGACCGGCGCATCGTCGGCCTTGCCCCATTCGGCCCATGATCCGTCATAGAGCGAGTGGTTCTTGTGGCCGACGCGTCTCCAGCGCCAGCGTGATGATCGCCGCGGTCACGCCGGAACCGCAGGAGGTGATGACCGGCTTGTTTGTAATCCAGCGAAACGCCTTCAAAAAGCTGCTTGCAGCTCACTGACATCCTTCAGCTTTCCATCGAGACCAGCGTGTCCGCCGGGAGCGATTTGGAGCCCGGTACGTGACCGGAGCGCAGGCCCGGGACGCGGCTCCGGAACCGCCCCGGTGAAGCGGCCTTGCGGGCGCGCATCCAGCATCTGCGCCCGTGACGAATGGACATTGTCGCGGATGGTGTCGATATGCGTGACGCGCGCCGCATCGAAGTCTGGCTTGAATACGGCAGGCTGCACGGGCACGGGAGCCGCCGGTCTCGACAGGCCGCCCGGCTGCCTGCCAGCGGTCGAAGCCGCCTTCGAGAATGCGCACGTTTTGGCGCCCATGACGCGGAACGTCCACCACACGCGTGCCGAGGAAAACACGCCGGGACCGTCATAGACGACGATCTCGTCCGTCCCGCGATATGCCGATGGCGCTCCCGGCCGCTTTTGCGAAATCGTCCGGCGTCGGCAGCATGTGCGGCAGGGCAGCTAGTCTTGTCGCTGATCTCGTCGATGTCAAAGCGAACGGCGCCGGGAATGCGGGCTTCGTCGAATTCTCTGGCGGCATTGCGATTCTGCGCCGGCAGGTACCAGGAACCGTCGACGATGCGCAGCCGCGGCTCGCCGAGCTGTGCCTGCAATTCGTCGGCGACTGATGAAGAAGGGGTTGTCGCTCATCACTTGCTCTTGGGCGGTGTCGCTTCTGGCGGTCGTGCCAGACCTCGATGGACTTGTCGGGATACCGGCAAAATGCACATGGCCCGGGCCCGAAGGGACCTCGACCCAGTTCGCCTTGAAGTCCAGCATCATGTGGATGCGTTTCCGGCGGCACCGGCAGGTCGGTGTCGATGGCCGAGGCGAAGGGATGCACCAGGTCCGGCCACTTGTCGTGATAGACCCACAGCGCCGATGCCGCATTTGCCGCAGAAGCGCCGCTCCACCGGGCTTTCCTCGCCGTCGATCAGCTGCGCGTGATAGACGCGCGCATGTTCGTCTTCGCCCGTCGACCTCCAGCGTGTTCGGCCCAGCCCATGATGTTGATGGCATAGCCGCCGCCGCCCTGCGTCTTGCGGCAGATCGAGCAATAGCAGCGCTGGTAGGGCATGCGGCGTGTTGCGATTCGAGCCGGAACTTGACCGCGCCGCAATGGCAGGAGCCTTCGAGTTTCATGATTTCCTCACTGCGCGGGCGTTCACTGCGCGCGCGGTCCGAATTTGATGCGGAAAGCGGCGGTTCTCGCGGCCCTTCTTTTCGATCTTGGCGATGTGCAGTTCGCCGACTTCACCGGTCTCGCTGCACATGCGTGCCGCCGCAGGGCTGGCTGTCGACGCCGGCGTTCTCGCCGATGCACGACCAGGCGGATGCGGCCGGCGCCGCGCGGCGGGCGCACGTTCTTCGACTTGACGATGCCGGGATTGGCGTCGAGCTCGGTCTCGGTGATCCAGTTCGAGGTAGATCGGGATGGTTGGCGTTGATGATTTCCATCATGCCGCGCGGTGACGTCTTCCTTCGTGCAGCCGGCTTCGGGAATGTCGAAGTCGACGCGGCTTTCGTCCGGGCCGACGCGGCGCCGGTGATCGGGTAGGGGCAGACGACCGAAAGCAGGTGGCAGGCCGTGTGCATGCGCATCAGATTGTAGCGGCGCTCCCAGTCGATATGGCCGGTCAGCTTTTCGCCGACTGCCGGCAGCGGCTCACCTTCGCCGGCACATGCACGATCTCGTCCTTGGTCTCGCCGGTCATCGGTCGCGCGATCTTGATGATCGAGCCATCGGCACGCTCAAGATGCCCGCTGTCGCCGGGCTGGCCGCCGCTGTCGCATAGAAAATGGTCTCGTCGAGGATGATGCCGCCGCGCTCGGTGACTGCCAGCACGGTACCTTCGCAGGCAGTCAGATAGGCATCGTCGCGAAAGGCGGCGTCGGGTGATGTAGGGCATGAGTCAGGCAGTCTCTCGAAGGGGATGGCAATGTTGCTCTTCCGCTCCAGCCAGTCGGCACCGGCAGGTTCTTCGACGCGCAGGAAGTCGCGGATTGAACAGCTTCGACTGGTAGCGCGTGCCGTAGTCGCACAGGATGGTCACGATGGTGTGGCCCGGCCCGAGTTCGCGCGCCAGCCGCATCGCGCCGGCGATGTTGATGCCGGACGAGCCGCCCAGGCACAGGCCTTCGTGCTCGAGCAGGTCGAAGACGATCGGCACCGCCTCGCGTCGGGGATCTGGTAGGCGCGGTCGACCGGCGCGCCTTCGAGGTTGGCGGTGATGCGGCCCTGGCCGATGCCTTCGGTGATCGAGGAGCCTTCGGCCTTCAGTTCGCCGGTCGGTGTAGTAGCTGATAGAGCGCCGCGCCCATCGGATCGGCGAGCGCGATCTGGATGTCCTGGTTGCGCTCCTTGAGCGCCGATGCCGACGCCGGCCAGCGTGCCGCCGGTGCCGACCGCGCAGACGAAGCCGTCGACCTTGCCGTCGGTCTGCTCCCAGATTTCCGCGCCGGTGGTCTCGATATGGCCGTCGCGGTTGGCGACGTTGTCGAACTGGTTGGCCCAGATCGCGCCGTTCGGCTCGGTCCTGGCGAGCTGCTCGGCCAGCCGGCCGGAGAGCTTCACGTAGTTGTTGGGATTCTTGTAGGGCACGGCCGGCACCTCGATCAGCTCGGCGCCGAGCAGGCGCAGCGTGTCCTTCTTCTCCTGGCTCTGCGTCTCGGGGATGACGATGACGGTGCGGAAGCCGAGCGCATTGGCGACCAGCGGTCAGCCCGATGCCGGTGTTGCCGGCCGTGCCTTCGACGATGACGCCGCCCGGCCGCAGCAGGCCCTTTGCGCTCGGCATCGCGGATGATGAACAGGGCGGCGCGGTCCTTGACCGACTGGCCGGGGTTCATGAACTCGGCCTTGCCGAGGATCGTGCAGCCGGTCGCTTCCGACGCGCGCTTCAGCTGGATCAGCGGCGTGTTGCCGATGGCGTCCAGTGTGGAATTTCGGATCATTCGCTTTGCGTTCCGGCCTTGCTTTTCTTGAACCCTAATGCAGTTTATGACCGGATCAAATCCGGATCGGCGGGAATCGAGTTTTACGGCAGCGCATTTGATCCAACCAAGTACGACATGATAAAAATCGGCGCAAAACCGGATGAAAATTTTACGTTACGGTGATCCGGATTGACACCTGACGCGTAACCTTGTGCGAAATGGCACCTCTGGTATCTGTTGCCGGAGGATGACTGGGATCGATCCGACTCGAGGCAATGTTGAATGGCACACGGGAATGGGCATGGGCATGAAGCAGGCCACGCATCCACGCAGAGCGTGGAAACGCTTGACCAGTTGATAGCGCACTACGTGGCCGGTGCATTGCCCGGCCCCCTGAATGCGCTCGTCGGGGCACATGTCGAGTTGAAGGATAGCGGGCGAAGGCTTGCGCGCGGTTTCGAAACGCTTGCGGGCCGTGAGCTTGAGGCGATGGAGCCGAAGCCGATCCAGAACCGCGATGCGATGATGCGCGCCATTTTCTCAAGCAACGCGCCGGCATTGTCGCGCCCGGCGGCGGCGCCTTCCTGCAGCATTTTCCCCAAGAGCCTGATCGAATTCACCGGCCACACGGCGCAATCGGTGCCTTGGCGCACCAAGCTGCCGGGCTTCGCGAAGTGCGGTTTGCCGAGGAAGACGGTTGCGAGGCGACGCTTTACTGGATCCGTCCAGGCCGGGCCATGCCGCACCACACGCATGGCGGTTCGGAAATCACGCTGGTGCTCGATGGCGGGTTCACCGACGGGCTTGGCCACTACCTGCGCGGCGACGTGGCGGCTGCCGACGAAACCGTCGATCATCGCCCGGTGGCAGACACTGACGGCCCGTGCATTTGCTTTGCGGTAACCACGGCGCCATTAAAAATGACCGGATCGATCGGACAACTTTTTTCCGACATTTTCGGCCGGTAAATGATTCGCAGGTCGTCCTACAGGGGCGTCCTGTCTGAGGCAGCCGGGAGGGACGCGTCGCCGCGTTCCTCCCGATTATTTGATTACGCTGATCGGGGGGCGATCGGATGACACTGTACCGCGCAAGGCCCGCCGATGGCGCGGCCTGGATAACCGGCGCGAGCGAGGGACTGGGCAGGGCGTTGGCCTTGCGCCTGGCCTCGCAGGGCTGGACCGTCTACGCCAGCGCCCGATCCGCGGACAAGCTTGACGCCCTTTCTGCGTCCTTCTCCGGTCCAGGCAAGATCATTTCACTGCCGCTCGACGTCACCGACCGCGATGCCAATGCAGACGCGGTGGAAGCGATCACCGCGCAACGGCGGCAAGCTGGCGCTCGCCGTTTTCAACGCCGGCAATTTCTTTCCTGTCCGCGCGTTCAAGCTCACCCATGACGCGTTCGATAAATCGCTCGCCATCAACCTGACCGGCGTCGTCAACGGCCTCATACCGGCAGTCGAGGCGATGAAGGCGCAGGGCTTCGGCCAACTGGCGCTGGTGGCTTCCTCCGCCGGCTATGGCGGCCTGCCGAAAAGCGCTGCCTATGGCGCTTCCAAGGCGGGGCTGATCAATCTCGCGGCCAGCCTCAAATTCGACCTCGACACCATGAACATACGTATCCAGGTGGTCACGCCCGGCTTCGTGGAAACGCCGCTCACCGGCAAGAACGACTTTCCGATGCCCTTCCTGATGAAAGTTGACGACGCGGCGGAAGCGTTCGCTAAAGGCCTCAATTCGAATGCCTTCGACATCACGTTCCCCAAACGCTTCACCTACATGCTGAAGCTCGCGAACCTGTTGCCGTATTCGCTTTATTTTCCGCTTGTCGCGCGAATGACAGGCGCGCGCCGCTAGCCCTTGCGCATCCGCACGAGCGCGGCCTCGTCCAGGCGAAAATTCCACATCATTGCGATGGCAACGAGCTTCAACGCAACCGGCGCAGCCGCGTAGAGCAGGGCCAGCATCAACAGGCTTTCGCCGCTGCTTGCAGCGCTGTTCGTGGCGTCGAGCCCGTATGTCTCGAGCAGCGGGAAGGCCAGTCCCACCGCCAGCGCCAGCGCCAGTTTCGACGTCAGCGACCAGGCCGCGAAAAACAGTGCCGACCGGTTGGCGCGCGACGCGATCCGGTCCGATTCGATGACGTCAGCCTGCATGGAGGAGGGAAGCACGAGGTCCGCGCCGAGGCAAAGTCCGCTGGCGATGCAGATGATGGTGAAAGCCGCGACGTCGCCCTGCGACAGGAATGCGGCGGGCAGGAACACCGCGCATGCGGCGAGCATGGCGATGCACCATGCGCGGTGCTTGGAAAGCCTGCGCGCAACCCAGTTCCAGACCGGCATTCCCGCAATGGCGCTGACGAAATAGAGGATCAGCAGCGGCCCGCGCCACTCTTCCGCACCCAGGCGCTGCGCAACGAAAAGCAGGAAAAGCGTCGCCGGCAGCGCATTGGCGAGGCTGTTGATGAGAAACGCCGACAACAGGCGGATGAAGTGGGGGTTGGCGCGCATGGCGGCCAAAGCCTCGAGGGGCGGCGTGCCCGCACGTTCGCTCACCAAGGGCTCGGGGACGGTTGCGACCGCAAGCGCGGTGAACAGCGGCAATGCAACAACAACGAACACCGCAATCAGCGCCAGCCCGTGGAAGGCCGAAGGATCCTTCCAGCCGATGGTGAAGGGCAGGGCGATCGCCACCACTGTTCCGGCAATCACGAATCCCTCGCGCCATGCCGCAATGCGGCTTCGCTCGTGATAGTCCTGCGACAGCTCCGCGCCCCAGGCGGAAAGCGGCAGGACCATCGCGGTGTAGCCGATCGACAGCAATGCCGCGGTTCCGAAGAGCCACCCGCCGCCAGCCTCCGCCGGCGGCCAGAACAGCGCGAAGGCGGTTGCCGCAAGCGGCAGGGCGAAGAGCGCTATCCAGGTCTTTCGTCGGTTGCGGGCAGGCCACCGGTCGGCGAGCCAGCCGATCGCCGGGTCGTTCAGTGCATCGAAGATGCGCACGGCCAGAAGGATGGTTCCGACCACGGCGAGTGGAACGCCCAGCGCTTCGGCGTAAAAGGTTGGGACGACGAGATAGAGCGGCAAGGTCAGCGCCGCGAGCGGCAGCGCCACGGCGCCATAGGCGGCAAGCCGCCAGGCAGGCAGTGACGCGGTTTGGCTGCTCACGAACGCTGGTAGAAAAGCTGGCGCACGTCGATGTTGTCGCTGAGGAAGCCCGCCTCGCAATAATGCAGGTAGAATTCCCACATCCGCTTGAAGCGCAGGTCGAAGCCCATCGGGCGTATGTCATCCCACGTGCTGACGAACTTCTCGCGCCATTCGGCGAGCGTGCGGGCATAATCCCTCGGGAAGATGCGATCCGACATCAGCGTCAGCCCGTGCTCGATGCTGAGGCGCGACAGTATCGAAGGACTTGGCAGCATGCCGCCCGGAAAGATGTAGCGTTGGATGAAATCGGGATGCGAGCGGTAATAATCGTAGCTCGTGTCGGCGATGGTGATGATCTGCAGCCCGGCGCGGCCGCCTGCCTTCAGGCAGTCATGCAGCTTGCCGAAATAGGCCGGCCAGTATTTTTCGCCAACCGCCTCGAACATTTCGATCGATGCGATGGCGTCGTACTTGCCCGTCTCGTCGCGGTAGTCCTGGAACTTGATTTCGACGAGCTCGTTCAGCCCCTCGCGGAACATGCGTTCGCGGGCGAAATCATACTGCTCGCGGCTGATGGTAAGGCCCGTGACGTGGCAGCCGACTTCCTTGGCCGCATATTCGGCAAAGCCGCCCCAGCCGCAGCCGATTTCCAGAACGTGCTGGCCGCCCGCCATATGGGCGCTCTTGGCAAGCGACCGGTATTTCGAACGCTGCGCTGCCGCGAGCGAATTGTCGCCTTCCTCGAAAATGGCCGAGGAATAGGTCATCGTCGAGTCGAGCCAGCGGCTGTAGAACGCGTTGCCGAGGTCGTAATGCGAGGCGATGTTGCGCTGCGAGCCACGCCTTGTGTTCTGGTTGAACCAGTGGTTGAGCTTCTGCAGCGCGTTGTTGAACCAGTTCGGCGTCGCGACGTTGCGGTACAGCTCTTCATTGGCGAGAAACAGCGACAGGAACGACGTCACGTCCGGGCTGGTCCAGTCGCCGTCCATGTAGCTTTCGGCAACGCCTACCGAGCCGCCCATGATCGCGCGGCGCGCAAAACGCCAGTCGTTGATCACGAGATCTGCTTCCGGTCCCTGGCCAGGCGCCTTGAAGTGGTAGGCAGCACCGCCGGGCAGCTCCACCGTCAGGCTGCCGTAGTGCATTCGGGTCAGTGCCCTGAGGGCGTGCCGGGCGTGGAAAGGCAGACCGCGGGTGACTTCGCCGACATTGTCTTGCGTCAGTTCAACGACCTTGTTCTGCCCGCCTGCCTTCTCTCGCACCCTGCCTTGCATCATGCACTCATTCCCCTGGACGGGCGCGCCTCGTTGTCGTTCATTCCCCCGGGGCAAGGCCATGCCTTGGCCCGGGATTGCCGGAATAGCTTTCCGGCGGCGGCGGCGCGGGCCTTTTTGTCAATTTCACACCCTTGAGCCACAATTTCAGTGCCTCAAAGTGTATTCCGGCCATGACTTTCCATGGAATCCCCAGTGTTTTCAAGATGGCGGTTACGAAACCGTACAAGTCGGCGCTTTTCCTTACGCCGTGGAAGGTTGCGGCCAATATTGGACCGTCCCGATCGGTTTCAAGAATGCGCAATGCAACTTCGTCGTCCGGTGGCCGGATCCGGAAGCGATAGGTGAGTTCCATGTCGAGGAAGGGCGAGACATAAAAGCCTTTGCGCCGCTCCTGCCGTATGCCGGCTGGCGAGGCCTGGCCGGCCAGCACCGGTTCGACGTAACTGTGTGCCTTCGCCGAACGTGTTGTGGACCTGGTAGATCGAGGGCGGTGATTTCGCCGGACTCGTCGCGGCAAAAATAGACCGACATCGGATTGAAGGTGTAGCCCAGCACGCTGGGATAGCACAAAAGCTCTACCCTGGACGGGCGCGAAAGGCCGGCATTGCGCATCAACCGGTCGACATGGTCGCGAAGGCGGGTCCCGTCGCGCGGGCCGTGGTCTTTTTCGTGGAAGGCGACGAGATTGCGCTTGTTCACCGAAAAGATCGGGCTGGTCTTGTCGGCTTCATCCAATCGGTCGAGATCGATCAGCATGGAGGCCACGGAGTAGGTGAACCGGTGGCCGACGGGCTTCAGCCGCGCATGCATGACCTTGCCGTCGTAGAGCGACAAGGCAGGGGCGTACTCCCGATGGCCGTTCGGCGGCCATGCTATTCCGCGGCCTCGAGGATTGGCGCAACCCGTTCTCGCTCTGCGACTCCCACGGCGCGTTGCAACCCAGCATCGCCGCAACGCCAAGGCCGGACGAAAGTCCGTCCTCGTGGAAACCATAACGCGTCCAGGCGCCGCAATAATAGGTATTGTTCTGGCCCTGGATCGAGGGCAGCCGCTCCTGCGCGGCCAGCGCTTTCGTATCGAATTGCGGATGCGAATAGTCGAACAGCCCGAAGGTCAGATCTTCGCGCGGCGGCGTCGGCGGGTTGAGCGTGATGAAGACGGGTGCCGCGGGTCGATGTTCTGCAACCGGTTCATCCAGTAGGTAACCGAGATCTCGCGCTTGCCGCTTTCCTCGCGGGTGCCGAGATAATTCCACGCTGCCCACGCGTCGCGGCGGCGTGGGCATCAGCGCCGGATCGCGGTGCAGCCACACGGCGTTCGGACGGTACTGCATTGCGGACAGGATCGAATGCTCGGCCTCGTCGGATCGGCGAGGAATCGCAGCGACTGGTCGGTGTGCGATGCGATCACCACCTTGTCGTAGCGTTGCGTCTGGCCGTGGCTGTCGCGAATGAAGACGGCGCCTTCGCGCCGTTCGATCTGCTCGACCGAAGTGTTGAGCAGTATCCGCCCGTCAAATTGCGAAAGCAGCTTCTCGACGTAAACGCGGCTGCCGCCGGTCACGGTCTCCCAGTACGGGCGCTCGCGGTGGATGAGCCGGTGGTTGTCCAGGAAACGGATCAGGCTTTCGGCTGGATAGTCCAGCATGCGGGCCGCGGGCGTCGACCAGATCGCCGCGATCATCGGCACGATGTAGTCGTCGCGCAACGCGTCGGAAATCCGGCGCGTCTTGATGTAGTCGCCGAAGGTCAGGCCGCAAAGCATGCCGTTTTCCAGATCGTACTTGGCCCGCTCGTTGAAGCGCAGGATGTCCTTCAGCATGAACAGGAAGCGCGGCGAAAGCAGGTTTCGCTTCTGCGCAAAGATTTAGCGAAGTCCGCCCCCGCACCACTCCAGCGCGCCGCCGTCGAGCGAGACCGAGAAGCTCATCGAGGTCCGTTCCGTCTCGACGCCGAGATGGGCGAACATCTTGCAAAGGTTGGGATAATTGGCGCGGTTGAAGACGATGAAGCCGGTGTCGACCGGTATCTGCCGCCCGTCATGGTCTACCACCACCGTCGCGGAATGCCCGCCCGGACGCTCGCGCTTTTCGTACAAGCGTTACGTCATGGCGCGGCGAAAGTGCCCAAGCGGCCGAGTTCCCGGAAATGCCGGAACCGACGACTGCTATTTTCATAAATCAGCTAGCTTTCTTCAAGGATTCGAATGCGCCCAGCGCCTGTCACGCGCGCTGGAATGATCGACGATCGGCTTTGGATAGGTTTGCCCCGAGTGTGATGCCCGCCTTCACCAGCGCATCCTTGGGCGCTTCCCAGGGCTTGTGCAAGAAACTATTGGGCAGGTCGGCGATTTCGCGAATCCAGCGGCGGACATAGTCGCCTTTGCGGATCGAATTTCTCGCCCTGCAGGATCGGGTTGAAGATGCGGAAATACGGAGCGGCGTCCGCCCCGCAGCCCGCGACCCACTGCCAGCTTGCGGCGTTGCTGGCCGAGGTCGCCATCCACCAGCGTGTCCCAGAACCAGTCCTCGCCCGACGCGCCAGTCGATCATCAGGTGCTTGATCAGAAAGGACGCGACGATCATGCGCACGCGGTTGTGCATGTAGCCGGTGCGCCACAGTTCGCGCATGCCGGCATCGACGATGGGATAGCCGGTGCGGCCCTCTTTCCACGCGTCAATAGCCGGTGATGACACGAGCCACGGAAACGCGTCGAAACGGTCGTTGAAATTGCGCCATGGCAGGTCGGGATAGTGATGGAGCAGGTGCCATGAGAATTCCCGCCAGCCAAGCTCCTTGCGGAATTTCTCGACATCGTGCGCCGAAGCAGTTCCTGTGCCGGCGGCATGCCAGGCCTGGTAGGGCGAGATCATGCCGAAACGCAGATAGGGCGAGAGCCGCGACACGTTTTCTTGGGCCGGGAAATCGCGGCCGTCGGCATAGCCGGGCAGGCCGTTCGCGACAAAATCGGCGAGCATTTCAAGGCCCGCTTCCTCACCTGCCTGCCAGGTCTCGCGCAACCCTCCGGCCCAATCGGGCCTCGTAGGAAGCAGGCTCAGATCCTCGAGGCGCGATGCTGTCGATCATGCCCTCGAACGCATTCAGGCGTTGCGGTGCGGGGAGGGGACGCCGCGGCTCGCCCTGGCGTTCGAAGGCTCGCCAGAACGGACTGTAGACGCGGTAGGGGCCGCCATCGCCGGTCTTGAGAAGGGATGGTTCATGCAGCAGGTTGCCGTTGAAGCTCTTGGCGATGATGCCGGTCTCGGCAACCGTGTCTTGAGCGCCCGGTCGATGGCAATTCCCGCTGCGAAATGCCGGCGGTTCCAGTAGACCTCTGCAGCGCCGGTCTGCGCAACGACTTGCGGCAACACATCGCGGCCGGGCCCGCTTGATCAAGAGGCTCGCGCCGAGCTTGCGCAAGCGTTTGGCAAGCGCTGAAAGCACCGTGATGCAGCATCCAGCGCTGCGCACCCCCGAGCGGGCGCATCCCTTCCGAAATCTCGTCGAGAATGTAGAGCGCCATGACCGGACGCCCGCTGGTGGCAGCCGCATTGAGCGCCGGATTGTCGGCCATGCGCAGGTCGTCGCGAAACCAGACGAGCGCGGGCGCCTCGCGGAAGGCATCGCCGCCCGACGTGCCAGCTTGTTCGTTGGGTATTCGTATGCTGTCACGCGCCTGCTTCGGTGCCGTGCGGTTGTCGAGACACTCTACGCAAACGGCTGCGGGCGGATCATGTTGTCAGGCAGGCTGTTTCTCGGCAACGCTCGCGATTAGCGCGCCGTAGAAATGCGGCGAGGTCGACGGGTGCGATTGCAATGCAGTCGCGCGAGATTTTCTCCGCGCCGGCGAGGTCGCCATGCCCGAGCGCCGCATGGAATTCGTCGTGGCGCGCGGCCAGCTTCTTCCATGCTCGCTCGTCGCGAGCTTTTCGTCGCCGATCAGGGCGTAAAGCGTTGCCGGCTTGCTCTTGCCCTTGAGCGCCATCAGGCCGCCTTGAGGATCGCGAAGTCCGGGCAGCCGGCTGCAGTGGTTTCCGACAGCAGGATGTACCAGCCCGCAGGCTTGGTGGTGGACTCGATCCGCGCCGCCACGTTGACCGTATCGCCGACCACCGAATAGTCGAAGCGGGTGACCGACCCCATGTTGCCGACACAGCCCTCGCCGCTGTTGAGCCCGATGCCGATCTGCACGTCGCCAAGCCCGAGCTCGGGACGGTGGAAGCCGAACTCGTCGCTTGCGTTCAGTTCCTTGAGGCGTTCCATCATTTCCAGCGCTGCCCGCGCCGCCTTGCGCGGGTGGTCCTCCACGTCCAGCGGCGCATTCCAGAAGGCCATGATCGAATCGCCGATATATTTGTCGATCGCGCCTTCGTGCTTGAGGATCGCATCCGACAACGGCGAAAGCAGCTTGTTGAGGAAGGTCACGAGTTCCTGCGGCGACAAGCTTTTCCGAAATCGGAGTGAAGCCGCGTATGTCCATGAACATCAGCGTCATCTGGCGGATTTCCCCGCCGAGCTTGAGGCTGTCCGGATTGCGTTCAAGTTTCAGCAACAGGTCGGGCGCCAGGTAGCGCTGGAACGCGCCGCGCACGAAGCGCTTCTCGCGTTCGGTAAAGGCAAAGAGCAGGATCGTCGTCGTCAGGAAGATCGCAGTTCCGGTCAGCATCGGGAACAGCGGGTCGAGCAGGATACCGTACCGGTCGAAGGCGAACCAGCTTCCCGCCAGCACCGCTACCGACGACAGCGCGCCGAAGCCGGCCGAGACGAGGGGGCCGGCGAAGGGCAGGATCGCAATGATGAGCAGGCTGATCAACAGCATGGCCGCGATTTCCGCCCCCTGCGCCCAGTCGGGCCGCTCGAGAAACGACTGCGACAGGATCTGGTCGGCGATCTGCGCATGCATGTAGACGCCCGGAACGTTCTCGCCCAACGTGGTGACGCGAATGTCGCGCAGGCCGGTCGCGGTGGCGCCGATGAAGACGATGTGGTCGCGGATGAGCGGCTCCAGTTCTTCCGGCGGCAGTTCCAGAATGTCCTTGCTGCTCACGTACAGGGCCGGATCGTTGCGCGAATAATGAATGAGGAAGCGTCCCAGTTCGTCGACAGGCACCACGAACTGCCCGACCTTGAAATCGACCATGGCCAGTTCCCCGCCGACATTCTCGGTGCTGGCGGTGGTCGTTTTCAGCGCGTAGGTCGTCTCTCCGAACGCGACGCGCAGCGTCTCCAGCGCAAAGGCCGGATAGATGTTCTCATTGTCGGTAAGGAACATCGGAACGCGGCGCACGACATCGTCGATCTGCTCGCCCAGAGAAAGCGATCCGTTGCCCGCCGCCGCTTCCTGCAATGGCTTGATCGACATGACGGACGACTTCATCACGGTCAAAAGCGGCTTGGGATCATCGCCAAGCTGAACGAATCCGGCCTTGATCTCCGGCAGGCCCTGCGACGAAAGCCGATCGTTGAAAAAACCGAGCACTACCGGTGTTTGCGCAACTGAATTTGCAAGCACGCCGTCATTGTCCGGAAGCCTGAAATCGAAGCCTCGATCGCCTCGCGTCCCGGCCAGTCGCTCTTCGCGCAATGCGCGATCAGCCCGGCGGGTCCGGTCCGGTCCGGCTCGGAAAACACGATGTCGAAGGCGATGGTTGCCCACGCCCAGCTCGCCAGCCGGTCGACGATCTGCGCGATGCGCGTGCGCGGCCAGGGCCATTGGCCGAACGCCGGATCGACGCCTCGTCGATGTTGACGATGCGGATCGGCTGGCCGAGCGGTTCGCGCGGCTTGATGCGCTGGTAGTTGTCGAAGGTGATGTCGCGCAGCGAGCGAAGGATTTTCGGATCGGCAACGCGCCAGTTCCATGCCGCGACCACGGCCACGACCGCGGCCAGGATGACCAGCAATGTCTTGCGGTTGAGAGCGCGCATATGCACGGGCCCGTTCGTCGCAGATCGAATTGTGGCCGTTTCCCGGCCAATCGTCAGCCGGCTTTCGCAAGTCCGGCCAGAGCGTATCGTCATACCCTCGCGCGCCACGCCGCTGCCGGAGTGGCTGCGCTGGATCAATTTTTCCAGCACGTCTATGTCGGGATCGGTACGGAAAGGCATGTGGTGCATTGCCAGCATGGCCCCGGCATTGGCGACCTTGCGAAGGCGCAGGCCTTCTTCCCAGGTGGAATGGCCATATCCGGCGAAATCTGGAAGTTCGGCATCGGTGAAGCTTGCGTCGTAGGCGAAAAGATCGACGTCCTGGATCAGCTTGGCAACGTTGCGGTCCATCTTGCCCGGTACGTGTTCCGTGTCGGTGATGAAGGCAAAGGAGCGTCCGTGGTAGTCGATCCGGTAGCCGGTCGCGCCGCCCGGATGGTTGAGCGGCGCGGTGCGCACGACAACGCCGTCGCCCAGATCGAGCGTCTGCGACCGTTCGACCTCGCGGTAGGCTGACCCGCGCCGAAAACACTTCCGGCCCGACCGGAAAATACGGCCTGCCGCATCAATCCCTTGACGGCATCTTCCGGCGGGTCGGAGCCGTCCAGCCTTCCGGCCCAGACGTTGATGCTCGAATTCCGGCGAAAAGAACGGCGCGAAAGAAGGGAAGGCCCTCGACGTGGTCGTAATGGCCATGGGTGAAGAGGAGATCGATCTTGCGGATCGCGGATTGCTCGATCAGCCGGCTGCCCAGCTCGCGAATGCCGGTGCCGGCGTCGAGAACGACAACGCGGCTGCCGCACCGGACCTCGGCGCATATGGTGTTGCCGCCGGTTCGCTGAAAATCCCGCCCCGGTGCCGCGAGAGTTCCGCGAACACCCCAGAAAGTCACTGAAAGCAGGTCTTCTTCTTCGGTGTTCAAGACATGGTCACTTTGCTTGCCGCCGGTTCAGCCGGCCTTCATCTGTTCAAGCTGGCGGCGCGCATCCGTCAACTCGGTTGTTGTGCGTGACAGCCGTTGTGCAAGTTCGCGCATTACCTGGATGCCCAGTTTCGGGAAGTCCATGATGAGGCCAAGGAAGTGTTCCTTCTTGATCTTGAGGACGACAAGTTCGCCGGAAGCCCGCAAAGTGGCCGTGCGCGGTACATCGCACAGGATCGCGATTTCGCCCACCACTGCGTTTTCGCCCAGGCGCGCGACGACGATGTCCTCGCCCTTCACCTCGACGACGACCTCCGCGGCGCCGCGCACGATGACATAGGCCGCATCGCCCGCTTCGCCCTGGTGGAACACTGCCTGCCCGTCCCGGTAGATCATCCGGTCCGAGGCGAAAGCAAGCAGCTTCAGCTTGCCCGGATCGATTGCGGCGAAAAGCGGAATACGCCGCAATACGTCGACTTCTTCGCTCAGCGTAGCCATTGTTCTTGCTTCTCCTTGCTGCGCCCCGCGGCGACGCCCGTCTCGATCGCCTGTTTCATGAGCCGGTGACTTCGCGATACACGGCGGACTGCTCGTGCAGCTTTTCAGGCGGACCGTCCTCGACGAGCACACCTTGCTTGAATACCAGCACCCTTTCAAACTGGGACGCTACGGAAAGGTTCATTGGCGACCAGATGACGCCGAAACTATCCCCATCGCGACCTCGCGACTTTGCAAGCACATTGTCGAGAATGTGTTGGTGGGCGCGGGCATCGAGGGTGTTCAAAGCCTGGTTCACGATCAGGAAATCGGGCTTTTTCAGCAGGCAGCGGGCCATGTGAAGTTTCTGCCGCTGGCTTTCGGAAAGCCGCTTTCCGCCCGATCCCATGTTGTAGTCAAGGCCGATCCGGAAGATGTCGTCGTTGAGGCCGAGTTCCTCGAGCAGCACGCGGATGGCGGCCGTTACCTTCTGCGGGCCTTCGGCCACGTCCGCGGAAATGCGGCCCAGGAGGACGTTGTCGATGACCGATGCAGACGGGTTGTACTGCTCCGGGTCGTAGAAGCTGACGGGGGCGGGATCGAGAGGCTCCAGCCGCTCGCGCAGCATGTGCCTGGCCTTGAGGATGTCGGCCTTGAGCTGCTCGTCCAGAAGGCCGAGGCGGTTGCGCGATTCAGTATAGGCGAAGGGCAGTTTCAGGATCATTTCCTGGTCCGCCGGCGCCACCTGCGCCAGCGGAAGGTTGCCGATCCGGTTCAAAATCGCGCGGTAAACCGGAATTTGGTCTGCTTCCATGTAGGTCAGCTGGTCGAAGAACGGGTTGTCGGATGACAGGTCGCCGAAGAGTTCGACCGTGGTCGTCGCGACTTCCTTGCCCATCTGGAACAGCTTTTCCTCCAGTCCGGCCTGCGCGAGCACCTCGCGAACCACGGGATTGGACGGAAAATTCGCCGGCTCGTATTCGTGGGCGATCGCCGTGCCGAAAAGGATGTTCTCGCCGATATTGGCTTGCGAGTTGTATGCCTGCGGGTCGAACGGCTCGACGAGACCGTCAAGCCCGAGTTCCTCCAGCCGGTCGCGGAAGGCGTGCCGGGCTTTCACCAGGTCCGCGGCAATTCGCGAGTGCTGTTGCGGGTCGAGCGTTCCGCGAAGGCCGAATGAACGAACATCCGACTCAAGGTCGACATCGACCAGAACTTTTCGAACTTCCATTTCGAAGGCTACCGGATCGCGTGCGCCAATGCGCTCGCGGTCAATCCAGTCGGCCTCGGCATCGAGGTCGCTGTTGCCCGATGCCCGCGCCTCTTCCAGCATGAGCCGCCTTTGCGCCGCAAGTTCCCCCTCGGCGGGTGTATCGGCAACGGGCTTGTTCTTCAGCACATAGGTCAGTGCGTCATAGATGCTGGATTGCGGAAAATAGGTGCTGCCGTCGATATAGGCCAGTCGTTGCCCGGTGACGTATTCCGGCAGCTCGTCGAGCGGTCTGCCGTCGAGCTCGACCCGTCCCGAGGAGGCCTTCAGCATGCGCGCCAGGACCTCGGTGAAATGCGTCGCGCCCGAGTTCACCGCACCGACAACCGCGACCTGTTCGCCAAGCCCGATCCTTGCGTTCGCCTTTTCGATCAGCTTGGAACCGCTTTCGTCGATCACCTGCAGGCCGTTTACATCATAGCCGTGGCGGATTGGCGGCACCACGCCGTCGGCGGGCTTCTGCTTTTCGGGGTCCTGCAGTTCGTCGGCCGCGAATTGCTCGACGATCTGCTCATAACGCGCATCCACGGTCTGGCGCATCTGGTCGTAGTCGATGAGGCCGCGGATCGGATCGGGCAGGTCCTTGTAGGCCGCGATGACGGCGACGAGCTGGCCGAGGTCCAGCGTGCCGCGGATCGCAAGATAGCCGCCGGCCGCGTAGAACACGAATGCCAGGAACTGGATCAGCAGATTGTTGATGAACTTGACCGAGAACTTGCGCTGGTAAAGCTCGAAACGGATGAAATACAGCCTGCCCAGCGTGTTGGAAATCAACGAGCGCTCGTAGTTCGTTGTGTCGTTGGCGTGCGTTTCCTGGATGCTCTCGACGACTTCGCCGATGCGCCCTGCAAGCATGCGCGCCTCGATCTGGCGCTGGCGGCCGAGCACGATCAGGCGCTGGCGCAGGCGGGGAATGAGCCAGGCCTGGAACAGCACGACGACCAGGGTGACGAAGCCGAGCGGCACGTTCTGGATGAAAATGAATATGAGGCCCGTGAGGGCCTGTCCGCCCAGGAATAGCGGCTGGGTGAAGGCGTCGCCGATGAAGCCGCCCATCGGCTCCACTTCGTCCTTGATCATCGAGGCGATTTCAGCCGGCTTGGTGCGGCGGAAACGGGGCAGGGGGTAGCGCAGCACCCGGTCGAAAAGATCGAACCGCAAGCGGCGCATTAGCCGCTCGCCCATCCGGCCCTTGTAGGTGTTGATATACAGCTTGAACATTCCGTTCGCCGCCACCAGCGCCAGGAAAGTGACGGAAAGCGCGAACAGGAAATTGACGCGCTCGAGCGGAATTCCGTCGAATATCTTGATAGGGCCGCCCGTGATCCAATCCGGCAGCGGCACATAGGTGGTCAGGAAGTACTGGATGTCGTCCGGATTCTCGAAACCATTGCCCTGGATAGGCCCGTTGACGATGCGCTTTGGAAGATCAAGGCTCAGGAAATAGGTCGGCATCGACGCCAGGATGACCAGGAGCATCCACAGTTGGTCGCGGCGCGAATTGTTCCAGATATATCGAAGGAGGCTTGGCTCCATCTGGTCTTTCACGGCCGGTCCCCGCAAGCGTTGTATGTATGACGCAATTTCGGCTCGTGTCGCATTTGCACAGCCCCCACGAACCCACGATAGC
The DNA here is from genome assembly GCA_963846345.1 of uncultured Alphaproteobacteria bacterium. Classification (GTDB taxonomy): domain Bacteria; phylum Pseudomonadota; class Alphaproteobacteria; order Rhizobiales; family Rhizobiaceae; genus BOKV01. Next base: position 732,457 of record CAWJVP010000007.1, read on the forward strand.
AGGGAAAACGCTTCAAAAAAGCCCCTGCGTCATCGCTGACCGGTTTTTTTCCCAAGCGTTGCAAAGCCGCCCGCAAGCTCCCGAAAGCCGGATCGGGAACGCAAGGCTTGCGCTTTCTTGCGGATGCGTCAGGTTCATCTGCTCTTCCAGCCTTTCGATGTCGCGCACGGCCAGCACGTCCACGGGCTGCGAGATGTTGTGCACCGTTATCGTGCTGTGTTCGCCTGCCGCAGTGTCGGACGGGCAACCCGGCCAGTTCCAGTGTCCGGCCGGAAAGCACGATGCTGCATGCCAGTTCCTTGGTCGCCGATTCCAGCCGCGCTGCTATGTTGACGCTGTCGCCGATCGCGGTCAGGCGCGATGGCTGGGTCTGGTCGGCGGTCCGCCCGATCCGCCCGATCACCGCCATGCCGGTGTGCACGCCGATGCCGACCCGCAGAGGCTCGTTGAGGTGCTGGGTCAGCATGCGGCTTGCGCTCGTTGTGGCGCGCTGTGCGGCAATCGCGGCCCTGATTGCGTCGCGGCTTGCTTCCTGCGGCGTCGAATTGAGCCCGAAAAGCGCCATCAGTCCGTCGCCCATGAACTTGTCGATATAGCCGTTGGCTTTCTCGATTTCGCTGCCGACTTCGCCGAAAAGGCTGTTGAGGATGAAGACGACATCATAGGGCAGGCTTTTCTCCGAGATCTTCGAAAAGCCCCGTATGTCCAGGAACAGCACCGCGATCTCGCGCTCGACGCCCCAGCCGAGCGGATCGGCGTTGCGCGGTGCATTGACCGACGCTTGCGGCTGGATCAGCAGGCGTACCGACACGTCGCCGCGCACCCGTGCCTGGCACGCCAGCCGGACATCCGAGCCGGCGCTGAGCTTGCCCAGAAGGTGCGCTTCCGCTTCCGTCGGCGTAGTGAGGTTGTCGTTGCCGGCCACGATCAAGGTCCGGCAGGTGGAACAGCGTGCCCGCCCGCCGCAAACCGACATGTGCGCGATTCCGTTGGCGCGGCTGACTTCGAGCAGCGTGCGGCCGGGCGCGGAATTGACGATCGTGCCGTCGCCATAGGTGATGCGCGCCTTTGCCCGGTATCGCATCTGGAACCAGCGCAACGCCATGACGGCGACAACCCCAAGGGCGGCCGCGATCGCCACATTCTGTCCTGCATCCTCGACGCGGGGCAGGTAATACAAGGATCTGCGCTGTCGTCTCGTCGATCGGGAGGTGCGCCGCCGCCGGCTTGCGCCGAAAGCATTTCATACTGGCGGCGGGCGGCGACGATCCACCCCGTAAGGACGAGCGATGGCACGAACACCGCCAGGCCGGCCAGATAGGGCGCCCAGGGACAGATACGAGCGGCCGCAGGCGCAGCCAGAAATGAATGCCGATGCATCCGTGGATCCAGACGATCAGCAGGAGCGCGCTCTGCTGGATCCAGGCCCCCGGCCACAACAGGCCGAGTTCCCGCTCATAGTCCATATCGATGCCCAGCAGGCTTTCGGCGCCGCGGGTATAGGTCAGATGGCTGAACAGGAACCAGGGAATTGCAAGTCCGAGCGCGATCTGGGTCCACTCCCAGGCCGGGCGCCGCCATGTGCGCATGTTGACCAGCTTGCCGAGCGCCAGTACGACATGGGTCGCCAGCGCGCCGTAGAGCACTGCAATGCCGTCAAATGCTGCCCGTGATGACTTCCTGCGCCTCCAGCATCGCTTCCATGGCGCCGAGCGAAACGTGGCCGAGCGCATGGTTGAGATAGTGCCAGGTGACGTAGGCCATCAACACGAGGCCGGACCAGAGCCGCAGCCTCTGGACAACCGATCCCTTGCCGGTCTGTCCGCTGCGGTCTGCGATCGGCTTGCACGATCGCGTTTAGTCTCTCGGGACAATGCCGCTTGGTCAAATGTTTACGCCGCACAGGTTGACGCGGGGCGGCTGCGCTTTCATTTAAGGGATTGCTGGGCATGGCCGCAATCGCCCTGCCGGAAAGGAAATCCCATGGCGCACCATGCGCTTCTGCTGCCTATTCAGGAATGGCTCATAGACGAGGCGCTCGGCGAACCGGATATCGTCAATCTCTTTGAAACGATGTGCCAGCGCCTGACGGGGATCGGCATTCCGATCGCCCGCGCGCGCCTGATCTGGCAGACGCTGCATCCGCTGTTCAGGGCCGAGACGGTGATCTGGGACCGCGGCAAGGAAGCGACGCTCGACCAGTTCCGCCACCAGGACAACGAGACCGACGCGTGGTCGCGCAGTCCTCTGCGCTTCACGCTCGAGAACCGGCTCGACATCTTCCGCCGCCAGTTCTTCGGCGAGAACATGATGCTGGATTTTCCAATCCTGTCCGAACTCAAGGAGCAGGGCTTCACCGACTACGTCGTGTGGCGACGGCGTGTCGGACATTCGCGGGCCTAACGGTAGCATCCAAAAGCGGCCCGCGCGGCGTGCTCGTCACCTGGACCAGCGACCGGGCCAGCGGGTTTTCGCCGGACGATCTTGAGGCCCTGCAGAAGGTCCAGCGCGTTTTCGCGCTTGCCTGCAAGACCATGATCCAGAGCCGGATTTCGTCGAACATCGCCACGACCTATCTGGGCGATCGGGCAGGGCGCAGCGTGCTGAACGGCCAGATCCGGCGCGGCGACGGGCAGGAAACGCACGCGGTCGTCTGGTTCTCGGACATGCGCAACTCGACGATGCTGGCCGAATCCCTGCCGTCAGATGCGTATTTCTCGCTTCTCAACTCGTATTTCGAGGCCACCGCAGGCCCGCTGGTGGAGCATGGCGGCGAAGTTCTCGACTTCATCGGCGACGGCGTGCTGGGCATTTTCCCGTTCGAGGACGGGGGCGGATTGGAGCACGCGGCTCAGCGCGCGAACGCCGCGTTGGACGAGGCGCTGGTCGGGGGCGCGAGGTCAATGCCGAGCGCGAGAAATCCGGGCTCGAGCGGTTCCATTTCGGCGTCGGCCTCAATGTCGGCGATGTGAAGTTCGGAAATATCGGCATCCCGCAGCGGCTGTCGTTCTCGGTCATCGGGCAAACGGTCAACGAGGTGGCCCGCATCGAATCGATGACCAAGATGCTGCAACAGCCGGTCCTCTCGGGAAAACGACTTGCCACGCTCAATCCCGAGCGGTGGCGTTCGCTCGGCGAGCACAAGCTGGACGGCGTTCTCGAGCCGATGGAGCTCTACGCTTTCCGCACCGGCTGAGCGTGACTGGCAACGAAGGGCCGCGACTGCGCGACCCGGCCGGCTCCGGGTTACGCATGGTCAGCAGCGCGCGATGAACTGGCGGCCGCGCGCGTCGCGGTAGACAGCAGTCGCCCGGGGTGGCGGCACGGCCAATCAGCGCGCCTGTGACGCCGCCGATGGCGGCGCCCGCCAGTGCGCCCTGCGTGGTGCCCGTGGTGGCCCCGCCAATCGCAGCTCCGGTTCCTGCGCCTACGGCAGCGCCGGTTTCGGTTGTGGTGCATCCTGCTGCTGCAAGAAGCATCATTCCGGCGGCGCCCGCCTTCAGGTGTTGTGCATCGGGATCTCCTGTCTTTTGGCCGCGGGTTGCGCGGCCGGTTTCTTCCGGCCCGGCAACCAAACGCCGCAGGGATGACAGGGTTCCACACGGCAACGCGGCGGGGAGAATGATGCGCGCAAACAAAAAGGGCGGGGAAAACCCCGCCCTTTTCAGCAACCGGTCGAGAAGCTGTCAGGCGCTTATGCGGCGCTGAGCTTGTCCGCCGACGACTTGCCCGTGCGGGCGTCGCGGGTGATTTCGTAGTTGATCTTCTGGCCTTCGACCAGCGAGCCAATGCCCGAACGTTCTACGGCCGTGACGTGGACGAATACGTCCTGTCCGCCGGAGTCGGGCTGGATGAAGCCGTAAGCCCTTGGTTGCGTTGAACCACTTTACGGTACCTGTTGCCATGACGCTAATTCCTTAAGTGCGTCGTTGACGTGCGGCCAAACCGGGCCGCGGGCAGATCGAGTATCAAGTCAGCAGAAACGTCAGCATGCGCAACAAAGCGCCAGGCGAAGTATCTAGGGCCTGTATCGATGGCGGGCATATACAGATGCGAATGGGGCTGTAACAAGGCGAAATCGATGCAAGTCAAATTTAGTCTTTGTGCGAGATCGTACGCATACGCAGGCAAGTATTTGGCAAAGGCTACATGGTCGCGCCGATTTGCCATGGCACGAATTCGTAATCTCCCAAGGCCCTGCGCTTCCGATTTTGACTTTTCGCCAGATGCAACGCGCAGCAGTATGTTCGTAGATTTCGCGGCCTTTCTGCTGCAGGCTGGCCTCGCCGGTCAGCATGTCGCCGGCATTGATGTCCATGTCGTCCGGCATGCGGTTGTAGATGTCGGTGTTGGTTGAGATCTTGATGCAGGGGGCCGGCTTGGATCCGAAGGCCGAACCGCGCCCGGTGGTGAAGACGATCAGATTGCAGCCGCTGGCGATCTGGCCGGTCACCGAAGCCGGATCATAGCCCGGCGAATCCATGAAGATGAAGCCGTGCTCGCGGATCGGTTCGCCATACTTGTAGACGGCGTTGAGCGGCGTGGTGCCGCCCTTGGCCGCCGCTCCGAGCGATTTCTCGAGAATGGTGGTCAGGCCGCCCTTCTTGTTTCCCGGGCTCGGATTGTTGTCCATGCTGCCCATGTTGCGGGCGGTGTAATCCTCCCACCAGCGGATGCGCTCGATCAGGTCGTCGCCCACGCGGCGGTCACTGCGCGCGGCGGGTCAGCAGGTGCTCGGCGCCGTAGATTTCCGGGGTCTCGGAAAGCACGCCGGTTCCGCCTTGCGCAACCAGCAGGTCGCAAGCCTCGCCCAGTGCCGGATTGGCGGTGATGCCGGACCAGGCATCGGATCCGCCGCATTGCAGGCCGACCATCAGTTCGGAGGCCGGGCAGGGCTCGCGCACGGCCTTGTTTGCCTCCGGCAGCATTTCGCGAACCTTGGCGATGCCAAGGTCGATGGTCCTGCGCAAGCCCGGCGACGTCCTGGATGTTCATGGTCTGGAACATCTTGCCGCGAACCAGGCCGTGCGCTTCCAGCAGCCAGTCGATCTGGTTCATTTCGCAGCCGAGGCCGACCATCAGCACCGCCGCATGGTTGGGATGGGCGGCATAGCCCCACATCACCCGCTGCAGCGTTTCGAAACCTTCGCCGGAACCGGCCATGCCGCATCCAGTGCCGTGGACGAAGGCAACCACGCCGTCGACATTCGGGATAGTGCCGCAAGTTCCTCCGGCCCGAAGGCCGACGCGATCATCCGGCGGCGGTTGCGGAGCAATTGACCGAGGTGATGATGGCGATGAAGTTGCGCGTGCCGACCTTGCCGTTGGCGCGGCGGAATCCCATGAAGGTGTCGCGCGTCGCCGGCGCCGGGGCAGGGCGCAGGTCGGTCGAGAATTCGTAGTGCGCCTGCGGTATTGCGAAATTCGACATTGTGGGTGTGGACATGCTCGCCCGCCTCGATGTCGCCGGAGGCATAGCCGATGATCTGCGCGTATTTGCGCACCGCTTCGCCCTTGGTGATCTTGCGCGTGGCAACCTTGTGACCGCGCGGGATGAGTCCGAGCGTCGTGACCCCGTCGACCTTTACCCCGGTTTCCAGCGCCCGCGTCACTGTCACCACGTTGTCCGCCTCGTGCAGGCGGACGCAAACCTGGGCAATCTCGTTCATTGCGGTTTCTCCTTCGCGGCGCGCCGCTCAGGCGGACTTGTAAAGCGCCATCGCCTCTTCAAGGCTTGGCATCGCCGGTGCGGTGCCCGGGCGCGTAACCGAAATCGATGCAACGGCGCAGCCGAACCGGACCGCCTCGAGCGGGCTCATGCCGCGCGCCAGCGCCGCTGCGAACCCGCCATTGAAGGCATCGCCGGCGCCTGTCGTGTCAAGCACTTTTCCGAACTTGAAGGCCGGCACGATCTGCGAAATCCCGTTGCCGTGGATCAGCGCGCCCTTTTCACCGAGCGTGATGATCGCGGTGCCGACGCCCTTTGCCAGAAGCGCTTCGGCAGCCGCGCGCGCCTCCGCGTCGGTGGAAACCGGCATGCCGGTCAGTGCCTCGGCCTCGGTCTCGTTCGGCGTGACATAGTCGCAAAGCTTGAAGATCGCATCGTCCAGCGGCGCGGCCGGGGCCGGGTTGAGGATGGTGATGACGCCTGCTTGCCCTGGCGATTTCGAGCGCGCGCCGTGCTGCCGGGATCGGCTGCTCCAACTGCGTGATGAACACCTTCGATCCGGCAATCAGGTCGCGCCTGCGCCTCGATGTCCGCCGGGCTGATGGTTGCCGCCGCGCCGGGCGCCACGATGATGGCGTTGTTGCCGGTCGCTTCCTCGATGAAGATATAGGCCGCGCCGGTATAGCTCGCCGGGTCACGCGTCACGGCAGGCTTCACGCCCGCCTTCTCCCATGTCGCCATCGCCATTTGCGCAAAGGCATCCTCGCCCAGCTTCGTGATGAACGAGACATCCGCGCCGGCCCGTGCTGCCGCGACCGACTGGTTGGAACCCTTGCCGCCGGGCCCAAGCACGAAGGAATTGCCGAGGATGGTTTCGCCCATCTTCGGCTGGCGCTCGGCCCGGTAGGCGGTATCGGCGACGAATACGCCGAGGATCGTCACCTTCTGCGACTGGCTCATCGGGCGCTCAAGCCTCCGGCGGGATCACGCCCTTGCGGAAGGCGAAGCATCCGTAGAAGCGCCGCTCATGGGTCTGGATGACGCAATAGGCCTGCTTCGCCCGCTCGTAGAAGGCGTAGCGCTCGATCGAGATCATCGGCCATTTCTTGCCCTCGGCCTTGTCGATCACCTTTTGCACTTCCTTCTGGACGGGCGGTATTTCCTTCGGCGCGCCGACGATTTCCATGCGCGCCGCAGCGTCGTCGACGAAGGTGTCCAGCGGATAGACTGACAGGATCGCGGCGATTGCCGTCGCGGCGTCCGCGTCGATGCGCAGCACCTCGCCGAACACGGTTTCCCGCGCCACGGAGTCCGACGGAAAATTGGTGTCGGCCACGATCAGGTCGTCGCCATGGCCCATGGCCCGAAGCGCGTAAAGCACGTCGGCATTGAGCAGCGGATGAATTCCCTTGAGCATTGTGCCTCCCGATATTTGCCTGTCAGATTCGTTTGCCGCTTGCCCGGTCGAACAGATGTGCCAGTTGCGGGCGCGGCTTCAGGCGAACTTGCGTGCCCGGCTTGAAGGCGTGCCGCTCGCGAAAGAGGGCGGTCATGTCGGTTCCGCCATGACGGAAGATGACGACCGTTTCCGAACCGGTCGGTTCGATCACCACGACATCCGCCGCGATCCCGCCTTCGTCGAGGTCGAGGTGCTCGGGCCGGATGCCGTAGATGACTTCCTGGCCTGTCGGCGACGTTTGCGCCCGGCGGAACCGGCAGATGTTCGCCGGTCGAAAGCGCGACGGTGAGGCCGCCTTTTTCCTTCCTGACCGTGCCCTTGAGCATGTTCATCGCCGGCGAGCCGATGAAGCCGGCGACGAAAAGATTGTCCGGCCGGTCGTAGAGTTCGAGCGGCGTTCCCACCTGCTCGACGATGCCGTCATGCATGACGACGATCCGGTCGGCCATGGTCATGGCCTCGACCTGGTCGTGCGTGACGAAGACGGTGGTCGTCTTCAGCCGCTGGTGCAACTCCTTGATTTCCACGCGCATCTGCACGCGAAGCTTGGCGTCGAGGTTCGAGAGCGGCTCGTCGAACAGGAACACCTGCGGCTCGCGCACGATGGCGCGGCCCATGGCGACACGCTGGCGCTGGCCGCCGGAAAGCTGGCGCGGATAGCGGTCGAGGAACGGCTTAAGCCCGAGGATTTCGGAGGCGCTGGTGAGGCGTTTCTCGATCTCGGCCTTGTCCATGTTCTTGAGGCGCAGCGAGAAGGTCATGTTGTCCTTGACCTTCATGTGCGGGTAGAGCGCGTAGCTCTGGAACACCATGGCGATGTCGCGGTCCTTGGGCGGAATGTTGTTGACGATCCGGTTGCCGATCGAGATCGTCCCGGCGGTGATGCTTTCCAGCCCCGCGATCATGCGCAGGAGCGTGGACTTGCCGCAGCCGGACGGTCCGACCAGCGCGACGAATTCCCCGTCGGCTATCGCGATGTCGACCCCATGGATGACTTCAAGCTCGCCGAAAGTCTTCCGGACAGCATTGATTGAGACCTCGGCCATTGCTCCTCCCGCCCCGGCACAGGCGGCGAAACCTAATTGTTGCGGACGGTACTGTCCATCGCGTTTAAGGCTCTCATGCACCGCTGCCGCTTCCTTGGCGGCATATGCCGTTTTCCTTTCATGCTGGCGTATTTACGGGCAGCCGGTTTTGTTGACAGTCAATCCGGTTCAACCATACTCTCGCCTCGGCCTCAGCATTCCGGGAGGAGGGTTGCCGCGCGTTCTGAAAAAGCGGCGCCGCCGGACGAAGGCGCGAAAGCGCGTTTCATGCATGGGCGCCGTTCGGTTGCCGGCCGGATAGTCCTGCCGGGCCTTGGGAGGTTGATATGAAAGTCGAAGTCTACAATAATTTGATGGCCCTGCAGGCCAGCCGCCGCGCCGTGTTGCGCGGAGCTGCCGGCGTCAGCGCCATCGCAATCGGCGCCGCAACCGGCGTACCGTTCTCCGGCAAGGCTTTCGCCCAGGACAATCTTCGCGCCGAAATCCTGAAGATCCCGGGCGTCGGCAAGGGTTCGCCCACCGATGCCGACTGGCAGAAGGTCGGCGAGATGTGCCTCGGCGGCGACCAAGGCGAACGTCGCCGAGGGCGAGTTCGCCGGCGTCGAGCTCACCTTCATGGGGCTCAACAACCAGAACCTGCACAACTTCCTGTTCCGCGGCTTCCTCAAGCCGTGGGAGGCCTATACCGGCGCCAAGATCAACTGGATCGACCTCGCCCAGGCCGACTACAATGCCCGCCTGCAGCAGTCGATCGCGACCGGCACCGTCGACTTCGACATCATCGAGATGGGCGCGCCCTTCGAGGGCGACACCGCCGGCAAGGGCCTGCTCGACGAGATGCCCGACTGGGTCAAGACCGCAGATCGACATGGACGACTACGTCGACTACCTCAAGGCCGCCGGTCGGCACCTGGGACGGCAAGACCTACCGCATCACCATCGACGGCGACTGCCACACCTTCTCCTACCGCAAGGACTATTTCGCCGACGCGGCGATCACCGCGGCGACCGGCATGACCGAGGCGCCGACGACCTGGGAGCAGGTCAACGACGTTCACCAAGAAGGTGAAGGGCCAGAACGATCCGCTCACCGGCCGCCGCGCCTACGGCTTCCTCGACCCGCTGAAGGGCTGGGGCGGCTTCGGCTTCTACTTCCTCGAGGACCGCGCCACGGCCTACGCCAAGCATCCGGACGATCCGGCCTGGCTGTTCGATCCGGACACCATGAAGCCGCTGGTCAACAACCCGGCCTGGGTGCAGGCGATCCAGGACGTGCATGGACCTGATCGCGGCCGACGCCTATCCGCCGGACCAGATCAACGCCGACCCGGGCACGCACCGCCTTCCAGCAGTTCCTGGCCGGCACCGGCTCGATGCTGGCTGGTGGGGCGACGTCGGCTCGAGCGCCCGCACGTCCGACACCTCGGTGGTCGGCGACGTGGTCGGCTTCTCGATCAATCCCGGCGCCAAGAAGGTCTACAACGCGCAAGGCCGGCGCCTGGGAAGACGCCGGCGACGCCGAACTTCGCGCCGAACATGGCCTATATCGGCTGGGGCGTCTACGTCACGAGCCGCGTCTCGGGCGACGAGAAGAAGCGCAAGGCGGCCTGGTCGCGCCGCGGCCCATCTGGGCGGCAAGGACCTGTCGCTGTGGATGTCGGCCTATCCGTCGGGCTTCCAGCCCTACCGCAACTCCCACTTCAACTACGACGAATGGGAAGCGGCAGGCTACGACCGGGCCTTCGTCGAGGACTATCTCGGCTCGAACCTCGACAGCTACAACCACCCGAACGCCGCGATCGAGCCGCGCATTCCCGGCATCTTCCAGTACTACTCGGTCGCCGAGGACGAACTGGCGAAGGGCTATGCCGGCCAGTACAAGTCGGCGCAGGAGACCGCCGACGCGATCGCCGCCGCCTGGGAGAAGATCACCGACCAGATCGGCCGCGACAGCCAGATCAAGCTCTACAAGGCCTCGCTCGGCATGTAGTCGCATCGACGGATCCCGGCGGCGGTGAACCGCCGCCGGCGATTCCGCCGCGCCCTGTTTCCGGCCCTTCCCAATGAAAAGCCAGGCGATGAGTTCCGCAGCAAGGCGATCTCCTGCACACCGTTGCGCCTGACGACATCACGCCGGCGCGCAAGAGCCGGTCGGCCGTCTGCTGGTCTTCGGCACCGGCGCGCCGTGCTCGCCGCCGCGCTCCTCTTCCAGGTGCTGCACGACAACGGCGTCATCGCCTTCGGTTTCGACGGCTGGCGGCCGGTCCTCTACGCCTACATCGTCTGGGGCGTCGGCGCTCTGCGTCGGCGCAGGTGCTGATCCGCGGCGAGCAGGGCAAGCGCGCGCTTTTCGTGCTGCCGGCGGTGCTGTTCGTCACGTCCATGGTGATCTTCCCGCTGATCTTCGGGCTCTGATCTCGCTTCACCGACTGGAACCTCAGCGTCGCTCGTCGGCCGGCAATTCAACGGCGTCGACAACATCGTCGCCAGCTGCTGGAACGATCCGTTCTACTGGAACGCGCTGCGCAACATGGTCTACTACGTGCTCGCGGTGTTCGTCGAATACGCGATCGCCTTCGGCCTCGCGCTGCTGCTCAACGCCGAGATCCGGGCGCGCAAGTTCTTCCGCGTCGTCTTCCTCCTGCCGTTCATGCTGTCGCCCGGTGGCGGTGAGCTGGATGATCGGCAAGTCGATCATGGAGAACCGCTTCGGCCCGGTCGCACGCCTCGCCCGCTTGCTCGGCTGGGAGAACCCGTCCTTCTTCAGCGACGCCCTGGATCGCCCGGCTGATCGATCATGGCGATGGACGCCTGGATGTTCATCCCGTTCATGATGATCATGCTCCTGGCCGGCCTCCAGGCGTTGCCGACGGACATCCTCGAAGCCGCCAAGGTCGACGGCGCGAGCGCCTGGCAGACCTTCTGGCAGATCACCTTCCCGCTGATGCTGCCGGTCAGCGTCACCGCCATCATGATCCGCATCATCTTCAAGCTGAAGCTCGCCGACATCGTCATCAACGTCACCTCGGGCGGTCCCGGCGGCGCGACCGACATCGGTCACGAGCTTCATCTATCGCGAGTATCGCGACCGCTCGAATGTCGGCTACGGCACCCTGCTCGCCGATGTTCTACCTGATCCTGATCGTGATCTTCATGACCTGGGCTGCTGAACCTGGTCAGCGCGTCTTCGTGCGCCGTCCGACAACCATGAGCTAGGAGGCAGCGACATGGCAGCGGTCGCAACCATCGCGAGAGCGGCGCTCGAGGGCCGGCGGCAGCGCTCGGCTTCGTGCGCCATCGCGCGTCGCTCATCTACGGCCTGCTGCTCTTCTGGACGTTCATCTGCCTCTTCCCGATCTACTGGACGATCACCACCTCGTTCAAGACGGCGCCGGACGTGATGCAGGGCGCACCTCATCCCGTTCGTCGACTTCAAGCCGGACTGGAAGCGGCTGGCGCTCGCTCGGCCTTTCGCCCGACACGATCGGCGAGATCTCGACGGTGCGCGACGAGTTCATGAAGCGCTTCACCAACAGTCGTGATCATCTCGCTCGGCGTCGTCGGGGCTGGCGGTGGTGATCGGCTCGCTCGCCGCCTACGGCCTGAGCCGCTTCTCCTACCGTTCGGCCCGATGCGGAACAACGACATTTCCTTCTTCTTCCTGTCGCAGCTGATCCTGCCGCCGGTCGTGCTCGCGCTGCCGTTCCTCGTGCTCTACAAGGAACTCGGCCTGCTCGACTCGCGCATCGGCCTGATCCTGGTCTACACGCTGATGGTGCTGCCGATCGTCATCTGGATCATGCGCGACCAGTTCGCCGCAATCCCGGTCGAACTCGAGGAGGCGGCGCTGGTCGACGGCCTTGACGATCTGGGGCGCGTTCTTGCGCATCGTGTTGCCGCTGGCGCTGCCGGGCATGGTCGCCGCGCTTATCCTGCTGTCGCTGGTCCTGTGCTGGAACGAGTACTTCTTCGCGGCACTTGCTCACCAGCACCGACGCCAAGACGCTGCCGGTCATGGTCGCCAGCCAGACCGGGTCGCAGGGCATCAACTGGTGGTCGATGGCGGCGCTTGTCGACCGCCGCCATCCTGCCGCTGCTCCTCGTCGGCGTCTTCCTGGAGACGCTACATCGTCAAGGGCCTGACCGCCGGCGCGGTGAAGTAATCAGTCCCTCAGGATTGAAAGCAGCCGCGCGCGGATGAGATCGCGTGCCTTTGCGCCAAGTTCCGCCGAAGCATCGGCGGCGGTCCGCGTGTACCAGGCGGTGTTGTCGCCTATCCGTGCCGCGTCCACGGCCTGCGGGCATAGCGCCAGCATCAGGGAAGTTTCGCCTGCGCCGGCATGGTCGAACGGATACTGCGCAATGATGTCCGGCGACATCAGCGGGTGGATCTTGATCCAGTTGAATGGATCGGCGCCTGCCGCCTGCTTTGCATAGTAGTCGACCATCTTTTCGTCGCCCCACCAGCCTTCGCCGCGCTCCTTTTCCAGGAAGCGGAAGATCGCCTGCCGCGCGCCGAAGCGGAAGGCGAGGTCCGTCGGCATGCCCGGCGTGAAGTTTTCGGTCTGGTGATGGATGAAGCCGTGGATGTTGCGAAATCCGATCGCGCAGCAATCCATGGAGCATTTCCTCGGCAAACGGCGCCAGCTTGCCGGCATCGACATGCACCGAGCCGTTGCCTTCGGGGCCGGCCACCGCATAGCTCGACGCGCCGTACCAGAATGGCGGCAGGATCACGATGTCGATCTCCGGCTCGATGATCTCCAGCATCCTGGTCACCGCGAGCGTGTCCATGCCCACCGCCATGTGCTCGCCATGGTATTCAAGCACGCCGATCGGCAGCACGACGGGCCAGTTCTGCGCGATCGCGGTGCGGATCTGGTGGGGCAGCATCATCTCGTAGCGCATCGGGCTACTCCATGTTGGTGTGCCGGGCGCGCATGGTATCGGCCGTTTCGCCGCGCAGTGCCGCGATGCGCGCCACCATCGCCTCGAACAGCAGGAACATCGAACCCTCGAAAATCGATCCCATCGGCAATGTGGTGCTGGCTTGCGCGCCCGTGTCGCTGGCCATGGTCTGCGCCGGCAAAAGCAGCACGAAATCCGCCAGCGATGCGTCCGGACTGTCGGCCTGCGATGTCAGGATAATCACGCGCGCGTCGGCCTTCTTCGCCACGCGGGAGAGCGCGTTGACGGTGGAAAGGTCGCCCGGTCCGGAACTGGCAAAGAACAGGTCGCCTTTGCCGAGCGGGGGCATGTCCATTTCGCCCACGCAGGTTGCGTTCAAGTCCGCAATGATAAAGCCGCATCGCGAGGCCGCGCATCATCAACCCCTCGCGGCCGCAGCCATAAAGGCCGGTGCGGTTGGCCGATGCGATTGCCTGGCATGCCTGCTCAACCTGCAACGGATCGACCAACGCCAGCGCCTTGCCTAGTTCGCCGAGCGCCTCGCCGAAAAATCCGCTCATGGCGCGATCTTTTCCATATCCGCCATCAGGTCGCGGGTCCGCTCATAGATGGCGCGCCAGATACGCCGTCTGCCGCGCATGCAGTTCCGCCAATTCCGCGCGCGGTGCGATCTCGCCTTCAACCGGATTCCACTTCGAGATGTCGCCGGCCTCGACATCGCCGACGGCGAGGGCCGCGAGAAAGGCATTGCCGAACGACGCGCCGGTACTGCGTTTCCGGACGATCTGGGTCACGCCGGCAATGTCCGAGATCGCCTGCGACCACACCGTGTTCTTGACGCCCCCGCCGACGGCAAAGACTTTCCTGGGCGCCTGGCCGATTTCGCGCCAGGTATCGATGACATGGGCCGTGCCCTGGCGATGCCTTCCAGCAGCGCCCGATAGATGTCGCCGCGCGTGTGCGTCAGGTTCAGGCCGAACAGCACGCCCTTGGCGTGCGGATCGTGGATCGGCGTGCGCTCGCCGGAAAAATAGGGCAGCAGCAGCAGCCCGTTTGCGCCCGGCCGGCGAATTGGCGGCTTCCGCCGCGAGCGCGGGGAAGGCATCCGCCGGGTCAAGCTCGCGGGCGAACTGGTCGCGGAACCAGTGCGTCAGCGTTCCGCTCGTCGCCAGCCCCGCCATGGATGCGTGCTGGCCGGGAAACAGCCATGGCGCGTACCACAGGCGGGTATCGGCGACGCGTTCGCCGGTCAGCATGATGAAGAACATGGTCGAGCCGTACATCAGCATCAAGTCGCCGGCCTGCATGACGCCTACGCTGACGGCCTCCGACGCCGCGTCGATGGTGCCGCATGTCACCGGCGTGCCGACCGCAAGGCCGGTCGCCTTTGCCGCTTCCGCGGTGACATGTCCGGCGATCTCGCTGGACCAAAGGATGCTTGGGCAGGCGTTCCGCCTCGATGATGTCGTCTGCAAGCGACGTGTCCCAACCAAGCGTGTCGATGGTGTAGAGCGGCGAATAATTCGCCGCCGTGTAGTGGTCGATGACCGTTTCGCCGGTCAGCCTTCGCACGATGATAGGAGGTCGAGGTCATGACCTTGTCGGTCCTGGCGAAGATCTCCGGGTGGTTGCGCCTGAGCCACAGGATCTTCGGCCCGACGGACTGCGACGTCAGCGCATTGCCGCATCGCTCCAGCAGCCTGTCCTCGCCGATGCGGGCGGTCAGCTCCTCGATCTCGGCTTGCGCCCGTGTATCGACGCCGTAGAGCACGCCGTTCATCAGCGGCGTTGCCGTCCGCATCCACCGGCAGCATGCAGGGCCCGATGGCGCTCGTCGCCACGGCCCGGATCGACTTGGGATCGATGCGGCTTGTCGCCAGCATTTGCCGGGTGATGTGGACAAAATCGCCCCACCAGTCTTCCTCGGCGCGGTGTTCGGCCCAGCCCGGACGCGGCACCAGCATCTTGTGCGGTCGTGCGGCATGCGCGACAATCTCGCCGGTCTCGTCCGTCGAGCACGCCCTTCGACTCGAAAGTGCCGATGTCGATGCCGAGATAGTGCTTCATGACGGATAGTCGTCCCGCTCGAGGCTGAAGCCCGGAATCGATGGCGCCGGTCGCCTTTCGACCAGCAGCTGCGCAATGCCGAAAGGTCGGCGAGGTCGCACACTTCCATCGCGGAATGCGAATAGCGGCACGGGAAACCCGGCATCGATCACTGCGACGCCCTCATGCGCAAGCTGCACATAGGAGGTCTCGGTCAAGCGCCCCGATATGCGCGCTGCGCTGCAGGGGCAGCCCGTGCTTGCGCGCCGTCTGCTCGAACAGGCGCGACCAGGGCCGGATGCGGCATCGTTCCGTTGAGCGTGCCGCGTCCGTGGAAGCGAATAGAGCGCACATCGCCGGCCCGCCGCCAAGCGTCACTTCGCCGCGATGCGGCCATGTCCGGCGTATCGGTCGCAAGGATGAGGTCGATCTGGATCGCGATGTCGGGCTTCAGCGCATTGCACCGCCGTCATCGCGCCGCGAAGGTTGAACTCCTCCTGCACCGAAAAGACGAGATGCACCGTCGGCCGCGACCGGCGCCTTCGCGAAGCGGCGCGCCAGCTCGATCTGCACGGCGCAGCCGGCGCGGTCGTCGACCGAAGTGCCGGCGATGCGCCCGCCGGCCAGATCGACCACGTTCGGCATGTAGACGACGGGAGTGCCGATATCGACGCCGGCCGCACGCACCGCTTCGGCGCTGCCGAGGCCGGTGTCGATGTAGATGTCCTGATAGGGTACGACCTTGTACTTTTCTTCCGGGCTGGTCGCGTGGTGGCTCTTGTTGGCGATCAGTCCGGAAATGTCCCTGCCCTCGCCGACGCACAGCAGCACCGGTTGCGCGGCCAGCGCGCGTTCCGGCACGCCGCCGAGCCGTTCGACGCGCACGAACCCGTCCGCCTCGATCTTGCGCACGATGAGGCCGAGCTGGTCCATGTGGGTGATGAACATCACCGACGGCGCGTCCGGCATTGCCCTCGATGCGTCGCGATCAGGTTGCCCAGCCGGTCCGTGCGGGTGGAAAGGCCGATTTCCCGAAGGCTGGCCGCGATTGCGCCGCTGCACGCGGCCCTCATGGCCGCTGAGGCCCGGAATTAGCATCAGCTTGCGCAGATCCGTGCCGATGCGCTTGGACGCTGCTTCCAATTCGGGCGATTTCTTCATTGTCAGCCCCGCGCCTTGCGCACGATCGCCATGAAATCGGCGGCGCGCTCGGGATCGACCGCGTTCCAGGTGTGGCCGTCGACCTTCAGCGACGAGCCGACGATGCAGCCGTCGGCGATACGCAGCACGTCGGCGACGGTGGCGTGCTTGACGCCCGGTGTTGGCGAGCACCGGCGTGTCCGGCAGCACCTTCTTGACCGCCTCGAGGTCCGACAGCGCCGCCGCCTCGCCGGTGATCTGGCCGGAAACGAGCACGGCGTCGGCGATGCTGGAAAACACCGCGCTGCGCGCCCGGTCGGGCAGGCTGCGCCGGTCGAGCGAAGTCGGCAAATTCGGCGGAGACATTGTAGAGCATGGCGAGGTCGGCGCGGCCGAGCGCGTTGCGATAGCGCATGCGCCTTGCCGGCGTCCGGCGCCCAAAGTCCCATGTCGGAGGCGTAAAGCCCGGTGAAGATCTCGCGGGCGAAAGACTGCACCGGTCGCAGCCGCAAGCGCCATCGTGCGTCATCGGGTCCCACAGGACGTTGACGCCGAACGGCACGGTGATTTCGCTGCGCAGCCGGCCGATGACATAGGCCATGGTCGCGGTCGAGGCGGTATCGACGGCGAGCTCGTAGGGCCGGTCGTTCTCGTTGCCGAACATCACGGCATCGACGCCGGCCGCCTGCAAGTGCCGCCAGGTCCTTGCGCGCCGCCTCGATGATCGCTTCGACCCCGCCGGTCGGGTCATGCAGTGGCGCACCCGGCAGCGCCCCAAGGTGTACCATCGCGATTACCGGCTTGATGCTGCCGAACACGCGCGTGAAATTGCCTGCCATTCCTGCGATCCTCCATCCCCGGCAGAGTGGTAACACCTGCCCATGCGGCTGTAAATTACGGCGCTTGCGCTTCAAAGCGCAGCCGTTGCATGATCGGGCAACCACGAAAAGGCGGGAAGAATCATGAAGAAGCGGCATTGGCAGCGCGGCGGGCGCAGCATCGAATTCACCGAACTTGGTTTCGGGGCCGCGCCCCTCGGCAATCTTTACCGCGCAGTGAGCGACGAACATGCGCAGGCGGTGCTTGAAGCCGCATGGGCGACGGGCATGCGCTACTTCGACACCGCTCCGCTTTACGGCCTGGGGCTTTCCGAACAGCGCCTGATGCCCTTCCTTCGCACCAAGCCGCGCGACGAATACATCATCTCCACCAAGATCGGCCGCCTGCTCAAGGTTTCGACGCCGGAAGAACGCACCGGCATCGGCAAGTTCTTCGATACGCCCGAGCCGCCGCGAGGTGTACGACTACACCTATGACGGCGTGATGCGCTCGCTCGAATTCTCGCTGGAGCGCCTGGGCCTCGACCATGTCGACATCCTGCTGGCGCACGACCTCGACCTGTTCACCCACAAGTCGCAGGCCGTGGTGGACGAGAAAATCACCCAGTTCATGTCCGGCGGCTATTACGCACTGCTGTCGCTGCGCGAGCAGGGGGTCATCAAGGCCTTCGGCGCCGGCGTGAACGAATGGGAAATCTGCCAGCGGCTGGCCGACATGGGGGATTTCGACCTCTTCCTGCTGGCCGGGCGCTACACCCTGCTGGAACAGGATGCGCTTGAGAGCTTCCTGCCGCATTGCGAGCGCCGGCACCTCGGCATCATTCTTGGCGGGCCGTATAATTCCGGCATCCTGGCGACCGGGCCGAAGGAGGGCGCATTCTACAACTATGATCCCGCGCCGCCGCACATCCTCAAGCGCGTTGCCGAAATCGAGGCCGTCTGCAAGAAGCACGGCGTTCGCCTGATCGAGGCTGCGCTGCAATTCCCGCTGATGCATCCGTCCGTCGTCACCGTCATTCCCGGCGGACAGACGGTGGACGAAGTGGCCTCGAACGTCGCGAACCTGAGAGTGGAGATACCTCCCGCGTTGTGGGCCGATCTCAAGCAGCAGGGGCTCATGCGCGAGGATGCGCCGACGACCTGAGCCGCCTACAGCACGCCCTTCTTCAGGATGAAGCAGCCATAGGGTCCGGGATCGGCGGTCTGCACGATTGCGAAGGAGCGCTTCGCCGCCTCGTAGAAGGCGAAGCGTTCCAGCGCCTGCATGCCGACCGGCCTTCCTTCCGCCGCGTCCGCTTCCGCTGCATGTCGCGATGCGCCTGCACGAGCTCGTCCGCCGGTCCGCCAACCACCTGCATGCGCGTGACCGGCGCATCGACGAATGTGTCGAGCGGGAAGTGGCGCAGGATCGCGCGTGAAAGCTCCGGCAAGGTAGCGCCCGCGATGATGATCAGCGACCCGTGCGTGGTATGCGCCGCGATGGTTGCTGCCGGGTGATTGCGGTCGCAGATCACCAGATCGTCGCCATGGCCCATGGTCTGCATGACGTCGAGCAATTCGCCGGTCAGCAGCGGGTCGATGTGTTTCAGCATGGCTACCCCTCAGTTTTCCATGAACTTCATGACCGCTTCGGCATCGAGCAGGCGCCGCTCTTCCAGCGGCGTCGAGACCAGCAGGGCGGCCGCGGCCTGCGCGAAGGGCAGGGCGGTCTCCAGGCTGTCGCCTGCGTCAAGCCGCGCGGCAAGCGCGCCCGCAAACATGTCGCCGGCGCCGTGGGTGGAATGAACGGCTACCGGAAAAGCCGGGTAATGCCGTGCTGCGTTCGCGCCCTTCCGCAGCACCACGCCATCGCCGCCAAGGGTGAGAACCAGCGAGGAAAACCCGCCCGCATGCGCAGCAATTTCGAGGGCATCCTGACGGTTCTCGCAAGGCCGCCCGAACAGCGCCGCGGCTTCGACGCGGTTGACGATCAGAACGTCGCAAAGCGCCAGGAATTGCGGGTCCATGGCCCGCATCGGCGCGGCGTTGAGCACCACGATCGCGCCAGTGTTTTTGGCGATTTCCGCCGCATGCCGGTTCGCGTTCTCCGGGATCTCGTTCTGCAGCACCAGAACCCGCAAGTCGGGCGGCAGCGCCATGGCGCCCGGATCGACTGTCTTGTTTGCAGCCGAGACCACCACCGCGCCATAATCGCCTGAACGCTCGACAATCGCCGCGCTCATCCCTGACCGCTCGCCCTGTCCGCGCTGGATGCCCGATATGCCGACACCGGCGGATTTGAGGTTCTCGACAAGGATCGGCGCGAAGATGTCGTCGCCGACCTTGCCGGCCATATGGGTCACCGCGCCCATCCGCGACTGCCGCGACCGCCTGGTTGCCGCCCTTGCCGCCGCAGACATAGTCGACGCCGTCGCCCATCAAGGTTTCGTCGGGGGCGGGAAGGCGCGGCGCGCGCACCACCACGTCGAGATGCAGCGATCCGGCGACGAGCACGCTCATTCAGCGTCCGCCGTAGAGCGCGGCGTTGACGATTGCCATGCTTGCCGGCGCGTCTTGCCGCGCGATGGCCGAGGCAAGGGCGGCGTTGTGCGCCAGCGTTCCAGCTATTTCGTCGAGCCGCAAGACAATGTCGATGTTGGTGCGGCACTCGGCCACCGGATCGAGGCCGGAATGGTCCGGGAACGTGTCGAAATAGATCGCGCCATCGTAGCCGATGCGCTTCAGCGTCACGAGAAGTTCCAGCGTCTGGACCGGGTGTACGCTGGCCGCCATCAGCCCGTCGTCGCGCTTGCCGTAGCCGTCGTTGAGATGCACCCCCAGCAGCCGCGAGTGGCGCGCGGCGAGATATGCCGAATGCGCCGGCATCTCGTCGGCGTAGAGCACATGGGCGAAATCGAGCGTCACGCCGAGATTGGCCGCACCGCATTCCTTTATGGCGAGCAGCGTGGTCGCGATGTCCGGCATCAGCGAATAGGAGCGCGGCTCGTTCGGCTTGTATTCGATGGCGATATCCGCTGCGCGGTCATGCGCGCAAACGGCCTCCAGGCATTCCAGCGTCGTGTCCCACATGCGGGCATAGTCTGCCTGGAAGGAATAGTCGAAGCCGTCCTGGCCCATCCACAGCGTCATCAGGTTACCGCCCATGCCGCGCAGCGTGTCGATGCCGCGCCGGGTGAGGTCCACGGCCGCCTTGCGCACGGAGGGGTCCGGATGCGTGAACGCGCCGAGCTTGAAACCGGGATCGGTGTAGTAGCGCATCGCAAGCCCGTTGAGCGCGACGCCGCTGGCGTCCATCGCGGATTTAAGGTCCGCCGGGCTTGTTCCTTCGAAATGATCGGGAAAATTCAGGTCGGCGGCGTTGAGGCCGTCGACCGTTGCAGCCCGTTCGATCAGGTCGATGGTGGTGATGCGGTTCTTGCCCGGCCAGTATTTTTCCGAACCGATTTTGAACGCGTTGAGGCGCGCGGCAAACCGCCGGGTTGCGTTCAATTCGGCCATGCGTTCCTCCACTGCGTGCGGCAAACTGATTGCCACCATTTTGCCGCGCACGGCAAGATGCGTCACACGAACACGGGCTCGAGCAACAATGCGGCGGCAGCGATGATGATGGGAGAAAAAGCGATGCCGAGCGTCGCCGGTCCCGGCAGGCGGTTGCGCAGGGCGAAACCGAGGAAAGGCGCAGCGAAGCACAGCACGATCATCCCCACGAGCAAGATCGCCGCCGGCATCTGCGGCCCGGTATTGTTTACGCCCTGGAGGATGAAGCCCGAGACGGCGACCAGCAGGACGCCCAGCGCAATGTCGGCAACAGCCGCGATCACAAGCGCAATTCGCATCGCATTCCCCCCAAGCAAGTGGCGCAAACCTACCATGCGCTTGAAAGCGCGCAACCCACAGGCTTTGCGGATTGACCGCAAGGCCGCCCGGTCACTAAGCTTTGCCGGGGCGCCGGGCGGCGCCGCGAGGCGGGAAAGATGGCGGCTTTCGAAACAAGACTGGACAGCCGGAGTGCGGCCTCGAACCGCGAGCGCATGCTGGAATTGATCGCCCGCCTCCGCGCGATTGAACAACGCGCGGTCGAACAATCCGCTCGCGCCAAGCCGCGATTTGCCGAGCGCGGGCAATTGCTGCCGCGCGAAAGGGTTGCGCTGCTCGCCGATCCCGGCGCGCCATTCCTTGAATTGTCCACGCTTGCGGGCTGGGGCCTCGACACGCGGGACGAGGAGAAATCGGTTCCCGGGGCAGGGGTGATCTGCGGCATCGGTTTCGTCTCGGGAATTCGCTGCATGATCAGCGCCAGTGACAGCGGCATCGCTGCCGGCGCGCTGCAACCGATGGGCCTCGACAAGCAGTTGCGCATCCAGGAGATCGCGCTGCAGAACCGCCTGCCGTTCGTGCAGCTCGTGGAAAGCGCGGGCGCCAACCTCATGGATTACCGCGTCGAGGATTTCGTTCGCGGCGGCGAGATTTTCCGCAACCTCGCGCTACTTTCCGCCGCCGGCCTGCCAGTCATCACGGTCACGCATGGCTCGTCGACCGCCGGCGGGGCGTACCAGACCGGCCTTTCCGACTATATCGTCATGGTGCGCGGGCGCACCCGCGCATTTCTCGCCGGCCCGCCGCTGTTGAAGGCCGCCACCGGCGAAATCGCAACGGAGGAGGAACTCGGCGGCGCACAGATGCACACCTCTATCTCGGGGCTGGGCGATTATCTTGCCGAGGACGACCGTCACGCCCTCGGTATCGCCCGGCGGATCGTCGCCAATCTTGGATGGCAAGGCACCGGCGAGCCGGATGTGCCGTTCGAGGAACCGCTTTACCCTGCCGAAGACCTTCTCGGCATAATGCCGGCCGACCACCGCCAACCCGTCGACATGCGCGAGGTGATTGCGCGGCTCGTCGATGCCTCTGTGTTCGACGAGATCGGCAGCGACTACGGCAGCGCCACGGTATGCGGGTTTGCCCGCATACGCGGCCGGGCTGTGGGGTTCGTCACCAACAATGGCCCGATCGATTCACCGGGCGCGAACAAGGCGACGCATTTCATCCAGCTTTGCTGCCAGTCGGGCACGCCGATCGTCTACCTCCACAACACCACCGGCTACATGGTTGGCCGTGCGCATGAGGAAGCCGGCATGATCAAGCACGGCTCCAAGATGCTGCAGGCAGTCGCGAGCGCCAACGTTCCGCAAATCGCAATCCATTGCGGCGCGTCCTTCGGGGCCGGCAATTACGGCATGTGCGGGCGCGGCTTCAAACCCCGTTTCGCGTTCTCGTGGCCCAATGCGAAAACCGCCGTCATGGGCGCCGAACAGGCCGCCGGCACCATGGAGGTGGTGGCGCTGGCGGCGGCGCAGCGGCGCGGCATCGAGCCAGACCAGGTTGAACTGGTGGCCCAGCGCGACCGCATCACGGCCCTGTTCGAACGGCAGATGAGCGCCTTCCACACCAGCGCGCGCCTGCTCGACGATGGCGTCATCGATCCGCGAGATACCCGCAACGTGCTTGCCGAGGTGCTGGCCGTTTGCCGCGAGGCGGAAAAAAGGCCCGTGCGTCCGGTACAGTTTTCCGTGGCGCGGCCATGAGCGCAATGAAGACGCCGTTCCGCACGGTCCTTGTCGCCAACCGGGGCGAGATCGCCTGCCGGATCATGCGCACCGCAAGGCGCCTCGGCTACCGCACCGTGGCGGTTCACATGCGCGAGGAGTCTGCCGCCATGCATGTGCGCATGGCCGACGCTGCCGTCGCCCTGGAAGGCGAGACGCTGGCAGAGACCTTTCTGAGCATCGACGCTATGCTCCGTGCCGCGCAGGTTTCGGGAGCCGATGCCATCCACCCCGGCTACGGCTTCCTGTCGGAGAATCCCGACTTTGCGCAAGCCTGCGCGAGCGCCGGGCTTGTTTTCATCGGCCCGTCGGCAGGATCGATCGGCCTTATGGGCGACAAGGGCGCAGCCAAGCGGGCAATGGCTGCCGCCGGCGTGCCCTGCATTGCCGGCCATGACGGCGAGGACCAGTCGGACGCAGCACTTGCGCAAGCGGCGGGCGCGATCGGCTATCCGGTCATGATCAAGGCCTCGATGGGCGGCGGCGGCCGGGGCATGCGTCTTGCCGAAAACCCCGCTGAATTCGTTGAGCTTTTGCGGGCGGCGAAGGCCGAGGCACGTGCGGCTTTCGGCAATGATCGCATCATCCTCGAACAGGCGATCCCCAATGCGCGACACGTGGAAATCCAGGTGTTCGGCGACCGCCATGGCAACGCCATTCACCTTGGCGAACGCGATTGCTCGGTGCAGCGCCGCCACCAGAAGCTGATCGAGGAAGCGCCATCGCCGGCGATGACGCCGCAATTGCGCGAAGCGATGGGCACGGTCTCGTGCGACGCGGTGCGGGCAATCGGCTACGAGGGCGCGGGAACGCTGGAATTCCTGCTCGGCCCCGACGGTGATTTCCATTTCATGGAAATGAATACAAGGCTGCAGGTGGAGCACCCGGTGACAGAAGCGATCACCGGCGTTGACCTTGTCGAACTGCAATTGCGCGTGGCGGCGGGCGAGCCGCTGGGCATCGCGCAGGCCGATATCCGGTTTGACGGCCACGCGATCGAAGCCCGGCTTTGTGCCGAGGATCCGGCCAACGGCTTCCTGCCTCAGACCGGAAAGATCGGGCTATGGCGCATGCCGGAAGGATTGCGCACCGACACGGCGATGGAAACTGGCGCCAGCGTTTCGCAGCATCATGATTCGATGATCGCAAAGTTGGTCAGCCACGGCCCGGACCGCGAAACCGCGCGCAGGCAACTCGTTGCCGGGCTGGAAAGGGCGGACGTTCTCGGCATCCGCACCAACCGCGAATTTCTTGTGGCGGCGCTCTCCCACGGCACATTCGCGGCGGGCGAGGCGACGACCGGATTTGTGGAAGCCAATCTCCATGCGCTGACCGCGCCCGCCCTGGACAGCACGGCGTCTTTCGTTGCCGCCGTGATCCTGCGCCTGCCGCTGTCGCGCACGCCCGCCGCGCCATTCATGCCCTTCGCCGCGCCATTGAAGTTCGTGCTCGACGACACGCCCATCGAAGCGTCGGTGGCCTTTGTGGGCAAGGATATCGTTCAGGTGACCATCGATTCAGTGACCTCCACCGTCGAGATCATCGGGATCGCAGCCCATGACGTCCGCCTGCGCCTCGATGGCGTTGAAGGCCTCGCCACCCGCGTATTGCACGGCGGCGAAGGCGGTTTTGCGTGGATGGGCCGCAGCCATCTGCTTGTGGACAGGACATTCGAACCTGCCGGTTCCGCAGCGGCAGGGGAGGGCGACGGCGTATTGCGCGCCAAGATGGCAGGACGGGTCGTCGCTGTCCTTGTCGAGCCCGGCCATCTCGTCGCCGCCGGCCAGTCGCTCGTCATCGTCGAAGCGATGAAACTGCAGCACGTGCACACCCTGCCGGTTGCCGGCAAGGTGGCGGAAGTGCTGGTGCGCGAGGGCGACCAGGTCGCCTCCGGCCAGGCATTGCTGACGCTGGAAAAGAAAAGGGCCCGACCGCATGACGGTCAGGCCCTTCAAAATTGGCTCCCCGGGCCGGATTCGAACCAGCGACCAACCGGTTAACAGAGGGTTCCGGGCCATTGATTTACCTTGGCTTTTTCATTGACATTTCGAGCAATCACCTGAAAAGTCTATCTTTTCCGTCTTTTTATTCTGCAACCAGTTTCAACCTGTATCGACAAAGCGCATGTGCTGGCGTACCTATTTCCGTACCTATTCGGAACCGGTTGCCGGGGGAACAAATGCCGACACTGGAGTTGACTGACCGATTCTGCGCGTCCGCCAAACCGATCGACGGCAAGCAGGCCGACTATTTCGACACCGTTGTGAGGGGGCTACATTTGCGGGTGTCGCCCGCCGGAACCCGAACATGGAACATCATGTACACTAAGCCCGGGGATGCGAAGCGTGCCAGGCTGAAGCTTGGCAGGTTCCCTGAAATGAAGCTCGGAAAGGCAAGGGAGCGGGCACGTGCCACGCGCGGCGAGATAGGGGAGGGTAGGGATCCCATCGCGCAAAAGAAGGCGCTGGCGGCCTCGCAGACGGTCGCGGACCTCGTGAACAACTACATTGATCGGCATGCTTCGAACAAACGTTCGGGTGACGAGATTGCTCGGCGCCTGCGCAAGAACGTCTCTGGCGAGATCGGTGCGATCAGGCTTGCGGATCTTCACCGCCGCGACCTGACGCGCTGCATCGATGCAGTGAAGGACCGTGGCGCTCATATCGAAGCCAACCGCATATTCGAGGATATGCGGGCCATGGTGCGATGGGCGCGCGGCCGTGGCGATCTGGATCACAACTTGGTCGAGGGGATGCGCAAGCCGAGCGAGACGAACGAACGCGACCGGGTGCTTTCCGCCGGCGAAATCGAAGCATTCTGGAAAGCTTTGCCGGCGGCCGACATGCGCGACTCGAGCAAACGTATATTGCGGCTTTGCCTGGTGACCGGTCAGCGTGTAGGCGAGATAGCCGGAATGACACGTGACGAGTTCGATCTAAAAACCGCTGTGTGGACAATTCCGGCAGCGAGAGCGAAGAACAAGCGCGAGCATGTGGTCCCGCTTTCGAGGTTGGCACTGGAGATCATTGCTGAGCAGCTGGAGGCGTCGGACGCGCTTGCTCTGCGCAAGGGGAGGGATGCTTCGCCCTTCGTGTTTCCTGGACCTGGTGCGTTTGCGGCGGCGACTGCGGCTTCCTTGCCGAAAGCGTTGAAGCGGCTGGAGACGAATACAAAGGGGAGTGCGAAGGTATTCGGGATTGCACCGTTCACACCGCACGATCTGCGAAGGACAGCTGCAACGTTGATGGCCGAAAGCGGCGTCTCACCATTCATCATCGGTCATGTTCTTAACCATGCCTCGATCACGCGAGCCTCGGTCACCAGTCGCGTCTACGTTGCTTATGACTATTCGCGAGAAAAGCGAGAGGCGCTGGAAAGCTTGGCGGGGATGATCGCCGGTATCATTGCTGAGGGTGCGACCATGACACCGATCGTGAACCGTCCGCCATGGATAAAGATGAATCTGACAAGTGGTATGAGGAATGGCGCGCCGAAGAAATTTCCAGATTGGATGAACTAGCGGCCGACTATCATCTCAGAGGTGACAAGGGGGCAATCATTTATGGGTTGAGAGTGTGTGCTCAGCACTCATTAGTCATGCCTGATTGGCTTAGAAATGCGTTTGTAGAAGCCACAATCGCAATAGAAAAACATCGATCTTGGGATGATGTATTTGGAAATCCTCATAAAAAAGGAACGCACCTAAAACCGAAGAAGGGCGGATTTCACATGGAGGGAAAAGTATTCCTCTTAGTTAATGAAATTTTGTTAAAAAACAAAAATGTTGCTATTGACGAAGCGCTTTTTGAAACGGTTGGCGCTATGTGTGATATTAGTATGTCACAAGCCCGTAAATTGTATTATCAATACAAAAAGTACATAGAAGATACTCTTACACAAAATTCAGAAAATTCGTAGTTTTACAATTTGAACTGAAATGGTGAGCTTTGCCTCGCATCGCAACGCGGAGGCTCTCTTATGATCGCCAAGCAGCACATAGACGAACTCGCAACCCGGGAATTCCTGGGAGGCAACAAGCCGATTTCACGTGCCACGCTCTATCGTGGGATCGCTGAAGGAAGGTTTCCTCAACCCTTTAAAGTTGGCAGAGCTTCCAACCGCTGGTGGATGCACGAGCTGGTCGATGCCCTGGAGCGCGCGTCGAGCGAGCGGAGCCCAGCCCAATGACCGCTGGCGACGTTCCTGTCGGCGGCACTACAGGCTTGGCGCACAACGCGTCAGTCGTGGTCGAAGCAGCCGCGCGATGGTTGGCGACAACACCTCGCCGTGAACGGCCTGGTCCCGTGATCGTCGAATTGCGCCAGCGGTTCGATTTGACGGCGCGCGAAGCTTGCGAGGCTGCGAAGCTGGCGGCGCTGATCCAAGGGAGGACCAGATGAGTGCGCCGCCCGAAATAGAAACCGCCGCCCCAGCTGGAACTAGGAACGACGAAGCGAGCAGACCATCACATCTGACGGCTGCCTACATCAACCCTTCCAAGACAGTCAACCGAAAGGCACCAGCAGCGGGTGACAAAGCCATTGCCTACAAGGCTGCAACCATCTGCCCCGGTCTTAGCGGAGCAGCCGGCAAGGTGTTGGGCGCTCTCATTGATGCCGCGAACAACCGGACAGGCAGATGTAATCCATCCGTGGCAGAGCTGGCGCGTCGTTTGCCTGGACTGGCGCACCGATCGATCAAGCGGGCAACTCAGGAACTATCGAATGCAGATCTTCAATATGGCCGCCCAGCGTTACTCACGAAGGTGCGAACGCGCGGGACCAGTTATTTCAACATCGACTGGGCCGCGCTCGCGTCGATCGTTGAAACCTATGATCGCAGTGTGCGGCGGGCTGCAGCGCATAAAGAGTTGCCAGAATTGGCCTCTTCAGGACAATCAACAGGGGCTAAAAATGGCCCATCAGAGGGGCCAACTTTGACCCCTTACCATGCGTCCAAGGGGCCAAATTTGGCCCATGGAACCCATGTGAAGAATCTAACCCATGAAAATGAACCCATAACTCTCTCTCCCCCAACCCCCTCTCGGCAAAGCAACCGCTGCAGGCGAGAGAGGAATAGACAGTTTGAGAGAAGCCGATCGGATCGAAGTGGCCGAACGGATCAGTAGGCAACGTGAGCTTGCAGGACGCTCGCCAGAGAGCAAAGCAAGGGTTGCGGCCATGGCCGAACAAACCATTGCAATGCTGGCGAATACCTGGAAGGTAGGCGGTGGCGATCAATCGGCATAGTGACTGGCTGCTAGACCGGCTGCGCATAGTATGGTGCTGCCAAATGCTATCGGGGGAGGGGGCATCAAATCTCTGGGAAGCTTCGCCACTAGACCGCCGGTGTAATCACTTTTTTGCCGGCGCGAGTTTTGTAAAGAAATTTTTGGGGCCGGGGGGGGGGAGGGTATATCTCTACCAGGTTTTTCGCTTCGTTACCCGTGTTGCTCCTACGCGGAGATTTTTTTCCTTGCTTGCTGAATTTTCTGAACTGGGCGGTGACGAAATCGGTGTAGCTTTAGGTAGCCGCGCACCGTGGACGGACGAATTATAAGCAAGAACAAAGGCTTATCGGCTCCTTCAATGCACGACTTGTTCGAGCACGCTGGAAATCAGCCTGAAATTGTCAATATTTTTCCCGTAACTTGGCTTACCGAAATCGCGTGCGGGGTTTACGGTGGAACGATCGCACTGAACACGAAGACGCCTAGCCGGCGCGTCTATTGTGGTGATCGGCCGCGACACGATACTTAGAATATCGCAACGCGCGCCGCGCAGATACACACCCTTCGACGGTCCGCTGCCTACCGTTTGCGATGATTGCTGCAATACGACCGGTTCTAATCGTTCACTGGTTTGGCACAAAGACCGGAATGGGGCCGCAAGGAGACCGTCCGCTTTTGGGACGAGGGGAGTAGAAAGCCGCCCTTTGCCGGAATACAGGGCGTTTCCAATTTGCTCATCGTTGTTGTCGCCTTCCGCTGGTAGGCGATTAGTCCACTGCCTTGCGCACGAATTGCAACATGCGCTGCTGGAGATAGGCGTGGAACGGATTCCATCGCTGGCGCGTCATCGCGCTGGCGGGGATTTCCAGTATGCCGTTCTCGCCCCGCAGCATGATGCGTCCCAGATTGAGCCGCTGCGGGTCGGGCGCTGCCGCCGCCCCGTAGAGCGGATCGGCGGGCGGAAACGGCAACGCGATATGCGCCAGCGAATAGACATCCTGCGGCCATTCAAGACCTGTCTCCGTCACAGGTCACCATATCCATATTTGCAAGGCGATCGCGAACGACGGCGGCACGCGAGCCGCTGTTGCGGTTGGTCACGATGCTTGTCCGGTAAGCCAGGCGCGGGCCGCTCATTAGCCCTTCCAAATCATATGGACGGCGTACCAGTGCCTGCATTTCGAAGAGATTGTTCACGTCGAAGATCACCAGTTCGTCGCCGCCCGACACGAGCCTGTCGAACAGCACGAGCTTTACTGCCTGCGCCTCGACCGTTGCGTCTACCGCCGATTGGAAAGCAAGCACCGGCGGCATTTCGCCCATTCGCCCGCCTTTGGCGAGGCTTTCCAATTGCGCCTGTATCATTTGCGTGATGCGGCGCGCCTGCACCCCTGCATTCACGGCGAAGGAATTATACTTGAATGGGTCGAATTCGCGCTCGACCGAGGTCCAGCTCAACTGCGCCAGCCCCAGGAGTTCGCCAATGCGGGCCTGCCAGCTCGCAAGCGCGGCAACCGCGGAGATGCCAATCTCTGGAGAGATCAACACCAACCCCGCCGGGCGATGCTTTACGCCTGAGAGAATCAAGGACAACGTATGGTGCAAGGCCAACGCCGCGCCATTCGAATAACCAACGATGATGACGGGCTTGCCCTTGAGATCGCCCGCCAGATGATCCATCGCCAGATCCACCGCGCCTGCCATGTCCTCTATGGTCGTCAGCCGCAATCCGCTCGGCGCTGTGCCGTGGCCCGGCAGTCGCAGGCCCAGCACCTGCGCGCCGTCGCCATGCAGCGCCTCGCCCAGTGAGCGCAGGCTGTAGGGACTATCGGAATAGCCGTGCAGCAGCAGCACGCCGAAACGCGCATCGGGCAGCTTCAATTCGAAACTGCGGTTCCAGTTCGGTGACCAACGCTCCGGATCGGACCGGCTGTTGTTCGAAAACCGGTTGAAATGCGTGCGGCCCTGCTGCGAAACCTGCTCGACGATCTCGCTCTTGAGGCGTTCCAACAGCCCGTCTTCGAGGCGCAGGTAATCCTCGAAGCTCGCGAGCTTCATGTCCGCGGTGAACTCGCCCTCGAGTATCTTTTCGTGCCAAACTTCCAGCGCCGGGCGGGTGTGGATATAGACGATGATTGCCGCGACCAGTACGAGCGATGCCCCGGCCAGCAGCAACAGGACCGACTTCAGCAACCCTCTCCAGAGCCCGCGTCGCATATCCATTCGAAAATCCCCCCACCGCGTTCTGAACTATGACTTTTGGTGAGCGGGCGGGAATTGCGCAAGCCCCGGCGTAGTTACCGTTCCGCTCACCGGCGCGCCGGGTGATTTCCCGCCGTTCCCCCAGCGTGGGCCTAGATGCATCGGTAGCGCAGCGAGTTTGCACGTGGCTAAGGTCAGAATTAACCCCTCCCAAATTACCGGATACGTGGCGCATTATGATCAACTGCTGTACAGCGGCCGACAGGCGAGAGTCCGACTCTTGGTTTTCATGCTGCCAAAAGCTACCGTTTCACTACCTCCCAATCTTCAAGTAAATCTGCACTGAGAGCGTAAACACTCGAACGGATGACCTTGGGGCATGAGTGCATTACATCCGGCGATTGGACGCATCGTTGCAAAGCCGGTAGTCTCATGTCCTGGGTGGGGCTCAGACCCTTGGAGATTACCATGAAATCGAAGCAAGGAATTTTACGCTCTGCTGCTTTGGGGGCAGCATTGTGCTTCACGGCAAGTCTCGGGCCGGCGCTGGCTGCCGACAAACCGAACATCTTGTTCATTGTCTCAGACGACACGGGTTTCGGAGACCTCGGCCCGTACGGCGGCGGCGTAGGCCGGGGAATGCCGACCCCAAACATCGATGATCTTGCAGCGCAGGGGATGACCTTCTTCTCGTTCTATGCGCAGCCCAGTTGCACTCCAGGACGCGCTGCAATGCAGACCGGCCGCATACCCAATCGCAGCGGCATGACCACGGTGGCTTTCCAAGGCCAAGGCGGCGGGCTTCCCGCTGCGGAATGGACGCTCGCGTCCGTGCTGAAACAGGCCGGTTACGGCACCTACTTCACCGGCAAATGGCACCTTGGCGAGGCTGACTACGCCATGCCAATCGCTCAGGGCTACGATGTGATGAAGCACGTCGGCCTCTATCACCTCAACGCCTATACCTATGCCGATCCAACGTGGTTCCCGGACATGGACCCCAAGTTGCGGGAAATGTTCGCGACCGTCACCAAGGGATCGTTGTCGGGCAAAGCAGGAGAGCCAGCCAAGGAAGATTTCAAGATCAACGGCCAGTACGTCGATACACCTGTGATCGACGGGAAAGAGGGCGTGGTCGGTATTCCGTTCTTTGACGGCTATGTCGAAAAGGCAGCGCTCGAGTTTCTGGACGAGGCGGCCAAGAAGCCTGACCAGCCATTCTTCATCAACGTCAATTTCATGAAGGTTCACCAGCCGAACCTGCCGGCGCCAGAGTTCGAGCACAAGTCGATGTCGAAGTCGAAATATGCCGACTCGGTTGTCGAACTCGACACGCGCATCGGGCGCATCATGGCCAAGCTGAAGGAAACCGGCATGGCCGACAATACGCTGGTGTTCTATACGACCGACAACGGAGCCTGGCAGGATGTGTATCCCGACGCCGGCTACACGCCATTTCGCGGCACCAAGGGCACCGTGCGCGAAGGCGGCAACAGGGTACCAGCTATCGCGGTCTGGCCCGGGAAGATTGCCGGCGGCGCGAAAAACCACGACATCGTCGGCGGTCTCGATCTGATGGCGACATTTGCCTCCGTTGCCGGCATCAAGGAACTTCCCAAGGAAGACCGGGAAGGCAAACCAATCTATTTTGACAGCCTTGACATCTCGCCGGTGCTGCTCGGCACGGGCCCCGACCCGCGCACAGAATGGTTCTATTTTACCGAGAACGAGCTTTCGCCCGGTGCCGCCCGCGTCGGCAATTACAAGGCGGTGTTCAATTTGCGCGGCGACGATGGCGCGCAGACCGGCGGCCTTGCCGTTGATACCAACCTCGGCTGGAAGGGGCCGGCGAGCTACGTCGCGACCATACCCCAGATCTTCGATCTGTGGCAGGATCCGCAAGAGCGCTATGATATCTTCATGAGCAATATCACCGAGCGGACCTGGACGATGGTTCCGATTTCGCAGGCGATAACCGACCTCATGAAGACCTACGTCCAGTACCCGCCGCGCAAGCTGCAAAGCATGGGCTATGACGGTCCGATCGAGATTTCGCGGTACCAGAAGTTCCAGTGGGTGCGCGAACAGCTCGAGAAGGAAGGCGTGAACCTGTCCCTGCCGACCGGGAACTGAGCCGAACCAGACTAGCTGCTGCCGGAGAGCCCGTCGTCAGCGATGACGGCGGGTTTGCTGGGCGCCAGTTGCTTCCTTACCATCCATTTTCGGACAGATTGCCTGAGCGGCACTTTAGCCGATCGAGGTTGCGATCGGGCGCATTGCCACATGGCATGTAGGGGGCCGTTTCCAGACAGTCCGTTTTCGTGGTTTGAAACTCAATAAGCAGCCGCTGAGTGCTCGCTTTCCGTCGCGTCTGTTTCCGACTATCGGTCGGTCACAGCAATTGCCTCGGCGTACCGTCGCAACCCTGATCCCCGACTTCGCTTGGCGGGCGCCCACGAAAGGACGCCAGACGCAAGTGGGCGAGTGAAGCATTACTTTGACACCAAACTTCGCGCCACTTTTACGAAATTCAACAGAACAGGGTTCTTGTACGAACGATTCCAAGCCAAAACAGTTTCGAGGTCCTGACGGCTATCGGCAATCGGACGGATGGCAATCCCCTGCGGCCGCAGCCTTTCCAGTGCTTGCGCATAGACCGAGACGCCCAGGCCCGACGCAACCAGCCCCAGGATGCCCATTGCGTTTGATGCCTCGTATTTGATCTGAACCCCTACTTTGGCCTGCGCAAACGCGTCGAGGACGAAATGCCGAAAAAAATCCCACTCCGCAATGCTTCCCAGCACCAACGGAAATCTGGCGAGCTCGGCAAAAGTGACCTGCGGTTGGGGCGCCAGTTCATGGTCGACGGGCAGTATGGCGACGAGCGGTTCCACGACCAAGCGAAAGATCTCGAACTGCGGGTGCCGGAAGGGGCCCAGCATGAAGCCAAGGTCTATGCTGTTGCGCGCCAACTCTATCTTCTGGCCCTGAGTGCGGATGTAGCGAAGCTCCAGCTCGATATCGGGATATTCGCGGGTAAAGTCGCGCACGATCTGCGGCATCCATTCGATGGCGGCAAAGGACATGTAGCCGATGCGCAGATGCCCCCGCTTGCCTTCCGCCGCGATTCGCCCCGCCTGGACGGCGCGGTCGATATCCGCGGGGATCAGGCGGGTGCGTTCGTGAAATATCTCACCTGCCGTGGTCAGCGACACCTCGCGCGTGGTGCGTCGGATCAACTGATAGCCCAGCATCTCTTCCAGCTGACGAATGCGGCGTGACAGGGCGCTTTGGTCCATGCCAGGCGTTCGGCGGCGCGCCGGAACGACAGTTCCACCGCCACCACGTTGAAGGCCTCGATATCGCGGGAATTTGGCGACCGGGTCATCGCGGTGTCCGCCTTGTTGACGAAGCTTGAGGTCGACTGATGCGTTTTATCCTTAATAGAGGAGAAACCGGCCATTCTCCAGTCCGCAACTGGCAGAAAGGGGGTATCCCTTCCTCCGATGGACCGTGCAATGAGTGAACAACGCCGAACTGGACCGGATGCTGAACGATGCGTTTGCCGCGGCCAGCCAACTGTATAAAGAGCGCGGCTTTCAGCGCCGCGTCGGATGGGGCAGGAGGCCCGCGCTGGTCAGCGTCGATCTGGCAAATGCCTGGACGCGGCCGGGCAACCCCTTCACCTGCGATCAGGACAAGATGGATAACGAGCTGATCCCCGGCATGCAGAAGCTGCTGAAGGCGTTCCGCCGGCCAAGTTTCCGGTCGTTCATGTGACCACCGCCTACGAGATCACCGACCGCGATGCCGATTTCACCGATATGGGCCTGTGGCATGACAAGATTCCGGTCGAAGCGGTCAACCTGACCGACAAGGACCTTTGGGCCATCGACAGCCGTATTGCGCCGTTCCCGGGGAATACACGCTGATGAAAAAGCGCGCCTCGTCGTTTCACGGCACGGAACTGGCCGGGATTCTGCGAGCGAACAACGTTGATACCATCGTCGTCACCGGGGTGACCGCCTGCGCCTGCGTGCGCCAGACCATCTGCGACGGCATCGCGGATGGTTTTCGTACCATCGCCGCGCGCGAGGCGATTGGTGACCGGGTGCCGGGCGCTGTGGCCTGGAACCTTTTCGACATCGACGCCAAGTTCGGCGATGTCGAAAGCGTGGACGACATCTGCACGAAGATCGCGAACTCGCTCAACAAGGCCGCGGTCTAAAAACGAGCGCGTGTTTGCAACAGACGGAGGATTCGCAGATGGCGCGCATTGGCGTGGACGTGGGCGGCACCAACACCGACCTGGTGCTGGAATGCGACCGGGGGATCTTCTTTCACAAGGTCCCCTCGACGACCAGGGACCAGTCGATTGCCGTGATCCGGGGCGTTCTTGAAATCTGCGATATCGCCGGGATCGCCAAGGAAGAAGTGCGTTATTGCGCATGGCACCACCGTGGCGACCAACATCACCATTGAACACAATGGGGCCGAAGTGGGAATGATCACCACCCGCGGCTTCCGCGACATCCTGCACATTGGCCGGCACAAGCGGCCGCACAATTTCTCGTTGCATTTCGACGTGCCGTGGCAAAGCCATCCGCTGGTCAAGCGCCGCAACCGATTGCCGTGACTGAACGGGTGCGCCCGCCGACCGGCGAGATCGAGACGCCGCTGGACGAACAGGAAGTGCGCGACGCCTGTGCGATCTTCCGCAAGCGGGGCATCACGTCGGTCTGCGTCGGCTTCATGTTCATCTGCTGGATGATCATCTGCGGCTGGTGTCCTTCTGGCCGAGGCGCGATCGGGCCGGAAACGTCAGAGTTCGGCAACGAATGCCCAGCCGAAAGTGTGCTGCTGGTCAGCTCTCCAGCGGCTTCTTGCGACCTCCTCGACGGTGACGTACAGGTTGTAAACCGGCCACACCCCGCCGACGGCGGCGTCGACGATACGGCGCGCCGCCGCCTCCAGCAGCCGCAGATCCTGCTCCAGGTCGGCGTGGAGAGCGGCGAGGTCTTCGTCGCGCGGCTGCGTCTGGTCCACGAAGATCGAGACCCTGATGTGATCGTTCTCCGCTGTGCCCGCTCGACCAGCGAAAGCGTGGCCGAGGAAACCGATCGTCGGCACCAGCCCACTCTGATCCTTGCCCGCTGATGTGCTGTTGCGACGGTTCGACGCAATCCGGCATGGATTGGCTGGGTGCATGCGACGAATTCGTTGGTGTATTGGTCATTCGTCATTCGTCATTCGTCATTCGTCATTCGTCGTTCGTCATTCGTTGTTCGTCATTCGTCATCGTCCTCTACTTCTGTGTCCCGCTCCAACCCGCACCAACTGTGCACCGCTGTTCAGCGGGCGGCACGCCGAGCGGTGGTCTCGCTGACGATGACCGTCATGCTGTCGATGGTCGGTGTGTGTGCTTGATGCTGGAGCATCATGATGGTTCGCGGCACTGACCCGGAACGGCGCCGGTGTGCGCCAACGGACGAGCCTGCGGCAGGGCTAAATGCCGCAGGCCTCGGTCACTGCGACGTCCTTCTGACCAGATCAGCCAGTTCGGCGATCGGCGTGCGGTTGGCGCAAGACCCGCCGTCGGGGGAAACCCGCCACAGCGCCAGGGTTGATTGCTGGATCGACGATCTCTTTCGCCGATACTCCACCCTCGATCGTGTCGCAGAAGCGCGGCGCCAAACCCATGTGTCAGAAGATCGCACAATACGCTCCACCTCGTCTGCCACGGCCGGCGACGTGCCGATGATGTCGTCAACTGCGCCGTGCGCCTCCTCCTGGTCCCAGCAGCGTTGCGCCGGTGTAGTCGACGAACTGATCGCCGCCAGGTTCTGCTTGATCGTCTGCATCAGCTTCTGGACCGTTGTCGAGGCTGTTCTGGAAGTTACTACTGCCAGGCCCTCGGCTGCAGCACCCGAGCGGCCAGGCGGCAGCACGCTGGTCTGGAAGCCTTCACCAGCAGCAGCGCCTCGCCGCACTGGTTGGGGGTGGATCGGTTGTTGCTGAACCCGAAGCTGCCGCTGACGATCGCGTCGGTGATCATCTGCACCCGTTGCGCTGCACGCGGACGCCTTCGGCCTGATGACCTGAGCATCCAGAACATCGGCCCGCGTCGCCAAGTGCGCCGTACACGTAGCCGAGGGTGCGGCGGCCGAGAAATGTACGATTTCATCGAAGTCTTGTGTCGACGTGGTGATCAAAATGGTAGATTTGGTACACTTGTGAACTGGTAGGCAACCGGCGCACCAATCTACCAACTGACGAACTGACCAGTCTACTGGCTGGCCAACTGGACTTCTCCGACTTGCATCGTCCATTGCAAAACTGTGCTCGGCACCGCAAGCGCGGCGGCCACGTCGTCGCGAGAGGCGGCCAGCGTGGCCTCCACCGCGGGAAAAGCTCAGCGTACTTCTCGACGAACTTCGGCGTGAGCGGGTCGAAGATCCACATGTCGTGCAGCACCAGCACCTGGCCGTCGCAGCCGTACTCCGCCTCGCCATGCTGATCGTGGGCATGCGCAGGGCCTGAGAAACCGCTCGGCAACCGTGGTCGGCACCACCTCCAGAACGAGTATGGCCGCGGCTCGGTCGTCCACGAGGGCACCGAACCGTCTGCATCGGCCGCGGTCCTGCCCTGCACCGGGTAGCCGTCAACCGTCCGACCGACTGCGCGCTAGGCCGACGTGGCGATGCACGGTCTATCCGGCGTCCGCGATCGCCGGCACCGTGTCCGCCACTGCTGGCTGCCCTCCAGCTTGACGGCATCGATGCTCGTGGAACCTCCTTCAGGAAGCGGCTGGCGTTGCGCACCGCCTCGGGCGTGGTCGGCTGGGCAGGACATGAACGGCAGACGGCCGATGAGAGAAGCGATGTGCGCCGCTGTCGCATGGCTTGCACGTGGATCATCTCATCCATCGTCACTGGCACGGTGGAAATTCGAGCCGAGCACGACGATTCCCAGTGAATCGCCGACCAGGATCGCATCGAGCCCGGCCCGATCCGTGGTCAGCGCCTGCCGGGAGAGCTTGAGGCGGCGACCACGGCGACGGCTCGCCCGCGCCCTCTCTCCTTGTCTGGAGGCGCCAGGATGGTCATCTCGCGGGTCATGTCGTCCTCCACGCGCGCTCCTGGGCCTGTCGGCCGTG
>CAWJVP010000008.1:0-119637 GCA_963846345.1 uncultured Alphaproteobacteria bacterium
CTTGCCGGGAGACCGCTGCGAAACGCCGGTCAGGAACACGCTGCCCTTCAGGCCGACGGGGAAGCGACCCTCACCGATCGAGACCTCCGCACCCGCTGGCACGGGCCTGCCGTTCGGTTGCACCAGGCGCAGCGTGACCGCGTTCGCACGGGTCACCGGGAACTTCACCACCGCGCCGCTGCGATACGCGGGGGTCACGGTCATGGAGGCCTGCCCGAGCGTGGCGTCCATCGGCACCTTCGCCGGGTTCACGCTGATCTCGTTAGTCTGGTACGGCAGCAGGTTGTCGAGCAGCACGCGCCCCTTCGAGTCCGTGCGGCCGACGGGCTGGTTCTGGACGAAGACCTCGACGCCCTCGTAGTCGGCGAACTGCACCACGGCAAAGCTCTGGTCCAGGCGGCGCGCCGGCATGACGCCCGCGCTCGTGATCGCCACGCCGCCAGTGCCGCCGACCCTCACGCCGTCCTGGCCATTGGCGCGTGCATAGTCGGCTGCCACGGTCCCGGCACTGCCCTGGTACGAATAGCCGAGGTTGGCACGATCGCTGCTCGATAGCGTGGCAAAGTAGCCCGAGCCGGTGCCGACCGGAAGACTCTGCTGCAGCGTAGCGACCGCTTCGAACTCGTCGCCTTTGCCCGGCTCGAAGCTGCGCTGCAGCGAGGCGCTGGCCGTGCGTCGCTCACCGAGCCCCATCGTCCAGGTGAGAAAGACATCGTTGGTCGAGTCTTCGGCTGACGTGTGGCTGGCGAACAGGCTGAGGTACCCGAGCGCGCCGAGGCCGAGCGAGTAGCCCAGGCCGAACGTCTCGACGCTCGCTGAAGTCCAGTTCGTCTGCAGGCCATACGCGAACTGCAGGTTGCCGTAGGGCAGCAGGTTGAATCCCAGGCCGCCGAACGCACGCAGCTTCGGGCGGACTTCGAAGGCACTGTCGCCGAGCTGCGAGAATCCCTGCGAGGCATAGAGTCCCCGGCCGTACAGGCTCACGCGCGGCCCGTTGCGCTCAAACCCGAGTCCACCGAGCCAGCCGGTACCGCTGCCGTCGCCGCCGACGGCCGCCGAACCAGAGACGATGCCAATCGTCCCTATCTGCACGGCACCGTCCACGCCCGCGGCCGCCGCACCCTGCGATTGCGCTTCCGCATGCGCGCCAGCCGTCAGGCTGTCGGTCATGCCGCGGCGATAAGTCGCGGAACCGACGGCGTCGCCGTAATCGTTGCTGCGGTTCGCGTAGTTGCGACGCACGGCGCCTGCTTCGACGGAGTATTCGCTGAGTCCCTGGCGCAGCAGCGAGGTGCCGGCGTAGAACGGCTGCGAGACCACCTGCTGGCGCCCGAGCGCATCGGTCACGACCACCTGCATCTGGCCGGCGCCGTTTACCGCGGGAATGCCGCTGATCTCGAATGGCCCGGGCTGCACCTGCTCGCTCGAAACCGGCTGCCCGTTGACGAACACGTCCACCGTGGACGGCACGACCGCGTCGCCACTCGCCGCAAGCAACGGCGTCGTGATCAGCATCGGCTGGGTGCTGAAGTTCGTGCCGTACTGGATGCCGCCGAAGCGCAGCGAACGGCCCCACGAGCCACCCGACGAGATCGAGTCGCCGACCCGCAGCGTCACCATGCGGTCGGGGAAGTCGCGCGTCCACGCCGTGTCGAGCCGCGTGGCGCCCGCGCTGTTCGAGTCGCTGCGCGCCACGGCCGTTGCGGTGAGCACGCCCTTCGCGCCGAACAGACCGAACTCCAAGAAGCCGCCCGCGCTCGAACGGCCGCTGCTGCGTTCCGCCGACACGTCGTAATTCACGAAGGCGCCGAGCTGTGCCTGCACCTTCGACGGTGCATCGGGCGAAACGAGGCGGGTCCTGGTCGCGACGAATGCCTGGGGCGGCAGGTTGAGGTCCACGCTCTGCGTGGCATCGTCGAACGTGACGGTGGCGCCGATGTCCTTGCCGATCCGGTAGTAGCGCTGGCCGTTGACCAGCATCGCGCCGGTCGCCGGCGTCTTGAGCCTGAGTTCCTTCAGGTCGGAGGCCTTTACCAGCAGCGTTCCATCGGCGTCGCGCCGCACGACAAGCGCGCTCGGGATGTGCTCGCCGTTGATCGTCACCTGCAGTACCGACTCGGCAAACGGTTCCGGTGCCTGCTGGGCGGAGGCGAGGCCCGAGGCGCCGGCGAGGGCGACTGCAATGGCGATGGACAGCCGGCGGCGCATCGGAATTACCGTGCCGGCGTCAGCTCCGCGACGACTTCACCCAGCTCCGTGTTGGCCTTCAACCTGTAGCTGGCCGCGGAGGCGGTGCTGTCATCCCGGGTCTTGTTGTTGTTCTGGAGAG
The DNA here is from genome assembly GCA_963846345.1 of uncultured Alphaproteobacteria bacterium. GTDB lineage: Bacteria > Pseudomonadota > Alphaproteobacteria > Rhizobiales > Rhizobiaceae > BOKV01. The sequence continues at coordinate 2,330 of CAWJVP010000008.1, forward strand.
TCCATGTCCGGTACTGCCCGGGCAGGACGTAGGTCGCGACTGTGTCCTGCAGCACTGGTCCCGTGCCGCTTTCGGGCGTCAGTGTCAGGCCGAGCACGCGTGCGTGCGCGCCGCCGTTGTTGTCAGCGCGCAGGACGATCGCGCCGTTGTCATCGACAGTGGCCGACCACGCGAGATCCGGCTTCGCCGGGGTCGTGGGAGCCACGAACACAGGGATGCTGAGCCGCAGTGCCACGCGCAGGCCCGTGAAATCCGGACTCGCTTCCGGCGGCACCTCCTGGAGGATCGCGCGGTAGCTGAGTTCCCGGGTCGGGTCGGGGCTGCTGCGCAGCGCCACGCGCACGAGCTGCGTGCCCTTGGGTGGCAGCGTGAACACGGTCGGCGAGACGAGCAGGTCGGTGGTCGGATCGAGCTTTTCCTGGCCGCCGTCCTGCGTCCATTGGAGCGTCTCGACCTGGATCAATGCGGGTGCGTCTTCGTCGTTCCGCACGGTGAGTGCCGCGGTCCTGACCTGGCCGGAGAGTTCCAGCCGCAACGGCGAGATCCCAAACGAGCCCGCCGACGCCGGCGGCAGCCACAGGGCTGCCGCCGACGCGAGGACGCTCACCATGACTTGCTGGAAGCGCATCACTACTGACGGATCAGTAGGTGATCGTGGCCGTGATCAGGTCCGAGTAGGCGCCGACACCGGCCCCCTGGTTCGTCGCGTTGTTGGGCAGGTTGCCGAACACCGTCTGCGTGACCTGGTTGGCGACGCCGAGACCACCACCGACACCGGTGACCCAGCCGGTGCCGCCGGCGTTGTTCCCCCAGATCGTGTTCTGCGCCACGGTCGTATACAGGTTGTACTGCAGCGTCTCACCGCCCGGGCCGGCCAGCAGGCGCTGGCCGAGCGACGCACCGGCCGTCGTGCCCGCATCGAGGGCGATCTGGAACGGGGCGTTCTTGGTGCAGCGAACGGTGATGGTCGAATTCTGATCGATGGCGGCGGTGCCGTCGTAGCTGCCGAATGCGAGCGGGGTCGCCGCAATGAAGCAGTTCGACGCCACGGTCGCGTTGACGGCGAACGTGGCGGTCTTCGTGCCAGCAGCCTGCGCGCTGCCAGCCAGGGCCAGCATCACGCCGGCGGTAATCGGGACAATCGTATTCCTAAGCATGGTTCATCCTCAGTGTGGGTAACGATTCTTGTTCTGCCGTCCCCGACACCGTGCCGCCCACTCCCTGCGTGACGACCGAAAGCCAGGAACCCACGCGATCCGGGCGCTGCTTCTGGGGTTCTTGAGGCCCGTCGGCGCACGCCTGTCATCGCGTGGGCGTGATTCTCGGCAGGGCGGGGCCCATCGAAGCGTGACTTCCATCTCGCTTCAGGCGCCGATTCGTGCGGTGGGTCGCGGCTGCCGGCCGTTATGTGAACTGCGTACCGATCTCGCCGTCCGTCGGCCCGAGGCGGAACGACGGGTTTCCGTAATGTACGTAGTCCGCCCAGTCGATCGAGCCCAACTCGAACACGCGCCGCCGTGCCGCCAGCATGGCATCGCCGGCCCGCTCGCCGTCGAGCAGCCGGTCGTAGAATCGGGTCGAGAACGCCAGCGCCGCTTCGTCGCCGACCGGCCAGTGAGTGCCGACGAAGTTGGCGACTCCCCCGTCGAGCAGGGCCTCGGCGAGGCTGCTGGACCTGCGCAGGCCAAACAGCCGCCGATGGCTCGAACCTGCGCCGCGCCGGCGCACCCGCGCCGCCTCGCAGGCATTGAAGAACACGAGCGCCGGCAGGTCGCCGACGCCGTGCAGGTCCGCTCCGCGCAGCACGTCGCCGGAGGCACAGACGAGACCGCTGCGCGCCGGATCGCCCGCCTCGAAGAAGCCGTGCCCGGCGAAGTGCAGGATGTCGTGCGCGCCCGAGGCGATCTCCCGGAGCAGTCGCGCATGCGAGGCCTCGCGGCCTTCCAGGTACTCCACCTGCGCTCCTGATTCGACCAGGGCCTGCCGCAGCGCCGCGCCTTCCCGCGCTGCGCCCGGCAGGTCGAGCGTCGGGTTGACCACCATCAGTACGCGCGGGCGATCGCCGGCAGGCCGGTCCTCGCGCCAGCGCGCGACGCTGAGGTTCTCGCTCGCGTAACGACGGCTGAGCCCGCGCTCCAGGGCCGGATGCGAGTCGCCGATGCGCAGCACCTCCCACGGCACACGCGACGCCTCGCGGTCGTGCACGACGACGAGCGGCCGGCGGCTCATCGCCTCGAGTCCGTCGCGTATCGTCGCGGGAAGCAGCAACCGGCCGATCGCCGTGCCGAACCGGGCGAACTCCCGACCAGACATCTCGCCCGGAATGACACCGCCGAGCCTTGCGTCGAGTTCCGACCGGCCGACGCGCACCGCGCCGGAGAGTACCGCCGCCTTGGCGCCCGCCGTCAGCAACGAACTGCGGCACTCGAACGTGCCGCGGCCCTGCTCGGCGAGCGTCACCAGCAGATAGGCGGGATCCGTTGCTGCCCCCGCCTTGCGTTTCGACGTCCTGCCGGAAGGCCCGCCGTCTTCGTCCGCGAATGGCGCGGCTTCATCCAGCACGACGGTGAAGTCGTCGCCCGCGAGGCGTGCCAGCACGGGACCTGCGGCGCGACGCAGCGCCGTGAACCGGCGCGGGTCGATCTCGCAGATGGTGACGCGCCGGACGACATGATCGTGGTCCGCGATCCGCAGGCCGTCGAAGATGCCCTTGAGCTGCTGCTCGACTGCGGTCGCGACCGGGATGCCTGATCCCGTGCCGAACAGCACCGTCGCGAAATCCTGGATGCGCGCATGCGCCAGCGTGCGGACGACGTTCTCCGCGACGAACGACTGGGACTCCGACCCGAGGTCGTCGAAGTCGCCGAGTCCGGCGAAGACGACGAACTCCGCCAGCAGGCCGTTGCGCGGGCCGGGCAGGATCGACACTTCGCCGAGCCGGCCCGAGAACATCCGGCGCAGCGTGAAATCGCGCACCGCGCCGCCCAGGCGCTCGTCGACCGCGGCCGCCGCGCCGGACGGATCGACGTTGCGAAACACACCGAGTACGAGCGCACGCGCACTCGCATCCACGATGCTGGCCCGGCTGAGGCGTATCTCGATCGGACGCCTGCCCGCCGCCCGGACGGCGACCTGCGGCGCAGGCACTCGAAGCGCGTCGCGCGACACGGCGCCGTGGAACTCCGGCGACACCACCGGCTCGAGCAGCCTGCGCCTCGCGTCGGGCGACAGTTCCTGCCAGCGAACCTTGTGTGGTGCGACCCGGCGCAGCGTGGACTCCGCTACGGTGCGTACCTTGCGCGTGGCAGCGCGATGCGCAGCGGGCAACCGCCCGGTGGTACCTTCGCGCAGCAGGTCCACGACGGCGGAGATCACCCGGCCGTTGTTGGGCAGCCCGCCGTGGGTCTCCGCTGCAAACCAGGTCTTCGACTCCGGCATCACGGCGAGAACTCGCGGCACCGTGCCGTCGCCGTCGTCGGAATAGTGGAAGCGGAACTGCCGGCCACGGCGCTCCGCGCGAACCACCGTTTCCTGGCGCACACCGACGACGTGCAGGCAACGCGGGTCGCTCGCTGGCCAGCGGCGCCGTGCACTGGCTGCCTCCGCGAGCAGCTCCGGGTCGGGCCGCAGCGCATCGTCCGGCCACTCGGACGCGTCGAACAGGTTCGCTGCGTCCGTGAGGCGCTGCATCCGGCAGCAATTCGTGCAGCGACGGCAGCGTGCGGAACACGATGCGCGCAAGGTCCTCCGCGTCGTGGCGCAGGTCGAGGGCGGCGAGCTTGCGCACCGTCGGGTAGACGCCGCGCATCGCGAGCACCGGAGCGAAGGAGCCCGAGTTCGGTGCACCGAGCTGCACCGCACGCGCAATGCGGCCCCGGTCCGTGGCCAGTGCGACGCGTGCCACGACGCCGCCCATGCTGTGGCCGACGAGCATCGGGCTGCGCACTCCGTCCGACTCGATCCGCGCGAGCAGTTCGTCGGCGAGGCGTTCGACGCTGCGCCGCCAGTCGTAGGCGTGGAAGCGTGCGTCGAAGCCGGCGATCTGCAGCGTGAGCCTGAGCTTCAGCGCGTTCAGCAGCATCACGCCGAGCGCCGACAGCCGCGATCCGCGCGGCAGGGCGAGCCGCGTCAGGTGGCCGGCGGCCACCTCGATCGGGTCGAGCCAGATCACGTCGTCGAGCAGCCGGCCGCGCGTCCCGATACGCGAGCCCATGAGTCCGGGCAGCACGTAGACGACCTGCCCGCCGCGGTGCCGCGATGCGGCCGCCTCGCGTGCGAGGGCGCTGAGCTCGCGGTAGCCGTCGGCGCCGAGCAGGCCGGTCAGTTCCTGGCGCCGCTCGCCGCTCTCGAGCAGGCGGACGACCTCCTCGTCGTGAAGCCGGTGCAGGGGCAGTGGTGCGCGCGCTTGCATCGGCGTGCCGCCCGGCGCCCGGTCAGCGTGGTGACGGCGACGGCGGCGGCATCCGAACCCGCAGCCCGCACGACGACGGTGACGCCGAGTTCGCCGGCTTTCGCGAACCGCAGCTCGAGTGGGAACGTCTCGCCGGCGACGAGTGGCTTGGCCAGGCCCATCAGCATGATGTGCGTGCCCTTCGGTGCAAGCACTACGCGCTTGCCCGCCGGCACGTCGATGCCTTCCACCGCGCGCATCTTCGCAACGCCGACCGGATTCCTCGACGGTGTGCAGGTGCACCATGGCAGCCCGCGCGGAGCTGGCCGGTGACCAGGCTGTCGTCTGTCGCGCCGCCGTCGATCGAGAGATAGACCGCGCCCACGTCCACGCCGGGAGCGGTTGCGCGCGCCCATGCCTGCGAGACCGTCGGCCCGTCCGCCGCTGCGGCGCCCGACGTGATCGCCAGCAACGCGAGCGCGACGAGCCGACTCGAGACCCGGAGTGTCATCGCTTCGACTCCTCTTTCATGGCCGCGCGTATCGCATTCGCCGTGGCCGCGATTGCCTGCGCCCGCGTCGTCGATTTCCGCCAGACCGCGCCGATGGTACGCGTCGGCGCCGGGCGGACGAACGCCTTGGTTCGCATGCCGCGGGCGCTACCGACGGGGGATTCGGCCGCGAGCTGGGGCATCAGCGTCACGCCATGCCCGGCCGCCACCATCTGGCGCAGGGTCTCGAGGCTGGTCGCGCGGTAGTCCTGCTCCTCCTGCACCCGGATGCGGCTGCAGACCTCGAGCGCCTGGTCGCGCAGGCAGTGACCGTCCTCGAGCAGCAGCAGCGTCTCGCCCTTCAGGTCGTCCACGCGGACCCGCTCGTGGTCCGCGAGCCGGTGGCCGGCCGGCACCGCCAGCGTGAATGGCTCGTCGTACAGCGGCTCGGCCTCGAGTCCGTCGAGCGGGACTGGCAGCGCCAGGATGCCCATGTCGATCTCGCCGGCACGCAGCTTCTCGAGCAGCGGTGCCGTCTGGTGCTCGTACAGCATCAGCTTGAGCCGGGGCAGTTCGCGCTTCAGGCGGCGCACCACGTGCGGCAGCAGGTAAGGCCCGACGGTGGGGATGAGCGCCAGCCGGAGCGCGCCTGCCAGGGGATCGCGATCCGTCCTTGCGACCTCGATGATCGCATCGGCCTCGAGCAGCAGCCGGCGCGCCCGCTCGACGACCTTCTCGCCGGCTTCGGTCAGCGAGACCCGCCGCGGCTGGCGCTCGACGAGCGGCACGCCGAGATACTCCTCGAGCTTGCGGACCTGGGCGGACAGCGTCGGCTGGCTGACGTGGCAGCGCTCGGCCGCACGGCCGAAGTGACGCTCGTCGGCCAGTGCGACGAGATAGCGGAGGTCACGCAGGTTCATGCGAGCAGCATAGTCCGAGACTATGGACGTGGCCATTGCCATCCGGCTCGCAAATCACGAGCCCGCGCCTGGACGCAGCCCGAGGCCGCCTTTCCTCTATACTTCGCGGATGACCCCCCGATCCCCGCGGCTCTCCGCCGGCGTCGTTGTCCTGCGGCAGTCGCCCGAGGGATGGCGATTCCTGCTGCTGCGCGCGTTCAACCACTGGGACTTTCCGAAGGGCATGGTCGAGGCCGGCGAGGAGCCGCTCGCGGCGGCGATTCGCGAGGTCCACGAAGAATCGCTGATCGGCGATCTCGTGTTCGCATGGGGCGAATCGTCGACGCAGACCGGCCCGTACAGTCGCGGCAAGGTCGCGCGCTATTTCATCGCGCGCACCGACACGGTGGACGTCACGTTGCCGGTCAATCCGGAACTCGGGCGCCCGGAACACAGCGAGTTCCGCTGGGTCAGCTTCGACGACGCGATGGAGCTGGTCTCGCCCCGCGTCCGCCCGGTGCTCAACTGGGCGGCCCAGGTCGCGAATCTCGGCGCCGATTGAAGGAAGGCCGTGGGCCGTAGGCTGCGGGCTGTGGCCAGAGAAGGCGCAGGCCCTCCGAACCACGGCCTACCGCCCACTGCCCACCGCCTCCTACACGACTCTTCCCCTCCGCCCGCCGCGGCGGAAGTCGGCGACGTTGGCGGCCATCTCGTCGATGCAGCGCTGGCGCGCTTCGCGGGCGGCCCACGCGATGTGCGGCGTCACGATCAGGTTCGGGATGTCGCCGGCGAGCAGCGGGTTTCCGTCCACCGGCGGTTCCTGCGACAACACGTCGATGGCGGCGCCCCCGAGCCTCCCGCCCCTCAAAGCGTCCGCAAGCGCCGCGGCGTCGACGAGGGCGCCGCGTGCGGTATTGATCAGCACCGCATCGCGCTTCATGCGTGAGAGTCGGGCTGCGTCGATCATCCCCTGGGTCGCCGGCGCGAGCGGGCAGTGCAGGCTCAGCACGTCGACGGTGGCCAGCAGTTCATCGAGGTCCAGGCGTCCCGGCACGGCAGTGCCTCCCGGCCGGTTCGCAACCAGAACTTCCATGCCGAAAGCGGTCGCCGCGCGGGCCACGCCGCGGCCGAGCGTGCCGTAGCCGACGATGCCGAGCCTGCGGCCGACGAGCTCGCGAATCGGGTAGTCGAGCAGGCAGAACTGCTCGCCGCGCTGCCAGGCGCCCGAGCGCACCAGCGCGTCGTACTCGCGCAGCTTCTGCGTCAGCAGCAGCAGCACGCCGAAGACGTGCTGCACGACCGAGGCGGTGCAGTAGTCGCGTAGATTGCAGACCGCGATGCCGCGATCACCGGCTGCCGCGAGGTCCACGTTGTTCGTGCCGGTCGCAGCGAGCGCTATCAGTCGCAGCGCAGGACTCGCCTCGATGATCTCGCGAGTGATGCGCAGCTTGTTGACCAGCACGACCTCGCGGCCTGCAACTCGCGCGGCGATGTCCTGCGGCGCCGTGTGATCCCTGATCTCGAGACCCGGCAACACGTCGTGCAGCGAACGCGGGTCGAGGTCGCCGCCGAAACTGACGGTTGCGTAATCGAGGAATACCGCAGGCATGGTGCGCAATCCGGGAAGCCGATGACGGATGACCGATAGTGGAAGACGTGCGTCCCGCGGGCAAGCGGCCTGCGGACGGACACGGGTTTTCCGAAGTTGCGACGGCAGGGCGCGGGCGTCACCCTTGCGCCGGCCGCGACGGGCGGCCCCAGACGGCCGGCAAGTGCATTTCGAATTTCCCAGTGAGGCGGCAGTAGAGGCGGCCGTCCATAGAGCCGTTTGCTCCTGGGGCGGTGCGCCGACGCAGCTGCTGCAGGTGCTGCGCGAGACGCAGGAGCAACTCGGGTTCCTGCCGGCGCAGGCGCTCGAGCGAATCGCGCAGGAACTCGGCGTCTCGATCGCGACCACGCGCGGAGTCGCGGCTTTCTACTCCTTTCTATATACGGAGCCGCAGGGCGTGTACCGCCTGCTGTTCTCCGACAACATCACCGACCGCATGCACGGCTCGGCGGTCCGGCTGCGCGAGATGGGCGAGCGTCTCTGGGTCGAGCCGGGCAAGGTCTCCGAGGACGGGCTCGTCAGCCTGGGCCGGACGTCATCGATCGGGCTCTGCGACCATGCGCCGTCGCTGCTCGTGAACGGACTTCCGGTGCCGGACATAGACGCCCGCCGCGCTTCCGAGCTGTGCGACCTGATCCTCGCACGCGTGCCGCTGGCCGAATGGCCTCCCGAGCTGTTCGTCGTCGAAGATTTCGTGCGGCGCCGCGACGCCATGCTCTCCGACCCAATCCGGCCGGGCGAGGCGATCCGCGCGGCCATCGAGCGCGGCGAGGCGACTGGCACCGGGCCGCAGGCCACGCTCGAGGAGATCAAGCGTGCGCGCCTGCTCGGACGTGGCGGCGCCGGCTTCACTACCGGCGTGAAGTGGGAGAGCTGCAGCCGCCAGCCGGTCACGCCGCGTGTCGTCGTCTGCAACGCGGACGAGGGCGAGCCCGGCACGTTCAAGGACAGGCTGCTGCTGCGCCAGCACGCCGACCTCATCTTCGAGGGCATGACCGTTGCCGCCTACGGCATCGGTGCGACGCAGGGGTTCGTGTACCTGCGCGGCGAGTACCGCTACATGCTCGAGGCGTTGCGCGAGACGCTCGCGCGGCGCAGGCAGGCCGGACTGCTCGGCACGGCGATCTGCGGCCGTGTGGGCTTCGACTTCGACGTCGAGATCCACGTCGGCGCGGGCTCGTACGTGTGCGGCGAGGCCTCCGCGCTCGTCGAGTCGCTCGAGGGCAAGCGAGGGATCCCGCGCAACCGGCCGCCACGGCTGGCCGAGAAGGGCTATCTCGGGCGGCCCACGGTCGTGAACAACGTGGAGAGCTACTGCGCTGCGGCGCTGATCCTGCTGCGCGGCGCCGACTGGTTCTGCAGCCGGGGCACCGCGCGGTCCTCGGGCACCAAGCTGCTGTCGGTCTCGGGCGACTGCGAGCGGCCCGGCGTCTACGAATACCCGTTCGGCGTGAGCGTGGCGCAGGTGCTGGAGGATGCGGGCGCACGCAACACGATCGCCGCGCAGGTGGGTGGCCCGTCCGGTGTCTGCCTCGGGCAGGACGAGTTCGGCACGGCGCATCGGCTTCGAGGACATCGAGACCGGCGGCGCCTTCATGGTGTTCGACGACAGCCGCGACATGTTCGAGGTCGCGCGGCATTTCTCCCACTTCTTCGCTCACGAGAGCTGTGGCTTCTGCACGCCGTGCCGCGTCGGCACCTCGCTGCTGCGCAACCTCATGGACAGGATCCGCGACGGCAAGGGCTCGCAGCACGATCTCGTGGCGATCGAGGAGCTCGGCGCCCTGCTGCGCGGCGCGAGTCACTGCGGGCTCGGCGAATCAGCCTCCCGGCCGCTGCTCGACACGCTGCAGCGGTTTCGCCCGGCATACGAGCGTCGGCTGGAATCGCCGGCGGTCGAGCCCGCGTTCGACCTCGACGGCGCGCTGGCGCGCGCAAGGCGCATGACCGGGCGCGACGACGAGGGTGCGCACCTCGGGGAGGCTCCATGAGCGAATCCACGCAGACTTTCCAGCTCGACGGAACCGACTGCCCCTTCGAGCCGGGACAGACGGTGCTGCAGGCCGCGCTGGCCGCTGGCCGCTACATTCCGCACCTCTGCTACCACCCGGAATTCCGTCCGCACGGCAGCTGCAAGCTCTGCACCGTGAAGATCAACGGCCACCACGCGACATCCTGCACCACGCCGGCACGTGCGGGCCTGGGCGTGGAGAGCGAGACGGCCGAACTCAACGCCGAGCGGCGGATGATGGTGCAGCTGCTGTTCGTCGAGGGCAATCACTTCTGCCCTTCCTGCGAGAAGAGCGGCCACTGCAAGCTGCAGGCCGTCGCGTACGACCTCGGCATGACCTCGCCGCGATTCGACCACTTCTTCCCCGACCGGCCGGTCGATGCGACGCATCCCGACCTGATGCTCGATTTCAACCGCTGCATCCTCTGCGAACTGTGCGTCCGCGCCTCCGCGGAGGTCGACGGCAAGCACGTCTTTGCGCTCGGCGGTCGCGGGATGGGCAAGCACCTGCTGGTCAATTCGACGTCGGGCCTGCTCCGCGACAGCAATGTGTCGAAAGCCGACAAGGCTGTCGAGGTGTGTCCGGTCGGCGTGATCATCCGCAAGCGGGTCGGTTTCGCCACACCGGTGGGCTCCCGGCGCTTCGACGAGCGGCCCATCAGCGCGCAGGCGAGCGAGTACGCCCCGCGGCCTCCCTCGCAGGGGGAAAAGTGACGTGAAACGCAGCCCGGGCCGGGGTTTTCCCATATGGTTACGCGCGACCCCTGCGGCGCAATCTGGCCGGACAGGGCGGACGCTCCGCCCGCGCCATTCGCCGCTGACCGTATGACCGAAGCCATTACAGACCTTGAGCCGCGCGTCCGCCGCATCGTCACGCGCTGGGACCACGACCCGACCGGACTCGTGCAGATCCTGCGCGAGGTGCAGGAGGAGTTCGGCTACCTGCCTGCGCCCGCTGCCGTCGAGATTGCGCGCCTGCTGCGCATCCCGTACTCGCGGGTAACGGGAGTGGCGAGCTTCTACTCGTTCATGGCCCTCGAGCCGCGCGGCAGCTATCGCCTGCTGTTCTCCGACAACATCACCGACCGCATGGCCGGCAACGAGCGCCTGATGGATGCGCTCTGCCACCGTCTCTGGGTCGAGCCCGGCAAGGTCTCCGAGGACGGCCTCGTGAGCGTCGGGCGAACCTCGCTGCACCGGCATGTGCGACCAGGGCCCGGCGCTGCTGGTGAATGGCAACGCGATCCCGGCCCTGACCGATGAACGCACGATCAGGTCATCGGCCAGCAGCACGGCGAAGGGCTCGTCGCCGATCACCGGCTTGGCGCACAGCACCGCATGCCCGAGGCCGAGGGCTTCCGCCTGACGGATGTAGATGCAGTTGATGTTCTTCGGAATCATGTTGCGCACGAATTCGAGCAGTTCGCCCTTGCCGCGCGCCTCAAGTTCCGTTTCCAGTTCATAGGCCTTGTCGAAGTGATCCTCGATCGCCCGCTTGGTACGGCCGGTGACGAAGACCATGTCGGTGATGCCGGCCGCCACCGCTTCCTCGACCGCATACTGGATCAGCGGCTTGTCGACGATCGGCAGCATTTCCTTGGGACTGGCCTTGGTCGCCGGCAGGAAGCGGGTGCCCATGCCGGCGACGGGGAACACCGCCTTTCGTTACCTTCTTCATTGTCTTGATCACTCTGCTGTAACTTCAGCGTCTCGCCTAGATCGTTCACCGGCCGCACTGTTCGGGGCTTTGTCGAGCTTGGAGCCCGCTTCCTCGCCGACCACCACAAATCGGCCTTCTTCGACACCGAACCGGCCACCTTGCCGCCGGGCGCTTCGATCAGCGCCTTCGCTTCGTCGCGCGTCAGCGTATGCTTCGCTGCAGTGGGACAGCTCCACACATAGAACACATCAGCCAACATGGTTTTTCAAAGCACAGCAGGCTTTTAGGTCCCAACGGGAGTGAACCCATACACATCGCCAGAAGGGAGTGTGCAATGAGTGGGGGCATTTGCGCCTCCTCAAGAAATGCTGCCACAGGACTAAACTCCATGTAGGTGATCGAAGGTCCGACTGTGATGTTCACAGGGCACATTTCAAATTCAAGTTTGAATCCCTGGATCAGGGTGATGCATCATTCTAAAGTGCAGCCACAAGACTGAAAGCGCTGTATGGTCCCGGTAACACAACCGTCCCAGGGGATCAACATGTTCTGCACTTAAGTACAGTCTTTCGCCGAGACCCTAGCACTCAAACTTTTGACACTGTTGTTCCCTTGGACGGTCGTGTGACTGGCGCCTAAGAAGGGTGAAACTGGGATGTCCACAGAAAACATTTCCCAAAGTTCGAAGAAGACCCTGAGCAGGGTGGCGCATCGATTCCGCTCAGGATTCCCCATCCCGTGTTTCCACACTCTAGGACAGGTGCGGCCCCTCAGCACAATACAGGGTAACAAGCGAGGGGCCAGGCAGAAGGCTTACAGATGCTGGGTAACGACAGAATACCATATCAGGAGGCGTTACCTGTCAGACTCAGAGCCAGAGCTGATGTCATCAATCGACGTGGCTTTCGGTTTCAGGAGAACCTTGGCAGGAAGGCTCAGGTTCCCGGATGGCAGCCTCAGCAAAGGCGGCGGGGGGCTTGGCAAGGCGATGATTTTCATTTTGCGCGGCCTCACGCTGCCACTGCTGAGGATCGATGGCGGGGAGTCGGAAGACTCGGTGTCGCTTGATGACAGGACAAGGGGGTGGGAGCTGTACTCACGAGGCCTCCGAAGAATCCTGCAAATGGAAGGTACAAAATCTGGTTGATAATGCCAAAATGCAAGGCTGCAGCGGGTCCCCGTCACTATCGAAGCGCACACACTTGCTGGCAAGTCCGTACCAAAGCGAACTTGATACGGGAGTTTGCTCTTTAAGAAACAGGATTCGCCTTCTCGAAGTTACAGAAAGTGGCTGTTTCACCCCTGCTCTGGAATCATGGAAGTAGCTTACCGTGCAGTTAGCTGCCTGTGCTCAACAAGGGGCTGTTCATCTTTTGGTACAGCGGGGGGAGTTTCAGCTATTGCCCCCTGCTGGCTCCACCGCACTGGGAGCGGGGGCGTCGCCTCAGCGAGCTGCTGCTCTTGAGGCCCAGAGGAGAGCGAGGACGGCTTGCAGGGGGATTGGTCACCCTACTCTGGCCTGCTTCCTGGACCTGTGTCGAACCCTTGGCGGCGGCCAGTCCCAAGATTGAACAGGGCTATTCGAACAGGAGCTGGAACATGCCAAACGCAGTAATTAGCAGACGCAGGCTGCTCAAGGCGGGCGCCGCCGGGTTTGCCGCCGCGACTTTGCCGATGGGGATGATCGGACGCGCGCTGCCGGCGATGTGGTTCTTGGTGCGGTCTATGTCGGCCCGCGCGACGACTTCGGCTGGAACCAGGCCCATGCCGTCGCCGCCGAGGCGCTGAAGGCGGTGCCCGGCGTGACGGTCGTCGAGGAAGAGAACGTCCCCGAGACCGACGCCGTCGCGAAGTCGATGGAGTCGATGATCAACCTCGACGGCGCCAACCTGATCTTCGCGACCTCGTTCGGCTATTTCGACCCGTTCATGGTCGACATGGCCAAGAAGTACCCGAATGTCGCAGTTCCGCCACGCCGCGCCCTGTGGAACAAGGACAAGCGACCCGACGAACGCCGGCAGCTATTTCGGCTATCTCGAACCAGGCGCACTACGTGAACGGCGTCGCCGCCGGCCTGCTCGACCAAACCGACAAGATCGGCTTCGTCGCCGCCAAGCCGATCCCGTCGGTGCTGTCCAACATCAACTCGTTCCTGCTCGGCGCCCGCAGGTCAACCCGAACGCCACCGTGCAGGTGATCTTCACCGGCGACTGGTCGCTGCCGGTGCGCGAGGCCGAGGCCACCAACGCGCTGGTCGACGCCGGCTGCGATGTCATCACCTGCCATGTCGACAGCCCGAAGGTGGTGATCGAGACCGCCGAGGGCCGCGGCGTCAAGACCTGCGGCCACAACGCCATCCAGGCGCCGCTGGCGCCCAAGGGCTTCATCACCGGCGCCGAGTACAAGTGGGAGACGATCTACAAGATGTATCGCCGACATGCTGGCCAAGGGCGAGACGCTGCCGAACTTCGTCGTCGGCGGCTACGACAACGACATGGTCCAGAACACCGCCTATGGCGCCGGCGCGACGCCGGAGGCCATCAAGGCCGCCGACGCCGCCATCGCCGGCCTGAAGGCCAAGAAGCCGATCTATGTCGGCCCGCTGAAGGACAACACGGGCAATGTCGTCATCGACAGGCACCGACGACAACTACGACCCGTACGCTCGACGGCATGAACTACCTGGTCGAAGGCGTGTCGGCTCGATCACCTGAGCTCGCGACGCCGAGTCCGGCGGGGCCGCTCCTCCCGCGCGGCCCGCCGAGCCTCCGTCTCGAACCAGGGCGACGACGGTCCGTGACGCTGACGACGACCGCCGAGCACCTGCGCGCCGACAGTTCGCGATTCCGGCGACTGCTCGCCCGGCTTCGCGGCGCTCGCCGAAGCCGTCGTCAATCCCGCTCGTCGCGCTGCTGGTCGTCGGCGATCGCTGTTCTCGATCTTCCTGCTGTCGCTCGGCAAGTCGCCCGCTCGAGTTCTTCGACCTGGTCTGGCACGGCGGCTTCGGCACCGCCTTCTCCTGCCAGAACACGCTGCAGCGCGCCGCGCCGCTGATCCTGACCGGCCTCGCCTTCGCCATTCCCGCGCGCATCGGCCTGATCATGATCGGCGGCGAAGGCGCGCTCGTGCTCGGCGGCTTCGCCGCGGCGGCGATCGCCATCCCGCTGGTCTCGGCCGAGCGCCGGTCGCCGCTGATCGCATGCCGCTGATGGCGCTCGCCGCCATGGCTGGCCGGCGGCGTCTGGATCGGCCTCGCCGGCTGGCTGCGCCACTGCCGCGGCGTCAACGAGACGATCTCCACGCTGCTGCTGTCCTACATCGCCATCGCGATCATGAACTTCTTCGTCGAGGGCGCGCTGCGCGATCCGGCCTCCGCCAACAAGCCCTCCACCATGCCGCATCGGCAAGGCCTACATGGTCGGCACCATCCCCGGCACCGACGTCCACTGGGGCCTGGCCGCCGGCATCGTGCTCGCGATCCTGCTCTGGGTCCTGATGAACCGCACCACCTTCGGCTTTGCCGCCCGCGATCACCGGCGGCAATCCGCGCGCCGCCCAGGCGCAGGGCCTGCCGGTCGGCATGCTGATCGTCGTCTGCTGCGGCCATCGCCGGCGCCTGCGCCGGGCTCGCCGGCTTTTTCGAGGTCGCCGCGATCCACGGCCAGGCCAACGCCTCGCTGGTCGCCGGCTACGGCTTCACCGGCATCCTCGTCGCCTTCCTCGCCCGCCACAATCCGCTCGCCATCATCCCGGTCGCGATCCTGTTCGGCGCGCATCGACGGCGTCCGGCGGGCTGATCCAGCGCCGCATGGACATGCCCGACGCCACCGTGCTGGTGCTGCAGGGCATCATCTTCGTCGTGCTGCTGGTCAGCGAGACGCTGCTACGGCCGCTTCGCCATCTTCCAGCCGAAGGCGCGAGGTAGACCGCACATGAGCGATGCCGACCTCTCACCATCCTCATCGCCATGCTCGGCGGCGCGATCCGCGTCTCGACGCCGTTCCTGTTCGTGGCGCTCGGCGAGATGCCTGACCGAGAAATCCGGGCCGCATCAATCTCGGCCTCGAGGGCACGCTGGTGCTTGGCGCGATGGCGGCCTATGCCGTCTCCTACCAGACCGGCTCGCCCTGGCTCGGCGTGCTGGCCGCCGGCTTCTCCGGGCTGCGTGCTCGGCGCTGATGCACGGCATCATCTGCAAGCTGCCGCAAGGTCAACGACATCGCCATCGGCATCGCCATGATGCGCTTCGGCACCGGCCTCGCCTTCTTCTTCGGCAAGCCCTACATCCAGCCCACCGCGCCGCGGCTTCCATCGCTCCCGCTCGGCGACTGGACCGGCAACGCCGCGCTTCGCGCAGGCGCTGCAGGTCAACCCGCTGTTCTTCGTCGGCATCGCGCTCGCGCTGCGTCATGTGGTGGGCCTTCGCCAACACGCGCTGGCGGCCTGATCGTGCGCATGACCGGCGACAGCGCCGCCGCCGCGCGCGCCATGGGCGTAACTCGGTCGACTGGTCCGCATCCTCGCGACCGCGCTCGGCGGCTTCCTCGCCGGCGTCGGCGGCGCTTTCCTGTCGCTCTACTATCCCGGCAGCTGGAACGAGGGCCTGTCCTCCGGCCAGGGCCTGATGGCCGTGGCGCTGGTGATCTTCGCGCGCTGGAACCCGATGCGCTGCTTCTTCGCCGCGCTGCTGTTCGGCGCGGCCGGGGCGCATCGGCCCGGCGCTGCAATCGGTCGGCATCACCCAGGGCTACTACTTCTTCAACGCCGCGCCCTACATCCTGACGCTCTTCATCATGATCACCTCGGCCCGTTCGAAGCGCGCCGCGCGCGAGGCGCCCGGCGAACTGTCGATCACCAAGTGAGGAGCCATCGATGAGCGCAGATCGCGCGACGAACGCATCGAAGCCGCCAGGTGCCGGTGGCACCGTCGCGGCCGACCCTATCCCTGGCCCTTCGACGGCGACCTGCGGCCGGACAACACCGCGCTCATCATCATCGACATGCAGACCGATTTCTGCGGCACGGGCGGCTATGTCGACAGGATGGGCTACGACCTCTCGCTGACCCGCGCGCCGATCGAGCCGATCCAGCGCGTGCTCGCGGCGATGCGCGCCAAGGGCTATCCACATCATCCACACCCGCGAGGGCCACCGGCCCGACCTCTCCGACCTGCCGGCCAACAAGCGCTGGCGCTCGCAGCGGATCGGCGCCGGCATCGGCGATCCGGGCCCTGCGGCCGCATCCTGGTGCGCGGCGAGCCGGGCTGGGAGATCATCCCCGAACTCGCGCCGCTGCCCGGCGAAGCCGATCATCGACAAGCCCGGCAAGGGCTCGTTCTGCGCCACCGATCTCGAACTGATGCTGCGCACGCGCGGCATCCGCAACCTCGTGCTGACCGGCATCACCACCGATGTCTGCGTCCACACCACCATGCGCGAGGCCAACGACCGCGGCTTCGAGTGCCTGCTGCTGGAGGATTGCTGCGGCGCGACCGAGCTGGACAACCACCTCGCCGCGATCAAGATGGTCAAGATGCAGGGCGGCGTCTTCGGCGCGGTCGCGACCAGCGCTGCGTTCCTCAAGGGCCTGGAGGCGGTCTGATGGACGCTCTCGTCGCACATGCCAAACCGGCGCGAGACCTTCGCGCGCCGTCGCTCGAGACCGTCGGCATGACCAAGCTCTTCGGCCGGCTCACCGCGCTCGACGACGTGTCGATCAAGGTCGAGGCCGGCTCGTTCCACGCGCTGCTCGGCGAGAACGGCGCCGGCAAGTCGACGCTGGTCAAATGCATCATGGGCTTCTACCAGCCCGACGCGGGCCAGGTGCTGGTCGACGGCCGCGAGGTCGCGATCCAGTCGCCCGCGCGACGCGCGCATGCGCCGGCATCGGCATGGTCTACCAGCATTTCACGCTGGTGCCCTCCCTGACCGCCGCGGAGAACCTCGTGATCTCGCGCGCCGACGCGCCGGCCGTGATCGACTGGACGAAGGAGAAGCAGCGCGCTCGACGCCTTCATGGACGCGCATGCCGTTCCGCGTGCCGCTCGACGTGCCGGTCGTCGTCGCTGTCGGCCGGCGAAAAGCAGAAGCTCGAAATCCTGAAGCAGCTCTATCTCGACCAGCGCTTCCTGATCCTCGACGAGCCGACCTCGGTGCTGACGCCCGGCGAGGCCGACGAGATGCTCGGCCTGCTCGCGCGACATGGCGCGGCGGGCGAGATCACCGTGCTGATGATCACCCACAAGTTCCGCGAGGTGACGGCCTTCTGCCGACGAGGTCACGGTGCTGCGCCGCGGCAAGGCTGACGGGCGGCGGCGCAGGTCGCCGAACTGTCAGCACGACGGACATGGCCGCATGATGATCGGCGACACCGCGATCCGCGAGCGCGCCGCGCGCGCAGTCGCGGCCAATGGCAGCGAGACGCGTGCTCGAACTCGCCGGCCTCTTCGCCGACGAACGACGACGGGCCTGCCGGCGATCGACGCGCGTGAACCTCAAGGTCAAGGCCGGCGAGATCGTCGGCATCGCCGGCGTCTCCGGCAACGGCCAGAGCGCGCTGGTGGAGGTGCTCACCGGCCAGCGGCCGACTCAAGGACGGCCGCATCTTCATCCACGGCAAGCCCTTCGAGCCGACACGCGCGCGACTATCGACCGCTTCAAGGTCTTCGGCCTGCCGGAGGAGCCGCTGAAGAACGCCACCGTGCCGACGCATGACCGTCGCCGAGAACATCGCCTTCCGCACCTTCGACAAGCCGCCGATCAGCCACGCTCGGCTGGTGGCTGACGCCCGGCCCGATGCGGACAAGGCGCGCGAGCCTGATCGCCCGCTACCGCGTCAAGACGCCATCCACCGGAAACGCCGATCGCGAACCTGTCCGGCGGCAACGTCCAGCGCGCGGTGCTGGCGCGCGAACTGTCCGGCGAGGTCGACGTGCTGATCGTCGCCAATCCCTGCTTCGGGCTCGACTTCGCCTCGGTGGCCGAGATCCGCGCGCAGATCATGGAGCAGCGCAACCGCGGCGCCGCCGTGCTGCTGGTATCGAGGATCTCGACGAGATCCTCGAACTGTCCGACCGCATCGCCGTCATGTCGGACGGCCGCATCACCTATGTCGCGCCGATCGGCGGAAACCGACCGCAACACCATCGGCCAACACATGGCGGGGCATTGAGATGATCACCGTTCCCGCCGCGCCCTACCCACTTCACGCTCGATCCGGACGCGCACGGCGCTGGTCGTCATCGACATGCAGCGCGACTTCGTCGAGCCGGGCGGCTTCGGCGCGGCGCTCGGCAACGACGTGTCGCGGCTGACGGCCATCGTGCCGACGGTCGGCGCGCCTGATCGCGCTGTTCCGGGCGCAGGGCTGGCCCGTCATCCACACCCGCGAGGCGCACCGGCCGGACCTGTCCGACTGCCCGCCCGCCAAGCGCGCGCGGCAACGCCCGCCTGCGCATCGGCGAGCCGGGCCCCATGGGCCGCCTCCTGGTCGCGGGCGAACCGGGCAACCAGATCGTGCGACGAGCTTGCGCCGCTGCCGGGCGAGATCGTCATCGACAAGCCCGGCAAGGGCATGTTCTGGGCGACCGGCCTGCACGAGACATTGCAGGCCGCGCGGCATCACGCACCTGGTCTTTGCCGGCGTCACGACCGAAGTCTGCGTCCAGACCACGATGCGCGAGGCCAATGACCGCGGCTACGAGTGCCTGCTGGTCGAGGACGCGACCGAAAGCTATTTCCCCGAGTTCAAGGCGGCGACCATCGCGATGATCCGGCGCAGGGCGGGATCGTCGGCTGGACGGCGCCGCTCGCCAACCTGGAGGCCGCCGTTGAAAGGGCCAGCCAATGAGCGGCGAACCTTTCGATCCGCAACGACTGATCGATGCCATGGCCCCGCTCGTTGGACTGGAAATTGCTGCCGAGTACAGGCCGGGCGTCGCCGCTCACCTCACAGCAGCCCACCGTATCGCGCAGGACGTGCTCGCTGCCGAACTCGATGACGATGCCGAACAGGCGCCGGTCTACCGTCCATGACCGGTCTTGCATCCCTCGACAGCGGCGCGAGATCGCGGCGGCGTTCGGGGCCGGAAATTCACTGCCATCGAAGTGACGGCGCAAACGCTTGATCAAATTTCCAACCTCGATCCAAGGCTCAACGCGTTCACGGCGGTCGCGGCGGAACGCGCGATGGCCAAGGCCGACCGAAGTGGACGCCTTGGTCGCCGCCGGAAAGGACCCCGGGCCTCTAGCCGGCGTGCCCTTCGCGGCGAAGAACCTTTTCGACATCGAAGGCGTGGTTACGCTCGCCGGATCGAAGATCAACCGCGACAACAGCCCGGCAGCAGCGGACGCCACGCTCGTCGCGCGGATGGAAGCGGCCGGCGCCATCCTCACAGGCGCGTTGAACATGGGCGAATACGCCTATGATTTCACCGGCGAAAACACACACTATGGGCCATCGCGCAATCCGCATGCGCCCCGAGCACATGTCCGGCGGCTCTTCCGGCGGATGCGGAACGGCGGTCGCCGCGGGCATGGTGCCGCTGGCGCTTGGTTCGGACACCAACGGCTCGATCCGGGTGCCCTCCTCGCTCTGCGGTATTTTCGGACTCAAACCGACCTATGGCCGGCTGCCGCGAACAGGCACGTTTCCTTTCGTCGACAGCCTCGATCATCTCGGCCCGTTCGCGCGCAGCACCGAAGATCTCGCGCTTTCCCTTGATGCGATGTCCGGACGCAGACGCGGCCGACCCAACATGCTCGCCGGAGCATTGCTCCCCCGTGACACCTTGGTGAAGTCCGGCATTGGCGGGCTGCGGATCGCGAGGGCCGGCGGCTATTTTGCCACCGGCGGTCATGCGGAAGCGTTCGAGGCGGTTGAGCGTGTTGCGGCGGCTCTCGACGTGACCGGCACGGTCGCCATCGACGCAAAGGCCGCGCGCGGGGCAGCCTATCTCATCACCATGGCCGAGGGTGCGTCGCTGCACCTGGAACGCCTGCGTTCTCGCCACGCCGATTTCGACCCGGACGTGCGCGACCGGCTGATCGCCGGCGCCATGATCCCCGGAGCCTGGGTGGCGAAGGCACAGAAACTGCGCCGCGCCTTTCGCGACCGGATGCTGGATGTCTTCAAGAACGTCGATGCGCTGATCGCCCCGGCTACGCCTTGCCGCGCGCCCCGCATCGGGCAAAGGGTGATGACGATCGACGGCGTCGAAATGCCGGTGCGCCCGAACCTCGGCCTCTTTACCCAACCCATCTCGTTCATCGGATTTCCAGTGGTCAGCGTTCCAGTCTGGACCGAGGGCGAGCAATTGCCGATCGGCGTGCAGATCATTGCGGCGCCGTGGCGCGAGGACATCGCCCTTCGCATTGCCCATCATCTCGAGGCGGCGGGCGTGGTCCGGGCCCCAGTAGCAGTGGAAGCATGACATGGAACACAAGGGCCGCTGGGCGGGGCGAAACAACGACAAGGACAGCGTCCGCGATGCGGTCTGGGGTGTGCTGGAAAATGGCGGCATGGCGCTGGGGCCGGTCTGGAGCCACATTCCCAACTTCATCGGCGCCGACATGGCTGCCTGGCGTCTTGCGCAGACCGAGGCGTGGAAGCGCGCACGCACGGTGAAGTGCAACCCTGATCCTCCGCAAATTCCGGTCCGTCTTCGCGCCCTGTACGAAGGCAAGGTCCTCTATGCGCCGGTGCCATACCTCACGAAGGACTTTCCCTATCTGCGCATCGACCCGCAGCGGCTGAAGGCAAACGGCATATCTTTCGAGCTGGCGGCGACGTCGGAAGGATACATGACGCATGGCGAACGGATCGAATTCGAGCAAGTCGAGCCACTGGATTTCTGCGTGGTCGGTTCGGTCGCGGTGAGCCGCGAAGGTGGCCGCACCGGCAAGGGCGCCGGCTTTGCCGACCTTGAAACCGGCATCTTCCGTGAACTCGGAATCATCACCGCAGCAACACCGATGGCGACGACGATCCACTCCTCGCAACTCGTCGACAATGCGCGCGTGTTCATGATGAAGCACGACTCGCCGCTTGATTTCATCGCGACGGAAGACGAGCTGATCGTCACTGGAAACATCGCGCCGCGTCCGCGCGGGGTCGCGTGGGAATTCGTGCAGGCGGACCAGTACGAGAGCATTCCGTTCCTGACAGCATTGCGCGAACGGATGCTGCAACGCGGGGGTGGCTGACATGGTCGTCAATGATCCGGTTGTTCATGCCGAGGTCCGCGCCGTTTTCGACCGCTACGAAAAGGCGCTGGTTACAAACGACATTGCGGCCCTGGACGAATTGTTCTGGCAGGATGAGCGCGTGCTTCGATACGGCATCGGCGAAAATCTGCACGGGATCGGCGAGATCCTCGCCTTTCGCAAGGGGCGTCCATCCGCGGGGCTTGCGCGGGAATTGTCCAGGACCGTGATCACCACTTTCGGATCCGACTTCGCCACGGCATCGACCTTGTTTCACCGCGACAATGCGCCGGGAAAGGTCGGCCGGCAGATGCAGACCTGGGTGCGCATGGACGGCAGCTGGAAGGTGGTCGCGGCGCATGTCAGCATCATCGACGCTGGCGCGCCATAGGCACCCTTGCTATTGGAAGCTGATGCAAACCTCCGCCGAAGCCATACGCCATGAACTGGCGCGCCGGATCGTAACCCGCCGGATCGAACCGGGAAGCGTGCTGGACGAAACGCAACTTGCAGCGGAGTTTTCCGTCTCCCGCACTCCGGTACGTGAAGCGTTGCGAAAACTGGCGACACTTGGCCTGGTCGAGCACCGCGCACATCGGAAAGCCACCGTCAGCAAGCCCGATCCGGAAGTCCTTGCCGGGATGTTCGCGGTGATGGCGCATCTGGAAATGCTGTGCGCCGGACTGAGTGCGGTGAAGATGAGCCCGGCGGAGCGCAGCCGCCTGGAGCAGATGCATGAGCGGATGGGCGCGATGGTGCGCGCCGGCGATGCGGAAGGCTACGCCATTGCCAACGAGGCTTTTCACTCGGCAATCTACGAGGGGACGAAGAACGCCTATCTCGCCGAGATCACGGCCAACACGCGCTTGCGCCTGCAGGCATTCCGGCGTGCGCAATTCGCCGCCATGGGCCGCATAGCATCCTCGCATTGTGAGCACGGCATGATCGTGGAAGCAATTCTGCGCGGTGAGCGCGCCGTTGCCCAATCCGCCATGCTTGCCCATATCGGGCGCGTGGAGGATGCCTGGCAGCACGTTTCCGGAATGCTTCAGGCAGATGCCGAGACGAAGGCCCGCCAGGACTTGTAGACCGAGATATCACGCGCGCCGCGGATGGCTTCCGGCTCGACGAGGAAGCCCTGGACCGCAGTTCCACTCTTCAGGCGCAACGTGCCGATGCCGAGCGGCGCCGGTATGCCCGCAACGAAGCTGCCATAGGCCTCCCTCGACATTGACCAGACTTCCAGCGCGATTTCCTCGCCGGTACCGTCCGCAACACGCAGCAGACCCGGCTTGGGCGGCACCGTTCCCGCCAAGGCATACAGGCGGTAGTCGGATGTCGTTGACGTTGCTTCGATGAAACTTGCGTTTCGGCTGGTGAGTTCATGGTTGAGCGGCATTCCCGACAAATGCGCACCAACGACCGCGAGCCGGATATCCTGATCCGGAATGGTCGCGGAGGCCGCGACGCCGGTCTCGATCAGGCTTGCCAGCCCCGCGAGCAATGCGTCCGACCCCGCCTTGCCGATCAGCGTAAGGGATGACGGCAGTCCGTCGCCGCGCGCTCCCACGGGCACCGAGAAAGCCGCAAGGTCGAGCAGGTTGACGAAATTGGTGTATGTGCCGAGGTTCGAGTTTAGCCGGACCGGATCGGCCAGAACCTCGGCGACCGTGTAGACGGTCGGGATCGAAGGCACCGCCAACACGTCGATGGAATTCAGCACGGGTTCGACGGCACGGCGCAGCGCGGCAAGCCGGTACATCGCGTCGAAGGTGTCTACCGCGTTGAACTTCGATGCGCCGGATATGATCGCGCGCGTGACCGGATGAAGCGCATCCGGGTTGGTTTCGATGATGCCACGGATGGCGTGGTAGCGCTCGGCCACCCACGGCCCCTCGTAGAGCAGGCGCGCAACATCGTAGAACGGCGTGAAGTCGATTTCGCGAATGCTGCCACCGAGGGCAGCCAGCCGTTCCAGATCCGCCTCATATGCCTTTTCGGCGATGGCATCTCCAAAGAACTGCCGATCGGCCTTGCGTGGAACGCCGATGCGAAGCTCGGCGGCACGGCTGCAATGCCCGCTGGCGGCATTTTGCGGGACATGAAATCGGCGGCGTCGAAACCGGCAGCTACGGCAGCGACTTCGCGCGGCATCGGCAGCGTTCGGGGCAAAGACGGAAATCGTATCGAGCGTCCGGCAGGCCGGCACGACGCCCGTTGCCGAAAACAGGCCAAGGCTGGGTTTCAGCCCGACAATGCCGTTGAGCGCTGCCGGCACGCGTCCCGAGCCTGCCGTGTCCGTGCCGAGCGAAAACGCGGCAATGCCGGCGCCGACAGCCACTGCCGAACCGGAACTCGAGCCGCCCGGCACGAGGTCCGGCCGCAACGTATTCTTCGGCACGCCATAGGGCGAGCGCACACCGACCAGTCCGGTGGCGAACTGGTCGAGATTGGTCTTGCCGATGACGATCGCGCCGGCCGCCTCCAGCAGCGCGACAACATGCGCCGAAACTTCGGGTGTGTAGGCGAAGTCGGGGCATGCAGCCGTTGTCGGCATTCCGGCGACATCGATATTATCCTTGACCGCGAATGGCAGGCCGAAAAGCGGCTTGCCTGCGGCGCCCTCCCCTTCGAGTTTTCGCGCGGCCTCGAGCGCTTCATCCCTATCGCGCAGCGTGATGAAAATCGCATCGTCGCCATGCGAGTCAATGGTTGCATATGCGGTTTCGACAGCTTCGACGGGCGACATGGCACGCCATGCTTGAAACGATCGGGCCTTCGGGTTTCTGGACATTCAAGTGCAGCCTGTTTTTTGGGCAAATTGCCGGCTATGGCGTCGCGCGGGACAGGAATCGGCCCGCATCGACAAGAGAAGCAAGAGTTCGGCCAGTCGGAATGATTTAGTTGCCGCCGGGCTGTTTCCCGATGTTTTCCAGGCGTTCGTGCAAATATGCCGAGACTGCCGGGTCCGGCGTGAGATTGATCGCCTTTCGAAGCGCGTCCAGCGCTTGCGAACGATTGCCCGCCTTTTCGAGGACATGGCTCAGCGCGACCCAATAGGGTTGGTGATTGTCGACACGGCCGGCGGGCAGTTCCTTCAGCGCCTCCAGCGCCGCTGCCGTATCGCCTGCTTCCGCCAGAACCGTGGCGCGCCCGATCCGTGCTCCGATGCTGTCGGCGTGCACTACAAGGACGTTGTACAGCGCCAGCAGGGCTTCAAGGTTGAGCTTGCCGGTGACCGGGCGCTGGACATGGACCGACTGGATTGCGGCCTCGCATTGATAACGACCGAAACGGCCATGCCGGGCAGCCGCCGTCAGCAGGCCCTCCGCCTCGATGATCATGTCGCGATCCCAAAGGCGCGCGTCCTGCCGGTCCAATGGAACGAACCGCCCCTGTGCATCGCGGCGTGCACGCCTGCGGGCCGTGCAATACAGCATCAAGGCCAGCAGTCCCTTGGGCTCGGGTTCTTGCGGCATCAGCGAAACCAGCAGGCGGGCGATCCAGATTGCCTCGCCGGTCAGTGCCTCGGGCGCATCGGGCTGTTCCCACCCGTCCCATGCCGCTCCGAATGCGGCGTAGATGGCGTCCAGGACGGCAGCGACCCGGGCGGGCATGTCTTCGGGTTCGGGCAGTTCGAAGCGGATGCCCGCGTCGCGGATCCTAGACTTCGCGCGCACAAGCCGCTGGCCCATGGCGGAGGGCTCAACCAGGAAAGTGCGAGCGATTTGCGCTGCGTCGAGGCCAAGCACCGTCTGAAGGATCAGCGGCGTGCGCGCGCCCGGATCGATGGCGGGATGGGCGCAGACGAACATCAGGCGTAGCCGTTCATCCGGCAGTGACGGCATCGCAACGCAGTCCTCGAGGCGTCGGATGATTTCAGGTTCGGCCAGGCGGCGCACCTGCCCGGCACGCGCCGCGTTTCGAAGCCGGTTGCGTGCTGCGGTGACAAGCCAGGCCTCCGGATGTCCGGCACGCCGCGCTCCGGCCAAACCGCCAGCGCCGACACCAGCGCATCGCCAAGTGCGTCCTCCGCCGCGGCGATGTCGCGCGTTTGCACGGCGAGGATCGCCACCAACCGGCCAAAGCTGTCGCGGGCCGCCTGTTCGGCAGCCCGCCTTGCGCTGATGGAGCCGGTATCATCCATCCTGGAACGTTACCCTGCCGGCGGCGCCATTGGCGGCAGGACCGGCCGCACCTCGACCGAAGCGGACAAGGCGGAGGGCGACTTAGCCGCCCAGTCAAGCGCGGCATCGAGATCGGGCACCTCGATCACGAAATAGCCGCCAAGCTGCTCCTTCGAATCCGCGAAGGGGCCGTCTTCTACCATGCGCTTGCCATCGCGGACGCGGATCGTCGTCGCGGCGTGCGGGCCCTGCAGACCGTCGCCTTTGACGATGATCCCGGCCTGCGCCATGGCGCCGATGAATGCATTCCAGCCTCCCCAGTATTCTCCCGCGGTATCGGGACTGTTGCGGCGGGCGAAGTCGTCGGCGGTTTCGTTCAGTATCAGCATGAACTGCATGAGATTTGTCCTTCAGGTTGTTCTTCGAAAACGGTCAGGCGCGGGTCGGGCTGGCGCCATTGCGCAGGCTTGCGGCCAGCAATGCCGCGGCTATGGCAACCACCACCGAAAGGATGATCACTTGCGACGAGCCCAGCGCCGCGAAGACGCCGTGAACTGCATCGCCGATCCAAAGGGCAATGTAGGCGAGCAGCGAGGCCGCGAGGACCGGCCGCGCCATACGGTTATGCAACAGCAGGAAGATGCTGCCGATGAGGCCGCCGGCAACGCCGACAGCAAAAGCCAGCGTCATCCAGGCGGGGTAGTTCAACATTACCGCGGCTTGTTGCGGTGTCAAACCGGATGCAAGGAGGCTGGCTTCGGTTGCGGAAACCGATCCGGCAAACTGAAAGGCGCCGAACACATTCCAGGCTATCCCGCCTATGGCAACAGCGGTCAGCCAGAGCGGTCCGGATCGTACGGGGGCAAGAAAAGTTGTTGTTGTCATGGCGTATCTCCGTGATTTTCCGAAAACGCCATGGCGGCGTTCTCTGACGGGATGACACGCGGGCTGGACGCATTTCGACAAAGCTTGCAAAAAAATTTCGGCAGTGACCTCATATTCCCTGCAGAGGGCTGCGGAGCGATCGATCATGGCCGAAACTGTGCGGATAGGCTGCGGTGCAGGCTTTTGGGGCGACAGCCCCGAAGGACCCGCCCAATTGGTGAAGGCGGGCATCGACTACCTGATCCTCGACTATCTGGCGGAGATCACCATGTCGATCCTCGCCCGCATGCGCGCCAAGAACCCCGAGCTCGGATATGCAACGGACTTCGTGTCGCTGGTAATGAAGCCACTCGCGCAAGAAGTCGCAACGCGAAAGATCAAGGTGGTCACCAATGCCGGCGGCGTCAATCCGCAGGCCTGCCGCCGCGCCCTGGAAGCAGTGCTTGCCGAGGCCGGAGTGAAGCTCAAGGTCGCGGTCGTCACCGGCGATGATCTTTCGGATATGGCAGGAAAGTACCGCGCCAACGAGACGCGTGAAATGTTCTCGGGCGCCCCGCTTCCAGAGAAGCTGGCCAGCGTGAACGCCTATCTGGGCGCCTTTCCGATCGCCGCCGCGCTCGCGGCCGGGGCCGACATCGTGATCACCGGGCGGTGCGTGGACAGCGCACTGGCGCTGGGGCCGCTGATCCACGAGTTCGGCTGGACCAGTGGCGATGCGGACCTGCTGGCCGCGGGCAGCCTGGCCGGGCACGTGCTGGAATGCGGCGCGCAGGCGACTGGCGGCATTTTTACCGACTGGCGATTGGCGGCGAAGGGCTGGGACAACATGGGTTTTCCCATTGCCGAGTGCGCCCGCGACGGCACGTTCCACCTCACCAAGCCAAAGGGAACGGGCGGCCTCGTCAGCCCCGCCACGGTTGCCGAGCAGATCGTCTACGAGGTCGGCGATCCGGCATTCTACGTCCTGCCGGACGTCGTCTGCGACTGGTCGCAGGTCCGGGTGGAGCCCGCCGGAAAGGACCGCGTCAAGGTCGGCGGCGCGCGTGGCCTGCCGCCGACTGCCAGCTACAAGGTCAGCGCGACCTATGTCGACGGCTTTCGCTCGTCGGTGACGATGATGATCGCCGGGCGTGAGGCCGCCGCCAAGGCGCGTGCGGTTGGCGAGGCGATCCTCAAGCGTTGTCGCAGGCTGATGCGCGAGGAAGGCTTCGCGGATTTCACCGAAACATCGCTCGAAGTGCTGGGCGCGGAGGCCTCCTACGGCGCATCGTCCCGCGCGGGAGAAACGCGCGAGGTGATCCTCAAGATCGCAGTCAAGCACGCCTCGCGCGATGCACTGGCCATTTTCGGTCGCGAGATCTATCCGGCAGCAACCGCGATGGCGCAGGGCCTGACGGGATTTGCCGGCGGCAGGCCGGAGCCCACGCCGGTGACAAGGCTATTCTCGTTCCTCGTTCCGAAGTCGGAAGTGGCGGTTACAGTGTCGCTCGATGGACGTGACGTACCAGTGCCGGAAGCAGATACAAAAGCAATTGAGCCTGTCCGCAGTAGCCGGGCGCGTAGCGCAATGCCGCGAACGGTGGCATTCGCAGGCAAAAAAGCTCGGGTGCCGCTCATTGCGATTGCGCATGGGCGAAGCGGCGACAAGGGCGATATCGCCAATATCGGCGTGCTGGCGCGGCGGCCGGAGTTCGCGCCCGTCTTGCGCGAAACGCTGACTGCCGCGGCGGTGAAGCGCTATTTCTCGCACTTTGCCCGCGGAAAGGTCGAGCGCTTCGACTGGCCGGGCCTAAAGGGCCTCAACTTCCTTCTGCACGAGGGCCTCGGCGGCGGCGGAATCGCTTCGCTACGGCACGACCCGCAAGGCAAGGCGATGGCCCAGATCCTGATGGATTTCCCCGTCGATGTGCCGGCGCAATGGCTGGAGCGCGGGGGGCCGCTGGAAGGCTGGAGTGAGACGGTTCCGGAAAATGCGGGTTCGTGACGGTGAAGCAGGACCCTGAAAAGCGATGGAAGTTCCGCACTTCGTCGATTATCGTGCGCCGGCGCATCAGCCAGCAGGGAAACAGTCCATGCATTGCATTTTCGTTCAGCTCAGGTGCAAACCCGGCACCGCCTACTCTGTCGCCGACGCGATCTACGAGCGCGAAATCGCGTCTGAGATTTATTCGACGAGCGGCGAGTTCGACCTTCTGCTGAAAATCTATGTTCCCAAGGACGCGGAAATCGGCAAGTTCATCAACGACAACATTCTCGATATCGAGGGAATCACGCGTTCCTTCACGACCATGACATTCAAGGCATTCTGATCTAACAGAATATCGACCAATCTGCTCTGCCACACCCACGGGAGGAACAATGAAAATCGCAAGGACAGACATCTTGGTGGCCGCAATGGCTGCTATCCTTATTGCACCCGCCGCCAACGCCGAACCGGTGAAGATCGGAATGATCACCACATTGTCGGGCGGCGGCGCCGGTCTGGGCACCGATGTGCGCGACGGTTTCATGCTCGCCATCGAACAGTCCGGAAAAACCGACGTTGCGGTTGTTGTCGCGGATGACCAGCAGAAGCCGGATATCGCGGTGCAGGAAGCCGACAAGATGATCCAGTCGGAGAAGGTCGATCTCCTCACCGGCATAATCTTCTCCAACATTGCGATGGCGGTTGTTCCGGCGGCGCTGCAGCAAGGCAAGTTCTACCTGTCGCCGAACGCAGGCCCCTCGCAGCTGGCCGGCAAGGGCTGCGACAAGAACTATTTCAACGTCGCCTGGCAGAACGACAATTTGCACGAGGCGGCCGGCGCCTATGCCAACAGCGCGGGCTACAAGAAGACGTTCATCCTGGCGCCGAACTATCCGGCCGGGACCGACGCACTCAACGGTTTCAAGCGCTTCTTCAAGGGCGAGATCGCCGGCGAGGTCTACACCAAGCTCGGCCAGACCGACTATGCGGCCGAGATCGCGCAGATCAAGGCATCGGGCGCCGACAGCATGTTCTTCTTCCTGCCAGGCGGAATGGGCATCGCTTTCACCAAGCAGTATGCGCAGGCAGGCGCTGCAATTCCGCTGATCGGACCCGGCTTCTCCTTTTCGCAGGATATCCTCGGCGCGGTTGGCGATGCCGCGCTTGGCGTCAAGAACACGGCGCAGTGGTCGCCCGATCTCGACAACGAGGCCAACAAGGCATTCGTCGAAAGCTTCAAGGCCAAGTATGGCCGCCTGCCCTCGCTCTATGCGAGCCAGGGCTTCGACACCGCCAATTTGATCCTGTCGGCGCTGGCCAAGTCGGGCGTGGCGGATCAGGATGCGTTCCGTTCCGCGCTGGTAGCGGCCGATTTCAAGTCGACCCGCGGCGACTTCAAGTTCGGGCCAAACCATCACCCGATCCAGGACATCTACGTCCGTGAGGTGGTGAAGGATGGCGATGTCATCACCAACAAGATCGTCGGTATTGCGCTCGAGGATCATGGCGACGCCTACGCCGCAGATTGCAAGATGTAGGCACTTGGCCTGAAGCTTGATGCGGGGCGTCCAAGGGCGTCCCGCTTCCCATTTGGCAGGGGCGGAAACTTGTCGGCAACGCTATTTCTCGAACAGGTGCTGAACGGACTTCAGTTCGGCATGACGCTGTTCCTGATCTCTGCCGGACTGACGCTCATCTTCGGCGTGATGGGGTTGATCAACCTGGCGCATGGCTCGCTCTTCATGGCCGGGGCATTCGCATGCGCAGCCGTCGCCAACGCAACCGGATCGTTCTTCGCGGGGCTGGCTGCAAGCATTGCAGCGGCCGCGATCGCAGGAGCCCTCGTCGAGCGCCTTGTCATCCGCCGCCTATACGATCGCGATCACCTCGACCAGGTCATCGCGACCTTTGCGCTCATCCTGATCTTTTCCGAAGGTACGCGCTGGCTCTTCGGCTCGTTCCCGCTCTATCTCGACGTACCGCCCGCACTTTCGGGATCAGTCGCGTTGCCCGGCGGCATTACCTACCCGCTGTACCGTCTGGCGATCATCGCCGCGGGACTTGCCGTTGCCGCGGGGCTGTTCTTTCTGGTCAATCGCACCCGGCTTGGCATGCGCATTCGCGCCGGGGAAACGGACCGCGAGATGATTGCCGCACTGGGCGTCGATATCGGGCGGCTCTACACGGTCGTGTTTGCGCTTGGCGCCGCACTTGCGGGCCTTGCCGGAGCCATGATCGGCCCGATCCAGTCGGTGCAGGTCGGCATGGGCGAGCCGGTGCTGATCCTTGCCTTCGTCGTCATCGTGATCGGCGGAATTGGTTCCATCGGCGGCGCCCTCGTAGCGGCCCTGCTGGTCGGGCTGACGGACACGCTCGGTCGCGTGATGCTTCCGCAGGCTTTCGCCGCGTTCATGGAGCCATCCGCCGCCAATGCGGTCGGCTCCTCGATTGCCTCCATGCTCATCTATATCGTCATGGCGCTGATCCTTGTCGTGAAGCCGACCGGCCTCTTTGGCGCGAAGGCCTGACGTGAACCGCGAGCAGACAATCAGCACAGCAATCATTGGGTTGTTATTCGGCGCGGGACTTGCGGGCCTCGTGCTTGGCCAACCCTTCATCCTGACGCTGGCAGCCAAGGCGGCGATTTTCGCCATTGCAGGCGTCGGCCTCAACCTTGCACTCGGCTATGGCGGCCTCGTTTCCTTCGGCCACGCAGCCTTCTTCGGCATTGGCGGATATGCGGCCGGAATCCTCGCCTGGCATGCCCGCAATTTCGAACCGCTCGCCACCTGGCCCTTCGACATCGCCGGCACGACCTCGATGCCCGTGACCTGGCTCGTCGCGGTGGTTGCGGCGATGCTCGTTGCCCTTCCAATGGGCGCGCTCAGCCTACGCACCGGCGGCGTCTATTTCATCATGATCACCCTCGCCTTTGCGCAGATGCTCTACTATTTCGCCCTCACCTGGCCGGCCTATGGCGGAGAAGACGGGCTGTCGTTCTATTTGCGCAACGACTTTCCAGGAATCGCCACCTCTGACCCATGGACTTTCTTCATGGTTTGCCTTGCCGTCTTGTTGGCGGTCATGGCACTTTCGGCTCTGCTGATCCGTTCGCGCTTCGGTCTGGCGCTCGAGATGTCGAGGCAAAATCCGCAGCGTCTCGCCAGTTCCGGCATCCGGCCCTTCACGGTCAGGCTCTCGGCTTTCGTGGTCTCGGCGATGATCACGGCGCTGGCCGGCGCGCTCTACGCCGATCTCAACCGGTTCGTCAGTCCTGCAATGCTTGCTTGGAGCATGTCGGGCGAAATCATGGTCTTCGTCATCCTCGGCGGCACCGCGCGCCTGGCCGGTCCTGTCGCGGGTGCCTGCCTCTTCATTCTCCTGGAGGAAGTTCTGGGCGGGCTTTTCGAGTTCTGGCAGGTTTTCCTTGGCGTCGTGCTGATCCTCGTGGTGCTGTTTGCGCGAGGCGGCCTCATGGGCCTTGCCGCGGGCCGGAGATCGGCACATGGCTGAAGTTGTCCTGGCCGTCGATAACATCTCCAAGTATTTCGGCGCGATTGCCGCTAGCCGCAATGTCAGTCTCGATCTCAGGCAAGGCGAGATCCACGCCCTGATTGGCCCCAACGGCGCGGGCAAGTCCACGCTTGTGAAGCAGATCGCCGGCGAATTGCGACCGGATGCCGGCTCCGTACGATTTTGCGGCCGTCCGGTGGACAGCATTGATGCCGTCGGGCGGGCACGGCTTGGCATGGCGCGGACATTCCAGGTCTCCTGCCTCGCCATGGAGCTTTCCGTGCTGCGCAACGCCATGCTTGCTGTCGCAGGAGCGGCGGGGAATGTCTTTCGCCTCTTCCCGGCGGCCAACAACGACGCAGCCATCACCGGTCCGGCCATGGAGTGCCTTCGACAGGTCGGGCTTGAAGATCGTGCCAAGACCCGCGTCGCCGACCTCTCCCATGGCGAGCGTCGCCGGCTCGAGATCGCCATGGCTTTGGCGATGAGCCCCAAGGCATTCCTGTTGGACGAACCCATGGCAGGCATGGGGCCGGAAGGCGCGCGAACGCTGACGCCGCTGCTTGATTCGCTTCGCGCGAAGGCCCCGATCCTCCTCATCGAACACGACATGGATGCGGTATTTTCGCTCGCCGACCGCATATCGGTGCTGGTCAACGGAGAAATCATCGCCACCGGATCTGTCGATGAAGTCCGCTCTAACCGCGATGTCCAGAAAAGCTATCTGGGGGACGGCGAATGAACGGCGCATTCCTCAAGGTGGAAAGTGCCACGGCGCATTACGGTGTTTCGCAA
This sequence comes from uncultured Alphaproteobacteria bacterium, assembly GCA_963846345.1. Lineage (GTDB taxonomy): Bacteria > Pseudomonadota > Alphaproteobacteria > Rhizobiales > Rhizobiaceae > BOKV01. The sequence goes on from CAWJVP010000008.1 coordinate 34,877, forward strand.
GCGCTGTTCGGGGTCGACCTGGAAGTACTGCCTGGCCAGGCGGTAGCGTTGCTTGGGCGCAACGGAATGGGCAAGACCACCACAATGCGCCTCATCACGTCGATGCTGAAGCCGACGCGCGGCCAGGTGATGCTTGCCGGAACCGACACCATGAAGCTTCCGGTGCACAAGGTTGCCGCGCTCGGCATCGCGCTGGTGCCGGAAGGCCGGCGATGCTTTGCGCGCCTTAGCGTGCGCGAAAACCTGATGGTGGCCGCGCGGCCCGGACCGTGGGATTTTGCCGCCGTCACGAGGCTTTTCCCGAGGCTGGCCGAGCGGCGCGACCAGAACGCCACAACGCTCTCCGGCGGCGAGCAGCAGATGCTCGCGATCGGCCGCGCCCTGATGACCAATCCGCGCTTGCTACTCCTCGACGAGGCTACCGAAGGCCTGGCACCGGTCGTTCGCGCTGAAATCTGGGCCGCGATAACCCGGCTCAAGGAGACAGGCCTTTCGATCCTCGTCGTCGACAAGTCGATACCAGCGCTTAGAAGGATCGCCGACCGCTGCACGATCCTCGAGCGCGGGGCAACGGTCTGGACGGGCAATCCCGGCGACCTGACGGACGAACTTTGCGCCCGCTATCTGGGCGTATGACCGACGACCGCTTGCGTCAATATCGATCCGGGATCGGCGAGCCCCTCGATGATGCTGAAATGGTGGTGACCGTCACGGACGATTGCCGACACGTCAACTCCAAGCCCGGCCCAGATGTTGGGAAGCAAGGCGTTCTGGCGCAGGAATTCGGGACGTTCGCTGCCGCCGACGATGCAGGTCAGAACGGTCCCTTCCACCGGCCGCATCAGCGCCGGGCTTTCATTGGCCGCCTCTGATCCGTCGCGGAAAAGGATCTCGGCCATCGAGGTCTTCTCGAGCGGGCGAAGGTCGTGAAGGCCGCTGATCGAGATGATGCGTTCGATCCGCTTCAATGTCTCCGGCTCCAGCGGCGCGCCTTCGCAGGCCATCCGGGACGCGAGATGCCCTCCGGCCGAATGGCCAGAAATGCTCATCGGCCCCTCTACCAGCGCCGCGGCGCAGTCGATTGCCTTGCCGATCTCTCGCGTGATTTCCGCAACGCTCGCTTCGGGCGCCAGCGTGTAGGAGGGCATTGCGACGGCCCAGCCCCGCTCCAGCGGACCTTGTGCCAGATGCGACCACATAGACCTGTCGAACTTGTGCCAGTAGCCGCCATGAATGAATACAGCGATACCTTCTGGCCGGGCACGCGGCAGGAACAGGTCCAATTGCTGGCGCGGTGCGCCGCCATAGGCGATGCCGGTTCGCGCGCGCCCTTCCCTCTCCAACGTTTCGCGAAAAGCCACGGCAGATGCCGACCAGCGCGGCGGATAGGCGGCCGCATCCTCGATATAGGGTATGTTGGCGTAGGCGTCGTTCCAGTCTGTAATCATGCCAATTCCGATTTCGGATGCACGTCAGGCATCGGTGAAGTAGTCCTCGTGAAGCGGGCGAAGCCGGGCAATTGCATTGTATACCGAACGCAGATGCAGTTTCATGGCTTTCATCGCGGCCTTCTGGTCTTGGGCATCCAGTGCGGAGACGATCGCCACGTGCTCGGCAACGATCTCCTCGCGGTGGCCCGATACGCGGTTGGCGAGATGCCCGATCCGGTCCCAGAGCATCTTGACGCCCTGCACCGTCTTCCAAACGCCTTCAAGGTCGGCCGCGCGGGCGATGAGTTGGTGAAAGCGCTCGTTGTCGAGGTAGAACCCCCAGGCATCGCCCTGCCCTGCATGACGCTTCTGGTCGTCGATGTTGGCGTGAGCCTCAGCCGAATGTTCGGAGGTCCATCTTTTCGCCGCCACCTCGACCAGTGCAATCTCGAGCGCGGTGCGGGCGAACTGGCTCTCCTGCACCTGCTTCATGCGGATCGGGGCGACGAAGCTGCCGCGCTGCGGGAAGATGTCGATCAGTCCGTCTTCGGCCAGGCGCGTGAGCGCGATGCGGACCGGCGAACGCGAGACGGCAAACATGCCGCAAATGCGGTTTTCGCTCAGCGCCTCGTTCGGCGCCAGCCGGCAAGTGATGATCTCCTCGCGCAAATGCCCGTAGATCTGGTCGGCGGTCGGCAAGCGCTTGTCGAGCAGGCGCAGAGGAGCGTTTTCAACAGAGTTTGGAATATGCCTTATTGCGGGCCCAGCCATGCGGATTCAGCCTTGTTTGGTCCAAGCTTGTATACTAGCATGCAATAGAGCGGCACCAAAGATCAAATCAATTCTGCCGCCGCTATGGGAGAAAATGTCATGAAATCAGTTGTTAAGCTGGTTGCGGCAATCGGGCTTTGCTCAGCGGCCATCTCGCCTGCACTCGCAGATACGGCCACGAAGGTGGCCCTCGTTCCCGGCGGACCGCATCCGTATTTCTCGGCATGGGAACAGGCCGGCATGGACGCGATGAAGGATTTCGGTCTTGGCGCCGGCGACTACCGCGTGCCGCAGAAATGGGAACTCGCACAGCAGAGCCAGTTGCTCGAGAGCCTCCTCACACAGGGTTACAATGCATTCCTGATCTTCCCCGGCGACGCCGTGGGCACCAATGCCGTGGTCCAGGAAATCACCGAGAACGGCGGACAGGCGATCGCGACCGCGGGATGCCTCAAGGACCCCACCCCTGCCCTGTTCTGCATGGGTACGGATACCGGAAATTCGGCCTATCTCGGCACCAAGGAACTGATCAAGGCGATGGGCGGCAAAGGCCGTATCGCGCACTTCACCGGCTTCCTCGTCGATCCGAACACACAGCTTCGCATCGATGCCGTGAACAAGGCGGCGGCTGAAACCAACGGCGCGGTCGAGGTGGTGCAGGTAATCGCCGACATCGACGCTCCGCAACCGGCAGAGGAAAAGATCAATGCCTACCTCGCGGCCAATGCCGCCAATGTGGACGGCATCATCACTTCCGCGTGGGTTCCGGCGGTGACGGCGGCGAATTCGCTGCGCAAGATCGGCGACAAGCGCATCAAGATGGTCGGCATCGACCATGACGAGGTGGTCTTGCAAGCCATCAAGGACGGCTTCGTCGACGGCACGATGCTGCAGAACCCCTACGGCCAGGGCTATATCGGCTCCTATGTGCTCGACAAGCTGCGCACCGGTTGCACCTTGAAGGCCGACGCTCCCTGGAAGTCGAACGCCCTCACCGCGAAGTTCGTGGACTTCGGCACGGTGTTCGTCGACGCGGCGCAGGTCGACACCTATGTCGACGCGATGCGCGGCATTACCAAGGAGATACTGGCGAACTTCGAGAAAGACTACATGACCTGCCAGTGACAGCTGCACTACATTGCCCCCTCCCTTCGACAAGGGTGGGGGCAATCCAGCGAGCAGGGCCATGACACAAGCCATCTCACCTGAACTGGACGCGCGTGAAAAGCAGGCTCCGGACCGGCAGGCCGGATCGCAGCTGCTGCGCTTCGTCATGAGCAATGAGTTCGGCCTTGCGGTGCTGATCCTCATCGCCTTCACCGCGTTTGCAGTGACGCTGCCCGGCTTCACTTCGCCTTTCAGCCTGTTCACCATTGGCCGCCAGATCGGCATCGACACCATGATCGGCCTTGCCATGATGGCAGTGATCGTGACCGGCGGGCTTGACCTGTCGGTCGGCGCGATCGGAGTTTGCGCCGCCATGCTGTTCGGCTATGCCGCGCAAGTGCTGGGACTGCCGCTGTTCCTGGCCGTGCCGGCGGCTATCCTTTTCGGGGCGCTGTTGGGCGCGATCAACGGCTATGCCGTGGTGCGCACCGGCGTGCACAGCTTCATCATCACGCTGGCGAGCATGAGCATCTTCTTCGGCGTCATGATCTTCCTGTCGAAGGCGCAGGCCTTCAACGCCCTGCCGCCCGAGGTGACCGCGATGGGCAAGATGCGGCTGTTCGGCAAGGTTTCGATACTGCTCTTCGTGACGCTTTTCGTCTGTGCGGTCCTCGTCGTCTTCTATCGCTTCACCACGCTGGGACGGCAGATGCTGGCGGCAGGCGCAAACCGGCGCGCCGCAGAACTTTCAGGCATTCGCACGGACCGGGTCATCACGGCATGCCATGCGCTGACCGGCGGGCTGGCGGCCCTTGCCGGGCTGATGCTGACTGCCCGGACCGGCGCTGCGGTTCCTTCCATGGCCGGCCATCTCGGCCAGGACTGGCTGCTGCCCGCTTTTCTCGCACCGGTTCTTGGCGGCACACTTCTATCTGGCGGCCGGGTCTCGGTAGTCGGCACGCTGCTCGGCGCCGCGTTCGTCACCATCATGACGAGCGGCCTGCTGCTCATGCGCGTTGGCGAATTCTGGATCCTTGCCTGCCTTGGCTTCATCCTGCTGCTTGCGGTTCTCACCGACAGGCTGCGCCAGGGCATGTTGCGCGCACGGGGGCTGATCTGATGGCCGCGCCCCACAAGCTTCTCGACAATGACTGGGTCGGGCCGGCTGCCGTGTGCGTGGTGGCGGTGGCCGCGATTTCGGCTTTCCAGCCAAGCTTCCTCTCACCCTTCAATATATTGGTGCTGCTTTCGGCGATTTCGGTGAACATGGTCGTCGCGCTGGGCCAGCTCGTGATCATCGCCATCGGCCAGATGAACCTTGCGCTCGGCGCCTTTGGCGGGCTCGTCGCAATCAGTTTCTCGGGGATCATGGAGGTTTATGGCGTGCCGCCGGCGGTTGCGATGCTGATCGGACTTGGCATCGGCACCACTCGCGGGCGCGGCCACCGGTTTCGTCATCGCCCGGACCGGCATATCAGCTTTCATCATCACGCTCGCGGGCCTGCAGATCTTCAAGGGCATCAATCTTGGGATCACCGAGGCGCAGCCCTTCTACGCCATCCCGCAGAGCGTGAAAGACTTCGGGAACCTCGAGATCTTCGGTCCGGTGCCTTGGCTGGTCCTGCCAATGGTCCTTGCATCCGCAGGCATGTGGTACCTTTTCAACCGGCTTCGCATCGGCCGTTACATTCTCGCGGTCGGCGGCAACCGGACAGCAGCGGAACTCTCCGGCATCAACGTTTCGGCCACGATCATGTGGGCGCACGCCATATCCGGCCTGTTGGCTGCCATTGCCGGAATGATGCTGGTGGCGCGGCTGCAGATCGGCCAGCCGACCATTGGTGACGACTGGCTGATTTCCTCCTTTGCCGCGCCGGTGATCGGCGGGGCGGTGCTGACAGGCGGGCATGTCAGCGTCGCAGGAACCTTCTTCGGGGTCGTCATCATCGCGATCATCACGCAGGCGCTGGTGCTGTTCGCCATCGATCCCTTCGTCGTGCAGATCGTGCTCGGGGCGCTGATCCTGTGGGCGGTAGGCGTCAACCGCTTCCGCGAGGTGCGCATCGCCAAACTCAACGAGTTGCGCTGATGGCCACGCTGGAGGTTCTCGAGGTCAGCAAGTCCTTCCCCGGCGTGCGTGCGCTCGACAATGTATCGATGACGCTGAAAGGCGGAACGATCCACGCTCTCCTGGGCGAAAACGGCGCTGGCAAGTCCACGCTTATCAAGATCATGACCGGCATCTATTTCGCCCGACCGGGGTGAAGTACGGATGGAGGGCCGGCCGGTGCGGTTCGCCAATCCGCGTCAGGCGGCTGCGGGCGGCGTCGGCGTCGTGCACCAGGAGCGAAACCTCGTGACACGCTTCTCGGTCGCCGAGAACATCATGCTGGACAAACTGGGCGCCCATTCCCTGTCCGCTGTCGACTACAAGTCGCTGGCGGAAGAGGCGCGGCGCTGGCTGAAGCAACTCGACCTCGACATCGATCCGGCAACGCCGGTCGCACGGCTGAGCGTCGCGCAGATGCAGCTTGTCGAGATCGGCAAGGCGCTCTCCCTGCAATCGCGGGTGCTGCTTCTGGACGAGCCCACGGCATCGCTCACGCCCAGCGAGGCGCAGGTGCTGTTCCGCCTGCTGCGCAAGTTGCGGGACGAAGGCGTGGCCATCGGCTTTGTCAGTCACAAGCTCGAGGAAGTTTTCGACATTTGCGACACCGTTACCGTTTTGCGCGACGGCAAGAACGCCTGCGACAGCGCCGATCTGTCCTCGACTGAACCGCGACGACGTGGTGAAGATGATGATCGGACGCGCCGAGCGCATTTCGCGCCGCGCGCCGCGTTCGATGCCCGCGCAAGCGCCGTTCTTCGAATTGAAAGACTATTCCTCCGCGGCCGGGCACGAGAAGGTCACGCTTTCCGTACGGCCGGGCGAAATCCTCGGCTTGTACGGCCTCGTTGGCGCCGGGCGCAGCGAACTGGCAAAGGCGGTTCTGGGACTGTCGACGCAGACCGGCGGCGAAGTTCGCGTCGGCGGCAAGCCTGTCAGGATAGGCTCCGTTGCCGAGGCGCTGCGATCTAGGAATTGGCTATGTCAGCGAAGATCGCAAAGGCGAAGGCCTGATCCTGCTCCACTCCGTACTTGCCAATGCCGGCATCACGGTGTGGAAGAAGATCGCCAACGGGTTCGGATTCCTGCGCGATGCTACCGTGGCGGCAAATGTGGGTCCGATCCTCGGCAAGCTGGAGGTCAAGACGCCGTCGCTGGAACAGGTGATCGGCAATCTTTCCGGCGGGAACCAGCAAAAGGTTTCGGTCGCGAAATGGATTGCGGCGGGCGTGAAACTGCTGATCATCGACGAGCCGTCGGTCGGCATCGACATCAAGACAAAGGCCTATCTGCATGACCTCATCCACGAGACTGGCGGAAAGCGGCACGGCGGTGCTGCTCATCACCTCGGACCTGACCGAGATGGTCGATGTCGCCGACCGCGTCGCGGTCATGGACGATTACAGGATCGAGGGAATGGTGGAAAACGATCGCAACTATGAACGGGTCAGCACCGCCATCATGGGCTTCATCCATGGAAGAAAGTCTGTCGCATGACAGGTTCGCGATACGAATGCGCGCAGCCGTACCACTAGCCGCCTGAAGCCGGGAGAAACAAATGGCAAAGATCACCCGCGTAGAAGCGCTGATGGTGGACCTCAAGCCGAAGGTCAAGCGCACGGATGCAATCCAGTCCTTCGTGAGCCAGGAAACGCCCATCGTGCGGATTTACGATGCAGATGGCGTGGTGGGAACAGGCTACAGCTACACCATCGGCACCGGCGGTCCGTCGGTGATGGAACTGATCCGCCGCACGCTGGCCCCTGCCCTGATCGGCCGCGAGTCGCTCGAGATCGAGCGGATCTGGCGCGACCTCTTCTTCCTCACCCACGCGACGACGGTCGGCGCCATCACCTCGCTTGCGCTTGCCGCGATCGATACCGCCCTGTGGGACTTGAAGTGCCGCCGCCACGGCGAACCGCTGCATCGCATGGCGGGTGGCGCGCAGGCGCGCGTGCCGCTCTACACCACCGAGGGCGGCTGGCTGCACATCGAGACGCCGGCCCTGGTCGAGGATGCCTTGCACGCCAAGGAGAAGGGATTTGGCGGCTCGAAGATCAAGGTCGGCCGACCGCATGTTTCCGAGGACGTCGCCAGGCTTCAGGCGGTGCGCGAAGCCGTTGGTCCGGCCTTCGAGATCATGACCGACGCGAACCAGCGTTTCACCATAGACGAAGCGATCCGACGGGCGCGCTGCCTTACGCCGCTCGACATCGCGTGGCTGGAGGAACCGCTCACCGCCGACGACATCAGCGGCCACGTCCGGCTTTCTCAAAGTACAACGATACCCGTGGCGGTCGGCGAAAGCCTCTACAGCCATCTGCATTTCCGCGAATATCTGGAGCGCGGCGCCTGTTCCATCGTGCAGGCCGATGTCGCGCGGGTCGGCGGCATAACGCCTTGGCTGAAGATCGCCCACCTCGCGGAGTGCTTCAACGTTCCGGTTTGCCCGCACTTCCTGATGGAATTGCACGTTTCGCTCAGCGCTGCCGTGCCCAATGCGCGCTGGGTCGAGTACATTCCGCAGATCGACATGCTGACCACCGAACCCATGCGGATCGAGGACGGCCATGCAATCCCCTCCGATGCGCCGGGGCTCGGCATAGCGTGGGATTTAAAGGCGATCGATCGGGAAACCGTCCCCGGGTCTGCATTCTCGATCAAGTGAGCCAATAGCCTGGCCAACTGTTGGCGCCCATCCCTTGGCAACAGGCGTTGGACGTGAATTTATGTTGCAGACACGCAACAGTTGATCAATCAAATGCATCTTATTGCACAAATTAACTTTTCATTAATTTTACATAATTGCCTGATCTGAATTGTCTGATTCGGCACAAAATATTCGCTAAATGCCTGAAAAATAGGCGTTACCTCGAAACACAGGTTCGCGCCCGATTGTGGCAAGACTGTGAAAAGCGCCCCCAGGCCGCGCTCTTGAACGTGTCGCCACGATAGTCGTAAAGCAGACGCTGTTAGAAATTTGGTTACCTGTTGGGTTGGGAGGTTGACTATGTCGTTTGCTGTTGGGTCGTCCTCGAAATACGGAAAATCGGGCTTTCTCGGCGGTGTTTCCGCCTTTGCCTTGACCTTTACGGGCGCAGGATTGGGAATATCCCTCATAGCCGCGAGCCCAGCCCTGGCCGTATGCAGTGTTGCGGGTAGTACGCTCACGTGTACCGGCGCAGATGCCGACGGCGGGGCGATTAACAGCGCCGCAGGCACCGTGACAGTCAACATCGACGACGGAGCAGCTGTTACCAACACCGGCAATACCGGCAATTCGACGATCGACGTGGGTGCCAGCGCAGCAGGCGTGATATTTGACTTCAACATGCCGGCAGTCGGCAGTTCAATTCTTGCAGTCTCGAACGAGATTGCCGTTGAGGTCGACATTACAAGTAACAGCGGGACTTCTTCATCCACGTTTGACGTCAACGGCAACGTCCAATCTGTTGATAACGACGCGTTCAATGTCGAGATCGAGAATGGCGAAATCACGTTCAAGGTCCTTTCGCAAGGCCAGGTACGCGCCGATAACGAAGCTATCGAAATCCTTTCCGGATCCTCGAACGCTAGCCGTTCCTTGACAGCCAATTTTGAAATAGCAGACGGGGGACAGGCCCGATCCTCGGATGGCAGTGCGATTTTGGTTACCGCATTCTCGGCGGGCTTGCCGATAGTCTCGCCGACCGCCGGAAACGCAAGCGGCTTTGTGGATTTGAAGAACGATGGACTGATGGAGGCCGGCGAGAACGGTCTTTTCGTAAGAGTTTCGCCGCAGACCCCAACGCTGCCACGCGTCTCGCAACGATTGATGTCACGGTCACGAACAACAAAACAGGCGAGATAAAGGTTGGTGACGATGGCATTGTCCTAAGGACCACTGATCCGCTGACAGGCTTGCTCCCCAGCGAGTCCGTCCAGGTCGACTTCGAATTCACGAACGATGGTCTGGTTGCCGCCGGCGGTGACGGCATCGATATCGCCGCTGTTGCGTTGGGCGCAGCAAACGGCGCCGTCAAGATCACCAACAACAACCTAATGGGCACCGAAGCCACCTCAATCGGCGGCAACGGCATTCGCATTTTGAGCGGCGGCCTTTCCGGCAGCGTGGGTGTTGAAGTCGACAATACAAAGAATGCTCTCATCAAGGCTGCCGGCGACGGAATGAACATCGCCGTCACCGGCGACGTCGATGTCACCAATGATGGAGCTATCAAAGCTGGCGGCGGCGGCATCCAGGTATTGACGACCGGCAATGCGACCATGACCGGTGCTGAAGGCACCATCGAAGCCGTTGACGAAGGCGTCGAGATGATCACTCTCGACGGCGATGTCGAAATCATCAATCCCGGCAAGGTTACCGTTACGAACGGCAGCGGTGTGGTCGGCGCAACTTCCAACGGCAAGACCACGATCACGACGAACAAGACCGTAACCGTCGCCAATGGCAATGGCGTCTACGGCGCCTCGATCAATGGCGACACGGTAGTAACGACGAATGATCTGGTCTCGGTTACCAATGGTACCTACGGCGCCGCGGCAAACGCGATCAACGGCAATGCGCTTTTGACAATCAGCGGCGGTATCGACCCGCCGAGCATCGGCGGTTCGTCGACCGCGGTGAACGGCAATGCAGTGATCGTCGTCAACAATGACGTGGATTTCGACGTCGAGGCCAATGACGTCGGCCTGCTGGGAACCAATATTGGTTCTGGCGCAATTCTGATTACCAACAATGGTGAAACGATCGACTCCGGCGGCGCGGGCGTGATTGCAGCCAAACTCGGCGCAGCAGTTGATCCCGTTACCACCGACCCGCTCGCCGACAGCATCGTGATCAAGAACCTGGGCGGCAGGATAGAGGCCGATGGGGTCGGCATCTCGGTAACCGCTGCGGATCCAAACAGCATCATCAATCCTGCGATTGCCGTCGCCAACAATGTCAGGATCATCAACGACGAAGATATCAACGGGTCCCGGCTTTATCACGGGCAATGGCGGCCTGCTTTCCCCCGCAGTCGGCGTACTCACCGATGGCGGTCTTAACGTGCTCAACGACAATGGTTCGACGATCACGAATTCGCTCGGCGCAAGCGGCCTGATGATGGGTGTCGTCGCGGGCAAGAATGTCGATATCCTGAACGACAATGCTTCCACCATGACCGGTGCGGTCGTTATCGGCAGCACGTCCGGAAGCGTCAAGCTGACCAACGACAATGGTTCGACCTGGACTTCGGACGGCATCTCGGTGCTGGGTGCGCTCGGCGCCGATCAGGATGTGACGGTGGACAACAAGGACGGTTCGGCGATCGCGGTTACGAACGGCCTCCTGACCACCCTTGCGGACCGCAATGCGACCATCAACAATTCGAGTGAAGAGTTCGGCGCACGTTCCTCGATCACCTTTGGCGGCGTCAGCGCCAACGTGATGTTCGCGGATGACGGCGATGCGATCATCAGCAACGATCGAAGCGACTTCACTTTCGATGGCGCCTTCACCGGCAACTTCATGATTGCAGGGCGCGACACGAAAATCGAGAACAAGAATGAGGGCAGGGTCAACTTCAACAGCGCGATCAACGGCAACTTCATGTTCGCGGATCAGGACGCGCTGATTGAGAACACTGCCGACAGCACGATGGTGTTTGCCGGCCGGCAAACGGCAACTACATGAACGCCGAGCGCGATGCCCGCATTACCAATGACGACTCGTCGTTCGGCATGCTCGGCCTTGTAAACGGCAATGTCATGGTTGCCGATCGCGACGCAGAGATCATCAACGACAATGGCGGCGAGTTCACCCTTCTGGGCCTCTTGAACAGCGGCATCATGATTGCGGACGCCGATGGCGACCTTGATGGCGACGCCCAGATAATCAACCGCGGCGGCTCCACCATGAGCTTGATCGATATCGTCGGTTTGGGCGCAATGAGCGGCGCTGGCGAAGCGTCGTTCTTCAACGACGAAACATCGACGATGAACTTTATCGGGCTTGCCAACGTCTTCACACTCAACGCCGATAACACGTTCTTCGAAAACGACGGACTGGTGAATGTCAGGGGCACGGCGTCCTTCTTCGGACTGCAGAACTTCAACAACAACGGCGAAGTCTCGATGCTGGACGGGGACACCAATGATTACCTGTTCCTGGGCGGCAACTACAACGCAAACAGCGTGCTTTCCATAGATGCAGAACTGACACCGGGCGGCGATGCAGACATCATGAACGTTCGCGGCGATGTAACGGGTACGACCGAGGTCGTCGTCAACGATGTCGATGGGGGTCCGGGCCAGTATGATCCCGATGGCGTGCTCTTCGCCATGGTGGGCGGATCGACCGAACTCATCGGACTTCACCACCAACGGCGGCATCGACAAGGGCTTCTTCCGCTACGACGTATTCCTGCTTCCCGACGATCCGTCGCTGTTCCCCGGCGATGATGGCTGGTACCTCGCCAGCACGCTGAACCAGAACGCGTACGGCTTGCCGCATGTCGTCGCCGGCGCCAACAACCTGTGGAACGTCGCAACCGGCACCTGGCTTGAGCGCACGGACGACCTTCGCCTCGCCTTTGCACATGGCATGATCGGTGACGCGGCGACGGTGAACGGACTCACGCTTGGCGCAGACCTTGCCCCGGAAGAGGCGCCGGTGGCGCCGCCAGTGGCGATGTCGACGCTGCGTCCGGGAGCCTGGTTCAAGGTCTATGGCGGTCATGACAGCCGCGACGTGACGGCGACGCAGTCGATTCTCGGCGGAGCAGAAAGCATCAGGTACAACGACAACATCGACCAGGATTATATCGGCGCGCTCGGCGGTATCGATACCGTCGTGGATGCCGGACCTTCGGCAGCATGGCTGTTCGGCATCTTCGGTGGATACGGCCATTCCACGCAGGACTTCAACTCGGGCGTCTCGATCGACTTCGAAGCTGCATCCGTCGGCGGCTATGCAACCTACCTCAACGCCGGCTTCTTCTTCGACGCCTTGATCAAGGCCGACTTCGGCACCGCCGGGTACAACCCCACATCCAATGGCGGTTCGTTCGATACCGACTACCAGTCGCTGGGCGGCGTGCTCGACACCGGATACCGTTTCGACAACGCCACCTGGTTCTTCGAGCCGAAGGCAACCTTGTCCTATGTCAGCACCGACGTGGACAAAGCCTCAGCATTTGGCCTGCCGGTTGAGTTCGATGACGGCGAAAGCCTTCGCGGACGCCTCGGCGCACGCCTCGGCACCTCATTCATAAGCGGCGCGGCCAAGTGGGAGCCGTTCGTCGAAGCCAGCTACTGGAACGAGTTCAGCGGCGACTATTCCGCCACCATTTCCAGCGGCGGCGCCGACGTCCCGGTAAATTACGATGCCGGCGGCAGCTACACGGAAGTGGCAGTGGGCATCAACGCCTTTGAGCTTGGAGGCGGCTGGAGCACCTATGCGAAGGGCAACTTCCAGTTTGGCGAGGATGAATTTTCCGGCCAGACCTATCAGGGTGGCATTCGCTTCAGCTTCTAGCATCGATGGCGCCCGCTACGGCGGGCGCCCTTGGCGCTGAAGCCTCGCATTGCGGCGAGCCACGCCCTATAAGGTCGCAATGCCGTCAATGTTCAAAAGGTTTGCATTCGTCCTCAATGCAGGCGTCCTCGCCTCCATACTCATCCATGCGTTGATCCTGGCGCCGTTGATCTTCGGTTTCCCGGAATTGACGCTGAAGCCTGAAGAACCGCAGGCAGTTGAGGTCGAGCTGGTGGCGCCGGAGGAAAAACCGAAGCCGGAACCCGCGCAGAAGGCGCCTCCGCCGCCTCCGCCAGCTCCGCCGCCCAAGCCCGAGCCCGAGCCCAAGCAAGAAGCCCAGACCGCCCCGGCGAAGCCGAAAGCGCCCGAAGTGATGCGCCCGGTGGTCAAGTTCGGCGAGAAAGACGCGGGATCGACCAAGGCGCCCACGGGCGATGCCCAGCGTGACGCAAAGGTCGCGAACCCGACGCCTGCGCCGAAGCAGCCCGAGAAACCGGCGGTTCCGCCGGCTCCGCCACCCCAGGCCTTGCCACAGAAGCCGGATGGCGATCTGGCAGCCACGGCGCCAGGCTTGCCGGGTGTTCGCATGCCAGCACCCGCCGAACCGGCGCCACCTGAGAAGAACAAGCAGGCCCGTTTGAATTCGCGGACCGAGGGTGACGTCGCAACGACGGCGGCCGGCGACCTGCCCCGCGCCATCCGTGCCGGCCAGCTTTGCGCGACGGAACTGCGCCGCAAGCTGAACAACTCCAATCCGCCATATTGGCCGGACTTGTTGCCGGCCTACCGCCTCGACAAAGGCAATGTGTTGCAGGTGCGCAGGGGCGCATTCCGGGCGAACGCCCGCTGGTACAATCTGGAATTCCGATGCGAGGTCGATGCGGCCGCAACCGAAGTGGTCACGCTTGACTTCAACATCGGCACTCCCGTTCCCCGCGGCGATTGGAAGAGCCGAGGTTTTCCGGCGAGGTAACTGCCCGCCGCGGCGCGGCGGTACAGCGACCCGAACCGGCAATCATCCCGTCTTGAGAACCACCTTGGTGGTTTCGTTCTGCTCCTCGGCAAACATCCGGTATGCCTCCGGCGCTTCCGACAGCGGCATTCGGTGGCTGATCAAAAAGGTCGTGTCGATTTCGTCATTGGCGATCATGTCGAGCAGCATCGGCATGTAGTGCTGCACATGGGTCTGGCCGGTCTTCAGGGACAGCCCTTTTTCCATCAACATACCGACCGGGAAACTGTCGGCATATCCGCCATAGACGCCGGGCATGGAGACACGTCCGCCCTTGCGGCAAGCATACAACGCGTCGCGCAGCGCTGCCGGCCTGTCGGTCACGAGCATGAGTGCCTGCTTTGCGCGATCGACGATGTTGTCGAAGGAGAAGCCATGGCTTTCCATGCCAACCGCATCGATCACGGCGTCCGGGCCGATGCCGCCGGTCATTTCCACCAGCGCCTCATGGACATGCACCTGCGTGAAATCGAGCGCTTCGGCGCCCAGGCTGCGGGCCAGTTCCAGCCGGCGGGGGTAGTGGTCGATGGCGATAACCCTTCCAGCTCCCAGCTTGAAGCAGCTCTGGATCGCGAACAGGCCGACCGGACCGCAACCCCATACCGCTACGGTGTCGCCTTCCTCGATGTCGCAATTTTCCGCCGCCATCCAGCCAGTGGGAAGGATGTCCGACAGGAAGAGGACCTTGTCGTCATCAATGCCGTCGGGAACGACGATGGGACCGACATTGGCGAAGGGCACGCGGACATATTCCGCCTGCCCGCCCCAATAGCCGCCCGTGAGGTGTGAATAGCCGAAGATTCCCGCTGCACGGTACCCGAACGCTTCTTCCGACAATTCCGCCTTTTCCGCCGGCAGCGTGTTGTCGCACACGGCGAACTGCTGGTTCTCGCAGAAGAAGCACTTGCCGCAGGAAATGGTGAACGGCACCACCACCCGCTGCCCTTTCTGTATTCCGCTTACGGCGCTGCCGGTGTCGACAACCTCGCCCATGAATTCATGGCCAAGTACGTCGCCGGGTTTCATCGCAGGGATGGCTCCATCGTACAGATGCAGGTCGGATCCGCAGATCGCGGTGGAAGTCACCCTGATGATTGCATCATGCGGATTGATGATCTCGGGATCCGGGACGTTCTCGATGCGAACATCCTTCTTGCCTTGCCAGGTGAGGGCTTTCATGGCTTCTCTCCGATCCGTGATTGGGTTGAACTGTCAGTCGTCCTGCTGGCTGGAATAGGCCTTGGCAGTCGCGATCTCGCCTGTCTCCATCAGCTGCTTGAAGCGCCGCAGTTCGCGGTTCGCCTGCAGTTCCGGCTCGCGGCCAAAAAGCTTGGCGATCTGTTTGCCGGCGGTGCCAAGCGGAGCCTTCCAGGCGATACGGGCGGTGACAATCGTCCCCCGGCCGCGGGGGTCGTCCTTGAAGCGGATGCGGCCGCTGTTCCTGATTTCGGACTCGCGCGTGGAGCGCCAGGTAATCGATTCGCCCGGAATATCCTGGGTGATCTCGGAAACAAGCACGATTTCCTGGCCGGCCGGGGCCGCGATGGTCCACCGGGATCTTTGGTCGTCCAGAACCTCGACCGCGTGCACGTTTTCCATGAAAGACGGCAGGTTGGCGAAATCGCGCCAGTAGTCGTAAAGCTCCTGCCGAGGGCGGGCGATCGTCACCACCGCGTTGGCAAGTTGCCCAGCCGACCGCCTGTTCCGCAGCGCCACGCTTGGGGCGTCACCCACATAGCCGCGCCTCTGCGGCTGGCCGAATGTGCGGTAGAGCGCGTATCCGCCGACCGCGGCGATTGCCAGCGCCGGTATTACCGCCATCGGCTGTACACGCGCCTGTCGGCTGTGTCTTCGGGCATTGGCCATGTTCGTCTCCATCTGCAAGGTGATCGAGCGGCGAACGGGTGGACCGCCGGAATGTTCCGTAGTTGGGGATCGAAAGGAGGCCGGCCCGCCTGGGGGGAAGCGGACCGGCGCCAGCAGCTTGCCGCGGGGGGACGCAGACTTGGCCACTGGAGCCGTGAAAACTCACAGCCGCGCGCCTTGTTCCTTGTCTTCCGCCGGGTCCGCTTGCGCTGCATTCCACTGGAGCAGCCATTGCAGCAGGATTTGCTCGTCGCGTTCGAGCCGGCTCGGCGGGCGCCGGAACCGGCGGCGCAATTGCGCCATGGTTTCGTTGAGCCGGCCCTCTTCCCATTCCTTCACAATTCCCGGATGGACGTAGCAGGCCCGGCAGACGGTGCGCGTGTTGCGCAGTTTCGCGGCGACGGCGTCGAACACGCGGTTTGCTTCCCTCGCACGGGCCTTTGCCGAAGACGGCGGCTCCACTGCCGAAAACATCGCGCTGGCGAGGCGCGTTGCGCCCCATGTTCGAAAATGCTTCGAAGTGAAGCTGACGCCGGAAGTTTCCCGAAGATAGGCGTTCACCTCGCTCGATTGCACAGGATGGCGCGATCCGTTGTCGAGATACTGGAAAAGATGCTGCCCGGGCAATTCGCTGATGGCGCGCACGATGCGCGCGATGCGCCTGTCCTGGAGATTGAGGCGCCATTCCTGCCCCGACTTTCCGATGAATGAAAACCGGATCGCCTGCCCTTCAATGGCGACATGCCGGGAGCGGAGCGTAGTCAGGCCAAAGCTTTTGTTTGCCTTCGAATACACCTCGTTTCCGATCCGGATCATCGAATGGTCGAGCAGCCACACGATCGAGGCGATTACCCTTTCTCGCGGCAAGCCCTGGCGGCGCAGGTCGGCATCCACACGTTCGCGGATTGTCGGCAGGGCCTGCGCGAATTCGGCGAGACTCGAGAATTTGGCTTCGTCGCGACATGCTGTCCATTGAGGGTGATAGCGGTACTGCTTTCGCCCCTTGGCATCGCGGCCGGTCGCCTGGATATGGCCCGCGGGATCAGGCGAGATCCAGACATCGGTCCATGCCGGCGGAATGGCCAGCGCCCTTGCCCGCGACAACACCACCAAATCTTCGATCTTGCTTCCGTCTGGCCCGCAATACCAGAAACCCTTGCCCGCCCGCCGCCGCCTTATTCCCGGTGAGGCATCGTCCGAAAATGCGAGTCCGAAAGAGGTTGCCGCGTGCGCCTCGACGCATTCCAAAGCTGAGCGTTCTTGCCCTTCCACATGATCCAACGCAACTCTCCTGCCCTGCCCGCGGCGATGGCGGAGGAACGCGGACGCCCTGCGGCTGTTCCCGCCCGATCGGACAAGGCAGGCCGAAGAATTGACGCGCCCTGCCATTTCCAGATTGAATGGCGCGCCTTATATCGGATGGCGGACTTCCGAAGTGCCTTCCCGTGCAAAAGCCAAAGGCTGGGGAATACGCGCATGTTCGACTATCTCGTTCGCTTGTGCACGACAGAACCCGGATTGATCGGGATGACGGTCGCCGCCGATCTCCTGATCGCGCTGGCTTATTTTTCCATACCTTTCTCGATGCTGTACGTGTTTCGAAACAGGCGCGACGATCTGCCTTATCCGAGCCTTTGGATTTCCTTCGTGCTGTTCATCTTTGCTTGCGGCATGACGCATTTTCTCCATGTCGCCAGCTATGTTTCAAACGCACCGCTGTTCGGTTACCGTGCCACCATCCACCTGGCGACTGCATTGGTTTCAGTTGCCACGGCGATCTCGCTGACCCTGGTGTTGCCAAGGCTCAACCTGCTGCCATCCCCGCAAAAGCAGCGGCGCGAGCTGGAAATGGCGGTGGATCTGGCGACGCGGGAGAAGGACGCCATGCTCGTGGAGCTCAATCATCGCGTCGGAAACCAGCTGGCAAAGCTTTCGGCTCTGGTGCGCAGCGAAATCCGGTCAGCCGGAAACGCGGATTCTGAAGCGGAACGGCTGAAAAAGCTGGAGCGCCTGCTGGAGGAGATGGGATCGGAGCATCATCGCCTGCAGCGGGAAGGATATGGCACCCGGCATCCGGCGCAAAACTTCCTGCAGCCGTCCACCGGCTCGCTCGCCACCGGCTGAGTGGCCGGTCAGCGCCTCAATCCCAGCCGGATCTGCTTCTCGATCTCGACAAGCGCGAAAAAGGCGACGCCCGTGGCAACGATCAGCAGGCCGTCCGCCAGCCGAACCGGCTCGGTCCCAAGGATCGCCTGGAGCGGCGGCAGATAGGTGACGGCGAACTGCGCCAGGGTGATAGCGATGACGACGGTCCAGACCACGCGCGTCCCCCGCACGGCGTTCCAGGTCAGTGATGTGCCGTGGATGTTGCGGATGAAGAAGAGGTGGAAGATCTCCAGGACCACCAGCGTGTTCATCGCCATCGTCTGCGCCATTGGCAGGGAATACCCCCTGTCGATCGCGTAGGTGAAAATGCCGAACACGGCGGCCAGGAACAGGAACGCGACCAGCACCACATGCCACACCAACGTGCCCGACAGGATCGGCATGTTTCGCGGACGGGGCGGACGGGCCATGGTGCCGGCCTCGGTGGGTTCGAAAGCCAGTGCAATACCGAGCGTGATGCCGGTGATCAGGTTGACCCACAATATCTGGACGGGCGTCACCGGAAGCGCGAGGCCAAGCAGCAGGGCCAACACCACGGCAATCGACTCGCCCGCATTGGTGGGCAGTTCGAAGCTGATCACTTTCTTGAGGTTGTCATAGACCGTACGCCCTTCACGGACCGCAGCAACAATCGAGGCAAAGTTGTCGTCGGCCAACACCAGAACGGCGGCCTCCTTTGCCGCCTCGGACCCTTTTCTGCCCATTGCGATGCCCGCGTCGGCCCTTTTCAGCGCCGGCGCGTCGTTCACGCCATCGCCGGTCATCGCGACCGACAGGCCGTTGGCCTGAAGCGCCGTCACCAGCCGCAGCTTGTGCTCGGGGCTGGTGCGCGCGAAAATGTCGACTGTGGCCACCTCCAGCGCAAGTTGCGCGTCATCCATCTTGTCCAGTTCGACACCGGTCAGCACGCGGGCGCAATTCTCCAGACCGATCTGCCGCGCGATTGCCGCGGCGGTGCCGGCATGGTCTCCGGTAATCATCTTGACCCGAATGCCTGCGGCCCGGCATTCGGCCACAGCGGCTATTGCCTCCGCGCGTGGCGGATCGATCAGGCCAACAAGGCCAAGGAACGCCAGGCCGGTCGATAGCGATGCCGGGTCGAGACTGCCGTTCGGCTCTGTCCGTTCAGCGAATGCCAGGACCCGCAGACCTCGCTGCGCCATGGCTTCGGCGCGATCGTGCCAGTGCCGCCGGTCGACATTCGCGCACATTTGCACGATGCGCTCGGGCGCACCCTTCACGTAGACGAGACGGCCATGTGCGTTTTCCGCAAGCACGGCCATGAAACGATGCCGGCTGTCGAAGGGAACGGCGTCGAGCCGCCGGGCTGAAGTATCGGCTCCCGTCTTGCCGGCAAAGGCCAGCAGCGCCCCCTCCATCGGGTCGCCCTCGACGATCCATTGGCCTTCGCGGTGCTGCAGGGCGGCATCGTTGCAAAGCGCTGCCGCCCTGGTGAGGCGGGCAAGGTCGGCGGCTGGCGAAATCGTACCCTGCGGAGCGTAGCCTTCCCCGGTGATCTCAAACACGCCCTCGGGAGTCTCGGCAGCCACGACCATCATTTCATTTCGCGTCAACGTACCGGTCTTGTCGGTGCAAATGACGGACACCGAACCGATCGCCTCGATTGCCGGCAGGCGGCGGACGATCGCGTTGCGCCGCGCCATTGCCTGTACGCCGATGGCAAGCGTGATCGTCATGACCGCAGGCAGGCCCTCGGGAATTGCCGCCACCGCAATTCCGACCACCGCCATGAACAGTTCCGAAAATTCGTGGTGGCCCACGAAATATCCGTAGACGAGCAGGAGACCCGAGATGAGCAGGATCAGGAACGAAAGCCAGCGTGCGAAATGGTCCATTTGTTCGACCATCGGCGTGGTGAGTTGTTCCACGCCCGCCAGCAGTCGGCCGATGCGGCCTATTTCAGTGGCCTGCCCGGTCGCCACGACCAGTCCCCGCGCCGTCCCTTGCGTGACAAGAGTGCCCGACCAGAGCATCGACCGGCGATCGCCAAGGGGCGCTTCCGGCGCTACATGCTTCACGGTCTTTTCCACCGGGACGGACTTGCCGGTCAGGACCGCCTCCTGCGCGGCAAGTCCCCTCGCCTCCAGCAAGCGCAGGTCGGCCGGCACCTTGTCTCCGGCTTCCAGAAGCACCACGTCGCCCGGCACCAGTTCGGCGCCGTCGATGGAAACGCGGCGCCCGTCGCGCAGCACGGCGGCCCGCGGCGCAAGCATCCCGCGGATCGCCGCCATCGCCGCCTCGGCCTTGCCTTCCTGGATGAAGCCGATGACGGCGTTGGCCAGCACTACCGCGAGGATCACGCCGGTATCGATCCAGTGCTGCATGGCGCCGGTTATCGCGGCGGCTCCGAGCAGCACATAGATCAGCACATTGTTGAACTGCGCAAGGAAGCGGGTGAAAGCCCCCCGCCCCTGCGTTTCCGGCAGCCGGTTAGGCCCGCATTGGGCCAACCGCCGCGACGCCTCGGCGGCGGACAGGCCATCAGGATTGGCCTTCAATGCCGCGAGGCTTGCGTCAGTGGATTGCGCGTGAGGATCGGTCAGCTTCCACGTCATCGTGCGGAATGGGATCCTTCTCGCGCGGCTCGATGCACTTTCGACCGCAAGATTAAATCAGGTCATCAGCGCGGCCAATGTGGCATAAGTTACCATTCACGTGCCGAGTTTACACGGTGTTGAGGCGACGGGCTGCGAGCCAGCTGCCGAGCGCCATGACGCCCGCCGTGGCAAGGCATAGCGGCAGGCCGCCAACCTGGTAGCTGAGGCCGGAAAGCAGCGTGCCGACAAGGCGGCCCACGGCGTTTGCCATGTAGTAGAAGCCCACGTCGCGGGTGATGCGGTCGGCCGATCCGAAGGCAAGGATCAGGTAGGAGTGCACCGACGAGTTCACCGCGAAGACAAAGCCGAACAGCAGGAGTCCGATGACCAGCGAGACTGTCAGCCAGGGTGCCGGAACCTCCATGAAAGCCAACATCGCGAGCGCGAACGGGATCGGCACCAGCAGCCCCGCCCAGAATATGGCCTTGCGGGTGATCGCCGTCTCCGGCTGCGCCTTTGCGCCCAGCATGCGCGGGGCCAACGCTTGAACGGCGCCATAGGCGATGATCCACAGCGCCATGAAGCCGCCGACAAGAAAGAAAGCCTCGCGCCGCCCCTCGGCCGTTCCGTCGGAAAGGATGGCCTGGAAATAAACCGGGATGCCGACCACGAACCACACATCGCGTGCGCCGAACAGGAACATGCGCGCGAGCGACAGGCGGTTGACCCGCGCGTCCTTCGACCGCCAACCGCCCCAGGCTTCCTCGGATTTCATCCGACCCGGCAGGCCAGCCGGCAGGAACAGCACGACCGCGATCAGGATTGCCAGTCAGAACCCCTGCCATGGCCCATACAGCCGTTTCGAACCCGGTGAGGCCAAGCAGCGCAGCGCCCAGGAAGAAGCCTGCCCCCTTGACCGCGTTCTTCGAGCCGGTGAGGTAGGCGACCCATCGGAACAGGCCGCCATCCTGCTGCGGGGCCAGAAGCTTCACAGCCGACTTCGACGACATCTTGGCCAGGTCCTTGGCGACGCCCGACACACCCTGGACCGCCATGACGAAGGCAACAGAGGCCGTAATGCTCCACGCCGGATCGAGTTGCGCCAGCGCCACGAGTGCGCCGACCTGCAGCACGAGACCGCCGATCAGGGTGGAGGCAAGGCCGAAGCGTGCGGCAAGCCATCCGGCGCCAAGATTCGTCGCGATGCCCGCGACCTCGTAGAGCAGGAACAGCCAGGCAAGCTGGACCGGGGAAAAACCAAGGCTGTTGAAATGCAGCAGGACCAGCATGCGCAGCGCGCCGTCCGACAGCATGAATGCCCAATAGGCCGCGGTGACGGCGGCATAGGCACGGAGCGGATTGGGCGGCGGATTCTTTGCAGCTGACGAGACTGTCACATCGACCTCGCGACCATTCGGGCAATGTCGGCGAGACGGCAGGCATAGCCCCATTCGTTGTCGTACCAGGCGTAGATCTTCACCTGAGTGCCATTGATGACCATCGTGGACGGGCCATCGACGATGGAAGAACGCGGATCGTTGGTGAAGTCGCTCGATACCAGCGGCCGCGTTTCGAACCCCAGTATGCCTTTCAACTCCCCTTCGGCGGCGGCCTTGAACAGGGCATTCACTTCTTCCGCGGTGGTCGCGCGCTCCACCTCGAACACGCAATCGGTGAGCGAGGCGTTGAGGAGTGGCACTCGAACCGCATGGCCGTTCAGGCGTCCCTTGAGTTCAGGGTAGATCAGCGTGATCGCCGTGGCGCTGCCGGTGGTGGTGGGTATGAGATTCAACAGCGCAGAGCGGGCGCGGCGCATGTCCTTTGCCGGGCGGTCGACGATCGTCTGCGTGTTGGTGACGTCATGGATGGTGGTGATCGACCCGTGTTTGATGCCGAGGTTTTCGTGGATCACCTTCACCACCGGCGCCAGGCAATTCGTCGTGCAGGAGGCCGCCGTGACGAGGCTTTGCGAGCCATCGTAGAGGTGATGGTTCACGCCATAAACAAGGTTCAACGCGCCGCCATCCTTGACCGGGGCGCTGACCACGACGTTCTTCACTCCGGCTTTGTAGTAAGGCGCGACCTTGGCGGCGGTCTTGAACACACCCGTACAGTCGATGACGAGATCGACGCCCAATTGGGCAAGCGGCAAAGCCTCGATTGATCTTTTCATGCGTCAGGCGGATGGCCTGGCCTTTGACCACCAATGCACCATCCTGATGGCCAACGGGCGTCGTCCAGCGGCCATGGACGCTGTCAAATTCCATCAGCAGCGCATGCTGTTCCGCATCGCCTACCGAATCGTTCAACAGAACCAGCTCGCCGCCTGAGCCCGTGTCGATGAGGTCACGAAGGACAAGTTTTCCAATCCTGCCCAGGCCGTTCAACGCTATGCGTGGCATGGCGCTCAGCCTTTCCGTTCAGAGGCAACGTTCGTGCCGATGGCATCGACACGCGATTGCAGCGAAATTCGATTGAGGCTGTCGAAGGGCAGTTCGACAAATGCCATGATCCGCTGGCGCAGTCCGGCATAGGTTCGCGCAAAGACCAGCGCCTTTTCGGCTTCGGTGCCGGTAGCCTTCACCGGATCAGGCAGCCCCCAGTGTCCGGTGATCGGCTGGCCCGGCCAGGGCGGGCATTCCTCGGCAGCGGCGGTGTCGCAGACGGTGAAGACGAAATCCATCACCTCCGATCCCGGCTGCTGGAAATGGGAGATATGCTTGGAGCGAAGCCCGGATATGTCGTGGCCGTTGCGCTTCAAGACCTCAAGCGCGAACGGGTTCAGTTCCGTATTGGGCCGCGTCCCGGCCGAGAAGGCCTGGAACCTTCCCTTTCCAAGGTCCCGCAGGAGCGCCTCGGCAAAGATCGAGCGGGCCGAGTTGCCCGAGCAGATGAACAGCACATTGTATTTCATGTCGGGCATGGATTCGTCCTTCCGGGCGGCAAAAAGCGGTGCGAGGAGATCCGGGCGGGCGCGGCCCAGATCGAGTGCGAGGTAGCCGATCAGACCCTCGTCGGTCTCCAGATCGACAGCGTAGTAGAGCGAGCGCCCCTGCCGCTCGACCTGGACAAGGCCGCAGGCAGTCAGGTCTGCCAGATGGTGCGACAGCGTGTTCTGCTTGAGGCCGGTTGCCTCGGCGATCTCTGTCGGGCGCACCCCTTGCGGCGCAAAACGCATCAGCAGGCGAAAAACCGCCAACCGGCCTGGGTGGCCAAGCGTGGCGAAAGCATGGGCGGCACGAAATTGTTCCATGAATTCCGGAATAACGGAATTATGCGAACTCGTCCAATGAAGGTTTGATGACAGGTTGCCGGCGCAGCGGCGGACAAGCCTGCGTTAAGTCCGGTTTAAGCCGGATGCGGTATCAGCGTCGAGCTGGAGGCGCCGGTGCTGCAATACGGTCAACTCGAGACACGCGTGCTTGGTCGGACCGAGATGGCCGGCATCCTGCCGTCATGGCAGCAACTGGCCGGCAGCGCCGCCGAAGACAATGTGTACTATTCGCCGGCCTATGCGATGCCGCTGCTGGAAACAGTGGCCGTGAAGGAAGATGTTCGCTTTCTCACGGTTTGGCGGGAGGGTGAACTTGCCGGAATGCTGCCCTTCGTCCGGCCGCGGCTCTCATTGCCCGGCCTGACGATGCGCGCCCGCGCATGGGAGACGCTCTACACCTTCAATTGCACGCCGCTTCTTTCCAGGCAGGGTACTGACGAAGTAGCCCGCGCCATGGTCGCGGCAGCCAGGCAAGCCGGCGGACCCGACTGGATCCTGCCTTGCCTGCGCGTCGGCGGCCCCGCCCACGCGGCACTGACGGCGGCGCTGTCGCAAGCTGAAGTGGTTCATCTCGACGTTTCCACCTTCCGCAGGGCATTCCTTCAGGGCGGAACGGATTTCGAGACGCACATGAATGTGGCTGTCGGCTCCAAGCGCCGGCGCGAACTTGGCCGCAATCGCCGCAAGCTCGAAGAGTTGGGCGCTGTCACGCATGAGGCGCATCTCGAAGGTGAAGGCCTTGCCCGTGCCGTCGAGGCGTTCCTCGAACTGGAACACTCAGGCTGGAAGGGGCGCAAGGGTACTGCCCTGGCCTGCGGGGAGGATACGCGCCAGTTTGCGCTGCGGGCCTTCAAAAGCGACGGCGGCGCAAGGACGCGCGTCGATCTCCTGCTGCTGGACGGGAAGCCGGTTGCCGCTGGCGTGATCGTTTTCTGCGGCGCGACCGGATTTACCGTCAAGGGCGCCTATGACGAGGCCTATTCCCGCCAGGGCGTAGGCCTGCTGCTGGAAGTCGAAATCCTCAAGAGCTTCCTCACCGAGCACTGGGCGGACAGCCTCGATTCCGCCACCGCAGGGGAGCACGTCATCGACATGCTGTGGCCCGGGCGCATGGAAGTGGCCGACCTGGCATTCTCCTTTTCCGCGATCGCGCCGCGGCTTCGCATCGACGCGCACGAACGCGCCGCCAACGTCAACCGCCGCCTGCGCGGCACGGTCAAGCAACTGCTGGGAATGGACTGATCAACCGCTCAGCGTCGCGCCCGGGCGTCGAGCAGGATATCCTCGATATCGCGCGAAACCTTTTCAAAGCCCTGGCTGGCATCGACGACGTGACCGTTAGGCAGCGCGCGCACGAGGTCGAGATAGGCCCGCGCCTGGCGCTTCGTCTCCGCAAGCGTCATCTCCGGCTTTCGCGCATGCAGCACCTCGCCCGGCGCATGAAGCAGGATCACCAGATCCGGCTTGGGGGTTAACCGCGCCAAGAGGTCCAGAACGAAGCGCGGGCCACCATATCGGTAGCGCACGGGATCGATCAGTATATCGATCAGGTGCCGGTCGAACAGCACCAGTCCACCGCGAGCCTTGACCAGCCGAACCGGCAGCCTGCCCCAATTGTCGTAAACGAACCAATAGCAGGCGCGCAGCACCGAAACGAACGGCGAGCGTCGGAGGCAAAGCATGCGGGGTGTCGGTGCGCTTTGGTCCGCGCTTGACCATGCGGTGCAGCGGTGGCGCGAAACCGCGCACGTCGACCTTTGGAAAAAGGCCGCCGAGCCCTTTTTCAAGCACCTCGATGTTCGACGACTTGCCGGCGCCGTCAGGCCCCAGCATCACGACGCTGAGCCCCTTCGGGAACAGCAGGCCTTTCGCCAGGCGCAGCGCCCTTGTCACGCTCCGGGGCATGGCGGCCAAAACCCCTGCCCTGTGCGTGCCGGCTTCGACCAGCCTGCGAAGTTCTTTGGTTCGCGTAAAAATCGCGGCAGGATCGCCCGAGTCGAAAGCGGGCGCGATCTGGCGCGCAGCCGCATCTCCGAAGAGGCGGTCAAGACCATTTGCGCAGCCCTGCGGGTCCTCGTGCCAAAGCGAGGCGAGCCTGTTGCGACGCCGCTCGTCAAAACATCCTTTCAGCACGCACCGCGCCAGATAAGCGTTGAAATCCGTCGCCGCGTCGGGCGCGAATACCCTGCCTACACGGCGCTTGCCGGCAAGCATTGTCTCGCCATGCTGTACGATACGTCCCTGCGCCTCGCAGTCACGAGCGAAATCGAGGTGCACGACGCGCGTGGCGCTGCCGGTGTTACGGATCGCGACCGCGAACGAACCCCAGACTTCGCGCCCAGGATGACGCTTTTTCCGTCGCAAGCCTGCCGGACGGCAGCCTCAAGCCGCTCATCCGAAACGCCGCGCTGCACGACGATGTCGATGTCGCTGCCCTGCGGCCAGGGGAACTCTTCCGCGCCATGGCTGACGCAGTAGTCGATGCCGGCAGCCTCCAGCGCGCCAAAGATTGCAAAGAACGGCCCGCTCCCGGAGCCGGCTTCCGCATGTTCCGGCTGCGAGTCTTCATCGGCACGCGCGGCGTTCCATGCCAGATCGGTCATCCGCCAGCCTCGGCGACGGTTTCTGCCGCGCTATCCTCGACAGGCAACGCCAGGAATGCGGTCCACTTGGTGAATGTGGTTGCTGCCTCCACCGCCAGCAGCGCAATTGCTGCGCCGAACAACCCGTATACCGGCAGCGCTGGTCCAGACCAGGACCAGGCTGGCAATAAACGACGTGATGGAAATGAGCGCGGCAATGCGCTCGTTGCCGTTGCTCTGCAGCGCGACGGATGCCGGCGCGCTCAGCCAGCCGGCACTCGAAGCAAGCGCGAGGACGAGCAGAAGGTCAGCCTGGCCTTCATACTCCTTCGATGGAAAGACGATCCCCATTATCGTTTCGCCAAGCAGGGCAATAACCAGCACAAAAGCGCCGAGCACGCAGGCAAGGATCAGCGCTTCGCCCGTGGCCTGCGCCTTGACGTCCTAAGCGGCCGCCTTCTTTCAATGCACGCACGGCGCGCGGCGTCATGATGTTCAGCAGGCCGACCAGCAGCGGATTGGCCAGCGCCACGATGGCAAGGCTTGCCGAATATATGCCTGTCAATGCCGGCCCGGCCACGGCGAGCGAGACCCAGTGAATGATATACCCCTGGGCCTCCATCGACATGCGCAGGGGCAAGAACCACTTCCCTATCCGCCAACCGCTTCGCACTGTATCGGCGACGGCACGCATTGCGAACGCGTATTCGGACCGGGTTGCGAACAGGCAGGCCGCAGACGGCAAGGCGAAGGCCCAGGCAAGCGTCACCACTGCCGAAGCCGCACCAAGGGTTCCCGAAAGCCCCAGCGCCACGAGCGTGGAAACGCCAAGCGCTGCACCGGCAAGATCCGTGAAGAATGCACGCTGCATTTTCAGGTTCGCGAATGCATGACGGCGGACAAACTCGCGCAACGCGATCGCGGGAAGCGCCATGGCCACGGCAAGGCCAAGGCTGGCGGACGCCCTGCCCTGAGATGCCGCGAAATGCGCCCACGCCGCGAACAGGACCGCTGCCGCCAGCGCCATGGCCACTGCTATCAGCAATGCGGACAAGGAATGTTGCTGCGCGGTGGCGCTGTGACTGAACATCTGAATTGTGTAGGGGCGAACGACGAGCGAATCCTGCAGGACGAGAAACACCGCGCACATGCTGAGCGCCACTGCATAGAGGTCCGACCTCGCTGGCATCGGTCCAGTGCGCCACCAGGTACGACGAGAGGAAGCTCGTCGCGCTGACGAGCGCCTGGTCACCCAGGCTCCACAAATGCTCTCCGCTCACCAGCCGCCGCAATGCGGGCGGTGCGGCTAGCGCCAGTCTTTCGGCAATGGCGTTCATCCGGCTGCAGTCCATGTATCGCGCCGGCCGGAACCGGCAATCCGGCATACTGAATACCGCAATCGGCAGAAGGAGTTGTTAACGGCGCAGGCCTATCCTCACGACCGCACACAGAGGACATGGACATGCTTTGGTCCGGAGCAGGCGAAACCGGGAGCGACGCAAGGCCGGAGGCCATCGCCACGCCTTGCGCCCAGGAACCCTCCGGAAATGTTCTCGTGCTCGGCGACGACATGCGCATCTTTCTGTCGGTATGCCGAGCACTCGGACGGGCGGGGCACGAGGTCCATGCGGTGCCCGCGGACATGGCTTCGCCGGCCCTGCGCTCGCGCTACATCCATCGCATCCACGACGTTCCGGACTTTTCCGACGATCCGACCGGCTGGCGCGAGGCGATCGCCCGTATTGTCGCCGATTGCAGGATCGACGTGATCATCCCCTGCACGGATCCTTCGATCATCGCGCTGGACGCCAATCGTGGCGCCTTTGCCCCGGCCATTTCGGCAATTCCGTCGCCGCGATCGATGGACATCTTCTTCGACAAGGGCATAACGCATGTCGTGTGCCGCAGCGTCGGCATTCCCGTGCTTGATGCATGCCGTTTGGACAAGGCGGGGGATGTCGATGCACTTGAAGCGCGATTTGGCATTCCGGTGGTCATCAAGCCTTTGCGCTCCTTCTGGGCCAACCGGCTGCATGACCGCGAGAAGGTGCATATCGTCGAGAGCCGAAGGCAGCTTGAATCACTGCTGACGGAAATCCGGGAGCCGGCACGTTATCTGGTTGAACGCTATTTTGAAGGCCAGGGATTGGGGATCTCGGTCCTTGCCGATCATGGCGAGGTCTTCCAGGCCTTTCAGCACCGCCGGTTGCACGAGGGCAAAGGCGGCTGCAGTTCATTTCGCATCAGCGAGGCACCCGATCCGGCCATGCTGGAGGCCTGCGCCAGTCTCTGCCGTCGCACCCGCCACCATGGCGTGAGCATGTTCGAACTGCGCAGCAACGCGAAGACCGGCGAGTGGGTGCTTATCGAGGTCAACTGCCGCTTCTGGGGATCCATGCCGTTGCCGACATCGCTTGGCGTCGATTTTCCGAACCGGCTCTACGACCTGCTTGTCCTGGGCAAGCGCCGGGAAGGTGTCACCTATGCCGCCGGCATTCGCAGCCGCAACCATGTTCTGGACGGCTACAACCTGATGAAGCGCCTGCGCGACGGCGGACTTGCGGCACTGCCGTCCCTGGCGCTGGATTTCGCAAGCTACGCCACGCAACCGGCGCGATGGATTACCGGGAGCGAGCGAAACGACAGCTTTGTCCTCGACGACCTGGCGCCTGCCTTCAGTGAGGCGGCTTCCTTGCCGCGAGGCATTTTCCGCAAGTTCGCGGAACGGTAAGGGATCGGCGTCCGCGCGCGTCAGGCTTTCACGCCGGCCCGCAACAGAATTGGCTTGATACGCTTCGCCACCCTTTGCATCGACGGATTGCGCGCCAGCCATATCCGGGCTTGTTCGCGCATGCGCAAACTCCACTTCACAAAATGACCGACCAGCGTAAGCGGAATGGCCGTTGTCCTCAGTTCGCTGTGAATGTTGCACCAGTCGAACTTGTAGGCCTCGTCGCCAAGTGCGAGATCGAGCAGCCTGACACCGCGCCCGACACATTCCTGCAGCAGATGAACGAGGAGCAACTGCCCCGGAGAGCACTTGCTTTCCGGCCCGTCGGACATTGCGAACTGGTATAGCAGCCAAGTGTCGGCTTCGATCAGTCCGAAGGCTGCGGCCACGCTTTTCCCGTCGAGCTCGATGCTCGCCGCCCAGGCTCCGTGCGGGCATGATGCGCCCATTGCCTGGATCAGCGCGTCGTGCATGCGCCCGTCCGCGAAGAGATTGCTGTGTCCCTCCCGCGCCAACTGCGTCGCCTTCAAGGCGATGCACTGCTGCGCTATACGCGCCACCTGGCCGGGATCGTGCGTGACGACGAACGAGACCTCACCCATTTTGCGCAAGGCCTTTGCCTTGCGGCTGAGCGTATGGCGCGTTCGCTGGGAGCGGATGGAGGCATAGAAACTTTCCCAGTCGCCATCGATCGCTATGGCATGTGCGCCGGCATAGTAGCGCCACGAGTCACCGGTCACCAACGGGTTCGCAACACCGCCGAGGCGGTCCTGCATTTTCGGCAGATAGACGAGATCTATATTGCCAATTTCGTGCGCTACGGCACGCATCAGGGCGTGAGCGTCCGACGCCTCGAAACGCGAAAGGAAATGCGGCGCGACAAGGGGCGCGCAATAGTCGGATGGCGAATGCGCCTGCCAAGTCAGATACCTGAAGCCCCGAGCCGAACAGCACAGCAGCAACGGCAACATGACTGCCGGCTTGCCGTCCGCATAGGCGATTGCCTCGACCGGCATGCGCCCCTCGCCGCTTTCCGCCACGCGAAAGGCGGACGCCCATGCATGCGATTGAAACGGCGTACGTACG
Source organism: uncultured Alphaproteobacteria bacterium (assembly GCA_963846345.1). Classification (GTDB taxonomy): domain Bacteria; phylum Pseudomonadota; class Alphaproteobacteria; order Rhizobiales; family Rhizobiaceae; genus BOKV01. The sequence goes on from CAWJVP010000008.1 coordinate 65,086, forward strand.
GCAGAAGCGGCAAAGGCGGCCATCTGCTCGCGCAGAAGCGGCGCCAGTTCCCCGGTCAGTACGCGCACATGATCATAGGGATGACAGGAAGGCGCCCCGGCCTGAACGCCCGCAAGGTCGCCCTGCGAAACCGCGCCTGAGCCACTCATTGCGCCCGGCGCCGATTTCGATAGCCTCGGGATTTCCATGTCAATCCTGCCTGTGGTTGCCTTGAGCAAACCACACCATAGCTCCTGGACCGACTAGAAAACGTTAATCCGCATGTCGGGCCGTGTCCTGACCCGGCCAACAATGATGTATCGGAACACCAGCACACGGTGCCCGGATGACAATATGCTCGCAGTCATGTGACTGTGGAAGCTTGAGCAAATAAATAGCGTTCAGAACGGGTTATGATATACGCCGGTCTTGATTGATCTGCGCATGATCGAAGGACATCTTGTTGCTGTTGATATTGATTGTTCTCCTTCCATTCATCGGTGCGCTTCTGCCCGGATTGATGATCAGGGCCGGCCGCAATTCCTGCGCATGGTCCGCTGCCACCGTCACAGCGACCGCATTTGTTGGCCTGCTCGTTCATGCTCCCGCCGTCTTCGCGGGAGGCGTTGTCGAGTACCGGCTGGATTGGATGCCTTCCCTCGGCCTGAACCTTAACCTGTTCCTGGACGGACTGGGCTTCCTGTTCGCAGGCCTCATCCTGGGCATGGGGCTGCTGATCATCCTTTACGCGCGCTTCTACCTCAGCCGCGAAGATCCGATGGGTCAGTTCTACGCCTATTTGCTGCTGTTCCAGGGCGCGATGGTCGGCATAGTCCTGTCTGACAACATCCTCCTTCTCCTGATTTTCTGGGAACTGACCTCGCTGTCGTCGTTCCTGCTGATCGGCTACTGGAAGCATTTGCCGCAGGGGCGACAAGGTGCGCGAATGGCGCTTGCCGTGACCGGAATGGGAGGCCTTGCCCTCGTCGGCGGAATGCTGATCCTGGGCGAGATTGCAGGCAGCTACGATCTGTCGGTCATTCTCCAGAAGAAAGACGTCGTGCAGGCGAGCCCGCTCTATCTGCCGGCGCTTGTTCTCATTCTCGTCGGCTGCTTCACCAAGTCGGCGCAATTTCCTTTCCATTTCTGGCTGCCGCACGCGATGGCGGCTCCGACGCCGGTTTCCGCCTATCTGCATTCGGCCACCATGGTGAAGGCCGGATTGTTCCTGATGGCGCGGTTGTGGCCGGTGCTGGCCGGCACGCCCGAGTGGTTCTACATCGTCGCCACCACCGGTCTCGTCACCATGGTGCTCGGCGCGCTGATTGCGCTGTTCAAGGATGACTTGAAGGCTCTGCTGGCATTTTCAACCGTCAGTCATCTCGGCCTCATCACCATGCTGCTCGGGTTCGGCTCCCCTTTTGCCGCCGTGGCCGCGGTGTTCCACATCATCAACCATGCGACGTTCAAGGCAGCCCTGTTCATGGTCGCCGGCATCATCGATCACGAAGCCCATACACGCGACATCAAGCGGCTTGGGGGCCTCAGACGACTGATGCCGTTTACATTCCTGCTGGCAACGCTCGGCTCGCTTTCCATGGCGGGCATTCCGTTGCTGAACGGGTTCCTGTCCAAGGAAATGATGCTGGAGGAAGCCGCGCGGACGCCATGGATAGACCTGCCCTGGCTGGTTCCGGCGCTTGCCACAGCCGGCGCGGCGCTGTCTGCGGCATATTCCTTCCGCTTCATCGCCCATGTCTTTCTCGGACCGGAGCGGCACGATTATCCGAGCAAGCCGCACGATCCGTCCTTCGGGCTTTGGGCATCGCCGGCATTTCTCGTGGCGCTGGTCATCGTCATCGGAATTTTACCCGCCGCTGCCGCAGGCGGCCTGGTTGCGCTCGCAGCCGGCGCGGTCACTGGCGGCACCCTGCCCTACTACAGTTTGAAAATCTGGCACGGCTTTACGCCGGCGCTTTATCTGTCGGCAATCGCGACGACAGCCGGCTTGCTGCTACTGGCCGCGCATGCAGCGCTTGATCCGGTCTGGCAGCGCATGCCGAGGCCGGAGGCCAAGACCATTTTCGACGCGATCGTCAAGCGGCTCGTGGCATGGTCGCAGGCCTTTACCGATACCCTGCACAACGGCGCCATGACGCGTTACGCGGCGGTCTTTTTCCTGACAGTCGGGTTGTGCGGCGCGGCGGCGTGGGCAAGCGGGACGCCCGGCCCAGCGGTTCGCGCGTTGCTTCCGGCGGGATTCGTGCCCGCGGCTGCATGGCTGATTGTCGTCGTGGCAACCGCCGGCATGGTTCTCTTCCATCGCAACCGCCTCGTCGCGTTGGTATTCATGGGCATCAATGGATTGATCGTTTCCATCGCGTTCGCCTATCTTTCGGCCCCCGATCTTGCGTTGACGCAGGCATCCGTCGAGGTGGTGACGATCATCCTGCTGTTGCTGGCGCTGAACTTCCTGCCGAAGGAAACCCCGCGGGAAAGCCGCAGCTCACGGCGCATGCGCGATGCCGTCCTTGCCGTGTCGGTTGGCCTGGGCGCCGGGCTGCTGACATATGCCATTCAAGTGACAAATTTCTCGCAAGCCAGTATATCGGCCTATCACCTCGCCAATTCGAAGTCCGGCGGCGGCGGCACCAATGTGGTGAATGTCATCCTGGTGGACTTCCGCGGCTTCGACACCTTCGGCGAGATTATCGTCCTCGGCATCGCGGCGATGGTGATCTACGCCCTGACCGAGGCCATCGTTTCGGGACCCGTCGGCCACAGGCTAGCCAACCGTCCGCCTGACACCGGCGAGGCCGGAGACGCACACCCGCTGATGATGGTGATCGCCACGCGCGTGATGATGCCGATCGTGCTGATGGTGGGCGCGTTCATCTTCCTGCGCGGGCACAACAACCCCGGCGGCGGCTTCATCGCGGGGCTCATCATCGCGATAGCCCTCATCATGCAGTACATGGCCAGCGGATTCGAGTGGGCGGCGGCGCGGCAGCGCTTTCCCTATCACGCCATCATCGCTACGGGCATATTCGCTGCCTTGCTGACCGGGCTGGGGTCGCTGTTTGCGGGGCGGCCCTTCCTCACAAGCAGCTACGGCTACTTCAAGCTGCCGCTGATCGAGAAATTCGAACTCGCCACGGCATTGGCTTTCGATGTCGGCGTTTTCCTTTGCGTCGTGGGCGCCGTCATGCTGGCGCTTGAAAGCCTGTCGAGACTGGCCCATCGCTCCGGCGAACGGCCCAGCCCCTATCCGATGGATGTCGATCCGTCGCGCGGTATCGTGGCGGAGAAAGCATAGATGGAGTATCTGTTCTCGAGCGCCGTCGGCGTGCTCACGGCAGGCGGCATTTACCTCGTGCTGCGATTTAGGACTTTCCCGGTAATCCTTGGAATTTCACTGCTTTCCTATGCGGTGAACCTGTTTCTTTTTGCGTCGGGAAGACTGGCGCTGAACGTGCCGCCCGTCTGGCAAGGACAGGACAGCGACTATACCGACCCGCTTCCACAGGCCCTGGTTCTGACGGCAATCGTCATCTCCTTCGGGATGACGGCAGTGGTGGTCATGCTCGCCCTTGGCTCATACCTGACGTCCCGCGACGACAGGATCGACATGACGCCCGAAGATGGCGCAGCGCCGGAACAGGACCCCGAGGCCAAGCGATGAACCACTGGATCGCCGCACCGCTTCTGCTGCCGCCCCTTGTCGGCGCGATCATGATCATCTCCATGCGCCACCACCTCGAACTGGCGCGGGTGTTCTCGGTTGCCAGCATTGCGGTGCTGCTTGGAATCTCGATCGGCCTGCTGGCGCAGAGCACGACGGGCGCCATCCAGGTTTACCTCCTGGGCAACTGGCCGGCGCCGTTCGGCATCGTGCTGGTGCTGGACCGCCTTTCAGCGCTTATGGTCACGCTGACCGCATTGCTGGCACTGCCGGTGGTGCTCTATGCCATCGGCTCGGACTGGGACAGGCGCGGCAAGCATTTTCACGCCTTGCTGCAGTTCCAGTTGATGGGTCTCTTCGGCGCCTTCCTGACAGGCGACATCTTCAACCTGTTCGTATTTTTCGAAGTGCTGCTGATCGCATCCTACGGGCTGATGATCCACGGCGCCGGCAAGCGGCGGCTGCAGGCGGGCGTGCAATATGTGGTCTACAATCTCTTGGGTTCGACGCTCTTTCTTTTCGCCCTCGGCGCCATCTACGGCGTGACAGGCACGCTGAACATGGCCGACCTGTCGGTGCGGGTGGCCGAGATGCCGCAATCGGGCAGTGCGCTGATCCGCGTGGCCGCCGCGCTGCTGCTGCTGGTCTTTGCGGTAAAGGCTGCGTTGATACCGCTGCATTTCTGGCTTCCCGCCTCCTATGCGGAAGCGCCGGCGCCAGTCGCAGCTTTGTTCGCCGTCATGACCAAGGTCGGAGCCTACGCAATCTTGCGGGTCTTCACGCTGATCTTCGGGCCATCGGTGGCGGTGACGGAGGGCATTGCCGGTCCATGGCTGATTATCGCCGCGATGATAACGCTGGCGCTGGGAATGACCGGGGTGCTGGGCGCAAGATCGCTCGGGCGGATTGCCGCATTTTCGGCAATCGGTTCGATGGGCACGCTGCTGATCGCCGTGGGCTTGTTCACGCCGCAGGCCACCACGGCTGCGCTCTACTACTTGATCCACTCGACGCTGGCGGGCGCTGCCCTGTTTTTGGTTGTCGACCAGGTCCGCGCACGGCGTGCAGGCATAGAAGACCACCTCGTTCCAGGTCCGGCGATGGCCATGAACGGCCTTGTCGCCGCGCTGTTCTTCGCAGCCGCCATTGCCATGGCCGGCATGCCGCCATTTTCGGGATTTCGTGGGCAAGCTCCTCGTAATGACATCGGCGCGCGGGCACGAACTGGTCTGGCTGATCTGGGCCGTGATCCTGACGACTTCGCTCATGGCGGTGGTCGGCTTTGCCCGTGCCGGCAGCCTGGTGTTCTGGAAGACGGAAGGCAGCACGGCGGCGAACGTTGATACGCCGGTCCAGTACCTGGCCTTCACGGCCATATGTTCGCTGGTCGCGCTGGTCGTCCTTCTGACCATTTCCGCCGGGCCCGTTTCCCTGTTCCTGGACGCGGCGGCGGCGCAGATCCATGATCCGGTCGCCTACCGCGATGCCGTACTGCAAGGATCGGGAGGGCAGCCTCAATGACAAAGCGCCTCCTGCCCCATCCGCTGCTGACCTTGCTGCTCATCGTGGTGTGGCAAATGCTGGTGAACCAGGTAACCGCGGGCAGCCTGCTGCTGGGCGCGATCCTCGGGATCGTGATTCCCATACTAACCGCGCCCTATTGGCCGGACCGGCCCAAGCTGAAACACCCGCTGAAGATCGCGGAATATGTGTTGATCGTGCTGTGGGATATTTGCGTGGCCAATATCGTCGTGGCGCGCATCATCCTGTTCCGCCGAAACTCGCAGCTGCGCAGCAAATGGGTCACGATCCCCCTGGACCTCAAGTCGCCCGAAGCCATCACGGTGCTGGCGGGAACGATTACGATGACGCCCGGCACGGTGACGAGCGACGTGTCCGCCTGCGGCAAGGCGCTTCTGGTGCACTGCCTCGACGCGGACGATCCCGATGCCGTGCGCGATGAAATCAAGCACCGCTACGAACGCCGCCTGAAGGAGATCTTCGAATGATGAGCATTGCCCTGCAATTCGCCATCGGCAGCTTTGCAATTGGTCTGCTGATGAACATCTGGCGCATCGTCAAGGCGCCCAGCACCGGCGACAGGGTGCTGGCGCTGGACACGATGGCAATCAACGGCATTGCCCTCATCGTGCTCTACGGAATTTTTCAGAACACGACCGTCTACTTCGAGATTTCGCTGATCCTTGCGATGGTCGGTTTTGTGTCGACCGTGGCCTATGCGCGATACGTTCTGCGCGGCAATTTGATCGAGTGAGGCAACAATGGAACCCTGGCAGGAACTCCTGATTACCTTCTTCCTTGTCGCGGCCGGCATTTTCGGTCTCGTCGGATCGTTCGGCATGGTCAAGCTGCCCAACCCGATGGCACGCATTCACGCACCGACAAAGGCCACGACGCTCGGGGTGGGCGGCGTGCTGCTGGCCTCGATGTTTCATTCGCTATTCGCGAACGGGGTGTTCTCGTTTCACGAGCTGCTGATAACGCTGTTCCTTTTCCTGACAGCGCCGATCAGTGCGCATTTCATCGCAAAGATGCAGCTTCATGAGACGGTGCCGCCCGAGACCTTGCCCGACACCGGCACCGGGTCGGCTTGGGCCGGCGCAAGGAACCGGCAAGACGATAGTGGCGGCCGATTGACGACGTTGTCTACATGAACACGCCGGCGCAGCTCGCGGTGTTGCGGATGTGCTCTTCCATCCGGGCTTTTGCTCCGGCCGAATCGCGGGCCTGCAGGGCGGCGATGATTTTCCGGTGCTCCGAGATGGATGCGTTCATGCGCGCCGGCTCGGTGATCGGTATCGGGCGGCGCTGCGTCTCCGTGATCAGGTCGCGCGTCGAATTGTAGAGATCGACCAGCATCCGGTTCGGACATGCGGCGGCGATGATCGAATGAAACTCCAGATCCGCCTCGACATTGGCGAGCAGGTCGCCGGCGGCCCATTGTCTTTCCATGTTGTCCGTTGCGCGAGCCAAGGCCTCGATGGCTTCATCTGTCAGTACTGATGCCGAAAGTGCGGCGATGCGGCCTTCCAGCAGCAACCTCGTGTCGAACACGTCGGCAAGACGGTAGCTGTCCGCGTAGCGCCACCGCGCCATGGCGCGTGAGTCGGACGCATCACGCTTCGACACGAACGTGCCGCGGCCGGGTTCGGTCCGCAAAAGGCCCAGCGTTTCCAGGGTCAGCAGTGCTTCGCGAAGGGTTGCGCGGCTGATCTTCAGCGATTGCGAAAGTTCGCGCTGCGACGGGATCTTCTCCCCCGGCTTCAATTCCCCTTCCAGGATCTTCTCCTGGATCTGCCTTGCAGCAGATTGCGAAACGAGCGTGCGCACGAACATGTCCTGAAGCTTCTCCCCATGCGCCGGTCGCGGCAACTTCCGGCGGTGCAAACTGCTTTGTTGGCGGCGCAGCGTCAATGCCCGTCGGAACCCGCGCCTGCGCTTGCAATTGCCGCACCTTCATGTTTGTCTGGTCCGACTGGTCAGACCGGTTAGCAGCAAATCAAGCAGACCACCATAAAAAGAGGGTTCACATGAAAAAGCGCATCTTCCTGAAAGCCGTGGCGCTCACCGGAGCGATGGCGATGGGCCTTGCGGTCGCGCAAGCTTCAGCCGCCGAAATCAATGTCGGGCGCCAATATCGGCAACGTGCCCTGGGAGTTCCAGGACGCCAGCGGCAAGATTGTCGGCTTCGAGGTCGATCTGATGAACGAGGTCGGCAAGCGCCTCGGCATGGACGTGAAGTTCACCAACATTCCGTTCCAGGGCCTGTTCGCGGCCGTGCAGTCGGGTCAGATCGACGCCGCGGTTTCCTCGATCACCATCACCAAGAAGCGGCTTGAATCGGTCTCCTTCGCGCAGCCCTATTACGACAGCGACCAGTCGCTGACCGTGAAGGCCGACAGCGGCATCACCGGCCTGGCCGGCATGGAAGGCAAGATGGTCGGCGTCGACACCGGCTCGACCGGCGACATGTGGACCACGGAGAACCAGGCGAGCACCAAGATCGCCACGATCAACAAGTATGAGGGCCTGGCGCCCGCCATGCTCGACCTCGAGGCCGGCCGCATCGACGGCTACATCTCCGACATCCCGGCGCTGCTCTACTACGTCAAGGACAAGCCGCAGTTCAAGGTGGTCGAGCGCATCAAGACCACCGAGCAGTACTCGGTCATGTTCGCCAAGGACGCGCCGCTGGCCGCCAAGGTCAACGACGCGATCACCGAAATGAAGAAGGACGGCACGCTCGCCACGATCCACGAGACCTGGTTCGGCACCAAGCCGGACGAAGGCCTGGCGACGACGACCGTGCTCGAAATGCCGAAGCTGTGATGGCCAGCCGTTTTCATTGATAACGGAAGGGCCGGTCATGCCGGCCCTTCTTCACATTGCGCCCGCAACAGGCCGGCCACATGAACATCTTCGACACCTTCCTCAACTACCGCGTCTTCGTGGAAACGCTGCCGCTCATCCTGAGCGGCCTGACGACGACGCTGACGCTCGGCTTCACCTGCATACTCATCGGGTTCGCTCGCCGGCATCGTGCTGGCGATGCTGCGGCTCTATGCGCCGCGCCCGGTGCGGTTCGTGACGATCGCCTATATCGACATCTTCCGCTCGATCCCGGTGCTGGTGCTGCTTTTCGTGGTCTACTACGCGCTGCCCTTCGCCGGTATCAGGCTGAGTTCATTCGCTTCGGCGACGACCGCGATCTCGATGGTCTCCGCCGCCTATTCGGCCGAAATCATCCGTGCCGGAATCGAGGCGATTCCGGTCGGGCAGTTCGAGGCGGCGCGCGCGCTCGGGCTGCATTTTTCGTCGACCATGCTGCAAGGTGATCCTGCCGCAGGCGATCCGCATCGTGGTGCCGCCGCTGACCTCGAACTCGATCAACGTGATGAAGGACACGGCGCTGGCCTCGGTGGTCGCGATGCCGGACCTGCTGAAGCAGGCGAACCAGGCGCAGGCGCTGGCCGCCAACCCGACGCCGCTGATCGTGGCGGCGGTCATCTACCTCATCATCCTGCTTCCGCTGGTCCGGCTCGTCGGACTGCTCGAAAGACGGCTTGGGCAAGTCCCGGCGATAACCCAATTCTAGACAGAGGCAATGCATGTCCCTTGATCTTGGTTTCGTACGCTCGCAATTTCCCGCCCTCGAAAACGGCTGGGCTTATTTCGACAATGCCGGCGGATCGCAGGTCCTGGAAGGCGTCGCCGATCGCGTGCGCAACTACATGCTGACCAGCAGCGTACAGACCGGCGCGACCTACGAGACTTCGCAGACAGCCAGCGCGCGGCTGGCGCAGGCACGCGCACGCATTGCGACCTTCATGGGCGCGGAGCGGGCGGAGGAGGTCGTCTTCGGCCCGTCCACGACCGTTCTGGTGCGGTTCCTGGCTACTGCGATGGCGAGCCAGCTCAGCGCCGGCGACGAGATCATCCTCACCGATTTCGACCACGAATCCAATATCGGCCCGTGGCTGACGCTGAAGGAGCGCGGCGTGGTTTTCCGTACCTGGAAGATCGATCCCGACACGCTGACGCCGCGGATCGAGGATCTGCAGAGCGCTGATGAACACGCGGACGCGGCTGGTCTGCGTGACCCACACCTCCAACATCCTGGGCTCGATCAATCCGATCCGCGAGATCGCGGACGCGGTGCATGCGGGCGGTGCGCGCCTGTGCGTCGACGGGGTTGCCTATGCGCCGCACCGGGCAATCGACGTGCAGGAGATCGGCGCCGACTACTACGTCTTCTCGTTCTACAAGACCTATGGCCCGCATTTCGCCGCGATGTACGGGCGGTACGACCATCTGCTCGAGCTGGACGGCCTCTACCACTACTTCTACGGCAAGGACAAAGTGCCGGCGAAGCTCGAGCCCGGCAATCCCTGCTACGAACTTGCCTGGGGCACGGCCGGCATCGTCGACTATTTCGAGACCCTTGGCGGCGGAAGTGGCCGCGCTGCAATCGAGAATGCTTTCGAAAAGATCACGGCTCACGAGGCAGCGATCGGGGAGCGGCTGCTCTCCTTCCTGCGCGACCGCAACGGCGTGCGCATCGTCGGCAGCCGCACTTCCGATCCGGCGGTGCGGGTTCCCACGATCAGCTTCACGGTCGACGGCAAGACCCCGGAGGAAATTGTCCTGCGAACCGACAAGTCCAGGATCGGCATCCGGCATGGCGACTTCCATTCACGCCGGCTGGCGGAAGCGATCGGCCTCGGCGCGCCCGGCGCGGTACGCGTCTCCATGGTGCACTACAACACCGTGGACGAGGTCGACCGGCTGGTCGAGGCGCTGTCGCAAGCCATGCAATAGCCGGCCGCCATCACATCCAGCTTCGCACCATGTCGTAGCGCACGCCCGCCTGCGCCATTTCGCGGTAAAAACCCAGCAGGTCGCGGATCGGGCCGGCGATACGCTGGAAGCCCGACAGGAATGCCACGATCATCCCGGCACTCGCCTGCCCGTCCAGCACCAGCAGACCGCCTACCACCAGCACGCCCAGCGGGGCGGCAGCGCCGAGGAGGCCGAGGATGGTTTTCAGCACGTTCTTCCAGAGGTGGAATGCCATGCGGTTGGCGTAGAGCGTGCCGAGCATCGGCGCGGTGACATCCGGCCCGCCGCCGTCGAGCACTGCATTGCCGAAGTCGCGGAGCGTCGCCACCTGAACCCGGGTCAGCTCGTTAAGCCGCCGTTGCAATAGCGGCGCGAGCATAACGTTCGGCAGCAGAAGCAGCAGGCTGATCCACGCGAGCTGCGGCTTGACGGCCACCATGTAGCCGATGACGCCCACCAGCATGGCGAGGTTCGCCACGGCCCTGCTCGGTCCCGAACCGATGAATTCACCCAGCCGGTCAAGCTCGGCGCCCAGGATCGATACCGAGGCGCCTTCCGCCTTGCCGCCATCCTGCCGAACCTGGCGTTCATGGGCGAGCAGCATTGCGCGTGCACGGATAACCGCACTTTCGGTGAGCCACCCCTGCGACCATTTCATGAAGAACTTGAGGATGTTGTGAACGAGGATCGCAAACAGGTAGAGAACGGCAAGCTCAATGAGCATGCCCCGATTGCCGGGGATGATTGCGTCGTCGATGATGCGCCGCTGCAGTTCCAGCGGCACCAGGGCAACGAAGGTCAGCACAAGGGCCAGCAGCCCGAGGCCTATCTGATGCCAGCGGCTGACGCGCCAGATGTAGGGTAGCAGCCGCGCGGGAGGGCCGTCCGGACCGAGGGGCGCAAGGGCAATGGGGCGGACCATCTCACATCCATTCCTGTTGTTTTGTCAGGCTGGACGCGCAGCCTCGCCCACACTGCCGAACGTTATCGAAGGAGCGGAAGGAATGCACGGGGCAGCGCTGCGGCCGAACCCGGCCTTTGCTATCGCGGGTCGGAGGAAATGAAACGGTCGAGCTTGCCCAGTGTTTCCAGCCCGAGCTCCACCGCGCCGAAGCCTTTCGCCGCCTGAAACTCGGCCTCGGTGCTGAACACCATGCCCAGGGTAACCATGGTCTCCCCTTCCCGCTCCTCGAACGAGGCCCAGGCATCGGCATGCTTTGGTCCGTTCTCGCCCCACAACAGCTGATAGCTGAGCCCGGCTTCCTGCCGGACGTCGCCGTAGCGATGGTGGTTTGGATAGACCGTACCGTCCGGCCCGATCATGTCGAAGACCCATTCCCCGCCCTGGCGAAGATCGATCCGCTGCGTGCGGCAGGAATAGCCTTCGGGACCCCACCAAAGTGGCAAGGTCTGCGGGTTCATCCATGCGTTCCACACCACGGATCGGGGCGCCCGGATGAGCTTCTGCAACACCATGGTCCGCATCGCCACGCTGGCCAGATTGTCCAATCCGGAATTGAAGCCCTCGCGATAGCCTGCCTCCATGTTTTCGGCCAGCGACGACAATTGGACCGTGACGTGAAGCTCGCAGTTTTCGCCGGCGTTTATGAAGTCAGCCGTGACCAAGGCCACGGATTGCGTGACGCCCTCGGTCGAGATCACTTCGTAGTTCACGCTGCGCCGCGAGGGCTCGAGGAACAGCCACCCACATTCGCAGCGGATATCAGCCTGCCCTTCGACCTTGCACAGCGAAACCTCGCGGCCACCGATGCGGGTGTCGGCTTCCAGGAACTCCACGGTCACCGAAGGATGCGGCGAAGCCCAAACCGCCCTCGCCGTGGGCGCCGTCCAGGCCTGCCACAAGGCCGAAAGCGGCGCGGTTACGCTCCGCGTGAAGGTCAAGGTCGCGAAGCGATCGTTATCCCGCCGCGTCGTTTGGGGACTGTCAGGCCTGGAGGTCAGGGTCATTGTTCGCGCTCCTTCAGTGAATTCGTCACGAAAGCGTCCAAGCCGGTCGAGGCGCGCTTCCCACATCGCCCGCTGCTGTTCGATCCAGGCGCGCGCCGGTTCGAGGGCTTGGGGCTGTATCGCGCAGGTTCGGATCCGGCCGTCCTTTGCAGTTGCGATAAGGCCGGCTTCTTCCAGAACCGAGAGGTGGCGCATCACGGTCGGCAGCCTCAGGCCCGTAGGCCCGGCCAGGTCAGTCACGCGTGCCGGTCCGCCAGCCAGACGGGTCATGATCGACCGGCGGGTCGGATCCGCGAGGGCGTGGAAAATGCTCGATAGGTCAGGATCATGCTTAGCCATGTTGCTAAGTATCAAACATCAACGAGAAAGCGCAAGTAGAAACTTTGCCGATCGGCTAAGTTTTCCCTGTTTCCAATCCAAAGGGCGATTGATTTCAAGCCGATGCCAGCGCCTGCTCCAGGGCCGGCAGTACCGGACGCAGGCCCGCCTCGTTCGCTGTTGCGTGCAACTGTTGCAACTTCTTGCGAAGGTCCCCGGAACGGTCACCTTCGCCGAAGGCGGCCAGGGCGCGGGCGCGTTCAATGGTGAAGTCGCACCATTTCAGCTTCTGGCGTTGCGTGTACCGCTCAAGCCGGTCCGCGTATCGCCGCATCTCGCCGTAGCCTTGCCGCGCAAGTTCTGCCTCGACGGCCATTTGCGCGAACCACATGTGGTTGTGCGCCACGCATCCCGCGTCGAGCACGGCCTCCGCCTCGCGCAGCAATTGGCGGCTCTCTGCAGTGTCGGCGACAATGCGCGCCTTGGTGGCAAGGGCAGTCGCCCCGCAGAACGACATCCCCACCTCGCGAACGATCTGCAAGGCCTGGTCGATCACCGCAAGCGCTTTGCCCCTCTGCTGCGAGCCGAACAGGAAGCGGGCCTGGTTCTCAAGGATCTGGGCTTCGAAATTGCGCGCCTTGGAGCGCCTCGCAAGGTCGAGCGCCTGGACGGCGGTCTCCTCGAAATCATCTTCGTCGCCGGTGCACACATCGATCATGCATTTAAGCATCAGGGCCAACAGCTCAGCCCTGCGGTGGCTTATCTGGCGCGCCAGTTCCAGGGTCGATGCCGAATCGGCACGCGCCTCGGCGAACTTCATCTGGTGAATGCGCGTCCATCCCATCATGTGCCGGTTGGCCGCATCGATGCGGACAAAACCCCTGGACTGGGAAAGTTCGATACAGGAGCGGAACTGCTCGAATGCGGTCTGCATCTGGCCTTGCAGATAATAGGCATCGCCAAGGCCGCCAAGCGCCAGCGCCTCATCCTCTGCCGACCCGGTGCGGCGGGCTGCCGCCAGCGCTAGGGAATGCTCCTCAAGGCAGCCATCGATGTTGCCAAGCGGGAAGTAGCAATTGCCGCGAAGATAGTGAATGCCGGCCAGCCAATGGTCATGGCCGTTCGTATCGGCAATCTGCCGAGCCTTCGTAAGCACCTCCAGCGCTTCGGTTTGCCGGTCGGACATTCGCATCGCGTGCGCCATTCCGATCAACACGCGGCAGCGGCGGTCGTCGTCGGAAACGAAATTACCGGCCTGCTCATATGCGGCCATGCATCCTTCGGAGTCGCCGATGTCTTTCAGCAGGTCACCGCTCAGGCAGTGCAGATCGCAAAGGGTTTGCGCCTCGGAGGCAAGCTCGACGCCGCGCCGTGCCAAAGACAGCGCCACATCGAGGCGGAAGGCCACGGACTGCGCCGCAGCCGCCCTCAGATAGGCCTGGGCGGCACCTGGATCGCCCGCGCGATCCAGGTGCTGCGCATGCAGCACGGGATCGCTCTGGCTGAAAATGTCCGACGCCTTCCGGTGCAGCGCAGTGCGCTGCGCGGCCAGCAGCGAATTGTAGATTCCTTCCTGGATCAGGGCATGCGCAAACAGAAATCCCTCTCCCTGCCGGCGGATAAAGAACCGCTCGATCAAGAGGTCCGGCGAATAGGCGTCATGCCCGATCAGTTTTTGCAGTGCGCCTTGCGTGAAGCGCTGCCCCAGCACCGATGCCGCATGCAGCGCCTGCCGTTCGGCTGGCGGCAGCGCATCTACGCGGGCCTGGACGAGGCTCTGGACCGAATCCGGCACGCCCGCAGTGCTGGTCTCTGCATGCCGCAGCAGCTGCTCGAGGAACAGCGGGTTGCCCTCTGCCCGCTCGACACAAGTCGCGGCAAACTGGTTTCCGGCCTCGAAAAGCGCCGAAGCCATGGCAAGCGCGTCTTCCTTGCGCAGGGGGCGAAGGTCAAGGGTGGTGATCGGTGTTGGCGACACCGAAGCGCGCCAGCGCTGGTCGAGCGGGTCTCCTTCGATACGGCAGGTAACGACAAGCAGGACGGGATGCTCGCCTGCGACCCGTGTCAGTTCCGCCAGATGGTCGAGAATATGGGCTGTTGCCCAATGGACATCTTCGACGATCAGGAAAACTGGCTGCCGCGCCGAGAGCTGGCGCACGATCGTCGCGGTAGTCTCGCGGCTGCCGGTGTTGCGAACCTGATTGTCCATCGCATCGAACAGCGATCGAAACTGGGGAGGCTGTGGAAGATCCAGAAGGTCGTTGAGGAAAACCGCCTGCCGCGGCTCGACGGTGCCTTCCGTTATGGCGCGGGCAGCGGCGGCGGCGCGAAATTCCTTGGTGCTTCCCTGCGGGATCGACAGCAGGCTGCGGACCAGGGCGCGCACCGCGTCCTGTCCCTTGCCGACGCCGAAATCCAGTACCAGCGTGCGGTGGCACATGAACCCCGCCTCCCCGGCCAGGCGCTCGAACTCCTCGCCAAGCCGGGTCTTGCCGATCCCCGCCTCGCCGCGCAACAGTACCGCCTGACCGGCCCCGCTGTGCCGGCTTGCCGCAAGCAGCGCCTCGAATTGGCGCAGTTCCATTTGCCTGCCTACCAGCGGGCGCGTCGCATGGCGGCGCCGCCCGCGGATGCGCGACTTCAGCCGGAATGTGCTGACCGGCTCGGCTATGCCTTTGAGGGTCATGCTGCCGCAATCCTCGGCATCGAACCCGCCTTCGATCGCACGAAAGACCGTCCTCGACACCAATGTCTCCCCAGGGCCGGCTGCATCGGTCAGGCGCGATGCGAGGTTCACCGAGTCGCCCGTCATCGTGTAGTGCTGGTCGCCGCCGACCCCGCTCGCCACCACCTGGCCGCTGGCGATGCCGATGTGGACCTTGAGGACCTGGCCCGCGGCCGCGCTGGTCGCGTCCATCGCGGCATGGATTTCCAAGGCGGCGCGCGCCGCCCTTTCAGGGTCGTTGTCATGCGCCACCGGCGCGCCGAACACAGCCATGACGCTGTCGCCGATATGCTTGTCGATGGTTCCACCAAACGAAACGACGATCTCATCCACGGTGCGGAAATAGGTATCGAGCAGCGCGTGGGTGCGCTCGGCGCCAAGCTCGGCGGAAAACCGCGTAAAGCCGGAAATGTCGGCAAACAGCACGGTTACCTGGCGCCGCTCGCCGCGAACGGCATCGCCGCCAAGCTTGACTGCCGGATCGGCCGCTTCGACAGTTTCGCCCAGTTGCGCCACGGCGGAAAGGATGCGCTTGCGGTCGGCAAGCCGCACGACGCCCAGATCCTTGAGATCATCGTTGGTCAGATCGGAAAGCAACGCGCCATCGACGCCGTTTTGGGCAAAAGCCGCCGCATGTTCACCCATTCCCAGACTGGCAAGCCAGTCGGCAACATTCAATTCAGGTGCTGACCCGTCGTTGGGCATGATGAAAGCATAACACGAATTGCGGCCGCAGGCTGCAACGGGCCAGCTTTCCGACAGTTCCCCGTCAGTCCGTCGTCAACCTTCCTGAAGTATGGCGTTTGTGATGTCGGCCATGACCGCGCTGACGCATCCGCGATTGTGCGGCCCGTTCGCAAGGATCAACCTGTTAAACCGGGTCTGGCTCTTCGGGGGCAGATTCCCGAAGTCGCGTTCAACGGCCATGGCTTCAAGGAACCTGGAAAAGGGATTTTCGCGCAGGGACTCCAACTCTGCCTTCTTCAGCTTCTCCGGCGGCGCGACGTAGACGGAAACGCCTTCCTTGATCGTCTCCGCCACCCTGATCTGGTCGAGGGTCTCGGGATCGACCGAGGTCGGATCGTCTGTAAGGATCACGAAGTCGGCCAGCTTGCCCTTCTCGATGGAGCCCTTCTGGTTCTCCTCGAATATCTGGTAGGCCGCCCACAACGTCAGCGCCTTGAGAGCCACATCGACGGGCACGCGCTGGTGCGGGCCCAGGATGTCGCCGGACCTCGTGCGCCGCGTCACCGTGGCATCGAGAATGCGCATCGAGTTCCGGGAAGGCCACCGGCGCATCGTGATGTGAAGTGAACATCGCCCCCCGCTGGTGGTACCAACCCGTCGGAGTGATGTTCTCGCCCGCCACGGGCCCCACCGTGTGATCGCGATGCCAGTCGCCCCAGTAGAAGGTGTGCATCGGGAAAAGCGAAGGGAACACGCCAAGGTCAACGAAGGAATCAACCTGGTCCTCGCGCTGGAAATGCCCGTGGATGAGCACCGGGCGCAGCGGCAGTTTGCCGTGTTTTTGCTGGGCGGTCTTGACGGCCGTGATCAGGAGATCGCTGGCTGCTTCGCCGGACGAGTGTGTCAGTATTTGAATGTTGTTCGCGTAGGCCCAGTCGATCGCGTCCATGATCTGTTCCGGCGTGGCCGCGGAATAGCCGCGATAGCCCGGCGGATAGTTGCCAACCGGTGCATAGAATGGCTTGTCGCGGAATGCAGTGAACCCCTGCGGCGAACCGTCGATCGTTGCCTTGGCTCCCGCGACACGGAATCGGTTCGAGTAGTCCTTGCTGACGTTGTTCTTTATGTAGTCGCGGTCGATCAGGACGTCGGGGTACGCAACTATGTCGATCTTGAACTTGCCCTCGTCCGCAACGCTTTTAAGCACCGCTGCCATGCCGGGCGTTGCGCGGGCTTCCTGCGCTGTCGTGTAGCCGTAGGTGGCCCAAAGTTCGGACCCGGCAACGGACATGGCCTTCATCCCCGCCTTGCCGATGTTCTTGAGTATCTTGGGCAGTGCGCTGGTAAAGGCCGTCTCTTCCAGCACGCCGTTGGGTTCCATCGAACCGGTCTTTCGCTGGATCACGCCGCCGGCCGGGTCAGGAGTCTCCGCGGTGTAACCTGCGATCTCGAGCGCCTTCGAATTGAACACGGCGAGGTGTGAGGACTGGTGGATGATGGCCACCGGGAAGTCCGTCGAAACCTCGTCGAGTTCCTCCTTCGTGGGATGGCGGACTTCCTTGAGCTGCGAGTTGTCATAGCCGAACCCGAGGACGAGATTTACTTCCCTGATAATGTCCTCGTTGTTGCCGATCCATTCGCGCAATGACTGCTGGATTGCGGCGATCGAGCCATTCGGACCGTCGGGAGGCGGCAGCATGTTCGCCGCAACGGCCTGCATTCCGCCGCCAACCAGATGGCCATGCGAGTCCACAAAGCCCGGCAGCATGGTGCGGCCGCCGAGATCGACCAATTTCGTGTTGGCGCCCTTTAGCTTCATCACTTCGTCCGCCTTGCCCACGGCGAGGATGAGGCCGCCCTTCACGGCAACGGCTTCAGCGCGGGGGTTGGCATCGTCGATGGTGATGATCGGCCCGCCAAAATAGATGATTTCCGCCTCGTCGGCAGCGTAGGCGAATGTCGGCGCAAAGAGGGCCGAGGCCGCCACACCGGCAAGGAACCTGCGGCGCGTCATGTTGAGTGCCATTTCCGTCTCCTGTGTCAGAACTTGATCTGGGTGCGGATCGCACCGATGAGCGCATCCTGCCGGTCAGGCGTGGCAGGATCGATCCACTGCAAATCGGCTGTCAGGCGCAGCCAGGGCGCCACCGCGAAGTTGTCGAGATTTACGCCGCCCTCGCGCAGTGTTTCCTTCATGCCGCCCGGCGTGTCGAGAAGGCTTTGCCGGGTCCAGATGGAGTTTTCCTGCGCAATCGAGGCGACAGGCGAGGACAGCAAGAAGCTGCAGACAACGACCAATAGATGCCTTGAAAGGGCAATGCCCCTTCTCCTGTCTGCCTCGCGCATGCAGTCCCCCGTCAGCGCAACCAACCATGTGTACCGGATGCGCAAATTGTCATGACTGGTATGGACAGTTTGTCCAAAATACCACAATTGTTCGAAATCTTACGCTAGGTGAGAAAGCCGCATTGAACGAGGAATCCGCGAAAGTTGCGCTGGCAGGCGCGGGCTGGCTGGCGACCGAGCCTGCCTGGCTGCGGAATGAGTTTTTGGCCTGTGCCAGGATCCGGAAGTTTCAAAACGGCGAATACGCCTATCACCTCGACGACGAACCGGGCGGGATGTTCGGCATCGCCAGTGGCGGTTTCGGGGTCGTCGTTCCTTCTGGCGCAGAGATGACGCTATGCCATGTGCTTTGGCAGGGTGCCTGGTTCGGCGCAGGTCCCATCCTGACGAACGGGCGCAGGACCCTGGGTTTCCGGGCCGTGGAGACAAGCCGTGCGCTTGTGGTGAGCCTTCGCGACCTGAACGCCATTGGCACGCGGCACCCCGAACTCTATCGCCGCATCGGAGCGTTGAGCGAACAGAGCATGCAATCCATTGCAACCCGGATTGTGGGTGATCTTCTGATCACGTCCGGCGAGCGACGCATCGCTGCCGTGCTGGCGCGCCTGGCAAGCGGCAATACGGGTGGACAAGTTGTGACCCTTGGTTTGTCGCAGGCGGTTATTGGGCAGATGAGCAATTCTTCGCGTGACCGGGTCAACAGGACGCTGAACAAGTTCGCAAAAGCAGGCTGGATCGAACTTGGCTATCAGGCCGTGAAGATCGTCGAACCATCGGCGCTTGAACGCTTTTCGCGCAACAGCCGCTGAAGCCCTGCACTGCAACAGCGCCAGGACATCTGACATTCCCCCAATTGTTCCCCTGCCCGCGCCGTACACGTGCTTTCGCCGCAATCGGCAATTCATGCGGGACAAATGCGCAATTTCATATATATGTTTGTTATGAAATTCGACATGGAGGAAGTTCGATGCGGCTGAGGGTTCTCGATTTCGGCCATGTCCCGGCCTTGCGCAGCCAGGCGATCTATCACGGCATCGCCCATTCGATCGAAGCGAACAGCGATCCGGTCCTGACGCTGGTCAACCCGCTAACGCCATATGTCTGCGTCGGCGTGCACCAGGATGTATCGAAGGAAGTGGACGAGGCGTACTGCGCGTCGCAGGGCCTGCCGGTCATCCGCCGCCATGTCGGGGGCGGCGCGGTGTATCTCGACAGCAACCAGATGTTCTTCCACTTCATGTTTCCGCAGGCCAAGGCGCCGAAGCACGCGGCCAACCTCTATCCGCTGTTCATCGAACCGGTGGTGCGCACCTACCGCGAGCTCGGCGTCGAGGCGCAATACCGGCCCATCAACGACATCCAGGTGAATGGGCGCAAGATCGGCGGAACCGGCGCCGCCTCGATCGGGGAGGCGACGGTGATGGTCGGCAGCTTCATGTTCGATTTCGACACCGCGACCATGTCGAAATGCCTGAAGGTGCCCTCGGAGAAGTTCCGCGACAAGCTCAAGTCGACGCTGGACGACTACATGACGACCATGACCCGCGAGCTCAAGGCGCTGCCATCGCGCGACAAGGTGCGTGAATTGTTCCTCAAGCATTGTGCCGACGTGCTGGGCGTCAAGCCGGAGCTCGACCAGCCGAGCGAAGCCGAACTGGCCGCCATCGCGGCACAGGAAAAGGAACTTGTCTGATCCGGAATGGACGTTCCGGGCGGGCCGCAAACTCGTGGAAAGCGGCGTCAAGATTTCCGCCGACCGCCATCTGACCGAAAGTGCCCACAAGGCACGCGGGGGCCTCATCCGGGTACGCCTGCTGGCGCATGACGGCAAGATCGACGACATCGTCCTGACCGGCGATTTCACCTGCCTGCCGGAAACGGGCGTCGAGCAACTGGCGGCTTCGCTGGTTGGCCAGCGCCTCGACCAGGACGCACTTGCCGCGGCGGTGGCAGAACGAATCACCCGGCTCGAACTCGACATTCCCGGCGTCGAAGCCCAGGACTTCGC
This sequence comes from uncultured Alphaproteobacteria bacterium, assembly GCA_963846345.1. Classification (GTDB taxonomy): domain Bacteria; phylum Pseudomonadota; class Alphaproteobacteria; order Rhizobiales; family Rhizobiaceae; genus BOKV01. Next base: position 85,159 of record CAWJVP010000008.1, read on the forward strand.
GACAGCGATCATGCTTGCGGCGCATGCCGAGGGCCAATGAAGACGCTGCTCGTCCTGCAGCATACCGAGGCGGAATATCTGGGCTATCTCGAAGACCATTTCGAAAGCCGCAACATCCGCTTCCGCTATGTCCGGCCATTCGCGCCGGGCAATATGGTCCCGGTCTCAGCGGAAGGCCATGACGGGCTGGTGATCCTCGGCGCCGGCGCGTTCGGCGTCGTCAGCGGTCATCTGCTTGCCGACCCTTGCGCCCGAATTGCGCCTCGCCGGCCGATTTCCTGGCGCACGGCCTGCCGGTGATCGGCATCGGCATCGGCGCCATCATTCTTTCGGTCGCGGCAGGTGGCGGGGCCGAAGATGCGCCGCTGCGCTTTGAAGTGCTTGAAGCGGTATCGGAACCCGGTGCGCTTGGCGGCGACATGCCGGACAAGTTCCCGGCCGTGATCTACCTGCGCGACAGGCCCGTCCTGCCTGCGGGTGCAAAGGTCCTCGCGCGCGACAGCGAGCACAACCCCCTCGCCTTCGCCATTGGCAAGCATTCCCTCGGCTTTGCCGGGCATCCGGGCATGAAGTCGGCGATGATCGAGGACATCATCATGGAGTTCGACGAAACGCCGGACGGTTCCGCACAGACGCTCGGCCGCCTGCGCGAGGTCCAGTTCGATGTGGCGGACTCCCTTTCGGGGCTCATGGTTGGCATCGTCCGCCATGCAGGCCTGATGAATGTCTGATATATTCAATTATTCAGATGACAACATGTTTTGCTGTGAGTATGTTAGTAGACACTAATGTGCCCCATGGGGGTTCGCCGCTGGGTTGGAGGATACCGGATGGCAAGAAACTGATCATCATCATGGTCAACACCGACCCGCGCAACGGCGAGGAACTGGGCGCGCCGTTCTTTCAGGCCACCGTCGCCGCGGCGATGGATTACGAGGTTGAGGTGATCTGCACCGCGACCTCGGGCAAGCTGATGAAGAAGGGCGTGGCCGAAAAGCTGGTCGTCAAGCCCGGCTCGCCCAAGACCGTCTACGACTTCATCAAGGACGCGCATGAGGCCGGGGCGAAGTTCTATTGCTGCTCGCCCAATCTCGACCTCTTCGACATGACCGCAGGACGACCTGATCCCGGAATGCGAAGGCATCGTCGGCGGGGCCAAGGTGATCGAGGACATCATGGAAGACGACGACGCCAAGGTGCTGACCTACTGACCGCCGCGTTCAGCCGGCCTGGGAGGAGGGCCAGCATGACAGCCCATGCCGAGCTGCCGAATCCGCCGATCAGCGATCCGGTATCGCGATGCGCCGGTCGGTGCGCCTATGAAAAGCTGGAGGAAATCTTCGACGATATCCAGTCGCCATGCGGTTTACGACCACGAGATCCACGGCTGCCTGAACTGCGGCATCTGCACCGCGACCTGCCCTTCGGCGCATTACTACGACTATTCGCCGCGCGAGATCGTGCAGCTGCTGTGGACCGAAAACCTGGAAGGCATCTACGACGCGATGCAGGAAAAGATCTGGGCCTGCGCCCAGTGCTACACCTGCGCCGCGCGCTGCCCGTTCGAAAACTCGCCCGGCGGTCTGGTGATGATCATGCGCGAAGTGGCGATCAAGCATGAGCATGCAGTCGGCGAAGGACGTGCTGCGGCCGTTCAGCCGGGTGCTGCTGAAGGTGATCTCGACCGGCAACCAGCTGGCGCCGAACATGATCACCAAGGAAGCTTTCCCCGACTGGGGGCCGAATGTCAGCCAAGGTCGATGCGCCGCTGACGATCCTGCGCAAGGCGATCCCGATGCCGACCATGCACACGCTGGACACCGCCTGGGTAGGTGAACCTGCAAGACCTCGGTCGAGCTCTACACGATCTGGGAGGCGACCGGCGTTCTCGAGCAGCTCGAGACGGTGGATGAGAACCTGTTCGACGTGGTTTCCGACGTGATGGAGGAAAAGCGCGAGGAATGGGAGGAATGGCTGGAAGAGCAGGAGGAAGACGAGGACGACGACTGATCTGACCCAGTCGCCACGTTCGCGATGAGGAGCGTCGCGATGAACAAGACCAGCGGACCGGGCGCCAAGGGCGCCTTCAACGGTTTCGGCGCCGACTGGACGCCAGAGCGAAACTGACGACCCGCGAGGCGCAGCGCGCCACCGACTGGGTCGAGGCGCAAGATCGACAAGCGCTCTCTGCTGACCGGCAAGAACGCGCAAGGAGGACGTGCGCGACATCATGTGGCAGCTGGAAAAGGACGGCGAGATCGTCGTTCACCGGGTCGGCGATCAACACGACCCGGTGATGGCCAAGCACGCTCTATGGCTGGGACAAGAAGATCCCCACCAACAACCTGTGGCACCACAAGTCCTGCGGCCAGTGCGGCAACATTCCCGGCTATCCCTCCGTCGGTGCTGTGGATGCATGAACCAGCTGGGCGTGAACTATCTCGACGAGACCGACCAGACCTCTTGCACGGCCTGGAACTACCACGGCTCGGGCATCGGCAATGTGGTGTCGCTGGCCGCCGTGTTCCTGCGCAATTTCCATCAGGCCTATGTATCGGCCAAGGCGCAGGGCCTGCCGGAAGGCACCTATTATCCGCTGGTCCATTGCGGCACTTCCTTCGGCAACTACAAGGAAATCCGCGGCTTCCTGCTGCATTCGGCCGAGCTGCGCGACGAGGTGAAGAAGATCCTCGGCAAGCTGGGCCGCCTGGTCGACGGCAAGCTGCTGATCCCCGAGGAGATCGTGCATTACTCCGAATGGCTGCACGTGATGCGCGAGCGCATCACGCGACCGCCAGACCATCGACGTGTCGGCAACATCCGCGCGACCGTTCATCCGGCCTGCCATGTCTACAAGATGGTGCCCGAGGACGTGATCTATGACGAGACGCGTGCTGGACGGCAACCGCGTGGCGGTGACCACCGGACTGTTGCAGACGCTGGGCACGCAGGTCATCGACTATTCCACCTGGTACGATTGCTGCGGCTTCGGCTTCCGCCACATCATCGGCGAGCGCGAGTTCACCCGCTCCTTCGCCATCGACCGCAAGATCAAGGTCGCGGTGGAGGAAGCGCGCTCCGACGTGATGATCGGCCATGACACCGGCTGCATCACCACGCTCGACAAGAACCAGTGGATCGGCAAGGCGGTCGACAAGGTCTACGCCCTGCCGGTGATGGCCGACTGCCAGTTCGCCGCGCTGACGCATGGGCGCGCATCCCTACAAGCTGGCGCAGTTGCACTGGCACGCCTCGCCCGTTCGAGACGCTTCTCGAGAAGATGGGCATCGACTGGGAAAAGGCCAAGGCCGAGTTCGACGGCCTATCTGGAGGAGGTGAAGGCGGGCCGGATCGAGACGCTGTACGATCCGAAGCGCGCGATCACCTCGGGCCCCGGCTATGTGAAACCCAAGGCGCTGCCGGGAGCAGGAGGCAAATGACAGAAACCGCGTTCTGATCGTCGGCGGCGGCCCGCCGGCCTTTCGGCGGCCCATGCCCTTGCCAGCAACGGCCAGAAGGTCGATTCTTGTCGAAAAGGCCGACCGCCTCGGCGGCGCGCCGATCCTGTCGGGCTATGCCAAGCTGGTGCCCCGCCATGAATGGGCCAAGGACGCGATCGGCGGCATGGTCGCGCGCGTGCAGCAAAACCCGCATCGTCGACGGTCCACCTGAACGCGACCGGTGCAAAGCGTTCACGGCGAGCGCCGGGCGACTTCACCGCGACTGCTGAAGGACGGCAACGACGATCGAGGCCGGCGGCAGCGATCCTGGCCACCGGGTTCACCCATTTCGATCAGCGTGAACAAACCGGAATGGGGCTTTGGCACCTATCCCGACGTGGTGACGACGATGCAGGTCGAGCAGATGATTTCGTCCGGGCCAGGGCGTCCGCTGCCCCTCGGACGGGCGCGTGCCGGACCGGGTCGCGATCCTGCTTTGCGTCGGCTCGCGCGACCGGCAGATCGGGCGCGAATGGTGCTCGAAGATCTGCTGCACGGTCTCGGCCAACATCGCCATGGAAATCCGCGAGGTGATCCCAAGACGCAACGTCTACATCTACTACATGGACATCCGCACCTTCGGCCTCTGGAGGGCGAGTATCTACTGGGAAAGCCAGGAAGAGTACGAAGGTCAAGTACATCAAGGCGCGCATCGCCGAGGTGACGTCCGACGGCAAGCGGCTGGTGGTGAAGGGCGAGGACACGCTGGTCAAGCGCCCGATCATCGATCCCGTTCGACATGGTCGTGCATGCCATCGGCATGGACCCGAACGTCGACAACATGACGCTTTCGGCGGTGTTCGGCGTCAAGCTGAACCGCTACGGCTATATCGACAAGGCCTCGACCTATGCGCACGATGTCGGGAACCATCGCGGCCCGGCGTGTTCGTCGCAGGCGCTGCGACCGGGCCCGGAGACCATCGACGACTCCATCGCGCAGGGACAGGCCGCGGCAATGTCCGCGCTGGCCCTGTTGCGCGCAACCGCGTGGCGGAGGCGGCCGAGTGATGTTCGGCCTGCGGACCAGGAAAGCGCAGTCGCCGGTCAACGGCGCGCCGGTGCTCGACCTGTCCGGCCCGCGGCTGCGCCGCGCCTTCGACCGACCTGCTGGCCGCTGCCGAGGCGACCGGCGGGATCGAGCGCTATGTCGGCGCGCTGGCGCTGAAGGCGTCGCTGTTCGAGGAAGTGCTGGGCCGCGGCAAGATCGGGGAGATGACGCGAAGCCGAGTTTCTCGACCTGGCCGCGTTCGTCGCGCCGGTGCGCCGCCGGATCGGCGCATGGCTGGCCGAGAACGGCTTTCGCAAGATGCAGGTCGCGCCTCGCGGCCGCTGATGGAAGGCTGGAGCGACACCGCCTCCGCCGATGCGCGGCTTGCCGCCTTCGAGGGCTCGTTTCCGCAGGACAAGCGCGCACCGCTGGGTGCGCGATCTGGCGGCGGAGATCCTGCATTTCACCGCGCCCGAGCACTACCCGCTGATGACGCGCTGGATCTGGGACGCGCGGGTCGGCACCGGCGTGCTGCGCGAGATCTGGCATGCCGACGATGTCGGATGCGGTGCGCATCGACGGTGCCCGACGAACTTGCGACCTTCGCCACGCTGCGCGGCGAACTTGAAGGCTTTCTGCGCGACGAACGGCGTTTTCCGCGACCTGCCCTTCTACGCCGACCTGCTGCTGCGCGCATGTCTATGCCGGCTACATCAACGACCGCGGCGGCCAGTACCTGCGCACCGATTTCACCGGCGAAGGCGACCCGATGCTGCACACGCGCCGCATGCTGGGCCTCGACGCCGTCGATACCGAGACCGGCCGCACCCGCCTGCGCCTGATCGACGGCACAGGCCCATGTGCTTGGCGGCGGCGCGCGCCCAGCTTGAACCCCGGGAGGCCGCACCATGCCCATTCATGAAAAATCGCTGATCCGGCCGGAGAACCTCGTCACGCACGACAATCTCGTCATCGACGGCGTCGACGTCTCCGGCCACTGGTCGCACCTTCATCAAGTCGCCGCGCCGATCACCGACTACAACGAGGCGATGCAGGAAGAGATCGCGGCCCTGCCGGGCGGCGAGAACATCCACCGCTGCTGGCAGTGCGGCTCGTGCACCAATGCCTGCACGGTCAATGCCATCAATCCCGAGTTCAATCCGCGCTACTGGATCTACCTGATCCGCACCGGGCATGGAAGACGAACTGCTGCGCGACAAGGACATCATCTGGCAGTGCGTCTCGCTGCAACAAATGCACCTATGCCTGCCCGCGCGACGTCAATCCCGAAGGCGTGATGAAGGCCACGGCGCATTGGCTGGAGCTCAAGGGGCACATACGAGCCGAAGCCCGTCGACCCATTTCGACGAGGAGCTTCTCCGAACAGGTCTTCAGAACCGGCAAGATCGAGGAAGGCCGCGTGCTGCGCACGTTCTGCAAGCGCACCGGCCAGCCCGTCTGAACCAGCCATGGCTGGTGGCGCTGGTCACGCGGCCTGGTCTCGCGGCTGCCGGTCACCTATCCTGATGCGAGCTTGGCCTGGCGAGCGGTCATCCGTCCGCGCACCCGCGGATGGGCGCGGTCCGCGCGCGGCCATCGAGGAATATGTGAAGGAACGCAAGGCCGCCAACCGCAAGGCGCTGGGCCTCGACTGCAAGGGAGCGGCAATGATGAGCGGCAAGCACGAAGAAGGTCGCCTACTATCCCGGCTGCGCGCTGGAAGGCACGGCACATGCCTATAACCGCTCCACCAAGGAGGTCGGCAAGGCGCTCGGTCTCGAACTGGTCGAGTTGAAGAACTGGAACTGCTGCGGCGCGATGGAGGTGAAGAACGTCGATCCCAAGCTGCAGACCTATCTTTCGGCGCGCAACCTGTCGATTGCCGAGGACAATGGGCTTCGACACGGTGATGGCGCCTTGCAACGGCTGCTATCACAATCTCAAGAAGGCCGAATACGATCTGGCGCCACGACCCGGCATCGCGGCGAGGTCAACGACAAGCTTTCGCACCAAGGCCGGCCACGCGACCTATGAAGCCGGGCAAGGTCGAGACGATCCATGCGCTGGACTGGATCAAGGATGCGATCGGCGAGGACGGAACTGACGCGAGCGCGTCAAGAACTCCCTGAGCGGCCTCAAGGTCGCCAATTATTACGGCTGCATGTACACGCGCCCGCGCCACATCTTCCCGGAAAAGGACAAGGGTCCGGGCTCCGAATCGCACCCGCAAGCCGCATTTCATGGATGACCTGCTTGCCGCCGCCGGGGCCGAGAATCGTCGAATTTCCGCTGAAGACCGCCTGCTGCGGCGGCGCCCATACGCTGTCGGACAGCGACACTTCGACCAAGCTGGTGCTGAACATCCTGACCACCGCCGAGGCCTGCGGCGCCGAGGTGATCGCCACCGAATGCCCGACCTGCCACACCGGGCTGGAAATGCACCAGGTGCGCGCCGAAAAGGTGCTGGGCCGCAAGACCAACGGTGAAGATCCTCTATTTCACCCAGCTTCTGGGCATGGCGCTCGGCCTTTCGGCAGCGCAAGGTCGGCGTGCACGAAAACATGTCGGAATCGCGCGAATTCCTGCGCGAAAAGGGGCTGGGATGAACGCGCAACCGGCCTTTGCCGACATCAACGCACTGCCGCTGCTCGACCGGCTGGACGAGATCGCGCGGGCCGATGGCGCAGAACTTGTCGCGCGGTCGCACGAGCTGTCGGGCGAGCTTCTCGACATGGCGAGACGGTCGCTGGAAAACTGGCTCGCGTCAATGGGCCGCGCGCCGGACGGAAGCGTGTCGAGGGCTTTCGCCTGCTTGCCCTGCACCGCCAGGGCGCGCGGGGCGATCCGTCGTTCAACGCCTGCCGCGAGACCTGCCGCGAGCTTGTCTATCACGCAATTGTCGCCAGGATGCTGGATGGCGATGACGCCGCCCGCGCGCTGCGCCTGCGGCGCGATGGTGGCTGCGCCATCTCGCGCTGTTCATCGGCGGCAAACTCGAGAAGTCCGGGCTGGGCGAGTTCTGCTGTTCGTCGCGCCCGCTGCGTTCGGCCGATCATGCCGGCGCGGCCCCAAGCCCTTGAGACAGGAGAACTGACATGCCCGTTGTCCGTGGCTGCAACCTTCCCGACGATCTGCTCTATGACGTGGCCAACAACCTCTGGTACCGCGCCGAACGCGGACGGCACCTTCACGTCGGCATGACGGCATGGTCGCCACCGCGCATGGCCGGACCGCTGGTCGCCTTCACCGCCAAGAAGGTCGGCAAGACCATCGAGGGCGGCAAGTCGGTGCGCGACGGTCGAAAGCGGCAAATGGGTGGGTCCGGCCAAGATCGGCTTCGATGCCGAGATCGTGGCGGTCAACGACGATCTGACCGGCAACCCCAAGCTCGCCAACACCGACACCTATGGCGCGGGCTGGATGGTGCAAGGTGAAGCCGGTCGACTGGGCCAGCCGCCAAGGCGGCGCTGATCCCCGGCACCGCGGTGGCCGCGCCCTTACGAGGCGAAGATGGCGGCCGACACCTTCTGCCGGCTGCGCGGCAGCTTGACGCTGAACCGGCGCGATCGGGCGCCACCACGGGAGGCAGGCATGGAAATCGCCGACAACCAGAAAAGTCGATGTCGATCATCGTCACCAAGGGCACGCTCGACTGGGCCTATCCGCCCTTCATCCTGGCGACCACCGCGGCCGCCATGGGGCTGGACGTGACGATGTTCTTCACCTTCTACGGGCTGACGCTGCTGAAGAAGGATCTGAACCTCAAGGTCACCACGCTCGGCAATCCGGCGATGGAAATGCCGATGATGGGCATGCACATGGCGATGCCGAACATCCTGTCGGCACTCCCCGGCGTCGGCTCGGCGCTGACCACGGCGATGATGAAGAACCTGATCAAGAAAAAGGGCGTCGCCTCGATCGAGGAACTGCGCGAGCTGGCGGTCGAGGCCGACGTCAACATGATCGCCTGCCAGATGACGATGGACCTGTTCGAATACAAGCTCGAGGACATGATCGACGGTCCAGTCGCTCGGCGGCGCCGCCACCTGGGTCGAGGCGCGCGACCAAGTGCGACATCAATCTTTACATCTGACACGGAAGAGGAACGAACATGGCCGACCAGATACTGGACGCAAAGGGGCTGAACTGCCCGCTGCCGATCCTGCGGGCCAAGAAGGCGCTGAAGGAAATGCCGATCGGCGCGACGCTGGAGGTGATCGCCACCGATCCGGGCGCGGTGAAGGATTTCGAGGCGTTCTGCCGCACCACCGGCAATGAACTGGTGACATCGTCCGCCAATTCGAACGTCTATTCCTTCGTCATCCGCCGCGCTTCCTGAGCCAAGGCAGAACACGGGTGATGTGGCGGAGGGGGTGGGCCTGCCGTCCAACCTTCTCCATTGAAGGACGCGCCACTTGCCTGTGCCGGACCACGTACTAGAAATCAAAGCGCCCAGACACGGAAGCCGTCAAGGCCGCATTGACGGCGCACACCCGCCTCAAGGGGCGTGTCGAACACGCGCAGAACCTGCCCAATGACGGAAAGGTCATCGACGACAGGCGCAACTATTCGAAGTAGCGGTTCGAAACGGGCGCCGCCACTGTCCTATTTGATCTTGTCGTAAACCGCCGAAAAGCCCGCCAGATCGATCTGGATGCCGATTTCCTCTTTCTTGAGATCGTTGAAGAGAAACGTCAGGATCTTGCCGCTCCTCAGTCCGTCAAGGATTGCCTCATCCAACGGGCCGCCGGCATAGCAACCGCTCGCCTCGCATGTCTGGATATCGACCGAGATCGGTTCGCGTTCGTCGACCTTCAGGCGCACGCCCGTACGGATCGACAGGCCGAGCGGCAACTGGACGAGAAAGGCGCCTTTGCGCGCATCCTCCGCGCCCGAAGTCTGCACCGAAAAGCGCGCTACCTGCTGCCCGGATTCGCGAAGGACCACGCGTTGCTCCATGGCGCACGACATGGGGCTTGCAAGGTCCGGCGCCGAACAGTTGCTGCTCCAATTGACCTTTGGCGCTTCCTGCGCCTGGCCGGCGGCAGCCGCAAGGATGAACGCAAAGCCGGATGCTACGAACAAGGTGATGGATTTCAACTGATTTCCCCCGGGCAGAAATGCGTGGACGTTGCGCAATTGTCTAACAGAAGACATGGTGCGAAACGAGGCATTCCGCGCTCGGCTATATGGAAACATTCGGACAACTTTCCGAAAACCTTTCCCCCGCCGTCTACAAATTGTAGCATTGCTGGCAACCACAGGAGTCTTGCCGTTGACGATCAAGCACCGTTTCATCCGCACCGTGGCCTCTGCCGCCTTGCTGTGCTTGTGCGCCGGAACATTACCACCGCCCGGCCGGGCGCTGGAAACGCAACAGGAACCATCGCTTGAGGTGATTCACTGGTGGACATCGGGCGGCGAGCGGTCTGCCGTTTCCGTACTGCAGAAGGAGTATGACAAGCTCGGCGGCCATCGCTGGCAAGACGCGCCGGCGGCCAACGGAACTGAGGCCTTCACTACTATCTTCGCGCGCATCCGTGGCGGCAATCCGCCGGCAGCCGCGCAGTTCAACGTTTCGCGGCAATTCGACCAGCTTATCGACGAAGGCCTGCTTCTCGACCTCACGCCGCTTGCCGAAAAGCAAGGTTGGCGCAAGTTCATCCGCCCCAAATCGGTGCTGGCCGCATGCGAGCGCGACGGGCGCATCTGGTGCGTTCCGGTCAACATCCATTCCTGGCAGTGGGCCTGGGTATCCACCAAGGTGTTCAAGAAGGTCGGTGTGCCCATTCCCTCCACCATCGACGATTTCCTTGCCGCTGCCCCCGCCATTCGCAAGGCTGGCTTCACGCCCTTCGCGCTGGGCGGCGAGCCGTGGCAGGAGTACGGGCTGTTCGGCGTTCTCCTGCTCAACATCGCTGGCAAGGATGTTCATTACGCACTCTTCCGCGACAAGAACGGCGCCGTTGCGCGCTCGCCTGAAGTCGCCAAGGTTTTCGAGACGTTCCGCAAGCTTCGCGGTTTCGCCGACAAGCGCGCCAAGGGCCGACCGTGGGACCAGGCAACCGATCTCGTCATCGGCAACAAGGCCGGCATGCAGATCATGGCCGACTGGGCAAAGGCCGAATTTGTGCAGGCCGGGAAAAAGCAGGGCGTGGATTACGAGTGCCTTCCCGGTCCGTCCGCAGATCCGCTGCTCCAGTTGGGCGGCGACGTGTTCATTTTCCCCAAGCTTGCCGATCCGGAAAAGGAAAAAGAGCAGCTCAAGCTCGCCGGCATGATGCTGAATCCGAAAGTGCAGGTCCTGTTCAACGTCAGAAAGGGCTCGCTGCCGGTGCGCGGCGATGTCGATCTGAAACTTGCGGACGAATGCATGAAGAAGGGCCTCGAAATCCTGGACCGGCCCGGGTCGGTGGTCGAGAACAGTGAGATTTTCCTCAGTGGCGAAACAGTGCTGGCAATCCAGACAATGCTGGACAAGTTCCTTTGGGACGACCGCATGTCGGTAGCTTCAGCGCAGAAGCAGTTTGCCGCGATCCTTTCCAAGGCACGGTAGGCACGCCCGCCCCGAAAAACAAAAAGGCCGGCGTGACCCCGGCCTTTTTCTTTATGCGTCTGCTGCCGAAATCAGAACGGCATGCTGAGTTTCAGCGTAAGCGCATGCTGTTCGTCGGTGCCCGAGAAGCGGCCGTCATAGGCGATCTGGCCGGTCCAGCCGGTCCCACCGAGGACTTCGATGCCGGCGCCAAGGTCCAGCGCTACCTGGTCGCGCTCGCTGACCACCGTGATGTTTTGCGGCCCGAGCTTGCCGAACCCCGCCTCGACGTCGATATCCCCGTCGGACAGCACGGTCACGCCGGCGATGACGGTCGGGCGAACCAGCATGCCGTCCGCGCCCGCGATTTCCGTGCCGAGTTCGACGGAAGCTGTACCGCGTCCGCTGAAGTAGTCGTCGCCTTCAACCGTTACATTGGCGACGCCCGCGCCCGTCTCCGTGTATCCGCCCGCCGAGACGAAGGTCATCGCGCCCTCGAGCATCGGCTTGATGTAGAAGCTGTTGTAATCCATCAGGTAGGCGATGCGGGCCGTGAGGTCGCCATAGCTGACCGACCGGTCGCCCTTGGCTTCGTCGTTCGTGGGTATCGTCACCGAGCGCACGGAGTTCATCGAACCCGTACCGCCGCTCAGTGCGGCACCGAACAACCAGTTTTCCTGCTGGTACTTGGCGACCAGGCCGCCACTGAACATTTCGCGGTCGAGATCAGCCGACGGATCGACTTCCGTTTCGCCCCATTCATAGCCAACGCCGAAGCCGAATACCCAGCCGCTGTCGGTTCTAGCCTGCGCGCCGGCCGAAAGCCACGTCGCGCGGTCGGAGTAGTCGGCAAAACCGTCACTGCCTTCATGCTCCCACATCGATCCGCTTGCCGCTGCCCAGGCGCAGCTTCCTTCCGCGATGTACTTGTAGGTGCCATCGCGCTGGTGACAGGAGAACAGTCGGCCAGCGAAATTTTCCGCGCCGTACATGGTCGCGATGATGCCGGCTCCCGCGGCCTCGGGCGAAAGCCCGGCCAGTGCGGCCTTGTATTCGCCCAGGCTGCCGCTGTTGAGCAGCGCGAGGTAGAACGCTTCCTGCTCAGGCGTCAGCCCGCCAGGCGCCGAGCTCTCAAAGTACTTCTGGAACCCCTTGCCGAGCGCTTCCTCGTTGCCATCAAGTGCGCCATCGGCGGCGAAGTCGATTGCGACGTTGATGTCAACCGTGTTGGAGGTGGTGGTCACGTCTACGGCCAGCGGGCCGGTGGTTATGCCGTTGATGCCATTGTCGAACACGGTTCCGTTCGAATGGATGATCGTAGCCGAATACGGATCGAGGCTGGTGGAGAGGCTAGTAAGGTTTGCCCGCACCTTGCCGCCGGCATTCACGTCGCCGGTGACATCGAGGTAGTCCGAGGTGCTGCCGTCAAGGTCGATATCGGCAATGAAGACGCCGGATCCGCTCTGGTTGTAGTTGCCTTCCAGAATGGATGAACCGACTTCGCCGACGCCGAAGGGCGACAACTCGCCCCAGTTGTTGAAGTCGTTTCCGGCTCCGACGGACGAGAATGCCTTGAGCCAGGTCTGCCCGCCTTCATGGTTGTCGAAGCGGTTTGCGCCGGCGCCCAGATAGAAGTCGCCGTCGACCGTTCCGTAGTTGGACACGATTTCGTCGGCACTGCCGCCGCCGATGGTCTTGCCGCCATTCTCGTCGTCGATCAGGCCGTAGTTCTGCAGCGAGTTGGGTCCGTTTCCGTCGCCGAACTCGACGCCGAAACTTGCAAGTGCCTTCTGGCCGCCGACCACGTAGCTGCCTTCGCGCACGATCACGTCTGCCGTGCCGTTCAGCGCAGACACGAAGATCGCATCGGAATCATCGTAATCGGCATCGACCGTGATGTTGCCGGTGACATCCACCAGGACATTGCCGCTATTCGATTGCGCATGGATCGCGCGTGCGCGGCCTAGTGTCGTGGCGTCGCCGACATGGGTCACGCTGACATTGTCTTCGCCCAGTGCGAAGATGCCGTTACGGTCGCCAAAGCCGCTGGTATTGCCGATTGCGGCGCCGGAAGAGTTGATCGTTACACCGCCCGACTGGGACATGCCGAAGATTGCGTCGGCATCTTCCGATGTTGCTGTGCCGGAATAGGTGATCTGGACATGTTCATCGGCCAGCCCGAATACACCGGACTGTTCCGCCGAAACATCGCCCGCTGCGTCTATGCTGACCGTACCACCCGAATTTGTAGCAATTGCTGAAATGCCGATGGCGTTTTCAGACGTCACGTTACCCCTGGCGTAGATGTTGGCGGCACCGAAACCTATCGCCTGAATACCTTCATGTTGCGCGTCTACATTGCCAATTACGGTCGCTGAGGCGATTCCGGCACTGCCGTAGGCGAATGCGCTTACGCCCTTGCTGTACTCTGAAGACACGTTGCCAGTCTGGTTGACCGTGACGTTGCCGTTCTGGCTTAGGGCCAGGATGCCTTCATGATAGGCATCGATCGCGCCGGCCACGGTTACATTGACGTTGCCGTTGCCAATAGCCTCGACGCCCTTGCTTTCATCTGAGAAAACCTCACCGGTTTGCAGGACGGTAACCGTAGTGCCCGAACTGAAGCCGAGGGCAAGAATGCCTTGTTGATCTGCGTAAATATCTCCGATGGAATCGACGCTGACCGCCCCATCACCGATCGCCTCAATGCCGTAAAGATTGTCGCTTGTCAGATTGCCGCGAGAATATACCGTAGCCGCCCCGTCCTGGCCGATCGCTGATATCGCCTGGTTATTGCTTTTAACATTGCCCTTGGAAGTAACCGACGCGCTTCCGTTGCTGGCATAAGCGAATATGCCCTTGTCGCTGCTCGATACATCACCCTTGGATTTAATGGCCGCGCTTCCGGTATCCGTCTGTGCCTGGATGCCGGTGTTGTTCGCCGATGTCACGTCGCCGATCGACTTGATGCTGGCGCCGGTTTGACCGTAGGCAAAGATGCCGACGTCCGACGCATTCTACATCACCGGTAGAGATGACTGTGCGCAGCCCCGCTGAAGCTTTGCGCGTGAAGGCCGCGGGTGAAATTCGAATTGATGTTCCCCTCGCTGACGATTGTTGCATTGCTCGAAGCGAGCGCTTGGATTGCAACGCCGTCGCCATCGATATTCCCTTCAGAATTGATCCAGACAGTGCTGCCAAAATTGGCTGCTTCGCCGATTATTCCGCGATTGGCATTCAGATTGCCTTTGCTGGTAATCACCACCGACTTGTTGGCACCACCAGTGATGCCCTGGATTGCCGCATCGCTGGCATCGACATTGCCTTCGAAGTTGATAATGACATTGCCGCCGGATGTATGTGCCGTCAGGCCGTTCGAGAAGTCGGATGTTAACATCGCCGGTTTGGTCTATGGAAACATTGCCGTCGCCGAATGCGACCAGACCTTCGGAATTTGCCCTCACATTGCCGTTGGAAACAACGCTCACGTCGCCCGTACCGGCGGTAAACCCGACAATGCCCTGCCCTTCACTGGACGTCACATCGCCTTCTACGTTGATTGTTGCAGTTCCGCCTCCCGACAAGACTTCGGCAACAACGCCGTTGAGCCGGGCATCCACATTGCCTTTGACCGTGACTTTTGCATTTCCGTTTCCAGAATAGGCGGTAACGCCGGCATCATCGTCCGAATTAACGTCGCCGATCTGCTTGATGGTGGCGTCTCCATCGCCGGCATACACCGAAACACCGGTCAACCTCGAATTGACCGCGCCTTTAGAATCCACCGATGCGGCGCCGGATCGCGATATGGCAACGACACCCCGCCCGCCGGTTTCGACATCGCCGACGCTCTTAACCGTCGGCATCTGCCCGCGCCGCCCTATTGTAGGCAAATATCGCGTCATTGCCCGCGGCTGTCACATTGCCCGTTGAATCAATCGATGCACCGGTCGCGACCAATTGCGAAAATGCCCTGGTTGCCCGCGTCGATATTGCCTTCGGAAATGATCGAGCTGGCCCCGTCCTGGCTCAAGGCATAAATGCCCTCACCGGCGGGTACACAGACCGTGGTATGATCCTTCGACGTTACGTCACCCTTGCTGGTTACATCGACATCGCCATCGGCGATGGCGCTGATGCCGCGATTGGGACGGGTAGGCACTTCCGTTGATGTCGCCAGCGATGAGATCGCCTACCGAGTCGATGCTGACTGTCGATCCGTCCCCTTCCGCTTCGGCCATGATGGCATTGTTTGTTTGCGAAGTGACATCGCCGCGACTCTTGACGGTGACTGAGGTCATAGCGGCGTCGCTCAGGGCGTAAATGCCGATGTTTCTGGCTTTGACTTCGCCCTCGACGTCGATTGAAATGTTCCCGCCGGTCAAAGCATAAATGCCTATGTCATCGCTCGAGGTAACGTCGCCCCGGTGCCTGATGGACGTGTTGCCCGTGCCCTGTGTCTGAGCCTGGATGCCCATGTTCTGCGCCTGAATGTCGCCGGTCGTGTTGATCGTGGTGTTGCCATTGCCCTGGATATACGCCTTGACGCCGTGATCTTCAGACGAAGTCACGTCGCCTTCGTGGGTGATGTTAATGTCGCCATTGCCGAGCACCATGGCATCGAGGCCAAACAACCTTGCCGTGACATCGCCCTTGGAATTGATGGTTGCATTGCCGTCGCCGAGCGTGTTGGCGCGGATGGCGCTGTCAAGCACGGCTGTCACATCGCCCCTTTGCTTTACATACGCATCTCCCTTCGGAGTGAATGCATAAATGGCGTCGCCATTGGCGGTGACGTCGCCTCTGGAAACGATCGATACGTCGCCGCCATTGGTAAAGTCGTTGGAGAACGCGAGAATGCCGCGGTTCCCGCCATTCACGTCGCCTTCGCTGTTGACGCTGGCCTTGCCGCCACCGCTGGCAAGCGCAAAGATCGCGTCATTGCCTTTGGACGTGACATCGCCCTTGCTGGTAATGGAGGTATCAAGGTCGCCATGGGCGAAGATCGCCTGGTTCTCGGCCTTCACATCACCGTCCGAGATGATGGTCGCCTTGCCATCCGTGCTGTAGGCATGGATGGCATCAATATCTCGCGACTCGACCTTGCCTTCGCTGTTGATCAAAACATCGCCTTGGCCATACGCCCAGATGGCGCGGTCTTCCGCGATCGTATCGCCCTCGCGAATGATGGTAACCGTTTCGCCGGCTGCCGTAGCTCTCCGCGAAACGCCGTCGCCGCTTGAGGTATCGATGTCACCGTCCGAATTGATATAGATGCTGCCGTCCGGAATTTGCGGAGCATCTCGCATAGATGGCCTGGTTTACCGATTTAATATCGCCATTCTGCCTGATATCGATGTCGCCCTCGCCAAAGGCGCTGATGCCGCGGTTCTCGGCGTTCTTGATGTCGCCTTCATAGTCGATTGTGATGGTTCCATTGGGCGCGTAAGCATTGATCGCTGCCTCGTCAGAACCCTTGATGTCGCCCTCGACATTGATGACGACATTGCCGCTGTTGGAGTTCCCGTTGACACCCCGGAAACCGCCGCGAATATCGCCCTCGTGATTGATCTCGACATCGCCGGGCGCCGCGCCGATCACACCCTCGGCAAAGCCGTTCAGGATAATGTCGCGATTGCCGAGTTCGCTGTTGATCTCGACGGTCGTATCGCCGACGAAAACGATGCCGTTGCCATTGGTGGCGGGGGTTATATCCGAATCCAGATTGTTGACATTCAGCACCGTCGAAGACGATGGGAAATCGACATTGTAGACAATGCCGTCCGACTGGTCGTCAGTGCAGGTGCTGACCGACCCGACCGTGAAGCAGGCATCCGGTCCTGCTCGTGCTTCAAGCGGCAGCAAAATCAACACGCCCGCAAACCCGGCAAGTGCCGTCGTTGCGCGAAGATAGCGACCGAGCGAGTTCTTCCCTGTCCGTGCAGATGTCATCGGCAATGATCCCCAATCCCCTGGCGCAGCGGGCGCGCTCGATCGCACACTGCGGAATAGCAGAAAGCGAACACTGTCTATTTTTTATCTCTATGCATTGCGCCTGCAAGACTGATCGCCCCGCGAATACCGAAATGTGGCGATTTCGTGCGCTTGTTGCCCCTCGGTCACACACCAACGCCGGCAAATCAGGCTTTTGGCGTGAAGTTGACCCGCGGGACGCTGGTATCCCCCGGGTTTATTCTGCCGGTTCCGAATCAGATAGCCGCGCCTTGGTACGGCTCCGCGCCATGGTGGCTTTGCCCGTTCCTTCACGCAAACCCGAAATGCCTGCCCCGGCCTTCGGCAACAGCGCTTGCCCTGCGGCATCGGCATGTGCATCCAGGGGCAGCTGCCGTTTTACATCGTCTGGCAGTTTTGTGACCGTGTACCGGAAACATTGCGGCCCGGATTTCGCGCCTGCCGGATAGACAGGTTGCTCCTGCGTTGGCGCTTCGATGCGCAGATGCTGGAGCGCGGCCTTGAGATCGCCGGTCCGGATGGTCACCACGGCGCCCGGCTCGAGCGGCCTGAACGCGATCAGAACCAGTTCACCGCCCTTGCGGCGTGCGGATTGAAGTACCACGGGAGCTGTTCGCGAAGCGGCGCCGTCCTTCCGCGACGAGTTGGGCAACATCAGC
This sequence comes from uncultured Alphaproteobacteria bacterium, assembly GCA_963846345.1. Lineage (GTDB taxonomy): Bacteria > Pseudomonadota > Alphaproteobacteria > Rhizobiales > Rhizobiaceae > BOKV01. Next base: position 102,814 of record CAWJVP010000008.1, read on the forward strand.
GCCGATTGTTGCCAGGCGACCTGGTTCTGCGACCTTTCGCCGAAGCCGAAAAGCCGGGCGATCGCTGTCAACGGCGTACCGAACTCGGCGCTGTGATGGATCATCTCGCGGTGCCAAGCGACCGCGTAGAGGCATTTGGAAATGGCCTCGCGCGTTGCTTCGTCTGCCTCGATCGGCAGATACTCGTCGCGCCTTGTCGCTGGCTTGCCGATCGTGACGGTAACCGTCTCGTCCGGCAGGTATATGGCCGCCTTGGCAGGCAAGGCCCCGGGGGCGGCAAGCAGCCGGCGAAGCACGGTGCGCGGCAGTTTCAGTTCCATCGATGACAGGCGGTCCGCCACCGTTTGCACCTGCTCGCCCTCAAGGAAAAACTCGACCGGCAGCAGGCACCGGAAGGCATATTCCTCGCGCGAATTGCGCGCATTGGCTATCGCCTTGCCGACGACGAATATTCCGCGCAGAGCATTGATCACCGCCCAGAACCCGGCGACGACGATGAGGTCCAGCGTGTAGCCGGTCGTCAGTGGCTGGAACCAGTCGATCTCCCGTGGCGGCGCGCTGAACAGCGGTGGTGGCTCCGGCGCCACGGGTACCGGGCTTCCGCCGCTCACTTCCGAAATCGATATCACGGCTTCCTCTGCCGTGCCGGTGAGCACGGCGACAAAGTCGCGCGCGCCGGTCATCCAGATGTCCGCCCTTGTCGCGATCGCGTCCCAACTCGGCAGACGGTCAGCCACCACGGTGATCAGCGGTCCGACGGAAAAATCCGAAGTGAGACGCCATATACCGAGGCCCAATGCACCGAGGCTAAGCGCGATCACAGCGATTTGGGGTGCAAGAAGCACCCATTCGACGCGGCCCTTGATGTTCTTGCGAGACGAGCGCCACGCCACGCGGTCCTTGAAAAGGGCAGACGCCGCAACGAGGTGAACCGGCCAGCGGATCATCGAGAAGATCTCGTTGGTCCAATAGCGCGAGAAACCGCAGCCGATTTCCTGCATCAAGGCATAGGTCCACAGCGGAAATAGCATCACCACCAAAACGTTGAAGATTGTGATGTCGAACGGCGCCATGCCGAAGATGAGCGCAATGGCGGGCACAAGGAAGACCAGCAATTGCTGCCAGCCCTCGAGGTAGATCAGCCCCAGGAAAAGGTAGGACATGCGCTGCCCAAGGGTCAGGCCCTTGCAGAACAAGACATTCTCGTGGCGCAGCGCGTGTATGTTGCCGTGCCCGTATCGTAACCGGGTGCGGTAATAGTCGGCAAGGTCGCTGGCGGCGACGCCGTAGGCAACCGGTTCGTTCAAATAGGGCGTTTCATAACCGGCCTTGTGCAGCTTCAGCGAGGTGTGCACGTCTTCGGTGACAGTCTCGACCGGAATGCCGCCGATCGCCTCGATAGCCGAACGGCGGTAGACGACGGACGTGCCGGCGCAGGAAGCGGCGTTGTAATGGTCTCGTCCTGGCTGGCTGATGTTGTAGAAGAAGGACTGGTCGTGCCATAGCGCGCCATTGCGGTGGTTGTTTGCGTATTGCATCGCGTCGATGTTGAAATAATCCTGCGGCGTCTGGACCATCGCAACCTTGGGATCGCTGAAGAAGCCGAGCGTCGCGTCGAGCGCAGTGGGCTGCGGGATGTGATCCGCGTCGAAGACGGCGATGAAGTCGCCCTTGGTTTGCGAAAGCGCTTGGTTGAGATTGCCGGCCTTGGCGTGAAGATTGTCCGGCCGCACCAGATATTCGCAGCCCAGTTCCCGCGCCAGTTCGCGCAACTCGTCTCGCCGCCCATCGTCGAGGAGCCACGTCTTGTGCGGATAACGGATGGCGAGCGCGCCCTCGACGGTGCGCCGGATCATGCCAGCCGGCTCCTTGTAGACGGGTATCAAGACATCGACCGATAGCCCGGGCGCGGCGGGCGGCGCTTCGCGGTGCCGGTAATGCCAGGAAGCGAAAATGGCGAAAAAGCCGAGAACGACGGCAATGACATCGGCGATGAAGTACATCGTCGACAGTGTAATGGCATTTTCATTGAAGACTGTAAGCCGCCAGCCGAGATAAAGCAGCGAACTCGCTATATAGATGATGCCGGCAAGGTGTCGCAAACGACGGCGCTTGGCAAAGCGCGCATTCATACGAGAACTTTGCGACATTGCAGGCTCCGAGCAAACGAAAGCAATGCAGCGAAATGTTCTGAGACGTCTTCCCCAGATCAATGCCGCCGTTTATGCCCCGGTTTTTGGGATATCGCTTGACGCGGGGTCTGCATAGTGTCGATTTTCGGGCTGACGAAATTCCGCCATGAGCGTGACATCTATGTCAGAAATGCTGCAATCGCGTATTGGCGACTTGCCGGCAACCCGTCTTAACCACCAATCCACACGAATACCGGAGAAAAGTGATGAAGCCCCACAAGATGATCGCGGCGACGGCGCTGCTTGCGGCGATGGGAATGCTTGCAGTAGGCGGGACGCCCGCCTTGGCGCAAACATCCGGCACGCCGGAACGCACACCGGTAATTCGCGTCACGGGCGAAGGCACGGCCAAGGTGGTGCCCGACATGGCAATCCTGACGCTGGGCGTTGTGCGGCAGGCGAACACGGCGCGCGAGGCGCTTGATGCCCACACGCAGGTGATGCGTGACCTTGGCGAGGCGATGCGCACCACCGGCATCAAGCCGGAAGACATGCAGACGGCAAACTTCCAGATCGCGCCGCAATTCAACTATCCCCAGCCCAAGGCCAATGGCGAGCAGGACCCGCCAAGCATCGTCGGCTATCAGGTGTCGAGCCAGCTCGTCATCCGCATCCGCGACGTGGGCACGATCGGCAAGGTGCTGGACCAGGCGGTGACGCTGGGTGTCAATGCCGATGGCGGCATCGAGTTCACCAACGACGATCCACAGCCCAATGTCGCGGAAGCCCGCTCCGCCGCCATGAAGGACGCGATCGCCCGCGCCACGACCCTGGCCGATGCAGCCGGGGCGGCTCTTGGACCGATCGTCGAGATTACCGAAACCGGCCATGCGCGCCCTATGACGATAGCGCGCGGCAAGGTCTTGATGGACGCCGCTGCGTCACCCGTTCCGGTCGAAGCGGGCGAGAACACCTACTCGGTTTCGGTTCATGTGGTCTTTGAACTGAAGCAGTGGAAGTAAGAATCTAAATTACGCGCCGACGCTGGGGCAATATGACTAGCTACTTGACTGAAGGTATGGGGGTCGCACGGAAATCTTACAGTTGAAGACAGCGCACGTTCGATACCTGCAATGCGCTGAAAAATCTGCGGCGGTGCGGTCGCCACCGCCGCACCCGCACCGCCTTCGTACGCCTACCGGCCGCATCGGCAGGTATTTGATGACGAAGCCAAAACCGTACATCGCGCCCCCTGCAAACAACGGATAGCGACTTGCCGCCCAACGCATTCCAGATAGTGTACAGTTTCTGGAACAGGGCGTGGGGGGACAGACAATGATCAGGCTCGTTGCGTGCTGCGCCTTGTTTTGGGTCGCTATCGCGGGCGTTGCATTTTCAGCCGCGGCTGAGACCAACAAGGCCATCATCGCGGCAGACGACGCATATACCCGGTTGGGCAGGTTCGCAGTCGATCTGCCTGCCGACGTCGAGACAGGTAATGTCAGTTTCACCTTCGGAGAGGAGCTGGAGTACCTCAGGCATATCGAGAAAGAATGTGAGACGTCCGGCCAAATCGACCCAGTTACCGCGGATGGGGTGGTTGCACAGTACAGGCAAACGGGAATGAAGCTTTTTGCCAAATATGCCACCGCCGGGATCGATGCATCTGTTCTTGCGGATTGGCTGCGGGATTTCGACGGCGCCGCTACCGCATTGCAGAACTACCTCGCCCCGCTGTCGCTGGGTGCCTGCACCTACGTCACGAACGCATCCATCCTCGGACCTGAAGCCAGACTGACGAAATTGCTCGTCTTCATAGACGGCGTGTACACCTTCGACATTGGTTCATCCGAGCTTCTGGCGAAGCAGAAGGCTGAAGCAAGCCCCGCACCGGAACAGTGGACCGTCGGCGAAGTAGGTGGCGCGCCGCTGGCCCAGGCCGTTTCCAGCGAAGCCGCACTGATTTTCGATTGCGATGCCGATGACGGGCTGGTGTTTGTTTTCTCGCTTCCACTTGATGAAGTGAAGGGCAAGCTTGCGTTGGGCGAGCCTACCCATCTGGCGTTCTCGATCGACGGCGAGACGCCAAAAGTCATCGACTTGAACCCGGAGAGTGTGGGAGAGCGCTTCGTGCTGCGGTTCAGGGGAAACCAGGCCAATGCCTGGGCGAGCCTCGCAAAGCGTGCCCGCAAGTCGGTTCGCATCGCACTTCGCCCCCAGCCCGGAGCGCCTCCTGCACATGCTGTTGACTTTACCGCTCGCGGATCGACTGCAGCCATGAAAGCCGTCGAGGGATGCGTGGCCCCGGTGGCGCCGGTGCTGGCCGCAGCGCCGCCGATCGATGCCGATGAACTCACGAAACGGCTTGCCGCCGATCCTCTTCCTGACCAACCTGCGGGCATGAGCGGGTCCTGGCTGGACAGCCGCGAACTCTTCGGCGCCTCCGGCAACGCTGTTTCCTTCACCAACTATGCAAATTACCTCGCACCCGCTTCGACGACGCAGGGCAGGGAAATGAAGCAAAAGCTGGTCATATCCTGCACACAAGGGAAAACCGCGGTGCATATCGAAACCAATGACACGTTCGAGTTGGCAGACAGGGCGCTCGTGACCGTGAGGTTCGGTGAAGAAGAACCGACTTTCCAGTATTGGCAAAGGACATCGGAGCGCGACGTTCTGGAACTGCCGGGCAATGCTGAAGCGATCGCCTTCACCCTGCGGATGAAGGATCATGAAAGGCTCACGCTGCGTGTCGAATCCAAGACGCGGGTAGATGCGGTCTACAATCTGCGGACTGGTGTCGGAGGCGGTCAGGGAGGTTGCGGGAATGTGCGGCTGGGAGGCCCCGGAAATTCCGTGCGCCCGCCGGCCGTGCCAGTAGAGCTTCAAATAGCCGACCGGACTAGTGTATTCCGCTAGAACGCGAACAAAGCTTGGTCCAGCGACAGCTGGGGTAACTGAGGGGACCCGTTAGGAAGCATACTCGTTGGAGCAATTCCGTACTGGTCCGTGACACTTTCGGGCTGCGAGCGGGAGTGCACGCATACGCTTTGGGAGACCGTTCCCAGAAATGTCCGGCTTGCCCAGACGACGGTCGACGCCGGCATTCCTCACGGGCGGAAACGAAAATGAAACTGCTTTCGACAGGGCCGCAGGATGCGGCATGCGCAGTGCTGCTCGCCCATGGCGCCGGTGCGCCCATGGACAGCGCGTCGATGAACGCAGTAGCCATGGCCCTGGCGGCCGAAGGGCTGCTGGTTCATCGCTTCGAGTTCGGTTACATGGCCGCTCGCCGGACCGGGCAGCGAAAGCCGCCGCCCAAGGCCGAAAGCCTGATGGGAGAGTATCTTGCCGCGATAGAGGCGATTGCTTCCAGCCGTCCAATGATCATCGGCGGAAAATCGATGGGCGGGCGTGTCGCCTCCATGGTGGCGGACGATCTCCATGCGCGAGGCATCATCAAGGGTTTGCTGTGCCTGGGGTATCCGTTCCATCCGCTGGGCAAGCCTGACCAGTTGCGCACGAGGCATCTCAAGGATCTGAAGACGCCCACCCTGATCATCCAGGGCACGCGGGACGCGTTCGGAAGCCGCGATGAGGTCGCAGGCTATGACCTGTCGCCCGCGATCGAGATACTGTGGCTGGAGGATGGAGACCACGATCTGAAGCCGAGGAAAAAAGTCTCCGGTATAAGCGCCGCCGACCACCTCAGGGCGATGGCGCGGGCCGTGCAGGAATGGTCGCTCCGTCTCCCCAGCCGATGAAGATCGCCACCTTCAACATAAACAATGTCAACAAAAGGCTGCCGAACCTGCTTGCTTGGCTGAAGGAATCACGGCCCGACGTGGTTTGCCTGCAGGAGTTGAAGTCCCCGGACAACCAGTTCCCGGACGCGGCCATTGAAGCCGCCGGATACTCCTCGGTCTGGTGTGGGCAAAAGAGCTGGAACGGTGTTGCGATCCTCTCGCGGCGGGGCGCGCCGATCGTGACACGGCGCAACCTCCCCGGTGATCCCGGCGATCGGCAAGCCCGCTATCTCGAGGCGGCTGTCAACGGCGTCCTGGTCGCTTCCATCTATGCGCCAAACGGCAACCCGCAACCGGGGCCGAAGTTCGATTACAAGCTGGCCTGGCTGGAACGGCTTCGCCGGCACGCGACAAAGCTTCGCAAGAGCGGTGCGCCGATCGTTCTGGCGGGAGATTTCAATGTCGCGCCGACCGATCTCGACATCTATCCGACCCGTTCCTGGGTCGACGATGCGCTGGTGCACCCTGAAAGCAGGGCCGCCTTCAAGCGCCTGCTCGGCCGAAGCTGGATCGACGCCGTCCGCCACCTTCATCCCGACAAGCGCATCTACACATTCTGGCATTACCAAAGGATGCGCTGGCAACGGGACGCCGGGCTGCGGCTGGACCATTTGCTGGTGAGCCCGAATTTGTGCGATCGGCTGATCGCCGCAGGTGTTGACCGCAGCACACGGGGGCTGGATGGCGCCAGCGATCACGCTCCGGTGTGGATAGCCTTGAGCAAATAGGCTTTGCGGCACCGGCCTTTGGGAGCCCGATTCAGCCAATGAACTCGGCATACCCCGAGACCATTGCAGGGGATCGGCGACTATAACTGCCGTGACCGCCGCGCGCGAAAGGCGAAGATTAAGGTGATTGGTGTCCGGCGACCGCGACACTGCTCGGGCTGCGTGGGTTTTCCAAACATCGTCGCCGCCACCGGACTTCGCAGCGTACCCCTGGATAGGTTATCCAAACATGAAAGGGTTCAAGAATGGGCCGCTCGGCCAATTGAAGTTCAGCTGGAATGCTGATCACACAGATGCATGAGCAGGTTTCGCACGTTCGAGACCTGCCATCGCCCTCCACGCCGGGTGAGCATGCCACGAGCTTCCAGTTCTGCCGCGATCGCCCGCAGGCTTGTTGCCCCGCCGGCGCGGATGTCGTCGATCACCGCAGCCAGGTCGGCGGCATGGGTGCCGGCGTTGCGCGAGACGGCCTCCCAAGGCGCCACACCGCCCTTCCCTGCCCGCCTGAGCGCCGCAGCGCCGTTGGGATTGCCCAGCTTCACGCCGCGCGCCCTGGCCACCGCCAGCGCCTCCTTGGTGCGCCTCGAGATCGCCTCGCGCTCCTGCTGCGCCACCAGCGCCATGATGCCGACGGTGAGGTCGTTCGCCTCGGGCAGGTCGACGGCGACGAACCGCACGCCGCTGTCGCGCAGCGTCAGCAGGAAGGCGGCATTGCGCGACAGCCGGTCGAGCTTGGCGATCACGAGCGTGGCCCCGGTGACCTTGGCAAGGTGCAGCGCCTTGACGAGTTCCGGCCGGTCCTGGTGCTGCCGCTCTCGACCTCGGTGAAGCGGCCGATGACGGTGGCACCGCGGCTGGCGGCGAAGCCCTCGATCGCCTGGCGCTGCGCCTCGAGCCCGAGCCCGCTCGCGCCCTGCCGCGCCGTCGAGACCCGCTCGTAGGCCACATAGCGCGATGCTGAAGCCGCCATCAGCCACCTGTACACAACTGCCTAACGTTCGTTGCGCAGTTGTGTACGATAGAGACAAGCGACTATGAACCGGATGAAGCCATTAAGTTTCAGGAATAAGTGACGCGGACCGAAGAATGGTTGGGAGCGCCTGGTTCCATATCGGTACCGTTTTCAGGTGCCCTGAAACCAGTGAGTATGATCCGCTCGATGCGCAGGTGTTCCGGCTGCACCGGCGGCTGGTACGCAATCGACTCGCGAGCGCGCCGCCGGGGTCATGCCGAGCTCGGCCATGTAGCGGCCCATCAGCTCCAGCTGCTTGTTGGCGATCCGACAGCCAGGGCGACTGCTGGACGTAGCCCGACGGGGTCTTGAGCAGGGTCGGCGTCTCCTTCAGCTTCTCCTCGGCCTCGACCCAGCGGCCGTAGGCCTGGCAGTAGGCGGCGAGCGCCGCCCGGTCGAAGTGGTCAGCACCCCCATGTCGTGCAGCGTGCTGGCGAGCCGGCGCCATTCCTCCTGCGCTGCCGGCGAGCAGATGCGTCGGGCAGCGCGGACTGCCGTCGGGCGGAACCGGCTCGTCGTGGTTCTAGGCGCGCTTGCCGCGGTTGCCGTTGGCCCGGCGGATCGCGGTCGGCACTGGCGGCGGCCGCGCTCATCGCCCTGCCCGCTCGGCGGCGATACTCGGCAAAGCTGCGGCCGTCGCCGTCGAGCATCGCGTCCTCGCCGGTGAACGCCTGCCAGCGCTCGACGGCGACATCGACATAGGCCGGGTTGAGCTCGATCGCCGAGGCAGACGCCGGCCGGTGGTCTCGGCGGCGATCAGCGTGGTGCCGGAACCCGCAGAACGGCTCGTAGACCGCCTGCCCGGGCGACGAGTTGTTCAGGATCGGCCGGCGCATGCATTCGACCGGCTTCTGCGTGCCGTGCACGGTCTCGGCATCCTGGTCGCGGCTGGCGATGTGCCACAGCGTCGTCTGCTTGCGGTCGCCCGCCCAGTGGCCCTTGCCGGTCTTGCGCGACCGCGTACCAGCAGGGTTCGTGCTGCCAGTGATAGTCGCCGCGGCTGAGCACCAGCCGCTCCTTGGCCCAGATGATCTGCGAGCGGATGGCGAAGCCGCCGCCACCAGGCTCTCGGCCACGGTCGCGGCATGCAGCGCGCCATGCCAGACATAGGCGACGTCGCCGGGGAACAGCGCCCAGGCCTCGCGCCAGTCGGCCCGGTCGTCGTTCAGCACCTTGCCGGTGCGCTTGGTCTTGGCAGCGCCCGCCTGGTTGCGCCAGGACGGGATCGTATTCCACGCCATAGGGCGGATCGGTGACCATCAGGAGCGGCCGCACGCCGCCGAGCAGCCGCGCCACGTCGCCGCGTCGGTGCAGTCGCCGCAGATCAGCCGGTGCGTCCCGAGCAGCCAGAGATCGCCCGGCCGCGAGACCGGGACCGCCGGCGGCTCGGGGACGTCCTCCTCGCGCGGATCGGCCGCGCCGCGGCGCAGCAGCGCGTCGATCTCGCGCCGCCTCGAAGCCGAGCATCGCCGAGGTCGACGCCGAGCGCCGGCAGGTCCGCCAGCCTCCAGCGCCAGCAGCTCCCGGTCCCAGCCGGCCTGCTCGGCGAGCTTGTTGTCGGCGAGGACGTAGGCCCGCTTCTGCGCCTCGCTGAGGTGGCCAGCTCGATCACCGGCACCGTCGCAAGGCCGAGCTTCCGCGCCGCCAGCACCCGGCCGTGGCCGGCGATGATGCCGTTCTCGCCGTCGACCAGCACCGGGTTGGTGAAGCCGAACTCGCGGATCGAGCCGGCGATCAGCGCGACCTGCGCGTCGCTGTGGGTGCGGGCGTTGCGGGCGTAGGGGATCAAGTCGTCAACGGCGCAATATTCGATCTGCAGTCTGGCGTGCGCCGCGTCGCCCGCTTTGGGTTGCGGCGTCGCGTCCCCCGCCTTCCAGTCCACTCTTGCGGCCATGAGCACCCCCTTCGGGTAAATCGCGGTGTGCCAGTCTTGAACCACCGCATTATATTTGATTGTTACGCTGTTGTAATCGTGACAATAATTGCCACTAATTGACACAAGACGACGTTACGCAGATCACGGCAATCGGTTAGAGATTTCCGGACCAAACTCTCGATGTGGCTCCACATGAAAGTCTGCCCCATGCTGTCGGTTGGTGAGTCCTTGAGCGAAGGCACAGGACGACCAGCCCCGGCATTGCCGAGGTCGGTCCCTGCTGCCTCCAGCTGTCCGTGTCGGTCGGAGCCGCCCCGTCGCTTCAGGCCCCCTGGATCAAATCGACCCACGTCCAGAGGTTGGCCGCTACTTGCGACGCCGGGTCGGGCGCCGGGGAACACGCTTCGGCCTTGCGGACTGCGCTTGGCATACGTTCCCGCCCCATGGTCTGCCATTGCCCCGGCTGGCGCCACGGTCTTTCAACCCACCACCAGCCGGCGACCGCTCCGAGGAAAAAGTCCCGAATACGGCACACCGGGTATAGCCGATTTGCTAAGTTATTGTAATATTGATATAATATGACAATTCCTGCCGTAAGCCGCCTAACAGCGACGCAGAAAAATGTCCGATAGCAACGCGACTGGGAAACTTGTCGATTTGGCACGAATCACCCGGCTGGTGCATGATTGGCCATCTGGACAGTTGCGGGTTCGCTCATGAATGAACCGGTCAAATCGCCACTCGACGAAAAACGGCAGCGCCTGCTCGAAAAGAGCCTCGGTTCAATCCTCGCCTGGCAAGTGCCACAAATCGAATACACTGTCGGGCCACATGATCCGACAGCGTTCGACGCCTGGGACGCGAGACGCGCAGAAGCCATCAGGGCTTGCCGTGACAAGCTCAAGGAATATTTGGACGCCGAAATCATGATCCTTCTGGGCAAATCGGAGGGCGAAGACGATACCCTCGCCCGCGACTGGCGTGGGCATGTTCGCAATGCCTTACGCATCTACGAAAACCCGCCTTATTGCTATGCTGGCGGCTTTGGTCATCCCGATCACGTCGCGGATTTTACCCATTGGGCAAAAATGTCGAGCTTCTCGGTCGAGGAACTGCTTTGCCTTTCAATTGGCATCGAGCCGAGTAATTTTTCGGAGAAGAAACTGCGCGAGTTGGCTAAGCGTGATCAGTCGCACCTGCATCCAGCACTACAGTTTATGCTGCGCCGGTACGAACTGCTCAAACGCGAGTTTCTCTACTACGGGCATCCCCCGGTCGAGATTTTCATTAAGTGGGCAGACCGGGTCGAATTTCCGATGCATCCGGAGTTCCTAAGGCTGCTGCGCATGTTTCACCAAGGCGGCAAGGGTCAAAGCGGCAACGAACAGGATTCGCCTGACAAACCCTTCGACAAGCGTGCGATCAATTCGATTGCTAAGCTCATTACTGCCATGGCGATCAACGGATACGGTTATGATCCAGACGCCAAACACAGCAAGATTCCCAAGGAACTCGCAGACGTGATTGCGGAAATGGGTTCGTCGCTGACCGAATCGACCGTGCGCACATACCTAAAACTTGGGGCAAATATCCTGAAACAGGATCGAGAAGGCAAATAGCTCTATTTGCCTAAATTAATACTGGCGCAGAAATCAATATAAACCAGAAGGTTAGCCTATTTGGCAGACCAGTAAGGCAATTTCGTTACGCAAATTTCGCTCCATGGCAGCTTTCGGCCAGATTTCGACCAATCGGGAGAACTGGCATGGCGCAACAAACGACGCGTAGCGACGACGAAATTCTTAAAGAGGGCGAACTCGCCGCCCGCTGGAAAACCTCCAGGCGCTCACTGCAGCGCTGGCGGGCTGAGGGCAGTGGCCCACCATTTCTTCGCATCGAAGGCGCAATCCGCTACCGGCTGGTGGATGTCACCGCATATGAGGAGCGGCAGCGCTGCCAGGTGCGCGACTGATGCACCCCGCTGCCACGAGACAGGGAAAGGTGGGCGAAGTCCGCATCGCAAATCCTTACCCCGCAGACCGGATGTCGCCGGCCGATCGGCGGGCGGAACTGTGCCGCATCCTGTCGCTCGGCTTCGTTCGCCTGCGGCTGCGACAGTCAAGCGGAGAATGTTCCGCATCCGGAGAAAGTTCGCTTCACTTCGCCGGGCAGCAGAGCGGTGTTGGTGCTCCCGCAACCATGGGAGCCATTGCATGACCGACCCGATCCCCGCGCGCCTCGCCGCGCTGAAGACCACGCCGACATCGCCGACCTGAAGGCAGCAGTGGCGCGAGCTCTTCGACGACCGAGCCGCCGCCCTTCAACCGGCGCTACCTCGAGAGCCGCCTCGCCTACCGCATCCAGGAACTGGCCTATGGCGGGCTGAAGCCCGAGACGGTCAAGCGGCTGGAGGCCCTGGGCGAGCAGCTCGACGGCGGCAACATCGCGCCGCCGCCGCATCGCGGCAGAACGCGACGCCGATCGCCGGCACGCGGCTGATCCGCGAGTGGCAGGGCGTCGAGCACATCGTCACCGTCACTCGCCGACGGCTTCGAATGGCAGGGCCGGCCCTACCAGTCGCTCTCCGCCATCGCCCGCGCCATCACCGGCACGCGCTGGAACGGCTGGGTGTTCTTCGGGCTGAAGAACCACCGGAGGGCGGCATGAACGCAGCCGAGCAGTCGTCCGCAAGCTGCGCTGCGCGGTCTACACCCGCAAGTCCTCCGAGGAAGGGCTGGAGCAGGAGTTCAACTCGCTCGCACGCCCAGCGCGAGGCCTGCGAGGCCTACATCGCCAGCCAGCGCTCCGAGGGCTGGGTGCTGGTCCGCGACCGCTACGACGACGGCGGCTTCTCCGGCGGCACGCTGGAGCGCCCCGCCCTGAAGCGGCTGCTGGCCGACATCGAGGACGGGCTGGTCGACGTGGTCGTGGTCTACAAGATCGACCGGCTGTCGCGCTCGCTGATGGACTTCTCGAAGCTGGTCGAGGTGTTCGACCGCAACGGCGTGACCTTCGTCTCGGTCACGCAGTCGTTCAACACCACCACCTCGATGGGGCGGCTGACGCTGAACATCCTGCTCTCCTTCGCCCAGTTCGAGCGCGAGGTCACGGCCGAGCGCATCCGCGACAAGATCCGCGCCTCGCCGGCAGAAGGGCATGTGGATGGGCGGCATGCGTGCCGCTCGGCTACGGGTCAAGGACCGCAAGCTGGTGGTGGACGAGCCCGACGCGGCCGATCAGGTGCGCTGGATCTTCGCGCGCTTCCTCGAGATCGGCTCGGCGACGGTGCTGGCGCGGGAGCTGCGACGCGACGCGGCGTCACGACCACGGCGGGGCAGCCCGATCGACAAGAGCTACCTCTACCAGCTGCTGAACAACCGCGCCTACATCGGCGAGGCGGTGCACAAGGGCACGAGCTATCCCGGCGAGCACGCGGCGATCATCGACCGCAGGACTCTGGGACAAGGTCCACGCCATCCTCGACGCGAGAAGCCCGCGCCAGCGCGCCGCGCGCACCCGCGCGCGAGACGCCGGCGCTGCTGAAGGGGCTGCTCTTCGGCCCCGACGGCGCGGCCATCTCGCCGACGCACACCCGCAAGGGCGGCCGGCTCTACCGCTACTACGTCAGCCAGACCGTGCTGAAGCACGGCGCCGGATGCCTGCCCGGTCGGCCGCGTGCCGGCCGGCGAGATCGAGGCCGCGGTCATCGACCAGCTGCGCGCCGTGTTCCGGCAGCCGGAGATCGTCGTCGGCACGTGGCGCGGCGGCACGGCCGCAGCGACGACGACATCACCGAGGCCGAGGTCCGCGACGGCGCTGCCCCAGCTCGATCCGCTGTGGGACGAGCTGTTCCCCGCCGAGCAGGCGCGGATCGTGCAGCTGCTGGTCGAGCGGGTCGACATCGGCACGGACGGCCTGAACGTCCGGCTGCGCATCGACGGTCTCACCGGTCTCGCGCGCGAGATGCGCGCCGCCGAACTGGAGCAGGCCGCATGATCGCGAAAGCGCCATCCCCGAAACCGTGACCGTGCATGTCCCGTTCCGCTTCGTGAAGCGCGGCGGGCGGAAGGAGATGCAGCTGCCGGAGCACAGCGAGCCGCAGGCGCGCAAGCCGGACAACACGCTGGTCAAGGCGCTGGCACGCGCCTTCCGCTGGAAGCGGATGCTGGAGTCGGGAGAGTTCGCCACCATCGCCGAACTGGCCGAGCGCGAAGGCATCGTGCCGTCCTACATGACCCGCGTCTTGCGCCTCACGCTGCTCGCGCCGGACATCGTCGAGGCGATCCTCGACGGGACGCAGGGTCCGGAGGTGACGCTGGCACAATGTGCTGGAGCCGTTCCCGGTGGAGTGGTGTATGCAGGGCGAGTTGCGATTCGGGTCCGGCTATGAACGGGTGGCCTCTTCGGTTGCGTAGTACCCGATTGTGCTAGCGTCAGAGCAGAGGGCAGTTTTGCGCCCCAAATCCGCTGTTAAGATCAGTTTTGGGTCTTCGTAAGTGCGGACATTGTCCATCGCCATCGCGCGGCGTTAAACTCTCGAAGCAGCCGGTGGCATTCAAACATACCTATCGCCCCAACTTCTTCTCCAAGTCGCGGACGATCTCCATAAAGGCGCGACAAGACGGCGACAAGCTCCGACCTTTGCTCCAGATAAAACCATAGCTCATTTTAAACCAGGGTGGTTGTACCGGCAGAACGACTATAGTGCCGGAACGAATTGCCGCCCGCAGTACAAGTTGCGGTGCCGCAGAAATGGCGTCGCTCTTGGCGACGATGTATTTCGCTGCCGAAACCGTTTCTACGCGTATACGGGGAATGACCCGGTTTGCCCCGATATTGAACTCACCCCAGGGCATACGGTCCTCAGGCAGGAAAGCCCGCATCCTGTCCGGCAGGCTCGGCCCGGCCCATGGATAATGCAGAAGATCCGCGATCTGTAAATTTTTCCTTTTGGCTAACGGATGACCAGACCGGCAGAAAAATGATAATGAACTATCGCGAATTAGTTCTGTCTCTAAGTGTGGGTTCTTTTCTGTTCTATTTAAATCGGCGATACCGAGGTCGCTCCTTCGGCTTAAGACGTCTTCGACGATGCCGGTCCAGTCCTTGATGACCAGCTCACAAAAAATGTTGGGATGCTTTTCGGATAACACAGCAACTGCTTCTTGAACTGAAACCTCCGCCGCATACAGTCCGCTCGATACGGTAATGCTGCCGAGATCAAGGCCCTCGGCAAGCCTGAGTTCTCGCAACATTTCTGCGTAGTCGGTGATAATACTGCTGCTGTGGGCGACAACGATCTCGCCCAATGCTGTTGGTGTGGCAGTTCCATCCCTTTCGAAAAGCTTGATGCCGAGGATGGTCTCGATATGACCGAGACCCTGGACAGCGCCGGTTGTGAGATTTCCAACGTCTCCGCCGCCTTCCTGAAGTTTCCATGTGCAGCCAGAGCTTGAATGTATTCCAAATGGCGAATTGAAAGCATGTCGCACCTTCATCGAAATGATATCTTATCGCCTAATAATTATCTCTTATTGGACACCCATCTGGCAGTTAATTATCATTATGAGTATCGGATTCTGCCGAATAGTCACAGGAATTGGAGAATATGATGGGAAGTCACGGAGTATACGCTGCGGCCTGGTTGAGCGCGGCGTTCTGCATTGCCGGCGGCGTTGGGTCGGCGCTGGCGGCCGATAAGCCTAATATCCTTTTCATTGTCTCCGACGACACCGGATATGGCGACCTCGGTCCCTACGGTGGCGGTGTCGGCAGGGGTATGCCAACTCCCAGACATCGATGAACTTGCTGCGCAGGGGATGACCTTCTTCTCGTTTTACGCCCAACCCAGTTGCACGCCCGGAAGGGCTGCCATGCAGACCGGCCGCATCCCCAATCGCAGCGGCATGACGACAGTTGCGTTCCAGGGTCAGGGCGGCGGACTTCCAGCCGCTGAATGGACTTTGGCATCCGTGCTGAAACAAGCCGGTTACGGCACTTACTTCACCGGTAAGTGGCACCTTGGCGAGTCCGACTATGCAATGCCGACCGCCCAGGGCTACGACGTCATGAAACATGTCGGGCTTTATCACCTCAACGCCTACACTTATGCCGATCCGACCTGGTTCCCCGACATGGACCCGAAACTGCGCGAGATGTTCGCCAAGATCACGAAAGGATCATTGTCGGGCAAGGCTGGCGAACCGGTCACCGAAGACTTCAAGATCAACGGCCAGTACGTCGATACCCCGGTTATCGACGGGAAGAGGGCGTGGTCGGCATTCCCTTCTTCGACGGCTATGTCGAAAAGGCAGCGATAGAATTCCTCGACGACGCAGCCAAGAAGCCTGACCAGCCTTTCTTCATCAACGTCAACTTCATGAAGGTTCACCAACCAAACCTTCCGGCGCCGGAGTTCGAGCACAAGTCGATGTCGAAGTCGAAATATGCCGACTCGGTGGTCGAACTGGACACCCGCATCGGCCGCATCATTGCCAAGCTGAAAGAAACCGGCATGGCCGACAATACGCTGGTGTTCTACACGACCGACAACGGAGCCTGGCAGGATGTGTATCCCGATGCCGGATACACGCCGTTTCGCGGCACCAAGGGCACGGTTCGCGAGGGCGGCAACCGCGTGCCGGCAATCGCGGTGTGGCCGGGCAAAATCGCTTCCGGGATGAAGAACCACGACATCGTCGGCGGCCTGGATTTGATGGCAACGTTCGCCTCCGTCGCCGGTATAAAGGAGCTTCCGAAGGACGACCGTGAAGGCAAGCCCATATACTTTGACAGCTATGACATCAGCCCTGTGCTGCTCGGCACCGGACCAAATCCGCGTACCTCGTGGTTCTACTTCACTGAGAACGAACTCTCGCCTGGTGCGGACCGTGTGGGCAACTACAAGGCCGTTTTCAACCTTCGCGGCGATGACGGCGCGCAGACCGGCGGCCTTGCCGTCGACACAAATCTTGGCTGGAAGGGGCCGGCGAGCTATGTCGCGACCATACCCCAGATCTTCGATCTGTGGCAGGATCCGCAAGAGCGTTATGATATCTTCATGAGCAATATCACCGAGCGGACCTGGACGATGGTCCCCATCTCGGAGGCGATAACCGACCTGATGAAGACCTACGTCCAGTACCCGCCGCGCAAACTGCAAAGCATGGGCTATGATGGTCCCATCGAGATATCGAGATACCAGAAATTCCAATGGGTACGCGAGCAACTCGAGAAAGAAGGCGTGAACCTCACGCTTCCGACCGGAAAC
>CAWJVP010000009.1:0-367290 GCA_963846345.1 uncultured Alphaproteobacteria bacterium
GGTGTTCGACCCGGTCGCCAAGGTGTTCATGTACGTCCTGGACGAGACCGCGCCGACACCAGACGAGTTTGAAGCCGAGGAAGCGCCGGGCGTTTCAATCGGGCGCAGAACAGGCTTCGCCTTCATCAAGGACAGGTTCGCGCCGCGAAAGATCCTTGTCGGCGTCAGTGCCGCGAACACCTCGACCAACAATTATCTGGACGGGCCCTTCGACCAGTTGCCGGACAATTTCCTGGAGGGCGACGCGCTGCTGGAGGCAATCCTCGGCGGTGCGTCCGGAGCTCGCGGGAACGCTCGACCGCTTCGGCAATTCCGAGGACGACACGGTGCGATACCTGATCGCCCCCTACATGCAGTATGAGGAAGCGGGCGAGCTTTCGATGTTCGAAGCTGCGCCAATTCAGAACCGCTGCCGTATCACTACGCCTGCTTCTCGCTGGGGCCTTACCCCGATGATGGCGCGCCCGAGGAAACCGGGGAAGACAATCCGCCGCCGGATGAAGGGCAGGCCGAACCCGGGCAGTGAAACCGGAAACGGTTACGGGCTTCGCTCGAAACTATGGCAGGCGGGCCAAAGCCTGCGCCCGTTCCAGGTCTTCGGGCGTGTTGATGAAAAAGGGATCAACTGTTTCGCTCTCAAGCTGAAGTGGCGAAAAGTCTACTTCCTGCCCGCGATGCCGGGCGACGAAGTCCATCACCTTGCGGTTACCCGCGGCAAGCCATTCGAAAAGTTCCTGCTCGAGCGCCAGCGGCCAGAGGCCGAAAACCGGGTGAACGCGTCCGCCTGAGGCAGCAAC
This sequence comes from uncultured Alphaproteobacteria bacterium, assembly GCA_963846345.1. Taxonomy (GTDB): domain Bacteria; phylum Pseudomonadota; class Alphaproteobacteria; order Rhizobiales; family Rhizobiaceae; genus BOKV01. The sequence continues at coordinate 798 of CAWJVP010000009.1, forward strand.
CGCAAGCGCCAGCGGGCCTGCTGCGCCCAACCGCTGCGCCAGGTCCACGGGAAAGAACGGCGTGTCGGCGGCGGAGACACTTTCAGCACATCGTAGCGTAGGGCAGCTTGGCCGATTCCAGCCAATTGCCGCATGAATGCCGGCGAGCGGTCCTGCATGACCGGCAACGGTATCGGCGATCACCGGCAGGCAGAACAGCACGAAGAACGCAAAGATCAGGCCATTGGCGCTGACCACGATTGGGCCACCTGCGGGCGAGCCGGTTGCGGACATGGGCGACGGGGATGCCGTCCAACGCCAGTAGGGACTTGTCCGCGCCCCCATCCGGCGCGACAGGCCGCCCGCGAGGATAACGCCTGCAATGGCTTCCCGGGCGATCATCCCCGCTCCTCCTGCCTTCGGGCAACGGCCATGCCGACCAGGGTCGAGACGATGGAAAGGACGCCGCTTGCCGAACATCAGCAGGATGAGCGGCAATGCCCCGGTATCGGGCCGAGCACGACGCCGGCCAGCATGGACAGCACAGCGCCGCCGCCGATCTGCAGGAAGCCGCCAAGGCCGGATGCCGCGCCGGCGAGTTGGGGGCGTACGCTGACGATCATGGCCGCATTGGCGCTCGGCAAGGTGATGCCGTTGCCGAGGCCGACGAAGATCACCGGGCCGAAGACCGAAAGGGGATGCGTTGCGCCAGCAGGATCAGCGTTGCGGCGATTGCCATGCCGAACACCATTACGCAGCTTCCCGCCAGCATCATCCGGCCAACGCCGACACGCGCGGCGAAGCGGCCGGAAATGAAGTTTCCGGTGATGTAGCCGATGCCGGCAAAGGCGAAATAGAAGCCGTACTGGGAAGGCGCCATGCCGAAAACAACGCTGGCAAGGTATGGCCCTCCACCCACGAAGGCGAAGAACGCGCCGGAAGCGAAGGCTGCTGTTCCGCAATGCAGCCAGAATGGCAGCGAGCCCAGCAGTTGTGGCATGAGGCGCATTTGCGCCAGCATGCTGCTGGCCCGGTTGTGATGGGTTTCGCCCAGATCGCGCCAGACCATGACGAAGGCAACCAGGCCGAACACGAACAGCAGGGCGAACGTCGCCTGCCAGCCGAACCACTCGTCGAGAAATCCGCCCGCTACCGGCCCGAGCATCGGCGCCAGCGTCATCGCCATCGTCACGTAGCCGATCATGCTGGCCGCGGCGGCAGGGCCGACCGTGTCGCGGATCACCGCCCGGCCGATCACCATGCCGGCGATGGCAGTGCCTTGTAGCAGGCGCGCCAGCAGGAACAGTTCGATGGTCGGGGCAACAATTGCCAGGATCGTTGCCGCAAGCGCGATGCCCATGAAGAACAGCATCGTGCGCCTGCGCCCGTAGCGGTCGGACAGCGGCCCGATGAAAAGCTGCATCACGGCGTTGGCCAGCAGGTACAGCGTCACGGCAAGCTGCGCGACGGCATAGTCGGTGTTGAAATAGCGCGCGATGCCTGGAAGCGAGGGCAGGAAGATGTTCATCGCCAGTGCGCCGAACGCCGTCGCCATTGCCAGCGTGAAGATGTGTGGCGGCGTTGTCTTGTCGAGGAAGCGGACCGCTTGGGTGTTCATGACAAGGCTTCCATCGCTGCCGTTCTTTCCAATGCCTGCCGGCGCACGATGCGCTCGCGGTAAAAGGTGTAGATGCCTGTCGCAACGATGACAGCCGCGCCAAGCAGGGTGATGAGGTCGGGATACTCGCCATAGACCAGCGCACCGCCCATAACCGAAAAGATCAGCACCGAATAGCGGAAGGGCGAAACGAAACCGATTTCGCCGACGCGCATCGAAATGACGGCGAAGAAATATCCGGTGAGCAGGAAAACCGAACTCAGCGCCATCAGCCACAGGTGCCAGGCCTCGACCGGCCGCCACTCCTGGAAGGGCGCGAGCGCCGCGCCCATCGCGGTCACGACGGTTGCCGTCACCAGCGTCACGAACAGCGAGGGAATGTTTGCGGACATCTTGCGGGTCATGAGATCGCGCAGCACGCAGCCGCCGACCGCCGCCAGCGCGTAGAGCGAATAGATGTTGAAGCCGTCGGGACCTGGCCGCACGATGACCAGCACCCCCGCAAAGCCGATCGCAATCGCCGTCATGCGCCGCCATCCGACCTTTTCGCCGAAGAACATCATCGCGCCGATGGTAATGGCCAAAGGCAGGGCCTGCATGATTGCCGAGACATTGGCGATGGGAATGTGGAACAGCGCGGTGATGAAGGTATAGGTGGCGATCAGTTCCCCGATCGAGCGCAAAACGATCCTGGGCTGCAGCGCCATTCGAAGCGGCCGCAGCTGTCCGGTTGCCCGCGCCACCAGCCATACCAGCGTGATCGCGAACAGGCCGCGCAGGAAAAGCAGCTGGCCGATTTCCATTTCATTCGTGAACGCCTTGGTCACGACGTCGTTCAACGCAAAACCCAGCATGGCAAGCGTCATGTAGATCGCGCCACGCATGTTTTCGTTGAGCATTGCGAACCGTGCGCGCAGCATCGGGTTTCCTGTCGCCAAAACGCCATCGCCTATCACATCCGGGCTCGCGGTCCAGCCTCAGGACATCGAAAGCCATGTGAACAGCATGTTTTCAGGACGGCTGCGCCGCTTTTGCTGCGGTTTTTGCCTTTCCGACCAGGCGTTCGCGGTAAAGCGTGAATATTCCCGAAGCGGCGATCATTGCCGCGCCCGTCAAGGTAAGGCCATCGGGAACCTCGGCAAAGAACAGGAACGCGAACACGCCGCTCCAGATCAGGGCCGCATACCGGAATGGCGCCACAAAGGAAATGTCGCCGATACGCATCGCCGTGATCAAGGCCATGTAGCCCGATATGACGAACACCGCCGCGCAAAAGAGGACGATGAGTTCGCGCGGGGAGACCGGCTGCCATGCCGCCCAGCGGCCCGGTCAGCACGACGCCGGTAACGAGGATCGCCAGCGCCGTGATGCCCGATACCTGGATGGTCGGGATACCGGCCGGAATGCGTTGCGTGGCCATGTCGCGGATCGAGCAGAAGAAGACCGAGGCGAGCACCAGCAGACTGAAGGCATTGAAGCCCTCGAAGCCGGGGCGGATGATGAGGAGCACGCCGGCGAAGCCGGCCGCGATCGCGCTCCAGCGCCGCCAGCCGACCTTCTCGCCGAAAAACAGCACCGACCCCAAGGTCACCACCAGCGGCAATGTCTGGAAGATCGACACGACGTTGTTCAGCGGAATGTACTGCAGCGCCAGCATGTAGGTGACGGTGCCGCCGATATCGGCCGCCGTGCGCAAGGCGACGATGGGAGAGCGCAGCGCCTTCGAGGCTTTAAGCCCGCCCATGCGCCAGGCAAGCAGCAGCAGCATGGCGCAGGCGAATACTCCGCGCACCGCCATCACCTCGCCCATGTTGAGCGTCTGCGAAGCGAGTTTCGTCAACGCGTCATTGAGCGTGAACGAGCCGGTCGAGACGATCATCAGCGCCGCGGCGCGAAGGTTGGGGGAATGGGGCAAGGGGGGCAACGTGAATAAGAGGGGAATAGGGAGTTGCGAATAGCGAATTGAAACAAGCATGGCCAAGGCAATGGCGAATAGCATCGATGCGCGACGACAGAACTGATTGGCGGATCAGCGGAAGTGATCCACCGCTACTCGCTATTCGCTATTCGCTACTCGCTACTCCGTCATCCCCCCGTCAAACTCATGTGCCTCGCCACGGCAGGCGCCGCGTTGCGGCCAATGACGAAGTCATGGCCCTTCGGCTTTCGGGCAATGGCTGCCTCGATGGCCTTGTAGAGTTCCTCGTCGCTTTCCGACGCGCGAAGCACCGTGCGCAGGTCCGCCGCGTCCTCCTGGCCCAGGCACATGTAGAGCGTGCCGGTGCAGGTGAGGCGCACGCGGTTGCAGCTCTCGCAGAAATTGTGGGTCATCGGCGTGATGAAGCCGAGCCTGCCGCCGGTCTCGCGCACCTCGACATAGCGCGCCGGTCCGCCGGTCTTGTAGGGGATGTCCTTCAGTGTGTAGCGCTGCTCAAGGCTCTCGCGAACCTGCGACAGCGGCAAATACTGGTCGGTGCGGTCCTCGTTGATCTCGCCAAGCGGCATGGTTTCGATCAGCGTGAAATCGTAACCCCGGCCATTGGCCCATTCCAGCATTTGCGGAATCTCGTGCTCGTTCACGTCCTTGAGCGCAACGGCGTTGATCTTCACCTTGAGCCCGGCCTTGTCGGCGGCATCAAGCCCTTCCATCACCTGGCCTATGCGGCCCCAACGGGTGATCTCGGCGAACTTGTCGGCGTCCAGCGTATCGAGCGAAACGTTGATGCGGCGCACGCCTGCATCCTTCAGTTCCTGCGCATATTTCGCCAGTTGCGAACCGTTCGTGGTGAGGGTGAGTTCCTCCAGCGCACCCGTTTCCAGATGACGCCCAAGCGCCCGCACCAGATGCATGACATTGCGCCGCACGAGGGGTTCGCCACCGGTCAGGCGCAGCTTGCGCACGCCCTTTGCAATAAACGCGCCGCACAGCCGCTCCAACTCCTCCAGCGTGAGGAGATCCTGCTTCGGCAGGAAGGTCATGTCCTCCGCCATGCAATAGACGCAGCGGAAGTCGCAGCGGTCTGTCACCGACACGCGCAGATAGGTAATGGCCCGCGCGAACGGGTCGACAAGGGCGGGCGTCGGTTTTGCTGGAGCGTTCATGCTGCAAAACTAGGCAAAGGGGGCAGGGGATGCAAGTGGCCCCGGCCTATCGGGCGATAGGCGTGGCGCGTTGGCGCGAAGGAAGGACGAAACTGCGAAGCGGATTGCTTCGTCCATTGCGCCTTCCTGCACCCGCCCCACGACAGGCGGGGCAGGCAGTGGGGCGACCATGCCCATGAGCGTCGCAAACCTTCGTCGTCCGGTGGCCGCCTCGATCAGCATTGCCGCTTTTTCGCGGTGACTGCTCGATCCCGCGCTGCTCCAGATAATAAGCCAGTGCGTCGGTAGCAGGGACCACCACCTGTTCCATTATCATCGCACCGTGTTCCGGGAAGCGGTCCAGCGCAGCCAGCGCCGTTCGTTGAAGGCCGACAGAACCTTGCCAGCAGGCAATTTCGACAAAACGCGCAAGAAACAATTCGATGGCCGTTCGTGCATCGAGTGCCGCATCGGGCGGCTGGATCTTGCCGGCGGAGAGTTCGACAGCTTCGCGAAGCGTCGCCCGGAACAGCGCAGCCTTGGAACCGGCATGGGCATAAACCGTCGCCTTGGTCGTACCTGCAAGCGCGGCAATTTCGTCCATCGACGCAGCGTCGTAACCGCGTTGAATGAACACCGCCTTGGCTGCCCGAAAGACAGCCTCGTGCTTGGACCCACCGTGCCGTGCCTTGGCTTGAGCTTCTTGCATGCTGAAAAAATAACAGGCATTGATCCGTTGCTCAACTATACCGTATAGTATAGTAAATTTGGCGAGGATCACATGCGTTTCGAACTGGCAGGCAGAACGGCCTTGATCACAGGGGCGGGCAGGGGAATTCGGCCGTGCACTTGCCGGCCAATTGTTGGACGCCGGAGCGGCGCGGATCATCGCCGTCGGCCGCGACGGGGAAGCACTGCAAGCGCTGGCCGGCGAACATCCGGGCAGGATCGTGTCATTGGCATGTGATCTGGCGGATCCTGGCGCAGTAACGGAACTCATTGCGGAAGCCTCGCGCATTGCGCCCGACCTGTCGCTGCTGGTCAACAATGCCGGGGTCCAGCGCCTGACGGACTTCACGACACAGAGCCTTGCTTCCGTCTGGCCGGACCTGCAAAGGGAGATTGCGGTAAATTTTGCCGCTCCCATCGCGCTTGAGCGCCGGGCTGCTGCCGGTGCTGCGCAGCCAGCGGCAATCGTCGATTGTCAACGTCACCACGGGCCTTGTCCTCGCTCCCAAGATGTCGGCGCCGGTCTATTGCGCGACGAAGGCAGGTCTTTCCTCGTTCACGCGTGCCCTGCGCTACCAGTGCGAGGCGACTGCGCCCAATGTCCGGGTCATCGAGGCATTGCCGCCGATGGTCGATACCGACATGACCAGAAGCCGCGGCAAGGGAAAGATCACCGCCGACGACTGTGCACGCGCAATCATCGCCGGGGTCGTGTCGGGCAGGCACACGATCGATGTCGGCAAGACGCGGCTCTTGCGGCTCATCATGCGCATCTCTCCTGCAATCGGATACGGGATCATGCGGCGTGGCTGAAGCTCCCGACCCGGAACAGGCCCGCACGCTGCGCGCCGTCTCATTTGTCCACAGGTCAGCAGGAAAGCCGTGGTTCTGGCCGGTGGTCGGGCTTTTCCCCTCGCTCGACTATCTGCTGCCGGTCCTGCCAAACCAGTTGCTGATGATCGCCCTCTCGATGCTGCAACCCAAAAAGTGGCCGTTGGTCGCAATGGTGTTCATCGCAGCGTCGGCGCTCGGTGCATTCGGCACAGCTCTCCTGATCCAGGCCTTGGGTGAACAATGGATGCGGGTGATGCCGTTTTCGCCCGCAGGCGAGGCATGGAAATGGGCGATGGAACAGGTGCAGCGTTGGGGCCTTTTTGCGGTAGGCTTGCTGGCGTTGTTGCCGGTTCCCCCGCGCACCGCGGTCCTGGCCTGCGCTGTAGCAGGTCTGCCGGCGGAAGGAATAGCCGCCGCGGTCGCCATCGGACGTACTTTTCCGGCTATCGCGATTTCATGGCTTTCGGCCCGTGCGCCGGGGTTTTTGGTGAAATTGCCAGTGGTAGGTCCGCGTGCAGCCGCGCTGCTTGCCCGGCTTCAGACGGAAGGTTCCCAAGGCTGAACGCGTTTAGCGGCGTGGAGACACATCTCGTTCTTTCGGGCGCTTCGCGACTGGGCCTGGAAGCAGACATCAACTTCATGAACCTCGACGGCAAGGGCGAGTGGTCCGCGCAAGGGGGAGAGACGCGCAACGGAACAACGGACATCGACTGGCTCATGACCGTCGGCCCGCGCGCAGGTTTCGTGGTGGATCAATCCCTGTTCTACATCGAGGGTGGTTATGCTGCGGCCAGCGAAAGCCACAGCCACCTCGGCAACAATGGCAATGTCTTCGACGGCGAAGAAACCCATGACGGCTGGTTCATCGGCGGTGGTCTGGAATATGCGCTCGACGCGAACTGGACCATCAAGGGTGAGTACAACTACGTGGACATCGGATCGGAAGTTTCGCTTTCCGGCGATGAGCCCAATGATGCGGTCTTCGACATCGACCAGAACATCCAGACGTTCAAGGTAGGACTGAGCTACAAATTCTGATGGCTCTGCATTGGCAGACGAAAAACCCCCGGGCAGAACCCGGGGGTTTTCCTTTGTTACCGGCAATGAGCGTCAGCCGTGAAGTTCCACGACCTTGGTCTGCACGACAGTCGCCGCATCGGCGATGTCCTGAGCCATGTCTTCGGTCATTTCTTCCCCAATGATCGTGGCGAGCGCCAGTACGATTTCCTTGGTCGGCGTCATCGTCTTGTCGATGGCTACACCGATCAAGATGCCGGAATACTCTACGTAATCATCCGGCGTGACGCCCGGCAGGGATGTCGTACCGTCGATCCAGTACTCGTCGAGCAGGGCGAGATTCTGCAGCGGGGAATCGATCAATCCGTCCAACGTCGTCAGCGCGGCCGCAAACTCTTCCGCGGACAAGCTGTACAAATCGATCTGGGTTATGGTGCCGATCTCGGCGAGCAGGTTTTTCAAGGCGCGATCGAGCACCATATCGGGACTGCGGACGACATTCAGGCGACCGATGTCGATCAGTTCCTGACCGGCCCAGTTGGGTTTGCCCTGGCCGGAAGCACCGGCGCCTTTGCCCTGACCGGAAGCACCGGCGCCCGTGCCCCAACTCACCCCAAATTCAATTCCTTGAAGAAGTCGTTGCCCTTGTCGTCGATGACGATGAAGGCGGGGAAGTCGACGACATCGATCTTCCAGACCGCTTCCATGCCGAGCTCGGGATATTCCAGCACCTCGACCTTCTTGATGCAGTCCTGCGCCAGGCGGGCCGCCGGGCCGCCGACCGAGCCGAGATAGAAGCCGCCATGGCGCTGGCAGGCGTCGCGCACCTGCTTGCTGCGGTTGCCCTTGGCCAGCATCACCATGGAGCCGCCGACGGCCTGGAAGTCATCGACAAAGCTGTCCATGCGTCCCGCCGTCGTCGGGCCGAACGAGCCCGAGGCCATGCCCTTCGGGAGTCTTGGCGGGGCCTGCATAATAGACCGGGTGGTTCTTGAAATAGTCGGGCATCGGCTCACCGCGCTCCAGCCGCTCGCGGATCTTCGCGTGGGCAAGGTCGCGCGCGACGATGATCGGGCCGGTGAGCGAAAGGCGAGTCTTTACAGGGTGCTTCGTCAGTTCGTTGAGAATTTGATTCATCGGCAGGTTGAGGTCGATCTTCACGACGTGCTCGGAAAGGCTGGTCTCGTCGATGTCGGGCAGGTAGCGCGACGGATCGGCTTCAAGCTGCTCGAGAAAGACGCCATCGCGGGTGATGCGGCCCTTGGCCTGGCGGTCCGCGGAGCAGGAAACGCCGAGCCCGATCGGCAGTGAAGCGCCGTGGCGGGGCAGGCGGATGACCCGGACATCATGGCAGAAATACTTGCCGCCGAACTGCGCGCCCACGCCCATCATCTGCGTCAGCTTGTGGATCTCCGCCTCCATGGCGAGGTCGCGGAAAGGCCGGCCGTCGGCGGCGCCGGTCACCGGCAGATTGTCGAGATATTTGGTCGAGGCGAGCTTCACGTATTTCAGCGTCTGCTCGGCGGAAGTGCCGCCAACGACAATGGCGAGGTGATAGGGAGGGCAGGCCGCGGTGCCGAGGGTCAGGATCTTCTCGCGCAGGAACTCGACCAGCCGGTCATGGGTCAGCAGCGAGGGCGTGCCCTGGTAGAGAAAGGTCTTGTTCGCCGATCCGCCGCCCTTGGCGATGAACAGGAACTCGTAGGCGTCGGTGCCTTCCTCGTAGATGTCGATCTGGGCCGGCAAGTTGTTGCGGGTGTTCGTCTCCTCGAACATCGACAGGGGGGCAAGCTGGGAATAGCGCAGGTTCTTCTTCTCGTAGGCATCCAGCACGCCGCGCGAGAGCGCCGCCTGGTCGCGAGCCGTCGGTCCACACGCGCCGGCCCTTCTTGGCCATGACGATCGCGGTGCCCGTATCCTGGCACATCGGCAGAACGCCGCCGGCAGCGATATTGGCGTTCTTCAACAGGTCAAAGGCGACAAAGCGGTCGTTGTCTGTCGCTTCGGGATCGTCGAGGATCGAAGCCAACTGCTTCAGATGCGCAGGGCGCAGCAGATGGTTGATGTCGATGAAGGCCTGCTCGGCAAGCAACCGCAGCGCCTCCGGTTCCACCACCAGCATTTCCTCTCCGCGGAAGCTGTCGACGGAGACATGGTTCGACGTCAACAACCGGTAGGGGGTTTCGAGCATATTGGCGGTATCGCTGACGGGCGCATTCATGGTGCCATGTCCTGTTGCTGGGCAATGGCGTTTATCTAGCGGCATTTGGTGCCGCCTAAAAGCGCGTGCCGGTCCCTTCAATCGATTTTAGCGGGTATCTTTGACGAATGGACAATCCGCGTTAACCGGACCTTGACCTTTCCGGCAGGAACCGGCCCGTTTTCCACCCAACCTTTACCGATTGGTTGCCGCCCCGATGGTATCCCCAGCAGGCAGGGACCGGCAAAGAACAAGCAAAACCAGCCGGATGGGTAGCTAAAGATGTTGGGTCGTCTCAGGGCTTTCGCCTCAGGAATGCACTTTCGTTTCCTGGTGCTGCTGCTTGGCATCGCGATAGCGCTGCTTTCGGTACAGCTGGTCACCGATACCATGCGTGAGGTGCGCCAGTTGCGCGAGGCGCGGCTGGCCGAGGCCTTGTCGATCACCAGCGTGATCGCGCGAAGCCTCGAGAAGCAGTTCGACATCATCGAGCTTGAAGACATCGAGGACATACTCGCCAAGGTGCGGGTTCATCCCGACATCGTGAAGCTCAGCGTCGTTGACCGAGACCTCACTATCTACCTCGACGGCAATCCGCGCACTTCTCCGGTTGCCTCGTTCAACTATTCCGACGTGCAGCTCAACGCACTCAAGATCGCCGCCACGGATTTCAAGATCTCCGGCGATCGGATCAAGGTAGGCGAGCCGCTGATGTCCAAGGGCATCGCGACCGGTTCGGTGATGGTGGAGTTTCGCAACCCGGGCTTCTGGCAAACGCTGGACCAGATCATCTGGGGCAAGCTGCTCACCATCGCGCCGATCCTGATCACGGCGATGCTTTTCGCCATGGGACTCGTGACGCAGATCACGCAGCCGCTGCGCAAGCTCAGCAATTCGGCGAAGGCGGTTTCCGAAGGCAATCTCGACCAGAGCGTCGATGAGCGCGGACCGACGGAGATCCGCCAGCTCGGCGTCAGCTTCAACACCATGATCGCCACCGTCAAGGCGAACATCGAGCAAATATGCCAGCTTGCCTATGTCGACCGGGTCACGCAATTGCCGAACCGCGAGTATTTCCGCATGGAGCTTACGCGGGCGATCAAGCGCGCGCAGCGAAACGGACATTCGGGCGCGCTTCTGTTCGTCGACCTCGACGGCTTCAAGCGGGTCAACGACACGCTGGGGCACGATCTTGGCGACCGGCTGCTGACGGCATTCGCCGACCGCATGAAGGCGCTGGTGCGCACCGAAGACACGATCAGCTGGAATTCATCGGCGACGCCAATTGAAGGCGGGGAACTGCTTTCCGAGGACGCAGCCAAGGAGAAGCAGGTGCTGGCGCGGCTCGGCGGTGACGAATTCACCCTGCTCCTTTCGGAGATACGGGAGGAAACCGATGCTGCGATGGTGTCGCGCCGGATCATCAAGGCAATGGGCGAACCGTTCGAAATCGGCGGCACGGAGGTACGGATCGGTGCGTCCGTCGGCATCGCCACTTTTCCGCGCGACGGATCCAATTACCAGCAGGTGCTCAAAAGCGCCGACATGGCAATGTACCTGGCGAAGGAAGAGGGGAAAAACACGTTCCGCTACTTCTCCGAGGAACTGAACCATCGCGCCTCGCACCGCCTGGAGGTGGAAACCGATTTGCGCAACGCCTTGGCGCAGGGGCAACTCGAGCTTCACTACCAGCCGAAGGTGGATTGCCGAACCGGCGCCCCCGTTTCAATGGAGGCGCTGGTGCGCTGGCGCCATCCGCAACGCGGCATGGTCCGCCCGGGCGACTTCATCCGAATCGCGGAGGACACGGGCCTCATCCTGCCGCTGGGGGAATGGGTGTTGCGGGCGGCTTGCGCGCAGATAACGGCGTTCGCGAGCCAGGGCCTGGAAATGCCCATGGCCGTAAACATCTCGCCGCAACAGTTCGAGCAGCCGGATTTCTCCGAGCGCCTGCTGGAACTTGTCGGGCAGGAGAAAATCCGGCCGGGGCTTCTGGAGCTGGAGATTACCGAGAGCATGGCCATGAGCGATCCGGGCAGGGCGCTCGACCACATCCGCAAGCTCAAGCGCGCCGGAATCCGCTTCGCGATCGACGATTTCGGCACGGGCCACTCAAACCTGTCGCAGCTCAGCCGGCTGCCCTTCGACGTGTTCAAGATCGACCGGTCATTCATCGACGCGCTGGGCGACGATGCGGATCAGCACGGCTTCGCCATCGTGCGCACCATTGTCGCCATGGCGCAAAGCCTGAACTATGAAACCGTGGCCGAAGGGGTCGAGACCGCCGAGCAACAGCAGATGCTCGCCGAAATGGGATGCACCCTGTCGCAGGGCTATCTCTTTGCGCGGCCAATGCCGGCAAACGATTTCATCTCGTGGGTTCGAGCCAGGCAGGCCGAGCCTTCACGTCAGGCAAAGGGGAAGCGCAAGGCCGCCTGATGATCAGGCCCTTGCGGGAAAGAAATCCTTGATCGCAAGCGGAAGCTCGCGGAAATGCGAGATGATCCGGTCCGGGTTCAATTGCGCGACCGGCGTGTCGGTATAGCCGAAATCGACCGCGATGACCGGTATGCCGGCCGCACGCGCCGTGTCGATGTCCGTACGGGAATCGCCGATCATGACCGCTCGCGCCGGATCGCCACCCGCCTTGGCGATGGTTCCCGTGAGGTGCCGCGGGTCCGGCTTGCGATACGCGTAGGTGTCGCCGCCGGTGATCGATGCGAACCGTTCGACCACGCCAAGCTGCTCCAGCAGCTTTACCGCCAGCCTTTCCGGCTTGTTGGTGCAAACGGCAAGTTTCCAGCCGTCGGCGCCGTAATGATCCAGGATTTCCGCGGCCCCATCGAAAAGGACGGTGTTTGCGGCGATGTTTTCCTCGTAATCCGTCAGGAACAGCTCGAAAAGCCGGTCGTGCGTGGCGATGGAAAGCGGGCGATCATGATAGGCGAAGGCCCGCTCGATCATCGCCCGTGCACCGTGACCGACCACATGGCCGACATCGGAAATGGGGATCGCTGCCAGCCCTTCGGTCGCGGTGATGCGATTGAGGACCGGGATCAGGTCCAGCATGGTGTCCGCAAGCGTTCCGTCGAGGTCGAAGACCAGAATCGGGCTCAAGATGTCCCCCCTTTGAAATGTTTCACTGATTGTTTGGGGCACCGAAGCGTCAATTTCAACTGCGGCGTGTCGTTGCGGCGCAAGGGCGGGCGCGCATCTGGAAAAGGCAGGCAGGGCATGATAGGGGGCTGCCTCATCCATTTTCCGCCGGGTGTCCCCTGGATCGGGAGTTTCATGAGCAGGCAACACAAGATCGCAGCGGCGCGCGCCGCCCTCGACCACGTCAGGGATGGCATGCGCCTTGGAATCGGGACCGGTTCGACCGCCGAGGAATTCGTGGCGCTGCTTGCCGAGCAGGTCGCGCGCGGTCTCAAGATCCGCGGCGTACCGACATCCGAACGCACGGACGCGCTGTGCCGCAAGCTTGGCGTTCCGGTCGCGAGCCTCGATGAATTGCCGCAGCTCGACCTGACAATTGACGGCGCTGACGAGATCGGCCCGGGGCTTTCGCTGATCAAGGGTGGCGGCGGCGCGCTTCTGCGCGAGAAAATCGTTGCCGCCGCCTCGTCGCGGATGATCGTCATCGCCGACGACAGCAAGTTGAGGAAAGAGCTCGGCGCTTTTCCGCTGCCCATCGAGGTCAATGATTTCGGGCTTGAATCGACACGCAACGCAATCGCCCGGGCCGCTTCCGGCCTTGGCCTCGAGGGTGGTTTGTCGGTGCGCATGCAGGGGGAAACGCCGTTCGTGACCGATGGCGGCCATCTCCTCATCGATGCATCTTTTGGCCGTATTCGGGATGCAGAAGCCTTGTCGCTGGCGCTCCTGAAAATACCTGGCGTTGTTGAACACGGCCTGTTCCTGGGCTTGGCCGACCTCGCCATCGTGGCAGGCGACGGCGGGGTCATGGAACTGACCGCTTGAAGAATTGAAGCCGCAGATGCGGCGGGCAAACGGGCTGGAAACGGGAGACAAGAACATGCAATTCGAAACGCGCATCTTTGGAAAACTGGCGGCGATGCTGGTTGCCGCAGCCATATGGTATGCGCCGCCTGCCGTCTCGCATGCGCAGGAAATCTCGCCGGAGCACCTTGCAGCCGCCCGCGACGCGGTGGTTGCCTCGAAGTCGACAGCATCGCTCGACGGCATCCTGCCGGGGATCGGCGAACAGGCGAAGCAGCAGCTAATCAACAACCGGCCGGATGCGGCCGACCAGATCGCGGCGATCGTCGACGAGGCAACGCTGACGCTCGCCGCACGGCGCGCCAATCTGGAAGACGAAGTAGCCAGGATCTATGCCCGCATCTTCTCGGCGGACGAGCTCAAGCAGATCGCCGAGTTCTACAAGACGGAGGCGGGACAGAAGCTGATCCGTGAAACCCCGGTCATCGCCCGTTCGATGGAAGAGGCTGCCCGCGTGTGGGCGGCGGGAATCCAGCGCGACCTGTCGCAGGAAGTCGGCAAGAAAATTGCGGAAGCCGGACTTCAATAACCGCCTGTCCGCCTGATAAGGAAAAGCCCGGCGCCGCCGGGCTTTTTTGTGACCGACAGCCGGAGATACGCAAATGGCGACATACGACTATGATCTTTTCGTAATCGGCGGCGGCTCGGGCGGCGTGCGTGCAGGACGCGTGTCCGCGAGCCTGGGCAAGCGCGTGGGCATCGCGGAGGAGTACCGTTTCGGCGGCACCTGCGTCATCCGGGGCTGTGTTCCCAAGAAGCTCTTCGTCTATGCCTCCGAATATTCGCGACCATTTCAAGGATGCGGAAGGCTTTGGCTGGACAGTTGGCGAGACCGCGTTCGACTGGGCGAAGTTCATCGCAGCCAAGGACAGGGAAATTGCGCGGCTCGAGGGCCTCTACCGCAAGGGGCTGGAGAACAACGGCGCGGAAGTTTTCGCCAGCCGGGCGGTATTGGAAGGGCCGCACACGGTGCGTATCCTCGCGCAGGACCGGACGGTCACGGCAGAGCGCATCCTGATCGCCACCGGCGGCGCGCCACGGCACCTTCGCGATGTGGAAGGCGCGGACCTTGCCATCACGTCGAACGAGATTTTCGACCTCAAGCGCCAGCCGGAAAGCATCGTCATCGACGGTGCAGGCTATATCGGCATCGAGTTCGCCTGCATTCTTTCGGGACTTGGAACCAAGGTCACGCTCGTTCTGCGGAGCGATGAAATCCTTCGCGGTTTCGATGATGACATCCGAAAGGCCCTGCGTGACGACATGCAGCGCAACGGCATCCATATCCTGACACACACGAAGATCCACAAGATCGAGGATGTGGCGGGGCGGCGTCGCGTGACGCTTTCCACGGGTGCGGTTATCGAGACGGAACTGGTGATGCAGGCCATTGGCCGGTTGCCCAACACAGCGGGCCTTGGCCTTGAGAAGGCCGGCGTCGAAACGGGCATGGACGGCGCCGTGATGGTGGACGAATATTCGCGCAGCAATGTTGCGCACATCCTGGCGGTCGGCGACGTGACCAACCGGGTGCAGCTAACGCCTGTCGCGATCCACGAGGCGATGTGCCTGATCGAGACGGAGTTCAAGGGAAGGCCGACGCCGGTCGACCATGAACTCATTCCGACCGCGGTCTTCTCCCAGCCGGAGATCGGCACGATCGGCATGACCGAAACACAAGCGGCGATCGCCTGCGGCGAGGTCACCGTGTTCATGACGAAGTTCCGGCCGATGAAGGGAACCATCTCCGGAAATGAAGAGCGGATGGTGATGAAGATCATCGTCGATGCCGCCAGCGATCGTGTCGTCGGCGTTCACATCCTGGGGCCGGATGCCGGGGAAATCATCCAGTCGCTGGCAATCGCCATCAAGATGGGGGCCACCAAGGCCGACTTCGACCGGACCATGGCCTTGCACCCTTCAGCGGCGGAAGAACTGGTAACGCTCTATTCGCCGTCGTACCGGCTGAAGGACGGCGAGCGGGTCTGAGCGTCAGGGATGCAGCAGCCAGTCGGCAAGCTGCGGCCAAAGCGTGTCGCGGTGGTCAGGGCGGAAGAAGCCCAGATGCCCGACGGGTTTCCTCAGGTCTTCGCCCGAATACCAGTGGATGCGGATGGCGGCGTTCGAATACCACTCCGCCAGCGCCTCCACGCTTTTTCGCGTAGCCCAGGGATCGTCCTCGAAGCCGACGGCGAGGATCGGGATGCGCACTTCCTTGAAGCGGCTGCGCTCGGGTATCGAGGCGTCGGACATCAGGTAGTTCGGGTCATTGCACCATTTGCGCCACTGGTTGAAGGCGCCATAGGGGATCGGCTCGCCAAATCCGGCCCATCGCGGCAGGTATCCCAGTGTCGCGGCAATCGGCCAGCCGACCTGGTTCATGGCGCGGGTGAGCTTGGCGAATTCGCGTGTGTGGCCAAGATAGCCAGAGCCCGCGGCGACCAACATGTATCGGGTGAAGCTGTTCGCAACGCCGCTGAGGCCGAGCGCCTGCCCCCCGAAGGAGTGGCCGATACCGCGCAGGCTGGCCTCCGGAAACCGCGTCGTCAGATATTTCACCGCCGCCGGAAAGTCTGTCACCGCCCAGTCGGACATGCGCATCGAGCGCGCCTTCGCCTGCGAAATGCGCCCCGTCATGCCGCGATAATCATAGGTCATCACCGCGCGCGCGCCTTCATCGCAAAGGAACTGCGCGTAGTGGCGATAGAACCGGCGGGGCACCCCGGTCGCGCACGACATGAGCACAACCGGGCCCTTTCCGGATGCGCTTGTGAACAGGGTTGCGGGCAGTTCCCAGCCGTCGGCGGTATTGAAATGCAGCTCTTCCATTGCCGGAACGATAAGCGCAAAACCTGCCGGGCTGTCAAACACGCGCGGATCACGTTTGCGGCGAGTGCGGCGCACGATCTACCGCGTCTTCGACATATCCGTTTTTTTGTTGGTCTTGACGCGCCGTGGCGGCTATAACCCCGCCTGCTTTTGTGCCGCATGCAGCCTGCCAAGCCGGCAGGGCATTTCTTGAGTGAGTGAGGATTTACGATGCCGACGAAGTGGACGCCCGATTCCTGGCGGTCGAAACCGATCCAGCAGGTGCCGCATTATAACGATCTCGACGCGCTGAAAGCCGTCGAGAAGCAGTTGGCGAGCTTTCCGCCGCTGGTTTTTGCAGGTGAGGCGCGGGCCCTGAAGAAATCGCTTGGCAGCGGTTGCGCGCGGCGAAGCGTTCCTGCTGCAGGGCGGCGATTGCGCCGAGAGCTTCGCCGAACATGGCGCCGACAACATCCGCGACTTCTTCCGCGTGTTCCTGCAGATGGCGGTGGTGCTGACCTTCGCCGGCCGCCATGCCGGTGGTGAAGATCGGCCGCATTGCCGGCCAGTTCGCCAAGCCGCGCTCTTCCGACAATCGAGAACCAAGGGCGACGTGACGCTGCCGTCCTATCGCGGCGACATCATCAACGGCATCGAGTTCACGCCGAAAGCGCGCGCATGCCCGATCCGGACCGCCAGGACATGGCCTACCGCCAGTCGGCCGCGACGCTCAACCTGCTGCGCGCCTTTGCGCAGGGCGGCTATGCCAGCCTTGAAAACGTGCATCAGTGGATGCTCGGCTTCGTCGAGAACTCGCCGCAGGCGGAGCGCTACCAGGCAGCTTGGCCAACCGCATGACCGAGACGCTGCGACTTCATGCAGGCGATCGGCATCACGTCGGACGACCAATCCGCGCTGCGCGAGACCGATTTCTACACCAGCCACGAGGCGCTGCTGCTTGGCTATGAAGAAGCGCATGACCCGCGTCGATTCGACCTCCGGCGACTGGTATGCCACGTCGGGCCACATGATCTGGATCGGCGACCGCACGCGCCAGCCCGACCATGCCCATGTCGAATATTGCCGCGGCATCAAGAACCCGATCGGCCTGAAATGCGGACCGTCGCTCGACCGATGACGGCCTGCTGAACCTCATCGACATCCTCAATCCGGAAAACGAGCCGGGCCGGCTGACGCTGATCGCCCGCTTCGGCGCCGGACAAGGTTGGCGAGCATCTGCCGACGCTCGTGCGCGCGGTCAAGCGCGAAGGCCGCAAGGTCGTGTGGTCCTGCGATCCGATGCACGGCAACACGATCACGTCCGTCAGCGGCTACAAGACGCGCCCGTTCGATCGCGTGCTGCAGCGAAGTGCAGGAATTCTTCGCAGTCCACCGCGCCGAAGGCACCTATCCCGGCGGCGTGCATGTCGAGATGACCGGCAAGGACGTGACCGAATGCACCGGCGGCGCGCGCGCGATCAGCGACGAAGATCTCGCGGACCGCTACCACACGCATTGCGACCCGCGCCTCAACGCCAGCCAGGCGCTGGAACTTGCATTCCTCGTTTCGGAACTGCTGCAGGAAGACCGGTCGGCCGAACCCAAGGCCGTCGTCAACGGCTGAGCAGGTTTTCCTCCGCCCGCAGGGTAGGTGGGCTTTGTTCCACCTCCTTGGGGGGCGCAGCCTTGCTCCGCCGTCATCCTCGGGGAGGAAGGCACGGAACGCTATCGCCGGCGCTTCGTTTTCTCCACCGCATGCGTGTGGGCAAGGCGCAGCGCAGCTTCCAGTTCGGCGCGATCCAGATTTGCCAAAGTTGCCGTCGTCCAGCCCTGCTTGCCCCATGCATTGGGGACGGGCGCGAAGGCTTCCGGATGCGTCACGCATTTCAGTTCCTGTTCGTCCGGCGTGAACTTGAAGTTGGCAGTGAGCCCGCCGGGCGCGAGCGTGACGTAGATCCGGTTCACCTTGAACGCGGAGCGGTCGAAATGCGGCGCCTCGCTGGTTCCCTCCAGCGACAGGGCAATGCCGCGCAAATCACCTGCATTTGCCATGAACCAATTCCCCGCCGTTCGCTTTTCATGAACAATCCTTAGCATGGTGCGCCACTCGCGCACGTCAAGGCGAAGGCATATGTGAGTAGCCGAAGGAGCAAGTCCATGAACACGCACCCTGTAGCGCCGAGCATTTTCCTGTCGCATGGCGGCCCGAACATCGTGACCGAGCCGTCGGAGGCGCGCGACTATCTGCGCAGCCTGCCGGAAATCACCGGCAAGCCCAAGGCGATAGTGCTGGTTTCGGCCCACTTCGAAACCGAAGGGCCGGTGGTGGTTACCGATCCGGCCCCGGACATGATCTACGATTTCGGCGGCTTCTCCGAGGAACTGTACCGCATGGTCTATCCCGCGCCGGGCGATCCGGAACTGGCGATGCGCATTGCAAACATGCTGCACGACGCCGGGCTTCCTGTACGCGTGGCGCCCAAGCGCGGTTATGACCACGGCGCATGGACCTCGATGATGCTTGCGTTCCCGCAGGCGGATGTGCCGATCGTGCAGCTGTCGATCGACCCCAACCGGGACGCGGCCTACCACTATGCGCTGGGGCTGGCGCTGTCGCCGCTCAGGGAAGAGGGGATCATGCTGGTCGGGTCCGGCCATATCACCCACAATCTGCGGGCGGTTTTCGGCGCGATGCGCGGCGGCATCAGCCCCGATCCGGAAATGGCCGGCAAGGTGGAGGCATTCACAGACTGGTTCGCGGACCGCTTTGCCGAAGACGACCGCGAGGCGATCTTGAACTGGCGCGATGAGGCGCCTCATGTGCGGGAAAACCATCCGACGGACGAGCACTTGATGCCGCTGTTCTTCGCCTACGGCGCGGCGGGCGAAAACGCCAGGGCCGAGCGCGTTCACGCATCGCGTCAGTTCGGCTTCTTCGCCTTCGATTCCTGGAAATTCAGCTAGGAGGGTGGCGCGGCCGGTATTGCCGCGTCAGTTCTGCGCCAGTTGCGCCGTATCGGCCGAAGCGCTGCGGGCAACCTTGCGGCCCTCGTTGCGGTCCATCATCGCGTAGAAATATTCAAGCGACGGCGTATACCGGTTCTTCGGCGGCTGGATGCCGACGCTGGCGGCGATGTCAGACATGAAGTGGTTGCAGTTGTAGGTCCACAGCGCATATTTCGGCTTTTCCTGCCGTGCCTGCACCACGCGGTTGAGCAGCTTTTCATACTGCTGGGCGGTCAGCGAAACGCGGTAGGCCGCGATCGGGCGCAGGATGCAATCATCGCCGTAAGGTTCGAGCACGCCGGGCATGGGCGCGGCGGCAGCAACGGTTGCGCCGGCATAGCCGCCGACGGGAGCCAGCATCACCAGCTTTTCATCCATTGGCTCGCCGTCCGGACCGATGCGGCCATAGGCAATGTAGACGTGGCCTACCGGCAGCGGCGGCGTGTGCCGCAAGCGCATTTCCATGTAGTACTTGTGTTCCGGGTCGATGCGCCTGGCGTTGACCATCTTCGGCTTGGGGCCCCATCCGCCCGCGCACTGGCCGTGCTTCATCGTCGAATACAGCGCTTCGGCGCGAAGTTCCGCCTCGACTTCGAGGGGATCGGGCTGGGGCTCGAGGGGATCGCCGGTCGCGGCATCGACCGCAGCGACGGGCGAAAGCGCTGCGAACTGGGTTTCTGCGGCTGCCGACCGCGCGTTGGTTTCAGGCGCCAGCGCGTTGACGTCAAGTTCCTGCTCGCCGGCAAGCGAACGGGCGGCCACGGGATCGGATGCAAGCTTTGTACGCGTGTCGCTCATTTCACCGGATACGCCTGGAAGAGCCCCGGTGTTTTTTGCAGGGGCGGAAGTGGAATCGACCACGCCGGTTGAAGCGACGTCGAGCGGAAGAGGCTCGGAGGGCATTTCCTGGCGCACGTTGAGCGCGTCGGTAAAGGAAGATGCGCCGTCGGACATGCATCCGGCAAGGGAAGTCGACACGGCAAGGACAGCGATCGCCGCCGCGCGGCGAAAGTTGCGATGCATTTCAGTGTCCCGCCTGCCTGTCGATCATTCAAACCTGCCGGTCCCGATCTGGCGTACCATTGCACCAGTCAAACATGAAATCGTTAACTTTACGCGAAAGGTAACGCTTCCTTCACCACCGGGGATATCCATCTGCACGGAACCGAACGGCTCATAACGCATTGGATACTACCAGCCGGCGTTTGCCCACAAAAGCCCTGATACCAAATTGCGGCGACTTGTTGTCTGGATTCGCACTGTTTGTTTCACGCAAAGTGAATGTGTCGTTCAGGGCCTGTTCAGCCCGGCGGCCTCATTCTCATTTCTGCTCAAATCCGGAACCAGGGTTTGCAAGGGTGCGTTTCCGCCGACACCCGATGAAAATCAACGAGGAAAGATCCCATGAAAAAACGGCTTCTGATCGGCGTCAGCGCGTTTGCGCTTGTCGCATCGGTTTCGCTGCTAGTCCCCAAGGTCTGGGTGACGGCGCATGCCCAGCCCTTGAACGGCGGAATATTCCTTCTGGCGCAAGCGGAAGGCGAGGAAGAGGAAGAGATCCGCAAGAAGCGGAAAAAGGAACGCGAAGCTGCGGAAGAGCAGCAGGCAGAGCAGCCTGCGGAAGCGCAAGGCGAGGAGCAATCCGGCAAGAAGAAGCGCCGGCAGGCCGAGGAACAACAAGCCGAGCAGCCAGCCGAGGCTCAGCAGCAGTCCGAGCAACCCGCAGAAGCGCAGGGCGAAGAACAGACCGGACGCAAGAAGAAGCGCCAACAGGCGCAGGAACAGCAGGCCGACCAGCCTGCCGAGACGCAGCAGCAGTCCGAGCAGCCTGCCGAGCAGCCAGCCGAGGCTCAGCAGCAATCCGAGCAACCGGTCGAACAGCCTGCCGAGGCTCAAGGCCAGGACCAGCCGGCAGCTACCACGACACAGACAGACGGGGAAGGCGACGACCAGCAGCGGCGCAAGAAGAAGCGCCAGCAGGCTCAGGAGGAACAGGCAGAGCCGCCGGCCGAAGCCGGAACGGTTACGCAGCAACCTTCATCTGATCAACCCGCAACGGGCGACGCCGCAACCGGACAGCCGCCTGCAACGACCGAAGAGACGGTCGAGCCTGCAGCCGGCGAGGAAAACAACCGGCGCAAGAAGCGGCGCGAGCAGGCGGGCGATCCAGATGTGCTGACCCCCGAGGCGCAGCAAAAGGCGGTTGAGGAAGCGCAGCAGCCCGTTACCGTATCGCCCGAGGCCGAAAAGCCGAAGGATGTGGTGACCAAGCCTGTCGAGCAAGTCGTCAAGGAAGCCGAAAGCCAGCCCGTCTCCGTCGTTTCGGACCAGATCAACGACAATCAGCGCGAGCAGATGAAAAGGTCCGAGAAGCGGCGGCGCGAAAAGTCGCGGGAAAACCGCAACGAACTGCTCGGTGCGGCGGCTGTCGGCGTCGCCATCGGCGCGGCGATTCCCCTGCTTGGCGGCACCGTT
Organism: uncultured Alphaproteobacteria bacterium; assembly: GCA_963846345.1. Lineage (GTDB taxonomy): Bacteria > Pseudomonadota > Alphaproteobacteria > Rhizobiales > Rhizobiaceae > BOKV01. The sequence goes on from CAWJVP010000009.1 coordinate 22,565, forward strand.
GCCGCGGACGAGGGCGACCGCATCGTGGTCCAGCGCGGCGGCAACTACTATGTGCGCAAGGATGAATCGGCGTTGTTCCGCTACGATGCGGAGAATGTCGAGTACGAGCGCATGCGCGGCGGCCTGACACGTGAAATCGTGACCCGGCCGAACGGGGTGACCGTCATCACGGTCCGCGATGCAGGCGGTTATGTCCTTCGCCGCGAAAAGGTGATGCCCGGCGGGCGGCGGATCGTGCTCTACGACATGCGCAGCGAGGAGGCCTATTACCGTCCGTACCGGCCGGTGGAAGTGCCTTACTACGAGGTCAATCTCGAGCCTGAAGAATACATCGTCTCGGCACGTCGCGCCGACCGCGATCTCTTCTACGACACGTTCGAAGCGCCGCCTGTGTATGAGAGCGAGGAGCGCTACACGCTGCGCGACGTTCGTGAGAACGAGCGCGTGCGTTCACTGGTGCGCCGCGTCGATCTCGACACCATCACCTTCGACACGGGAAGCGCGTTCGTTACCGAGTCGCAGGTTGCGCTGCTCGGCGACATTGCGGGCGGCATGCTGGACGTGATCGAGAAGGACCCCTCGGCAGTGTTCCTGATCGAGGGTCACACCGATGCCGTAGGCTCCGAACTCTCGAACCTGACGCTCTCCGACAGGCGGGCGGAAGCGGTCGCGCGGATCCTTACGGAAGCCTATGAAGTGCCGCCGGAAAACATGGTGGTGCAGGGCTACGGAGAGGCCTATCCCAAGGTCGAGACGGAGGGGGCCGAGCGGGCGAACCGTCGCGTGGCGCTTCGCAACATCACGCCCATCCTGCAGACTGCCGAAGAGTGACAAAGAAAAAGCCCCGGAAACGTTCCGGGGCTTTTTTCATCCAGTTGGCAACATCAGGCCTGCGCGGTGTTTTTCACCGGCACGCCTTTTTCCGTCAGCATCTGCTGCAATTCGCCGGCCTGGAACATCTCGCGCACGATGTCGCAGCCGCCGACGAACTCACCCTTGACGTAAAGCTGCGGGATGGTCGGCCAGTTCGAATATTCCTTGATGCCCTGGCGAATGTCGTCGTCTGCGAGGACGTTGACGCCCTTGTAGTCAAGCCCGAGGTAATCGAGGATCTGGACGACCTGTCCGGAGAAACCGCATTGCGGGAAATCCGGCGTACCCTTCATGAACAGCACGACGGGGTTCGACTTCACTTCATTGTCGATAAAGGCATTGGCGGACATGGCACTCTCCTCAAAGGGCCGGTTCAAGGCCGGCCGGGGCGTCTGTCGCAACACATATCGCCTTGTCCGGCGGATTTAAAGATGGAACGGGTTCAAAAGAACAGGAAGCGCAGCACCAGCACCCAGAATGCAAGCGTGCCCAGCAGCAGCCAGAAAAAGGCATCGCGCCAAAATGGCCGTGTGAATACTGGAGGAACCCCGTTTATCCCGAACATCGCCTACTCCGGGGCGCTGGTCTGCAGCGCCAGCGCATGCAGCGCGCCGCCCATGTTGCCCTTCAGGGCATTGTAGACGAGTTGGTGCTGCTGCACCCGCGACTTGCCGCGGAAGCTTTCGGACACGACTTCCGCCGCGTAGTGGTCGCCGTCCCCGGCCAGATCGCGGATCGTCACCTTCGCATCGGGAATTGCTTCCCGGATCATTTTTTCGATCTCGCCAGCGGACATCGCCATGGTTCTACAACCCCCTCGTTCAGGCCTTGCCATCCATGAAGCGCGGGAACCACGATTCATGGGCCGCCCGCAAATCTTCCACAGACATGGCGCGGCTGTCACCCAGTTTCAACGCGGTTCCGCCAGTCGTGCCGATCCATGGCGCGAAGATGCCGGCGCGATCCGCCATTTCCTGAGTCTTCTCAAGGTCGTCGCGGGCGATGCTAACGCAATACCTTCCCTGGTCCTCGCCAAAGAATTGCGCGGCGAGCGGCACGCCATCCAGGGCATTCACGGTGGCGCCGATGCCGGACGCCATCGCCATCTCCGCGAGCGTGACGGCAAGGCCGCCGTCCGAGCAGTCATGCACGGCTGTAGCAACGCCGGAGCGGATCAGCGAGCGGACGAAATCGCCGGCGCGTTTTTCGTGTGCCAGATCGACGGGCGGGCACTGTCCCTCGCGGCGGCCGTGCAAGTCGCGCAGCCAAGCCGATTGGCCAAGATGCGTGCCCCAGGCATCGGGCGCGCCGACAAGCAGGATGCATTCGCCTTCGCCGGCAAAGCCGATGCGGGCCATGCGCTGCCAATCCGGTATCAGGCCTACGCCGCCGATTGCCGGCGTTGGCAGGATGCCCTTGCCGTTGGTCTCGTTGTAGAGCGAGACGTTGCCCGAAACGATGGGGAAGTCGAGCGCGCGGCACGCTTCGCCGATGCCCTTGATGCAGCCGACAAGCTGGCCCATGATTTCGGGCCGCTCCGGATTGCCGAAATTGAGGTTGTCCGTCGCCGCCAATGGATCAGCGCCCGTGGCGGTGAGATTGCGCCAGCATTCGGCGATCGCCTGCTTGCCGCCCTCGTACGGGTCGGCCTCGCAGTAGCGCGGATTGACGTCGCAGGAAAACGCCAGCGCCTTCGTGTCATGGCCCTCGACGCGCACCACGCCCGCATCGCCGCCCGGCAATTGCAGCGAATTGCCCTGGATGAGCGTGTCGTACTGCTCCCAGACCCAGCGCCGCGATGAAATGTCGGGCGTCGCAAGCAGTCTCAGCAGGTCTTGCGCGGGATCGCAATCGGGCAGGGCGCCGGTCAGCGGCCCCGCCTTGCGAGGCTCATGCCACGGCCGGTCATATTCGGGCGCGGCATCGCCCAGATCCTTGATCGGCAGGTTCGCTACTTCCTCGCCCTGGTGCAGGACACGGAAGCGCAGATCGTCCGTGGTACGGCCGACAATCGCAAAGTCGAGGCCCCATTTACGGAATACTGCCTCGGCCTCGCGCTCCTTCTCAGGACGCAGGACCATCAGCATGCGCTCCTGGCTTTCCGAAAGCATCATCTCGTAGGCGCTCATGCGCTCCTCGCGCACCGGCACGGCGTCGAGGTTCAGCTCGATGCCGAGGTCGCCCTTCGCGCCCATCTCGACAGCGGAACAGGTGAGGCCCGCCGCGCCCATGTCCTGGATGGCGATGACCGCGCCGGTCGCCATGAGTTCGAGGCAGGCTTCCAGCAGGCACTTTTCGGTGAAGGGGTCGCCGACCTGTACGGTGGGACGCTTTTCCTCGATCTTGTCGTCGAATTCGGCCGAGGCCATGGTCGCGCCGCCAACGCCGTCGCGTCCGGTCTTCGCACCGAGATAGACCACGGGCAGGCCGACGCCCTCGGCTTTCGAGAGAAAGATGCCGTCGGTTTTTGCGATGCCGGCGGCAAACGCGTTGACGAGGATGTTGCCGTTGTAGCGCGGGTCGAAATTGACCTCGCCGCCGACCGTCGGAACGCCGAACGCATTGCCGTAGCCGCCGATGCCGGCAACGACGCCGGCCACCAGATGGCGCGTCTTGGGGTGGTCCGGCGCGCCGAAGCGCAGCGCGTTCATTGCCGCGACCGGGCGCGCGCCCATGGTGAAGACATCGCGCAGGATGCCGCCGACGCCCGTCGCCGCGCCCTGGTACGGCTCGATGAAGGATGGGTGGTTGTGGCTCTCCATCTTGAAGACGACGCATTCGCCGTCGCCGATATCGACCACGCCGGCATTTTCGCCCGGACCCTGGATGACTCGCGGGCCGGTGGTCGGCAGCGTGCGCAGCCAGCGCTTCGAGGATTTGTAGGAGCAGTGCTCGTTCCACATCGCCGAGAAGATGCCGAGTTCGGTGAAGCTCGGCTCGCGTCCGATCAGCTGCGAGGATGCGCTGGTACTCGTCGGGCTTCAGCCCGTGCGCGGCGATCAGTTCCGGCGTGATGGCGATGTCGTTGCGTATGGTCATCAGGCTCACGCCGTGCAGGCCGAATTGCCGCCTGCCCAGCGCGCCACGTCGGCATTGATGCGGGCGCTGAGCGGCCCGTCAGCCATGGGGCCGTAGCTGGCGATTTTCGCCGGCTTGCCATCGGCCTCGATCACGAGCTTCGGCAGGCCCTGGGCCGCCTTGGCCTCGACGACGAGAATGCGCGGCTTTCCGGCCATGGTGTCAAGCTCGGGAATGATCCGCAGGCTCTTGAAGTCCTTGTCCTTGCGCCAGCAATCCTGTGCGCTGGAGTTGACCTTTTGCAGCACCGCGACGGCAGCGGAATTGTCGCGAACCGAGAGCGGCGCAAAGCCGTCCGTCTTCTGGCAGGCGGCGAGCAGGGCCAGTATGCAAAGCAGCGGAAGGGCTTTTTTCATGCGGCGATATCCAGTGCGCTCTCGAACAGGGGCCTGCCATCGGTCCCGCCATGGGCGCTCTCGATCAGGTTCTCGGGGTGGGGCATCATGCCCATGACGTTGCCGGCTTCGTTGATGATGCCGGCGATGTCGTTGATCGAGCCGTTGGGATTCGTGCCTTCGGCATAGCGAAAGACGACGCGGTCTTCGTCTTCGAGCAGTTTCAGCGTCTCGGGGTCGGCGAAGTAATTGCCGTCATGATGCGCGACCGGGCAGCGGATGACCTGGCCCTTTTCGTAGCCTCGCGTGAAGGCGGTGGAAGCATTGGTCACTTCCAGCTTGACCTGCTGCACACGAATTTCAGCGAGGCGTTGCGCATCAGCGCGCCGGGCAGCAGGCCGGCCTCGAGCAGGATCTGGAAGCCGTTGCAGACGCCCAGCACCCGCACGCCGCGCTTGCGCCTGCGTCGGCCACCGCACGCATCACCGGCGTGCGCGCGGCAATCGCCCCGCAGCGCAGGTAGTCGCCATAGGAAAAGCCGCCGGGAATGACGATCAGGTCGACGGCCGGAATTTCGGTGTCGGTCTGCCAGACCGTCAGCGGTGCGCGGCCGCCGATCCTTGTCAACGCCGCGATCATGTCGCGGTCGCGGTTGAGGCCGGGGAGGAGGACGACGGCGGATTTCATGGGTTCACCGTGCAAATGGAGGTCCTTCGGGTGCCTAGCCGCCGCAAGCGGCGGGGTCAAGAAAAAGCGGAGGCTCCGGCGGACTATCCAGAGGACGGCGTACCGGCTTACAGGATTTCCACCCGGAAATTCTCGATCACCGTGTTCGCAAGCAGCTTTTCGCACATCGCCTGAAGGTCGGCTTCGGCCTTTTGCCGGTCGTCACGGCCAGCTCGACGTCGAACACCTTGCCCTGCCGCACGGCGCCGACGCCGTCAAAGCCGAGCGAGGCGAGCGCTGCCTTCGATCGCCTTGCCCTGCGGGTCGAGGACGCCGTTCTTCAGCGTGACGGTGATGCGCGCCTTGATCATGCGCTGCCTCTTGCGCTTCAAGCCTTGCACTTGTGCGGACTTGCACGAGGACCGGACCGCTCGGCCGCGCGGGCGGCTCGTTCTCGTTCATGATGCCGAGGCGGCGGGCGACTTCCTGGTAGGCCTCCACGCAGGCCGCCCAAGTCGCGGCGGAAGCGGTCCTTGTCCATCTTCTCGTTCGTGGCGACGTCCCACAGCCGGCAGGAGTCGGGCGAGATCTCGTCGGCGACGACGATGCGCATCATGTCGCCTTCCCACAGGCGGCCGCATTCGATCTTGAAGTCGACCAGCTGGATGCCGACGCCCAGGAACAGGCCGGAGAGGAAGTCGTTGACGCGGATGGCCAGCGACATGATGTCGTCGATTTCCTGCGGATTGGCCCAGCCGAAGGCCGTGATGTGCTCTTCCGACACCATCGGGTCGTCCAGCGCGTCGGTCTTGTAGTAGAATTCGATGATCGAGCGCGGCAGCACTGTGCCCTCCTCGATGCCGAGGCGCGTCGACAGCGAGCCGGCGGCGATGTTGCGCACCACGACTTCGAGCGGGATGATCTCGACTTCGCGGATCAGCTGCTCGCGCATGTTGAGGCGGCGGATGAAGTGGGTCGGGATGCCGATCCGGTTCAGATGCGTGAAGAGGTGCTCGGAAATGCGGTTGTTGAGCACGCCCTTGCCGTCGACGACCTCGTGCTTCTTGTTGTTGAAGGCGGTCGCATCGTCCTTGAAGAACTGGACGAGCGTGCCCGGCTCCGGCCCTTCGTACAGGATCTTGGCCTTGCCTTCGTAGATGCGGCGGCGTCTGCTCATGGGTTACCGGTGCCCCTGTTTGTGCACCCGGGCATGGGTGCCGCAATCGTAACATGCGGGAGGCGGCCGATTGCCTGCTTCCATCTGCGCCCGACACTATCCAAGCGCGCAGCAATAAACAACTGGCGCGGGAGCGGCCTGCGGGGGAAAACCCTTTCTGCGACAAGATCGCGCGAAAACCGCGATGGTTTTCCTTTGCGGCAAAACAGCAGTTCAAAAGCGGCCTGCCTTTCCCCTATATACCGGGCATCGGCAGGACAGGAGGCAATGCATGACCGGAATCGACGATCGCGGCAAAGCGTTCGAGAACAAGTTCGCCCATGACGAATCGCTCCGCTTCAAGGCGGAGGCGCGGCGCAACAAGCTGCTGGGGCTTTGGGCGGCAGAAAAGCTGGGCAAGGCCGGCGACGACGCTGCCGCATATGCCAAGGAGGTCATCCGCTCCGACTTTCATGAGCCGGGCGACGAAGACGTGTTCCGCAAGATTCGCGCCGATTTCGATGCGGCGGGCGTCGACCAGTCGGATCACCAGATTCGCCGGACAATGGAAGAACTGATGAGCGCCGCCAAGGAACAGGTGCTCAAGGAAGCCTGATCCGCCGCTTCACGAGATTTGAAAAACCCGCCTTGATGGCGGGTTTTTTCATCATTCAGCGGTCGAAAAATCCCAGGCCAGCGTGGCGACGAGCCGGTCGTTGTGCGCGTCCGAGCCGTAATATCGCAGGTCCATCGACAACTGGTCGGTCATCGACCAGGTCGCGCCGGCATTCCAGTCTGAAAAGTCCGTGTCGAAGTTTTCCTGGAAGGCTGCCGTGAATTCCCAGGAATCGGTGATTGCCACCGTCGCGCCGATCATCCCCATGCACAACGACCGCCTGCGGATCGATTTCCAGGCGCGGTGTTCAACGTAAGCTTTTCGCCAAGGGCGATGTCCGCCTTGCCGATCCATTCGCCGCAGCAATCGCCGCTTTCGTCGTACAAGTACCGGTAATACGACAGATCCAGCGCCAGACCGCCGATTTCGCCCCGCACGCCGGCGTAAAGGTCGAATTCAATGCTGTCGCCATCGAGTTCGACGCTCGACATCCAGATGCCCGAATAGAAGATGCCGGACGAAATCTCGCCGATAGACCTTGCAAGGCCGGGCCGTCGGCGCTCTGCGTGAGCCCGTCAGAAATGTAGTTGGATGTGGCGGCGACGCCGAACGCGAAGTCGATCGCGGTCGGACCATTCATTGCCGGATTCCGCGCGCCCGGATGACCAAAGGCGGCCCTTCGGCGCCGCCGGCAGGGCCCTGTGCATTGGCCCATGACGGGAAAAGGCTTGCCACAGAAGCTGCAAAAAGTGCCGTGCGAAAGGAAACCATGTTTGCCCCGTGGCGCATGTGCGCCCGGGCAAACGGTAAACAAACGTGGTTAACCGCCCGTTATCGGCTATTGCTTGAGACCGGCGAGGAACTTGGCGAAGACCATCAGGCCTTCCGGCCAGGGACCGTGTCCGCTTTCATGGTTCAGGTGCCCGCTTTCGCCCGCGTCCATGAAGAGCGATCCCCAGTCGGCGGCCATCTCCTCGGCTTTTTCGAATGAGCAGAAAGGATCGTTGCGGCTGGCGATCACGACCGACGGAAAGGGCAGGGGATCGCGACGCGCCGGCCCGAAGGTCAACAAGTGCCTTGGGCGAATGGCGGGGTTCTCTACATCAGGCGGCGCCACCAGCAGCGCGCCGCGAACCTTCCCGGCAATCTGGTCCGCGGCCTGCACCGCAACCTGAGCGCCGATCGAGTGACCGATCAGCACCACCGGCTTTTGCGCCGCATTCACGGCGGCCACGAGGTTGTCGCGCCAGTCCTCGAAGACCGGCTTGTGCCAGTCTCCCATCTCGACGCGCCGGGCGGCGGAAAGCCGGTTTTCCCAGCGCGTCTGCCAATGCAGCGGACCGGAGCCCTTGTAGCCGGGCAATATCAAGATGTCTGCTTCCGTGGTTTTCATGGGCGCAGACATAAGTTCACTGCAGCGGGGTGTAAACCCGGCAAGCCGCCTTTGCTGCTACATCTCGAAGCCCATGGATGCCTCGAGGAACGTGTTGTCGAGCATCAATGCGTTGTCGAAAAGATCGTTGGCGTCGACCACGAGAAATGCATCATCTCGCGCCGGCCTCTTCCCATTCAGCGTACAAAAGCGTTGCCATGAATTCCGGGAGCGCAAGCGCGGAACCATCGTCGGCCGTAGTCCAGGCATCCCTGGTGTTTTCGTTGAAGGTAAAGAGGGTCACGACGCCGGCGTCATGGTACTCGATCTGGAAAGTCGGATCGGGTTGCGGCTGAGGCTCCGGCTCTGGTTGGGGTTCCGGCTCTGGTTGGGGCTGGGGTTCCGGTTCGGGCTGAGGCTCCGGCTGGGGCTGGGGTTGCGGCTCCGGCTGGGACTGCGGTTCGGGATCCGTTTCGGGATCGGACACGGGAACGGCTCCGGTTTGGCCGACGGAAAATTCCGTTTCGCCCGCATCATGGATTTCGAAGACCATCGAAGAGCCGCGGACCGGCATGGCGTCGAGGAGTATTTCGACATCTTGCACGGTTTGCGAAGGGTCGCTTACGGCTGCGCCTTCGTGCTGCAGCCATTCGGAAAAACCGAGCGGTCCGGAAACAATCCCGGCGTCGGCGGGAGCCGTTTCAAAGAACCGTGCCAGGTTCTCCAACGCATCGCTGGCGATTTCTTCGCCTTCCAGGCCCGCCACAAGTTGCTCGACGGGCGTCATGTCCGGTGCCAGGTGCCCGGCAATCGGGTCGCCGTGATCTTCCGCCGGGCTTTCTTGCGGGACCGGCGTCGCCGTTGCCAAAAGACCGCCGGCGAGCATGGCGGCGAGGCCGAGTATCGCAGTGGACGCGCTCGCACAGCACCCTGTGCCGCGCAGTTTTCCTGTGCCGGGCGGACCGGAAAATTGCAGCCGCAAAACCTTCGGTGAAACGATTTGCCATGGTGCGCCCCCAATGCTTGCCACTGGAATTGACCTAGCACAAAGCTTAACGGGGCGGAATCGGATGATTAAAATTCGATTAAACTTGTATTCATCATGGTTAATTCAGAATTAAAAAAGTGAATTATATTGCAAAAAACGCCGCACCTTAAAATTTGGAGCGCGCAATTGGTTAATGATACAACTTGCCGAAGACGCGTTCGAAAATCGTGTCGACATGCTTGGTGTGATAGCCGAGGTCGAATTTCTCGCGCAGTTCGTCTTCGCTCAGCGCTGCCATGACATCGCGGTCGGCCAGCAGCTCGGCCAGGAAGTCCTTGCCTTCTTCCCACACCTTCATGGCGTTGCGCTGCACCAGCCGGTAGGCATCCTCGCGGGAAACGCCGGCCTGCGTCAGCGCCAGCAGCACGCGCTGCGAGTGCACAAGGCCGCGGAAACGGTTGAGGTTCGCCTCCATGTTCTTCGGATAGACCAGCAGCTTGTCGATGACGCCGGTGAGCCGCGCCAGCGCGAAGTCGAGCGTGATGGTCGCGTCCGGGCCGATCATGCGCTCGACCGAGGAGTGCGAGATGTCGCGCTCGTGCCACAGCGCGACATTCTCCATGGCCGGCAGGGCGAAGGCGCGGACCATGCGGGCAAGGCCGGTGAGGTTTTCCGTCAGCACCGGATTGCGCTTGTGCGGCATGGCCGACGAGCCCTTCTGGCCGGGCGAGAAATATTCCTCGGCTTCCAGCACTTCGGTGCGCTGCAGATGGCGGATTTCGGTGGCCAGCCGCTCGACGCAGGAGGCGATGACGCCAAGCGTGGCAAAGAACATCGCATGGCGGTCGCGCGGGATCACCTGCGTCGATACCGGCTCCGGCTTGAGGCCAAGCCGTTCCGCGACATGTTCCTCCACGCGCGGATCGATATTGGCGAAGGTGCCGACGGCGCCGGAAATGGCGCAGGTCGCGATTTCCTCGCGGGCATGGACCAGCCGCTCGCGGCAGCGGGCAAATTCGGCATAGGCAAGCGCCAGCTTGACGCCGAATGTGGTCGGCTCGGCATGGATGCCGTGGCTGCGGCCGATGGTGACCGTATCCTTGTGCTCGAATGCGCGGCGCTTGAGTGCGGCAAGCAAGCCGTCGATATCGGCAATCAGCAGGTCGCCGGCCCGCGCAAGCTGGACCGACAGGCAGGTGTCGAGCACGTCCGACGACGTCATGCCCTGGTGGACGAAGCGCGCGTTCGGTCCGACGATCTCGGCAAGATGCGTCAGAAAGGCGATGACGTCGTGCTTGGTTTCGCGCTCGATCTCGTCGATGCGGTCGATGTCGAACGTGGCCGCGCCGCCCTTTTGCCAGATCGTCCTGCGCCGCTTCCTTCGGGATCACGCCAAGCTCCGCCAGCGCGTCGCAGGCGTGAGCCTCGATCTCGAACCAGATGCGGAACTTCGTCTCGGGCGACCAGATGGCGACCATTTCGGGGCGCGAATAACGCGGGATCATCGGCTTTCCTTTGGCGGGCTGTGCCTGCGCGCCATAACAGAGCGCGCCACCCAACTCAACGCGCGACGGCAAATTCCGGTTGATCAACCGAATTTCTGTTTCCAGGCGGGCATGAGATCGCCCGGCGCCGGCGTTGCGGCGTGAACGCCGCGCGCGATCGCCCGCGCCATTACGGCGCTGGCAGCGGCGGAAAGATCGATCCAGTCGTCCATTGCCGGCGAAAAGCCGCTTGCGCCCGTCGCAAGCGCGAAGACGAGGTCGCCGTCCAGCGGCGTGTGCGAAGGCCACAGCGCATGGGCAAAGCCGTCATGGGCGGCAATGGCGAGCCGCTTGGCTTGTGCTTTCGTCAAGACTGCATCGGTGGCGATCGCCGCGATGGTCGTGTTCGTTCCCGGTTTCGCCTGCTGGCGGAACTTGATGCGCAGGTTTCGCGCGTCGGCCGGCCAGGGGTGCGGATTGCCATGGCCGCCGAATTCGTCACCGATCTCGAACTGCGCGGCGCGAAAGTGGCGGCCATCGCCGACAAGCGGCGAGCCAAGCGCGTTTACCGCTACGATTGCCCCGATGGTCACGCCGTTTTCAAGCACCAGCGAAGCCGTGCCCAGTCCGCCCTTCAGGCCGGCAACCATCGCGCCAGTGCCCGCGCCTTCGCTGCCGATGGCGAAGTCCGCGCCGGCATTGCAGGCAGCTTCGTAGCCAAGCTCGCGATAGGGCGGATAGCGGCCCCAATCCTTGTTCGCCGCCATTGATTAGGTCGAAAAGTATGGCCGCGGGTACGATAGGCACGACCTGGTTGCCAACCGCAAAGCCCTTGCCGGTTTCGCGAAGGCGCGCCTGCACGCCGCTCGCGGCGTCGAGGCCAAAGGCAGACCCGCCGGAAAGAACGATGGCATTGACTTCGCCAACCGTGTTCTCCGGCATGAGCAAATCGGTCTCGCGCGTTCCCGGCGCGCCGCCCATCACATGCACCGCGGCCGTGGCGGCGGGCTCGGCAAGGATCGCGGTGACGCCGGATTTCAACGTTTCGTCCTTGGCATTGCCGACGAGAATGCCGGCGACGTCGGTTATCGCGTTGCGCGGGCCGGTGCGGTTCATTGCCCGTTCTCCGACACTTCGGTGAAGCGTCCGTCCCGCCAGACATGCAGCGAGTAAGGGTTGCGGGCATTCTGGCCGGTGGCGTCGAACGACACAGTGCCCGTGACCGTCTCGAAACTTCCATCCTGCAGGCGCGAAACCGTTTCGGCCGGCGTGGCGCCGAGGGCGGCCAGCGCGATCTCGATGCTCGCATAGCCAAGCAGGACATAGGGCTCCGGCGAAAGTCCGGCGGCCGCCAGTTCTCCCGCGATTGCGCGGGCAGGTGGCAGCAAGGCGGGATCGGCCTGCAAGATGGCAAGAAGCCCGTCCGGCACCTGTAGGGCGCCGGGCGACCATTGCAGCGCCTCCAGCGCCTCGCCGCCGGCTATTTCCACCTTGCTGTCGAAATCGCGCGCATTCGTCCACAGAATGGCGACGTCATCGGCTTCGCCGGCAACGAACGCCGCCGAAACGCCGGCCCTTTGCAAGCGGCGGATCGTGCCTGCCTGCGTCGACTGGGCCGGACGGAAATTGTCGGCGAATGCGGGCGGGTGTCCGGCTTCTTCCATACGCACCCGCAATTCGTCGGCAAGCGTTCGCCCGTACACCGTGCCGTCGTCGATCACCGCCCAGGGTATGCCCGCCCAGCGCACCGAAAGTTCGCGAAAGGCCGCATCCGCCGCCATGCGATCGTCGGGGGCGATCCGGAAGATGTTCCACTCTTCCTTCTCGGCATCCTTCAGCAATTGATGCGAACGCGCTCCGGCGACAAGCAAGGGCACGCCGCTCTCCTTGAACAGGCTCGCGGAAGGGGCAACGGCTTCATTGCACAGAAAGCCGGTCACCAGGTCCGCACCGGCCGTCTGCAGGTCTTGCGCCGCCAGCGTCGCGATCGCGCCGTCGCAGCCATCGTCCACCGCGACAAGCTGGACATCGCGTCCCTTTGCCGGCTTTTCGAGTGCCAGTTCAGCGCCTGCCAGGAACTGTTGCGCAAGGCCCGAGGCATTGCCGGACAGCGGCAGGGAAAGGCCGATTGTCCGGGTTTGCGCCAGCGCATCGGGGGCTTGTGCGAAAAGCAGCGCTGCGAGCAAGGCGACGGCAAAACGAGCGAACCCCGCCAGCACCATGCCGTGTGTTGTTTTTTCGGTTGTTTTCAACGAAGTTTCCGGTTGCCTCGGCGCCACGTTGCGATCTTAGGGTGGCAGTCGAAGGCGCGCAAGGAAAGCGTGCTTCCGGGCTGCGCGCCACCCGAAAAATTTGTGTTTTGCCGGGCAGTGTGGTGAAAGTCGCAGCCTGCGCATTATCTACCTGTCAAATCACTGCCGGAAATCCGCATCTTGCTCAATCGTACAAAGACAACAACGCTTGCCTCGGCGCAGTATCGCGAAGCGATGAGCCGGATGGCCGGCGCGGTCAGCATCGTCACGACGGATGGTCCGGCAGGCGTTCGCGGCGTCACCGTTTCGGCCGTGGTCTCGGTGTCCGACAATCCGCCGACCCTGTTCGTCTGCCTCAACCGGAACCGCGAGGAAAACCGCTTCTTCGAAAAGAACGGCTGCTTCGCGATCAACACGCTTTCGGCGGCGCACCTGCCGCTGGCGCGGGCCTTTGCCGGCGAGGGGCACCTTTCGACGCAACAGCGTTTCGCGCTGGGCGAGTGGCGCACGCTGGAAACCGGCGCGCCCGTGCTTATGGGAGCGCGCATGGCGCTCGACTGCGTCGTGACGGACGTCCAGGCCGTTCATACGCATTTCGTGATAGCCGGCGAGGCTGTGGCGAAAGGCGAATTGCACAACGAGCCTGCACTGATTTATCTCGACCGCGACTATCTTTCCACCTGACCGGGCAGGCGTCATGGCCGCAGAAGCAAAAGCAGCAGGCACGATACCAGGCTCGATCGACGAGACGCTCGATTTGCTGCGGTCGGGCGGACTATGTCGCCGACCGGTCGCTGGCGACAGTGCTGTTTCTCAGCCTGCAAGATGGGCCGTCCGCTGTTCCTGGAAGGCGAGGCGGGCGTCGGCAAGACCGAGATCGCCAAGGTTCTGGCCGGCAAGCTCGGGCGCAAGCTGATCCGCCTGCAATGCTATGAGGGGCTCGACATCTCCTCGGCGGTCTATGAGTGGAACTACGCCGCGCAGATGATCGAAATCCGCATGCACGAGGCGACTGGCGACCAGGACCGCGACGCGATGGAGAAGAACGTCTTTTCCGAACGCTTCCTCATCCGCCGGCCATTGCTGCAGGCGCTGGCAAAGCGAAGCGGGCGGCGCGCCGGTGTTGCTGATCGACGAACTCGACCGCACCGACGAGGCGTTCGAGGCATTCCTGCTGGAAGTGCTGTCGGATTTCCAGGTCACCATTCCCGAACTCGGCACGATCAAGGCCAAGGAGCCGCCGATCGTCATCATCACCACCAACCGCACGCGCGAAATCCACGACGCGCTGAAGCGGCGCTGCCTCTATCACTGGGTCGATTATCCCGATGCCGAGCGCGAGCTGGCGATCCTGCGCTCGCAAGGCGCCGAAGGCCAACGAGACGCTGTCGCGCGAGATCGTCGCCTATGTGCAGAAGCTGCGCCAGATCGACCTGTTCAAGAATCCCGGGCGTCGCCGAGACGCTGGACTGGGCAACGGCGCTGATCGAACTCGACAAGGTCGCGCTCGATCCGCGAAACGGTATCCGACACGATCGGCGTGCTGCTCAAATACCAGGACGACATCGCCCGCATCGAAAGCAGCGAAGGCAAGAAGCTGCTGGACGCGGTGAAGGCGGATGTGCGCACGGGCTGCCGAGTGCGCCTGATGGAGAAGACGATGCCCGACCGGGCAACGCCAGCAGGCGGATGCGAACGGCAGGCTGGCCGACAACATCCTCTATTTCGCCCGCACGCTGCGCGGGGCCGGCATGCGGGTTGGCCCTGCAGCGGTGGTCGATGCGGTGAAGCCGTCGCAGGCGGCGGGCATTTCGAGCCGCGACGATTTCTACTGGACGCTGCATTGCGTGTTCGTGACGCGGCACGAGGATCATCCGGTGTTCGACGAGGCGTTCCGGCTCTTCTGGAACTCGCGCGAACTCGTCGAGAAGATGCTCGCAGATGTTTTCGCCGATGGCGCGCGCAGGCGCCGCGGGAGGAAAAGCCGCGCGCCGCCGAGAAACGCGTGTCGCAGTCGATGTTCTGCCGGGCAGCGAAAGCCAGCCAGCAGCCGCAGAAGGCAGGAAATCGAGGTCGATGCGCAGTTCTCCGCCTCCGGAGCGGGAGATCCTGCGCCGCAAGGACTTCGCGCAGATGACGGCGGCCGAGCTTGCCGTGGCGCGCAAGCGCGCATCGCCGACATGATGCTGCCGTTCGACGAAGTGACGACCCGCCGCTTCGAGCCGGTCAACCGGCCAAGAGCGATCGACCTGCGCGCGCACGCTCGCTGCCAGCCTGCGCACCGGCGGCGATCTGATTCTGCCGAAGTTCCGCCGCCACGGCACGCGTGCATCCGCCGCTGGTGATCCTGGCCGACATTTCCGGCTCGATGAGCAATTACTCGCGGCTGTTCCTGCATTTCATCCATGCGCTGATGGAGCAGCGCCGGCGCGTGCATGCCTTCGTGTTCGGCACGCGGCTGACCAATGTGACCCGGCAGCTGCGCGCCAAGGATCCGGACGAGGCGCTGGCGCATTGCTCGGATGCCGTGCAAGGACTGGTCCGGCGGAACGCGCATCGGCGACGCGCTTGCACGAGTTCAACCGGCTATGGTCGCGCCGCGTGCTTGCCGGCAGGGCGCCGTCGTGCTGCTGATCACCGATGGCCTGGAGCGCGACGGGGATGATATCCTCGCCGACCGAGATGGACCGGCTGCACCATTCCTGCCGCCGGCTCGTCTGGCTCAATCCGCTGCTGCGCTTCGACGGCTTCGAGGCGCGGGCGCGCGGCGATCAGGGCGATGCTGCCGCATGTCGACGAATTCCGGCCCGTCCATTCGCTGGAGGCGATCGCCGACCTGACGCGCTCGCTGTCGGGCCGAAATGGACCGCGACGACCGATCCGAAGAACTGGCTGAAGGCCATGGCTGCCTGAGCGCCGTGCAAGGAGGTCATGAGATGAACGACAACACGCGACGAACTCGAAATCGCCGAAGACTGGATGAAGGCCGGCACGCGAAGTGGCCATCGCCACCGTCGTGGAGACCTGGGGCTCGGCACCGCGCCCGGTCGGCTCGCATCTCGTCATCGACGAGGACGGCAATTTCGACGGCTCGGTTTCGGGCGGCTGCGTCGAGGGCGAGGTGATTTCCGCAGGCGGTCGACGTCATCAACACCGGCGAGCCGAAGATGCTGGAATTCGGCGTGGCCGACGAAACCGCATGGCGCGTCGGCCTGTCCTGCGGCGGGCGCATCCGCGTCTATGTCGAGCGGGTGGGCTGATGGACCCGCTTCACCTCAAGACGCTCAATGCCGAGAAGCATGCGCGGCGCGCCGCGTTGCTGCTGACCAACCTTGCCGAAGGACGCGACCGCGTCATCCAGCGAGGCCGACCGGGTCGAGGGCGAACTCGGCGATGCGGTCGCGAAGGCTTTCCGGACCGGCAAATCGGCTACGGTCGAGATCGACGGCGTCGATTACTTCCTCAATGTGCATGTGCCACCGCCGCGCATCGTCGCGATCGGGGCGGTCCATATCAGCCAGGCGCTGGCGCCGATTGCGCCGCATAGCCGGCTACGACATCGAGGTGATCGATCCGCGCACGGCATTTGCGACGCCGGAACGCTTCTCCGGCGTGCAAGCTTACCGCCGAGTGGCCGGAAACGCGCTTGAGGACCGGCCTTTCGACGCCTATACCGCCGCTGGCGGCGTTGACCCATGATCCCAAGATCGACGACTGGCCGCTTGCCGAAGCACTGCGCCGCAATTGCTTCTATGTCGGCGCGCTGGGCAGCCGCAAGACGCATGCACGCCGCGTCGAAAGGCTGCAGGCGGCAGGCTTTGCCGGACTCGCAGATCGAGCGCATCCACGCGCCGATCGGGCTCGACATCGCGGCATCCTCGCCGCAGGAAATTGCGGTCGCGGTGATGGCGCAGATCATTTCGGCCTTGCGCAAGCGCGGCCAGGTGGCCGCCAACGCCGCCGAGGTCGAGCGGATCCTCGACGCATGAAATTCGGTCCGGTTCCGGCGGAAGAGTGCGAAGGCGCGATCCTGGCGCATGCGTTGAAGCTTCCCGCGGGGCGCAGGATTGCAAAGGGCAGCCGGCTTGCCGCGACGGACATTGCCGATATCGTTGCTGCCGGTATCGGCGAAATCATCGTGGCGCAGCCAGGCCCGGACGACATCGGCGAAGACTATGCGGCGCAGCGCATCGCGAGCGCCATGCTGGCGCCGGGCATCAGGCTTGCGCCGGCCGCGACGGGACGGGTCAATATTCACGCCACCGTCAACGGGCTTTTCACGGCAGACCGGGCAAGGGTCGATGCGATCAATGCCTGCGATCCGGGCATTACCCTCGCAACGCTGCCTGATCTGACCGAGGTCGAGGCCGGGCGCATGGTCGCGACGGTGAAGATCATCCCTTATGCCTTGCCCGCGCATGGCGGTCGATATGGCCACGGAAATTGCTGGCGGCGCGATCGGGTTCGACGCCTATTCCCGCAAGCGCATCGGCGTCGTCGCGACAACGCTGCCTTCGCTCAAGCCAAGCGTCATGGACAAGACGATCCGCGTTCTGATGGACCGGTTGGCGCCGTCCGGCTCGACCATCATGCAGGAAATCCGCACCGGCCATGATGAGGCCTCGGTAGCGCAGGCGATCGGCGAACTGCTGCCGCAAAGCGATATCGTGCTGGTTTTCGGCGCATCGGCCATCAGCGATATCGACGACGTCATTCCCGCGGCCATTCGCGCCAGTGGCGGGCGGATCGAGCATTTCGGCATGCCGGTCGATCCGGGCAATCTGATGCTTCTGGGCGAGGTGGACGGAAAGCCGGTAATCGGCGCGCCCGGCTGCGCCCGCAGCCCCGCCGAGAACGGCTTCGACTGGATCTTGCAGCGGCTGATGGCGGGCCGGAAGGTCACGGCCAGCGAAATCACCGGGCTTGGCGTCGGCGGCCTGCTGATGGAAATCGGCACGCGCCCGCAGCCGCGCGAGAAGCGCCCGTCCGAGCCGGTTGTTTCGGCGGTAATCCTGGCCGCCGGCCGGTCCACCCGCATGGGCGCGCACAACAAGCTGCTGGCCCGCCTCGACGGCAAGGCGCTGGTTCGCGCACGTTGTCGAGGCGGCGGCGGCAAGTCGCGCCAGCGAGACGATCGTCGTTACCGGCCACGAGGCAGAACTTGTCGAGGCGGCAGTTGCCAGCCTGCCGGTCAGGGTCGTGCGCAACCCGGATTTCGCGGAAGGGATGGCGACCTCGCTCGCCGCCGGCATTGAAGCGGTTCTGCCCGACAGCGGCGCGGCGATCGTGCTGCTTGGGGACATGCCGCTGGTCACGGCGGGCATGATCGATCGCATGATCGAGGCCCACGCTGCCGCGCCCAAGGCAATCGTGATGGCAAGCCACAATGGCGAGCGCGGCAATCCCGTGCTCTGGCCGAAGGGCGATTTCCCGGCGCTGAAAACCATTCGCGGCGACAAAGGCGCGCGCGAACGCATCGCGGAAGAAGGCGGGCGGGTGATCGCGGTGGAACTGGGTGAGGCGGCGGGTTTCGATCTCGACACGCCGCAGGCGCTGATGGACGCGGGCGGAATGCTGCCGGGCTAGGCTTTCTTGCGGGCCTCGCCGCGGCACCGGTCGGAGCAGTACTTCACCTCGGCCCAGACCTTTTCCCACTTCTTGCGCCAGGCGAAGGGGCGCCCGCAATGTGCGCAGGTCTTGGTCGGCAGGTCGGCCTTGCTGCGCATCCTTGCCATCAGATCAGTTGCAGTCCCTTGAGGCTGGCATGGCCGTCGCGGCCGATTATGATGTGGTCGTGTACGGTTATTCCCAGCGGCGCGGCGATTTCCATGATCGTCTTCGTCATCTCGATATCGGCGCGCGAGGGCGACGGGTCGCCGGACGGGTGGTTGTGGACGAGCAGCACCGCGGTGGATGAAAGCTCTAGCGCGCGCTTCACCACCTCGCGCGGATAGACCGGCGTATGGTCGACCGTGCCGACCGATTGCACTTCGTCGCGGATCAACTGGTTGCGCTTGTCGAGGAACAGGATGCGGAACTGCTCCCGGTCCTCGAACGCCATGGCCGTGCGGCAATATTCCAGCACCTGCCGCCAGGACGAGAGGAGCGGGCGCTCGCGCGCCTTGCCGCTGTTCATCGCCAGCGCGGCCGCGTGGATGAGCTTGATGTCGGCGACGGAGATTTCCGAAAGGCCCTTCACCTTTTCAAGGCGCAAGGTTGGCGCGGCGATGACCTCGGCAAAGGAGCCGAACTCGGCGATCAGCGCCTTTGCCAGCGGTTTTACGTCGCGCCTGGGAATCGAGCGGAAAAGCACGAGCTCGAGCAGTTCGTATTCGGCAAGTGCGTCGGGGCCCTTGAGGCGGAAGCGTTCGCGCAGCCGGTCGCGATGGCCGACATAGTGCGGCTCTGCCGCATGCCCAGCGGAATCGGACATGCCGGGCACGGCGCTTTCGCCCGTACGCGCCTTCTTTTCTACCAAGGAATCGCCCCCCCAGCGAGATCAGCCGTATGGCGGAAGGGTATAACCTGCGGGCGAAAGCGTAAATATCTCGCAACCGGTTTCTGTCACGCCAACGGTGTGCTCGAATTGTGCCGACAGGGACCGGTCGCGGGTAACGGCGGTCCACCCGTCGGCGAGGATCTTCACGCCGGCACGGCCGAGATTGATCATCGGCTCGACCGTGAAGATCATGCCCGGCCTCAACTCGACGCCTTCGCCGCGCCGTCCGTAGTGCAGGATGTTCGGCGCGTCATGAAAGAGCAGTCCGACGCCGTGGCCGCAGAAATCGCGCACCACCGAGCAGCGCTCGCTCTCGGCATATTCCTGGATTGCCGCACCGATATCGCCGGTGTGATTGCCGGGCTTCACCTGCGCGATGCCGCGCATCATGGCCTCGTATGTGACTTCCACCAGGCGTTCCGCCGCGCGCTTCACCGGCGCCGGCATAGTACATGCGGCTGGAATCGCCATGCCAGCCGTCGACGATCAGCGTCACGTCGATGTTGACGATGTCGCCTTCGCGCAGCGGCTTTTCGTTGGGAATGCCATGGCACACGACATGGTTGATCGAGGTGCAGCTCGACTTGGTGTAGCCGCGATAGTTCAGCGTTGCGGGCAAGGCACCATGGCGGCGCGCGAAATCGAAGATGAAATCGTCGATTGCCTGCGTTGTCACGCCGGGTGCGACAAGCGCCGAAACCTCGTCCAGGCACTGCGCCGTCAGGCCGCAGGCCTTGCGCATTCCCGCAAAGCCGTCTTCGCCGTAGAGCTTTATGGTGCCGGTGTTCTTCAACGGCGCCAGATCGGCATGGATGTAGTTCTGCATCGGTCGGTCCCGTTCGTGGCATGCGCCTGCCATCGATAAAGCGTGCGAACAGCCTATATGGGCGAGGCCGGGCGCGAAATCACCCATTGACACCAAATCGCCGCGGCTTCAAGCGCTGCGGGCAACCGGGCGGCTTGGCAAAGAAGGCATCGCAATGTGGAGCATCGGCTTCGGACTTGAAAAAATAGGCCTCGCGGCAATGCGCCGTCCGGTGCTCTTTTCGCTCCTGCTGTTGTTGGTTTCGGTCGCCGCAGCCTCGCAGATCACGAAAGTGCGCTTCGACGGCGATGTGACGGCGGTCCTGCCGGAAAACAGCGAAGCGTACCGGAACTATTTCGACAATCGCGAGCGCTTTCGCGATTTTTCGCGCGACATCACGATCCTGGTCGAGTCGCCCCGGCTGATGACGGCGTCCGGTCTGGAGGATTTGCGCTTCCTCCAGCTCGAAATGGCGGTCACCGAAAAGGTCGCGAACGCCACGACACTGTTTTCAATTCCGTTGGCGGACCGGGAAACCGGCGAATTGGGCCAGTTTTTTCCCGAGGAAATCCAGAGCGACGAGGACGCCGCCAGCCTGGTTGGCCGGCTGCTGGAGACCTATCCGCAGGCCGGGCAGTTGGTCGCGCCGGAACAGAACGCGGCGCTGCTCATCGTCACCCTGCCGGAAAATTTGCCGAAATTCGAGGGCTACTCGAGCTACATTGCTATCAGGGAAGCAGCGCTTGCCGCTGCGCCCCAGGACTTCAAGCTGCGGTTCACCGGCCTCACGCCGATCGGGGCGACGATCGTGTCGGGACTCTTGACCGACCAGCTTCGCCTCACCGTGATCGGCATCTTGCTCGGGGCGGCCATTGCCCTCATCGTCTTTCGCAGCGTTGCCGCGGCGCTGATCTGCGCCGTTGCGCCGGGCCTGACGGCGCTTTGGATGATCGGCCTTTTCGGCTGGCTCGGCGTTCCGATCAATTACCTGACTACAGTGTTGCCGACGCTGGCGCTGATCGTATCGCTATGCCGACGGCATCATGCTGTATTTTCGCTGGCAGCAGGAGAACGCCGCCAATCCCGACCCCGACGCCAACATGGTCACGACCCTGACCTCCGTCGGCCCGGCGTCGTCGCTGACATCGATAACAACGCTGCTGGCTTTCCTCTCCTTCCTGTTCGCGCCGGGACGGGCGCTGCATGAATTCGCCTTGCTTGGCGCGGTGGCGATCGCGCTTGCCTATCTTGCGGTGATCATCGGCCTGCCGGTCGCGGGCCATTGGGCATCGCGCAGCGGCCTGGTGAAGGCGGGCAAGGTTCCCGAGCCTCGTTTCGGAAATCTTGGCGAGCGCGCCTTCGCGTTCGTTTCTCCGCGACCATTCGCCATCGCGGTCGTGGCGATTGCAGCGACAATCGTGTTGTCCGTAGTGCATTTCAATGTCCGGCCGGAATACCGGATTACCGACTTCCTTCCGGAGCAAAGCGAAGTGCGCCAGGCGGAGGCCGTGACTAACGAGCTTTTCGGCGGACGTTCGCTGCTTCTGGTCTCCGTTCCCAAGGCCGAGGCCGGACCGCTGCTCTCCGACGCCAACCGGGAAAGACTGGCGGAGGTGGAATCCGTCTTGGCTGGCGTTTTTGATCCCGGCCAAATCACTTCCGCGGGCAGGCTTGCCCAGGGCATTTCCAGCGAGGCGGCGCTGCAACGCCTTGCCGGGCAAATGGAAGCCTCAGGCGCCGAAGCGCGTGCGGGCAGCGTTTCGCGCGACGGCGGCTCGATGCTGATCACCGTTCGCGTCCAGTCGGACCAGTCGATCGTCGATACGCTGAAACAGATCGATGCGGTCGAGGCCGGCCTGCAAGCCGCTGGCCTATGCCGATGAGGTGGTGATCACAGGTTTCGACGTGCTGATGGCGGAGGAATTCACGGGCCTGATCGAGCAATTGCGGTTGAGCCTGATCGTGGCGATCTTCCTCGGCATCTTCATCGTGGCGGCAGCCGCCCGCTCGCCGCTTCTGGCCGTTGCGGCATTGACGCCGAACCTGGTGCCTATACTCGTGGTCGAACTGGCGGTGTGGCTTCGCGGCGGCGGGATCAACATTTCCGAGGTCATTGCCCTGACCATTGCCTTCGGCATCGCCATCGACAATGCGGTCCACCTCATCAACATGTTCACGCAGGCGAGGGCACGGGGGTTGCCTGTCGAGGAGGCAACGCGGGCCGCGATGCGCGAGGCGGGTCCGGCACTGGTTGCCAGCACGGTCATCATTTGCGTCTCGAGCATGGTGACGCAGATCAGCGTCTTGCCGATGGTTCCGGCGGTGGGGGCCATGATCATCGCGACGCTGATTGCAGCGTTGATCTGCAATCTGGCCATACTTCCGGCAAACATTCTTGCGCTCAAGCGTTTCTTTCCCGAAGACGCCGGCAAAACGGAGCCGGCGATGGAAAGGATCGAGGAGAAACAGCTTTGAAAAACGTCTTCAACAATTGCGCCGGCCTTGCCGCGTGCCTTGCCGTTCTCGTTGCACTGCCGGGCGTGGCGCGGGCCGACACAGCCGGCGAATTCCTGAAGGGCCTTGAAGGCTCGTGGCGGGGGCGCGGCTCGGCTGTCATTCCGGGCCGGGAGAAATCCGAGCGGATAAGCTGCCAGGTAACCAATAGCTACGAGGGGAAGGCGCTGGTGGTAAGCGGCGAATGCGCCTCGACGCAGGGAAAGACCTCCGTCTCCGGCCGGCTGAACCATTCGGGCGATGCGGTCACGGGCTCCTTCATCAACGCCTTCAAGGGCGCGTCGATGACGAAGTCTTCCGGTTCGGTGAGCGGCGGCAGGTTGACTGTCTCGTCGAATTTCGTCGAGAATGCCACCGGCCAGCTCGCGCGCACGCAGCAGGTCATCCGAAAGGCGGGTTCGGGCTTCAAGGCGGATTTCTTTGTCTTTGACAATGCGTCGGGCGCGTTCGAACCTGCCGGCAGCATTACGTTTTCGCAAAAGTGAGGGCAGGCATGAGCGGGCATGTTGATCCGGACAAGGAACGCTACGCGATCTTCAAAGAGCTTCCGCGGACCGGAAAGATCCACATGCTGAACCTCGTGCGGCTGCGTGAAACTGCCGTCTACGAGGACGGCACGATGGTGACCGGCCACGAGGCCTATGCCGCCTACGGGCGGGAAAGCGGTCCGGTCTTCAAAAGGCTCGGCGGGCGGATCGTATGGTCGGGCAAGTTCGACCTGACACTGATCGGCCCGGAAAGCGAGTATTGGGACATCTGCTTCATTGCCGAATATCCCGGCGCCGACGCGTTCATTGCGATGCTTCGCGACGATGACTATCGCAAGGCGGTCAAGCATCGCCAGGCAGCGGTGTTCGATTCACGCCTGATCCGTACGCAGCCTGTCGAAGGCAAGGGCGTGTTCGGCTAGAGCACCTTTACCCAACGCTCCAGCGGTTCGCGCTCGCTGCGCAGGCGATTGACGGGCGCATCCGCGTCGGGGTGGCCGATGGCGACGCCGCAAAACAGCATCAATTCGCCGTCCATACCGCAAAAATCGTTCACGGTTTCCGGCCATTGAGACCAGCATTCCTGTGCGCAGGTGCCAAGGCCCGCTTCCTGGGCAAGAAGCATGAAGCTTTGCAGGAACATGCCAAGGTCCGACCATTGCGGCGGGCCCATGATGCGGTCGACAAAACAGAAGATCGCCGCCGGCGCGCCGAAAAAGCGGAAATTGTTGGCGAACCACTGCAAGCGGGCAGGGCGGTCTTCCCTGTCTATCCCCAGCAATGCGTACATCTGCTCGCCGACGGCGAAGCGCGTTGAGCGGTAAGGCTCCTTCAGGTTCGCAGGATAGACGGCGTATTGCGGCCGGTCGCCGCCCGGTCGCGGCTTGCCGGCAAGCCGCTCCTCCATGACGGCCTTGAACCGTGCCATGGCTTCGCCGTTAAGCACTGCGACCCGCCAGGGCTGCAGGTTGCCGCCCGAGGGCGCCCGCGCCGATTTTTCCAGCAATTGCAAAATGAGGGACGTTTCGACCGGCTCCCGGTTAAAGGCCCGGATCGACTTCCGGCCCGAAACTGCTTCCGTAACGTTCATTCCGGCCTCCGCGTTACGGCGCACAATAGCGCGTTGCCGGCGATTCTGAAGCGCCGATCACGAATTCGCGCCCGCCGGGGGCCTTGCTTAAAGCCCCGGGCCGGATAAGGGTCTGCCGCCGGTCAAGCAGACCGGTCATTCGACCACGCCGACACAGAAAAGGCCGATCCATGCCCACAAATCCCCCGCTCTACACAGCCAGCGTACCAGTCCTGTCTTCCATGCTGGCCAACCTCTCGGCGTGCCTCGCCATCGGCGAGGCGAATGCGAAGGAACGCAACATCGACCCGCAGGTATTCCTCACCGCCCGGCTGGCGCCTGACATGTTCACCCTGACGCGGCAGGTGCAGATCGCAACGGACCAGGCCAAAGGCATGGCGCACCGGCTCCCCGGCCGCGAAGTGCCGGCAATGGCGGACAACGAGGCGAGCTTCGCCGAACTGCACGAACGGATCGAGAAGGTGCGCGCGATGCTGGCGGAAGCGCGTCCCGAGGAATTTGAAGGCGCAGAGACCAGGACGGTCATGATCCGCACCCGCGCCGGCGAAATCTCGTTCACCGGCAGCGACTACCTGTTCCGCTATGGCCTGCCGAACTTCTATTTCCACATGGCGACGGCCTACGACATCCTCCGCCACAACGGCGTGCCGCTGGGCAAGCCGGATTTCCTCGGCACCCGCTGATCGGCGCGGTCCAAACAAAAAACCCCGGCGCAGCGCGCCGGGGTTCTCTTTTGCCTGGTTCTGACTGTGGAAATCAGCCCGAGTAGTACATGTCGAATTCGACCGGATGCGGGGTCATTTCGAAGCGCATCACTTCGGTCATCTTCAGTTCGATGATAGGCATCGATCTGGTCGTTGTCGAACACGCCGCCTTCGAGCAGGAACTTGCGGTCCTTGTCGAGGCTGTTGCAGGGCTTCGCGCAGCGAACCGCAGACGGTCGGGATCTTCTTCAGTTCCTTCGGCGGCAGGTCGTACAGGTCCTTGTCCATGGCTGCGCCCGGATGGATCTTGTTCTTGATGCCGTCGAGGCCGGCCATCAGCATGGCGGCAAAGCCGAGATAGGGGTTCGCGCCGCGGATCGGGGAAGCGGACTTCAACGCGCTTCGACTTCGGCGAGGAGCCGAAGGGAATGCGGCAGGAAGCCGAACGGTTGCGGGCCGAATAGGCCAGCAGAACCGGTGCTTCATAGCCCGGGACCAGACGCTTGTAGGAGTTGGTCGACGGGTTGGTGAAGGCGTTGATGGCCTTGGCATGCTTGATGACGCCGCCGATGTAGTAGAGGCAGCTTTCCGACAGGCCGGCATACTCGTTGCCGGCGAAGGTCGGCTTGCCGTCCTTCCAGATCGACATGGTGCACGTGCATGCCCGAGCCGTTGTCGCCGAAGATCGGCTTCGGCATGAAGGTCGCGGTCTTGCCATAGGCATGGGCGACCTGGTGCACGACGTACTTGTAGATCTGCATCTTGTCGGCGTTGCGCACCAGCGTGTCGAACTTGACGCCGAGTTCGTGCTGGGCGGCCGCCACTTCGTGGTGGTGCTTTTCGACCGTGACGCCCATCTCGGTCAGGACCGAGAGCATTTCCGAGCGCATGTCCTGGCCGGCAGTCGATCGGCGGAACCGGGAAATAGCCGCCCTTGACGCGCGGGCGGTGGCCCATGTTGCCGCCTTCGTACTCGGTGTCGTTGTTGGACGGCAGTTCGGTGGAATCGAGCTTGAAGCCGGTGTTGTACGGGTCGGCCTTGAAGCGCACGTCGTCGAAGACGAAGAATTCGGCTTCCGGACCAACGAAGATGGTGTCGCCGATGCCCGATGCCTTCAGATAGGCTTCGGCCTTCTTGGCGGTGCCGCGCGGGTCGCGGTTGTAGGGCTCGCCCGATACCGGATCGAGGATGTCGCAGAAGATGACCATGGTCGACTGCGCGAAGAACGGGATCGATGTGGACCGTCGCCGGATCGGGCATCAGCATCATGTCGGATTCGTTGATGGCCTTCCAGCCGGCGATCGAAGAACCGTCGAACATGACGCCTTCGGCGAACATGTCTTCGTCCACGAGGCCGACATCCATGGTGACGTGCTGCAGCTTGCCGCGCGGGTCGGTGAAGCGCAGGTCGACGAACTTGATGTCCTCGTCCTTGATCTTCTTCAGAATGTCGCTTGCCTTGCTCATGTTCATCCTTCCTGTAGCAAGTTGTATTCCGGCAGCGGTCTTGCCTGCCCCTTAGGCAAGCTCGGCCGTCGGCCGCGGAATTGGTTTTCAGATTGCGTCCACGCCGGTTTCGCCGGTGCGGATGCGAATGACTTCTTCGACGGTGGAGACGAAAATCTTGCCGTCGCCGATGCGGCCGGTCTGCGCAGCATTGCGAATGGCATCAACCGCCGCCTCGACGTTCTCGTCGGCCAGCACGACCTCGACCTTCACCTTCGGCAGGAAGTCGACGACATATTCCGCGCCGCGGTAGAGCTCGGTATGGCCCTTCTGGCGGCCAAAGCCCTTGGCTTCCGTGACGGTGATGCCCTGCAGGCCGACTTCCTGCAGCGCTTCCTTCACTTCGTCGAGCTTGAACGGCTTGATGATCGCTTCGATCTTCTTCATCTCTGGTCCGTGATCTGGGTAGGGTACGGATGCGGGCGTCACCCACACCGGCACGCGCATCGGCGCACCACAAAGTTAATGCAGGATGCATGCCAAAGCTGGGCCTGACTGGCAACTGGCTGAAAACGTTGGCCCTTCGTCCTGACTGCTGAAAAAACCGGCTTGATGAACGTCCAAATCCCGGCGGTGTTGATCAAAAAGTAGGCATATCGCCCAATTTGTGTGCGATCGCCTCGCATTGTTTTGGACGAGGCAATGGCGGGCATTAGGGTTAATCGGACGTTTCGCGTGCAGGAACGTGAAAATTTGTTAGAAAAACAACAAAACCGAGCATTGAACCTGCGACAAACCAAGAGGCCGACCCTTGCGCCTTACAATAATCGTTTCCGCACTGATTTCTGCGACGGCCTATCTGGGCTGGCTTCCTGCCGTCAACGCCGATGCGTTGACGCCCGCGGCTATCGCCACCGGCATCCTAATCACATTGACCACAGTGCACGGATTGGCGAAGGGCTGAAGCTCAGCCGCGCAGGAAGGCCGGGATGTTTTCCTCGCCGCCAAAGGGGTGGCTGGAATCCGCCGGCTCGTGATCGTCGCCGCCCTTGCGCGACCGCTCAGGCTTGCGCGCCTGCTCGGGCTTGCGCGGCTGCTCCGGCCTTGTGTCCGGCTCCCCGTGACGCACTGCCTCGCGCGGCTGGCGCGGTGGCCGGGCCTCCTGGGTCCGCTTGGCAGCGGGCTTTTCGGCCCGCACTTCCTCACGAACCGGTTTTTCAGCCTTGGGAGCGGGCGCCGCCGCGTCTGCCTCGGCCGCCGCAGGGCGCCGTTCGCCGCGTGACCTGCCGCGTCCCTCGCCGGATCGTTCGCGGCCGCCACGGCCTGCGCCCTTGCCCTCGGCTGGGCGTCCACGACCGCCACGGCGGGCGCGATCGTCCCACTCGACAGGCTCTCCCTGCCATTCGATCTTCTGGCTAAGTAGTTGCTCGATCGCTTCGAACCCCTTGCGGTCGCCCGGGGTCACGAGCATGAAGGCGGCGCCCGATCGTCCCGCCCGTCCGGTACGGCCGATGCGGTGGACATAGTCCTCGGCAGAGACCGGCACGTCGAAATTGAACACGTGGCTGACATCGGGAATGTCGAGGCCGCGCGCCGCCACGTCGCTGGCGACGAGAAGCTGGATCTTGTTGTCCTTGAACGCCTGCAGCATGGCCATGCGCGAGCGCTGGTCCATGTCGCCGTGAAGTGCGCCGACCGAGAAGCCGTGCTTGTCGAGCGACTTCCACAGCGTCGAGACATCCACCTTGCGGTTGCAGAAGATGATCGCGTTCTTGAGGTTCTCGGCTTCGCGGATCAGTTCGCGCAGCACGGCGCGCTTTTCGAAGTCATCGATAGCGGTGGGCACGGCCCGCTGCGTGATCGTCACCGACGCGGATGAGCGCGGCGACACCGAAACCATCACGGGGTTTTGCAGGAACTGGGCCGAAAGCCGCTCGATCTCCGGCGGCATGGTTGCCGAGAAGAACAGCGTCTGCCGGGTGAACGGCACCAGCTTCACGATGCGCTCGATGTCGGGGATGAAGCCCATGTCGAGCATGCGGTCGGCCTCGTCGATGACGAGGATCTCGACGCCGGTGAGCAGCAGCTTGCCGCGCTCGTAGTGGTCGAGCATGCGGCCGGGCGTCGCGATGAGCACGTCCGCGCCTCGGTCGAGCTTGCGAAGCTGCTCGTCGAACGAGACGCCTCCGATCAGCAGCGCGACGTTGAGCTTGTGGTTGCGGCCGTAGCGGTTGAAGTTTTCCTCGACCTGCGCGGCAAGTTCGCGCGTCGGTTCAAGAATGAGCGTGCGTGGCATGCGCGCGCGGGCGCGGCCCGTTTCCAGGCGCGAAAGCATGGGAAGCACGAATGAAGCGGTCTTGCCGGTGCCTGTCTGGGCAATGCCCATGACGTCGCGGCGCGCAAGCACGTGGGGGATGGCCTGTTCCTGGATCGGGGTAGGCGTGGTGTATCCCGAGGATGTCACCGCATCCAGGACCTTCTTCGAGAGGCCAAGGGTATCAAAACTCATGGGGAGTGTTATCTCTTTATATCCGGAAAAACTGGCGGGCGTCGGTTACGCGGGTTCCGGCTGGTCGATGTGATCCGGCGACGAAAGGGGCGGACGCCACGCTTGCCGGATGAATGCTGCGATACGGCAAAGCGTTCCCCAAGTCAAACAAATCCGGAACGGCCAGGGACTTGTGCCCCCGAGATCTGACTGCAGTCGAATTGTCTGAAACTTCGCTACTACGGCAAATGACAGATATCGGATCACTTCAAATTCATCAAATGATTCCAACAACATCGTGATGGAGCAGGCGTGAACCCGCGCCGGCTCTCCGGCGTATATCCCATCGTTGGCCAGCATGAATGGTCATCGAGAACCCGAGGGAGATATCATCGTGAAATTTGCTCGTTTTGCAGCCGCCGGCATCATTGCCATGGGCGCGGCCCTTTCCGCCACCATCCCGGCCAAGGCCGCCGACATCGTCGACACCGCGGTAGCCGCCGGTTCCTTCAAGACGCTGGTAGCCGCTGTCACGGCCGCCGGCCTCGTTGAGACGCTGAAGGGCCCAGGCCCGTTCACTGTATTCGCCCCCACTGACGAAGCCTTCGCAGCGCTTCCGGCCGGCACGGTCGAAGACCTGCTCAAGCCCGAGAACAAGGACAAGCTCGTCGCGATCCTGACCTACCACGTCGTGCCGGGCAAGGTCATGTCGACCGATCTCAAGGACGACACCATGGCCAAGACCGTGCAGGGCGGCGAGGTCAAGATCGACCTCGACAATGGCGCGATGATCAACGACGCGAAGGTCGTGACCGCCGATATCGCGGCCGACAACGGCGTGATCCACGTGATCGACAAGGTCATCATTCCGGCGATGTAATCATCGCTGCAATGGAAAAACCGGCCGCGCAAACGCGGCCGGTTTTTTGTTGTCTTAGCCGGTCTTGACCTTCTTGAGCTTGTTGATGCCCAGAAGCTGCAGGGCGGCCTTCTCGTAGAAGGGTTCGCTGGTGCCGCGGCCGAGCTTGCGCAGGAAGTACTTCTCGAAGGCGATCTTGCCCCAGTGCACCCACTTGCCGGACGAGGACCAGTTCACGTTGCGCGGCGGTATCTGCGGCTGCGCCACGAAGGCGATGCCCTTGTCGCCGAAATCGGCAAGGCAAATGGCGTTCCACGATCCCTGGTGGTTCGGCTCGTGCCCGCGCAGCACCTGCCCGATATTGTGCGCGGTTGCCGTGACCATGGATTCGATCATGAAGCCGGTCTTGGGCACGCCGCAGGGAACCGGCGTCGGGCCGATCGGCGGGATCGCAACGCAAACGCCGACCGCGAAAATGTTCTGGTATTTCGGGTTGCGCTGGTGATTGTCGACGATGGTGAAGCCGCGCGGATTGGACAGGCCCTCGATGCCGGAAACCGCCGGAATGCCGCGAAACGCGGGCAGCATCATGGAGTAGCCGAAGGGTACTTCCTTCGTCGCGGCAACGGTGCCGTCTTCGGCAATCTGCTCGACGGTCATCTTGCCGTCCTCGACCTTCTTGATCCGCGAGGAGGTCATCCACTTGATGTGCTTGTTGCGCATCTCGCTCTCGAGAAGGCCCTTGGTGTCGCCCACGCCGTCGAGGCCGAGATGGCCGATATAGGGCTCCGCCGTGATGAAGGTCATCGGCACCTTGTCGCGAATCTTGCGGCGGCGCAGTTCCGTGTCGAGGATGAAGATGAACTCGTAGGCCGGGCCGAAGCAGGAAGCGCCCTGTACGGCGCCGACGACGATGGGCCCGGGATTCTTGCAGAACTCCTCGAACTTCTCGTGGGCTTTTTCCGCGTGGTCGATGTGGCAAACCGACTGCGTGAACCCTTCCGGCCCCAGCCCCTCGATCTCGTCGAATGCCAGTTCCGGTCCGGTAGCGATGACAAGGTAGTCATAGGGAACCGAAGTTCCGTCCACCAGATCGATACGATTTTCAGTGGCGTGAACCTTCTGTGCCGCGACTGGCATGAACTTGATGCCGCGCTTTGCCATGGCCTTGGCCAGATCGATGGATACTTCGCCGCGCTTGCGCCAGCCGACGGCGACCCAAGGGTTGGAAGGCACGAAATGATATTGCGGGTCCTTGGTGACGACCGTCAGCGTGTCTTCCTTGCGGATCTGGTCCTTCAACTCGTATGCCATGATGGCGCCGCCCAGTCCGGCGCCCAATACGACGATATTGGCCATGATGTTTCCTCCTGCAGGCACTGCCTGCGACGAGGGTATTATACACATCCATTCGAATATTAGAATATGCTAATTTAGCTTGGCGCTACGCCTTTGGTAGCGGGCGGCGCGGCCTCACACATCCAGCATGTCTTCCTGGGCGAAGGCGGCGTTTTCCTGGATGAACTTGAAGCGCGCCTCGGGCTTGTTGCCCATCAACTGCTCGACGCTGGCCCTGGTGGCGTCTTCGCCGCCCAGGTCGATCGACACGCGGAAAAGCGTGCGCTTCGACGGATCCATGGTCGTTTCCTTGAGCTGCGCCGGCATCATCTCGCCAAGGCCCTTGAAGCGCGAGATTTCCACCTTGCCGCGGCCGGTGAATTCGGTGCGCAGGAGCTCGTCCTTGTGGGCGTCGTCGCGGGCATAGGCGGACTTGGCGCCCTGCGCGAGCTGGTAGAGCGGCGGAATCGCAAGGAACAGATGCCCGCCGGCGATGAGTTCCGGCATCTCCTGGTAGAAGAAGGTGATGAGCAGCGAGGCGATGTGCGCGCCGTCCACGTCCGCGTCGGTCATGATGATGATGCGGTCGTAGCGCAAATCGTCGTCGCGGTATTTGGAGCGGGTGCCGCAGCCGAGCGCCTGGATGAGATCGGCGATCTGCTGGTTGGCGGCAAGCTTGTCGCGCCCGGCGCTGGCGACGTTGAGGATCTTGCCGCGCAGGGGCAGCACGGCCTGCGTCGAGCGGTTGCGCGCCTGCTTGGCGGAGCCGCCGGCCGAATCGCCTTCGACGATGAAAAGCTCGGTGCCGCCCGCGGCGTTCTCGGCGCAATCGGCGAGCTTGCCCGGCAGGCGCAGCTTGCGCGTCGCGGTCTTGCGGCTGATTTCCTTTTCCTTGCGGCGGCGCAAGGCGCTCGTCGGCGCGCTCGATCACCCATTCCAGCAGCTTGTTGGCCTGTTGCGGGCGAGGCGGCGAGCCAATGGTCGAACGGATCGCGGATGGCGTTCTCGACGATGCGCTGCGCTTCGACCGTCGCCAGCTTGTCCTTGGTCTGGCCGACGAATTCCGGCTCGCGGATGAAGACGGACAGCATCGCCGCGGCCGAGGTCATGACGTCCTCGGTCGTGATGATCGCCGCCTTCTTGTTGCCGACGATGTCGGCATAGGCCTTCAGCCCGCGGGTGAGCGCGATGCGAAAGCCCGCTTCGTGCGTGCCGCCCTCGGCGGTGGGAATGGTGTTGCAGTAGGAATTGATGAAGCCGTCGTCGCCATACCAGGTAACGGCCCATTCCATCGCGCCATGGCCGCCGCTCTTGCCGGCGCGTGCCGGCGAACGGCTCGACCGTCACCTTGTGCTGCTTGCCGATCGAGGCTTCGAGATAATCCTTGAGGCCGCCGGGGAAATGAAACGTCGCGACCTGCGGCGTCTCGTCCTTTTCGCGCATCAGTTCGGGCGCGCATTTCCAGCGGATCTCGACGCCGCCGAAAAGATAGGCCTTGGAGCGCGCCATCTTGAACAGCCGTGCCGGATCGAAGGAACAGCCCTTGCCGAAGATCGCCTCGTCGGGCTTGAAGCGCACCTTGGTGCCGCGCCGGTTGTGGACGTCGCCCATCGGCTCGAGCGGGCCAAGCGGCATGCCCTGCGCGGAATTCCTGACGGTAAAGCTGGCGGTTGCGCGCGACCTCGACCTCCAGATGGATGGAAAGCGCGTTGACGACCGAAACACCGACGCCGTGCAGGCCGCCGGAGGTTTCGTAGGCCTTGGAATCGAACTTGCCGCCTGCATGCAGCATGGTCAGCATGACTTCGACCGTCGACTTGCCCTGCATCTTGGGATGCGGGTGCGGATCGACCGGAATGCCGCGGCCGTTGTCGGTGACGGAAAGATAGCCTTCCTTGTCGAGTTCGACCTCGATCCAGGTGGCATGGCCGGCAACCGCCTCGTCCATCGAGTTGTCGATGACCTCGGCGAACAGATGATGCATCGCCTTTTCGTCGGTGCCGCCGATATACATGCCCGGCCGCCGCCGCACCGGCTCCAGGCCTTCCAGAACCGCGATGTCGGACGCGTCATAACCCTCGCCGGATGCCTTCGCTGCGGCAGGCCTGGCCGGGGCGGGGCGTGCAGGCGCGGGTTTTGGCTGCTCGCGCCGCGGCTCGCCGTCCATTGCCGAGAACAGGTCGTTGCTGTCGTCCATCGTGCTTCTTCCGGTGCCGAATCAGAGCTGCAAGCCTAGCCAAGCGGAACCGGCTTGGCGAGGCGGGCAAGCCTTGGCGGCAAATTTTGTTCGCAATTTGTTCCGATATGCCCGGCCGCCTTGCCTCTCGCAATCCGGCGGGCCTCGAATATAGGTTTGGTCATGCCAGAGCCGACGCCAGATTCCAACGCGCCACACTGCAATATCTGTGGTTCAACCGCCTTCGAGAGCTATCGGGGCAGGCCGGCGGAGCGCTGCGCGCAGTGCGGCTCGAAAGCGCGCCACCGCATCGGCCTCGACGTCTATGAACGCTTCCTGTTTCCGCTGGCGGGCCGTTTCGCCCGCGTGCTGCATTTCGCGCCGGAAGCGTTCCTGCATCCCGTGCTGCTGGATAAATTCGGGGCCGGCTATGTGACTGCCGACATCGCGCCGCAGCGGTATCCGCATGCGCAGGCATTGCGGCTCGCGCTGCCTGACGGGATCGGCATCTTCCCGGACGGTTATTTCGACGCGGTGCTGCACAACCACGTGCTGGAACATGTGCCGGGCCACTGGCGCGACCACATCGCCGGTTTGATGCGGATCGTGAAGCCTGGCGGACTGATGATCTTTTCCGTGCCTGGCCCGCACGGGAATCCTGAAACCATCGAAGGCGGCGAGTTTTTTGCCACCGATGCCGAGCGGCTGGAGAAATTCCTGCAGGAAGATCATTTCAAGCTGTTCGGCCGCGATTTCATCAGCCATCTCGAAAGCCTCGCCGGTGCGACATTGATTGCCGACGGCGTGACCGATGCCCTGCGCGCGCAACTGGCCGTGCGGCCCGGCAAGGCGCCATTCTTCATCCTGAGGAAGAACCCATGAACAAACCATTCGGCGCGAAGGCGCCTTGGCGGCTGCGCAAGCTGATCGAGGCTTTGCCCAAGACGGTTCCCTTCGTTGGCCCGGAAGCGCAGGAACGCCAGCGCGGCAAGCCGTTCCGCGCGCGCATCGGCGCGAACGAATGCCTGTTCGGCCCCTCGCCGAAGGCAGTCGAGGCCATGGCCCTGGCCGGGCATGACATCTGGAAATATGGCGATCCCGAGGGCTATGAACTGCGCCATGCGCTGGCGGCCTTTCATGGCGTGAAGCCGGAAAACATCGTGCTGGGGGCGGGCATCGACGGATTGCTCGGCTGCACGGCGCGCATGTTCCTCGACGAAGGCAGCGCGGTCGTCACCTCGAACGGGGCCTATCCGACCTTCAATTTCCACGTGGCCGCGCAAGGCGGCAGCCTGCACAAGGTGCCGTACCGCGATGATCGCGAGGACATCGCCGGCCTCATCGCCAAAGCGGGCGAGACCGGCGCGGTGCTGCTCTATCTTTCCAATCCGGACAATCCGATGGGCACCTGGTGGAGCGCGGCGGACATCCGGCGCATGATCGACGGCCTGCCGGATGGCTGCCTGCTGCTGCTGGACGAAGCCTATTGCGACTACGCGCCGGAGGGGATCGTACCGCCAATCGACACATCGATCGGCAATGTGCTGCGCTTGCGCACCTTTTCCAAGGCCTATGGCATGGCGGGCGCGCGCGTCGGCTATTGCATCGGCGAGGAAACGCTGATCAGCGAATTCGAGAAGGTTCGCGACCACTACGGCATGAACCGCACGGCGGAGATCGGCGCGATGGCCGCGCTGGCCGACCAGGACTGGCTGGCGCTGACGGTTCGCAGGACGGCAGAGGCGCGGGCGCGCATTGCGACAATCGGGCAGGCGAACGGGCTTGTGCCGATAGCTTCGGCAACCAATTTCGTGACGCTCGATTGCGGGCGGGACACGGCCTACGCCAAGGCGCTGCTGGAAGAAATCCTGGCGCGCGGCGTGTTCATCCGCATGCCGGGCGTCGAGCCGCTGTCGCGTTGCATCCGCGTCAGTGCGGGCTGGCCGCAAGATCTCGACGTGTTCGAGGAAGTGCTGCCGCAGGCAATCGCGGCCATCGGGTAGCTGGAAAAAAAGAGCAGGGCCGGGGCCCTGCATCTTTTTGCGGAACTTGCGTGCAGCTTGGAAGCGTCAGGCCATGAATACGGACAGGCCCACGATTGCGGCTGCGATCATCGAGACCGAAACGACGACGACGCTAACCAGCGAGTGTTCCTCGACGCGCCTCAGATCCTTCATCCGGTCTTCAGGGAATACCATTTTCACCATCTCCTATTCTCCCTCCCGTAACGGTAGATAGGAATGCAATGCGCCGGTTCAAAGTGCATTTCGTCACAGACGGATACACGGATCGTTTACCGTGATCGCCACGACGAAAAAGGGGCCCGCAGGCCCCTTGATCAATATGAACGCGTTGCCGCTCAGCGGATGACGCAAGCCTTGCGGATGCCGTCATAGCCCAGATACGTGCCGGTGCGCACGTCGAAGCTGCGATACTTGGCGCGGCACATGGCTACCCAGTCGGCCGAGCCTTCGGGCACTGCGCCGGCATACCTTCTGCCGGCCGGCTGCTCGTCCAGCGTCACGACCTTCGGTCCCTTGCCCGGCTGGTAGTAGACCTCGTCACCGGTGCCCTTGGTCACCAGCGGATCGGTTCCGGTAACTGGCGCCTGGCGCGAAACCGCACGCGGCCTGTATGGCTGGACCGGTTCCACGTAGACGTCCTCTTCATAGTAAGGATCGTCGTAATAGGGGCCGTCGTAGTAGGGGTCGTCATAGCCCGGCTCGACATAAACTGGCGCCGGATCGATATAGACACGCTCGCGGTATACGGGCGGGTCGATGTAGACGGGATAGCGCGGCGCGACGAGTGCCGATCCCAGGATCACGCCGGCAACGCCGGCTGCCAGGGCTGCTCCGCCATTGTCGTAGTAGCGATGTTTATGACGATGGCCTGCCTCGGCCACCGATGCCTGCGCAAAGGCCGCCGCCGCCAGGGTCGCGGCCAGCGCAAGGCCCTTGATGCTCTTTGCCGTAAACATGAAATTGCTCCTTGAACCGCGAAACGGGCTTCGAATTCCCGACGATGCGATGGTGTTCCATCATACCTGCGAATGTGGCAGAACAAGGCTGAACGGCGGCTGAACAGGATAGGGCCGCGGCAGAAACTTTCCCCGTCCGAGGCCATGGCAGATTCCCCAGAAATTCTCCGCATCGCGATCGCGCAGCTAAACCCCACTGTCGGCGATATCGCAGCGAACCTGAAGCTTGCACGCGAGGCGCGGGCCGACGCCGCGCGCCAGCAGGCTGACCTTGTCGTCTTCACCGAATTGTTCATTGCCGGCTATCCGCCGGAAGATCTGGTTCTGAAACCGGCATTCGTGGCCGAATGCGTCGAGGCAATCGAGAGCCTTGCCGCCGACACGTCCGATGGCGGGCCGGGGGTCATCATCGGATCTCCGTGGCGCGACGCGAAGGGCGTCTACAATGCGGTCGCCGTGCTCGATGGCGGCAAGGTCATCGGCTGGCGGCAGAAGGTGGACCTGCCGAACTACGGCGTATTCGACGAAAAGCGGGTGTTCGCGCCGGGGCCAGTACCTGGTCCGGTGAATTTCCGCGGCGTTCGGATCGGCATTCCCATCTGCGAGGACATCTGGGGCGAACACGGCATTTGCGAAACGCTGTCGGAAGCGGGCGCGGAAATGCTGATCGTGCCGAACGGCTCGCCCTACTATCGCGACAAGATGGATGTTCGCTACCAGATCGTCATTCGCCAGATCGTCGAATGCGGCCTGCCGGTGATCTATGCCAACCAGCTTGGCGGGCAGGACGAGCTTGTCTTCGACGGCGGCTCCTTCGTGCTCAATGCCGACCATTCCATCGCGCTGCAGATGAACCAGTTCGAGGCCAACACCGTGCTGACGACCTGGCGCAAGGGTCCCAAGGGCTGGACCTGCGACAAGGGGCTTGTCGCGCGGCTGCCGGAAACCGACGAGGCCGACTGGCGGGCCTGCGTGCTCGGATTGCGCGACTATGTGAACAAGAACGGGTTCAAGGACGTGGTGCTCGGTCTTTCGGGCGGCGTCGATTCGGCCATCTGCGCGGCGATGGCGGTCGATGCGCTGGGCGAGGAACGCGTGCGCTGCGTGATGATGCCATATCACTACACCTCGCAGGACAGCCTCACCGACGCGCAGGCCTGCGCCTCCGCGCTGGGCGTGCGCTACGAAACCGTGCCGATCGTGGAGCCGGTTGAAGGCTTCATGGCAACGCTTGCGCCGGTTTTTGCCGGGACCAATTCCGGCATTACCGAGGAAAACCTGCAATCGCGCGCGCGCGGCGTCATCCTCATGGCGATTTCCAACAAGTTCGGTTCGATGGTGGTGACGACCGGCAACAAGAGCGAAATGAGCGTCGGCTACGCCACGCTTTATGGCGACATGAATGGCGGCTTCAACCCGATCAAGGACCTCTACAAGATGCAGGTCTACCGGCTGGCGGCCTGGCGCAATTCCAATGTGCCGGCAGGGTGCCTGGGGCCGTCGGGCGTGGTTATCCCCGCCAACATCTTGAAGAAGGCGCCCTCGGCGGAGCTGCGCCCGAACCAGACCGACCAGGACTCGCTGCCGCCTTACCCGGTGCTCGACGCGATCCTCGAAAACCTTGTTGAATACGAGATGTCGGTCGCCGACATCGTCGAGGCGGGGTCATGACCGCGCAACGGTCGAGCGGGTGGAGAACATGCTCTACATCGCGGAGTACAAGCGGCGTCAGGCTGCGCCGGGGGTCAAGATCACGCGCAAGAACTTCGGCCGCGACCGGCGTTATCCGATCACCAACCGTTTCCGCGACCGGTAAGGACCGGCAAGTCCGCGATGGCTTAAACTGGTGGCCTGCGCTAAAGCGGCGCGATGAATTTCTTCGTTTTCCTGCGTGACAATGCGCGCTGGCTCGCCGGCGGCTTCCTGCTCACCTTCTTCTCGTCCTTCGGCCAGACCTTTTTCATCGCCCTTTCGGCGGGCCAGATACGCGGCGAGTTCGACCTGAGCCATGGCGAATTCGGCACGCTTTACATGGCCGCGACGTTGGCGAGCGCGCTGACATTGCCAAGGCTAGGGCGTATCGTCGATCGTGTCCCGGTTTCGCGGGTAACCTTGTTGAGCGTGCCCATGCTCGCGCTTGCAGCGGCGGGAATGGCTTTTTCGGCTTCGCTCGTGATGCTTTTCCTGGCGATCTACGCACTGCGCCTTTTCGGGCAGGGCATGATGACCCACATCGCCATGACCGCGATGGGCAAGTGGTACGCAGCCCAGCGTGGCCGCGCCGTATCCGTCTCGGGCATCGGCGTGAACTTCGGCGAGGCGCTGTTTCCCTCGGCCTTTGTCCTCATTTCGGCCTATGCCGGCTGGCGCAATTCATGGCTGATGGCGGCTGCGGCGCTGGTGGCCATAGCGCTTCCCGCGATCTACCTGTTGATGGCGCGGGAGCGAACGCCGCAAAGTATCGTTTCCGGCAACGGTCGCGCGCCTGCGCCGGACTGGCTGCTGCGCCAGGTGCTTCGCGATCCGCTGTTCTATCTCGTGCTGCTTGGCGTGCTGGCGCCACCCTTCATCGGCACCACCATTTTCTTCCACCAGGTCTACCTGATCGAGTTGCGGGGCTGGAGCAGCCAGGCCTTCGCCGCCTCCTTCGCGGTTATGTCTGCGATGACCGTGACGTTTTCGCTGGTGAGCGGCCAGCTCATCGACCGCTTCACCGCCGTTCGCCTGCTGCCGGTCATGCTCATCCCGATGGGGATCGCCTGTTTCGTACTGGCCGGCATCACCGCGCAGTGGAGCGCCTTCGCATTCATGGCGCTGCTCGGGCTTTCCGCCGGGTTTTCATCGACGCTGTTCGGTGCGATCTGGCCCGAAATCTACGGCACGGCGCACCTTGGCGCCATCCGCTCCATCATTGTGTCGGCCATGGTTTTCATGTCCGCGCTGGGTCCCGGCCTCAGCGGTTTCCTGATCGACATGAACGTGTCATATCCTGGGCAGATCACGGCAATGGGCGTCTATTGCCTTGCCGCATCAGCGATGCTCTACCTCGCCTCGAAGAAACTGATCGCACGGCGCGCCACGCCTTTGGCGGTTTGATGGACACTGAAGAAGCATGACAGTCAAAGTACGTTTCGCCCCGTCGCCTACGGGTAACATCCACATCGGCAATGCCCGCCCGGCGCTGATCAACTGGCTGTTTGCCAAGCAGCGCGGCGGGGAATACCTGCTGCGCTACGACGATACGGATGTCGAACGCTCCAAGCTCGAATTTGCCGAAGGAATAGCGCGCGACCTCGAATGGCTCGGCATTCATCCCGACGCGGTGGAGTGGCAGTCGAAACGC
Source organism: uncultured Alphaproteobacteria bacterium (assembly GCA_963846345.1). Lineage (GTDB taxonomy): Bacteria > Pseudomonadota > Alphaproteobacteria > Rhizobiales > Rhizobiaceae > BOKV01. The sequence goes on from CAWJVP010000009.1 coordinate 62,116, forward strand.
AGCGCAATCCACCAAGCCGCAACCGACAGGCTGATCGCGTCCGGCCTGCTCTACCCCTGCTTTGAGACGCCGGACGAGCTCGACCGCCGCCGCAAGCGGCAGGCGGCCCGCGGGTTGCCGCCGATCTATGACCGGGCCGCGCTAAAGCTGACGGCCGAAGAGCGTTCTCGCCTCGAGAGCGAAGGCCGCAAGCCCCACTGGCGCTTCCTGCTGCCCAACCATGAGGGCGATCCGTTCAACCCGCGCCGCACTGAAATCCGCTGGGACGACCTCGTACGCGGCGAGGAAATCGTCGATCTTGCTTCCGTGTCCGATCCGGTGCTGGTCCGCGAGGACGGGACATGGCTCTATACGCTGCCATCGGTCGTCGACGACATCGACCTTGGCATCACGCACATCATTCGCGGCGATGATCATGTGACCAATACGGGCGTGCAGATCGCCCTTTTCGAGGCGCTTGGCGCCAAGGCTCCGGTATTCGGGCATCTGAACCTGTTGACCACGGCGAGCGGCGAGGGGCTTTCCAAGCGGCTTGGATCGCTGTCGCTCAAGTCGCTGGCCGATGACGGCTTCGAGCCGATGGCGGTCGCTTCGCTGGCAGTGCTCATTGGCGGGGCAGGGCCGGTCGAGCCGATACCAAACATGGCTGCGCTCGCGGAACGCTTCGACATTACCAAGGTCGGCAAGTCCGCCGCCAAGTTCGACACCGCCGAGCTCGACGCGCTCAATGCGCGCCTCGTGCATGGCTATGAATGGAAGGACGTGGAGCAGCGCTTTGCCGCCGGTGCGTTCGGGCCGGACCCGGAAGCTTTGTGGAACGCCATTCGCGGCAATATTGCTCGCGTCCGCGAGGCCGGGGATTGGTGGCAGCGGCTGATGAATGCCGAGCCGCAAATCGCTTCCGAGGACCGCGAATTCGTTTCCCTCGCCGCTACCTTGTTGCCGCAAGAACCCTGGACGCCGGCGACCTGGGGCGAATGGACCGGAGCCTTGAAAGAGAAGTCCGGCCGCAAGGGCAAGGCGCTGTTCATGCCGCTTCGCATGGCCCTGACCGGAATGGAGCACGGACCGGAAATGGCCGCGCTGCTGCCGCTCATTGGACGGGAAAGAACGCTGGCCCGACTATCCTGACGTTGCGGTTGCCGGGCGTTGCGTATCCGGGGCGCCCGGTTTCTGCGGATCATGGCATCGACATCGGCGGTATCGAAAAGTCCGCCTGAATTGGCAAGCGTCTCGGGATCGACGCCGGGGTCTGGACGCGGCGTCGGGATTGGCGTTTGCGGCTGGCGCGGCTGGATGGTTTCGATCCGGAAGGATTGGCCGCCCGCGATCTCTGTCAGTCCGCTAGGGCGGGCAAATCCGCAGGTGCAATCCGGGTTCACAGCCTTGCGGTAGCTGAAGGCGTTTGGCATGGCGGCATAGGGCTCCTCGCTACGGAAGGACACCATTTCCTCGCTGTCCTGCGAAGGCATCGAATGGAAATAGAGCGACACTTCGGCAGCAGGGCACATCTGCGAGCAAGCCTGCTCGTCAGTCTCGAAGCGGTCGCGCCGCGTCGAGAAACTGATCGGGAAGTAATATCCGTCGCATGAGCGCACGCACAGGGTGCGAAACGTGCCGTACTGGCTGGCCACTTTTTCGTCACCGCGATATTCCGGCTCGGCAGTCGTTCCGTCCTCACGGAAGGTCCGCACTCCGAAAATCTGCTCCATCAAAGTGCGCCTGCGGGGAGCCACGTCCTGCCGCACACCGGCATTCATTTCGCCCCTGTCCTGGCGGCGCGGGCGGCCGCCTTCGCAGTCGAGCGCACGGATCCGGGCTTCCACTGCCTGGCGGCGGCGATCATTGCCCTTGCCGGGGGACATGCGGGACAACTGTCTTTCGAGGTTCTTGAGGTTCGCAGTCATGTCGACCAGGTTTGCCCTGGTCTTCACACAGGTCACGGAGACGCTGCGGGCGCAATCGTTCCTGCGGATCAGTGCCTGCGCCCTGGATATCTGGGATCGTTGCTCGCGCGCGGCGCGTTCGAATTCCGCGTACCGCGATTCCTTGCTGAAGACGAAGCCGCCGCCAGAGGTCAGCGCCCGAAGTTCGTTGGACAGCGCGAGGCACTCGGAATTTTGCGCGATGGCCGGCGTCCACGCGAAGAGTGCGGCTGTCAAGGTCATGATAACTATCGTGAATTTCGACATGCCGCCTCGTTATGAAATCCGGTGACTCCATCGTTGCGGAGTCGCTTTACGCACGAATTACGCAACGTCAATACAAAACGCATGTTACAAGCGGTGTTTCAGCCAGTTCCACAAAACGGGCATGGCGAACCGCCGCCCGTCTTTCGAGGGCGGCGGCAAGACAGCGCCGTTCAGGGATTATCAACGATAAACGTAAACGATTCGCCTCGTTCCTGGATCTACCAGCGCGGGTACGCCATTCACATAGACGTACCTGTAGTCGTAGTCGGGAATGGTACGCAGTTCCACCGTTTCAGGCAGGCCCGCCCCGACAACCACCTCGCCCTCGAGATAGACAGGCTCGGGCCGGTTTTCGATGACATAGTTGCGCACGTTGTCCGGCGGCGGGGTGTTGGCGCCGATTGCTGCGCCCGCCGCTCCGCCGATTGCGGCCCCGACAGGTCCTGCGATCAGTGCTCCCACAACCGCACCGCCGACCGCGCCGGTCGCAGCCCCGGCCGCGCCTTCATACTCAACCACGGGAACCGCCTGCGACTGCGGCAGCTTTGTCACGACCATCGACTGGCCTTCGACGGATGCGGTCAGGTAGTCCGAATATGCCCAGCCTTCGACGCCGCCGACGCTGACGCTGCACCACTTGCCCGTCGAATTGCAGCCCATGACGGATGCATCCCCGCCTTGCGGAATGACGCCGACAACCTGGTACTGAGGTCCAGGACCGGAGCGGACATTGAGATCCGCCGTAGCCTGCACGGTTGTCTGTGCCAGTGCGGTTGTCGAAAGCAGCAATGCTGCGCCAAGGCCGAAACCGGCCGTCTTCAAGTAATTTCGCATGGGAAACCTCCATCGTTGCGGTGACGGCGACGCCGCCCTCGGCAAAGTGAACCGCGAACGATGGGGATGGTTCCAGTGACCAAACGTCATGCCGGCGGATGCCGGTCATGCAGCGGGAAGGGGTTTTCAGAAGGCGTTCTGGTTGAGGCCGCCGTCGATAATGAAGTTCCGTCCGGTGATGTAGCCGGCATGAACAGAGCAAAGGAATGCACATAGCGCGCCGAATTCGTCGGCTGTGCCGAGCCTTCCTGCCGGTATCGGCGCGATTTCACGCGCCCGTGCCTCGTCGAGCGAGATGCCGAGCCGCTGCGCCATGAATTCGAAGCCGCCGCGCAGCCGGTCGGTATCCATCTTGCCCGGCAGGATGTTGTTGATCGTGACATTGTCCTTTGCCGCTCCGCGCGCCACGCCGGCGAGGAACGCCGTCAGTCCCGCCCTCGCGCCAGACGAAAGGTCCAGCCCCGGTATCGCGGTGTAGACCGACAGCGACGTGATGTTGACGATGCGCCCGAAGCCGCGCCCGCACATGCCGTCCAGCACCTTTTGCACCAGCTCGATCGGCGTGACCATGTTCTGGGTCACGCCCTCCAGCATGTCGTCACGGGTCAGGGTGCGGAAATCGCGGCGCGGCGGCCCGCCATTGTTGTTGACGAGAATGTCCGGCTGAGGGCATGCAGCCAGCAGCGCATCCTGTCCGGCGTGCGTGGAAACGTCCGCGGCAACGAAGCTGATTTTCGCTCCGGTCTCAGCAGCGATTTCGGATGCCGTCCGCTCGAGCGTCTCGGTATCCCGGCCGTTGAGGACAACTTCGCAGCCGGCCCGCGCCAGGTGCATCGCGCAACCGCGCCCAAGGCCACGGCTGGAAGCGCACACGATTGCCCTGCGTCCGGAAATGCCCAAATCCATTGTGATTCCTCCCTCTTGTCCGGCTTTGCGGGTGAAATGTCACCGCCGTGTCATCTGAATCGGGTTCAGAGAATTCATCGACCATAGCACGGCGGGTTCGCATGAAAGCGGAACATTACAAGACGCTGTTCCTTTCCGATGTCCACCTCGGCACTCCCGGCTGCCAGGCAGGGCTGCTGCTGGATTTCCTCCGTCACCACGATGCGGAGAAGATCTACCTGATCGGCGACATCGTCGACGGCTGGAGACTGAAGCGCGGCTGGTACTGGCCGCAGGACCACAACGACGTGGTGCAGAAATTGCTGCGCAAGGCGCGCAAGGGCACGGAGATCATCTACGTACCCGGCAATCACGACGAGTTCCTGCGCGACTATCTCGGCAGCCAGTTCGGCGGCGTGGAGGTTCGCGACCGCGACATTCACGAGACGGCGGACGGGCGCAAGCTGCTGATCATCCATGGCGACCAGTTCGACGTCGTCGTGCGCCATGCGCGCTGGCTCGCCCATTTCGGCGACTGGGCCTATGACGCGGCGCTGAGCATCAACGTCGTCGTCAACGGGATCCGGCGCAGGCTGGGCTTTCCGTACTGGTCGCTTTCGAAATGGGCGAAGCTGAAGGTGAAAGAAGCCGTCAACTTCATCGGCGAATTCGAGCTGGCGCTTTCAGGCGAAGCGGCCCGCAGCGGCGCCGACGGCGTGGTGTGCGGCCATATCCATCACGCGGTGATCGGGACGCGGCACGGCATTGAGTACATCAACACCGGCGACTGGGTGGAAAGCTGCACGGCGGTGGTCGAGCACCATGACGGCAGGCTGGAACTGGTGGAATGGACGACGCTGCGGCCCGTGATCGAAACGGCTACCGAGCCCGAAGTCACCGTCACCCCCGCCGCGGCGAAGGCGGCCTGATGAAGATCCTGCTCGTCACCGATGCGTGGCATCCCCAGGTGAACGGGGTCGTGCGAACGCTGGAGGAAGTGACGCGCCGCCTTGCCGCCGCGGGCCACGAGGTGAAACTGGTAGCGCCGTCGCAGTTCTTCTCGCTGCCGATGCCGTCCTACCCCGAGATCCGGCTGGCATTCGCCGGCTCGCACACGCTGGGGCGCATCATCGACGGGTTCATGCCCGAGCAGATACACATTGCCACGGAAGGTCCGCTCGGCATTGCGGCGCGCAGCGCCTGCATGCGGCGGCAGATCGCCTTCACGACGAGCTACCACACCCGCTTTCCCGAATATGTCCGCGCCCGGCTGCCTGTGCCGTTGTCCTGGTCCTATGCCTGGATGCGGCGCTTCCACAATGCCGGCAATGGCTGTCTTGTCGCCACGCGCTCCATCGCCAACGAGTTGCGGTCGCACGGGTTTTCGACGGTCATACCGTGGACTCGCGGCGTCGACCATGCGCTGTTCAAGCCGCGGCCGGACGACAATCTGGCGGATGAGAAGGGCTGGACACGGCCCGTCTTCCTGAATGTCGGGCGGCTGTCGGTCGAAAAGAACATGCCCGCCTTCCTCGACCTCGACCTGCCGGGCACGAAGGTCGTGGTCGGCGACGGCCCGCTGCGGGCGCAGTTCGAGGAGCGGTACCGCGACGTGGTGTTCACCGGTTCGCTGAGCGGCGAGATGCTTGCCCGCCACTATGCGGCGGCGGATGTGTTCGTGTTTCCCAGCCTCACCGACACTTTCGGCAACGTGCTTCTGGAGGCGCTCGCCAGCGGCGTGCCCGTTGCGGCGTTTCCGGTGCCAGGCCCGCTCGATGTAATCGGCGGCAGCGATGCCGGCGTGCTGGACCCGGACTTGCGCAAGGCGGCGCTCGCCGCGCTCGATATCCCTCGTGAAAAGGCGCTGGCCCATTCGCTGCGATTTGACTGGGACGAATGCGTTCGCATGTTCGTGGAGGCAGGACAGGCGGTCCGCCCGAAAAACGCCCGGAGATTTGCCCGGGCCTTGCGCGCGCGCGCTTAATGTCCGATCAAGGGCGCTTTCCCGTATTGCGGATCGCGCACCATGACCATTCCCCGTTTTTCCGACGTCGAGGCTGCCGCCGCGCGCCTTCGCGGCCATGCATTCCGAACCCCCTTGCTGAGATCGGCCGAACTCGATGCGATGACCGGCGCACGGGTTTTCGTGAAGGCGGAATGCCTGCAACTGACCGGCTCTTTCAAGTTCCGTGGCGCGTTCAACGCCGCCAGCGCGCTGGATGAGGCGCAGCGCAAGGGCGGGCTCGTCGCCTGTTCTTCCGGCAATCATGCGCAGGGCGTTGCCGAGGCGGCGCGGCTGCTCGGCATGAAATCGGTGATCGTCATGCCTTCCGACGCGCCGGCGATCAAGGTCGCGCGCACCCGCCGTTCCGGGGCCGAAGTCGTGCTCTACGACCGCGCCAGCGAGGACCGCGACGCCATCGCCGGCGAGATCGTCGAGCGCACCGGCGCGCATTTCATCCACCCTTACGAGAACCCGTTCGTGATCGCGGGGCAGGGCACATGCGGCCTCGAAATCGGCGAAGATCTCGCTGCGATGGGCCTGAAAGCCGACCGCGTGATCGTGTGCTGCGGCGGCGGCGGACTGACGGCGGGCGTGGCGCTCGCGATTCACGCGCGCTTTCCCGATGCCGTCGTCCACACCGCCGAACCAGCCGGGTTCGACGACTACGCCCGCTCGCTGGCGCAAGGCAGCCGCGTGACGCAACGAACGGCTTTCCGGCTCTGCCTGCGACGCGCTGCTGACGCCATCGCCGGGCGAAACCTCCTTCGCCATCAACAGCGAACATGTGCGCTCCGGCTTCGCGGTGACGGACGAGGAGGCATTCGCGGCCATGCGCATCGCCTTCGCCGAACTGAAAATCGTGGTGGAGCCGGGCGGTGCGGTGGCGCTGGCGGCGCTGCTGGCGCAGGGCAAGGCGTTTGCCGGCGAGACCGTGGTCTGCGTCGCTTCCGGCGGCAATGTCGATCCGGAACTTTACGCAAGCGTGCTGACGGCCAACCAATGACGCAAGCCACCGGCGAAACGGTCGCGGAGGCGTCGCCCTACGCCTTCGCCGCACGCATGGCGCTGCTCTACAGCGCCATGTTTTCGTTCGCCGGGCTGATGCTGCCCTATTTCCCGCTGTGGCTGAAGGACAGGGGCCTCGATTCCACCCAGATCGCCATGGTGCTGTCGCTGCCGCTGGCAGTGCGCGTGCTCACCTCCGGATACGTCTCGGCCTATGCCGACCGCGCGCGCGACCGCGCCGACATCTTGATCGCCCTGATGGCCGGCACGGCACTTTGCTTCGCGGCGTTTCCGTTCGTGGGCGGCTTCTGGCCGATCCTCGGCGTGGCGCTGGTCCTCGCCTTCTTTTCGCACCCGCTGCAGCCGGTGATGGATTCGATCACGCTGTCGGGCGTGCGCCGCTTCGGCCACGACTACGGCCGGATCAGGATGTGGGGGTCGGTGGTCTTCATCATCGCCAATTTCCTCGGCGGCTGGTTGCTGGGCGCATACGGCACGACCGCGATCATGACGGCGATGATCGCCACCGCCTTCCTCGGCCTCGCCGTCTCGCCGGTAACGCCGCGCCTCGGGCGGCCGCGCCGTGCTGCCAGCCAGATTCAAATTGGCTCGGCAAGTACCTGGAAACTCATGGCAAACCGGCGTTTCATGCTGGTCACGGCGGGCTGCGGCATCATCCAGGCCACCCATGCGATGATCTACGGCTTCGGCTCCATCCATTGGGAAGCACTGGGATTTTCAGGCAATGTCATCGGCCTGTTCTGGGCAATCGGCGTGCTGGCGGAGATCGCGCTGTTCCAGTTCTCGCGGCAGGTGTTCAGGCGCGTCACCCCGCTGCAGCTTGCGATCATCGGCGGGATCGCGTGCACGCTGAGATGGACGCTGTTTCCGCTGGAGCCGGGCCTTGCCGGCTATGGCCGTGCTGCAGGTGCTGCACGGCCTCAGCTTCGGCGCGACGCATCTGGGGCTGATGCACTTCTACAACGACGCTGTGCCGGAAGAACGGATGGGATCGGCGCAGGGCGCGGGCTTCGTCACCGGCGCGATCGCGATGGGCGCGTTCGGCCTGCTGTCTGGCCCGCTCTACGAGGCGTTCGGCGTCAACGCCTTCTACGCCATGGCACTTGCCGGCGCGTCCGGGCTGGCGCTGCTGTTGATGGCGGGTAGGGCGGAGAAGGTGGCGGTGTAGTTCCCAACCCTCAAATTTAGGGAATTGCACGAACGCTGCTTGATGCACGACCATGACAACATTCTCCCCGCGATGGCGGGCATGCCGGCGATGCTCGTTTGCGAATGCAGCGGCGGTGGAGGGGGCGGGTCCGATTCCGCAAGCGTTGGTAGGAAAGGAAGAGATTACTCAGACGATACGACCCGGGGTGGAGTTACCTACGCCAATTGCGTTGCCGGTTATTCGAGTGCCGGAGCTATTTATGGTGGAGCTTTGGGTGGACTAGCGGGTGGGTTGGCAGGACCCGTAGGTGCGCAGGCCGGAAGAATGGCAGGTGGCTTCCTCGGCGGTTTGGCAGGCCACACGGTAGGAGAACAAGCATGTCGATGAATCTGAAGCAATTCTGGCTGGGGGTTGCGATCTTTTTCGCCGTTATTGTGGCATCCTTTGTGTTTCCCAGCGAACCCGCAATACGGGGCCTCTCGGTCAGTTTTTGGACGTTAATGGCGATCTGGATCGCCCTATCAATGCTTTTTCACTTGGAGGATTATCGAGGGCAAAAAAAGTAGGTGGCGATGGGCGGCATCTCCTTTGCCGCCCGCATTCCTCACCCCCACAATCTCCGTTTTGGCGGGAATGCCTTGCCGCCTGAGTAGCGCAGGCCGTGCGGGCGGTCCCTGGCGAGGATCAGCGGGCCGTCGAGGTCGGCATATTCGGCGTCCTGCGCCAGCAGCACCGCCGGGGCCATGGAGAGCGACGTGCCCACCATGCAGCCCACCATCACGGAAAAGCCGAGCGAATGGGCGATGCCGCTGCATCGCAAAGCCCGCGGTCAGCCCGCCGGCCTTGTCGAGCTTGATGTTGATGCAATCATAGAGTTCGCGCAGGCGCCACAAATCGTCCTCCGAATGGGCGCTTTCGTCGGCGCAGATCGGAACGGGGTGCGGGATGGAGCGCAGATAGTCGTCGGCGCCGGCGGGAAGCGGCTGCTCGATCAGCGCCACGCCATGTTTGGCGGCCACCAGCATCAGGTCCTGCACCATGTCCTTGCGCCATGCCTCGTTGGCGTCGAGGATGATGCGCGAATTGCCTGCCGCCTCGCAGACCGCCTTGATGCGCTCGGCATCGCCTTCGCCGCCGAGCTTGACCTTGATCAGCGGACTGCCTGCGAGCTTGCGGGTGGCGGCGGCCATTTCCTTCGGCGTGCCGAGGCTGACGGTCACGGCGGTCGTCACCGGCCGGGGAGTTCTGCCGGTCCAGATGAGATCTGGCGACGGGCTTGTCCGCCAGCTTGGCTTCGAGGTCCCACAGCGCGCAGTCGACGGCGTTTCGCGCCGCGCCGGGTGCCATCACGTCGATGAGCTCCTCATGGTCCGCGCCGGCTTCGATGGCACCGCGCGCTTCCTCGATCTGCTGCGCGCACGCTGTCGAGGCTTTCGCCATAGCGGCGGTAGGGAACGCATTCGCCGCGGCCGGAAACGCCGTCGCGGGTGAGGGTGCAGACGATGACGTCGGCCTGTGTCTTGGAGCCGCGCGAGATGGTGAAGGTGCCGGCGATGGGCCAGCTTTCCGCTTCGATGTTCAGTCCGGTTTTCATGAAATCCGCATGAAGTGTTTGAATTTGTGCCGAGACTCGCACATAAAGAGGTAAAGGCAAAGTTGCGGGCCGGGCGCTTTCGCGTTGATGGTACGGGCGGCACCGTCGTGGAGGCGGCTGCTGAAGCCCTTTCAGGCAGTCGATTGCCACACTCCCGGCAAGTCCAGGTCAGTGCCTTTCATTTGGAGGTGCGGTCGAAGTCGCGATCGAGCGCGGCTTGGTCGAATGGAGTTAGCCGCCCCATTCCGCCGGAGGCGAACCGTGCCCGGAATGCGTGGGCCTGCGCCTCGGTAGACGCAACGAATGGCCCCGCGGGAACAACGGTGTGCCGCAGGGGCTGTCCGCCGAAGATCGTCAGCCGGGACTCGACCAATGCGGTCACGGAAAATGAACCGCCGGTTGCGAAGATGGCAGTACCAGCGCCTGCCGACCCTGCGGCAGTCTCGACCTGGCCCGACCGCACCACGGCGAATGCGGTTTCGCCCGGGATGGCGGGTTCCTCCAGTATCGCGCCCGCCTGCAGGTCGACGTCAACGATGCGGGCCGCCAAAGTTGGAGCCAGCGGTGACGTCAGTCCGCCGGACGTGCCGAGCAGAACACGGCGAATCACGCCATTCCCGGCAATGGTGGGTACATCCTTCGCTGCCAGATGCCGTGCGGCGGGCAACACCTCCCGGTCGGCATCTGCGTGGTCGATCCATATTTGCAGGCCCAGCGCGGACCGTCCGCTGCGGGTGACGGTTTCTTCATGCATTACGCCCGCTCCCGCGACCGTCAGGTGCAGCGCGCCGGGTGGGATGGCATTTCGATTGCCCAGCGTGTCCTGATTCCAGAACCCGATATCGCTTTCAGGGAAGATGTAGGTCGCGACCGAGAACCCGGCATGCGGATGCGGTGGAAAGAACGGAGCCTTCATTTCGAAGAGCGAGATGACGAGGAAAGGATCGATCAGCCCGTTCAAGGCCGAAGCCATCAGGTCTTGGGTGACCAATTCAGGTCGGTCGAAGCCTTTCGGCATCGGTATCAGCGTAATGGCAGGTTTCATGGCCTCTTCCTTTATGCGGCGTCATAAAGAAGCTACAAATCCAGTATTCCGGATGCTAGGTTGAATACTGGAAGATACTATCCGGAAATTTGCATAATGTACCGCAATCTCAACCACCTCGCGACCTTTGCCGCGCTAGCTGAAAGCGGCAGTTTCGCGGGAGCGGCTCGGCGCTTGCGCCTGCCGACGTCGACGGTCAGCGAGCATGTCGCGGCGCTGGAACGAAATCTCGGCGTTCAGCTGGTAATCCGCACCACCCGCCGGAACCGGCTGACTGAGGCGGGGCAGCTTCTGGCAAAGGGGGCGGCGCGGATGGTTCACACCGTGGCCGAAACGCTGGCCGGCGTCGAAAACGTGATCTCACAACCAACAGGTCAGCTACGGATCAGCCTGCCTTTTGCCTTTGCCGCCGACATATTGGGTCCTGCTGTCGGGCGTTTCGCGACGCTGTATCCGGGCATCCGGCTTGAACTGTACGTGTCGAACCTGGTCGAAGACCTAATTGCAGGTGGTTTCGATCTGGCCGTTCGTATCGGCCCGCTGGATGACAGCAGCCTGACGCGCCGCAGCCTTGGGTCCATGCCGCAGGACCTGGTTGCAAGCGCCACCTATTTGAAGACCCGCGGGCGGCCCGACAGCCTCGCTGCACTTGCCGGGCATTGCCTGGTTGGAATGCGGCCGGCAACGACCTGTCGTTTCGCGGCCCCGATGGCCCCGAGACCGTGACATTGGAGGCGCAGGTGACCGCAAACGACCCAAAGACCGTCGTGTCGATTATTCGTGGTGGCGCGGGAATCGGTGTGGTACCGCGGTTCCTGGCCCAGCCCCGGCTCGAAGACGGCAGCATGGAAATCGTGCTGCCCCAATACCGCCCGCCGGAAGCAGAGATGTGTATCGTCCACCACAGCCCCGGCAGGGTCAATCCGCGGGCGGACCTGTTCGCCACCTTCATGCAGGCCGAAATGCGCGGACACACCCTTCCAGGGCCTCGCTAGGCGATTTCGCGCGAGCCGGCCCGGTTCTCCAAAGAGCGGCGCAGGCACTTGCAGAAATCGACCGGGCATTGTGAACGGGCGAGGGCTTGGCGGCATTTGGCGCCGCTTCCGTGGCGATCTCGAGGAGTGTCGCAGCAAGGAAGGTACCGGCAAATTCCCTAATGCTATCAATGGGACGCCAAGGGCTGTGCCGCTGCGCAAACCATTGATTTAAAACAAATTATTTGACAATGTTCAAAACTCGCACATAAAGAGGTAAAGGCAAAGTTGCGGGCCGGGCGCTTTCGCGTCGGCGGCCCGCTTTGCCCATTCGTCCGGGACAGGCATGAGCGAACAGAACGAGGCCATCAAGAGCGTGGAAGGCGCGCTGTGCACGATCCGCGCCGTCGAGGGCGGCACGGTCGTGGAAGCGGCCGGCAATTGGGTCGCCGGGCAGATCGCGCCCGCCGACATGGCTCTGCGTGCGCTGGAGGCGAAGGCCGGCCGCGCGGCGCTGGTCATCGACCTCTCGCAGGGTGCGGCGGATGGACACTGCCGGCGCGTGGATCGTGTCGCGGCTGGAAAAGGCCTGGCGCGCGGCGGGCGGCGCTGCCCGCATCATCAACGCGCCGCAAAGCGCCGGAGGCCGGCTGCTCGAGGCGGTCTCGCGCGAAACGGTCAAGCCCGCGCCGCGCGAAAGCGTCGGTGTGCTGGTCAGCGTCCTCGAAAGCCTCGGGCGCTTCGGCTATTCGGTCAAGTCGGACGCCGTGGCCTCGCTCAACATGATCGGCGCGGCCATTCGCGGGCCGCAGCTCAAGGCAGGGCGCAAGGGCTCGGTGCGGCCGGTCTCGATCATCCACCACATCGACATGATGGGCATCCGGGCGGTGCCGATCATCGCGCTGATGTCGTTCCTGATCGGCGGCATCATCGCCCAGCAGGGCGCGTGGTCGCTGCGCTATTTCGGCGCGGAGTTCCTGGCGGTCGATCTCGTCGGCATCCTGCTGCTGCGCGAGGTCGGCGTGCTGCTGACCGCGATCATGGTGGCAGGGCGCTCGGGCAGCGCCATGACGGCCGAGATCGGCTCGATGAAGATGCGCGAGGAGGTCGACGCGCTGACGGTGATCGGCCTCAACCCGGTCGGCGTGCTGGTGTTTCCGCGGCTGGTGGCGCTGGTGATGGCGCTGCCGATGCTGACCTTCATCGCCAACCTCGCCTCGCTCGCCGGCGCGGCGCTGCTGCTCAACCTTTATTCGGACATTTCGCTCGAGGCGTTTCCTCAGCAAGCTGCGCATCGCGGTCGATCTTTCGACGCTGCTCGCGGGCATGATCAAGGCGCCGTTCATGGCGCTGATCATCGGCATCATGGCCGCGGTCGAGGGCATGAAGGTGGAGGGCAGCGCCGAAAGCCTTGGGCCGGCGGGTGACGGCTGCGGTGGTGAAGGCCATCTTCTTCGTCATCGTCGTCGATGGCTTTTTTGCCGTGTTCTACGCGCAGATCAACTATTGAGCGCCATGGAAACGATGCAGACGCCATATCCGCCGACACTGCCGCACGCGCCGCCGGGCGTGAAGCGGTCTTGCGCGTGCGCGGCGTCACCGTGGCCTTCGACGCCCGCCCGGTGCTGGAAAATCTCGATCTCGACGTGTGGCGCGGCGAAATCCTGGGCTTCGTCGGGGCATCGGGCGCCGGCAAGTCGGTGCTGATGCGCACGATCCTCGGCCTCAGCCGCAGGCAGGCCGGAACGATCGAGATCTTCGGCCAGGTCTATGACCAGTTGCAGCGAAGACGAGACGCCTCGCCATCGACCAGCGCATCGGCGTGCTGTTCCAGCATGGCGCGCTGTTTTCGGCGCTTGACGGTGCTGGAAAACATCCAGGTGCCGATGCGCGAATATCTCGACCTCGATCCGCGCCTGATGGACGAACTGGCGCGGCTGAAGCTCAATCTCGTCGGCCTGCCGCAGGACGCGGCGGAAAAGCTGCCGTCGCAGCTTTCCGGCGGCATGGTCAAGCGCGCGGCGCTTGCCGCGGGCGCTGGCGCTCGATCCGGAACTGCTGTTTCTCGACGAGCCGACCTCGGGCCTCGATCCGATCGGCGCGGCGGAGTTCGATGAACTCATCGTGACCTTGCGCGACACGCTGGGCCTGACGGTCTACATGGTGACGCATGACCTCGACAGCCTGTTCTCCGTCTGCGACCGGATTGCGGTGCTGGGCGAGCAGCAAGGTGCTGCTGGAAGGAACATCGAGGCCATGCTTGAATCGGAAAACGAATGGGTGCAGTCCTATTTCCGCGGCAAGCGGGCGCGTCAGATCGTGCGCGAGGCCCTGTGATGCGCAGAGGCGAAACCAACCGTAAACCCTTCGAAGGCAAGTTCTGATCTGATGGAAACCCGCGCCAACTATGTGACCGTCGGCCTGTTCACGCTTATCGTGCTGGCAGCCGCGTTCGCCTTCGTCTACTGGGTCGCGCGGCTGGACGAGCGCACAGGCCTGGTGCCGCTCAACGTGCGCATCGCCGGTTCGGTCACGGGCCTTGGCGAAGGCTCGGAAGTGCTGTTCAACGGCATCAAGGTCGGCAAGGTGGATCGCGTGGCGTTCGACCCGCAGGACCCGCGCATCGTCTATGCAGTCACCTCGGTGAAATCGGAAACGCCCGTTCGGGCCGACACCGACCGCCAGCGTCGGCAGCCAGGGGCTGACCGGCATTTCCTATATTTCGCTGCAGGGCGGCACGCCTTCCTCGCCACTGCTCCTGACCGGCGAGGGCACGCCGACCATCGACGCCGCGCCATCGGCTGTCGGCGACATTCTCGAGACGGTACGCACGATCGCGGGCCGGGCCGACCGCATGATGACGTCGCTGGACGATTTCATGAAGGAAGTGCGCGGGCCGGCCACGGCGTCGGTCAAGAATGTCGAGACTTTTTCGGGCGCGCTCGCGCGCAACTCGGACAAGGTCGAAGACTTTCTCAAGAGTGCCGGCGAAACCGCCAAGGCGCTCAACGGGCTTTCGGCGCGGCTCGACGGCACGCTCACCCGCGTTGACGAGATCCTTGCGGCAGTCGATCCGGTCAAGGTTCGCAATTCGGTGGAAAATGTCGAGGCGTTCACGCGCCAGCTCAAGGACTCCACGGCGCGGATCGATGGCGTGCTGGCCAAGCTTGACGGATTTCTCGGCTCCACCGACGGCAAGGGCCTGAGCGAGGAACTCAAGGCCACGCTGGCCGATTTCCGCGAGACTTCGCAGGTGCTTCGCGCCCGCGTAAACGAAATATCAGCAGGTTTGACGCGATTCTCCAATCAGGGACTGGAAGACGTGCGCACGCTGGTGCAGGAAACGCGGCGTTCCATCAATCGCATCGAAGAAACGGTTTCCGACTTTGAAGACAATCCGCAACGCATCATAACAGGCGGTGAGCGGCCGCGGACATTCGACGGCAGGCCGCGGCGCTGATGGATCGCGGGCGTGGGGAGTATTGCGTGACGAGGCATTGTGAAACGGTTCGACGGACAGGAGCGTGGCTTTCCGCTGCATTGCTCGCGCTGGCGCTGTCGGCCTGCAGCACCGCATCCGTCGTCGACATCTACGACCTCGGCGCGCCGGCGCAGATTTCCGGCCTCAAGGCCAATACCCGCTCGCAGATACTGGTGCAGGAGCCTTCCGCGCTGAAGTCGCTCGACGCGCAGGACATCGTCGTCAAGACGTCGCCGACCCAGATCGAGTACCTCGCCCGTTCGCAATGGCCCGACCGGCTGCCCAAGGTGGTACAGGCCCGGCTGGTCGAGGCATTCGAGAACACCGGCCGGGTGCGGGCGGTTTCAAAGCCCGGCGAAGGGCTGGTGATCGACTACCAGATCGTGACGGACATCCGCTCGTTCCAGGCCAATATCGGCGCGGGTGAAAGCGCCGCGCAGGTATCGCTGTCGGTCAAGCTCGTCTCCGACCGCACCGGCAAGGTGCTGCGCGCAAAGGTATTTGATGCGCAGGTTCCGCTGGGCGGCACGGACGCGTCATCCGTCGTGGATGGCATCAACGCGGCTTTCGACAAGATTGCACGCGAACTCGTAAAATGGGTTTTGACGGCGGTCTAGAGCCTGAAGGTCAGCGCGATGCGATCGCCACCGCGATCTGCGCGGCGACGCGGGCATTGCTGCGAACCAGCGCAATGTTGGCGGCAAGCGAACGGCCACCGGTCAGCTCCAGTATTCGCGAAAGCAGGTAGGGTGTCACGGCCTTGCCGCCGATGCCGTTTTCATCCGCGTCGGCCAGCGCGTCCTCGATATGCCGCCGCATTTCGCCGGCCGGTATCTCGTCTTCCTCCGGAACCGGATTTGCGACCAGCATGCCGCCGCGGCTGGCCGATCGCCTTGCGCACCGACCACAGGCGCGCGACCGCGCTTGCATCGTCAAGGCGCAGCGGCGCCTTGAGG
Source organism: uncultured Alphaproteobacteria bacterium (assembly GCA_963846345.1). GTDB lineage: Bacteria > Pseudomonadota > Alphaproteobacteria > Rhizobiales > Rhizobiaceae > BOKV01. The sequence continues at coordinate 78,258 of CAWJVP010000009.1, forward strand.
CCGCTGGTGCGCGACCAGAATGCCGGAAAATCGCTTGTGCCGAAACCGATTACCGGTACGCCTTCTGTCTCGAGGAATTCCAGTGTCTTGGCCATGTCGAGAATCGCCTTTGCACCGGCACAGACCGTGATGACCGATGAACGGGCAAACTCGCGCAGGTCCGCCGAAATGTCGAAGCTGTCGCCCGCGCCCCGGTGCACGCCGCCAATGCCGCCTGTGGCGAAAACCTCGATGCCGCAAAGCTGCGACGCCATCATGGTGGCGGCCACGGTGGTGCCGCCGGCATGTCCGGACGCCAGCGCGAAGGCAAGATCGGCGCGCGACAGTTTCATCGCGCCTTTCGTCTTGGCCAGCTTTTCCAGTTCGCCCGCATCGAGCCCGATCTTCAACCGCCCATCCATGACAGCGATGGTTGCCGGCACCGCACCCCCTTCGCGGATCAATGCCTCGACGCCCGCCGCCATTTCCATGTTCTGCGGGTATGGCATGCCATGCGTGACGATGGTCGATTCCAGCGCCACGACGGGCGCGCCGGTCGCAAGCGCGCCGGAGACTTCCGGCAGCATTTCGAGATAGTCCGAAAGAACCGGGGGCAGGGTGCTGGTCATGTCAGTGGCTCCATGGCTGCGGGCAGTCGCCCGGCGCGGTTTTCAAGCGCGGACCAGGACAGGTTTTCGCACCACGGCTCGGCGCTGGCCAGCGTCATTTGCGCCGCATGCACGCCCAATTCGGCGGCGCGTGAAAATTCCAGGCCCCGCGCCAAACCCACGAGGATTGTCGCCGCCAGCGCGTCGCCAGCGCCGTTCACATCAACAATGCCGTCGACCGGCGGGGGTGCGATGATCCCGCCGTCGCTGCCATGCCACCAAAGCAGCGGTCCTGCGCCCGACGAGATCGTTCCCGATCGCACGCCTGAAGCCGCCAGTGCGCGGGCGAGTTCGGCGGGCTCGGCGCTTCTGAGGCCCGTCAGCGCGCGCGCCTCGCCGGCATTGGTGAACAGGAAATCGGTGTGCTGAAGGATCGGCGCGAGCCGGGGCGCCTTGGCCGGCGATATGGTTGCGGCGGCGATCTTGCGGCCTTCCGCCTTTTCGGCAAGGGCTGCCAGCGTGTGGGCCGGCAGGTTGGCGTTGAGGAACCACAGCCCGCTGTTTTCCAGCGCATCCCCGCAATTGTCGAAGAACCAGCCGGCTGCCACCGATTCGTAGATTGCGAGGTCGGCAAGGCCGATCAGCATGGATCCGTCCGGTTCGATGATGGCCGTATAGGTTCCCGTCCTCAGCCCATCGACAGGGATCAGCGCATCATTGATCTGGCGCGCGGCCAGCGTCTGGCGCAAGGTTTCGCCATGGGCATCCGGCCCTATGGGGCTGGCCATGACCGCCGCCGCGCCAAGGCTTGCCGCCGTGCTGGCGCTGTTGAGGCCTGCCCCGCCCGGACGGGCGGTCACCGTGCCCGGATTGGATGCATGGGGCACCGCCGGGGCGAAAAGCCGGGCGGTGAGGTCGATATGCGCACCGGTCACGAAGCAAAGGGAATCAGTCATCATGCAAGGCCCTGCAACCTGCCTGCGCAGTACCTGGAATCACCGTGCTTCGAACGGCCGGCGGCGCCGAATTGACGCTGCGGGAACGCTACCGGAACATTTTTCGAACGAACTTGCGTAAATTCCATGCTTTCAAGCATTTGCGCGCGCTTTACAAACGAGAACAAATAAGGTACATGAGGGAAATCCGGTGAGGGTTGCAATTTGGCGTTGCGAGAATTTCCGGCCATTGGAAGCTTGGCGCAAGGATGTTAAAGCATGGCACAGAATTCACTTCGTCTCGTAGAGGATAGCACGGTGGACAAGTCCAAGGCACTGGCCGCGGCGCTTTCCCAGATCGAACGCGCGTTCGGCAAGGGCTCGATCATGAAGCTCGGCAAGAACGAGCAGGTTGTCGAGATCGAGACGATCTCCACCGGTTCGCTCAGCCTCGACATCGCGCTCGGCGTTGGCGGATTGCCGAAGGGACGCATCGTCGAGATCTACGGTCCCGAATCCTCCGGCAAGACGACGATGGCGCTGCACACCATTGCCGAGGCGCAGAAGAAGGGCGGCATTTGCGCCTTCATCGACGCGGAGCATGCGCTCGATCCGATCTATGCCCGCAAGCTCGGCGTGAACCTCGAGGACCTGCTGATCTCGCAGCCCGATACGGGCGAGCAGGCGCTGGAGATTGCCGACACGCTGGTTCGTTCCGGCGCGGTGGACGTGCTGGTCATCGATTCGGTTGCGGCGCTGACGCCGCGCGCCGAAATCGAGGGCGAGATGGGCGACAGCCTTCCCGGCCTGCAGGCGCGGTTGATGAGCCAGGCGCTGCGCAAGCTGACCGCCTCGATCTCGCGTTCCAACACGATGATGATCTTCATCAACCAGATCCGCATGAAGATCGGCGTGATGTTCGGTTCGCCCGAGACGACGACCGGCGGCAATGCGTTGAAATTCTACGCCTCGGTGCGGCTCGACATCCGCCGCATCGGCGCGGTCAAGGATCGCGACGAGGTCGTCGGCAACCAGACCCGCGTCAAGGTGGTGAAGAACAAGCTGGCGCCGCCCTTCAAGCAGGTCGAGTTCGACATCATGTATGGCGAGGGCGTCTCCAAGACGGGCGAACTGGTCGACCTGGGCGTCAAGGCCGGGATCATCGAGAAGTCGGGCGCCTGGTTCTCCTATAATTCCGAGCGCCTGGGCCAGGGCCGCGAAAACGCCAAGACGTTCCTCAAGGAGCATCCGGCGGTCGCGGCCGAGATCGAGACGGCGCTGCGGCAGAATGCGGGCCTGATTGCCGGAGCGTTGCTGGAAGGCGAGCCGGAACCCGACGCCGATGGCGAAGGTTTCGACGCGGCCGCGGACGGCTGAGCCACGGTTCATCGCGCAAGGAACGAAATCATGAAGGGGGCGCTGCCTGGCATGCGCCCCTTTTTCGTTTCTCGCCGCGTCCGGTTTTCCAGTCCTGCCAGACACTTCGACGCGCTGGACAGGGTTTGCCCGCACGGATAAAAGCAGGCAACGGCTTGGCGCGACCTGCCTTGCACCTTGAACCCAGCCCGGAAAGTTTCATGAGCGGCGTAAACGACATCCGATCGGCATTTCTCGACTATTTCCGCAAGGAGGGCCACGAGATCGTGCCTTCCAGCCCGCTGGTTCCGCGCAACGATCCGACACTGATGTTCGCCAATTCGGGCATGGTGCAGTTCAAGAACGTCTTCACCGGCTTCGAGCACCGGCCGTATGTCCGCGCGTCCACTGCCCAGAAATGCGTGCGTGCAGGCGGCAAGCACAACGACCTCGACAATGTCGGCTACACCGCCCGCCACCATACCTTCTTCGAGATGCTGGGAAATTTTTCCTTCGGCGACTATTTCAAGGAACGGGCGATCGAGCTTGCCTGGAACCTCATCACCAAGGAATTCGGGCTGCCGAAGGACCGGCTGATCGTCACCGTCTACCACGAGGATGATGAGGCCCACGGTTTCTGGAAGAAGATCGCCGGTCTTTCCGACGATCGCATCATCCGCATTGCGACGTCCGACAATTTCTGGGCGATGGGCGATACCGGTCCGTGCGGCCCGTGCTCGGAAATCTTTTTCGATCATGGCGATCACATCTGGGGCGGCCCTCCGGGCAGCGCCGAGCAGGATGGCGACCGGTTCATCGAGATCTGGAACCTCGTCTTCATGCAGTATCGAGCAGGTCACGCCTGAGCGAGCGGGTGAGCCTGCCCAAGCCATCCATCGACACCGGCATGGGGCTGGAGCGCATGGCTGCCGTGCTGCAGGGTCATCACGACAATTACGACATCGACCTTTTCCGGGCGCTGATCAATGCCAGCGTCGAGGCGACCGGCGTCAAGGCCGACGGGCGAACACCGGGCGAGCCACCGCGTCATCGCCGATCATTTGCGTGCGTCGTCCTTCCTGATTGCCGATGGCGTGCTGCCTTCCAATGAAGGCCGGGGCTATGTCCTGCGCCGCATCATGCGCCGCGCCATGCGCCACGGCAGCCTGCTCGGCGCGCGCGAACCCCTGATCTGGAAGCTCGTGCCTGCACTCGTTCGCGCAGATGGGCGCCGCCTATCCCGAACTCGTCCGCGCCGAGCCGCTGATCACCGAGACATTGCGGCTTGAGGAGACGCGCTTCCGCAAGACGCTGGAGCGCGGCCTTGGCCTGCTGGCGGATGCGACCACGAGCCTCGACAAGGGCGACAAGCTCGACGGCGAGACGGCTTTCAAGCTCTACGATACCTACGGCTTCCCGCTCGACCTCACGCAGGATGCGCTGAAGAACCGCGGCATCAGCGTCGACCTCGATGGTTTCACCGATGCCATGCAGCGGCAGAAGGCCGAGGCGCGCGCGTCCTGGGCCGGGTCCGGCGAGGCGGCGGACGAGCGTGTCTGGTTCACCATCCGCGAACGCACGGGCGCGACGGAATTCCTCGGCTATGACACCGAAAAGGCCGAGGGTGTCGTGCAGGCCATCGTCGTCGACGGTGCGGAAGTTCCGTCGCTGAAGCCCGGCGCCAAGGCCGGCGTCGTCGTCAACCAGACGCCGTTCTATGCGGAGTCGGGCGGCCAGATCGGCGACCATGGCGAGATCCGCTTCGAGGGCGGGAAGTTCACGGTCACGGACACGCGCAAGAAGGGCGAGGGCCTGTTCGTTCACTATGGCGAGGTCGTTGCGGGCGAGTTGAAGGCCGGCGATGCCGTCGAACTGGAGGTCGACCATGCGGCGCGCGCCGGCTTGCGGGCGCATCATTCGGCGACGCATCTGATGCATGAGGCGCTGCGCGAGGTGCTGGGCACGCATGTGGCGCAGAAGGGCTCGATGGTCGCGCCGGACCGGCTGCGCTTCGACTTCTCCCATCCCAAGCCGATTGCGCCGGAGGAACTGCGCACGGCCGAGGACATCGCCAACGAGATCGTGCGGCAGGCTGCACCGGTGGAAACGCGGCTGATGGCCGTGGACGATGCGATCGCGGGCGGCGCCATGGCGCTGTTCGGCGAAAAATACGGCGATGAGGTCCGCGTGGTCACCATGGGTACGGCGCTGCGCGGCGACAAGGCTGGCGGCACCTATTCGCATGGAACTGTGCGGCGGCACGCATGTGCGCAACACCGGCGAGATCGGCCTCATCAAGCTGGTTGGCGAAGGCGCGGTCGCGTCCGGCGTGCGGCGCATCGAGGCGCTGACCGGCGATGCCGCGCGGCGTTATCTCGAAGAGCAGGAGGAGCGCGTCAAGTCGATTGCCGTCGATCCTGAAGGTTCCGGCGGGCGACGCGGTGGCGCGCGTCGAGGCGCTGGTCGAGGAGCGCCGCAGGCTTGAGCGCGAACTGGCTGATGCGCGCAAGAAGCTCGCGCTTGGCGGCAGCGGCGGCGGCGGGCATGCTGCCGAGACCGATCAACGGCATCAATTTCCTCGGCCAGATCGTCGAAGGCATTGCTGCCAAGGATCTGAAGGGGCTTGTCGACGAGGCCAAGGCGCAGCTCGGCTCGGGCGTTGCCGCGGTCATTTCGGTTTCGCCGGACGGCAAGGCGGCGATCGTCGCGGGCGTCACGGATGATCTTGCCGGCAAGATCAGCGCGGTCGACCTGGTGCGTGCAGGCTCACAGGCCGTCGGCGGCACCGGCGGCGGCGGGCGGCCGGACATGGCGCAGGCAGGCGGACCCGACGGAGCGAAGGCGCAGGCGGCGCTTGATGCGATGCGGGCGGTGCTGGCCGGCTGAGCCAATCCTCGACCGTGAACAAAAAAGGCGGCCACCGGCCGCCTTTTTCATGGAATGGCTGAAGATCAGCCCATCGCCTTCTGCAGGTTCTCGTCGATCTTGTCGAGGAAGCCGGTGGTCGACAGCCACGGCTGGTCCGGGCCGATCAGCAGCGCCAGGTCCTTGGTCATGTAGCCGCCTTCGACGGTCTGCGACGCAGACCTTTTCCAGCGTGTCGGCAAAACGCTTCAGCTCCGCATTGCCGTCCAGCTTGGCGCGGTGGGCAAGGCCGCGCGTCCAGGCGAAGATCGAGGCGATCGAGTTGGTCGAGGTCTCCTCGCCCTTCTGGTGCTGGCGGTAGTGGCGGGTCACGGTGCCGTGCGCGGCTTCCGCCTCGACCGTCTTGCCGTCCGGCGTCATCAGCACGGAGGTCATCAGGCCGAGCGAGCCGAAGCCCTGCGCCACGGTGTCGGACTGCACGTCGCCGTCATAGTTCTTGCAGGCCCAGACATAGCCGCCGGACCATTTCAGCGCCGAGGCGACCATGTCGTCGATCAGGCGGTGCTCGTAGGTGATCTTCGCTTCCTTGAACTCGGCCTGCGAATTCCTGTCTCGTAGACCTCCTGGAAGATGTCCTTGAAGCGGCCGTCATAGGCCTTGAGGATCGTGTTCTTGGTCGAGAGATAGACCGGGTACCTTGCGCATCAGGCCGTAGTTCAGCGAGGCGCGCGCGAAGTCGCGGATCGATTCGTCGAGGTTGTACATCGCCATGGCGACGCCGGCGCCGGGCGCGTCGAAGACTTCGTGCTCGATCATCTGTGCCGTCATCGCCGACGAACTTGATCGTCAGCTTGCCCTTGCCGGGGAACCTGAAGTCGGTCGCCCTGTACTGGTCGCCGAAGGCATGGCGGCCGACGATGATCGGCTTGGTCCAGCCCGGCACCAGGCGCGGCACGTTCTTGCAGATGATCGGCTCGCGGAAGATGACGCCGCCGAGGATGTTGCGGATCGTGCCGTTCGGCGACTTCCACATCTTCTTCAGCTTGAATTCCTCGACGCGCTGCTTCGTCCGGCGTGATCGTGGCGCATTTGACGCCGACGCCGTGCTTCTTGATCGCGTTGGCGGCGTCGATCGTCACCTGGTCGTCGGTCGCGTCGCGGTTCTCGATGCCGAGATCGTAATATTCGAGGTCGATGTCGAGATAGGGGTGGATCAGCTTGTCCTTGATGAACTGCCAGATGATGCGGGTCATCTCGTCGCCGTCGAGTTCGACGACGGGATTTTGCGACCTTGATCTTGTTCATTGAAACGCCTCTTGGAGTGCCGTGTGGAGGGACGGGTGCCGCGGCCAAGCGAATTTGCCGCGCGTGATCGATCCGCGCTATAGCATTGCAGCACCGGTCGGAAAAGCCAACCTTTGGTGGAACGGCCCGAATACCGGCCGGTAGTGCGATGGGGGTTGCCGTGAAGCGAACCATACCTGTCATTGTCGTCCTGCTGATGCCGCTCGCCGCGCATGCCGATCCGCTCGCGCCGGTCAACGAGGTGATGAATGTCACCCGCCAATTGTGGAGCGAAGATCGCGCCGCAAGGGCTGGACTATTTCGATCCGGCATCCGGCTATCGCGGCTCTACAGCGCGGAGTTCACGCCGCGTACAAGGCAGCGCAGCAAGAACCCGGCATTCGGCCTCGAGGAGGGCGAGAGCGAGGGAAATCCGTTCGATTATGACGTGATCGCCAATTCGCAGGACGGCTGCCCGCTCGAGGACATCAAGGCGGAAAAGACGGCGGAGGCGGCGGGGGTCGTCACGGTTACGGTAACCTTCAAGCTTTGGCGCTGCGTCGAGGACGCGGCGGAGCGCGATCACTCAGCGAAGTGCGCTTTCTGCTGATCGAGGAAAACGGCAAGCCGGTTATCGACGACATCGTGCGGGTCATGGACGGCGAGCAACTCTCCCTGCTGGAGGAAATGCAATACATTGCGTCGGGGGAGGCAGATGTTGGCGAAGACGCGCCCGTGATGCCGCTCGACGAGGCGGAAAACGAGGAATGATCGCATTTCGCTTTGCCGGAAATGCGCGGCCATGCGAGTGAGGCCGCCATGTCACGCAATGCTTCGAACGACAGACTTCGTCTCCGGCGGACCGGCCATCATGCTGGTGGAGCCGCAACTTGGCGAAAATATCGGCATGGTCGCCCGCGCCATGGCCAATTTCGGACTGTCCGACCTGCGCCTTGTGAACCCGCGCGACGGCTGGCCCAACGGGAGGGCGCGCGCCGCTGCCAGCAAGGCCGACCATGTCATCGACGCGGTCACGGTCTATCCGACGCTGCGCGAGGCGATGGCCGGGTTGCAGTTCGTCGTCGCGACGACGGCGCGGCAGCGCGAAATGATCAAGACTGTGCTGGGGCCGGGGGAAGCCGCGCAGAAATTGCGGGCACTTCACGAGTACGGACGTAGCGAACCGGCATCCTGTTCGGGCGCGAGCGGTGGGGGCTGGAAAACGACGAAGTTGCGATCTGCCGATGCCATCGTGACCTTTCCGGTCAACCCCGCCTTCGCGTCGCTCAACATCGCGCAGGCCGTGCTGCTGATGTCGTATGAGTGGATGAAGACAAAACCCGTCGAACTGTTCGGCGAGGAGCCACTCGTTCCCGCGCCCCGTTCCGAGGTCGAGGGGCTGGTCAACCACCTGATCGAAGCACTCGACGAAGCCGATTATTTCCACCTCCCCGAAAAGCGCGAGCGCATGCAATTGAACCTGAAGTCGATCCTTGCCCGCGCCGGCTTCAGCGCCCCCGAGGTGCAGACGCTGCGCGGTGTCGTCGCATCGCTGCAGCGGCGGTGGATGCGAAAATAGCGGGGCTATCCTTGCCCGCTTGCCAGCGGCAATGGCTTGGGGCAAAGCATTTCCATGGAAAACCGGATTAACTTGCAAAGGGCAGCAGCCTGGTGGGCTGTGATCCGCGCCGACATTGCGCGGTTCGGCGCGTTGCTTTTCCATGCCTCGGGCCATTGGTGGGGCAGGGTACGCGCGTGGTTCCGTTTCGTGCACTATCGCCGGCCGGACACGCGCTTCGCGGTCTTTCCGGATATGTTGCGCCTGTCTGAGGCGTTGGCGATCGTCTTGTCAGTCATTGTCGCGCTGGTTCTGTTCGCTGACCCGCTGTTCCTTTCGATGCTGAAGGAACGCAACGAAACGACGCTTGCCATTTTCGAGGCGGTGACGCGGCTTGGCGAGTCTGCCTGGATCCTCTACGCGGCGGGCGGCGTGCTGCTTGTCATCTCCCTCTATCCGGAAAAGACGTTGAGCCGTTCGCAACGCATGAAGATGCACGACTGGATGTTGCTGGCCTATTTCCTGTTCACCAGCGTCGCGTTTTCCGGGTTGATCGCCAATCTCCTCAAGAACCTGATCGGGCGCGCCCGCCCGCAATTGACGCCGCAAGGCGATCTCTGGTTCCTGCGGCCGTTCGCCGATCATTACGATTACGGCTCGTTCCCGTCCGGCCATGCGACTACCGCGGGTGCGCTCGCGATGGCACTGATGCTGCTGGCGCCAAGATACAGGCTGTTCTTCGCCATCCTGGGAATGTGGATCGCCATCTCGCGCCCCGTGCTGGGCGTGCATTTTCCTTCGGACATCGTGGCCGGTCTCGCTTGGGTGCCGGCTTTACCTATGTCTATGCCCGCAGTTTCGCGCGCAAGCGCCTGCTGTTCTCGTTCACCGCCGACGGCGCGCTCCAGGTTGAGCCGCGGCTCGCGTCCATGGGAAGAGTCGCGACGTGACGATCCTCGTCTTCGATTCGGGGATTGGCGGCCTCACCGTGCTGCGCGAGGCGCGGGTACTGATGCCGGGCCGCCGGTTTGTCTACGTCGCCGACGACGCGGCGTTTCCCTATGGCAATTGGGAAGAAGATGCGCTGCGCGCGCGTATCGTGGAACTTTTCGGCCGCCTTCTCGATGAACACCGGCCGGAAGTATCGGTGATCGCCTGCAACACCGCCTCGACGCTTGCGATCGATGCGCTGCGCAAGGCCTATCCCGGACATGCCTTTGTCGGGACTGTTCCGGCGATCAAGCCGGCGGCCGAACGAACGCGTTCCGGGCTTGTATCGGTGCTGGCGACGCCAGGCACGGTCAAGCGGCAGTATACGCGCGACCTCATCCACCAATATGCAGGCAAATGCCATGTGCGCTTGGTCGGCAGCCGGCAATTGGCGGGCCTTGCCGAACACTACATGCGCGAGGGATTTGTCGACGAAGAGGCGGTGCAGGCCGAGATCGCGCCCTGTTTTGTGGAGATGGACGGCAAGCGCACCGACATCGTGGTGCTCGCCTGCACGCACTACCCGTTCCTCGTCAACCGCATGCGCAAGACGGCGCCGTGGCCCGTGGACTGGATCGACACTTCCGAGGCGATTGCACGCCGCGCGCTTAGCCTGGTGCGGCCCGATGCGCCAGTGGAGGCGGGCGACGATATCGCAATCTTCACGTCCGGCACGCCCGAAGACACATTGGTGCGGTTGGTGCGCGGATTTCGGCCTGCGGGCGCGCGATCAGGAACCGGCGCTGCATGCAGGCGTTCCTTCTGCCTGAACAGGCGAAAGGATGAAGGCCATGCCGGCAAAATCAAAGGCGCAGCAGAAGGCGGCGGGAGTAGCGCTCTCGGCCAAACGCGGAGAAACCCCGAAGGGCAAGCTCAAGGGGGCATCGAAGGATATGGCATCCTCCATGACCGAGAAGGAACTGGAGGACATGGCCAGTACAAAGCGCAAGGGCCTGCCGGAAAAGAAGAGCGGCAAGTAGCGCCGCACACGACAATTCCTTGACATTGCAGACGCGCGGGGATACATCCGCGCCGATCCGGGCCGCTTTGGCCCGGTTCTTTTTTAACGTATCCCGTGGGAAATTTCGCAGGAACGCTGCGCGGTTTTCCCTGTCGGCACAGCCAAAAGGCAGTGCAGAGGAGGGTGCGTTTCCTTGAACCGGAGCATCAGCTTCGGCTCTTAACCTATTGAAGGAAATGCAATGAGCAAGCGTATTGAAGCCAAGCACAAGATCGACCGCCGTCTTGGCGAAAACATCTGGGGCCGCCCGAAGTCGCCCCGTCAACAACCGCGAATACGGCCCCGGCCAGCACGGCCAGCGCCGCAAGGGCAAGCTCTCCGACTTCGGCCTGCAGCTGCGCGCCAAGCAGAAGCTCAAGGGCTATTACGGCAACATCACCGAGAAGCAGTTCCGCAAGATCTATGCGGAAGCGTCGCGCCAGAAGGGCGACACCTCGCGAGAACCTGATCGGCCTGCTCGAGAGCCGTCTCGACGCCATCGTCTACCGCGCCAAGTTCGTGCCGACCGTGTTCGCGGCGCGCCAGTTCGTCAACCACGGCCACGTCAAGGTCAACGGCAAGCGCGTCAACATCGCGTCCTATCGTTGCAAGGCGGGCGACGTGATCGAGGTGCAAGGACAGCTCCAAGCAGCTCGCGATCGTGCTCGAAGCGATCCAGCTCGCCGAGCGCGACGTGCCGGACTATGTCGAAGTCGACCACAGCAAGATGACCGCGACCTATGCGCGCAAGCCCGGCCTGTCGGACGTGCCCTATCCGGTGCAGATGGAACCGAACCTCGTCGTCGAATTCTATTCGCGCTGATCCTTCGGCTTTTCGCAGAATTCAAACCGCCCGGCATGTCCGGGCGGTTTTTTATTCAGGACAGGGGTTTCCCATTGTGTTGAACAGGCGGGCCAGTGTCGCTTGACCTGCATCATTCAGGTGGATGTTGTCCCGAAACTGCTCCCCGTTTTGCGCCATTGCCTGCTTGAAAACTGCCTCGCTTGAGATGACGGCAATGTCTGCCATTGAAGCGATCTGCCGGATCAGGAAATGACCTTCCCGTGGGCCGGATTCAAGTTCGCTGCGCTCCAATGCCTGAATGACAATTACGCGCGGAACCGCAAGCCTGGCTTCTCTCAGGAATTCGCCCAAATCAGCTGAGCCTTTCGCTGAATCACCATAGTCGGACAACGGCAATGACTGGGCTTCAGGTCGACTAGCGATATACCGACTTACATATTGCGGAATGTATCGGGCAAACCCCTCAATCAACGCCAACGGCGGGGGCGATTGGGGATGCGTTGCCGGATCCAGCGGTTCGAATTTCGGGTTGTCGTAAAGATCGTGCGTGGATACTACCAGCAGGACGAGATTGGCGCCAAAGAAGCCAAAATTCTTCGCGTAGCCAAGCCAGTTGCCAGGGCCCCAACTGCCGGCGGAAACATTGCCTACGACAATTGTTCCCGAGTGTGTACGGGAGAGTTCCTTGCGCCAGATTTCCGTTGCAATTGCACTCTGGTCGCTAAGGCTGCCGCCATTGATCACGCTGTCGCCAAATACGATAATCCGGCATTCGCCTTCTACCGGTTCTGGCTCGAAACGTTCGCTGCGCATTCCATATTGGTTGAATTCCACCCGATTGCCGAAGCGCAGCACGGATTGATCCGGCTGGAACATGTATTCGATTTGCGGATGCGGAATGCTTAGCGGAGGTGTACCAAGACCCAATACAAAGCGGGCAACCAGTTCGGAACACGCCAAAATGGCAACAAGGCCCAGCAACCAAATCCGTGTCCGCAAGTTGTTGCCCTTTGACAATTTTAGCGGGAATACCTTTCACATGCTCAACTAAGAAAGCAAGCAGGAAGCTTGTGTTCCGATTTCCGGAAAACGGATAAGCGGATAAATTCATGGGGAAGAAGCGACCAGAATGAACGCCGTGATCTCAAATCTGGATAACACCGAAGGCTGCCACCCGATGTTCCGGGATGCGCCGTCTTCGGGCGAATTCAACAAGCTGCGCAAGCGGCTTGTCCAGAACACCCGCCAGGCGCTCGATTCCTATTCGATGGTGACGCCGGGCGAGCGCTGGCTTGTCGCGCTTTCGGGCGGCAAGGATTCCTACGGCCTTCTGGCGATTCTGCTCGATCTCAAATGGCGCGGGCTGCTGCCGGTGGACCTCATCGCCTGCAATCTCGACCAGGGGCAGCCGAATTTTCCCAAGCACATATTGCCGGATTTCCTCTCGCGCCATGGCGTGCCGCACCGCATCGAGTACCGCGACACCTATTCCGTGGTCACGGAGAAACTTCCCGACACCGCGACCTATTGCTCGCTTTGCTCGCGGCTGCGGCGGGGGCATCTCTACCGCATCGCACGCGAGGAGGGCTGTCAGGCGCTGGTGCTGGGCCATCACCGTGAAGACATTCTCGAGACGTTTTTCCTCAACCTCTTCCATGGCGGCAGGCTGGCGGCTATGCCGCCGAAACTGCTCAACGACGATGGCGACGTCACGGTGTTGCGCCCGCTGGCCCTTTGCGCGGAAAGCGATCTGGCGCGGTTTGCCGCGGCAATGCGGTTTCCGATCATCCCCTGCGATCTTTGCGGCAGCCAGGAAGGGCTGCAGCGCAACGCCATGAAGGAAATGCTGAGCGAGATGGAACGGCGGATGCCGGGCCGCAAGGATACGATGATCCGCGCGCTGTCCAACGTGCGGCCCAGCCATCTTCTCGACCGGGAACTCTACGATTTCGCCGCAATGGCTTTGGCATAGACGCGACATGCAGACTTGTCGCAAGGGGTGTGCGCAAGGCCATCCCAGGCGCTACAATGGAATCATGAAACGTTTGCTCGGAATGTTCATCGCCTTGTTGGTTGCGGCACCTGCGGTGCCAGCTTCAGCCAATCCACTCGAATCGCTTCAAGGCAAAAAGCGCGCTGTGCTGCTTTTCGCGAGGTCGCGCAGCGACGCCAGCCTTGACCGGCAGATGGCGATGCTAGGCGAGCAACGCACAGGCTTCGACCAGCGCAAGACCGTCGTTTTCACTGTCGCCGGCGGGCGCGAGCCGATGACATTCATCGGTTTTGCAAGCCTTCCATTCGGCGCCGGGCGTGACCTGCAAACGCAGTTTGCTCCAGCCTCACAAGGGTTGACGGTCATACTGATCGGGCTGGACGGCACCGAGAAGGGGCGCTGGCAGCATCCGGTCAATCCGCAGGTGCTGTTCGACCTCATCGATTCCATGCCGATCCGGCAGGAAGAGGCAAAAAAGCCCACCATCGTCAACTAAGCCAAAATCGCCCGCGATGGCGGGCAGGAAAGCCCATGCCGCACATCTCGACACGCGTCAGCAATATTCTTGAGGCCGGCAAAAGCGGCTGGGAAGTGCATTTCGAGGCGCTGAGGCGCAAGCGCGCAGGCGCCGACATCATCATGCTGTCGGTGGGCGACCATGACTTCCGCACGCCCGAGCCGTCCGTGGAGGCGTGCATCGCGGCATTGAGGGCAGGGCACCACCACTACACCGATCTTTCCGGCCTGCCTCTGCTTCGCGCGGCAATGGCACGGGCAAGCGAACGCTCGACCGGCGTCGCGACAAGCCCGGCTGAAGTCATCGCCACCGCAGGCGGGCAGGGCGCGCTTTTCGCGGCAATGCAGGCTTCCGCCGATTTTGGCGGGCACGGGATCATGATCGCGCCGCACTACGCTGTCTATCCGGGAACGTTTCGCGGTGCGGGCCTGACATTCAGCGTCGTCGAGGCGCTTCCGGAAGACGATTTCCAGCCGCGGCGCGCGGCGCTTGAGGCAGCGGTGACGCCACAAACGCGGGTGCTGCTCGTGAATTCGCCGAACAATCCGACGGGCGCGATCTATTCGCGCGAAACGATCGAGGCCATAGCCGGTTTTTGCATCGACCACGACCTTTGGCTCATCTCGGACGAAGTCTACTGGTCTCATGCGCAGGGCGCGCATGTTTCGCCGATTTCGGTGCCGGGCATGGCGGAGCGCACGCTCATCGTCAATTCGGTTTCGAAGAGCCATGGCATGACGGGCTGGCGCGTGGGCTGGCTGCGCGGGCCGGCGGACATCATCAAGAAGCTGGACAGTTTCAACCTCGTGGCCACCTACGGCCTGCCGGATTTCGTCAGCCGCGCTGCGGCCGAGGCGCTGGACAAAGGCTATGGCGTCGAGGAGATCGCGGCGCGCTATGCCGGTAGGCGCGAGCGCTTCCGGCGGGCTTTCGACGGATCGAATGGTGTTGCGGTTCGCGGCAGCAAGGGCGGCATGTACGCGATGCTCGATATCCGCGCCATCGATCCGGACGGGGAGCGTTTCGCTTTCGGCCTGCTTGAAGCGGAAGACGTTGCCGTGATGCCGGGGGAAAGCTTCGGCCATGCCGCGTCAGGGCATGTGCGCATTTCGCTGGTCCAGGACGACGCGGTGCTTGACGAGGCGATCGCGCGCATCAAGCGCTTCATCGCGGCAAGGGCAATGGCTGCCTGAGTTCAGGCCGGCTGGCGGGAAAGGGCAGGGGACGCCTGGCGGCTGGCCCCGGTGAAGGCGAGTACGCCGGAAAGTCCCACGATGCCCAGCCCGAAATAGGTCATCAGGTCGGGATATTCGCTGAAGAAAACGGCCCCCAGGATAACCGCCCAAAGGATCTGCGTGTACTGCGTCGGTCCGACACGGTTCGCCGGCGCGCGGTTGAGCGCTGCCAGGATCAGCAGATGCCCGCAGCCCGAACAGATGCCGGCGGCAAACAGCGTCAGCATGACTTCGCCTTGCGGCATGCGGAACTGCGGCAGCATCAGCAGGAAATAGGCGACCAGCAAATAGCCGAGCAAAACCGCCATCTGAGTTTGCTTGGTTTCGGTTGCGGAAAGCAGGCGCGTCAGCACCACGCTGATGCCGCCGAAAATGGCGACGCCGACGCCGGCGGCGTGGGCAATGGTGATCTCGCGGAAACCGGGGCGGATAACGAGCATGATGCCGACGAAGCCGATCGCGAGCACCGCCCAGCGTTGCCAGCCGATCCTTTCACCCAGGAACAGGGCCGAGAAAACCGTGATCGCGAAGGGGATGAGGAATATCAGCGCATATGCCTCGGCGATCGGCAGATGCGTGAACGAGTAGATGCTCATCATGCTGGCGAGCACTCCGGCGATCCCGCGCATGTTGATTAGCCAGGGCCGCCGCGTCTGGAACAGGTCGCGCCAGCGCTCCTCGCGGTTGTCTGGTCGCAAGCCACGGGATTGTGGAGAACAGGGTTACGAAGAAGCCGATGACGAACAGGCCCGATTCCGTGCCGGCGTGCTTGATCAGCGCATCGCCGCACGAAAAGATCGCGTAGCCCGCGAAGCCGAAGAATATACCCTTGAGCAACGGATGATTCCGGAAGGAGAAGCGTGATTTGCATATCGCTGTTGCGGAAAAGCACAAGCGGTATTCGTTCAGTGACCCGCATGTTCCTGCGCGGGCAGTGCATCCAGGCGGTTGGCGCGGATGCGCACTAGCGCAAAGATGGAAAAGGCAATTGCCACCACCATCACAACGAGCATGTACGCCTTCGGCCCGAAATAGGGCGTGATCGCCGTCACCAGGCCGGGCAGCACGAAGGCCGATGCCGACCAGGCGACCAGCATGGTACTGGCCAGGGGCACGAAGTCGCGCGGATTGGCGCGGTCGTTGGCATGTGCGTTGGAGATCGAATAGATCGTCTCCGTCGCCCCGGACCATATGGCAAAGACCAGGATCGCCAAGCAGGAGATACTCGAACGAGATGAACATGCCGGCGGCGGCGGATGCGACGATGATGCCGCAGGAAATGACCAGCACCATTCGGCGGTCCATCCTGTCCGAAAGAGCCCCAAGCGGAAACTGCACCCCCAGCATTCCCAGTTGCATGAGGAACATCAGCAGCGCGATCTGGGTGCGCGACAGGCCTTCGCCGGCGGCATAGATCGGAGTGAAACCCTGAACCAGCATCGACAGCCCGCCTGATGCAAGAATGCCCATCAGCGCAACCGGCGACACGCGCCAGGCAGCGCGAAGGTTGATGGTGACGTTCTCCGGCGGCGGCGGATTGGGGATGCTGGTCAGCCCGATCGGCAGGATCGCAAGCGTGTAGCAGGC
Source organism: uncultured Alphaproteobacteria bacterium (assembly GCA_963846345.1). Taxonomy (GTDB): domain Bacteria; phylum Pseudomonadota; class Alphaproteobacteria; order Rhizobiales; family Rhizobiaceae; genus BOKV01. The sequence continues at coordinate 94,970 of CAWJVP010000009.1, forward strand.
GACCGCCACCAGCGGCGCCGTGTTCTCGGCATCGGGCAGATAGCCGAACATGAACGATCCGGTTCCAAGGCCGATGACATAGGACATGTAGAACATCGACATGGCCCGGCCGCGCCATTCATTGGCTGCGGCATGGTTGAGCCAGCTCTGGACGACTATGAAATTGCCGTTCGAGGCAAAGCCGTAGAGCGCCCGCGAAGCGATCCATGCCGCGGGGATGACGCCGATGGCGACCATGATCGCCGACAGGATGGTCAGCGCCGCGAAGCAGGAAAAGGCGCGTGCATGGCCGACGCGCCGGATGAGCGGCCCGGCGATGAAGCAGCCGAGCAATCCGCCGCCCGCAACGGCGGTTACCGCCGAGCCGGCCACCCATGGGTCATATCCGGCCTTCGCGAGCGTGAACGGCACATAGCTGAAGACGATGCCGCTGCCGAGCGAGGCGAACGTCATCGACAGCACGATGGAAAATATCGATGAGTAGCGCGGGTCGCCTGCCACGGTCATTCACCGCGCGGGAAGCGCTTGCTCTCTTCGAGCGTGTCGAGATTCATGTGGTTGCGCATGTAACGCTCGCTCGCCGCGCGCAGCGGCTGGAAATCCCATGGGTAATAGGAACCGTTGCGCAGGGCCGCGTAGACAACGTGGCGGCGCGCCTGGCTTTCCCGCACCTCGGCGTCGAACGCGGCAATGTCCCAGCGCTCGCGCACCATTGCCATGAACTGCGCCACCCGCGCCGCATGGGCAGGATCGGAATCTTCGGCAAGGTTGGAAAGTTCGTGCGGGTCGGCTTCCAGTTCGAAAAGCTGCGGCGGGTCGGCTTCGCAATACGTGAACTTGTAGCCTTCGTGGATAAGGCAAACCATGGGCGCCATGGATGCTTCCGCGGCGTATTCGACTGCAACGGCGCGCGAACGCGGTGCGCCTGCGGCGACGGGCAGCAGGCTTTCGCCGTCGGTCCACTGGCTGATCCCGGCCAGCGACACGCCGGCGAGTTCGCAAAGCGTCGGCGTTATGTCGACATTGGAGACCGGCGTCTTGACCAGCCCCGCAGCGACGCCTGGCGCGCAGACCATCAGCGGCACGCGGGACGAGCCTTCGAAGAAGCTCATCTTGAACCAGAGGCCGCGCTCGCCCAGCATTTCGCCATGGTCGGAGCAGAACAGGATAATGGTGTTGTCGGCCTGGCGCGTCGCCTCCAGCGCCGCGACAATCTCGCCGATCTTGTCGTCGAGATAGGAGATGTTGGCGAAATAGGCCTGCCGCGAACGGCGGATGTTTTCACGCGTGATGTCGTATTTGTCGCGCTCGCAGGACGCGAGGATCCGCAGCGAATGCGGGTCATGCCGGTCGGCGGGAAGGTCGCCCACTTGCGGCTCGAGATATTCGCAGTGCTCGTATAGATCCCAATACTTGCGGCGCGCCACGAAGGGGTCGTGCGGGTGGGTGAAGCTTGCCACCAGCAGCCAAGGCCGCTCGTCATTGCCGCGGGAATGGTCGTAGACCTTCTGCACGGCATTGAAGGCGACTTCGTCGTCATATTCGAGCTGGTTGGTGATTTCCGCGACGCCCGCGCCCGTCACCGAGCCCATGTTGTGGTACCACCAGTCGATGCGCTCGCCCGGCTTGCGATAGTCGGGAGTCCATCCGAAATCGGCCGGGTAAATGTCGGTCGTAAGCCGCTCCTCGAAGCCGTGGAGCTGGTCCGGCCCGACGAAGTGCATCTTGCCGGAAAGGCTTGTCCGGTAACCCGCCGCGCGCAGATGATGGGCGAAGGTGGGGATCGCAGATACGAACTCGGCGGCATTGTCGTAGACGCGGGTGCGCGAGGGCATCTGCCCCGACATGAAGGATGCGCGGGCCGGTGCGCAAAGCGGGCTTGCCGTGTAGCAATTGGCGAACCGCGCGGAGCGTTCGGCGAGCCGGCGCAGGTTCGGTACATGCAGGAAATCCGCCGGCCCGTCCGGAAACAGCGTTCCGTTCAACTGATCGACCATGAAGATCAGGATGTTCGGCTTTTGCGGCATTGCGGGCAGATTCCTGTTGGGCGAGGTGAGACTACCTGTTTTCCAGTGCGCCGCTACGGCGGAAAACGACAGCGCAATTCCAAATGCGCTGGCATTGCGGCGCATTTTCAACATGAATGGGTTATGAGCCCGCGCCAGTTTCGCGGCAGGAGGACCAATGACCGATTACGCCAAGCTCATCGATGCCGAAACATGGGCATTCATCGACAAGACCAACAGCCATTACCCGCCTGATGCGATCGATCTCGACATGGCCGGCCAGCGGGCGGTCTATGACCGGCTGTGCGCGGCATTCCATGCCGGAATTCCCAACGGGGTGACGTTCACCGACGAGGCGATCGATGCCATTCCGGTGCGCCGGTACGAAAGCGGCAAAGATGCCAGACGTGACCGTGGTCTACTATCACGGCGGCGGATTCGTCGTCGGCGGGTTGCACAGCCATGACGATGTGTGCGCGGAGATCTGCCAACGCACCGGCTATCGCGTGATTTCAGTCGACTACCGGCTTTGCCCCGAGCACATTCATCCGGCGGCGTTCGACGATGCGCTCGAGGCGTTCCGGCACATTCGCGACACTTACGACGGTGCGATCGTCCTTGCAGGCGACAGCGCGGGCGGCAACCTCGCGGCGGCGGTGGCACATGCCACGCGCGGCGAGAAAACGGCGGTAGGGCAGGTGCTGGTCTATCCCGGCCTTGGCGGCAACCGGAACGCCGGCTCCTACGTTGAGCATGCCGAGGCGCCGATGCTGCGCAGTGTCGATGTCGACTTCTATGCCCATATCCGCAGCGGCGGAAAAGACTGCTCGAAAGACCCGACCTATGCGCCGCTCTGCGACACGGACTTTTCCAGCCTGCCGCCGACAGCGATCTTCTCGGCGCAATGCGATCCGATCAGCGATGACGGCCGCGACTATCGCGATGCGATCCTCGGCGCCGGCGGCAAGGCGGCATGGTTCAACGACGAGGGGCTGGTGCACGGGCATCTGCGTGCGCGGCACAGCGTGAAGCGCGCGAAGGAGAGCTTCGATCGCATCGTCGCTGCCATCGATGCCCTGGGGAAGGGCGAATGGCCTTATTGAGCGGGGCGATATCCGGCATTGATCCGGAAGCCGAACCGGCAGTACTCGCGCTCAACAATCTCCATGCGCGGGAGTTGTCGTGGCTTGATGCTGCGCGTTTGCGCCATCTCGTCGGGGCGGCGTTCATGGCTTCCCGCATCGGCAATGCCGACGCCTTCATCATCGCCTTCGACCAGGATGCGGACTATGACAGCCCGAACTTCCTTTGGCTGCGCGCCCGGCTCAGTCGCTTCGTCTATGTTGACCGGGTGGCGGTTGCGGAGACAGCGAGAGGCCGGGGACTGGCGCGGCAACTCTACACCGAGCTGTTCGAGCAGGCTCGCAAGGCCGGGCATGACCGTGTGACCTGCGAGGTCAATGCCGAGCCGCCCAACCCGCAATCCGATGCTTTTCACGCCGCACTTGGATTCATGCAGATCGGCGAAGCGATGCTCGACGGCGGCGCGAAACGTGTGCGTTATCTGGAGAAGCGGCTTTAGGGCGGATCAGGCCAGAAACGGCTCATCCTTCATCGTGGCGGGGATTGGCACGCCTAGCCGCCTCAGGATCGTTGGCGCAAGCTGGGTCTGGCCTAGCAGCGAGTCGGCGTCCGGTCCCTTGCCGTTGCCGAAATAATAGAGCGCGAAATCCTGCTGCAAATCCTCATGGCCACCGTGATGGCCGCGATCGGTCTGGCCATGGTCGGCAGTGACGATCACCTCGTAGCCGTTCTTCAGCCAGCGCGGCAGGAAGGCGGCGAGCTGCGCGTCCATCACTGCGCAAGCATGGTCCATCGGCGTGTTGTCATGGCCAAAGCGGTGGCCCATCGAGTTCGAGCGTGCAGGTGTGAAGGATGCCGTAGTCGATGCCGAAACGTTCGGTGAGCATGGTGAGCGTGGCGAACAGGTCCGCATCGCTCGGCGTCATCTGGTTGTCGTGGCCGTAGCCGGTCATGGTGTGGAAGCGGCCGTGATGGATCGGGCCTTCCGCGCTCGTCATATTCCATGTCGCGGACATAGTCGAATGGGTAGCGCTGGAAGAACTCCGACCAGTAGGAGTGGGTCACCGCGCCCGACTTGCCGCCGGCCTTGGCGACCTCGGAGAAGATGTCCGGCTGCTGCACCCGGAACCGCAGTTCGTTTGCCATGACGCCATGGACCTGCGGGGTCACGCCGGTATGGATCGACGCATAGCAGGGCCCCGAGATGGACGGTAGCACGGCGCGCATCTTCCACACGCTGGCGTCGCCCGAAAGCACCCAGCCTTCGAGATTGCCGAACAGCCTGCGCCAATTGCGCCAGGGCACGCCGTCGATGATGATCAGCAGCAGCTTGGCTTGCATGGCTCAGTTCCCGGCGCTTTGCATCTTGCGGCCGGCGATGGCCGCTTCGAGCCAGCCGATTTCCATCTGCGGCACGGACGAAAGCAAGAGGTCCGTGTAATCGTCGAAAGGCGGCGACAGCACGTCGCCCTTGCCGCCATAGCGCACCACCTTGCCGCGATACAGCACCGCAATCGAGTTGGCGATGGCGCGCACGGTGGCCAGATCGTGGGTGATGAACATATAGGCGACGTTTTCGATCTTCTGCAGGTTCAAGAGAAGCTTCAAGATGCCGTCCGCAACCAGCGGGTCGAGCGCGCTCGTCACCTCGTCGCACAGGATCAGCTTCGGCTTTGCGGCAAGCGCGCGGGCGATGCACACGCGCTGCTTCTGGCCTCCGGACAGCTCCGCCGGATAGCGGTCGGCAAAGCCCGTACCCATCTCGATCTCGTCGAGCAGTTCGCGCACGCGCTTCGCCTGCGCCTCCCCCTTGAGGCCGAAATAGAATTCCAGCGGCCTGCCGATGATGGTCGCAACCGTCTGGCGCGGGTTCATCGCCACGTCCGCCATCTGGTAGATCATCTGGATTTCGCGCAGGTCGTCCTTGGTACGGTCGGCGAGGCGCGCGGGCAGGGCGCGGCCCTCGAACTCGATCTTGCCGGCCCAGGGCGGCAGCAAGCCGGTCATGACGCGCGCCAGCGTCGATTTGCCGGAGCCGGACTCGCCGACCACGGCGAGCGTCTGCCCGCGGTGGATATCGACTGAAACATCGGACAGCACCGGCACGCCCTTGCGCCCGCCATAGGAGGCGCTGACATTCATCACCTTGAGCAGCGGCTCGCCCGAGGGCTTCTTTTCCTCATGCGCGATGGAGCGGACCGAGACCAGCGCCTTCGTGTAGTCCTCGCGCGGGCGATGGATGATCTGTTCTGCGGTGCCGTATTCAACCTTCTTGCCATGGCGCAGCACCATGATGTCGTCGGCGATCTGGGCGACGACGGCGAGGTCGTGGGTGATGTAGAGCGCGGCAACGCCGGTGTCGCGGATAGCTTCCTTGATGGCGGCGAGAACGTCGATCTGCGTCGTTACGTCGAGCGCGGTCGTCGGCTCGTCGAAGACGATGAGGTCGGGCTGCGGGCAAAGCGCCATCACGGTCATGGCGCGCTGCAACTGCCCGCCGGACACCTGGTGCGGATATCGATTGCCGAAATTGTCAGGGTTGGGCAGGCCGAGCTTGCGGAACAGCGCGATCGCGCGCTTTTGCGCCTCGGCCTTGGAGCACACGCCGTGGGCGAGCGCCGCCTCGATGATCTGGTCCATCAGCCGGTGCGCCGGATTGAACGCCGCCGCCGCCGATTGCGCGACGTAGCAGACCTCCTTGCCGCGCAAGGCGCGCAGGCCCGAAATGCCGCCCTTGAGGATGTCGCGTCCGTTGAGGATGACCTCGCCGCCGGTGATGCGGACACCGCCGCGGCCATAGCCCATTGCAGACAAGCCGATGGTGGATTTGCCAGCGCCAGATTCGCCGATCAGGCCGAGCACCTTGCCCTTTTCAAGCGAAGCCGACACGCCGTCGACGATGACGATGTCGCGCGGCTTCTCGCCTGGCGGATGGATCGTGGCGCCGATCTTCAGGTCGCGGATTTCGAGGAGCAGTTCAGGCACCGCGCCCTCCCTTGAGGCTGGTGGTGCGGTTGAGGATCCAGTCGGCCACAAGGTTCACGGAAATCGCCAGCAGCGCGATCGCCGCAGCGGGGATCAGCGCGGCGGGGATGCCGAAAACGATGCCTTCCTTGTTTTCCTTCACCATGCCGCCCCAGTCCGCCTCCGGCGGCTGTACGCCCAGTCCCAGGAAGGAGAGCGCCGAGAGGAAAAGCACCATGAAGATGAAGCGCAAGCCGAGCTCGGCAACGAGCGGCGACAACGCGTTCGGCAGGATTTCGCGGAAGATGATCCAGCGGCGTCCCTCGCCGCGAAGCTTGGCGGCCTCCACGAAGTCCATGACGTTGATGTCTACTGCCACGGCGCGGGCAAGGCGAAAGACGCGGGTGGAATCGAGCAGCCCCATGACGAGGATCAGCGTCAATGTCGTGGTCGGCATCACCGAAAGGACGACGAGTGCGAAGATCAGCGATGGTATCGCCATCAGCAGATCGACAAGGCGCGACAGGATCTGGTCGACCCAGCCGCCCATGACAGCGGCGGTGAAGCCGAGCACCGAGCCCAGCGTGAAGGACATCGCCGTCGCCAGCGCCGGCAATCCAAAGCGTTGTGCGCGCGCCGTAGATCATGCGGGTCAGCAGGTCGCGGCCGATGTTGTCGGTGCCGAACCAGTGCTGCGCGCTCATCGGCTGCCACAGGCCGCCGACGACTTCCGCCTCGCCATACGGTGCGATCAGCGGCGCGAAAACCGCGACGAAGACGAAACCCGACGTCAGGATCATTCCGATCCAGGCGCTGACGGGGATGCGGCTCAATTGCATGTATCGCCCCCTATTTCGGATGCCGCAGGCGCGGATTGGTCAGGATCGAAACCACATCCGCAGCGATGTTGAGGCCGATATAGACCGCCGCAAAGATCAGCCCGCAGGCCTGCACCACCGGCACGTCGCGCTTGGCGACATGGTCGACCAGGTATTGCCCCATGCCGGGATAGACGAAGATCACCTCCACCACGACGACGCCGACGATGAGATAGGCAAGGTTGAACATAACGACCGTGACGATCGGCGCGAGGGCATTGGGGAAGGCGTGCCGCCGGATGATGTTGAACTGCGACAGGCCCTTGAGTTCGCCGGTTTCGATGTAGGCCGACTGCATCACGTCGAGGATCGCGGCGCGGGTCATGCGCATCATCTGCGACAGGATGGCAAGGCTCAGCGTCAGCGCCGGAAGCGCCACGGCATTGAGCCGCTCCAGAAAACCCATGCTGTCATAGACGGTAGAGACGGAGGGGAACCAGCCAAGTTTGACCGCCACGAAATAGATCAGCAGGTAGCCGATGAAGAATTCCGGCAGCGAGATCGAGGCGAGCGTCACGCCCGAAATCAGCTTGTCGGGCCAGCGGTTGCGGTAGCGCACGGCAACAAGGCCCAGCACGATGGCCAGCGGTACGGAAACCACGGCTGCGACAGCGGCAAGGAACAGCGTGTTGCCGAGGCGCTTGCCGAGTTGTGTCGCGATGTCCTGGCCGTTCGACAGCGCGACGCCGAGGTCGCCGGTCACCACGCCGCCAAGCCAGTGGAAATAGCGGATATAGGCAGGGTCGTTCAGACCCATGTCGCGGCGCAGGTTTGCCAGCGCCTGCGGAGTCGCCCCTTGTCCGAGGATCGCCTGCGCCACGTCGCCGGGCAGCAACTGCGTGCCGGCGAAGATGATGACCGATACGGCCAACAGCAAAAGAAGGCCCAGCGCGATGCGCTGGGCCACCAGTGTGAGGACGGAAGTTTTCATTCCGTCGTTCCTCTCTCAACTCAAGCTTCGAGCCAGCAGCGCGAGAGGGCGTAGCCGTTCATCATCTCGCCGGAACGATGCTCTTCCCAGCCGCCGACTTTCGCGCCGGTGGCGTCGATGAAGTCGTTGAACATCGGCAGGATCAGGCCGCCTTCGTCGCGAACCATCATTGCAGCCTGTCGCGATAGATCTCCTTGCGCTTGGCTTCGTCCAGTTCCGCGCGGGCCGCAATGATGACCTTGTCGAAGTCCGGACGCAGGAAGCGGGTGTCGTTCCAGTCTGCGGTCGACAGATAGGCCGTCGAATACATCTGGTCCTGCATAGGGCGACCGCCCCAGTAGGAAGTCGAGAAAGGCTGCTTGTTCCAGACTTCCGACCAGTAGCCGTCGCCGGGCTCGCGCTTGACTTCGATGGTGATGCCGGCCTTCGCCGCCTGCTGCTGGTAAAGCTGCGCCGCATCGACCGCGCCGGGGAACGCGACTGTCCGAAGTGCGCAGCAGCACCGAGCCGTAATGGCCGGACTTCTTGTAGTGGAAGGCAGCCTTGCTCCGGATCGATAGGCACGCTGCTCGATGCCATCGGGGAACAGCGGATAGGCCGCGTTGATCGGGAAGTCGTTGCCGACGGAGCCGTAGCCCAGGAGGATCTTGTCGACCATTTCCTGGCGGTTCATCGCCAGCTTCAACGCCATGCGCAGGTCGTCGTTGTCGAACGGCGCGGTGTTGCGATGCATGATGAAGACGTAGTGGCCCGCGCCCGAAACGTTGCGAATGGTCACGCCCGGAACGTTCTTGACGAGTTCTGACGATCTTCGGCTCGACGCGGTTGATCATGTGCACCTGGCCGGACTGCAGTGCCGCTGTGCGCGCCGTCGCGTCGTTGATGACGATGATCTCGATCTGGTCGGCGAGACCGTAGTTGTCCGGGTTCCAGTAGTTGGCGAAACGCTCGCCGCCATGGCGCACGCCAGGCTCGTTGACTGCAACCTTGTAGGGGCCTGCCGAAATGCCTGCATCCGGCTCGTCCTTGCCGCCATTGGGCTGGATGATCAGGTGGTAGTCGGCCAGCAGGTAGGGAAGGTCGGCATTGGCTTCCTTCAGGGTGATGACGACATTGCCGCCATCGGCCTTCATGGTGTCGATGCCCTTGACGATGCCGAGCGCGCCGGACTTCGAATTTTCGTCCGAATGACGCTCCAGCGTGGCAATGACGTCTTCCGCCGTCACGGTCTTGCCGTCGTGGAATTCGACGTCCTTGCGGATCTTGAAGGTCCAGGTCTTGGCGTCGGCCGACGAGCCGAATTCCTCGGCGATGCGGTTTTCCAGCGTGCCGTCGTTCTTCAGTTCGAGAAGCAGTTCGCCCCACGAACGGCCGAACGAATATGGCACCTGGCTGGCGAAGGTCGCCGGGTCGAGCGAATTGGTCGATTCGCCGCCGACGAGGCCGGCCTTGAGGATGCCGCCCTTGACCGGGCCGGCTGCCCTGGCGGCGCCGGCGAGCAATGAGTTGGCGAAGGTGGCGGTGACGCCGAGCGCGGCGGCCCGGCCGAGGAATTCGCGCCGGCTCAGGCGGCCAAGCGCCACGCGACGGCTCAGATAGTCCAGTTCATTTGACATGCGTATGCCTCCCAAAGATTTGCGTGGTTAGTGGATTGGTCGAAGGTGACTGTTCCGGATTGCCGTTATGGTTTTGTGACAGGGATAATGACGGCAAAAAGCCAGTCACCGCAAGCAACATTAAGGGCTTTGATGGCGCTCAAAGGCCGGAAAATGGCGCTCACAGAAAACCCCGCGGAATTTCCTCCCGCCACTCGCGCTTGAAGACTTTCTTGCTCCCTTCAAATGCCTCGACCCGCGCAACGACGGTGAACTTTTCCGCGTCGGACCACATCGCCGTTTCAGCGACGGTGCGGGTCTGCCAGCCGTCCCTTTCGTTGATCTGCTCCCACCAGATGTCGGCCTTGGCGCAAAGCGGATCGTCGGGATGGATCTGCCAGCGCTCGCGAACGCTGCTGTCGGAAACGAGGCCGGTCGCGCGGTCGCGGAAGCGGCCCATGTCGTCCTCGATGATCACGGAAACCATGCCGGTCTTGACGTCGTGCTCGATCATGCGCTTGTTCGAGACTTCCCGCTCCACCAAAGCGTCCCAGGGCTTCGCTGCCTCGGGTTCGGCGAAACGAAATTCGTCGGCGGCTACTGTCTTGCGAACCGGCAAGGCGATTTCACCCGACGCAATCGTCAGCGTCACCGGTTCGGGCGAGGGCCAGACCATCGGCCAGTAGGCGGTCGAGATCGAGACGCGTAGGCGGTTGCCGGCGGGCGCACGCCAGGCGATGTCGTCGAGTTGCAAGGCGATGTCGAACCATTCGCCGGGCTGAATCTTTTCAGGGGCTTGGTGGCCGTTCCTGTGACAAAGATTCAAGACGCCCCAGGTGATGCGCGTCGATGCGCCATCCGCATACACATCGTTGAGCCGCACGGCGATCTGCGCCACCGGCTTGTCGGCCTTGAGCCGCAGCCGCAACACGGGCGCGCCGACGATGTCGAGCGGGGCATCCAGCGGCGCGCTGTCGAAAGTCAGCGAAAGTGCGTCGTCGCGCCGTTGGTCGCCCGCCAGTTCCGGCCCCCAGTAGATGGCGCAATACTCGCCGCCCTGCAGGCCCGTATCGGCGGGTGAGTTGACGGTCAGTTCGAACGGCTTCGCCGCGCCCGCGCCCAGCGTGCGGTCGCCTTTCAGCGCAAGGCGCTTCTGCTTGATGCCGGGCGCAGGCCAATTCTTTTCGGCGATCCAGTTGCCGGTGCGTGAATCGTACCAGGGCTTTCGGGCGCTCGCTTTCCTGCACGAATATGCGCATCGCCGGATCGTTTTCGACGCCGGTGTCGATGTCCTTCAACCAGCGGTCCCACCAGCGCAGCGCTTCCTGCAGGAAGCCGATCGGGTTTGGCAGCGCGAAATGCGGGTATTTGTGGATCCACGGGCCGACAATGCCCTTTGCGCCGATCCACATTCGTGACGATGCGCGAGACCGCGTTCTTGTATGCGTCGCCCCAGCCGCCGACTGCCAGCACCTTCGCTTCGATCGCTGAATAGTTCTCGCAGACAGATCCGTGTTTCCAGTATTCGTCGCGCGTGGGGTGGCGCATCCACCGGGCATGCAGCAGCGGGTTTGCATCAAGCCGCTCCTTCCACATCCGCCGCCATTTCTTGCCAACGAGCGCCGGGTCCGGCGGGCGAGAGGAGAAGGAGAGCATGGTCGCTCCCCAGCCGATGTTTTCGTGCAGCAGCAGGCCGCCCTTGTAGTGAATGTCGTCGGCGTAGCGGTCGTCGGTCGAGCAAAGCGTGATGATCGCCTTCAGCGCCGGCGGGCGCAACGCCGCCACCTGCAGGGCGTTGAAGCCGCCCCAGGAGATGCCCATCATGCCCACCTTGCCGTTGCACCAGGGCTGCGCGGCCGCCCAGGCAATCACGTCGCAGGCATCCTGCAATTCCTGCGCGGTGTATTCGTCGTCCATCAGGCCGTTGCTGTCGCCATTGCCGCGCATGTCGACCCGGATGCAGGCATAGCCGTGGCCGGCAAGGTAGGGATGGGTCCAGGTGTCGCGTTTGACCGTTCCGTCATTCTTTCGGTAGGGCAGGTGCTCGAGGATCGCGGGGACCGGCTTTTTCTCGCGCATCCTTCGGCATCCAGATGCGGGCCGAAAGCCGGACGCCATCCGGCATCACAATTGCGATGTCTTCGAAAACCTCGGTCTTGCGGGGAAATTTCGTGATGATTTTCAATTATTTGCCTTTCCAGACCGGATCGCGCTTTTCGGCGAAGGCGTTGAAGCCTTCCTTGAGGTCTTCGCTGCCGTAGAGCGTGTCGACGGTGGCGAACTGACGCTTGGTGATCCGGTTGAGCGCGTCCTGGAACTTCATGTCCTCGGCCTCGCGCACCACTTCCTTGATGGCGGCCATCACCAGCGGCGGGCCGTCCGCGATCATCTGCGCGGTCTTGCGCGCCTCGTCCATCAGGCTGGCGGCGGGAAGGATACGGTTGACGAAGCCCCAGCGATGCGCCTCGGCGGCATCCAGCCAGCGGCCGGTCAGCAGCATTTCCATGGCGATGTGGTAGGGGATGCGCTTGGGCAGCTTGATCGAGGCCGCATCCGCGACCGTACCGGAGCGGATTTCGGGCAGCGCGAATGTCGCGTGTTCTGCCGCCAGGATGATGTCGCAGGAAAGCGCGATCTCCAGCCCGCCGCCGCAGCATATGCCGTTGACCGCGCAGATCACCGGCTTGTTGAGATGCGGCAGTTCCTGCAGTCCGCCGAAACCGCCGACGCCATAGTCGCCATCCACTGCATCGCCGCCGGCAGCGGCCTTGAGGTCCCAGCCGGGGCAGAAGAACTTGTCGCCCGTGGAGGTCAGCACCGCAACGCGCAAGTCGGGATCGTCGCGAAATGCCTTGAAGACCTGGCCCATGATCCGGCTGGTCGCAAGATCGATGGCGTTGGCCTTGGGACGGTCGATGGTGACTTCGAGTACGGCGCCGTTCTCGCACGGCCCGGATCGGCTGTTCATCCACGAACATCAGGCGTCCTCCCTGGCAAGGACAATGAGTGCGTCGGCCGCCACCGCGCCTTGCTGGCGCACGATCAGCGGGTTGACGTCGAGTTCGACTAGCCGCGTGGCGTGCGCCTCCACATAGCGCGTCACGGCCCTGACCGCATCGACGACCGCTTCGATGTCACCGGCGGGTTTGCCGCGCCATCCGGTCAGGATCTTGTATACCTTCAGCGATGAAAGGGCCGCGCGAATTTCGGCGACCGTCGCAGGGACGAGCAACGAGGCGCTGTCGGAAACCAGTTCCGTCAGCACCCCGCCCGCCCCAAGCGTCAACACAAATCCGTGCGCCGGATCGCGCGTGACGCCGACGATGATCTCGCAAACCGCATCGCCCACCATTTCTTCGACTGAGCCAGCCGTCCGGCGCCGGCACGCGTTCGGCTGCCTCGACGACCTCATCAGGTGTCCGCAGGTTGAGCACCACGGCGCCGGCCTCGCTCTTGTGGGCGATGCCAAGGCCCTTCAGCGCGACGGGAAAACTCATGTCCGCGCCGCTGCAGTCGCCAGCTCCCCGCGGCTGCGCGGCGACCATTCCGCGCGGCACCGAAAGTCCATGCGCCGCGAGCGCGGCCTTGGCTTCGGCCTCGCCGAGCGTCACGGTTGCGACGGGCTGTGCGCCCGCGATGCAGGACAGGCGAGGGCGATTGGGCCACAAGCCCGGCCGAAATGCGGCTTCCGCCGCAGCGATTGCCTCGGCCATGCCGAACAAGCGGCGCAATGCCTTGCGATACAAGATCGGCAGCCATTTCCTCCGGCATGTTTTCCGGCATGGAGGCGACGACCGCCGTTTTCGTGCCGGTGGTTCGCGCGGCATCGAGGATCGCCTCGACGGCTACGTCCCAGCCGGGCGCGGTGCAGCGGTCGGGGCGCGGCCAATCCAGCACCAGCATGGCAAGGTCGAGAGGACCGATCCAGCATGGCGGTGAAGGCTGCGGTCATGCCCTCGCGCTTGCCCCAGACATAGGTGTGGTAGTCGAGCGGGTTGGCGAGAGCCACCATCGGCCCCAGCGCGGCGCGGAGCCCTTCGTTCTGGCGCGCGGTCAGTTCCGGCCAGCGCACGTCACGCCCTACCGCCGCATCGGCCATCAGGCTCGCCTCGCCGCCGGAGCAGGATATCGAAGCGATGCCGTTGCCCTTGAGCGGTCCGTGGACGTGGCAGCAGCTTGAGCGTCTCGAGAAACACGGGGATCGTGTCGACAAGGGGAATGCCAAGCCGCTTGAACAGCGCGCGCGAACCGGCATCGGTTCCGGCCAGCGATGCTGTATGGCTGACCGTCTGGCTCTGCGCCTGCGCCGACTTGCCGACCTTGATAGCGACGATGGGTTTGCCGGCGACACGTGCGGCGTCCGCCAGCGCCTCCAGTTCGCGCACGCTGCCGACGCCCTCGATGTGCAGTCCGATGGCGGTGATGCGCGGATCGGCGACCAGTCGCCATCGCCATCGCGGCCTGGCTCGTCTGCGCCTGGTTTCCGGCGGTGATGACGAATGCCAGCGGCAGGCCGCGACGCTGCATCGTCATGTTGATCGCGATGTTCGAGGACTGCGTGAGGATGGCGACGCCCCGTTCGACCCGTGCGCCGCCATGCTGGTCCGGCCACAGCAGCGCGCCATCGAGATAGTTGATGAAGCCGTAGCAGTTGGGGCCCAGCACGGGCATTGCGCCGGCGGCCTCGATCAACCGCGCTTGAAGCTGTGTGCCGCCTTCGGCTTCCGCCTCGCTTTCGCTGAAGCCTGACGCAAAGCATACGGCGCCGCCCGCGCCGCGTTCGCGCAATTGACGCACGACATCGATCGTCAGTTCGCGGTTGACGCCGATGAAGCTCGCGTCCGGCGCGCCCGGCAGGTCTGCGACGGAGCGATGGCATTTGACGCCGGCGATTTCGTCGCGGCTGGGGTGAACCGGCCAGACCTCGCCGGAAAAGCCCATCTTGCGGCATTGCTCGACCACGTTGGCGGCCCAGTTGCCGCCGAACACCGCGATGGTTTTCGGTTTGAACAGGCGGGTGAGGGCGGTCATGCCAACGCCTCCAGTTCCGCGCGGTAGTCTTCGATTGCAGCCACGCCCTTCGGCGTAATCGCGTAGATGCCGCGATCGACACGCTCGAACCAGCCATAGTGGTCGGCGGCAAGTATTGCGCGGGCCTTTTCGACGCCGCAGGCTTTCGCGACCTGCGCGGCCTTGAGCGGACCTGTCGACAGTGCATTGAGGCAACGCAGCGCATCCTGCCTGTAGGAAGTTACGAGACGCGCACGCGTTGCGCCGCCTTCGTTCGGATCGCCGACACGCCGCTGAAACTCACGCAGCAACCGTTCCTTCCGCGGCTTTGATTGGCGAGGCGCGTAGGGACCGGGGTCGAGATGAACATCGACGCGATTTGTCGAAGGCTGCACGGTCATCAGGCCAAGCCCAAGGCGCCGGCACAGCGTCCGGTTTGCGGTGAACGCCTTCCAACCGGCGCGACCTTTCCATTCCGGCACGGCGACATATACGGCGTCGGAAATCGCCAGCCGCTCGACAGCCTGGTGGAACAGGGCGAGGGAAAAGCCGGTCTTCAACTCGACCAGCACCGGCGGTTCATCGCCGCGCATGGCGACCACATCGGCAGCGCCGATCTCTGACTTCACCTCGTATCCCTGCGCTTCGAGCATTGCCTTGACGGGTCCGTAGAGGTCGGTTTCGCGCATCGCTCCGGTTCTATGCCCCGAACGGGCGCAGCAGCGCGCGCGAGATGATGTGCCGCTGGATTTCGGAAGTGCCCTCCCAGATGCGTTCGATGCGCGCGTCGCGCCAGATGCGCTCCAGCGGCAGTTCGTCCATCAGGCCCATGCCGCCATGGATCTGGATCGCCTCGTCGGCGACGAAGGCCAGCATTTCGGTCGCCTTCAGTTTCGCCATCGCCATGTCGGCGTCGGAGGCCGAGCCCTGGTCGTATTTCCAGCCGGCTTCCAGGATCATCAGTTCCGCCGCCTTCATCTCCGACAGCCATGTCGGCGAGCTTGAAGGAGACGCCCTGGAACTTGCCGATCGGCTGGCCGAACTGCTCGCGGCTGGCGGCATATTCCACGGCATGGGCAAAGGCGCGCTCGGCCCGGCCGAGGCAGGTTGCGCCGACCTGCAGGCGCGTCGCGCCGAGCCACGCATTGGCGACTTCGAAGCCCTTGTGCGGCTCTCCCAGCATTTGCGAAGCCGGGATGCGGCAATTGTCGAATTCAAGGATCGCGTTGGTGTAGCCGCGATGCGAGACGTTGCGGTAGCCGTCGCGCACGGCAAAGCCCGGCGTGCCCTTGTCGACGAAAAATGCGGTGATCTGCGCCTTCTTTGCCGCGCGGCGTTTCCTCTTCGCCCGACTTCATGAAGCAGATGGCGAAATCGGCGATGTCGGCATGGCGAGATGAAGTGCTTGGTGCCGTTCAGCACCCAGTCTGCCGCCGTCCTGTTTAGCCGTCGCCTTCATGCCGCGAAGGTCCGAGCCGGCGCCCGGCTCGGTCATGGCGAGGCAGTCCCACTTCTCGCCGCGAATGCAGGGGAAGAGATACTTCTCGCGCTGCTCCGGCGTGCCGGCGAGCAGGATGTTCGAGGGGCGCGCGACGCAGGTCCAGTGCAGCGCGTAGTTGGCGCGGCCAAGCTCCTTTTCGTAGAGCAACCAGGTCAGCGTATCGAGCCCGGCGCCGCCGACATCCTCGGGCATGTTGGCGGCGTAAAGTCCGGCTTCGATCGCCTTTGCCTGCAATTCGCGGACGAGGTCCATCCGCAGCACGCCGGTGCGCTCGACTTCGGCCTCGTGCGGATAGAGCTCGTTCTCGACGAAGGCGCGCGTCGTCTCGATGATGAGTTGCTGTTCCTGCGTCAGGCCGAAGTTCATGCCTTCACCTCGGCTGTCCGACAGACCGGCCGGCGCCGGCGGGCAGCGGCAGCTTCGCATGCTTGCGGGCGATGTCGGTGAGCTTCTTGCCGACATGCGGCGCGGGGTCGATGGCCGAGCGGGTCTGGAGCGAGACGTGCAGCAGCATGTGCTCGCCCGTCGCCAGCACCTTGCCATTGCCGTGGTGGAGCGTGTGGAAGAGGTGCATGCGCTTGCCGGCGGTGCCCGACAGCACCTGCGTCAGGGTGTAGACCGGCTCGTTGACGCCGACTTCGGCGATATGGCGGATATGCGTCTCCACCGTGAAGTAGGAGCCGCCCGACGCGATGTAGTCGGCGTCGCAGCCGATCATCCGCATGAAGGCGTCGGAGGCATCGCCGAAGCACTGCAGATAGCGCGCCTCGTTCATGTGGTTGTTGTAGTCGGTCCAGTCCGGCGGAATGCGCTTGTCCATGGTGCGGATCGGCTTGGCCAGATCCGGCTTGACGTCGCGGCGCGCGCCTGCGTCGAACAGCTTCTTTTCGTAGGCCGCGAGCACCTGGCCCGCGCCCCAGTCATTGGCCTTGAGCGCCTGCTGGATGGCGACGAGGTTGTCGTCGCGGATGCGCTCCAGCTCGCGGATCGAGCGGTGGCCGGACTGCGCGTCGGACTGGCCGGCGATGAGGTCGACCAGTTCGTCGTTGAACTCCGGCACGTCCATCAGCTTGGTCCAAGGCCAGGTCAGGCAGGGGCCGAACTGTGCCATGAAATGGCGCATGCCGGCCTCGCCGCCGGCCACGCGGTAGGTCTCGAACTGGCCCATCTGCGCCATGCGAAGGCCGAAGCCGTAGCGCACGATGTCGTCGATCTCCTGCGTGGTGCAGATGCCGTCCTTGATCAGCCAAAGGCTTTCGCGCCACATCGCTTCCAGCAGGCGGTCGGCAACGAAGGCCTCTATTTCCTTGGCGATGAACACCGGCTTCATGCCGATGGCCTCGTAGAAGGCCATGGCCTGCTTGATTGCCGATTTCGAAGTCTTCTTGCCGCCGACGATCTCGACCACCGGCAGCAGATAGACCGGGTTGAACGGGTGCGCGACCAGCAGGCGGCCGGGCGTCGCCATCTTCGCCTGCAGGTCGGTCGGCATGATGCCCGGAGGTGGAGGAGGCGATGATCGCCTTGGCGTCGGCTGCCTTTTCGATGTCGGCATAGACCTTCTGCTTGATGTCGAGGCGCTCCGGCACGCTCTCGACGATCCACTGCGCGCCCTTGACGGCGTCGGCGATGGACTTGGCGAAGGTGATCTTCCCCTTTTTCGGGCGCGCCGCCATCGTCAGCTTGGCATAGGCGCGGTCGGCATTGTCGAGCACCGCCTGCATCTTTTCGCGGGCGTCGGGTGCGGGATCGTAGATGGCAACGTCGATGGAGTTCTCGATCAGCCGGGCCACCCAGCCCGCGCCGATGACGCCGCCGCCGATGCAAGCCGCATGGGTCACTTTCATTTCAAACGCTCCTTCGCTTCATCATTCGAAGCACCAATGCAACTGCCGGCCACAATGTCGTCCACGCCGCGAAGGCGAAGTAGAAGATGCGGTTTTGCCCCGGGGGCATGCCCGCCGCCCAGATCCACAGGAACACCGCAAGCAGCACCGGAATCGCCCACAGGAACCATGCCAACCCGTCCGGCTTCACGACCGGCAGGGCGAAAGCCAGCACGCCGGGAACGATAAGCGCGAGGATGACAAGGACGCCGACCATTTCACGCCGCCGCGGCGAGTGGCGCCCGCTTGGTGAGGTTGAGCTTCTTCCGCACTTCGTCCGGCCCCAGCACCCGCGAGCCCATGTTCTCGATGATCGTCACCGCGCGCTCGACGAGTTGCGCATTGGTTGCCAGAACGCCCTTGTCGAGCCACAGATTGTCTTCCAGCCCGACGCGGACATTGCCGCCGGCCAGCACCGCCGCCGCGACATAGGCCATCTGGTTGCGGCCGATGGAGAAGGCCGACCAGTTCCAGTCCTTCGGCACGTTGTTGACCATCGCCATGAAGGTGTTGAGATCGTCCGGCGCGCCCCAGGGAATGCCCATGCAAAGCTGCACCAGCGCGTCGGGCTTCAGTACGCCTTCGCTGACAAGCTGCTTGGCAAACCAAAGATGCCCGGTGTCGAACGCCTCGATCTCCGGCTTGACGCCGAGCGCGGTCATCATGCCGCCCATGGCGCGCAGCATGCCCGGCGTGTTGGTCATCACGTAATCGGCTTCGGCAAAATTCATCGTGCCGCAATCGAGGGTGCAGATTTCCGGCAGGCAGACCCGCACATGCTCCATGCGGTTCGAGGCGCCGCCCATGTCCGTGCCTTGCGGGTTCAGCGGCAGCGGGTTTTCCGGATTGCCGAAAACCATGTCGCCGCCCATGCCGGCGGTGAGGTTCAGCACGACATCGACATTGGCATCGCGGATGCGCTCGGTCAGCTCGCGGTAGAGGTGGACGTCGCGGCGCGGCTTGCCCGTCTCGGGGTCACGCACATGGCAATGAACGACGGCAGCGCCGGCCTTGGCCGCGTCGATCGCGGCGCTGGCGATCTGCTCGGGCGAGCGCGGCACATGCGGCGAGCGGTCCTGCGTGCCGCCCGATCCGGTGACGGCGCAGGTGATGAAAACCTCGCGGTTCATTTCAAGCGGCATGGTTTCCTCCCTTGCAATGCTGGTGATCATGCCTCACTTGCGGCAACGCGTTTTGCACATTACGAAGTTTTCTTGATGAAAAGCGAAGAGCCATCCATCTTCCAGCCTGATCACGGGCTGCTGGAAATCACCTTTCTGGTGCTGCCCGGCGCGTCGATCATGTGCGTTGCCTCCAGCATCGATCCGCTGCGGGCGGCCAACCGCATTGCCGGCGAAACACTCTACCGGTGGAAGATCGTGTCGATGGACGGCAGCGACCCGGCGACATCGAGCCAGATGCCGGTGGCGGTTTCGGCGCGATTCGATCCCGACGCGCGGCACGAGGTGCTGGTCGTCATCGCCGGCTTCGGCGCGTCTTCCTATGCGCGCGGACCGTTCCTGTCGGGCTTGCGGCGCGCCGCGCGGCGGGCGAGGGCGGTCGGCGGCGTGGAGGCGGGCGCCTGGCTGCTCGGCCATGCCGGCTTGCTGGAGAACCGCGCCGCCACCACGCATTGGGAAGACATCGAGGATTTTCGCGCCGCATTTCCGGGCGCACAGGTGCGGCCGGACCGCTATGTCATTGACGGCAAGCTTTTCACCACCGGCGGCGCCTCGCCGACCTTCGACCTGATGCTGCATCTCATCCGCTCGCGGCAGGGAATGGCGCTGGCGCTCAACGCCGCGAGCGTGTTCATCTACGACGAGGCGCGCGCGCCGGGAGAGCCGCAGCCGCTCGTGTCGCTCGGCCGCATCGACCAGCGCGAGCCGCGGCTCGCTGCCGCCATCCGGCTGATGGAAAGCCATGTCGACGCGCCGCTGACCGTGGCTGCGATCGCCGCGCGCCTGCGGGTCACCCAGCGCACGCTGGAGCAGGAGTTCGCACGGCTGATCGGCGAGCCGCCGGGCAGGTACTATCTGAAACTTCGCCTCGCCGCCGCGCGCAAGATGGTGACCGACACGGCGCTGCCCATGACCGAAATCGCCGCACGGACGGGCTTTTCCTCCGCTGCCGCGTTCAGCCGGGCGTTCGGTGCGCAATACGGTACGGCGGCAAGGGTGCTGCGGGCAGGGCGTTGATTCCTCACCACTTTCCGTCGACGAACTCCGCCTCGTCCATGCCGGGCCAGGGCGGCATGGTGACGGCGACCGCTTCCAGCGCGCCCGGACCCGCCGAGCGGAACTGGAAGCTCGTTCCGGGATGGATCGTCAGCGAAAGGCCGGGTGCGAGGTCGGCAATGATTTCGCGCTCCCCGTCGAAGCGCCACATCTGGCCATTGCCGGAAAGAATATACCAGATTTCCTCGACGCTGCGGTGACGCACGGCTTTGGAGGCGCTCCCTTGCGGCAGCGAGAAATGCGCCATCGAGCCGCGCTGCGTCACGCACAGGATGCGCACATCCGAGCCGTCGGGTGCAGTCACGTCGGGCAGGGCGGGCAGTGGCACGGTGTGCATTGCCGCCGCCCTCCCGTTCAGGCTTCCAGCTTCGCCGGGAAGCCGGGCGCGCGCAGGTCCGTGCCAACCGCGTCTTCGAGCAGCTTGACGATCTTGGTAGACCAGGCGTCGCCGCCATATTCGGATTTGCCCTGGATGAAAATCTGGTTGACCATCGAGGCGAGCGCCAGCGGCACGCCGCCTTCCTTGCCCATCTGCATGGCGAAGCCGAGATCCTTCAGCGCAAGGTCCATGGTGAAGGCGATGTCGTAGGAGCCGTTGAGCACCAGCTGCGTCTCGGTCTCGTGCACGAAGGAATTGCCCGAAGAGGCGACGATCGCATGGTAGGACTGCGCGAGGTCCAGCCCGCCCTTCTTCGCCAGCATCATGGCTTCGCCCGCCGCCACAAGATGGATGAAGGCCAGCATGTTGGTGATGACCTTGATGATCGCCGCCGAACCGATCGGCCCCATCAGGAACGACTTGCCGGTCATCGCCGAGATCGCGCCGTGATGCGCCTCGTACAGCGCCTTGTCGCCGCCGACGAGCGCGGTGATCTGGCCGATGGTCGGCAAGGTGCACGCCGCCGGTGACCGGGCATTCGAGCGTCTTCACGCCCTTGGCTGCCGCGATCTGCGACAGGCGGATGATTTCCTCGCGGCCATTGGTCGACATCTCGATCCACGTGCCGCCTTGCGGCAGGCCTTCGAGGATGCCGCCCGGACCGGCCAGCACCGCCTCGCTGACCTTGGGCGAGGGCAGGCAGGTGACGGCGTTGCCGGCTGCGCGCGCTGCGGCGGCGGGGCTGTCATGGGTCGTCGCGCCCAGCGCCGCGAGCTTTGCCATGGCGGCCGCGTCGCGGTCGAACACATGCACCTCGAAGCCCTTCGCGCAACAGGCAGGCGGCAAGTGCCCCGCCAAGATTGCCGAGGCCGATATAGGCATAGGCCTGTTTCATGGCTTGATCGCTTCCTTCGTCATTTCAAGGTGCAGGGGCGTTCCGGACCGAGGCCAGGGATGGGCGTCGCAGACGTCTTCGTTGAGTTCAACGCCAAGGCCCGGTTCGGTTGGCGGAATGATGTCGCCATCCTCCCACTCGATCTTCTTCTTCAGCAGTTCCGCGTGGAAACCGTCGAAGGTCTTGATGGCTTCGATGATCAGGAAGTTCGGGCAGGTCGCGGCAAGCTGCACGTTGGCGGCGGCAACGATCGGGCCGCAATAGCAGTGCGGTGCGACCAGCACGTGATGCGCCTCGGCGATTGCCGCGATCTTCTTGGTTTCCCAGAATGCCGCCGGAACGGCCGAGATCGGGCTGGATGATATCGACGCTGCGCCGAGTTCGATCGCGCGGGCGAACTCGTATTTGGTCGTCAGCCGCTCGCCGGATGCGACGGGGATCGAGGTGTAGCGCGCGACCTCGGCCTGCACTTCCGGCATGTCCGGCGGCACCGGCTCCTCGAACCACAGCGGGTCGTAGGGTTCGAGCGCGCGGGCCATGCGCTTGGCGCCGGAGGCGGTGAACTGGCCGTGGGTGCCGAACAGGATGTCGGCGCGGGTGCCGACCGCCTCGCGGACCGCCTTGACCATGCGCACCGACAGGTCGATGTCGATGAGGCGCGGCTGGTGGCCGTCATAGATGGTGTAGGGGCCGGCCGGGTCGAACTTGACCGCGGTGAAGCCCTGCTCGACAGCCTCGATCGCGGCTTCCGCCGCCAGGTCCGGATCGTTGTAGACGTTCTTCGGGTTGTCGGTTTCCGACGGATAGACGCTGCCGGTCTTCGGATAGAGATAGGTGTAGGAGCGCAGGCGCTTGTGCACCTGTCCGCCGATCAGCTTGTAGACGGGCTTGCCGGCTTCCTTGCCGATGATGTCCCAGCAGGCCATTTCGAGCGCCGAGATAGCAGCCCATCATCGAAACGTCGGGGCGCTGGGTGAAGCCGGAGGAATAGGCACAGCCGGAAGAAGGTCTCGACGTCGTGCGGATCGCGGCCGACGAGGTAGCGCGCCGCCGCGTCCTCGATCATCGCCGCCGTGACATGCGGATCGAACGTGGCGTTGTAGGCCTCGCCATAGCCGACGACGCCTGTATTGGTGATGAGCTTGACGAAGATGAAATAGCGCCCGCCGATCTGCGGCGGCGGATTTCCGACGACAAAGGTTTCAACGGTCTGGACGTGCATGGGAACCTCTAAAGTCGTTGATCGCAGTTCGTTGGTCGTCGTTCGTTACGCGTTGTCGAACCGCGAACCACGCTAGAACACAATCACATTTCTCATAACATTGCCCGATTTCACCTCGGCAATGGCCTCGTTGATCTGGTCCAGACGATAGGTCTTGCTGACCAGTTCGTCGAGCTTGAGCTCGCCCTTCTTGTAGGCCTTGGCGAGCCTGGGAATATCGCGGGAAATCACCGCCTCGCCCATTTTCGAGCCGACGATCTTCTGGTTCCAGGCGGCGACCGTGCCGGGATCGTACTGGGCATAGATGCCTGTCGGCGGCATGCCGACCACGACCACCATGCCGTTCTTGGTGATGTAGTCGAATGCCTTGTCGAAGGCTGCCTTGGCCCCGACTGTCACGAACACATAGTCGACGCCGCGACCGGCGGTCAGCTTCTTGATCTTGTCCGCGATGTCGGGCTGGGACGGGTCGAGGGAATGCGTGGCGCCGAACTTCTTTGCCGCCTTCAGCTTGGACTGCGAAAGGTCGATGGCGATGACCTTCGAAGCTCCCGCATGGGCCGCACCCTGAATGGCATTGAGGCCGACGCCGCCGCAGCCGACGACCGCGACCGTCTGGCCCGGCTTGACATGGGCCGTGTTGACCACCGAGCCGAAGCCGGTGATCACGCCGCAGGCAAGCAGCGACGCGCTGGCGAAAGGTATCTTCGAGGGGATTTTCACCATCTGGCTGTGATGGACGACGATCTTCTCGGCGAACGCTCCGGTGCGCATGGCCTGGTGGAGTTCCTCTCCGGCGGCCGAATGGATCGGCCCGGCCTTGTCGAGCGGGAAGACTTCCTCGCACATGACCTGGCTGCCCTGGCTGCAATAGTGGCAATCACCGCAGGAACGGATCAGCGTCACGACGACATGGTCGCCCGGCTCGACGTTCTTGACGCCCCGGCCGACCTTTTCGACGATGCCAGCCGCCTCATGCCCGTAGACCGCCGGCAGCGTTCCGCCCCAGGCGCCTTCGGCAAACGAGATGTCGGAATGGCAGATGGCGCAAGCCTTCACGTCCACCAGCACTTCGCCGGGGCCGGGCTTCTTGAGCTTGATTTCTTCAACCTGGAGGGGAGCGCCGAATTGGCGGCAGACAGCGGCCTTGACCATGGAAAACCGATCTTGCGGGGCTGGAAGCTACGGATGGCGAACTATCGTTCCGTAAAGTGCAAGTCGAAGCGACAAACGCGGCAGGCTTTGGCGTAAATCGGCAGCCCGCAACGGCATTGGACGGTTCCACGCTCGCAGTATTGTGATCGGACGAATCGCGTTAACGGAACGTTTAAGAAAATGAAAAGATTCTTGCATTATTGTCGGGTGAGCCAATCCGGATGTTGAAACAGCAGCCATGTTACCGTAATCCGGTGTGCGGTGGCAGGAGCATTTCATGATTGCACATCTACATGCGTTACTCGATGGTCGCGTCCCTTCTGCTGGCCGGTGCGCTTTCAGGCACTCCCGCTGCGTTGGCTGAACAGCCGAACCGCACTGCCGCGCGGCCACAGAACATTTTCGAGGCGCTTTTCCCCGGCCTCATCAAGGAACGCCAGCGCCGCGAAGAATCTTTCCGGCAGGAGCAGGTGCGCCAGGCGCCGCCGCCGGTGACCAAGATCAGTGCTCCGCAATATTACACCTACAAGGTCGACCGCCTGGTCAAGGTTGACCTTTCCCGCCTGAAGGCTCCGGCCACTCCAGACGGTGGCGAGAGCCGCGCCGTCTGCCGCCGCCGTCGCTGAATTGCTGCTCGATCCGTCGCAGACAGCCGCCACCTGCCGCCGTCCCGGCACAAACGGCGCTCCGACCGACGCCGAGATTTACGCCATGGTTGCCGGGCGCTTCGCCAGTGTTTCCATCATGGCGGAACCGCAGGTCGCCAAGGCCCTGGCGGCACATTACGGGGAAAACCCGAAGCTGTTGTGGGTCGATGCCCAGTTGCAGCCCAATGCCCGCGCCAAGGCGGCCCTCGCGGTGTTTGCGGATGCCGAAAGGTTCGGATTGGTGCCGCAAGACTACGCGGTAGCGCTGCCTGGAACGACAACAGGCGAGGCCGGGCAGGAAACGGACGCCGATGCAGCCGCGCGTTTCGAAATCGCGCTGACGGCGCGCGCCATGCGCTATGCGCTCGACGCAGCGGGCGGCCTGGTGATCGCCAACCGGCTTTCAGGCTATCATGATTTCGACGGGAAATACCTGACCGCCGAGGAAGCGCATCGCCAAGATTGCGGCCGGCGATCCTGCGTCCGTTCTGCCGGCGTTCAATCCCGCCAATGCCCCATTCAAGGCGCTGGTGGCCGAACTTGAGCGTCTCGACAACGAAACCGACGACAGCATCGTGGTGCCGCAAACCGTGCTGATCAAGCCGGGCCAGGACAGCGCCGACCTGCCGGTGGTTCTTGCCGCCCTCGAAAAGCGCGCCTCGCCGGAACTGCGGGCGCAGTTCCCGGAATTCTTCGATCCGCAGGCCGATGCCGTCCGGCGAAGTCTCTGCCGCGCCCGCGCCGAGCATTGTCGGTCACCCAGGTGCCGGAAGTGGATTTCGGTCACGGATTTGCCGGCACCGATCGGCCTGCGACTGCAGTCCAGTTGCCCGCTTCGGCGGAAACGACCGGCGGTCATCGAGCAGGCAAAGACCAGACAATGCTCCGCGGATATGGCCGACGCTCTATTCGACCGACCTGGTCGATCTTGTCAAAGCCTACCAGAAGGAAGCGGGCCTCAGCGCCGACGGCGTGATCGGTCGCAACACGGCATCGCGGCTCAGCGGCGTCAGTCTTGCTTCGAAGCGCGAGCGCGTGGTCATCGCGATGGAGCAGTTGCGCTGGCATCCGCGCGATCTCGGCAACCGGCATGTGTTCATCAACCAGCCTGCTTTTCGCGCCCGCTATGTCGAGGGCGGCGCGACGAAGCTGGACATGCGCGTTGTCGTGGGCACCAAGGCCAACCAGACCTACTTCTTCCACGACACCATCGAGACCGTCGAATACAACCCCTATTGGGGCGTGCCGCAGTCGATCCTCGTCAACGAATTCCTGCCGAAGTTGCGCCAGAACCCGGCCTATCTGGATGAGCGCGGCTATGAAGTGACGGACGGAAAAGGCAACCGCATCGCATCAGCGGCGATCGATTGGTGGTCTTACGGCTCCAACGTTCCGTTCGACGTGCGCCAGTCTCCGGGCGAAGCCAATGCGCTGGGCGAATTGAAGATCCTCTTCCCCAATTCCCATGCGATCTACATGCACGATACGCCGGCGCGGGATCTCTTCAACAAGGATTTCCGCGCCTTCAGCCATGGCTGCGTGCGCCTTGCGGAACCGAGGGCGATGGCCGCCGCGGTTCTGGGCAAGCCGATTTCCCATGTCGAGCAGATGCTGGCGGGTGGGCATGGACAGGACGAACTGCCCCAGAAGTTCCCGGTCTATGTGGCCTATTTCACCGCATGGCCGGCTGATGACGGCAAGGTCGAGTACTTCGCCGATATCTACGGGCGCGACGAGGCGGTGACGAAGGCCTTTGCGGCCATCCGCGCCGAACGCGGGGCGGCCGGCTGAGCCTCCCGATGCCAACTGGAAATCGTTGCGCCACCGGAATGCCTCAATTGCGCAACGGTTTCTTAATGAGGCAGCAACCATAATCATGGCTCATTCCGGTCGTCTGCGCGG
Organism: uncultured Alphaproteobacteria bacterium; assembly: GCA_963846345.1. GTDB lineage: Bacteria > Pseudomonadota > Alphaproteobacteria > Rhizobiales > Rhizobiaceae > BOKV01. The sequence goes on from CAWJVP010000009.1 coordinate 121,261, forward strand.
ACATTGTTTCGTCCCGATGACCGGTGACAACGGCGCCTGCAACGGAGCGCGGCCCCTCGGGGTGACGCTTTTTCTGTCAGCGCATGGAGGGTCATGTGTACCGAGTTGCTCTCGCATTTGCGGCCCCGCTGGCCGCGCTCCTCGCTCACGATCGCCTCGGCGTTTCCCGCTTCCCGCCGCCGCGCTTGAAGCCTATCTTTTTCGCGGCGCGGGCGACTTCTCCTTCATCGGCAAGGGCCTCACCTTCTCCAATGGCATGGACAGGCTCGGCGAGAAGCTCGACCTCCGCCGGCGTTCCGGCAAAGGTCTATCGCTGGGAAGCTGTGGAATGGGCCTACCGCGACATCATGAAAAGCCGCCCCGAGGCGGTGATGATCATGGGACATTCGATGGGCGCGCTGGCGACGATCACGCTCGCCAACAAGCTCAAGGGATCGGGCATCCGCGTCGCCTATATCGGCACCATCGACATTCCCGGCCCGACCGCGATCACGCCCGCCAATGCGGAAGTCGCGGAGAACTACTACCACGCCTTTCCGGTTTTCGGTCAGCTTGCCACGCCGCGCGGCCATGCCGGAACCGTGAAGAACGAGCTGGTCTGGGGCCAGGTCCACATCACCATGGACAAGTCAAAGGTCGTGCATTCGGCGGCGCTCAGCTTCGTTTCTCGCGCCCGCGGCGCGGAAGGCACGATGCAAGCCTATTCGCCCGAGGCAACGCAGGGCGAAGACGTGATCGCGCAGGTCGACACGGCGCTGACGGGATCGACGTCCGCGGCGCCAACGGCTGAATCAGGCTTGACCGAGGAAGCGTCCACGTCGGAACCGGCAAAATTCGCGGCTCGCTCGAATGGCCACAGAACATTCCGGTGCCGACACGCGCTCCCCGCGACTGGCAAGGACTGCGCGTCACGACGCAGTAGGGCGCCTTCCTGCCGGCGCCGGACACCTTGCGCGGTGTTCGACCCGGTTGATCCCGATCAATTCATTTTGCCGGCCATGATGCCATAGTCCAATCGGGAGAATCTGCCCGGGAGGAAACCGTGCCGGAACACGTCGCACAGCGCCGCGCCGCACTTGTCATCAACAGGATCACGCCGCGCGACGTGGTCGAGTGCCTGGCCAACGGTTTCTCGGATTTCTGCGCGCCCCGCTTCACGGGCTTTTCTTCGGCGGGATTTTCGCTCTCGGCGGAATTTTGATGTTCGTGCTGCTGCAGCGCTATCATGCCTGTGGATGATCGTGCCGCTGGCAATCGGCTTCCCGCTCATCGGCCCCTTCGCGGCAGTGGGAATATATGAGACCAGCCGGCGCATTGCCGAGGGCGAACCGCTGCAGTGGAAGGCGATCCTCGGCGTGGTATTGCGCCAGCGCGAACGCGAATTGTCGTGGATGGCATTCGTCGTGCTCTTCGTGTTCTGGGTCTGGGTATACCAGGTGCGGCTGCTGACCGCGCTGTTCCTGGGCTTCAAGCCGATCTCGACGCTGAAGTCGTTCTATGAAGTAGTGACCGGATCATCGGAGGGGCTGGCATTCCTGGCGACCGGAACCGTCGTCGGCGGCTTGCTTGCGCTGGCGCTGTTTTCACTCACGGTCATTGCCATCCCGCTCCTGATGGAACGGGAGGTCGATTTCGTGACGGCGATCGTGACCAGCGTGAAAACGGTTGCCGAAAATCCGGTCGCGATGATCGGCTTCGGCGCGATCGTGACCGTGCTCGCCATTGCCGCGATGATCCCGCTTTTCCTCGGTCTGCCGGTGATCATGCCGGTCCTTGGGCCACGCAACATGGCATATCTACAAGAAAGCAATCGCTTAGCGCCGACACAGTGCGCTTACCGGACGGTTGCCTTTGCTTTATCCTGAAAACGATTCGCAGTGGGCTCGGCCCGCGGGGCCAGGCATTCGGGAGCGGCAAATCATGGCGGAAGCGGCAGCCAAAGAACCAAGCATGGAAGACATTCTGGCTTCCATCCGCAAGATAATCGCCCAGGACGATCCGCGGCTCAAACCTGAACCCGCTTCGACGCATGCTCCCGAGACAAGGCATGCCGAAAAAGCCATGCCGGTTCCTGCGCCGCAAGCGCAACCGGCAGCACCGCAAGCCGCCGCTCCGATGGGGCAACCTGCATACCGCACGCAGACCGCGCCAAGGCCTGCGTCAGCGACGACACTGGCGGCACTCGCAAACCAGGTGCGCCAGGAAATGCCGCGAAATCCCGCCGCCTTCGGCGCTGCTCCAGCGTCGAAACCATCGCCGCAACCCGCGATGCGCCAGCAGCCGAACGGCGCTCCGATGCCCACGCCCCAGCGGGTGAATCCGACTCGCAGCGCAAGCGCAAGCGCCGTCCGCGCCCTCGAGCAATGCCGAAGTCACCGCGTTTCGTGACGCACTTGTCTCGCCGTCCACCGGGAAGGCAGTCACCGATTCCATCGACCGGCTGAAGGCAGCCCTTGCCGACAACGCTTCGGCGAAGATCGAATTGGTGTTGCGCCCCATGCTTCGTGAGTGGCTCGACACGAACCTGCCTGGCATGGTCGAGCGCCTCGTTCGCGAGGAGATTGAACGCCTCGTTCGGCGCTGAAGCCGGTTCGTCACCGCACGCCGGATTTCACCAGCCTCAGCCAGTTCCCCACAGCCAGCGTTCGAAGCATCGGATTGGCGACGTCTGCCGGCGGCTCATCGGGAAAGTCTGCGATCACGTCGACCGAATCCGGCTGCGCGCCGTTGGCCTCGAAGCCTTTTCGGAAATCTTCCAGTTCCGCTTCCGGATGATACTGGAAGCCGGTGAAATCGACGCCGCCGGTCTGAAACGCCATACGCCTGCACCGGGCTTATGGGGCTGTGGGCCAAGCACGACCGCGCCATCGGGCAGTTGCGTGACATGGTCGCGGTGCCAGGTTGGCGATGCAAAGCTGCGGGGCGATCCGGCAAAGACCGGGTGCGACATCCCCGCCGACGTCAACTCCAGGCGGGCAATGCCGACTTCGCTGCCCTTCGGGTTCGCGCCGACCTTGCCGCCAAGTGCGACAGCGGCGGTCTGCAGGCCCCAGCATGCGCCCAAGAACCGGCTTGCCGCTGGCAAGCATCGGTTCGATCCGCCGCAAAAAGGGCAGGGCGCGTTCGTCCATCGCGTTCCAGGACACGCCCGAACCTGTCAACACATATGCGTCGAAATCGCTGACCGGCGCATGTTTTCCGTCGCGTGCACCGGAATAGGGAAACGTGACCTCGATTGTCGCATCGGGCGCGTGAAGGCGGATCGCGGTCTCCCAAGTCTGCCATGCGAGCGGGCGGCCGGCTTGTTCGTTGCGCGTCATCAACGCTTCGGTATTGCCCTCGACGATCAGGATTCGCATGCGGACCTTCCTTTTTGGAGGGCTTTATAGCCGCCGGAACACTCCTCGCGCCAGCAAATCGGCTGGATTGTTGACTTGCCCGCGGCCATTCGCTTTACACGCCGAAGCGAAGGCGTCGCGAAGGCGCCGGCAAGGCACAAACCCGAGTGGCCCGAAATGCTTGACAAGAATTACGACGCCGCGGCTGTCGAACCGCGGATTGCGCAAAAGTGGGACGAGGCCAATGCCTTTGCCGCCGGCGCAGGCGCCAAGCCCGGCGCGGAGCCGTATCACGCATCGTCATTCCGCCGCCGAACGTCACCGGCTCGCTGCATATGGGCCACGCGCTCAACAACACGCTGCAGGACATTCTGGTCCGCTTCGAGCGCATGCGCGGCAAGGACGTGCTGTGGCAGCCGGGCATGGACCATGCCGGCATCGCCACGCAGATGGTGGTCGAGCGCCAGCTTGCCGAGCGCCAGCAGCCCGACCGCCGCGACGATGGGCCGCGAGAAATTCGTCGAGCGCATCTGGGAGTGGAAGGACGAATCCGGCGGCATGATCTTCAACCAGCTGAAGCGCCTCGGCGCTTCCTGCGACTGGTCGCGCGAACGCTTCACCATGGACGAGGGCCTGTCGCGAGGCCGTCATCGAGGTGTTCGTCACGCTCTACAACGAGGGGCTGATCTACAAGGACAAGCGGCTCGTCAACTGGGATCCGAAGCTGCTGACCGCGATTTCCGACCTCGAAGTCGAGCAGGTCGAGGTCAAGGGCAATCTCTGGCATTTCCGCTATCCGCTGGCCGACGGGCGTCACCTACGAGCATCCCTATGTCGAGGACGCGGAGGGCAACCGCCGCGACTGGAAGCCCTCGGACGGCGAGCCTTCCGGTTACGACACGCGCGACTATCTGTGGTCGCCACCACGCGGCCCGAGACCATGCTGGGCGACACCGGCGTCGCCGTGCATCCGGACGATCCGCGCTACAAGCCGCTGGTCGGCAAGCACGTCGATCCTGCCGCTGGTCGGCCGGCGCATCCCGATCGTCGCCGACGAATATCCGGACCCGGAAGCGGGCACCGGCGCGGTGAAGATGACGCCGGCGCATGATTTCAACGATTTCGAGGTCGGCAAGCGCCACCACCTGCGCGGCGATCAACATCCTGACCGTCGATGGCCACATCACGCTCAAGGACAATGACGATTTCCTCGAAGGCCTGGCGATCGAGGGCAAGCTGCGTCGAAGTGCTGGAGGAACTCGACGGCATGGATCGCTTCGCCGCCCGCAAGCGCGATCGTCGCGATGATGGAGGAGGTCGGCCTGCTCGCACGGATCGAGCCGCACACGCACATGGTGCCGCATGGCGACCGCGGCGGCGTGCCGATCGAGCCGTTCCTGACCGACCAGTGGTATGTCAACGCCGCCGAACTGGCCAAGCCGGCCATCGCCTCGCGTGCGCGAGGGCCGCACCAATTTCGTGCCGAAGAACTGGGAAAAGACCTATTTCGACTGGATGGAGAACATCCAGCCCTGGTGCATCTCGCGCCAGCTCTGGTGGGGTCACCAGATCCCGGCCTGGTATGGGCCGGACGGCACGGTCTTCGTCGAGAAGGACGAGGAAGAGGCGCTTGACGCCGCGATCCAGCATTACCTTGCCCATGAAGGCCCGTGGAAGGCCTGGGTCGAGGAGCAGCTCGAGAACTTCGCGCCGGGCGAAATCCTGACCCGCGACGAGGACGTGCTCGACACCTGGTTCTCGTCGGCGCTCTGGCCGTTCTCGACGCTCGGCTGGCCGGACAAGACGCCGGAACTGGAGCGCTACTACCAGACCGACGTGCTGGTGACCGGCTTCGACATCATCTTCTTCTGGGTCGCCCGCATGATGATGATGGGCCTGCACTTCATGAAGCGAGGAGCCGTTCCACACGGTCTATGTCCACGCGCTGGTGCGCGACAAGAACGGCGCGAAGATGTCGAAGTCCAAGGGCAACGTCATCGACCCGCTGGAACTGATCGACGAATATGGCGCCGACGCGCTGCGCTTCACGCTGGCGATCATGGCGGCGCAGGGCAGGGACGTGAAGCTCGATCCGGCCCGCATCGCCGGCTACCGCAACTTCGGCACCAAGCTGTGGAACGCCACCCGCTTTGCCGAGATGAACGGCGTGGCGCCGCGATCCGGCATTTCGAGCCCGACGCGACGCGAAGCTGACGGTCAACCGCTGGATCCTGACCGAACTGTCGCGGACGGTCGCGCGAAGTCACCGACGCGCATCGACAGCTTACCGCTTCAACGAGGCGGCGGGCGCAGCTCTACCAGCTTCGTCTGGAACAGGTCTGCGACTGGTATCTCGAACTGCTGAAGCCGGTCTTCATGGGCGACGACGAGGCCGCCAAGGCGGAAGCGCAGGCCTGCGCCGCCTATGTGCTCGACGAGATCTACAAGCTGCTGCACCCGTTCATGCCGTTCATGACCGAGGAACTGTGGGCAGCATACGGCGGGCGAAGGCCGACGCGACGAGCCTGCTGTGCCATGCCGCCTGGCCCGAGCCGGACTTTGCCGATGCAGGACGCCGCCGCCGACATCAACTGGCTGGTCGATCTGGTCTCGGAAATCCGCTCGGTGCGCTCGGAGATGAACGTCAAGCCCGGGCGCCATGCTGCCGCTGGTCGTCGTCGGTGCCAACGACACGACGCGCAAGCGGCCTGTCGATCCATGGCGCCGCCATCACGCGGCTGGCGCGCGTCGAGCCGGTTACGATCGGCGATGCCGCGCCGAAGGGCTCCGCGCAGATCGTCATCGGCGAGGCGACCGCCTGCCTGCCGCTGGAAGGCGTCATCGACTTTGCAGCAGAAACAGCCGCGTCTGCAGAAAGAGGTCAAGCGGCTGGAAGGCGAGATCAAGCGCTTGGACGGCAAGCTTTCAAACGAGCACTTCGTCGCCAACGCTCCGGAGGACGTGGTCGCCGAAGAACGGGAAAAGCTTGCCGGCTATCGCGACGAGATGGAGCGCACGAAGAAAGCGCTGGAACGCGTGGCGGGCTGAGGCCCGCCCGCCTGCTGCCGACAGTCACGCAACTCCTGCCTTGCGCGATTCCGGGTGCAGCGATTTTGCCCAGGATGTGATCGTCGCGCCCGATCACATGGCCGGCATGGCCGACGATCAGCGGATCGGGCGCATGGGCCACCTGCCGATCGCGATTTGGATAGGGCAGGGCGTTGAGCAGATGCAGCATGCAATTGATGCGCGCCCGCTTCTTGTCGTTGGACTTGATCACTGTCCAGGGCGCAGTCCGCGGTGTCGGTGTAGAAGAACATCGCCTCCTTCGCCTCGGTATACTCCTCCCACTTGTCGAGCGAGGCGCGATCGACCGGCGAGAGCTTCCACTGCTTCAGCGGATCGTTTTCGCGTTCACGGAAACGGCGAAGCTGTTCCTCGTGCGTGACGGAGAACCAGTACTTGAACAGCCAGATGCCCGAGCGCGTCAGCATGCGTTCCAGTTCCGGCGTCTCGCGCATGAATTCCAGGTATTCGTTCGGCGAGCAGAAGCCCATCACCCGCTCGACGCCGGCACGGTTGTACCAGGAGCGGTCGAACATCACGATTTCGCCGGCTGCGGGCAGGTGCTCGATGTAGCGTTGATAATACCACTGCGTGCGCTCGCGCTCCGTCGGCTTTGACAGGGCGACTACCCGGGCGGTGCGCGGGTTCAGGTGTTCCATGAAGCGCTTGATGGTGCCGCCCTTGCCGGCGGCGTCGCGGCCTTCGAAAAGAATTACCAGCTTCTGGCCGGTTTCCTCCACCCAACGCTGCACCTTCAACAGTTCGACCTGGAGAAGCGCCTTGTGCGCCTCATAGGCGTCGGTGCGCATGTGGGTCTTGTAGGGATAGATCGTCTGGTCAAAGGCCTTGGGCCGGGCCGGCTGCTCCGGTTCGGCTGCCGGCGAAGGCCATGGAGGTGTCTGCCGCCGGTTTGGCCCCGTTGGGCTCGGTCTGTCCGGCAGGCGCCTGCGTCGCTGCTTCCGTAAGCTGTTCCGTCATGAAACCCTCCCCAATCGTGGAAGGTCAGGCTGTCATGAGGTTGTCATATCCGCCTTGACAAGGATCAACGGTCTTTTGCGGCCAACAGGTCACGATTGTGCGTAAAGACACGCCGCCAAGCGGTTCGAACCACTAACTTCCCCTAATTCGTGGCAGGAAAGCAACAGCAGAGGCAAACCGTATTGGCTATAAGTGTCGAAGGGCACGGGTCGGCGATGCCGCCCCTTTTAAGCCACAAATAATTTGATTCAAGTTCGGCGAGATCCGCAGGCGCGGCATCAGCGCTGCGGAGGGGAGTTTAATGGACGCGAATTCACCAAAACCTGTCATCGACAAGTCGAAGCTTCCGAGCCGGTACACGACTGTCGGACCGGAGCGCGCTCCGCATCGCTCGTACCTTTACGCCATGGGGCTTTCGGCCGCCGAGATCGCACAGCCGCTCGTCGGCGTCGCCTCCTGCTGGAACGAAGCCGCGCCGTGCAACATCTCGCTGATGCGCCAGGCGCAGGTCGTCAAGAAGGGCGTTGCAGCCGCGCACGGCACGCCGCGCGAATTCTGCACCATCACCGTGACCGACGGCATCGCCATGGGCCACCAGGGCATGAAGTCCTCGCTGGTCATCGCGCGAGGTGATCGCCAACTCCGTCGAACTGACCATGCGCGGCCATTGCTATGATGCGCTCGTCGGCCTGGCCGGCTGCGACAAGTCGCTGCCCGGCATGATGATGGCCATGGTGCGCCTCAACGTGCCCTCGATCTTCATCTATGGCGGCTCGATCCTTCCCGGCACTTTCAAGGGCCGGCCAGATCACGGTCCAGGACGTGTTCGAGGCCGTCGGCCAGCACTCTGTCGGCAAGATGTCGGATGCGGACCTCGAACTGATCGAGCAGAGCGCCTGCCCCTCGGCCGGCTCCTGCGGCGCGCAGTTCACCGCCAACACCATGGCGACGGTTGCCGAAGCGATCGGCCTGGCGCTGCCCTATTCCTGCGGCGCGCCGGCGCCCTACGAAATCCGCGACCGCTTCTGCTATGCCGCCGGCGAGAAGGTGATGGAGCTGATCGCCCGCAATATCCGCCCGCGCGACATCGTCACGCGCAAGGCGCTGGAGAATGCCGCGGCGGTCGTCGCGGCTTCCGGCGGCTCGACCAATGCTGCACTGCACCTGCCGGCCATCGCGCATGAATGCGGCATCAAGTTCGATCTCTTCGACGTCGCCGAAGATCTTCAAGAAGACGCCCTACATCGCCGACCTGAAGCCGGGCGGCAAATATGTCGCCAAGGACATGTTCGAGGCCGGCGGCATCCCGCTCCTGATGAAGACGCTGCTCGACCACGGCTACCTGCATGGCGATGCTCTGACCGTGACGGGCCGTACTATGGCCGAAAACATGGCCTATGTTGAATGGAACGACCAGCAGGACGTGGTTTACCCGGCCAACAAGCCGATCACCGCGACCGGCGGCGTGGTCGGCCTCAAGGGCAATCTCGCCCCGGACGGCGCGATCGTGAAGGTCGCCGGCATGAAGACCCTGAAGTTCACCGGCCCGGCACGCTGCTTCGACAGCGAGGAAGAGTGCTTCGAGGCGGTGAAGAACAGGAAATACAAGGAAGGCGAGGTTCTCGTCATCCGCTACGAAGGGCCCAAGGGCGGTCCGGGCATGCGCGAGATGCTGTCGACCACGGCCGCCATCTACGGCCAGGGCATGGGCGACAAGGTGGCGCTGATCACCGATGGCCGCTTCTCCGGCGCGACGCGCGGCTTCTGCATCGGCCATGTCGGGCCGGAGGCGGCAGTCGGCGGTCCGATCGCGCTGCTGAAGGACGGCGACATTATCGCGATCGATGCCGTCAAGGGCACGATCAGCGTCGACCTTTCGCAGGACGAACTCGACAGGCGGGCGAAGAAATGGAAACCGCGCCAGACTGACTACCAGTCTGGGGCGTTGTGGAAATATGCCCAGACGGTTGGCACGGCGCGCTATGGCGCGGTGACCCACCCGGGCGGTGCGAAAGAGACACATGTTTACGCGGATATCTAGGTCAGTTTCTGCGATTGTTATCGGTGCAGTCATTGCCATCGCCGCCCCCGGCGGCGCGGCACTTGCGCTCGACGCAAACCAGGTGCTCAAGGAAAAGAAGAAATCCCACGACGACGTGTGGGAGAAGTTCTTCTCGTTCCGCAAGAACGGCAAGTCGAAGGAAGCCGCCAGCACGCTGGAATATGCCGCGGAGCAGGGCGACCACGCCGCGCAGTGGAAGCTCGGCAAGATGTACGAAACCGGCGACGGCGTAGCCAAGGATCCGGCGGCTGCCGTTCGCTTCTACAGCAAGATCGTCGAAAACTACTCCGACGCGCAGCCTGGGACCGCGGACTGGCAGTTCACCGGCAATGCCATGGTGGTGCTTGGCAAGTATTACCGCGACGGCGTTCCGGAAGCGGGCCTGCGCAAGGACCGCAGCGAAGCCATCATCATGTTCACAACCGCTGCCACCTATTTCGATCATCCCGATGCGCAGTTCGAATTGGCGCGGATGTATCTTGAAGACGGGGTCGGCGAAGGCGACGCCATCCAGGCCGCCCGCATGCTGAAACTTGCCTCCGACCAGGGCCATGCCGGCGCGCATGCAATGCTCGGCCAACTCCTCTTCGAGGGCGAGCATCTGCGTCGCGATCCGGTGCGGGGACTTTCGATGATCATCGAGGCGCAGAAACGTGCCTCGGGCGCAGAGTCGGCCTGGATTTCGTCGCTGCAGGAAGAGGCCTTTGCCTCGGCCAGCGAGAAGGAACGCCGCGAGGCAATCCTGATGATCCAGAAGCAGGCTGCACAGTAGCTTCAGCCGGGCCGGGGAGTTTCCCTGTCTGTCCCCAGCGAGGCGGCGGGGCAGGGCCTGCCCGTAAAGCGCCAGCTCGTATTGTTGAGCACCTTCTCACACACCGCCAGTTGCGGCCCTTGCGGCGTGCGTATGCAGGCCGTGTCGCCTTCTGGTGTCTTGCCGTCGCGATGCCGGCATGCGCAATCGGCAGCCGCGAATTGCGGTCCGAAAAGGACGGCTGTCGCCAGCGCGAGGGCGATGAAGCGTTCCATGGTTTAGTGTGGCGCTTGCCAGCCCGTGATGTCAATTGCCGGACAAATTCCGGTCAAACATCCAGCCGAACCCACACGGGCACGTGATCGGACGGCTTTTCCCATTCGCGCACATGCTTGTCGATGCCTGCCTCGCGAAGCCGGTCGGCGGCTTCCGGCGAAAGCATCAGGTGATCGATGCGGATGCCGTTGTTCCGCTGCCACGCGCCGGCCTGGTAATCCCAGAAGGTGTAGACGCCTTCGGCATCCGTCACGGCCCGGATCGCGTCAGTCAGGCCGAGATTTTCAAGCTTGCGGAAAGCGGCGCGGCTTTCAGGCTGGAAGAGGGCGTCATTCACCCAGGTTTCCGGGAATTTGGCATCCTTCGGCTCGGGAATGACGTTGTAATCGCCTGCCAGCACCAGTCTTTCCTCAAGGACAAGGCGCTGCGTTCGTCCAGCGGTGCAGCCGCTCCATCCATTCGAGCTTGTAGGCGAACTTCTCCGTACCCAGCGGATTGCCGTTCGGCAGGTACAGCGAAACGACGCGAAGCGCTCCGGAAGGCGTCGAGAACAGGCCCTCTATGAAGCGCGACTGCTCGTCGCCGTGATTGCCGGGAAGGCCGCGATTGACTTCATCGAAGCGCAGCTTTGAAAGGATCGCAACGCCGTTGAAGCCCTTCTGGCCGTACGTCTCGACATTGTAGCCAAGCGCCTCGATCTCGGCGCGCGGAAACCCCTCGTCGACGCTCTTGATCTCCTGCAGGCAGGCAATGTCGGGCTGCTCTTGCCGCAGCCATTCGACCAGCGGGCCGATGCGGGCCTTGACGCCGTTGATGTTCCATGTGGCGATTTTCATTTCGGCGCCTCGGAAAGGGAAAAGCCCGGCGGGCGCCGGGCTTTCTCAAAGATTGTGGGACTGGTTCAAACCGAGAAGCTGGTGCCGCAGCCGCAGCTCGCGACGGCGTTGGGGTTCTTGATCTGGAAGGACTGGCCCATCAGGTCGTCGACGAAATCAACCTTCGACCCGGCCATGTATTGAAGCGAGACCGGATCGACCAGGACTTTCGCGCCTTCGCCCTCGATGACGAAATCATCGTCGGCGCGGTCGTTGCCGACCAGGTCGTAGCGGTAGGAGAAGCCCGAGCAGCCGCCGCCTTCGACGGAAATTCGCAGCGCATCCTTGCCGGGTTCGCCGGAAAGATCCGCGCCACGCGCTTCAGCGCGGCTTCGGTCACGACAAGGGGCGGCTTTTCGAGGATTTCGGCGTGCATTCGGAATCTCCTGCTGAAATCGAATCTAGTCGCCGCTTGCCTTCAGTTCAAGTTGGCAGTCCGTGCGCCATCCCGTAAGCTTGCAACCAGTGCGGAATCTGGGTGCATGCAAATGACCGGTGAAGTCTCCTTCGGGCGTGAGGGGCTGGCGGCCTTATGCCGTGAAGGCCGTGGCAAAGCCGCGGGCGTCTATTTCCCGGAAATCGCAAGCCCGACCCGCACGCCGTTCCAGCGCGACCGCGACCGCGTCATCCATTCGACCGCGTTCCGCCGGCTCAAGCACAAGACGCAGGTCTTCGTCTATCACGAGGGCGATCATTACCGCACGCGGCTGACGCACATCCATCGAGGTGGCGCAGATCGCCCGCTCGCTGGCGCGCGCCCTGCGCTGCGACGAGGATCTGGCCGAGGCGCTGGCGCTCGCCCATGATTTCGGCCACACGCCGTTCGGCCATACCGGCGAGGATGCGCTGGATGAACTGACGCGCCGAATTTGGCGGCTTCGACCACAATGCCCAGTCGCTGCGGATCGTCACCAAGCTGGAGCGGCGCTATGCCGAGTTCGACGGGCTGAACCTCTCCTGGGAAACGCTGGAGGGCCTCGTCAAGCACAACGGCCCGCTGACCGATGCCGGCGGCAAGGGCTTGAAGAAGGCGCTGCCGCAGCCGATCGCCGAGTTCAATGCGCTGTTCGATCTCGACCTTGCGCGCCACTCCTCGATCGAGGCGCAATGCGCGGCCATCGCCGACGACATCGCCTACAACGCCCATGACCTCGACGACGGCTTGCGGGCCGGGCTGTTCGATCTTGATGCCCTGCGCAGAGGCTGCCGCTCGTCGGGCGAACTGCTCGGCGCGGTGCGCGAGCGCTATCCGGCGCTCGATGCGGTGCGCACCGACGCATGAACTGGTGCGCCGGCAGATCACCGCCATGGTGGAGGACGTGATCGCGGAAACGCAGCAGGCGGCTCGGCGAGCTTGCGCCCGGCATCAGCCGACGATTCGCGGCGCCGGCCGGGCGATGGTTGCGTTCAGCGAGCCGATGGCGGAGGCGGAGAAGATCGATCAAGGAATTCCTCTATGCCGCACATGTACCGCGCGCCGTCGGTCATGCGTATCCGCGAGAATGCGCAGACTGATCGTGCGCGAACTCTGTTTCGCCTATGCGAGCGGCGATGCGCAGATGCCGAACGAATGGGGCATGGACTGGCGGGACGCGGCAGGGCGGCTGGCCGAGGAGAAGCGCGTCCGGCTGGTAGCCGATTTCATCGCCGGCATGACCGACCGCTACGCCGTCTCCGAGCATCAACGACTGTTTGACGCCACTCCGGAACTGCGTTAGGCGAAAACGCCCGCCCGCCACCGGCAGACCAGGACGGCAAGGGCCGTGTATCCGCGAGCAGTCCATGAACGTTTTCTCAGCACTTCGAAGACAAGATAAGAAGCATCGTCCAAAGCTGCTGATTTTGACGGGCGGCGCTGCGTTCGACCTGTCGGCGCTGTCGGTCGAGCCGCCACGCGACCCCGCCCATGGCGACTTCGCCACCAATGCCGCCATGGTGCTGGCCAAGCAGGCGGGCAAGCCGCCGCGCGAACTTGCCGAGCGCAATTGCCGATGCACTGCAAGGCCGACCCGGACGTCGCCGCGGCCGAGGTCGCCGGGCCGGGCTTCATCAACATCCGCGCTGCGGCCGGTTTCTGGCCGGCGCATCTGGGCGTGATCCTGTCGTCGGGCGACGATTACGGACGCGGCCTCGTCGGCAAGGGCATGAAGGTGAATGTCGAATATGTCTCGGCCAATCCGACCGGGCCGATGCATGTCGGCCATTGCCGCGGCGCGGTGGTTGGCGATGCGCTGGCGAACCTTCTGGACTTCGCCGGCTATGACGTCACCCAGGAATATGTCATCAACGACGCCGGCGCGCAGATCGACGTGCTGGCGCGCTCGGTGTTCCTGCGCTACCGCGAGGCGCTGGGCGAAGAGCATCGGCGAAATTCCGGCTGGGCTTTATCCCGGCGATTATCTCGTGCCGCTCGGCACAGGCGCTGGCGAAGGAGTATGGCGACGGCTTGCAAGGCCATGGACGAGGCAAGCCGCCTGGCGATCTGCGCGAGCGTTCCATCGACGCGATGATGGCGATGATCCGCGACGATCTGGCGCTGCTCAACGTCCAGCACGACGTGTTCTTCTCGGAGCGCACGCTGCACGAAAAGCATGACGGCGTGTCGGAGATCGACCGCGATGCTGAACGAAATGCGTGAGCGCGGCTTCGTCTATGACGGCCGGCTGCCGCCGCCAAAGGGCGAGGTTCCCGACGATTGGGAGGACCGCGAGCAGACGCTGTTCCGCTCGACCGAGGTCGGCGACGACATGGACCGCCCGCTGGTCAAGTCGGACGGCGCCTACACCTACTTCGCGGCCGACGTCGCCTATTTCCGCGACAAGTTCGTTCGCGGCTTCAAGCGCATGGTCTATGTGCTTGGGCGCCGACCATGGCGGCTATGTCAAGCGGCTGAAGGCGGTGGCCAAGGCGGTCGCCGGCGATGAGGCCGAACTCGATGTTCTGCTGTGCCAACTCGTGAAGCTCTACCGCAATGGCGAGCCGGTGCGCATGTCCAAGCGGTCCGGCGATTTCGTCACGCTGCGCGAGGTGGTCGAGGAAGTTGGCCGCGACGCGGTGCGCTTCATGATGCTCTACCGCAAGACCGAGGCGCCGCTCGACTTCGACTTCGCCAAGGTGACCGAGCAGTCGAAGGACAATCCGGTCTTCTACGTCCAGTATGCGCATGCGCGCTGCAAATCCGTGTTCCGCCAGGCAGCGAGCGAAATGAAGGGCATGGACCTTTCGGATGCGGCGCTCAAGGCGGCGGACCTGTCGCTGCTGACCGACGAGGGCGAACTGGCGCTGATTGCGCGCATGGCCGAATTTCCCCGCATCGTTGAGCAGGCGGCGCGGGCGGACGAGCCGCACCGCATGGCGTTTTACCTGCACCAGCTGGCCTCGGAACTGCACCAGCACTGGAACCGCGGCAAGGAGATGCCGCAATTACGCTTCGTTAACCAAGAAAATGCCAGTATGACGCTGACCAGGCTGGCTTTGCTGCGCGGGCTGTCCACCGTTCTCGCCCTCGGATTGGCCATAATAGGGGCCAGTGCACCGGACGAAATGCGGTGATCTGAACAAAATCCTGACGGATTCTGCGCGCAAAGGGGGTCTGGGCTCAATCGGCGGTGACCATTCCGGCGGGGGCATCACGAGTTCAGGACAGGCAGAAGCGTTATGACCGATCAGAACAATCTTGCCCGCGCATATTCTTCGGACGTATCGAACGAAGATCCGCTGGCGGAACTGGCTCGCATCGTGTCGGGGCAGGAAGCTGCGGCCCGCAGGCAGGCGACAAGCGGCTTTGACCGGCAATACCAGCGGACGGCAAGTCCCGCCGCACCGGTAAAGGTAGAGGCCCCTTCCTTCGATCTTGAAGATGCACTGATGGCGGAACTCGGCTTCGAGGAAGCCGAGACCACGGCATCACCGCCTCCTGCGCCTGCCGTCATGCAGGCAGCGCCCCGACATGCAGTCGTTGCGGAGCCGGAGCGTCCCGCGCCTGCTCCCTCGCTTGAAGACCAGCTACTCGCCGAACTTTCGTTTGACGATGCTCCGGCCGTCAAACCCGTGCAGGAGCCGGCCAGGACACGGCAGGCGGATCCGCAGGACGCAGTGGACATGGCGGCGCTTGAAAATGAAATGGCAATGCGTGCTGCCGTGGTCGCGGACGACCCGGACGATGCATTCCAGTTCGACGAGTTCGCGGCCATCTTCGAAAAGCCGCAACCGCAGCCTGCCCGCGCACAACCCGCTCCCGCAAGCGAGGATTTCAACCTTGACGCGGCGTTTGAGGAAGCGATCGCCGCACCGGAAGAACCAAAGCCGGATGTGCTGGATTCGCTCGATTTCGGATCGGCCTTCGAAGCCGAATTGCGCGAGATGGAAATAGCGGTTCCCGTTGCCGCTCCGCCCGCCCGTGCGGCTACGGTGCAAAGGCGCGAACCGGCGAGCGAGCGTGTGCTGGAAGACCAGTTTGCCGCTGCATTTGCCGAGGAACTTGATCTGGGCGTTTCGCGAGCCCTCGAAGGGCGCAAGCCCGCGCCGGCCGCCGCCAGATCGCGTCCGGAACCGGTCGTCCACCAGGCCTATGATGACGTTCCCGAGACCTGGGAGCAGGACTATCCGCTCGATCCTTCTGACAGCGAGGAAAGCCATCCCGCTCGCCGCCTCGCAATGCCCGCCTTCAGGCTTACCCGCGGGATGAAGTTCGGTGCAGCGGCGCTTGCCTTTGCAATCGTGATTGGCGGCGGCGCGCTTGCCATGAGCTTCATGGGCGGCGACTCTCAGGTGGCATCCGGGGATCCGGTTGTCGTCAAGGCCGACTCCGGTCCGGTCAAGGTCAAGCCCGAAAATCCGGGCGGGGTCGAGATTCAGAACCAGAACCAGGACGTCTACAACAAGGTCGCAGGCGCAAGCCCGGATGGCGGCAGCCAGGAAAAGCTTCTCAGTTCGGCCGAGGAGCCGCTCGAGATCGCGCGCGTCGCCGAGGAAACCCCGCCGGCCGACGTTGAAGCCGCGACGCCCGCCGATGCAGGCGTCGAAACGTCCGGTCTGCAGGCCGGCGGCGACGCAAAGGCAGACGTGCGCCTGACGCCCATGCCCGACGATGTGTCGGCAAAGCCGGCCGGCCTTGCGCCGCGCAGGGTAAAGACCATGCTGATCAAGCCTGATGGAACCGTGGTTCCGGCTCCGGCGGAAGAAACGGTGGCGTCCGTCGAGGCGGCGCCAAGCAATGTCAGCGCGCTTGCTGAAAGCGGCGCAACCGCGGCAGCTTCGGCCGTGGATGCAGCAGTCAAGCCCGCAGCGCAAGCGGCGGAGACAGTAACTGCGGCGGTTGCAGAACCGGTCGCCGCATCGGTGGCATCGGCGGAACCGGCAGCAGCGCCGGCGGCAAGCGGCGAATGGGCTGTACAGCTTGCATCGCAGCGCAGCGCCGAGGATGCCCAGTCGACCTTCCAGAACCTGAAGCAGAAGTTCCCGGCCGTGCTCGATGGCAAGGCGCTGGCGATCCAGAAGGCGGAAGTCGAAGGCAAGGGCGTGTTCTACCGCGTGCGCGTTCCGACCCAGACCAAGGATGAGGCTGTCGGGCTTTGCGAAGAGCTGAAAGCGGCAGGCGGAAGCTGTTTCATCACCCGCTGATTGCGAATGGATAACACAGAAGGCGGCGCGCGTTCAGCGGGCCGCTTTTTTCATTGGCCGTTGGAAAACCCGTCGTCTGTTTGCCGGCCGATGTATCAGCCGTCGCAAACTGGTAAGAATCGGGAATGCGAATCAAGGCACTCATAGCAGGCGTATCCGGCAAGGCGCTGACCGCTGAAGAACTGGTATTCTTCCGCGACAACCCGCCCTGGGGCTTCATCCTGTTTGCGCGGAATGTGGCGGATCCGGACCAGCTTCTTGCGCTCACCAACGAATTGCGCGCGCTTTCCGGCCGGCCGGACGTGCCGATCCTCATCGACCAGGAGGGCGGGCGCGTGGCGCGGCTACGGCCTCCGCACTGGCCTTCCTATCCGCCGGGGCGGGTGCTCGGCCAGATCTATCGCCGCAATCCGGAAGCAGGCCTGCGTGCCGCATTCCTGCAATCGCGGCTGATCGCGCTCGATCTGGGAAAGGTCGGCGTCAACGTCGACTGCCTGCCGGTGCTCGATGTGCCGGTCGAGGGCGCACACGACGTGATCGGCGACCGCGCCTATTCGTACCAGCCCTACGAGGTAGCGAAGATCGCCCGCGCTGCCTGCGACGGCTTGTTGGCTGGCGGCGTGTTGCCGATCATCAAGCACATACCGGGACATGGCAGGGCATTCGCCGACAGCCACAAGGAACTGCCGGTCGTCGATACGCATCCCAGCGTGCTGGCCTGCACGGATTTCTACCCGTTCATGCAGCTTGCCGACATGCCGATGGCCATGACCGCGCATGTTGTCTATTCCGGTTTCGATCCGGAAAACCCGGCGACGAACTCGGCAATCATGATCGGGCAGATCATCCGCGGCTGGATCGGCTTCGACGGCCTGCTGATGAGCGATGACCTGTCGATGCAAGCGCTTTCTGGGGATTTCGCGCACCGGACGCATTCCGCCTTTGCCGCCGGCTGCGATGTCGTGCTTCATTGCAACGGCGTGATGGAGGAGATGCGGGAGATCGCATCTGCCTGTCCCGAACTCGAAGGCGAAGCGGCGCGCCGGGCACGCGATGCGATGAACTGGTTCAGGGAACCCGAGCCTGTCGACGAGGTTGCCCTTCGCAAGGAATTTGAAGGGCTGGCGCTGGCTATCGCCTGAAGGATGCGAGGAACGAATTGAGCGCAAGCGGCACACGCAGGAATGACGGGGGGCAGCGCCTCTTCGCGCCCGCTGCCGCGGGCGAATGGGATGCGACGACCGATCGCACTTCCAGCGATCCCGATTTCACGGTCGATGTCGAAGGCTTCGAGGGGCCGCTCGACCTGCTGCTCGAACTTGCGCGGCGGCAGAAGGTCGATCTTGCGCGGATTTCCATCCTTGCGCTGGCGGAGCAATACCTCGCCTTCATCGAGGAGGTTCGCAAACTGCGGATCGAACTTGCCGCCGACTACCTGGTGATGGCGGCATGGCTTGCCTATCTCAAGTCGCGATTGCTGATCCCGGAAGTCGAAAGCGCGCAGACGGGCCTGTCGGGCGAGGAAATGGCGGCGCATCTCGCATTCCGGCTGCAGCGGCTCGAAGCCATGCGCGAGGCGGCGTCGCGGCTGTCCAACCGGAACCGGCTCGGGCGCGATTTCTTCGCGCGTGGCCAGCCGGAGGCGGTGATCGTCGAAAAACGCTCGGAATATTCGGCAACGCTCTACGACCTGCTGACGGCCTATGCGGCGCAACGGCAGAAGAGCATCGTATCGCAGGTCACGATCGCGAGGCGGACGGTTTGGTCGCTGCAGGATGCGCGCGACATTCTCATGCGCTTCACCGGCGGGCTGGATGACTGGGCGCCTCTGGACGCATTCCTTGTTTCCTACATGCCCGGCGGGCGGATGAAGACCACCGCGATGGCCAGTTCCTTTGCCGCGGCGCTGGAACTGGTGCGCGAGGGCGTGCTCTCGATGCGGCAGGAGAAGGCTTATGCACCGCTTTACCTGCGAAAAGGGCCGACGAAGGGTGCACCAAGGGGCGGAAACGGCTAGGGATGCCGGAGAACTGGCGGGAAATGGCAATGGCTGACACCGGCAAGGCAAAGATCATTCCCTTCACGGCGCCCGGCGCGGGAATCGCGGGCGGAACCGGGCCGTTTGCCATTGGCGGCGGCGACGGCGACGAAAGCGTGCTTTTCGACGCGGCGACGACTTGCCGGGCGGCAACGAGGCCGGCGCTGCCAACGACCGCTCGCGCCGCGAAGTCATGCGCATGGCGGAGGCGATCCTGTTCGCGTCCGCCGAGCCGGTGTCGGAACGCGCGCTGCAATCGCGCCTGCCGGAAGGCACGGACCTCGAACTCGTCCTGCACGAATTGCAGCAGGAATATTCCGGGCGCGGGATCAATCTCCAACGGATCGGCGGAAACTGGGCGTTCCGTACTGCCGACGACCTGGGCTTCCTGCTCCAGCGCGAGGCGGTCGAGACGAAGAAATTGTCGCGGGCGGCGCTGGAGACGCTGGCGATCATTGCCTACCACCAGCCGGTAACCCGCGCCGAAATCGAGGAAATCAGGGGCGTCGCGACCTCCAAGGGTACGCTCGACGTTCTTCTGGAAACCGGATGGGTCCGCATGCGCGGCCGGCGCCGGACACCCGGCAGGCCGGTGACCTATGGCACTGCCGACGCCTTCCTCGACCATTTCGGGCTCGAGGAAATCCGCGACCTTCCCGGCCTCGACGAACTCAAGGGCGCGGGCCTTCTGCAGTCGCAACTGCCGCAGGGCTTCCGCATTCCCTCGCCTGGCGAGCTTGACGAGATGGGCGATGACGAGGACCCGCTGACGCCGGCGGATCTTGAGGAGCTCGGCCTGCTTGTGCCGGGCGGCGACGGACTAGACAACTGAAAGACTGACATTGCCGGCATCCTGGTTTAAAGAGGCCGCATGAACGTCCGGCCCGAAAACCAGCAATCCGGCCTGCGCAACGAGCGTTGGGGTCCGCGCAACACCGCGGGCGTCGCGATCGCGGCGAGCCTTGCCTTCGAGCATGTCAGCCATGACTTCGACGGGGTGAAGGTGCTGGACGACGTTTCGATCCGGGCCGAACCCGGCGAGACGCTGTGCCTCCTGGGGCCGTCGGGATCGGGCAAGACGACGCTCCTGCGCATCGCCGCCGGCATTGAAATGCAGTCTTCGGGACGGGTGCGGATCAACGGGAAGGTGGTTTCGGAAGGCAGCGTGCACGTCCAGCCGGAGCACCGCGGCGTCGGGCTCGTGTTCCAGGACTACGCGCTGTTCCCGCACCTCAACATCCTCGAGAATGTCCGCTTCGGCTTGAAGGGCGTGGAGCGGCGGCTGGCCGACCAGACGGCAATGCGCATGCTGGCGCGGGTCGGGATGGAGGGGCATGCCGCGATGTATCCGCAGCAGCTTTCAGGAGGCGAACAACAACGCGTCGCGCTGGCCCGTGCGCTGGCGCCGCGGCCCGGCATCCTGCTGATGGACGAACCTTTCTCAGGTCTTGATGCGAGGCTGCGCGACAGCGTCCGCGAGGAAACCATCGGACTGCTGCGCGACATGCGCGCGACGACGGTAATCGTGACGCACGATCCCGAGGAGGCGCTGCGCGTCGGCGACCAGATCGCCTTGCTGCGCGACGGAAGGCTGGTGCAGGCAGGTACGGGAGAGGCGCTTTATTACCGGCCGGCGGACCTTTTCGCGGCGCGGTTTTTCTCCGAGCTCAACATCTTCGTGGCGAAGGTCTCGGGCGATATGGCCGATACGCCGCTGGGAGCCTTGCCGGCGGCCGGTTTTGCCGATGGCGACAAGGTCGATGTCTGCGTGCGTCTTTCCGATGTTTCGGTGGAACAACCCGGCGATTTGCGTGGGTCCGGGCTGCCGAGCGTCAATGCGCGCATCACGCAACGCCGTTTCGTCGGGGTGGCGGAGATCGTGGAATTGTTCCTTGAAGGATGCGAAGAGCCGGTGCGTGCCCGTATCCGCGCCGGAGCGCTGCCGCCTGCAATCCGCGACGTGCGCGCAGAGAGTCACGGATGGCGCCGCAATGTTTTTTCCGCATTTGTGAGCGTTTTGGGTGAAAGCGGCCCGGCCGGTCACCATATGGCGGGTTTGGCCGAGGTTGGACCAGCCTATCGCTTGCGGACAGGCACGATGAGCGGCTAAGGTGCGGGCAGGCGCTCGCGCAAACATTTCGAGGAGAGTAACATGGGTTCGTTTTCGCTTTGGCACTGGATCATCGTGCTGGTGGTCGTCCTGCTGCTGTTTGGACGCGGCAAGATTTCCGAGCTGATGGGCGACGTGGCCAAGGGAATCAATTCCTTCAAGAAAGGCTTGAAGGATGAAGACGAAGAGGTCGCTGCTTCCAAGACCATCGAGCAGAACGCTTCCGAAACAGTCGCCAAGAAGGACAAGTCGGCGGTATAATCCGCGGCTGCGGGCGGCGCATCGTGGCGTGCGCCTGGTGCTTTCTGGCAGTGGAAGGGTACTGATTTGTTCGACATAGGCTGGTCGGAACTCGCCGTCGTTGCCTGCGTAACGATCCTTGTGGTCGGGCCGAAGGAGCTTCCCGGCCTGCTGCGAACCATGGGCAAGACGGTTGGCCAGTTGCGAAAGATGGCTGGCGATTTCCAGAAGCAGTTCGACGAGGCCATTCGCGAGGCCGAGCTGGACGAGGTCAAGAAGACCATGAAGGCGCCGTTCCAGCCGCTGGAAGACGCGCGCAAGGCTGCCCTGGACTTTCAGGGCAAGGTCAACAAGGAAGTCAACAGCATCGGCGCGGACGCGAGCGCCAAGCCAGCCCTGCCGCCCATTCCTGCCGGCGTGCTCGATCCATTGCCGACGCCGGTAATGCCGAAGCTGGACGCTGCACCGGTCGAGGCGCCTGCTGCCGTGGCAGAGAAAAAGCCAGCCGTGAAAGCCGCGAAAAAGGCCGCGACTTCGCCCGCTGCAAAGCCAAAGCCTGAGGTAAAGCCGGCAACACAAAAGTCGGCTTCGGCCAAGACGGCGAAGCCGGGTAAGAAAGCATGAGCAAGAACGACGACATCGAGGCCTCGAGCGCGCCGCTGATCGAGCACCTGATCGAATTGCGCCGCCGCATGTTCTATTCGGTCGTGGCGATCGTCGTGTTCTTTGCGATCGCCTTCTATTTCGCCAGCGAGATCTTCGATTTCCTGGTGAAGCCCTATGAGCGCGCCGCCGGTTCGGACGTGAACCTGAAGCTCATTTTCACCGCGCCGCAGGAATTTTTCATCGTCCAGATCAAGGTGGCTTTCTTCGCGGCGATCTTCTTCGCCTTTCCGGTGATCGCCACGCAGCTTTACCGGTTCGTCGCGCCGGGGCTTTACCGCAACGAGCGCGGCGCCTTCCTGCCCTATCTCATCGCGACGCCCGTTCTGTTCTTCATCGGCGCGTGCCTCGTCTATTTCCTGCTCTTCCCGCTGGTGATGCACTTCTTCCTGGGTATGCAGCAGACAGGGGGCGAGGGACAGGCGGCGATCGAATTGCTGCCGCGCGTGAGCGAGTATCTCGGGCTGATCATGGCCCTCATCTTTGCCTTCGGCATCGTTTTCCAGCTACCCGTGATCCTGACGCTGCTGGTGCGCGCGAACATCATCACGGTCGAAACGCTTGTCTCCAAACGGCGTTACGCGATCGTTGCCGCCTTCATCGTCGCGGCGGTGCTGACGCCGCCCGATCCGCTCAGCCAGATCGGCCTTGCGATACCGGCGATGCTGCTCTACGAGATATCGATCATCGCTTCGCGCCGGATCGAGAAGCGCAGGGAAGAACTGCGACAGGCGGCGGAAAAAGGCTCGCAGTCCGAGGAGCGCAGCGTGACGGCTTCCTGACCGAGGGGAGGCCGGCAAAGCCTTCAATTCGCATCACCGGAAACCTTCATGTTCGACATCAAGTGGATACGCGAGAACCCTCAAAAGTTTGACGAGGGGCTTGCCAGGCGCGGCCTTGCGCCCAAGGCGTCGGAACTGATCGAACTCGATGAAGTCCGCCGGATGCATATTTCCAAGGTGCAGGAAGCGCAGACCGTGCGCAATGCCGCATCCAAGGAAATCGGCGCTGCCATGGCGCGCGGCGACAAGGAAAAGGCAGAGTCTCTCAAGGCGCAGGTAGCCAGCCTCAAGGACCAGATGGGGGCGATGGAAGCCGAGGAGCGCGAAGCCGAGGCGCAATTGCGGCTGGTACTTTCGGGCATTCCAAACCTGCCGCTCGACGAGGTGCCCGTCGGCGCGGACGAGCACGGCAATGTCGAGCTCAGGCGCGTTGGAACGCCGCGGGAATTCGCGTTCAAGCCGAAAGAGCATTTCGAGATCGGCGAAGCCCTTGGGCTGATGGATTTCGAGGCCGCAGCCAAGATTTCCGGCGCCCGTTTCACGGTGCTCAAGGGCGGGCTGGCGCGACTGGAACGCGCGCTGGCGCAGTTCATGCTCGACGTCCACACCGAGGAAAACGGTTATGTGGAGGTAAGCCCGCCGCTGCTGGTGCGCGACCATGCCATGTTTGGCACAAACCAGTTGCCCAAGTTCGAGAACGACCAGTTCTGGGCCGTCCACACCGAAGGCCTGATCGATGCGGGCCCCGACATCGGCGTCAATTTCCGGCAGAACCGGTACGGTCTCATTCCGACCGCCGAAGTGCCGCTGACCAATCTCGTGCGCGAGGCGATCGTCGACGAGAAGGAACTGCCGATGCGCATGACCGCCGGCACGTACTGCTTCCGCGCCGAGGCGGGATCTGCCGGGCGCGATACGCGCGGCATGATCCGCCAGCACCAGTTCTTCAAGGTCGAGCTTGTTTCGATCACCACGCCCGAGCAGGCGCTGGCCGAGCATGAACGGATGACGGCCTGCGCCGAGGGTATCCTTGAACGCCTCGGCCTGCCGTTCCGTACGATGGTGCTTTGCACCGGCGACATGGGCTTTGGCGCACGCAAGACGCACGACATCGAAGTCTGGCTGCCGGGGCAGGATGCCTACCGCGAAATATCGTCCTGCTCGGTCTGCGGTGACTTCCAGGCCCGCCGCATGAATGCCCGGTACCGTCAGGCAGACGGAAAGACCATCAGCCATGTCAACACGCTCAACGGCTCGGGCGTGGCAGTAGGCCGTGCACTCGTCGCCGTTCTGGAAAACTACCAGAACGAAGATGGCTCGGTGACCGTGCCCGATGCGCTGCGGGGATACATGAACGGAACCCACACAATCGCGGCTGCCCGCTGATGCGCATCCTGCTGACCAACGACGATGGAATTCACGCCGACGGCCTCGCCGTGCTTGAGCGCATCGCGGCGACATTCACCGACGATGTGTGGATCGTGGCGCCGGAAACCGACCAGAGCGGCCTTGCCCATTCGCTGACGCTGAACGAACCCTTGCGCCTGCGCCGCATCGGTCCCAAGCGCTTCGCGCTCAAGGGCACGCCGACCGATTGCGCCATCATGGCCGTGCGCGAACTGATGGACAGCCCGCCGGATCTCCTGCTCTCCGGCGTCAACCACGGGCAGAATACCGGCGATGACGTGACCTATTCGGGAACGGTTGCGGGCGCCATGGAAGGAACTCTGCTCGGGGTTCGCTCGATTGCGCTGTCGCAGGCCTATTCCTATTTCGACGGCACCAGGGTCATGCCCTGGGATGTCGTCGAGACCCACGCACCGGAAATCATCCGCAAGTTGATTGACACTGAATTCCCGGCCAAGACGCTTGTAAACGTCAATTTTCCCAATTGCCGGCCGGATGAGGTCGAAGGCATCGAGATAACCGGCCAGGGTGCTTTCACCCACGGCCTGTTCATGGAAGAACGGCAGGACGGCAGGGGCTTTCCCTATTATTGGCTGCGCTTCGGACGCGAGGTGCCTGACCAGAAAGAGGGATCGGACATCATCGCGCTGCGCGAGAAGCGCATCTCCATCACGCCGCTCAAGCTGGATCTCACGCATGAGGGATTCCGGACCGAACTCAAGATGATCTTCGGGCAGTAGGGGCAGGAATTGAAGGACAGGCGGGAGGCCATTCTCGGTTTGCTGCTGCGCCTTCGGGCGATGAACCTGACGCACGGCCTGATGGCAGCCTTCGAGGCCGTGCCCCGACAGAACTTCGCGCCGGTAATGCATCTCGACGATTCCTACGGCCGCGGGCAGCTTCCAATCGAGTGCGGCCAGAACATGACTTCGCCCGACCAGATCGCCCGCATATTGATGGCGCTCGACGTTCACGAGGGCAATCGCGTGCTGGAGATCGGCACCGGTACGGGCTACCAGACGGCGCTGCTGGCCCACATGGCGGGCAAGGTGATTTCGCTGGAACGCTGGCGCACGCTTGCGGACAAGGCCCGGACTCGTCTTTCCATACTCGAGATCGAGAATGCCCAGGTTGAGCTGGCCGACGGGAAGGAAGGGCGGCCAGGCGATCTGTTCGACCGCATCATCGCCAATTGCGCCTATGAAAGCCCGCCCCGCCACTTTGTCGACCAGTTGGTGGTCAACGGCATCGCCTTGGCCCCTGTCGGCCCGCCGGACGGTGAGCAGACGCTGGTCAAGTTTACCAAGGTCGGCTCGCGCTTCGAGGCGGAGGAGCTTTTCGCCGTTCGCATGCAGCCGTTCGGCACCGGTGTCGCGCGCGCGATCTGACTGCGGACGAGACGGCAATTCGGATTTATCCGGCAGGCTTAACGGACGGGTAACATTAACGCGTTCTAATGCATCGCAGTAATGCATGTGGCGCGAGTGTTTGTATGCGTACCCTGGTTCAGCGTAATCGAAATAGCCTTGCCTGCCGCGTCGCCGCCATGGCGTTGATTGCCGGACTTGGCTCCGGCTGCAGTTCCGGCTTCACCCGTTTCGATTCCAGCCTTTACACCAGTGCTGCGGAACAGGCCGCGCCGGTGCAGGAATATCCTGGCGTCGATCCGGAATCGACCGGATCGATCGGCCGCATCCCGGTTCCCCAGGGCGATATTTACGGCGGTGGTTCGGCTGTTGCCTCGGCTGGCGCCTATTCCCAGCAAACCTACAATACCCAGGCCTATGTGCCCGTCGCCTCCGCGCCCGCAATCGAGCGCAGTTCGCTGCCAAGCCCGATTGCCAATGCGCCTGCATATGACAAGCCGCCGCTGCTTGCGCCGGCGTCCACATCCAAGCCGCGCAACATTGATCCGGTTAACACAGCGTCGCTCGCCCCTGCTGTCGCCGCCGCGTCGGAGCCGGTACAGCAGGCAGCGAAAAAGGCGGTTGCATCCGCGCCCGCGGTGACAAAGACCGTCGCTGCAGCTCCTGCGGCAGTCGCAAAGACCGTCGCTGCCGCTCCTGCGGTCGCGAAGACAGTTGCTGCGGCGCCTGCAGTCGCAAAGACCGTCGCTGCAGCTCCCGCGGCAGTCGCGAAGACAGTTGCTGCGGCTCCCGCAGTCGCAAAGACTGTCGCTGCCGAATTGCCCGCCAAGGCGGCAACAACTGCCACGGAACGCGGATGGACCGCGACCGGCGGTACGACCATTGCGCTTCGTGAAGGCGAGACGCTCTACAATCTGTCCAAGCGCTACGGCGTTCCGGTCAGCGCCATTCTCTCGGCCAACAACATCAAGGATGCCACGTCGGTCCAGAGCGGGCAGAACATCGTCATTCCGACCTATGTCTATTCGCGCAGCGCGCCCGTCTCCGCGCCGGACAACGACCCGGCGCAGCAGTCAGCCAGCTCGGCGCGCGGCCAGCTCGCCGCCGAACGTGCCAGCATTGCCGCCGTGGCCCCGGCCGACCAGGCAAAGACCCAGGTGGCGTCGTCCGCTTCCGCCGTTAATGCTGCCGCCACCTCTGCGGCAACGGTCGGCGGCGCTCGCGCTGTAAAGGTTGCGGCGGGCGACAGCCTTGCCCGCATAGCCTCGCGCAATGGCGTTTCCGTCTCGGCGCTGAAGGCAGCCAATGGCTTGACCAGCGACAACATCCGCATCGGCCAGGTTTTGAGCCTGCCAGGCGCCGGAACGGCTACTGCCGCGGCGAAAGCCGCGACCGATCCCGTCACCACGGCTGCCACCAAGGCCAATGCAACAGTCCGCACGGCCGCCGACGGACCCAAGCCCTATGTGCAGCCGAAGGCTGGTTCTGCCGAAACCGCATCCACCGAACCGGTTGCGCCAGCGCGTACCGGCATCGAGGAGTTCCGCTGGCCCGTTCGCGGGCGGGTAATTTCGAACTTCGGCGAAAAAACCGCATCGGGCCGCAATGACGGGATCGACATTTCGGTACCGGAAGGTACCGCCGTCAAGGCGGTGGAGAACGGTGTCGTCGTCTATGCCGGAAGCGAACTTGAAGGGCTCGGCAATCTCGTGCTGATCCGCCATGCCGACGGCTGGGTCTCCGCCTACGCCCACAACAAGGCGATCGACGTCAATCGCGGCGACCAGGTCAATCGCGGACAGACGATCGCGCGGTCGGGGCGCACGGGCAATGCCGACATGCCCAAGCTCCACTTTGAATTGCGGAAGAATTCGGCCCCGGTCGATCCGTTGAAGCATTTGGGCGGCGCGTAAGCCCCGCCCATAACCGGAGATAATCAAGAAAATATCTCCAGCGACTGAACCCGCGTCTGAAAATGACGCGGGTTTTTTCGCGTCGCTCAGACGCTCTTCCCGAGCCGTCCCGCGAGGTCCTGGACGAACTGCCAGGCCACGCGTCCGGAGCGGCTGCCGCGCGTCGTCGCCCATTCCAGCGCCTCGGCTCGCAAGTTCGTCCGCCGGAACGCCGAGGCCATAGTGGTTCGCATAGCCATCGACCATGTCGAGATATTCATCCTGGCTGCATTTGTGGAAACCGAGCCACAAGCCGAACCGGTCGGACAGCGACACCTTTTCCTCGACCGCTTCGGACGGGTTGATGGCGGTCGAGCGCTCGTTCTCGATCATGTCGCGCGGCAGCAGATGGCGCCGGTTGGAGGTCGCATAGAAGATGACGTTTTCCGGGCGGCCTTCGACGCCGCCATCCAGCGCCGCCTTCAGCGACTTGTAGGAGGTATCGTCGCTGGTCGAAGGAAAGATCGTCGCAAAAGAGGATTGACGCGCTCCGGCCTGCCGCGCAGCAGGTTGAGCAGCACAGGCAGCGTGGCGATGTCCTCGCGGTGGATCTCGACGAGCTTGAGAATTGCCGCCCGTGGCCGTGTTGACTGCGGCGTGCACGGCCTTGACGAGCGATGACTTGCCCATGCCGCGCGCGCCCCAAAGCAGCGCATTGTTGGCGGCGAGGCCGCCGGCAAAGCGAAGCGTGTTGTCGTGCAGGATGTCGCGCACCCGGTCGATGCCCTTGAGCAGGGGCATGTCGACGCGATTGACGCGCGCCACGGGCTGCAAATCGCCGGAGGGATGCCAGACGAAAGCCTCTGCGGCGGCGAGGTCGGGGTCAACGGCCCGCGTCGGCGCAAGTCGCTCGACGGCCCCGATGAGCCGCTCGATTTGCGCGGACAGTTTTTCGATGCCGTCTGCGGCAGTGTCGTCTTTGGCCAAGGCTGGTCTCCGCACCGGGCGTTTTTCAAGGCGGCGAGCGATAGCACGGCGGGTGCATGCGCGCCAAGTTGGCGCGGCAAGGCCGGCCGCGTTTGCAATTGGGCCGGGGATGGCTATATTCCGCCGCACCTTGTACCCCGCTGATTTGCCGGGGCCAACCGATCCAGAAAGGCGACCATGTTCGTTACACCTGCATATGCGCAGACGGCAGCCGGCGGCGGCGCCGACATGCTGATGACGTTTTTCCCGCTGATCCTGATTTTCGTCATCATGTATTTCCTCGTCATCCGCCCTCAGCGCACCGCAATGAAGCAGCGCGAAGCGATGATTGCCGCCGTGCGGCGCAACGACACGGTCGTTACCGGCGGTGGTATCGTCGGCAAGGTGACCAAGGTGCTGGACGAGGAAAAGGAAGTCGAGGTTGAAATCGCCCCCAATGTGAAGGTGCGCGTGCTTCGTTCCACCATCGCCGATGTGCGCGTGAAGGGCGAACCGGTAAAGTGAACCGGAAAGCCGGCGAGCCGGCATAACAGGAAAGCGCCGGCGCTTGCCCGCCCGGCGTGAACCGGAAAGACCGACATGCTCTACTTTTCGCCGTGGAAGACGATCTCCATCCTGCTGGCCGTTGTGCTGGGATTGGTGTTTGCCGCGCCAAACCTGCTGTCCAAGGAAGTTCGCGAGGCGCTGCCGTCATGGGTGCCAAGCCAGGCAATGACGCTTGGCCTCGACCTTCAGGGCGGCTCCCACATCCTGATGCAGGTCGACCGCAAGGCGCTGATAGCCGACAAGCAGGCCATCCTCGAAGACGACATACGCTCCGTGCTTCGCGATGCAAAGATCGGCTACCGGATGGCGAAGTCCGGCGAAATGGCAGTCAACATAACGCTTCGCGACGAGACACAGCTTGAGGCGGCGCGGACCGCGCTGCAGCCGCTGACCACTGCGGTGGCGGGCGGTCTGTTCGGACAGACGGCCGTATCGCCGGCCACGATTTCCGAACCAAGCCAGGGCGTCCTGCGGGTGGAACTGACGACCGAGGGCATCGACACTGCGGTGTCGCAGGCGGTGACACAGTCGATCGAAGTCGTGACCAACCGCATCAACGAAATGGGCACG
Source organism: uncultured Alphaproteobacteria bacterium (assembly GCA_963846345.1). Taxonomy (GTDB): domain Bacteria; phylum Pseudomonadota; class Alphaproteobacteria; order Rhizobiales; family Rhizobiaceae; genus BOKV01. Next base: position 150,831 of record CAWJVP010000009.1, read on the forward strand.
ACCGAATCGACCGTCCAGCGCCAGGGCGCGGACCGCATTCTCGTGCAGTATCCGGGCCTGCAGGACCCGCAGCGCCTTAAGCAGATCATCGGCCAGACCGCCAAGCTGACCTTCCATCTCGTCTCGAGCGAGATGAGCGTGCAGGAAGCGATCAACGGCAGGCCGCCCGCGGGCACGGAAGTGCTTGTACGAGGAGTCGGATCCGCCTGAGGGCTATCTTGTCGAAAGCCGCGCCATGGTGGAGGGCGAGAACCTCGTCGACGCGCAGGCGGCGTTCGACCAGCGCACCAACGAACCGATCATCACGTTCCGCTTCGACAACAAGGGCGCGACCCGCTTCTGCCAGGTGTCCAGCGCCAATGTCGGGCGCCCGTTCGCCATCGTCCTCGACAAGGAAGTGCTTTCGGCGCCGGTCATCCGCGAGGCAATCTGCGGCGGTTCGGGACAGATATCCGGCAACTTCACCGTCGAAGGCGCCAACGATCTTGCGGTGCTGCTGCGCGCCGGCGCGCTGCCTGCCAAGCTCGATTTCATCGAGGAACGCACGGTCGGGCCGGGACTTGGCGCGGACTCGATCGAGGCCGGCAAGCTGGCCGCGATTGTCGCGACCATCCTCGTCATGGCTTCATGCGTCCTTGCCTACGGCTTCCTCGGCATCATTGCCAATATCGCGCTGCTCGCGAACCTCGTCCTGATCATCGCGTCGCTGTCGATCCTCGGCGCAACGCTGACCTTGCCTGGTATCGCCGGCATCGTCCTGACCATGGGCATGGCGGTCGATTCCAACGTCCTGATCTACGAGCGCGTGCGGGAAGAAAGCCGTGCGGGGCGAAACCTGGTGCAGTCCCTGGACACCGGCTTCAGGCAGGCGCTCGCAACGATCGTCGACGCCAACCTGACCACGCTCATTGCCGCTTTCGTGCTGTTCTACCTCGGCTCCGGCCCGTACGCGGCTTTGCCGTCACGCTCGCCATCGGCATCATCACCACGGTGTTCACGGCCTTCACCTTCACGCGCCTGATGATTGCCTGGTGGCTGCGCGTCCGCCGTCCGATGAAGATACCGCCGCCGGCTGCTGAACTTCGTGCCTTACGACACGACATTCAGTTTCATGGGGGTGCAAGAACTGGGCCTTCGCGTTTCTCGATCATCACATCCGTCGCTTCGATCGCGATGCTGGTCATTCTCGGCTTCAACCTCGGCGTCGATTTCAAGGGCGGCGCCGCGATCGAGGTGAAAGCCAAGACCGGCATTGCCGAAATCGACGGAGATCCGCGAAACGCTCAACGATCTGAATATCGGCGAGGTGCAGGTCCAGAACTTCGGTTCGCCATCGGAAGCGTTGATCCGTGTCGGCTCGCAGGGCGAAGGCGACATGGCGGACCAGAGCTCGGAGTTGCGCAGGTTCGCGCCGCGCTTGAGGCGGACTATGACATCCGCCGCGTCGAGGTGGTTGGACCGACGGTGTCGGCGGAACTGACGCAGGCTGGCCTCATTGCCGTCGCGGTCGCGTTGCTGGCCATCGGCATCTACATCTGGTTCCGCTTCGAGTGGCAGTTTGCGATCGGCGCCATCATCGCGACCTTGCACGATCTGTTCCTGACGATCGGCATGTTCGCCATCCTGCAACTGGAGTTTTCGCTGACCTCGATCGCCGCGATGCTGACGATCATCGGCTATTCGATCAACGACACAGTCGTCGTCTATGACCGAATTCGCGAAAATCTACGAAAATACAAGAAGATGCCGATTCCGGAGCTGATCGATCTTTCGATCAACCAGACCCTGTCGCGCACCATCCTGACCGGCGTGACGACGCTGCTGGCGCTGATCGCGCTGTATTTCCTGGGCGGCGAGGTGCTGGCAGGATTCTCCTTCGCGATGATCTTCGGCATCCTGGTGGGAACGTACTCGTCGGTGTTCGTCGCCGCGCCGCTGCTGATCCTGTTCAAGCTGCGGCCCGGGCAATTGAGCGAGGAAAAGCCGGTGGTGAACCCGTTTGCCGGCGCGGAGGTCGTTACCGCCAAGAAGAAGTCCTGAGGCCGGCATGGCCTCGGGCGACAAGGATAGACCGGCAGGGATCGAGATGCGCGAGGCGCATTTTCCCGGCCGCGCACCGATCGATGCCTATGGCAATGGCGGCTTCCGGTTTGCGGACATGAGCCATCGCGGCAGCATATTGTGCCTGCCCGACGGCATTCATTCCTGGAATGTGGAAAGTGCCGCCGATCTGGACATCGACGCGTTCGCGCCGGTGCTGGCGCAAGCGGGGCAGGTCGAGATCCTGCTGTGCGGCATGGGCCGCGAGATCGTGCCGCTACAGCCGCAATGGCGGCAGGCATTTCGCGAGCACGGTATCCAGGCCGATGCCATGACCACGGGCGCGGCTGTGCGGACCTTCAACGTGCTGCTGGCGGAAGGTCGTGCTGTGGCGGCGGCGCTGATCGCGGTCGACTGATGCCGGGGCAGGGCGCAGACCACTACGACCAGTGCCTCCAGCTTTTGCGCGAATTGGATCGCGACCGGTACGCCGCAACGCTGTATCTGCCGGAAAAAATCCGTTCAGCCGCTGCCGCGCTTTATGCCTTCAATGCAGAAATTGCCGCAATCGCGGACCGCGTGAAGGAGCCAATGGCCGGCGAGATCAGGCTGCAATGGTGGCGCGAGGCCATCCTTGGCACGCGCGAGACCGGCAACAATCCGGTCGCCGTTGCTCTGCTTGCGACGCTGGAGCGCCATGAACTTCCCAGGCAGCCCTTGATCGATCTCATCGATGCCCGGGTTTTCGACCTATACCACGATCCCATGCCCGACCGGACCGCGCTCGAGGCCTATTGCGGGCAGACGGGTTCGGTTCTCCTCCAGCTTGTTGCCCTTGCGGGCGAAGCAGCGCGCGATACGGCACTTGCCGATGCCTGCGGGCATGCAGGGGTCGCGATCCGCATGAGCGAAATCGTTCGGCGCATGCCGCTTGACCGCAATGCCGGCAAGTGCCCATTGCCGGTCACGATGCTTGCCGCGACCGGACTTTCCGTCGATGACTGGCTGAAGCAGGAGCCGGACAGCCGGCACGCCAATGCGGCAAGCGCTTTCATTGCGCTGGCACTCGAACATCGCGCCAACGCAGTCGCGGCCATCGCAAAGCTGGACCGCGAAATCCTGCCGGTCTTCCTGCCGCTGGCTCCGGCAAGTTCATGGCTTCGTGCCGCCGAACGCGCGGGTCTGCAACTCCTGACGAGGGGAGTGACGCTTTCGCCCTTGCGCCGGCAATTAAGCCTTGCGAAGGCGGCATTCGTGGGCTTTCGCTGATTGTTGCATTACCTTTGACGTAAAGGTAAAAGCTACCCATGCCCCTCGAGTTTCTCGCCATCATGGTCGCCATCGGCCTCGCGCTGGTCATTGGCGCAGTCCATTTTTCGGGCCTTTCGCGGCCCGCGCGGCTTGCGGATGCTGATCAGGCGCGAGCGCGTTTTCTTCTCGATTATCCGGATGAAACGATCGGCGAAATCGTCCTCGGCAAGGATGGCAATGCGGCCTTCATTTCGCTTTCGGCGGGGCGGATCGGGCTGGTCCACGCCATGGGCGACCGCTTCGTCACGCGGATCCTTGAACGGCGGGTTGTCCGCGCGGTCGAACGGGATGGCGCAGGAGCGCTGGTTCTGAAGCTCGACGACTTCACCCTGCCGACGGAACGCGCAGTCTTTTCCAATGCCGCCGATGCGGCCAAGATTACCCACTGGTTGAGCGGAGCAGAACATGCTTGAGGCCGTACCCCAATTCCCGAAGGTCACCGAGATCGCCATACCGTTCTTCGTGCTGGCAATCCTGGCGGAACTGGCGTGGGTGCGCTTCTTCGGCGGCAAGGGCGAGTTCGAGACGCGCGACACGGCTACGAGCCTGATGATGGGCGTCGGCAATGTCGTCGCCGGCATCGTGCTCGGCTTCATCAGCTACGGCATATTGATGTGGTTCTGGCAGTTCCGCTTCTTCGACCTGGGATTCACGATCTGGGCGGCGGTCGCGGCCTTTCTGCTCGATGATCTGCGATACTATTGGTACCACCGGCTGGCGCACCGGATGCGCTGGTTCTGGGCCGAGCACATCAACCACCATTCGAGCCAGCACTACAATCTTTCCACCGCGCTGCGGCAAAGCTGGACGGGCAATGTTACCGGCGCGGTAATCCTGTCGATACCGCTGGTGCTGCTCGGCTTCCACCCGGCATTCCTTGCCTTCGTCTACGGCTTCAACCTCGTCTACCAGTTCTGGATCCATACCGAGACTATCGGCAAGATGCCGGCCTGGTTCGAGGCGGTCATGAACACGCCCTCGCACCACCGGGTCCATCACGCCACCAATGCGCGCTATCTCGACGCGAACTACGCCGGCACGCTGATCATCTGGGACAGGATGTTCGGCACCTTCGTGCCGGAGGACGAGGCCGACAAGCCGCGCTACGGCATTGTCAGCAATATCGGTTCGTTCAATCCGGTGAAGGTGGCATTTCACGAATGGGTGGCGATGGCGAAGGATGCGTTCCGCCCTGGACTGACACCGGGCCAGCGCCTCGGCTATCTGTTCAGGCATCCCGGCTGGAGCCATGACGGCAGCCGCAAGGGTTCTGACGACCTGAAGCGCGAGTTCGTCCGCCGCAACCCGTCCGAAGCGGGCAAGCCCGGCCTGCCGGCGCGCTAGCCGGCGATGAGATCGGCGAAAACGGCCTGCTTTTTCTGCATGCGGGCCGAAAGCGCGGTCATCAACTCGTCGGGCCGCAGCATGGCAGCGTTCCAGATGGCCATCTGGTCGAGGCTTTCGCGCACCGAATGGTCGCGGGCATAGTCGACCGCCTGCTTGATGCCGGCTATCGCGATGGGTGATTTCCCGGCGATTTCCTTCGCCAGCACAAAAGCAGCGGCAAGCGTCGCCTCGCGGTTTTCATGCACCGCATTGACGAAGCCCCAAGACTTGGCCTCTTCGGCGGAAAAGCGGCGGCCGGTGTAAGCCAGTTCCTTGACAATGCCGGGCGCGATGAGTTTCGGCAGGCGTTGAAGCGTGCCGACATCGGCGGCCATGCCGATGTGGATTTCCTCGATGGCGAAGCTTGCATCGACACTGGCAAGGCGCAGGTCGCAAGCCGAGATCATGTCGATGCCAGCGCCGAGGCATGCGCCATGCACGGCAGCGATTACCGGAAACCGGGCGGATTCCAGCGCGTTGAACGTATCCTGCAGCTTGAGGATCAGCTTGCGCAGGGCGAAGGCGCCGCGCGCGGGCTCGCCCTTCATCAGGTCCGCAATGCCGTTGAAGGCCGCAAGGTCCATGCCGCCGGTGAAATGGCGGCCTTCGCCGGAAATCACCAGCGCCCGGATGGCGGGATTGGCATCCATTTCGCGAACCAGAAGGGGCAATTCGTCCCAGAAGGCGGGCGTCATGCCGTTGGCTTTTTCCGGGCGGTTCATCGCCAGATGTGCGACCGGTCCGTCGACGGCCAGCTTGAAGAATTCGGGCATTTTCACTCCGCCGCCTGTCTCTGGCCAAAGCCGTCGTTCCACGCTTGCCAGTCGCGCAGGGCGCGCGCAGCCATGGCGTGCTTGCGCGCGAGCGACTTGTCCTTGCCGCGCAGCCGTTTTCCATCCTCGGCCCGATCCAGCTCGATCGGCGGCAGCAGGCCGAAATTAACGTTCATCGGCTGGAAGGACCTGCCGGCATTGCTCTGCGCGTCATCATCATAGGAAACATGGCCGGTGGTGATGTGGTGGAGAAGCGCGCCGATCGCCGATGTTACCGGCGGCAGCGGGCAGGGCAGGCCGAGGATGCGCGCCGCGGCGAAGCGCCCGGCCAGCAGCCCGATCGAAGCGGATTTCGACATAGCCCTCGCAGCCGGTGATCTGGCCGGCAAAGCGCAGGCCGGGCCGGGACTTGAGCTGCAGCGTTTCGTCCAGCAGCTTCGGCGAGTTGATGTAGGTGTTGCGGTGCAGGCCGCCGAGCCGCGCGAATTCGGCATTCTCGAGACCCGGGATCATGCGGAAGATGCGTGCCTGCTCGCCATGCTTCAGCTTGGTCTGGAAGCCGACCATGTTGTAGAGCGTGCCCAGCGCATTGTCCTGCCGAAGCTGGACGACGGCATATGCCTTCACGTCCGGGCGGTGCGCATTGGTAAGACCCATCGGCTTCATCGGGCCGTGGCGCAATGTTTCGCGACCGCGCTCGGCCATTACCTCGATCGGCAGGCAGCCGTCGAAATAGGGGACGTTTTCCCACTCCTTGAAGCTGGTCTTGTCGCCCGCGAGCAGGGCATCCACGAATGCCTCGTACTCTTCGCGGTCCATCGGACAGTTGATGTAGTCCTTGCCGGTGCCGCCGGGGCCGACCTTGTCGTAGCGGCTTTGGAACCAGGCCTTGCCAAGGTCGATGCTATCGAAATGGACGATTGGCGCGATGGCGTCGAAGAACGAGAGCGATTCCTGTCCGGTCTGCCTTGCGATCGCGTCGGCCAGCGCCGGCGAAGTCAGCGGACCGGTGGCGACGATGACTTCAGCCCACTCGGCGGGCGGCAGGCCGGCGACTTCCTCGCGGACGATCTCGATCAGCGGATGGGCTTCCAGCGCCGCGGTCACGGCCGCGGAAAAGCCATCGCGATCCACCGCCAGCGCGCCGCCAGCCGGAACCTGGTTGGCGTCTCCCTTTGCCATTACCAGCGAGCCGGCAATCCGCAGTTCGGCGTGCAGCACGCCGACCGCGTTGGACTGCGCGTCGTCGGAGCGGAAGGAATTCGAGCAGACGAGTTCGGCAAGACCCTCGGTCTTGTGCGCGGCAGTGCCGCGGACGGGCCGCATCTCGTGCAGCACGACCGGAACGCCCATGTTTGCCGCGGCCCAGGCGGCTTCCGAGCCAGCCAGGCCGCCGCCGACAACGTGAAGTTTGTGTGTCATGAAGGGGAAATAGCGCCAACCGGCGCCATCTGCAATGCGCCCCGGATCAGCCGGCTATGCGGGCCGATCCCTTCTTGCCGTCCTCGCGCTGCCACTGCAGCGTGGAGCCGCCGGTCTTGCGCAACTTGAAGCAAAGCTGCCGGCCTTCATACCAGGTGGGGAAGCGCTGGCACATCTGGTTGCCGGCGACCCACCAATTGCCTGTTTCCTTCGGCGCAAAGTATTTGCCGAGGCCAGTGCCCGTGCCGTCTCCGGTGACGCGGCCATTGCGGGCATACTGCATCGGGAATTCGACGCCGTAGCCGGTTGCAAGGTAAACGCGCTTGCCGCCTATCACGGATTTGATTTCTTCCCCGGACAGAAATTCGGCCGATGCCGATCCCGCGCCAATGAGAAGCAGTGCAGCGCCAATCGCGCCAGTTGCCAGTCTTCGCATCGTTCATGCCTCCAAGCAGATTGTCGGACGAAATACGGTGAAAGCACCGCTTCGGTTCAGTCTTTTTCGCAGCAATATCCGGACGCAAAAACGCCCGCCGGGGAGGAGGATCGGCGGGCGCTCTTGATCACGAAACCGGATTCGGGAGGAGGATAAATCCGGTCCGCTTGCCCTGCTGCGCCCGGGAGGAGGATGGACGCCGCAGGTATTGGTTATCTGCCGATACGCGATCCGAAAAGTCTGCAACTTTTCGGGCGTATCGGATTAGCGCGCCTTGCGCGCTACGAACATGATGTCCGAGCGGGAGATGCCCAGATCCGCCAGTTCGCGGTTCGAGAGAGCGCTCAGCTCGGAAACGGTGCGGCGGTATGAACGCCATTCCTTGAACTTGCCGACGATATCCATCTTCATTTCCTTTCTTGCGCGCCGAAACGCGCTTGCCCCTTAAATTTCGCTGACGGATCATTTCCGTCTGACAAGGCCAATATAGGCAGGGAGGATGAAGAGCGCCACGGACTATTGTGCATAGCAGCAATGCGGATGACGCAATGCAACATGGCCGGAATGCGGCGAATCACGATTCGCGCCCGAAAATGGCCTGATGTGTTACAGATTTATTAAAACAATCAGCAATATGGATTTCATTCGCACTATTCTTGTGCGATGCAGCAAAACAGTCGCAGAGCCTGTTTCTACTCTGCTGCCTGGCGCTTTTTCTTGTCCTGCGGACGGCGGTCGAGAAGTTCGCGCAGGTAGAAGCCCGTATGCGAGCGGGGCTCACGCATGACGTCCTCCGGCGTTCCGGCGGCCACCAGTTCGCCGCCGCCATCGCCGCCTTCGGGCCCAAGGTCGAGAATCCAGTCGGCGGTCTTGATGACTTCGAGATTGTGCTCGATGACGACGACCGTGTTGCCCTGGTCGACCAGTTCGTGCAGCACTTCGAGCAGCTTGGCGACATCGTGGAAATGCAGGCCCGGTGGTCGGCTCGTCGAGAATGTAGAGCGTGCGTCCGGTGGCCTTGCGCGACAATTCCTTGGCCAGCTTGATGCGCTGCGCCTCGCCGCCCGACAGCGTGTCGGCCTGCTGGCCGACCTTGATGTAGCCAAGGCCGACCCGCTCCAGCGTTTCCAGCTTGTCGCGCACGGAGGGAACGGCGGCGAAGAACTGCGCCGCCTTCCTCAACCGTCATGTCGAGCACGTCGGCGATCGACTTGCCCTTGAAAGTGACGTCGAGCGTCTCGCGGTTGTAGCGCTTGCCGTGGCAGACATCGCAGGTGACATAGACATCCGGCAGGAAGTGCATCTCGATCTTGATGACGCCGTCGCCCTGGCAGGCTTCGCAGCGGCCGCCCTTGACGTTGAAGGAGAAGCGGCCGGGCTGGTAGCCGCGCGCCTTGGCCTCCGGCAGTCCGGCAAACCAGTCGCGGATCGGCGTGAAGGCGCCGGTGTAGGTGGCCGGGTTGGAGCGCGGCGTGCGGCCGATCGGCGACTGGTCGATGTCGATGACCTTGTCGAGATATTCGAGGCCCTCGATGCCGGTCGTGCTCGGCGGGAACCTCGCGCGCGCCGTTGATGCGCCGCGCCGCCGCCTTGTAGAGCGTCTCGATCAGGAAGGTGGACTTGCCGCCGCCCGACACGCCGGTGACGGCGGTGAAAATGCCGAGCGGGATTTCCGCGCGTGACGTTCTTCAGATTGTTGCCGCGTCGCGCCGACCACCTTGATGCGCCGGCCCTTTTCCGGTTCGCGGCGCTCGGCCGGGCAGGGGGATTTCGACAGTTCGCCGGAGAGATATTGGCCGGTGAGCGAATCCGGGTTGGCCATCACTTCCGGCGGCGTGCCCTGCGGCGATGATGCGCCCGCCATGAATGCCGGCGGCAGGGCCGATGTCGACGAGATAGTCGGCGGTCAGGATCGCGTCCTCGTCATGCTCGACGACGATGACGGTGTTGCCGAGGTCGCGCAGGTGCCGCAGCGTGTCGAGCAGGCGGGCATTGTCGCGCTGGTGCAGGCCGATCGACGGCTCGTCCAGCACGTAGAGCACGCCGGTCAGGCCCGAGCCGATCTGCGAGGCAAGCCGGATGCGCTGGCTTTCGCCGCCCGACAGCGTGCCGGAATTGCGCGACGAGCGTGAGGTATTCGAGGCCGACATCGTTGAGGAAGCGCAGCCGTTCGCGGATTTCCTTGAGGATGCGCGTCGGCGATCTCGTTCTGCTTGTCGTTGAGGTGTTTCGGGCAGATCCTCCGCCCACCGGTGCGCGGCCTGCGGATCGACAGTTCGGTGACCTGGCCGATATGGCGTCCGTCGATCTTCACCGCCAGCGCCTCCGGCTTGAGGCGGTAGCCGGCGCAGGCCGGGCAGGGCGTGGCGGACATGAACTTCTCGATTTCCTCGCGCATCCAGGCGCTGTCGGTCTCCTTCCAGCGGCGCTCCAGATTGGCGATCACGCCCTCGAAGGTCTTCTTCGTCTTGTAGGTGCGCAGGCCGTCGTCATAGGTGAAGTCGATCTCGGTGTCGCCGGTGCCGTAGAGAATGGCGTTCTGCGCGGCATCGGCTTGCAGCGTCGTCCCACTTGTCGCCGAGCTTGAAGCCGAAGGCCTTGCCCAGCGCGTCCAGCGTCTGGGCGTAATAGGGCGAGGGATTGGTCGATTTCGACCAGGGCGCGATGGCGCCGTCGCGCAGCGTCAGCTGGTCGTCGGGCACGACCATCTCCGGATCGATGGCCAGCTTCGTGCCGAGGCCGTCGCAGGTCGGGCAGGCGCCGAACGGATTGTTGAACGAAAACAGCCGCGGCTCGATCTCGGGAATGGTGAAGCCGGACACCGGGCAGGCGAATTTCTCCGAAAACAGCAGCCGCTCATGCGTTTCGTTCTTCGACTTGTTGGCGCCTTCCTCCGATGTTTCCCCGGCGGGCAGCGGCCGGTCGGCAAACTCGGCGATGGCCAGCCCGTCGGCGAGCTTCAGGCAGGTCTCGAGGCTGTCGGCAAGGCGTGCGCCGATGTCCTCGCGCACCACGACGCGGTCGACCACCACGTCGATGTCGTGCTTGTATTTCTTGTCGAGCGCCGGCGCGTCGGCGATTTCGTAGAAGACGCCGTCGATCTTGACGCGCTGGAAGCCCTTCTTCATCAGCTCGGCGATTTCCTTGCGGTACTCGCCCTTGCGGCCGCGAACGATGGGCGCCAGCAGATAAAGCCGCGTACCCTCCGGCTAGCGCCATAACGCGGTCGACCATCTGGCTGATCGTCTGGCTTTCGATCGGCAGGCCGGTCGCCGGCGAATAGGGAACGCCGACGCGCGCAAACAGCAGCCGCATGTAGTCATAGATTTCGGTGACCGTGCCGACCGTCGAGCGCGGGTTGCGGCTCGGTCGTCTTCTGCTCGATGGAAATGGCCGGCGAAAGCCCGTCGATCTGGTCGACGTCGGGCTTCTGCATCATCTCCAGGAACTGGCGCGCATAGGCCGACAGGCTTTCGACATAGCGGCGCTGGCCCTCGGCGTAGATCGTGTCGAAGGCGAGCGAGGACTTGCCCGAGCCCGACAGGCCGGTGATGACGATCAGCTGGTCGCGCGGCAGGTCGAGGTCGATGTTCTTGAGGTTGTGCTCGCGCGCGCCCCTGATCGTTATGTACTTATGGTCCGCCATGACGCCGTCCGGGATGGCACGCGCGATTGCCCGCCTGAGAATCGCTGTTCGTGCTTGCTTTCTGGAATATTTGAGAACATAATAGGAACAAATGCAATATCATGCAATCGTCCCGGCGCTGAACTCAACAGGTGTGGATAGTTAAAGGCCAATGTCGCGATTGCAAGGCGGATGGGGCAATATGCCCGCAAATTTGCCGCGCGGCGGCAATCGAGGGAGTTTTCAATGGCAGGCAGCGTCAACAAGGTCATTCTGGTCGGCAATCTGGGCGCCGATCCTGAAATAAAGCGGACACAGGACGGCCGGCCGATCGCCAATCTGCGCGTGGCGACTTCCGAGACCTGGCGCGACCGCAATAGCGGCGAGAAGCGGGAAAAGACCGAGTGGCACCGCGTCGTGATCTTCAACGAGGGGCTGTGCAAGATCGCCGAGAACTACCTCAAGAAGGGCGCCAAGATCTATATCGAAGGCCAGCTCCAGACCCGCAAATGGCAGGACCAGTCGGGCCAGGACCGCTACTCGACGGAGGTCGTGCTGCAGGGCTTCAACGGCGCGCTCACGATGCTCGACGGACGCGGCGAGGGCGGTTCGAGCGGTGGCGGCGACTATGGCGGCGATGATTTCGGCCAGTCGGCCCCGGCGACGACGGGCGGCTATGGCGCTGCGCGCGGGGGAGGTGGCGGCGGTCGCGGCTCCGGTGGTTCGCAGGGCGGCGGCGGACAGGGCGGCGGCGGCTTTGGTGGCGATCTCGACGACGAAATTCCGTTCTGAGACGTCCGGCCCGGCTTTACGCATACGTTGTTTTCAGGCAGTTGTTTGCCCGACGCGCAGGCGCGGACGAACTCTGTTTGGGGGCTATCATGAAGAAACTCGCATTCGCATTGCTGCTGGCTGCAACGCCGGTCCTTTCGGTTCAGGCGAAGGCCGAAATGGTGGACATGTCCACGATTACCTGTGCGCAGCTTGGCACCATGGGCGAAGATGACGGGGCGTTGTTTCTGATCTGGCTGGATGGCTGGCTTTCGGGCCAGGCCGACGCCACGACGCTCGATGTCGATGATCTGACCAGCCAGATCGACGGCATTGCCAGCGAATGCGAAGCGCAGCCGGAACTTTCCGTGATGAACGCCGCGAAAAACTATCTCGCGGAAGAGTAAGCCTCAGGCAGCCGCGATCAGCGCCGTCACCCCGTCGGCGACGAACTGCACCGACAGCGCGGCAAGGAGCACGCCGAGCAGGCGCGTCAGGATCGAGCGGCCGGTGATGCCCAGATATTTATCGATGCGCTCGGCCAGCATGAATGCGGCCAGCACGAGCGCCATCACGCCTGCAAGGATGATGACAAGGATTCCGCGCCACGCGTAGGATCCGTCCATCTCCGCCGACAGCAGGATCGAGGCCGAGATCGCGCCGGGCCGGCGATCAGCGGGATCGCCAGCGGAAACACCGCGACATTGGCAATGTGGTCCCTCGTAATGGCGACTTCCGTCGTCTTGGCCTTGCGATCGGCCCGAAGCTCGAAAATCATCTCGAAGGCGATGTAGAACAGCAGCAGGCCGCCGGCGACGCGGAATGCCGGCAAGGTGATGCCAAGCACCGACAGCACGGCCGACCCGGCCAGGATGAACGCCACCAGCACGGCCATGGATATCGCCACGCCGCGCAGCGCCACGGATTTGCGCTGTTCGCGGTTCATGCCATGGGTCAGTACGAGAAAGATCGGCGCGAGCCCCGGCGGATCAAGCGTGACGAGCAATGTCACAAGCGCGTTGATGGCGACGTCGAAGCTTGGCACGGGAAACAGTTCCGAAAGTCGGAGCGGGCGACGGGATGCGCCTTGAGATCATCGACCACCTTAGCGATCCCGGGCACGCCGGGCAAGCCGAATGAGGATGCTTTCTGCTGGATCGAAGGCGGCGCGATGGCGGCGGTGTTCGACGGCGCGACCGGGCTGGGCGACAGCTTGATCTTTCCCAATGCCGGATCGGATGCGGCATGGCTGTCGCAACTTGCAGCGCGGAGTATTTCCCATGCACGGCATTGACGGCCGCCGGCGATCGATCGTGCGCGACGTGACGCCAGGGAGGCGCGCGCCAATGTGGAAGCGGCCGTTGCGTCTCGAAAGCATCCCGCGCTTCGCCTGGCCGACCAGCGGCTTCGAAATGGCGCGACTGAGGGACGGTGTGCTGGAACTTTCCGGTCTGGGCGATTGCTGCGCCTATGTGCTCGGGACCGGACGGCGTGCTCACCACCCATACCGCCATGCCTTCGAGCCGCGAGGTCGAGATGGCCTCCGCCCGCCGGATGCTCGATGCCGCCGGCGGTTTCGGGCCGGGCGGCGGCATAACGCGCGAAGGCCCGACCATGGAGGCAATGCGGCGCGGCCGGGCGCGGCACAATACGCGCGGCGGTTCGGTCTGGACGCTCGGGACTGGTGCCCGAGGCGGGCGAGCATGTCGTCCAGGTGCGCGATAGCCGCCCGTCCCGGCACCGCAATCCTGCTCATGAGCGACGGCTTTTGCGGCCTTTGCGAAGCGTACCAGCTCTATGACGAGCAGGGACTGGTCGAGGCCGCGCATGCGAATCCGGCCTGGCTGACCTGCTGCGCCGGCATTCGCCATGTGGAACGGGTCGAAGATCCCGCTCGCGCAGCGGTTCGCGCGCTTCAAGCAGTGCGACGACGCGACCGCGATTCTGGCGAAATCTGGAGTGACCGCCTGGAATCGCGCGCTATTTGCGCGCTTTGCGCCACGGTTTCGCCGCAATATTCACAGCCGTGTAAAAATGGCGCCGCAAGCCATTGTTACGTAAGATGAAAAAACCGCCTGAAAGCCGGGTCGCGATTTGTCCCCGCCGGGGGAATCGTCTATAAGCAGGACTGCACCTTTCGCTGTGAAAGCCAGTTCCTCTTGTCCGATCAGACCAAACCGCCTGAAGTTCAGGCTCCGGCCCGTCCGATATCCAGCCGATCTCGATCATCGAGGAGATGAGCAGCTCCTATCTCGATTACGCGATGAGCGTGATCGTCAGCCGCGCGCTTGCCGGACGTGCGCGACGGCCTGAAGCCGGTGCATCGCCGCATCCTCTACGGCATGTACGAGAGCGGCTATCGACTGGAACAGGAAATACGTGAAGTCGCGCCCGCGTCACCGGCGACGTGATGGGTAAATACCATCCGCACGGCGACACGGCGATCTACGACGCGCTGGTGCGCATGGCGCAGGACTGGTCGCTGCGCGCTGCCGCTGATCGACGGGCAGGGCAATTTCGGCTCGATCGACGGCGATCCGCCGGCGGCCGATGCGCTACACCGAGTGCCGCCTGGCCAAGGCCGCGCATGAACTGCTCGACGACATCGACAAGGACACGGTCGATTTCCAGCGACAACTACGACGGCACGCTGTCAGCGAGCCGGTGGTGCTGCCGGCGCGGTTCCCGAATCTGCTGGTCAATGGCGCCGGCGGCATCGCCGTCGGCATGGCGACCAACATTCCGCCGCACAATCTGGTCGAAGTCATCAACGGCTGCATCGCGCTGATCGACAATCCGGCGATCGACCTGCCCGAACTGATGGAGATCATTCCCGGGCCGGATTTCCCGACCGGCGGCATCATCCTCGGCCGCTCCGGCATCCGCTCGGCCTACGAGACCGGCCGCGGCTCGGTCGTCATGCGCGGCAAGGTCCACATCGAAACGATGCGCGGCGAGCGCGAGGCGATCATCGTCACCGAGGTTCCCTATCAGGTGAACAAGTCGACGATGATCGAGAAGATCGCCGAACTGGTGCGCGACAAGCGCATCGAGGGCATTTCCGACATGCGCGACGAATCCGACCGCGACGGCTACCGCGTCGTGATCGAGCTGAAGCGCGACGCCATGGCCGACGTGGTGCTGAACCAGCTCTACCGCTACACGCCGCTGCAGACCTCCTTCGGCTGCAACATGGTGGCGCTGAATCGGCGGCAAGCCGGAGCAGCTGACGCTGCGTCGACATGCTGAAGGCCTTCGTCGCCTTCCGCGAGGAAGTGGTCACGCCGGCGCACCAAGTTCCTGCTGCAACAAGGCGCGCGATCCGCGCCCATGTGCTGGTCGGCCTCGCCATCGCGGTCGCCAATATCGACGAGGTGATCCGCCTCATCCGCACCGCGCCGGATCCGCAGACGGCGCGCGACCAGTTGATGGAGCGCCGCTGGCCGGCCGGCGATGTCGCGCCGCTGATCGAGCTGATCGACGATCCGCGCCACAAGCTCAATGAGGACGGCACCTACAATCTGTCCGAGGAGCAGGCGCGCGCCATTCTCGACCTGCGCCTGCAGCGCCTGACCGCGCTTGGCCGCGACGAGATCGCCGACGAACTGCACAAGATCGGCGAGGAAATCACGGATTACCTCGACATCCTCGCCTCGCGCGCCGCGCATCTCGACGATCGTCAAGCGACGAACTGGCCGCGGTCCGCGACGAGTTCGGCACGCCGCGCCGCACCGTGATTGCCGAGGGCGGCTCCGACATGGACGACGAGGACCTGATCGCACGCGAGGACATGGTCGTCACCGTCACGCCATGGCGGCTACATCAAGCGCGTGCCGCTCGCCACCTATCGGGCGCAGCGCCGCGGCGGCAAGGGCCGCTCCGGCATGGCGACGCAGCGACGAGGATTTCGTCACGCGGCTGTTCGTCGCCAACACGCACACGCCGATGCTGTTCTTCTCCTCGCGCGGCATCGTCTACAAGGAAAAGGTCTGGCGCCTGCCGATCGGCGCGCCGCAGGCGCGCGGCAAGGCGCTGATCAACCTGCTGCCGCTGGAAAAGGGCGAGCGCATCACCTCGATCATGCCGCTGCCGGAGGACGAGGCGCAGCTGGGAAGAGCTCGACGTGATGTTCGCGACGACGCGCGGCACGGTGCGGCGCAACAAGCTTTCCGACTTCATCCAGGTCAACCGCAACGGCAAGATCGCCATGAAGCTGGACGAGGAGGGCGACGAAATCCTCGCCGTCCAGACCTGCACGGAAAACGACGACGTGCTGCTGACGACGGCGCGCGGGCCAGTGCATCCGCTTCCCGGTGACCGATGTGCGCGTCTTCGCCGGCCGCAATTCGGTCGGCGTGCGCGGCATCAACCTTGGCCGACGACGACCGGATCATTTCCATGGCGATCCTCGGCCATGTCGACGCCGACGCCGTGCGGAACGCGCCGCCTACCTGAAGCGCTCGGTTGCCGAGCGCGCGGTCGCTCGATGGCGCGGCGAGGACGGAGGAGATCGCGCTGGTCGGCGAGGAAGTCGGCGAGGAGCGCGAGCTGCACCGAGCGAGCGCTACGCACGAACTCAAGGCGCGCGGAGCAGTTCGTGCTCACCGTCTCCGAATACGGCTACGGCAAGCGCTCGTCGTCCTACGATTTCCGCATCACCGGCCGCGGCGGCAAGGGCATCCGCGCCACCGATATCGTCGCAAGGCCGAGCGAGATCGGCCAACTGGTCGCGGCCTTCCCGGTCGAAGACGGCGACCAGATCATGCTGGTCACCGATGGCGGCCAGTTGATCCGCACGCCGGTGGACCAGATCCGGCTCGCCAGCCGCGCGACCAAGGGCGTCACCATCTTCAACACCGGCGGCGAGCAAAAGGTCGTGTCGGTCGAACTGATCAGCGAACCGGAAGAAGACGGCACGAACGGCAATGGCGCGGAACAGGGCGAGGGTGGCGCGAACGACGCGGAATGCCGGGGAAGCCTAATCCGTTTTTCCGGTGGTATTGCTTCGCCTTCGCAGTACGTGGCAGGGTTGATGCACATTGAAAGGTGTGTCGATGGAAACCGGACTCTCCCTTGCCAGCATTGTGGCAATAACGCTTGCCAGTTTCGTGATCGTCATCGTGCCGGGACCCACGGTTACGGTCATCATCGCCAATTCGCTGCGTGACGGCGCGCGGGCGGGGCTGCTCAATGTGGCAGGCACGCAGGCCGGTCTTGTTCCCATGGTGCTGATCGTTGCGCTTGGGCTTGATACGGTCGTGGCGCTGATGGCGGAGTGGTTCTTCTGGATAAAGCTGGCCGGCGCCGCCTATCTCATCTGGCTCGGCTACAGGCTGTGGCGCTCCGATGGCTCGATTGGCGATGTCGGGCAGGTGCAGCGCCCGTCGATGGGCTATTTCTGGCAGGGCTTGCTCGTCATCTGGTCCAACCCGAAGGCGCTGCTCTTCTTTGGAGCGTTCCTGCCGCAGTTCATCGATCCCTCGGGCAACGCCTTCATGCAGATGGTGACCGGCGGCGTGATCTTCATGATCGTGGCCACCGTTTTCGATTCCATCTACGCGCTGCTTGCGGGCAGGGCCGGCCAGTTGCTGACGCGCCGCCGCATCCGGCTGGTCGAGCGGATCAGCGGCACATTGCTGATCGGCGGCGGGCTCTGGATGGCCAGCCTGCGCCGGGTATAGATATTGGAAGAGCCCGCGATAACCTTCGCGCCTGCCGGTTCCGAGCGGTTCGACGATGTAGCCGCCGTATTTGCCGATTGCAGCTACGGCCGCAAATGCTGGTGCGGATATTGGTACCTGCCGAACCGCGCCTACAAGGCCGGATGGGGCGAGGGCAACCGGCAACATTTCGAGACGCTGGTGAAATCCGGGGCGGAGCCTGGGATCATTGCCTATGCGGATGGCGAACCGGCAGGCTGGCTAGGCATCGCGCCACGCACGGCATTCGACAAGCTCACCCGGTCAAAGCCTTTGGCGCCTGTCGATGAAACGCCGGTATGGTCGATGAACTGTTTCATCGTGCGCAAGCAATGGCGCAGGACCGGAATGATGCGCCGCCTCATCGGCGCCGGGATCGATTTCGTTCGCGAGCGCGGCGGTCGAACAATCGAGGCCTACCCGTTCGACGCCAATCGCAAGCCGCTAAACGACGAGCTCTTCATCGGAACCGCGGCTGCGTTCCGCGATTGCGGCTTTTCGGAAGTGGCTCGCCGCCTGCCATCGCGACCGATCATGCGGCTGACGCTGAGCCTAAAAAAAAGGCGCGGCACACAAGGGCCGCGCCAGTCGCGAAACTGAAGGTCAGGCGAATCCGCGCGGGCCGGTTCAAAACCCGGGCGGGTGGGGACATTTCAACTTCAGTTCCGGTTGTGTTCGAAGTGGCCGCGACGTGCCGGGCGCATGGCGCGAACCATTTCGGCCTTGCGTTCCACGTCTGCGGCGCGGAATGCCGCGATCATCAGTGCGGAAGCCATAACGAGTGCAACAAGAACTACTGCCATTGTACTCCTCCCTGTCCGCACTATCGCGGATGAAACTTTCCGGATCTTCACCGGAACGGATCGGAATTTAGCAAAGGCCGCCAAAACCCCGACTGAATGATATATTAATCCTGCATTCACATTGGCGCTGTGACGAAGATCACAATACGCGCGAATTTTTGCTTTCGGTTCCCTTGCGAGTGCATACCGGCATGCGACATGGGTGCCCATGAAACGCACGGCCTACTATCCCGGTTCCTTCGACCCGCTAACGAACGGGCATCTTGACGTGTTGACACGCGCGCTGGCGCTGTTCGACACGGTGGTGATCGGGATTGGCGTGCATCCCGGCAAGACCCCGATGTTCAGCTTCGAGGAGCGCGCGGACCTGATCGAGGCTTCGCTCGAGGCCGGGGCGCGGGGCCGCATCAGGTCGAAAGGTTCGACAATCTGGTGGTCAGGGCGGCGCGACAGGCCGGCGCGGTTGCGCTCGTGCGCGGTTTGCGCGACGGGACCGATCTCGACTACGAAATGCAGATGGCTGGCATGAACGGCGTGATGGAGCCTGGGGTGCAGACGGTGTTTTTTCCGCCCAGCCCCGAAAATCGCGCGATTACCGCCACATTGGTGCGCCAGATCGCCAAAATGGGAGGCGATGTTTCGCCTTTCGTGCCGGCGCATGTACATGCCGCCCTCAAGCAGAAAACCGGCGCCTGAGCGCCACCAGCGGAGTTACCCATGAGATTGATCGCAAGCATTGCCGCCGCAATGATGGTTCTGGCGGCCTTTTCGGCGAACGCCTTCGCCGATGAAAATACCGTGCTG
The DNA here is from genome assembly GCA_963846345.1 of uncultured Alphaproteobacteria bacterium. Lineage (GTDB taxonomy): Bacteria > Pseudomonadota > Alphaproteobacteria > Rhizobiales > Rhizobiaceae > BOKV01. The sequence goes on from CAWJVP010000009.1 coordinate 169,901, forward strand.
ATGGAGACCAGCCAGGGCAACGTGGTCATCCAGTTGCGCCCCGATCTTGCGCCAAAGCACGTCGAGCAGATCAAGTCGCTCGTCAAGGACGGTTTTTACGACGGCATCGTCTTTCACCGCGTGATCGACGGCTTCATGGCGCAGACAGGCGATCCGACCGGCACGGGAAGCGGCGGCTCGAAGCTGCCGGACCTTCCAGCCGAGTTCACCGATACGCCGTTTGTGCGCGGCGTGCTCGGCATGGCCCGTACGCAGGATCCCAATTCGGCAAACTCGCAGTTCTTCATCATGTTTGCCGACGCGCCCCATCTCAATGGCCAGTACACGGTCGTGGGTGAAGTCACCGAGGGAATGGAAGCGGTCGACAAGCTGAAGAAGGGCGATCCGGCAGGCGGCGGCATGGTCGACGGGCCGGACAAGATCATCAAGATGCAGATGCAGGACGCCGGCTGACACGTGCCGGCGCAACAGTGAAAGGAAAGACTTTGTCGACTTACAAGGATCCGGAAAACACGCTCGTCATGGAAACCACCAAGGGCAAGGTCGTGATCGAATTGCGGCCCGACCTTGCGCCGAACCATGTGGCGCGCATCAAGGAACTGGCCCGCAGCGGATTTTACGACGGCATCGTCTTCCACCGCGTCATCGAGGGCTTCATGGCGCAGACCGGCGATCCGACCGGCACCGGCATGGGCGGTTCCGGCAAGAAGCTGAAGGCCGAGTTCAACGAGGCGCCGCATACGCGCGGCGTGTGCTCCATGGCGCGCTCCAACAATCCGAACTCGGGCGACAGCCAATTCTTCATCTGCTTCGACGACGCCCGTTTCCTCGACCGGCAGTACACGGTCTGGGGCAAGGTCAGCGAAGGCATGGAGAATGTCGACAAGATCAAGCGCGGCGAGCCGGTGCGCGATCCCAACTCCATCGTGTCGATGAAAGTCGCGGCCGATCTTTAAGGCTTGCCGAAAAGTTGCGGGGGCGGCGTTCACGCGCCGCCCTTTTGCATGCAAGGGTTCGCGATGCGCGTTGACCTGTTCGATTTCGACCTTCCGGAAGAGCGGATTGCGCTGCGGCCCGCCAGCCCGCGCGATGCGGCGCGGCTGCTCGTCGTCAATCCCGGCGAGGCACTGGCCGACCGATCCGTGCGTGACCTTCCGGATTTGCTTGAGCCGGGCGATGCACTGGTATTCAACGACACGCGGGTAATCCCGGCGCAGCTCGAAGGCGTGCGGGTGCGCGACGGCGCATCCGCCTCGATCGGCATCACCTTGCACATGCGCCTCGATGGTCACCGCTGGAAAGGCTTCGCGCGTGGCGCCAAGAAGCTGCAGCCCGGCGACCGGTTGATCTTCGGCCATTCCGGCAATGCCTGCCTTGCCGGTGTGCTAGACGCAACGGTGGCGGAAAAGGGCGAGGCGGGCGAAGTGACGCTCGCCTTCGATCTTTCCGGCGCGGCGCTCGATGCGGCGATGCACGAGGCAGGCCACGTGCCGCTGCCGCCATACATCGCGTTGAAGCGGCCCGAGGACGAGCGCGACCTCACCGATTACCAGACGATCTATGCGCGCGAGGAAGGGGCGGTCGCGGCGCCCACGGCCGGCCTGCATTTCACGGACGAGCTGATGCAGCGCCTGTCACAAAAGGGCGTCTCGCTGCATTTCGTGACGCTCCATGTCGGGGCAGGGACTTTTTTGCCGGTCAAGGCGGACGACACGAAAGACCACAAGATGCATTCCGAGCGCGGCGTCGTCGATGCCCGCACCGCCGACGCGCTGAATGCGGTGCGCAAGGCCGGCGGCCGGATCGTGTGCGTCGGCACGACGTCGCTGCGGCTTCTCGAAAGCGCCGCGACGCCGGACGGCGAAATCATGCCATGGGAAGGCGCGACGGATATTTTCATCACGCCCGGCTACCGGTTCCGCGCCTGTGACGTGCTGATGACGAATTTCCACCTGCCGCGCTCGACCCTGTTCATGCTGGTGTCGGCGTTCAGCGGCCTCGACACCATGCGCGCGGCGTACCGGCATGCAATCGAAAGCGGCTACCGGTTTTATTCCTATGGCGATGCCAGCCTGCTATATCGCGCGCCATGACCGCAGAAATGACTGAAGAATTTTCCTTCCGCCTGCTCGCCACGGACGGCCATGCACGGCGCGGCGAGATAACGATGCCGCGCGGCGCGATCCGCACGCCTGCCTTCATGCCGGTTGGCACGGTCGGCACGGTCAAGGCCATGTACATGGACCAGGTGAAGGCGACGGGCGCGGACATCATCCTTGGCAACACCTATCATCTGATGCTGAGGCCAGGCGCCGAACGGGTGGCGCGGCTTGGCGGCCTGCACGACTTCGTTCGCTGGCAGGGACCGATCCTCACCGATTCCGGCGGCTTCCAGGTCATGTCGCTGGCTGCCCTTCGCAAGCTGACCGAGGAGGGCGTGACCTTCCAGTCGCATGTCGACGGCTCGCGCCACATGATGACGCCGGAACGGTCGATCGAAATCCAGGGATTGCTCGGTTCGGATATCCAGATGCAACTCGACGAGTGCATCGCGCTGCCCGCCGCGCCGACTGAGATCGAGCGGGCGATGGAGCTTTCGCTTGCGCTGGGCCGAGCGTTGCGTGACCGCATTCGGTACGCAGCCCGGAAAGGCGATGTTCGGGATCGTGCAGGGCGGCGATGTGCCGGAACTGCGGGTCAAATCCGCGCGGGCGCTCTCGGCGATGAACCTCAAGGGATATGCAATTGGCGGTCTTGCGGTGGGCGAACCGCAGGACGTGATGCTGCGCACCATTGAATTTACCGCGCCTGAACTGCCGACTGACAAGCCTCGTTACCTGATGGGTGTCGGCACGCCGGATGACATTCTGGAAAGCGTGGCGCGCGGGCATCGACATGTTCGACTGTGTGATGCCGACACGGTCGGGCAGGCATGGCCTGGCCTTCACGCGGCGCGGGCGGGTAAACCTTCGCAACGCCCGGCATGCCGAGGATACACGGCCGCTTGACGAGGAAAGCGATTGCCCCGCCGCCCGCGACTATTCGCGGGCGTATCTCCACCATCTCGTGCGGTGCGACGAGGCATTGGGCGGCATGCTGCTGTCGTGGAACAACCTCCACTATTACCAGCAGCTGATGTCCGGTATCCGGGCCGCAATCGAGGCGGGCCGCTTCGAGGAATTTCGCGCCCAGACCAAGGCCGACTGGGCGAAGGGCGACATCGCCGCCTTGTAGCCGCGCTTTCGCTGACGCGGCTGGTGCTTACTTGATGCTGGCCTTGCCGCCGACGATCTCGACGGTTTCCGAGCCGCTGAGCGTTTCGCGGTCGCCATTCGGCATGGTGACGAAGCATCCTGCGGGGCACTCGGAGATGGTCTCGCCCGGCTGAATGCCGACCTCCTTCTGCTCGCCGCCTTCTGTGATCTGCAGCGAATAGGCCTGTCCATCCGTATTGATGATCGTGGCGGCGCCGGCTGCCGATACGGAGGCCGACAATGCGAGGATGGCTGCTGCGACAAGTTTCATTTCAGTTTACCGGCGTCTCCGCCGTCCCTTCTTTGCGGCCGGTTGAACCAGCCATGCCGTAATCTTTAGCATGCCGAACATGAACGGCCACTGAATGTGTTCTTCATGATCTGGCAGGCTTGGCCCGCGCCCGTGCTGCCGGTTGCTTGCTCTCGGATTTTTCGGCCCACGACGACAGCAGTTTTTCCAGATCCTCGGTCTTGATGTTGAGATCGCGTTGCGGGAACGGGATCTGGATGTTCTTCGCCTCAAAGGCATCCACGATTGCAAACCGGATTCTCGTTGCAATCACAGAGCCTTCCAGAACATCCTTCACATGGAATCGCAGCTCGAAATTGAGAGCCAACTCGCCGAACCCGAGGAATACGACGAAAGGCGCCGGCACTTTCAACACGGACGGGTCGGCGCCGGCGATCTCCAGCAGCAGATCATGAACCATGCGCGGATTGGTGCCATAGGCGACGGTGACGGCGACGTCGACCCGGCCAAGATGGTTGCGGTGGGTCCAGTTGCCGACCGGCTGGTTGATCAGTTCGGAATTGGGCAGGATCACCGTCTGTTTCTGGAAAGTCTCGATTTCCGTTGCGCGGACGGAGATGCGCTTTACCGTGCCGGCCGTCTGCCCGGCCACGATCCAGTCGCCGACCTTGAACGGGCGCTCGGCAAGCAGGATGAGGCCGGAGACGAAGTTGTTGACGATGTTCTGCAGGCCGAAGCCGATGCCGAGCGACAGCGCGCCCGCGACGATGGCAAGGTTCGAAAGGTCGAAGCCGGCAGCCGATACGCCGACAAGCGCCGCAAGGCCGATGCCGATATAGCCCGCGATGGTGCGGATGGAATTGCGAACCCCGGTGTCGAGCCGGCTGCGCGCCATCACGTTGCGGTCGAGCCAAGCCTGGAACTGTCGGGTCAGCACATAGCCCAGGACGAACAGGATGATGCCGAACAGGATTGCAAACAGCGAGATCGAGAAAGATCCGATCGTGATGTTCGTCATGATCCGGTAGAGGAACGACGATACGTCGATGCGATTGAAGCCCCATTGAAGTGCGATCAGCGGCACTCCGACGAGGACGACCATCAGGTAGGTGCCAAGGCTCAACAGCAGGCCGAACTGGTCCATCGCGGTGTCGGACAGTTCAAACCGCGCCTTGAGGCGTGCGCCCAGGCGCGTTGCGTCGAGCGCACCGTCGGCGCCCAGGGCACGACCTGTCTGCAGGCCGATCAGCATGGTGGCCAGGATCGCGCCGGTGATGACGATTTGCGCGGCGGCGAACTTGGCGAGACCGACATATCCGCTGACCGCCGCGATGATGACGAACGCGGCGAGCAGCAGCATCGGTATTCGCACGACGCCCGGCAGCGGCAGTGGCTGGCCGGTCTGTGCGTCGCGATAGGGCTTCACCAATGCGATCATGATCAGCAGGACGCCAATTGTCAGCGCCGCCACCATGCTTTGCCCTACGGTCACCGCCAGCGAGGAAGAATAGATGTCGGCGATCCAGCCGAACATGAAATCGAGTATGTGTACCGCTGCCATCGCCAGGGTCAGGGCGACGATCCACCGCGCGCCCCGGTCAGTGACGGCAGCCAACCTGCGCCCGGGGTGACCCGGCGCAAAGATTGAACGCACGAGTTGCTGGATGAAGAAGAATGCGGCGACCGAGACGAGGAACGCCTGGAACAGTTCCAGCGACTGTCCGGAGAAAATTGCGAAGGTGAAAAACAGCCAGTAGACGATGCCGAGGCCAACGCAGAAGGCCAGTGTCGGAACGACGGTGGACCAGAACGCCAGCGACAGGCGGCCGAAGTATGAGAGTTCGCCGTCGCGCTGGCGCATCAGCAGCATGCGGCCCAGCGTGCGCTGGAACCCCCACCAGACCGCCAGCACCAGAGCGATGGAAAGCCCGCCGGCGATAAGCAGCGACTGCATCCTGAAGGTGCCGACGAATTGCAGCCGCGAAGCGATGGTCCGCCAGGCCTTGTAGATGTCGTCCCGGAAAGCCTTCCAGTTCTCGGCGCTGAACACGCCGTTCGCCGTCGTCCGCCGGAAGAGGGTGTTTGCGAACAGTTCGCGGCGAAGATCGCTGATGGCTGCGCTGGCTTCGTTGGTGCGGATTGAGAGACGTTCGGCCGCTGCCAGTTCGGCATTGATCGCGGCCTTGCGTGACGCGAGTTCCTTGCGCTCGGCGACGACTATGTCCGGTTCCGCAGGCTCGCCCTCCTTGGGTGCCGGGCCTAGCTCCTCAAGGCGGGCGTTGATACGGCCCAGTTCCGGCCGAAACGATACGCCAAAGTCGATCAGCGACTTGGCCAGCTTGTCGGTTTCCACCCGCAGCGCCACAAGGCGCTCGTCATTGGCGGAGTGCTCGGCAATGCCGGCCTCGATGCGGGCCAGTTCGCGCTGCAGCTTCGCGGTTGGCGGCTCCTGTTCCTGCGCAAGGGCGAAATTGAACGCCGCGGCGAGCAGCAACAATGCTGGCAGGAGCAGGGCTAGAAATATTGGTCGTCGCATCGGCAGGTGGCCCGGCAGGATGTTGCGCAACGGTGAGTCGCCGCCGGTCACCATACAGAACCGGCGGGCCGGAACCAAACCGTGCCTGCCGTCAGGCGTTTGCGCCCGTGTACGGGTTCAGCTTGACGCCGTTGATCTTCCAGCTTCCGTCCGGCTGGCGGACCAGCGTGTAGACGGCCTGCCACTGCTTGCCCTGCGGATCGGTGACGATGACTTCCTGGTGCACCTGCCCGCTGATGAAGGCATTGCGGCCAAACACAAAACTGTCCGGGTTGTAGAGCGGCATGTAACCGGTCTGCACCATGCCCATGAAGCGGTCCACCGTGGTGAACACCTGCTTGATCGACGGGGCGGCATGGCTGTACGCCCGTACGCCGTCGCCTGCCTTGAAGGCGGCGATCTGGTCGTTGATGACCTGCTGGGTGGCCAAGGTATCGGATTGCGGAACGGCGTCCTGGGCAAAGGCGCGCAGCGAAAAGGCCACGATGAAGGTGAAGGCCAGCGCGGCGATGGCCAGCGCGATCGTTCGGTTGGCCGCCAGTGCGGTGGCGCGGGGTTTTTGCGGCATGGCGGCAACCTCCTTCAGCGTATGTGACAAAACTTATACGCAAGAAACATCGCCGCGGTTTTCAATTCTCCGAGATGATCTTGAGCGCCAGTTCCCCCATTTGTGGAACTGCCGCGCCATAGGAACGGGCCTTTTCCGGATTGGAAGCATTGCCGTCGAGCGAGCGCTTGTAGACGCCCTGCAGGATCGCGGCGAGCCGGAAGAAGGAAAATGCAAGGTAGAATGGCCAGTTGTCGATTGGCCCGATGCCCTGTCGCCGGCAATATGCCGCCACATATTCCTCCTCGGACGGAATGCCGATGGCCGTGCGGTCGATGCCGCCAAGCCCGCGAAATCCGCCGTGATGCGGCAGCCGCCACTGCATGCACTGGTAGGCGAGGTCGGCGAGCGGATGGCCGAGCGTCGACAATTCCCAGTCGAGAATGCCCAGGATCGCCGCACTGTCGCGCGCGAACACCATGTTGTCGAGGCGGTAGTCGCCATGCACCAGCGCGACCTGCCCGTCGTCGGGCGGCATCCGCGCCGCCAGCCAGTCGATCAGCCGGTGGATGTTCTCGTTGCGGTCGACTTCGCTGGCGGCGTATTGCTTGGTCCAGCGGCCGAATTGCCGCTCGAAATAGTTGCCCGGCACGCCAAAATCGGAAAGGCCTACCGCTGCCGGATCGACACTGTGCAACTGCGCCAGTGCCGCGTTCATCGAATCGTAAATAGCCGCGCGGGTTGGCACAGCTTCCGGGCCGACCAGTTCGTGCAGGGCAGGGTCCCAGAAAATGCGGCCGTCCAGATATTCCATGACATAGAACATCCGGCCGATCGGCGAATGCTCGTCGCCGCACAGCGCCAGCACGTTCGGCACCGGAACATCGGTATTCGCCAAGGCCTTCATGACGCGGAATTCCCGGTCCACCTGGTGCGCCGATTTCAGCAGTTCACCCGGAGGCTTGGCGCGCAGGACGTATTTTCCGCTCTCCGCGACGATCAGATAGGTGGGATTTGACTGTCCCGTGTCGAACTTGCGCAGCTCGTGCAATTCCGAAAAGCCGGGAACATTCTCCTCGAGCCAAGGGGCAAGTGCTTCGTCGTCGAGGAGGTTCGGGCTTTCGATCATGGTGCATTCTCCGGGTACGCGACAACGGTGGAACCGCGCCGCGAATTCGTCAAGGCATGATACAGGCCAAGCGGAATGGCGGGAGGAGGGGATCGGTCATCCTTGCAGCAGCCTGGCATGGGGCGTTTGCAGTGACCGCACCACGCACGCATGTGTGGCTTTATAGACACTCATTGTGCAAGAGTTGCCATTGCGGTTTGCGTCGTCAAGCGCGGATGGCCGGTTTTGGGTTGCCCCCGGCGATTGCCATTGCTAGGGAGCGCCCGACGCCGGCAATGCCGAAGCCAGATCGAAAGCTGATGCCCAACCGCTTCATATCGGCCATGCGCCAGATCGGTCCGAAACTGCTGTTTCGCGGGGCGATCATGGTTGTCGTGCTCATGGCAGCCGGATTTTTGCTCGAGCACTACAAATTCCAGGAAATCGTCGATTATTTCCGTTTCTCGGGCGATGCGGATGCGGGCTGGATGAATGGCCGTTCGGCCTTCATGGCGCTTTCCCTGCTTTTCACCGCGGTGGGCGGACCACGTCAGGCCGTTGCGTTCTTCGCTGCTTATTTCTTCGGCCTTGGCGAGGGCTTTCTCATCGCGCTGCTGGCGACGGTGCTGGGCAGCATTGCGGCGATGGCTGCAGCCGCCAGCTTTCGCGAGGAGGCAAGGCGCTTCATTCGCGGCAAACTCGACATTGCCCTGCAAATGTGGGGCAGCAATGCATTCATGATAACGCTGCTCCTCCGCCTGCTTCCGGTCGGATCGAACCTCGTCACCAACCTTGCCGCTGGCGCAATGGGAATTCCGGTACTCGGTTTTGTTGCCGGATCGGCGGCGGGATATGTGCCGCAAACGCTGGTGTTCGCCCTGATGGGTTCAGGCGTGAACCTTGGTTCGGAGGTGCAGATCGGGCTTTCGATCGTGCTCTTCGTACTATCCGTGGTTATTGGCGTGCGCATCTATGCGCGCTACCGCCGCGAATTCAAAAGCCGCAAGCACTCGGCATCGGCCGAAATCCTGGCCACCCGCGAAGCCGAATAGGTTCAGTCCTCGGCGGTTTGCGGCGCCTTCGTGCGCCGGCGCAGCCACGAAACCCCGAACAGGTCGTACAGCCCGATCAGCGCCCGGTTGAAATTGTTGTACTTCGAGACGCCAGCAAGCCGGGGCCGGTCATTCACCGGCTGGTACGCGGTCTTGTAGCCATAGGTCTGGAAAAGAGCCGGCAGGTACCGGTGTATAGAGGTGAAGAACGGCAGGAGCAGGAAAGCATCGCGCCAGAAAACCTTGATCCCGCAGCCGGTGTCGGGGCACTCGTCCTTCAGCACGGCGTCGCGGATCCAGTTGGCTGCGCGCGAGGCAAACTTCTTGGAGCCGGTGTCGCGCCGGTTGGTGCGAACACCGCCCACAAGCGCCGGCTGGCTCCGGTCGCCCGGCTTGCCGAGCTTGGAAAGCAATGCCGGGAATATCGGCCGGATCGTTTTGTCCGTCGCCGTCCATGGTGGCAATAACAGGAAAACGCGCCGCCAATATGCCGGTTCGCACGGATGCGGATTGTCCGGCGTTGGAAAGATGCCGAACCAGCCTCAGCTTGGGGTTTTTCTGCTTCAGCACGCCGATCTCGGCAGCAGTTCCGTCAGTGGAAAAATCATCCACAACAATGACTTCGCCGATCATCTCGTCCGGGATGGCGGCAAAGGTTTCGCCAACGAGCCGGCCGATATTGCCTTCCTCGTTGTATGCTGGAATGACAACGGATATCTGCATCTGACCGGCTTTAGGAGTTGGTTTTACTGGCGCATCGGCCGTTTGTGAAAGCCAAATGACCACTTCGCCCGCGCGGCTTGTCCAACTTGACTTGATGCTGCGTAAATCCCATACACGCGGCTGATTGGCAAGGCCCGCGGCGGGGGGTGGGGAGATACCCGTGCGCCAGGCGCTCTAGAGGGATTGGGAAGGCGTGACGGCCTCAGATTTTCCGGGACGTGATGCCTTGGGCGAGCGTGACTGGGCCAGGCTCGCATGGATTGCGCTTGGCGCCATCCTTGCCCTGCGGGTCATTTCGCTCTGGTTCAACACCACCGAGCTGTTTTTTGACGAGGCCCAGTACTGGGTTTGGGGAAAGGAGCCGGCTTTCGGCTATTTCTCCAAGCCGCCAGTGCTTGCCTGGATCATCGGCCTTTTCACAGGTGCGTGCGGTGACAGCGAATTCTGCGTCCGCCTTGCTTCGCCCGTCATCCATACCGGCACTGCGGTTGTCGTTTTCCTGATCGCGGCACTGCTCTTCGACCGGCGGACAGCATTCTGGTCGGCGTTCACCTACGCCTTGCTTCCGGCGGTGTCGCTCTCCTCCGGAGTGATTTCGACCGATGTGCCGCTGCTCTTTTTCTGGGCGCTGGCGCTTTTCGCATTCCTGAAATTCGAACGGACGAACGCTGTCGCATGGGCCGTGCTTCTGGGCGCCGCCATCGGCCTCGGGGTGATGTCGAAATACGCGATGCTCTACATCCTGCCCTGCATCGCCATCTACTCGCTGTCGATACCGGAAAGGCCGCATGTCCTTGCAAGAGGCAGGTTCTGGCTCGCCCTTGCAATCGCTGCCGTGATCGTCGCCCCCAACGTGTGGTGGAATTTCGCCAACCAGTTCGCGACGGTCGGCCACACAGGCGAAAACATCGGCTGGGGCGGGGAATTTCCCAATATCGGCGGCTTTGCCGAGTTCGCTGCCTCGCAGTTCGCCGTGATGGGGCCGCTCATGTTCGGCATCTACATCGCCTCGGTATTCCGGCTGCCGCGCGAGGGAATGACGCGCGCGCAATGGTTCCTGATCGCCTTTTCCGCGCCCGTCCTTGGCACCATCCTGTTCCAGGCGTTGATGTCGAAAGCCTATGCAAACTGGGCAGCGCTGGCCTATGTCACTGGAACGATCCTGGCCGTGGAGATCATGCTCAACCGCCTGCCGCAATGGTGGCTGCGTGTTTCCACGAGCATTCATGCAGTGGTATTCGCGGTGCTCCTGGTGGCGGTTGCCTTTTCAAGGCCCGGCGAACTGCCGCTGCCGGAAGGGTCCGATCCATTCGCCCGCATGCATGGCGCCAAGGAGGTTGCGGCAGAGGCTCGCGCCAGGCTTTCACAGGGCGATTACCAGGCGATCCTTGTGGATGAACGGCAGATGGCGGCGCTCATGCATTATTACCTGCGCGACCTCGACCTGCCCATCAAGTCCTGGCAGCGGGGCAAAGTGGCGAACGACCATTTCGAACTGACAAGACCGTATCAGGAACAACGGCTGTCGCCGGTCTTCTACATCACCCGCAACAACAATCCGGCGCGGGTGGTCTCCAATTTCGTCTATGCGGAGCGGCTTGCGGTGTTCAAGCCGGAAGTTCCCGGCTTCCGGAAGGTGTCGTTCTACGCCCTGCGCGGGCCCGCGCCCGCGGCGCAATGATCCCATGACGGAGCACGTGCCTTTCGAGCGCCATGCCGACAAGCGTGAAACGCTCGTGGTTGCGTCAATTGCCGCTGCCCTGGGGCTTGCGACAGGGCTGCTCTTCATGTTTGCCCCGCAGATCGACATTGCCGTGTCGCGCAGTTTCCAACTGCCGGGTGGCGAGTTTGCGCTTTCGAAGTCCGATTTCTGGCGTGGCTTGCGCGAGCTTTTCCTGCGGGCCTTCACGATCTGGTACATCGCAATCCCCATTGCCGGAGTCCTCGCCTACCGGATGGCCCGGCCGGTGATGAACCTCGACTGGCGACGCTGGCTCTATATCGGGTGCTGCTCGCTGATCGGACCGCTGCTGCTGGTAAATGTCATCCTCAAGGAACAATGGGGGCGCTGGCGGCCGCGCGAAGTGCTGGAACTGGGCGGCAACGAGGGCTTTACTTCCGTTCTCGACCTTGCGGGCAGTTGCGACAACAATTGCTCCTTCGTCAGCGGCGAAGTCGCTTCCATGGTGATGATCTTCATCGCGCTGGCATTCGCCACGCGGCACTGGCGTCCCATCCACTACGGCCTGGCCGTGGTGCTTGGCGGCCTCGAAGCATTGATCCGCGTCGGGCAGGGCGGACATTTCCTGTCCGACGCGATCTTCGCAGGCGTGCTGATGGTGCTCGTCGCCGCGGCGGTGCATCTGTGGTTCTTCCACAGCGCATTTTCGCCGCTGCGCTGGTTGGAGCGGGAAAGCCGCCCGCTCTAGGCGATTTCGAACAGGCCGGCCGCGCCCATCCCGCCGCCCACGCACATGGTCACGACCACATATTTCGCGCCGCGGCGCTTGCCCTCGATCAGGGCATGGCCGGTCATGCGGGCGCCGGACATGCCGTAGGGGTGTCCGATGGAAATCGCCCCGCCATCGACATTGTATTTCTGCGGGTCGATGCCCAGCCTGTCGCGGCAATAGATCGCCTGGCAGGCGAATGCCTCGTTGAGTTCCCAAAGTCCGATGTCGTCGATCTTGAGCCCGTTGCGCTCCAGCAGCTTGGGAATGGCGAAGACCGGGCCGATGCCCATTTCATCCGGGTCGCAGCCCGCAACCGCCATTCCGCGGTAAATGCCGAGTGGGGCAAGGCCGCGCCGTGAGGCTTCCTTCTCTTCCATGAGTACGCAGGCCGACGCGCCGTCGGAAAGCTGCGAGGCATTGCCTGCCGTGACGAACTTGCCCTGGGAAACGACACGGCCGCCCTTGAAGACCGGCTGGAGCTGGGACAGCCCTTCCAGCGTCGTGCCGGGCCGGTTGCCTTCGTCCTTGTCGAGACGGATTTCAACGTCGCGGATCTCGCCCGTCGCCTTGTCCTGAACCTTCATGACGGATGCCATCGGTGCGATTTCAGCGTCGAAACGCCCGGCATCCTGCGCCGCGGCTGTCCGCTCCTGGCTTTGCAGCGCATACTCGTCCTGCGCCTCCCGCGATACGCCGTAGCGCTCCGACACGATCTCCGCCGTTTCGAGCATGCTCATGTACAAGGCCGGAAGATGCTCCACGAGCCAGGGATCGGCGGCGCGAAACATGTTCATCTTCTCGTTCTGGACCAGCGAAATCGACTCCAGCCCGCCGCCAACAGTCACCTTCATGTTGTCGGTGACGATCTGCTTGGCTGCCGTGGCTATGCCCATGAGCCCGGACGCGCATTGCCGGTCAATGCTCATGCCCGCGACGGATGTCGGCAGGCCGGCGCGCATCGCGCTCTGCCGCGCGAAGTTCATGTGGGTTGAGCCCTGCTGGATGGCTGCGCCCATGACAACGTCATCGATCTCGCCCGGCTCCACGCCGGCGCGCCGCACGGCCTCGGCAATTGCGTGGCCGCCCAGCGCCTGTGCCTGGGTGTCGTTGAAGGCGCCGCGATAGGCCTTGCCGATCGGGGTTCGTGCCGTCGAGACGATGACTGCGGTACGCATGCGAATTCCTCCGGTGTATGTCGTTCAGTTCCGTGCGGCCCTGGTTGCAGCCGAGAGTATCTTTGCCACGTGCTCGCGGCCATCGCGATAGACGGAAGCGTTGTCCATGGCCGAGATCTGCGCAAACCGCGCGGCGATATCCTCCGGCGTGCGCTCGCCTTCCGGCAAATGCAGGCCTTCGCTTTCGCGGATTTCAACCGTCGCGAAATACCCGGCGCCGGCCAGCATCACGGTCCGGTTCGGTGCGTCGGCGCTCACGAGGTAGAGCGCCGCGGGCGTCACGAATTCCGGCTTCAGCATGGCCAGCATTTCCGGGGTGAGAATGTCCTCGGTCATTCGGGTCGCGGCAGTGGGCGCGATGCAATTGACGCGGATGTTGTTCTTCGCACCCTCGATGACAAGGGTGTTCATGAGCCCCACGGCGCCCATCTTGGCTGCGCCGTAATTGGCCTGGCCGAAGTTTCCATAGAGCCCGGAAGTGGAGGTCGTCATCAGGATGCGTCCGAAATTACGCTCCTTCATGGCGTTCCATACGGCCAGGCTGCAATTGGCCGAGCCGGTAAGGTGCACGTCGATCACAGGCTGCCAGTCGGCAGGCGTCATCTTGCCGAAGCTCCTGTCGCGCAGGATGCCCGCATTGTTGATCAGGATGTCGATGCGCCCCCATTGCGACAGCGCTTGCGCCGCCATGGACTCGCATTGCGCGAAGTCCGTGACGTTTGCACCATTTGCAATTGCTTCTCCGCCACTTGCGCGGATTTCCTGAACAACTGAATCAGCGGCGGCCGACGATCCGCCGGTGCCATCGCGCGCGCCGCCGAAATCGTTGACGACCACTTTTGCACCGCGCGCAGCGAGGCCAAGCGCATGGCTGCGGCCAAGCCCGTTGCCCGCGCCGGTGACGATCGCGACCTGTCCGTCGAAGCGGATATCCATGTTTTGCCCCATTATTCCTATTGTTGCCCCAGAACTGTCACGCCAAGCCATTCGGCGGCAAGTGCCGGCTTGTCCGACCCTTCTATCTCGACCGTGACAGAATAGCGCGACAGCATTTCACCCGGCTTGCGCTCGCTTAATTCGCTCAGCTTGAAATGCCCCCTGACGCGCGATCCGGCAAGCACCGGCGAGAGGAACCGCACTTTGTCGAAGCCGTAGTTGATCGACATCACCGCTTCCGCCGGGGCGGGCAGCGCCTCGTATGCCATGGCCGACAGCAGCGACATGGTGAGGAAACCATGCGCGATGGTTCCGCCGAAGGGCGTCTCCGCCGCGGCGCGGGAGCGATCGACATGGATGAACTGCCGGTCGCCGGTGATTTCGGCGAAGGCGTCGATCATCATCTGGTCGATCCGGATCCACGAGGACGTCGCCTCGAAACTGCCGGCCGACGCAACGAGTTCGGCCAGCGGCACGGTCTTGCGGTTCATGCTTTATTCGCCCTCGGAAAACAGTTCGTGGCCGGTCTCGACATGGATGCCGCCATCTATCGGAATGATCGCCCCGGTTACATAGGAGCCGCCGCGCCCGCACAGGAAGAGCGAAGCTCCGGCTATGTCATCGGGCGAACCGATGCGGCCAAGCGGGACGCCCTTGCCGACTCGCTCGGCCTTGTCCGGCGTTCCGGTAGCGAAGGCCGTCATGCGGCTCTGGAAGGGACCGGGCGCGAAGGCATTGAAGGTGATGTGCCGGCCGGCCAGTTCCTTGGCCAGGATCTTCGTGAGGTGATGCACCGCCGCCTTCGACGCCGCGTAGGAATAGGCTCCGTCGCCCAGCGGTTGCGTGCCCATCACCGATCCCAGCGAGACCACGCGTGCCGGATCGTCCGGCGTCGCGGCCTTTTCCATGAGGGGCAGCAGGTCGCGGGTGAGGGTGAAGAGACCGGCGATGTTGACGCCCATCACCTTGCCCCAGGCCGCATAAGGGAAGGTTTCCAGCGGCTCGCCCCAGGTAACGCCGGCATTGTTGAAAAGGATGTTGAGCCGGTCGGTGCGGCTCATAACCTCGGCCACCAGCGCCTTGACGCCGTCCTCGGTGGAAACGTCGCCGGCAAACCCGGTCACCTTGCCTTTAACGTCCGGCAGCGAATTGATTTCGGCGGCGACGGCGGTGCAGGCATCGGCCTTGCGCGATGCGATCATCACATCGGCCCCGGCGCGGGCGAGCGCGGTCGCGATCATCCGCCCGATTCCGGTGGCGCCACCGGTAACCAGCGCGGTCTTGCCCTCCAGCGAGAAGAGCTCTTCCAAAATCGACATCATTCCTCCGCATGAATTTAACGGCCGCTTTTTCGCTTTTCCGCGGCGCCGTAATACGATCTAGTAGACCCCGATTTTTACGGTTACGTAAAGGGCCGAAATTCCGCGTTCACGGGTAGCGGCAGTGCGAGGAGGGAGCATGAATTCGGAAATGGCGCTTGGCATGTCGGAGCGGGTAAAGCCGATCCATGCCAAGGTCGCGGCGATGGTTCGCGACGAGATCATGCCGCTGGACGAGGAGTTCCTGGCAGAAGTCGGCAAGGGCGGAAACCGCTGGGCCTACACACCCAGGCAGACCGAAATCCTTGAAAGCCTCAAGCGCAAGGCAAAGGAACGGGGCCTGTGGAATTTCTGGCTGACCGATTCCGAACGCGGATACGGGTTGACCACCGTCGAATACGCTTATCTGGCGGAAGAGATGGGCAAGGCGCATCTGGGCGCGGAAGTCTTCAACTGCTCGGCGCCCGACACCGGCAACATGGAGGTGCTGGAGCGCTATGGCAATGCCGAGCACAAGGAGAAGTGGCTCGCACCTTTGCTGGAGGGCAAGATCCGCTCGGCCTATCTGATGACCGAGCCGGACGTCGCATCTTCGGACGCCACCAACATTGCGATGTCCTGCGTGCGCGACGGCGAGGAATATGTGCTCAACGGCGAAAAATGGTGGTCGTCCGGGGCGGGCGACCCGCGCTGCCAGATCTACATCGTCATGGTGGCGACGCCCGACGCGAACCGGCGCAAGCATGAGCAGCACTCCATGATCCTGGTACCGGCAGATACGCCGGGCATCGAAATACTGCGGGCGATGGAGGTCTACGGCCTCGACGACGCGCCGCACGGGCACATGCACATCCGCTTCACCGATGTCCGCGTTCCCGCGGCGAACCTGTTGCTCGGCGAGGGCAAGGGCTTCGAGATTTCGCAAGGCCGGCTCGGGCCGGGCCGCATCCATCACTGCATGCGGGCGATCGGCCAGGCCGAACTGGCGCTGGAGCAGCTTTGCAAGCGCTCGCTGCGCCGCGAGGCCTTCGGCAAGAAACTGGCGGAACTCGGCGCGAATTTCGACATCATCGCCAATTGCCGCATGGAAATCGAAATGGCGCGGCTGCTGTGCCTCAAGGCGGCGTGGATGATGGACCAGGGCGATCCGCGCGCCGCCGCGCCGTGGATTTCGCAGATCAAGGTCGTCGCGCCGCTGATGGCGCTGAAAGTCATCGACGAGGCGGTGCAGATGCACGGGGCAGGCGGCATCAGCCAGGATCATTCGCTTGGCCGCGCCTGGCAGCATGTGCGCACGCTTCGCCTTGCCGACGGTCCGGACGCCGTGCACCGGCGGCAGGTCGCGCGGTGGGAACTCAAGCGGCACACGCAGGAAAAACTTTGATGAAGGCAATCGTCTGCCGCGCATACGGCCCGATCGACGGGCTCGACTATGCAGACCTCGACAGCCCGGTTGCGGGACCGAACGAGATCGTCATCCGTGCCGAGGCGATCGGCGTCAACTATCCGGACGGCCTGCTGGTGCAGGGGCTTTACCAGGCACGGCCCGAGACGCCCTTCGTGCCGGGCATGGAGGTCGTCGGCGAGGTGATTTCCGCGGGCAGCGCCGTGACCCGCTTCAAGCCTGGCGAACGCGTGGCGGCGATGGTCACGACCGGCGCCTATGCGCAGGAAGTGAAGGCGCACCAGAGCGTGGTCATGCCTGCGCCCGCAGGGGCGGATGCCGGTGAAATCACCGCGCTGATGTGCGGCTATGGCACGGCCCATCACGGGTTGAAGCAACGCGGGCAATTGCAGCCCGGCGAGACATTGCTTGTAACCGGCGCGGCTGGCCTGACCGGCATGGCGGCGGTGCAGATCGGCAAGGCCATGGGCGCCAAGGTGATCGCGGTTGCGTCGTCCGAGGAAAAGCGCAAGCTCGCCGAGGCGGCGGGTGCCGACATCGCCATCCCCTATGACGGCCTCAAGGATGCGATAAAGCTTGCCACGGGCGGGCAGGGCGTCGACGTCGCGTTCGACGTCGTCGGCGGTGAGGTCTTCGACACGCTGGCGCGGTCCATGGCCTGGGGCGGACGCCTGCTGGTGGTCGGATTTGCCTCGGGGCGCATTCCGCAATTTTCCGTCAATCTTGCGCTGGTAAAGGGCTATTCGGTGGTCGGCGTGTTCTGGGGATCGTTCACCCAGCGCGAGCCGAAGGTGTTTTCGCAGAACATGGCCGAATTGCTGGACTGGTACGCGCAAGGCCGGGTAAAGCCGCATGTAGAGCGCGTGTTCGCCCTCAAGGACGCCGCCGGCGCGCTGAAATTCATCCACGACCGGCACGCCGCCGGGAAGATCGTACTCAAGCCGTGAGCAATCCATGAACATTCCGCAGACCATGCAGGCGCTGGTGGTGACCAATGAAGGCTATTCCGGCACCTCCGAAGGACCCGCGATCGCCAAGATGGAGCCATTCGTCGAACTGCGCGAGATTCCCGTGCCGCAGCCCGGCCCGGGCCAGGTGCTGGTCAAGGTTGGGCTTGGCGGCGTCAACCCGTCCGACCTCCACTTCATCAAGGGCGAATACGGATTGCCGCGCGTCAAGGGCGCGCCGGGTGGCTTCGAGGGCATGGGAACGGTCGTCGCGGCGGGGAGGGTTCGCAGCGGCTGATCGGCAAGCGCGCCGGTTTCGTTGCAGGAGGCTCCGGCGCATGGGCGCAATATGCACTGGCCGATACCGTCATCTTGCGTGCCGGTGCTGGACGAAGTGCGCGACGAGGACGCGGCGGCGCTGTTCGTCAACCCGCTCACCGCGATCGCGATGTTCGAGGAGATGAAGAAATCCGAGGCGAAGGCCTTCATCATGACGGCTGCCGCAAGCCAGCTTTGCAAGCTGATCGCAGGGCTTGCCCGCGACGAGGGATATGACGCTATTGCCATCGTGCGCCGCGACGAGCATCTGGATGTGTTGAAGAACCTCGGCGCATCGCATGTTCTCAACAGCGCCTCGCCCGATTTCAAGGACGGCCTCGCCAAGGTGTTGAAGGACGCAAAGCCGCGCGTATTGCTCGATGCGGTGGCCGACCAGATTTCGTCCGACATGTTCTTCGCCATGGGATCGCGGGCGCGCTGGATCATCTACGGCAAGCTGTCGCCGCAGCCGCCGGTCCTGACGCAGCCAGGGCAGTTCATTTTCATGGACAAGAAGATCGAAGGCTTCTGGCTGTCGAAATGGCTGAAGCATTCGCCGCGCGAGGAAGTTTTCGCCGCCGGAGCGAAGGTTCAGCAGCGATTTGCCAGCGGCGCGTGGAAGACGGATGTCGCGGCTATCGTGCCGCTCGGCGAGGCGATGGCGCGCCTGCCGAAGGAACTTGCCGGAGCGAACCACGGCAAGGTCTTCATCAAGCCGTAAGAAGAAACTGGGGGCAACATGGCGGTCGAACCCGACATCGGCTCGGCATTTCCGCTGATATCGGACCTTGCCGCGCGCGCTAAGCGCCGCATACCGCATTTCGCGTGGGAGTATCTGGAGAGCGGAACGGGCCTCGAACAGGCGCTCGTCCGCAACCGCGCCGCCCTCGACAATGTTCTGATCACCCCGCGCTTCATGAAGGGCGACCTGGCGCCGGTCGTATCGACGGAGCTTTTCGGCCGCCGCTGGGACGCCCCGTTCGGCGTCGCGCCGATCGGGCTTACCGGCCTGATGTGGCCTGGGGGCGAATTGATGCTTGCCCGCATGGCCCGCGAGGCGAACATTCCCTACTGCCTGTCGTCCTTTGCCTGCGAAGGGCCGGAGGAAGTTGGGCCGCTTGCGGGCGAAAACGGCTGGTTCCAGCTCTACACGGTCAGCGATGCCGGCGCGGAGGACGATATAATCGACCGCGCCGAGGCAGCCGGTTTTTCCGCGCTGATCATCACGGTGGATGTTCCGGTGAACAGCACGCGCGAACGCCAGCGCAAGGCAGGGCTCGGCCGGTATTCGCGCATGTCGCCGCGCCAGATGATGCAGATCGCTGCCCGGCCGCAATGGGCGATGGCGACCGCGCGCCATGGCCAGCCTTCGTTCAAGACAGTCGCACGCTATTTTCCGGGCGCTGCCATGGGCGAAATCGGAAAGCTGCTCGACCGGATGAAACTCGGCATGACCGGCATTGCCGGCCTCGAACGCATCCGCAAGCGCTGGAAGAAGCCGCTGATCGTCAAGGGCATCATGGATGCCGGCGATGCGGAGGTGGCGCTCGGCGCCGGCGCCGATGGCATCGTCGTTTCCAACCATGGCGGGCGGCAGTTCGACGCCGTTCCCGCCGCAATCGACGTGCTGCCCGAAATCGCGGAGAAGGTGGCCGGGCGCGTGCCGGTTCTGTTCGACAGCGGGGTGCGGACAGGGCTCGACCTTTTGCGGGCACTGGCTCTTGGCGCGGATTTCGTGCTCGTCGGCCGTCCGTTCCTTTTCGGGACCTGTGCGTTCGGCGAGCCGGGCGCAAGGCTGGTCGCGACCGTGTTGAAAGACGACCTCGTCAACAACATGGTGCAGGCCGGCGCGCAAACGCTGGCGGACCTGCGCAGCCTGGCGGTAACGCGGGCAGGGCGGGCGCCTCTTTAATCGCGGCCCGCATTGTCTTATGTACAGGCGAGTTGCGAGCACGCTTTGATTCACATGGCCGGCTTTTTCCAGCGGCCAGGACCCAGGAAAGCTTCACATGAAAGACCCGATCCAGACTGCCATGAACCTCGTGCCGATGGTCGTCGAGCAGACGAATCGCGGCGAGCGCGCCTATGACATTTTCTCCCGTCTCCTCAAGGAGCGGGTGATCTTCATCACGGGCCCGATCGAGGACGGCATGGCTATGCTGGTGACGGCGCAGCTGCTCTTCCTCGAGGCGGAGAACCCGAAGAAGGAAATCAACCTCTACATCAATTCGCCCGGCGGCGTGGTCACCTCCGGCATGTCGATCTACGACACGATGCAGTTCATCCGCCCGCCGGTCACGACCCTTTGCATGGGGCAGGCTGCATCAATGGGTTCGCTCCTGCTTTGCGCCGGTGAGAAGGGCATGCGCTTTGCCCTGCCGAACGCCCGCATCATGGTGCACCAGCCTTCGGGCGGCTTCTCCGGCCAGGCTTCCGACATCGAGCGGCACGCCATGGACATCATCAAGATGAAGCGCCGCCTCAACGAGATCTACGTCAAGCATTGCAACCAGGAATACGAGACCGTCGAGCGGACGCTTGATCGTGACCATTTCATGACTGCCGACGAAGCCAGGGACTGGGGCCTCGTCGACCAGGTCATCGAAAAGAGGCTGACCGAAAGCGCCTGACCTGTTTTCCGGCGATTCTTCAAGCTCCAGGCGAACGGCATGCGCCCGCAAGGCGCAGGCCGAGGTGCAATTTTCTTGTGACATTGCGGTCACACTGCGCTATTGGCGTTAAGCCTATGGTGAGCAATGAGGCTGTACTTTCCGGGCAGCGGTGACGAATCACTTGCGAAGCGGCGACCGGAATGATTGATTTGGCCCATGGATGTACCAGATGGTTTGTATCTGGCATGTCCGACGGAAGACCACGAGGGTTGGCCCCTACCTGGCGGCCCATGCGCTTCAACGGTAATGCAACCCCGCTGGGCGCGGACAGTTAACCGGGCTTGGTGCGCCGGTGAAGGTGGAAAATGAGCAAGATATCAAACAGCGGCGAATCGAAGAACACGCTCTACTGCTCCTTCTGCGGCAAGAGCCAGCATGAGGTTCGCAAGCTGATAGCAGGCCCGACCGTGTTCATCTGCGATGAATGCGTCGAACTTTGCATGGACATCATCCGCGAGGAGAACAAGTCCTCGATGGTGAAGTCGGGCGACGGCATTCCGACGCCGCTCGAAATCCTTGAAGTGCTGAACGACTATGTCATCGGCCAGAAGCATGCCAAGCGCGTGCTGTCGGTGGCGGTTCACAACCACTACAAGCGGCTGGCCCACGCGGCCAAGAACAACGACGTCGAGCTGGCCAAGTCGAACATCATGCTGATCGGCCCGACGGGTTGCGGCAAGACGCTTCTGGCGCAAACGCTGGCACGCATCCTCGATGTGCCGTTCACGATGGCGGACGCGACCACGCTGACCGAGGCCGGTTATGTCGGCGAGGATGTCGAGAACATCATTCTCAAGCTGCTCCAGGCCGCCGACTACAATGTCGAGCGGGCGCAGCGCGGCATCGTCTACATCGACGAGGTCGACAAGATTTCGCGCAAGTCCGACAACCCTTCGATCACCCGCGACGTGTCGGGCGAGGGCGTGCAGCAGGCACTGCTGAAGATCATGGAAGGCACGGTTGCCTCCGTTCCGCCGCAGGGCGGCCGCAAGCATCCGCAGCAGGAATTCCTGCAGGTGGACACGACGAACATCCTGTTCATCTGCGGCGGCGCGTTTGCCGGCCTCGACCGGATCATTTCCGACCGTGGCCGCAAGACCTCCATCGGCTTCAGCGCCAATGTCGCCGCGCCGGAAGACCGGCGCACCGGTGACCTGTTCCGCGAAGTGGAGCCGGAAGACCTGCTGCGCTTCGGCCTGATCCCTGAATTCATCGGCCGCGTACCGGTGCTGGCGACGCTTGAGGACCTTGACGAACCGGCACTGGTGCAGATCCTCACCGAGCCGAAAAACGCCCTGGTGAAGCAGTACCAGCGCCTTTTCGAGATGGAAAATGTCGAACTCACGCTGCACGAAGACGCGCTTTCCGCGATCGCGCGACGCGCCATCGAACGCAAGACCGGCGCGCGCGGGCTGCGGTCGATCATGGAGGCGATCCTGCTCGACACCATGTTCGACCTTCCTTCGCTGGAAGGCGTCCAGGAAGTGGTGATTTCCGACGAGGTGGTGAACGGCAATGCGCGCCCGCTCTACATCTACGCCGAGAAGAAGATGGAAAAGGAAGCGAGCGCCTGACGGCGCTCTAGTTTCGAAAGCAACAAGGGCCCGCTGAAAGGCGGGCCTTTTTCGTTCCGCGCCGGTAAACGGTCCGTGCTTGCATTGCACTTGAACCGCGGGTTTGCGGGTACCAGATATTGGGCAACATGGACCTGCAAGAAGCCAATATAAAAACGGGGGGCGGTCAGCCGTCCCGAGATTTCCGATCAACCACCAACAGCATGGCTCATGGGCGTGCCGCCGGGCGAATGCCGGGCGGGAAAACAAACGTTCATGTGCTGTGATTGGCGCGCGCAGGCAGTAGAATAGAGATTCGGAAGGGGGCTCTCCCACCCTCTCCGCAGGCACGAGGTGACTCCAATGAGCAAGACCGGCAAACAAATCGGGTTGGGGACGGGCGAAGTGTTTCCGCTTCTGCCGCTCCGCGACATCGTAGTCTTCCCACACATGATCGTGCCGTTGTTCGTGGGCCGCGAGAAGTCGATCGCAGCCCTCGAGGAAGTGATGAATTCCGACCGGCAGATCCTGCTTTTCACGCAGAAGAATGCCGGCGACGACGATCCGGCGCCCGAAGCCCTGTTCGAAACGGGTACCCTTGCGACCGTCTTGCAGCTGCTGAAGCTGCCGGACGGAACCGTGAAGGTGCTGGTCGAGGGCATCTCGCGCGCCCGCGTCCTTGAATTCACCGCACGCACCGATTTCCACGAGGCACGCGCCGAGGTCGTGGCCGACAGCGATGACGACCCGACGGAGGTCGAGGCGCTGGCGCGTTCGGTGGTCTCGGAGTTCGAGAACTACGTCAAGCTGAACAAGAAGGTATCGCCCGAGGTCGTCTCGGCCGTCACCCAGATCGAGGAATACTCGAAGCTGGCCGACACGGTTGCGCAGCATCTCGCCATCAAGATTCCGGACAAGCAGAAGATCCTCGCCATCTTCTCCGTGAAGGAACGGCTGGAGCATGTGCTTGGCCTGATGGAGAGCGAAATTTCGGTCCTGCAGGTGGAAAAGCGCATCCGCAGCCGCGTCAAGCGGCAGATGGAGAAGACCCAGCGCGAGTACTATCTCAACGAGCAGATGAAGGCGATCCAGAAGGAGCTGGGCGACGACGAAGGCCGCGACGAGCTCGGAGAGCTCGAGGACCGCATCGCCAAGACCAAGCTCTCGAAGGAAGCGCGCGAGAAGGCCAATGCCGAGTTCAAGAAGCTCAAGCAGATGAGCCCGATGTCGGCCGAGGCAACGGTCGTGCGCAACTATCTCGACTGGCTGCTCGGCATCCCGTGGGGCCGCCGCTCGTCGGTCAAGACCGATATCAAGCTGGCGGAGAAGATCCTCGAGGAGGATCACTACGGGCTTGAAAAGGTCAAGGAGCGCATCGTCGAGTATCTTGCGGTGCAGAGCCGGTCGAAGCAGATCAAGGGCCCGATCCTTTGCCTTGTCGGACCTCCGGGCGTCGGCAAGACCTCGCTCGCCAAGTCGATAGCCAAGGCCACGGGACGCGAATATGTCCGCATGGCGCTGGGCGGCGTGCGCGACGAGGCCGAAATCCGCGGTCACCGGCGCACCTATATCGGCTCGATGCCGGGCAAGGTGATCCAGTCGATGAAGAAGGCGAAGAAGACCAATCCGCTCTTCCTTCTCGACGAGATCGACAAGATGGGCATGGATTTCCGCGGCGATCCGTCGTCGGCGTTGCTGGAGGTGCTGGATCCTGAACAGAACCACACCTTCAACGACCATTACCTCGAGGTCGACTATGACCTTTCGGGCGTAATGTTCGTGACGACGGCGAACACGCTGAACATCCCGGGCCCGCTGATGGACCGCATGGAGATCATCCGCATCGCCGGCTACACGGAGGACGAGAAGGTCGAGATCGCAAGGCGGCATTTGCTGCCCAAGGCGATCAAGGACCACGCGCTCGCCGACAAGGAGTTCAAGATCACCGACGAGGCGATCCGCATCCTGATCCAGCGCTACACCCGCGAGGCGGGCGTGCGTAACCTTGAACGCGAGTTGCAGAAGCTGGCGCGCAAGGCGGTGACGGAAATCCTCAAGGGCGTGCGCAAGTCGGTCAAGGTCGATGGAGACAATGTCGAGGGTTACCTGGGCGTTCCGCGCTTCCGTTATGGCAAGGCGGAGCAGGACGACCAGGTGGGCGTCGTCACGGGTCTTGCGTGGACAGAAGTCGGCGGCGAATTGCTGACGGTGGAAGGCGTTTCCATGCCCGGCAAGGGCCGCATGACGGTGACCGGCAATCTGAAGGAAGTGATGAAGGAGTCGATCTCCGCGGCGGCATCCTACGTGCGGTCGAGGGCAATCGCATTCGGCATCGAGCCTCCGCTGTTCGACCGGACGGACATCCACGTGCACGTTCCCGAAGGGGCGACCCCGAAGGACGGACCGTCGGCCGGTATCGCCATGGCCACGGCGATCACCTCGCTGATGACCGGCATTCCGATACGGGCCAACATCGCCATGACCGGCGAGGTGACGCTCCGCGGACGGGTGCTGCCGATCGGCGGCCTCAAGGAAAAGCTCCTTGCGGCGTTGCGCGGCGGCATCACCAAGGTGCTCATCCCCGAGGAGAACGCCAAGGATCTGGTCGAGATCCCGGACAATGTGAAGAACGGGCTCGAGATCGTCCCCGTTTCGCGCATGGACGAGGTTATCCGGCACGCGCTGGTGCGCCAGCCGGAGGCAATCCAGTGGACGGCGGAAGACGAGGCAAAGGCACGCCGCGCCTTCCAGACCGGCCCCGATACCGATCCGGCGATTACGACCGCGCACTGATTTCGGATGAAAACAGAAGACCCGGAGACGCAAGTTTCCGGGTCTTTTTCTATTTCGGGGTACTCACCAGCGGGCGGGTGTCGAGCGAATCAATGCAGCCTTGACGGGTGAAGAGTTGCGGCCAGGCAGTCGTCACGACGTCTTTCAAAGTACGATTTGCGTAATATCTTGTGCCAATCTGTGCCCTATTGTCCGCCAATTCCCAAGAAATAGCCCTTCGGTGTTGATATTTATCGAAAAGCGGGTTGACCATGGGGCGTTCGAGGTTTTTGTGCTGTCGTCTCGTTACATGGAAGGAAACCACCTTATGAACAAGAACGAACTCGTCGGCGAAGTCGCGGACAAGGCCGGGATCACCAAGGCGCAGGCTGGCGACGCAATCGACGCCGCACTGGACGCTATCACCTCGGCATTGAAGAAGGGCGACGAAGTACGTCTGCTCGGTTTCGGGAACTTTGTCGTGGCAGACCGCAAGGCGACCACTGCGCGTAACCCGCAAACCGGCGCGACCGTTAATGTTCCAGCCTCCAAGGCGCCGAAGTTCCGGCCCGGCAAGGCTCTCAAGGACGCCGTCAACGGCTGACGTCAAGCCGCCAAGCAAAGTTCGCGAACCCGCCCCGCAAGGGCGGGTTTTCTTTTTGCAGTTCTTGCAGGCGGCGGAAAACATTCCTAGGGTGTGAGCGGGGCATGCGGCGCAAGGAGCGCCGCGTGAAAACACAAACGAACGCGCACCGGCAGGTATTCGAGCCGGTCACGGTGGGTGATCTCATCGAGCGCGGGTTGATGCTTACCATACACTGCCGGGCATGCGGCCATTTCGCCGAAGCTGATCCCGCAACGCTTGCGCTGCGGCGCGAGCGGCCTGTCCCGCAACTCGACGGCGCATTTTCGTGCGGCATCTGTGGTTCGCGAAATTCCTGCGCGATGCCGCTTTACCCGCGCCGGCTGCCGGGTGGCTGATTGGCTGTCCGCCGCATTTGCATGAAACCGTGAAGCCGGTTACGCATTAGGCAACCGCCACCCGTTCCATTCGGCAGATGCATGATCAAGATCGTACCTTCAACGCCATTCGACGACCAGAAGCCGGGCACATCCGGCCTGCGCAAGAAGGTCGGCGTGTTCAAGCAGCCGCACTATCTCGAGAACTTCGTGCAGGCGATCTTCGATTGCCTCGGCGGCGCCGCCCACGGCACCATGGTGCTGGGAGGCGACGGCCGGTACTACAACCGCGAGGCCATCGCGAAGGTGCTGGCAATTGCCGCGGCCAATGGCGTCAGGCATGTCATCGTGGGCGAGGGCGGTATTCTTTCCACCCCGGCGGCTTCACACCTCATCCGCAGCCGCGGCGCGTTCGGCGGCATAATCCTTTCGGCAAGCCACAATCCAGGTGGCCCTGATGGCGATTTCGGCATCAAGTTCAACGCGGAGAATGGCGGGCCGGCGCCGGAAAAACTCACCGCGCAGATCTTCGCCGCGACAAGGGCGGTGCAATCCTACCGAATGTCCGATGCGCCAGCCGTCGACCTCTCCCGTCGCGGCACGACGCGTATCGAGGACATGACGGTGGAAATCGTCGATCCGGTCGAGGCCTATGCGAGCCTGATGGAACAACTCTTCGATTTCGGCGCCATCCGGGCCCTGTTCAAGGACGGCTTCACGCTGTCTTTCGACGCGATGCATGCCGTGACCGGACCCTATGCGTTGGAAATTCTCGAGCGCCGGCTCGGAGCAAGCCCCGGTTCGGTCGTCAATTGCGTGCCGCTGGAGGATTTCGGCGGCGGTCATCCCGATCCCAATCCCGTGCATGCCCATGACCTTTATGAACTGATGATGGACCCGGAAGCGCCCGATTTCGGCGCGGCGTCCGATGGCGACGGCGACCGCAACCTCATCATCGGCCGGGGCATATTCGTGACGCCTTCGGACTCGCTGGCGATGCTTGCAGCCAATGCGCATCTTGCCCCTGCCTACGCGGCGGGGCTGAAGGGCATCGCACGCTCGATGCCGACAAGCGCGGCGGCCGACAAGGTTGCGGCGGCACTCGGCGTTCCCATGCACGAAACGCCGACCGGATGGAAATTCTTCGGCAATCTCCTCGATGCCGGAATGGCGACGATCTGCGGCGAAGAAAGCGCGGGAACGGGCTCCGACCATGTTCGCGAGAAGGACGGGCTGTGGGCGGTTCTGTTGTGGTTGAACATCCTCGCCGTCCGGCGGCAAAGCGTCATGGCGATCGCGCAGGACCATTGGCGCCGATACGGGCGCAATTACTATGCGCGCCACGATTACGAAGGGTTGAAGCAGGACGGGGCAGAGGCGCTTATGGCGCAGCTTCGGGCAAGCCTGCCGGAACTGCCGGGCAGAACGGTGGAGGGCCTGCGCATCAGCGCGGCGGACGACTTTACCTACCACGACCCGGTAGACGGCTCGGTTAGCGCGCACCAGGGCGTGCGCATCCTGTTCGACAACGGCGCGCGGATCGTCTACCGCCTGTCCGGCACCGGGACGGAAGGCGCAACGCTGAGGGTCTATCTCGAACGCTACGAACCCGGCCCCGACAGTCTTGATCTCGATCCCAGGCCTGCGCTCGGCGCAATCGTGGCCGCGGCGCGCTCCATCGCGGAAATATCCCGCTTTACCGGCAGATCTGAACCCAGCGTGGAGACGTAAAGCAAGGCAAGCCCGGGTTTTCCGGACCATCCAGAAGGAAAGCCCGAATGCTTCGCTATCTGATTACATGGGTCGCCGTCGCGGCTGTGTTCCTTGCCATCGATGCCGTTTGGCTCGCCTATGTGGCAAAGGGTTTTTACCAGAAGCACCTTTCGGGCCTGCTGCGCGAAGAATTCCTTATGGCCCCGGCTGCATTGTTCTACCTGTTCTATGCCTTTTGCCTTGTGGTGCTCGTCATCGTGCCGGCGGTACGGATGGCAAGCCCCTGGCAGGCCGTACTCCTGGGGGCGCTGCTCGGGCTGTGCGCCTATGGCACGCTACGACATGACCAACCTTGCAACGATCAAGGGATGGCCGGTCATCGTCTCGGTCATCGACATGGCCTGGGGCGCAAGCATCACCGCCTTCGTCTGCTGGATCGGATACCTCGTCATGAGCCGCATACCGGCCTGAGGCGGCCACTGGCGAGCCAGCCCCGGCGCGTGCTATCTGGCGCGGAATGAACATCAAGGGGCTGCTGCCATGAAACGATCGCGCGTCAACGAAATCATCGCTCAGGCGGATGCCTTCATCCGCTCGCACGGATACATCCTGCCGCCTTTCGCCTATTGGACGCCGGAAGGCATGAAGGCCCGGCGCGGCGAGATCGGGGGCATTGTCGATGCGCGCCTGGGGTGGGACATCACCGACTACGGGCTTGGCAAGTTCGACGAACTGGGCCTCTTCCTGTTCACCACGCGCAATGGCAACCAGGCAGACCTCAAGCGCGGCGGCGGCATGCTCTATGCCGAAAAGATCATGATTTCGCGCAAGGACCAGCTCTCGCCGATGCACCGCCATTATCTCAAGGCGGAAGACATCATCAATCGCGGCGGCGGCAAGCTTGTGCTGGAACTGTTCATGCCGAACGAGGAAGGCACGATCGACGAGACCGCAGAGGTGAGCGTGCCGGTCGACGGGGTCATGCGCAAGCTGCAGGCAGGCGGCCTGTTGAAGCTCGAGCCTGGCGAAAGCGTCACGCTGCTTCCCGGCGTATGGCACGCCTTCTGGGGAGAGGGTGGCGATGTGCTGATCGGGGAGGTGTCGACGGTCAACGACGACCTCACCGACAACTGGTTCCGAGAGAAGATCGGCCGGTTCTCGGCAATCGAGGAGGACGTCGCGCCCTCCCACCTGCTGGTGTCCGACTATCCGCAATATCTGGGCTGATCAAGGCCCGGCAGGGATTGCCAAAAGCTGCATGAGGGGGTCCCATGGCTTCGCCTGAAAATCGGGCGGAGCGGGGGAGGGCATTTGCATGAACGAAATGGTCGCCGTGCCCTGGTGGCTGATGGCGATCCTCGCCGTCTTCGCTGCCATCGGTATTGTCGACCGGGTTTTCGGGCCGACGGTGCGATGGTTCTTCCGCGGCCGGCTCAACCGCGCCATCGACGAACTCAACGACAGGCTTCGCCTCCAGATACAGCCCTTCAAGCTGACGCGCCGCCAGACGCTGATCGACCAGCTCATGTACGATGCAAAGGTGCTGGAAGCGGTGGAGGAAGAGGCGCGGGCCAGCGGAACCCCGCGCGCCGTGCTGATGAAGCGCGCAGAGCGCCACGCGCGCGAGATCGTGCCGAGCTTTTCGGCCTTCGCCTATTTCGGGTTCGGCACCCGCGCCGCGCGATGGCTTTCGCAGCTTCTTTACCGCGTGCGGCTTGGCTATGCCGACAACGACACGCTGCAAAAGGTCGATCCGCGCTCGGCTGTGGTTTTCGTCATGAACCACCGCTCGAACATGGATTATGTGCTCGTGACCTACATGGCCTCGTCCCAGGCATCGTTGTCCTATGCCGTGGGCGAATGGGCGCGGATCTGGGGTCTTGAAGGCCTAATCCGGTCCATGGGCGCCTATTTCATCCGGCGCAATTCCAAAGACCCGCTCTACCGCCGGGTGCTTGGCCGCTACGTGGCGATGGCGACGCGCCAGGGCGTGACGCAGGCGGTGTTTCCCGAAGGCGGCCTCTCGCGCGACGGGCGGCTGGGCCCGCCCAAGCTCGGGATCCTCAGCTACATCGTCAGCGAGTTCGACGCTTCCGCCGATCGCGACATCGTCTTCATTCCCGTGGGCATCAATTACGACCGCGTGCTTGAGGACAGGGTGCTGACGGCAAGGGCGGAAAAGGAATTGTCGGGCCGCGATTTCCGCACATCCGTTCCGTCGATCCTGGGTTTCCTCGTCAACATGGCGAAGCTGCGCCTGGGCGGGCGACTCTACCGCTTCGGCTATGCCTGCGTCAGCTTCGGCACGCCGCTGTCGCTGCGCGATTGGCAGGAGGCGCGCGGCCTGAACTTGCGCTCGCTGCCGCCGGAGATACGGTTCGAGGCCGTGGCGCGGCTCGGCGAGGACCTGACGAAGGCCATCGGCGCGATCCTGCCGGCGCTTCCCGTCTCGCTTGCGGCGCGGGTGTTTCTCGACCATCCATCGCAGGGCTTGAGCGAATTGGAGGTGAAAACCGCCATCGGCGAACTGATCGAGACGCTGGCGGCGCGCGGCGTCCACGTTCACATCCCACGTTCCGACCTTGATTATGCGGCAGGCGCCGGCTTGCGAATGTTGACATTGCGCCGGATCGTCGAGGAGGACGAAGCCGGGCTGTACCGCGCCAATCCGCGCGAGAACGTGCTGCTTGCCTACTATGCCAATTCCATCGCCCACCATCTGGCGGCCTGAGGCGGGCAGCGCGTCCCGAAGCTAGTTCATGAATGCGTGGGACGGGCGGCGCGTGTGCCAGTCGGTGATCGATTGATAGGAATGGCCCGCGCGCAGCAGGAGTTCCTCATCGACGTGGCGGCCGACGAATTGCATGGCCAGCGGCATTCCTGCGCTGTCGATGCCCATGGGCAGCGTCAGCGTGGGGCTTCCGGAGAAGTCGAACGGCGCGGTGAAGCGCAAGATGCTGTTCAGCACCGTTGGATCCTCTCCGTATTCGCTCATCCGCTTTAGATCGGGCACCGGCATGGGCATCGCCGGCACGATCAGCATGTCGGCTTCCTCGAACACTGCCC
Organism: uncultured Alphaproteobacteria bacterium; assembly: GCA_963846345.1. Lineage (GTDB taxonomy): Bacteria > Pseudomonadota > Alphaproteobacteria > Rhizobiales > Rhizobiaceae > BOKV01. The sequence continues at coordinate 200,660 of CAWJVP010000009.1, forward strand.
TGAGCGCGCCGTTGAACTTCAATCGCTCCTGGAGGATTTCGGCGATTTCGACCCCCGTCATTGCGTGTCCCTGTTCGATCAGTTGCGCAAGGTCCGGGCCGTACTCGGATTTGCGCGAAGGATAGGTCTGCATGTGCGCGGCTGCGGTCTCGACCGAGCACATGGGGATCCACATGCTCACCAGGCGCTCGTAGTCCGGAAAGCGGACCTCGCGAACCCTGGCGCCGAGGTCGACCAGCACGCGCTCGGCTTGCGACATGGCGGCCACGATCTGCGGATCGATGCCTTCATGCATGTAGCGCCTGTCGATGCCGATGGTCAGGCCGCGAATGCCCTTGCGGATCGACGCGAGGTAGTCAGGAACCGGATCGGCGAGACTGGTCGGATCATTGGGATCGATCCCCGCCATCACCGCCAGCATGGCGGCCGCGTCGGCGGCGCTCCGCGTCATCGGACCGACATGGTCGAGCGAGTCGGCCAGCGGAAAGATGCCGTGCCGGCTGACGCGGCCCCATGTGGGTTTCATGCCCGTCAGGCCGCAAGTGGCGGACGGGAAACGGATAGAGCCGCCGGTGTCGCTGCCGATGGAACCGAAGCACAGGCCAGCCGAAGTTGCGACGCCGGAGCCCGTTGACGACGATCCGACCCAGTATTCCGGATTCCAGGGGTTTCGCGGCGCCGGGTCTTCCGGATGGTGGCTGGTATAGGCGCCTTCGGTCATCTTCAGCTTGCCGAGCGTGACAGCGCCTGCAAGCTCCAGCCGGTCGACGATGGTGGCATTGTAAGAAGGCACGTGGCCGGCAAGTATTTTCATGCCGGCCGTGGTCGGTGCAAAGGTCGTGCGACAAAGATCCTTGAGGCCGATCGGCACGCCGTGCAGCGGGCCGCGCCAGATGCCCTTGCCTATCTCCGCGTCGGCAATCCTTGCCTGCTCCATTGCCCTTTCCGGCAGCACCGCAAGGTATGATCGCAGCCGCCCGTCCAGCGCCTCGATCCGCTCGAGAAGCGCCTTGGTGACGTCTTGCGAGCTGAGCTGCCGGGTACGGATCCGCTCGGAAACGTCGACGAGATTGAGATAGTGGATTTCGCTCATGCCGATCGCGTCCCGTTTGCTGGAGCATCGATTGGCTGCCAAGACCGGGCCCCGGTCAAGCGCGTTCTTCTAAAATCCGACAGCGATGCAACTCCGCGATTGCCTGCGCCACATCGCTTGCTACAGTGCGGCTTCACAATTGAGGGGAGGGCAGCGCTTGGACTGGTTACGCAGCAGCTACATGGGAAGAAAAGGCGTCGCAGGCGGCAAGGCTGGCGCGCGCCACCACCTTACCGAAAAGGCGCAGGGCCAGTATCACTACGTCTATGGCCCGTACTCGGAACCGGTGATGCGGATAAAGCCCGGCGACGTGGTGGAGGTCGAGACGCTGGACGCCTTCGGCGGGGCGATCAAGTCCGAAGCGGACATGCCTTCCAAGGTTCTCAACATGCCCTTCGTCAACCCGCAGAACGGGCCGATCGCCGTGGAGGGCGCACAGAAGGGCGACGTGCTGGCCGTCTATGTCCACAGCCTGCTGCCGCGCGGCCCGCAGCCGGCGGGCACGACCGCGCTGATCCCGGATTTCGGCGGCCTCGTCGCTTCTTCGGCATTCATGCTGAATGCACCCATTCCCGAGCGCGTGAAGAAGATGGAAGTCACGCCCGAAGGCGTCAGATTCTCCGACAAGATCATGCTGCCCTACGAACCCTTCGTGGGCACCATGGGCGTGAGCCCGGAGATCGAGGCGGTTAGTTCGCTGCAGCCCGACTATTGGGGCGGCAACATGGATCTTCCCGACGTGGCGCCGGGATCGGTGATGTATTTCCCGGTCCAGCGCAGGATGCGCATTTCTTCATCGGCGACTGCCACGGGCGGCAGGGCGACGGCGAACTGTGCGGCGTCGCGGTGGAGATTCCGGCCACTGTCACCGTGCAGATCGACCTCATCAAGGGATGGTCGATTCCCGGCGTGCGGCTGGAGACGCGAGGATTTCATCATGGCGGTCGGCAGCGCCCGGCCGATGGAGGACGCGGCGCGCATGGCCTATCGCGACCTGGTGCGCTGGCTGGTCACCGACTACGGGTTCGAGGAAAGCGAGGCGTATTTCCTTGCGACGCAGGCGGGCAAGATGCGCGTCGGCAACATGGTCGATCCCAAATACACGCTGGGCGCGTCCATGCTGAAGAAATATCTGGTTTGAGGGGAAACAAATGGATCTTGGATTGAAGGGGCTGCGCGTTCTGGTGACAGGCGGCAGCAAGGGTATCGGCCGCCATTGCGCGGAAATTTTCGCTTCGGAAGGCGCGCATGTCTCGATCTGCGCACGTGATGCCGGCGGTGTGACGTCTGCGGTCGAAAGCCTGAAGTCGAAGGGCGTCACGGTCATCGGCCGGGGCGTGAACGTTGCCGACAAGCATGCCCTGAAGGCCTGGGTGACCGACAGCGCGGCGACGCTCGGCGGCATCGACATCGTCGTCGGCAACGTCTCCGCGCTTGTCGGTGGGCGAAGATGAATCCGATTGGGAAGCGAGCTTTCCAGACCGACATGATGCATTGCGTGCGGCTGGTGAACGCGGCGATGCCATTCCTCGAAAAGTCGAAGGCCGCATCGATCACGCTCATCTCGTCGGTCTCGGGCCGCGAGGTGGACTTTACCGGCTACGCCTATGGCGCCTTCAAGGCGGCGATCGTGCATTATGCGCAGGGTCTTGCGTTCAAGCATGCGGCCAAGGGCATTCGCGCCAATACCGTTTCGCCGGGCAACACCTATTTCGACGGCGGTATCTGGCAGTCGATCGAGAAGAACAACCCGGCGCTGTTTGCTCAGGCGCTGGCGCTGAACCCCACGGGCCGCATGGCGAAGCCGGAGGAGATCGCGCGCGGCGTGGTGTTCCTCGCAAGCCCTGCGTCGAGCTTCACCACGGGCACGAACCTCGTGATCGACGGTGCGCTGACGAGGGGCAGTGCAGCTCTCAGCGGTTCAGCGTTCGAACACCTCAAGCGCGGTGACGACGGTCACCGCGCCGTCGAGGCTGTCGCCCGCTTCGGCGAAGAAGCCCTTGGAGCCGGCGCCGTTGTTGTGCCGGTCCATCGCCGCCTTGTCGGTGAAACGCTCGTAGGTGGTGAACACGCACGGATCGGCCGGGTCCTGCGCCACGAAGAAGTCCACCGTGTCCGGCTCGTTGGCGCGCACGAATTCGCCCACCTTTACCAGCGCGTCGCGCACCTTCGCTTCATGGCCCGGCTTTGCCCGGATAATCGCCGTCAGGGTTTGCATCGCTACTCCTTGCGGCGTTCAGGCGGCGGGGGTAAGGCCAAGTTCGGCGATCATTGCTTCCTGCATCTTGAACTTCTGCGCCTTGCCGGTGGCGGTAAGCGGGAATTCGTCGACGATGCGCACATGGCGGGGGATCTTGTAGTGGGCGATCTTGCCTCGGCACCATTCGCGCAAGGCTTCGCCCGTGAGGCCGGAGCCCGGGCGGACGATCACCCAGGCCGCGACTTCCTCGCCCATTTTCGGGTCGGGCAGGCCGAAAACCTGAACTTGCGCGATGTCGGGATGGCTGGCGAGAAATTCCTCGACCTCGACGGGATAGACGTTTTCGCCGCCGCGGATCAGCATGTCCTTGCTGCGGCCGACGATCTTGCAATAGCCTTCGGCATCGATGGTGGCGAGATCGCCGGTATACATCCAGCCGTCGCGGATCGCCTCGGCCGTGCGCTCGGAATCGTTCCAGTAGCCTTTCATCACCAGGTAGCCGCGCGTGACCAACTCGCCCTTCTGTCCGATCGGAAGCGTGTTCCCGTTCTCGTCGACAACGCGGCACTCGGCGTGCGGCTGGATGCGGCCAACGGTCGATACACGGCGCGAGACATCGTCATCGGTGGAGGACTGGAACGAGATCGGGCTTGTCTCCGTCATGCCGTAGCCGATGGTGATTTCCCGGCAGTGCATCTCGTCGATCACGCGCCGCATCAACGGTTCGGGGCAGGGCGAACCGGCCATGATCCCCGTGCGCAGCGACGACATGTCGAACGTGTTGAAGTCCGGGTGATCCAGCATGGCGGCGAACATTGTCGGCACGCCATGCACTGCATTGCAGCGTTCCGCCTCGATCGCCGAAAGCGTTTCGCGCGGCTCGAAGGCTTCGCCCGGTATCACCATGGTGACGCCGTAGGAACAGGCGGCAAGATTGCCCAGCACCATGCCGAAGCAATGGTAGAACGGCACGGGAATGCACAGCGCATCGCCGGGCCGCAGCTTCATCGCGCGCGCCGTCGAGATGGCGTTGTTGACGATGTTCTTGTGCGTCAGCGTTGCGCCTTTCGGTGCGCCGGTGGTTCCTGACGTAAACTGGATGTTGATGGGATCGCCTGGGTTCAAGGAAGCGGAGATGGCGTCGAGGCGCGAACGCACCGCCGAGCGCCCCCGGCTCATGACCTCGTCGAAAGAGAAGCAGCCGGGGCGCGGGTTCGGGCCAAGCTGAATGACAGCCCGCAAATGCGGCAGTCGCTTGCTTTGCAAATGTCCCTGCGGGCAGTGCGCAAGCTCCGGGGCAATTTCCTCCACCATGGACAAGTAGTTCGAGTTCTTGAATTGCGGAGCGACGATCAGCGTCTTCACGCCTACCTTGTTCAGCGCGTATTCGAGCTCGCTGGTGCGATAGGCCGGATTGATGTTGACCAGGATCGCGCCGATGCGCGCAGTGGCGAACTGCGCCAGCAGCCATTCGGGGCGATTGGGCGACCAGATGCCGATCCGCTCGCCCTTGTAGACGCCGATCGACAGCAGCCCCGCGGCCAGCCGGTCAACCAGCCGGGCAAACTCGGCGTAGCTCCAGCGATCGCCGGTCTGGCGGAACACCGCTGCCGTGCGCTCGCCATGCCGGCGCACCACCTCGGCGAGGAAGGCGGGAATGGTGGCATCGAGCAAGCGGACGTTCGGTGGATCCGGCGACGTGGGATATACCGTTCATCGGGACGATGCCCGGCCTTGCCGTAATCGTTGCTGCCATGGCCCGGGCCTCCCGTCCCGCACTCACATCTTCCGCCAGTCGCCTGCCTGTTCGAAGGCGCCGGCGGCGCGATAGATGGTGCTTTCCTCGTAGCGCCTGCCCACGAGCTGCATGCCGACCGGAAGGCCTTGCGAAAAGCCGCACGGCACATTCATGGCCGGATGGCCCGACACGTCGAACGGCGCCGTGTTGGCCAGCATCTCGAATGCGCGCTGGCACCACAATGCCAGCGAGCTGTTCGCCGGCGGCAACGGCGTCGCCTTCATCGGCGTCGTCGGCATCAGCAGCAGGTCATAGGAGGAAAGCATCTTGTTGTATTCCTCGCGCAACTGCCGCGAGAGGTTCTGCGCCTTGGCATAATAATGGCCGCGGGTGTGCTTGAGGTGGTACATGCCCACCAGCATGCTGATCTTGAGCGTGTCGGAAAGCTCGTCGGCGCGTGAGCGCCAGTGCGAGTGATAGTCGAGCAGCGAGGTGGTGTAGAGGCCCTCCCAGCCCGTGCCCATGCCGTTGCCGAGCATCATCTGGTTGGTCAGGCCTTCCAGCGCTATCGGCGTCCAGATCGCCACCCCCTTGAGGTGCCATGGCACCGAGACCTCGTCGACGGAAGCGCCGAGCCGTGCGGAAGAGCTCGGCTGCCGCGCGCACCTTTGCATCGACATCGGCTTCTGCGCCGACCTGTCCGAAGCCTTCCTTGACGACGCCGATGCGAAGGCCGGAAACGCCGCGATTGACGGCGGCCGTATAGCGGTCGGTCTTCACGTCGTACTGGCGCGGGTCCAGCCCGTCGGCGCCGGCTATCACTTCCAGCATCAGCGCGTTGTCGATGACGTTCTGCGTCATCGGGCCGGTGTGGTCGATGGTGGCCTCGATCGGCATGATGCCGGTATAGGGAACGAGGCCGTGCGTCGGCTTCATTCCATAGACGCCGCAAAAGGAAGCCGGCATGCGGATCGATCCGCCCTGGTCTCCGCCAATGGCCATGTCGACGAGGCCCGCGCCGACCAGCGCGCCGGAACCGGACGACGATCCACCGGCGGAATAGCCGTGCTTGTGCGGATTGTGGACCGGCCCTGTCGCGTTGGTGTGGCTTCCGCCGGACAGGCAGAAATACTCGCAATGCGCCTTGCCGGCGATGATCGCACCGGCGTCGAGCAGGCGCGTGACGATCGTTGCGTCGATGTCGGGCGTGTAGCCCTTCAAGGTCGCGGCGCCGTTCATCATCGGCACGCCGGCGAGGCAGACATTGTCCTTGAGCGCCACCGTGCGCCCGTGCAGGGGACCGCGCGGCGCACCCCTGATTTCGGTCTTCACGTACCAGGCGTTCATCGGGTTTTCCTCCGCCGTCGGGCGGTAGCCCGATGTGCGCGGATAGAGCACCGGCGGCAGGTAGTCGGGCAGCGCATCGACGACATCGTAGGCGTCGAGGGTGCCTTGCATCACGTCGAGGAATTCCTGGACGCGGGCGTCCGACATGTGCATTCCAAGTTCTGACGACCACATCCTTCATCTGGGCCAAGGTCGGGCGCTGGACCGTCATGTAGGATATCCTTTCCTGGAGCGATGCCTGGACGGGCAGGGGGGCGGAGCGGCCCCGGCGCCTGCCGTCGATCTTGACTGTGCCGCGGGCGCGGCGAGCTTGGTAACCGGTGCTTTCGACGCGGGCTTTGCGCCGCTGCCGCCAAGGCCGGTAAACTCCTCGATCAGCGCCGGATCGGATGCTTCCGACCCCGATATCTCGCCGATGATCGCGCCCTTCTGGATCAGCAGCACGCGATCCGACAGGGCCGTGATGAAGTCGAGGCTCTGTTCCACCAGCACGATGGAAACACCCATGCGGCGGTTGAGGCCTTTGAGAAGGTCGATGATCTCGTCGATGATGGAAGGCTGGATGCCTTCCGTTGGCTCGTCGAGAAGTATGAGATCCGGCTGCGAAATCAGGCAGCGCGCCAGCGCCAGCAATTGCTGCTCGCCGCCGGAAAGCGCGCCTCCGTCCCGGTCGAGAAGCCGCTCGAGCCGGGGAAAATCGCGCAGCACCTGCTCGATCGCCTCGTCCTCGTCCATCTCATGCGCCGCAACGCCCATGCGCAGGTTGTCGCGCACCGTGAGGTTCGGGAAAATTCCGCGCCCCTGCGGGACGTAGCCGATGCCGAACTGCGCGCGCTCCGAGGAGCGCATGCGCGTCAAGTCGTTGCCGTCATAGCGCATGTCGCCACCGGTGACGGGAATGATGCCCATCACGGTCTTGAGCAGCGTGCTCTTGCCCATGCCGTTATGGCCAAGGACGCCGAGGATTTCGCCTGCATCGACGGAAAAATCGACGCCGTGCAATACGGGCACCCGGCCATAGCCGGAACGCAATCCCTTGACCTCAAGCAGTGTGCTCATGCGCGGTGCCCCAGGTAGACTTCGCGGGCGCGCTTGTCCGACGAGATGGCGTCCATCGTGTCCTCCATGAGGATGCGTCCCTCATGGAACAGCGTCACCGTGCGCGAGATCATGCGGATGAACTGCATGTCATGTTCGACCACGATGAGCGCAGCCGAATTGTTGATTTCTGAAATAAGCTCAGCCGTGCGCGCGGTCTCTTCGTGGGTCATTCCGGCGGCCGGTTCGTCCAGCAGCACCAGCCAGGGTTCGGCCGCTATCACCATGCCGAGTTCAACCCATTGCCGCTGTCCGTGCGCCAGGCGTCCCACGGTCGAACGGCGAATGTCGCCCAGGCGCAGGCGATCGATCGTATCGGATGTGAGCGTGCGGGCCTTTGCCTGTCCGTGCCAGCGCCGGGCAGAGAGCCAGATGTTTTCCTCGGTCGACAGTCCGTCGAAAACATTCGGCACCTGCGTCTTGATGCCGACGCCCATGCTGGCGACTTGGTGCGGTTCGGCGCCGGTGGTCGTGATGCCGCGAATGCGGATTTCGCCTTCGCTTGGCACGAGCTGCCCGGTGAGGCATTTGAAGAAGGTAGACTTGCCCGCGCCGTTGGGGCCGATGAGGCAGCGCAGTTCCTTGTCGAACAGGGTGAAATCGACCTGGTCAACGGCCCGCACCCCGCCGAAATGCATCGAGAGGCCGCGCGTCTCGACAACGGCATCGCGCGTGCGGATCTTGCCAGCCACCGCCATGTTCATTTCACACCTTCCGGCTTGCGCACGGCCCGGCGGCGGCGGACCGGTCCGCGCCTGCGCTTGGCGTTTGCCCAATCGATCACGGTGGGGGCTATTCCCTTGGGGACCAGGAGCACGAAGACAATGAGGATGATGCCAAGCACCAGATTGTTGTTGAGCTGGCTTTGCGCGCCCAGTGACGATGTCAGGTAGAACAGCGCGAAGGTGGCGATCACCGGTCCAATCAGCGTTCCGCGCCCTCCGACGATGACCCAGATGATTGTCAAGCGCCGCATTGTAGAGGCTGAAGACATCGGGCGTTATCCGCCCCACGCCATTGCAGAACAGCACGCCGCCGATCGCGGCGATGCCGGCGCCGATGGTGAAGATGCCGAGCTTGTAGGCGCGCGTGTCATAGCCCAGCAATTCGGCGCGCAGTTCGTTTTCGCGGATCGAAACGCAGACCCGGCCGAAATGCGTCGTTACGAGCCAGCCGGCGAAGACGAAGCACAAGATGAGCGCGGCCATCGCGACATAGAAAACGTGTTCCGGCGACAGCAGCGCCTTCGTATCCCACGGCAGGTTTATGGGCGGCGACGTTATGCCGTTGAAGCCGCCCAGCAACGACTTGCCGATCTTGAATTCCGGACCGGACGTGCGGCGCATCAGCGAAAAGAGGATCAGCGTCACGGTGAGCGTTATGACGCCTAGATAGACGTCCGAAACGCGGCCGTAGAAAATGAAATAGCCAAGCAGTGCGGCAAAGGCGCAGGCAACGGCCACCGCCAGGAGGATCGCCCACGACGTGCCGCCGAAATTGATGGCCGCGATCGTGTAGGCATAGCCGCCAATGCCGAAAAACGCGACCTGGCCGAAGCACAAGATGCCGCCGAACCCCCAGATCAACGCGAGGCTCAGCGCAAGGACGGCAAGGCCGATCACAGTGGTGAGGTTGATGATCGTGAATAGCTGCAGCACATGCGGCGCTGCCAGCATGAAGACGATGCCTAAAGCCGCGAAAACCAGCGTGGCGCGCATCTCGCGAAGGGTTCCGGAACCGTTCATAGCGATTTCCGGAAGAAGCGGCCGGTGATGCCGGTGGGCATCAGGCGAAGGAGAATGATTGCCGTCACGAGCAGCGCGACTTCGCCGATCGTCGGACCGGTGAGGAACGTCACGATGCCGTTGATGCCGCCAAGGAGGATCGAGCCGGCCGCGGTGCCGGCAAGGATCGAGGCGCCGCCCGAGATGACCGTGATGAAGGCCTTGGCGATGTAGGTTGCGCCCATGGTGGGCAGCACGCCGGTGACCGGCGCCAGGAGGCCGCCGGCAAGGCCCGCTAACTGCAGCGCCGAGGCCGAACGTGATCATGTAGATGCGGCTGGTCGAGACGCCGAGCGAGGAAGCCATCTGCGCGTTCTGCATGGTGCCGCGCGCCAGGAGCCCCAGTTTCGTCAGCTTGAGCGTTGCGTAGACCGCAAGCAGCAGCAGCGCGGTCACGAAGATCAGAAACAGGTCATAGCCCGAGATCGTGTAGCCGCCGATCGGTAGTGCCCCGATCGGCGGTGAGATCGTGGTGGTGGTTTGCGCGCCGAAGATCGACGTCACGATACCGATGAGAAGGAGGGAGAGCCCCCAGGTGGCCAACAGCGTATCGACCATGCGGCCATACAGCCAGCGGATCAGCAGCCTTTCGACGATGACGCCGATGATTCCCACGACCAGCGGCGCGAGAATCAGCATGGCGATCCAGATGTTGACCCCGTTGTTGGTCGCGACGACGACCGTATAGCCGCCGAGCATCAGGAACTCGCCATGCGCCAGGTTGATCACCCGCATCATGCCGAAGATGATCGCGAGCCCGAGGCTTATCAGCGCCAGGTTCGCGATGCCGTAAATCAGCTGCAGACCGATCGCGATGACCTGGTCCAAAGGGCTCTCCCGTTTAGTGTTCCGGCCATTCGCCGGCGTTACTTGATGCCTGCCGCCTCGAGGCCGTTTTCGAAGAAGAAGACGGACTGGTTCGGATTGGCGACGAGGTCGCAGACGAGCTGCGTGTCCGAAGGCGGCTGCGCCTCGTAGGTCTCGACGATCTGGAAGACCTGGTCCTTCAGTTCGCCCAGAACGACGTTCTGGATGCAGTGATTGGTCTTCGGATCGACGGTGATCATGCCGGACGGTCCGTCATAGCTGAGCGGTGTCCGAAGCGCTTCGGCGACCGCGTTGCGCTCGATCGAACCGGCCTTCTTCACTGCCTTCCGCCCACAGCATCGCGCCTTCGTATGAACGCGTCGAAAGTTCGTTCATGACGGGGCGCTTGTCGCCCAGCTTGGCCGTCAGCTTCTCGAGGAATGCCTTGTTGGCCGGCCGGTCGACCGCTTCGAAATAGGAATAGGCGGCAAGCAGGCCGTTGCCTTCCTCGGCGGAGATCAAGGTCTGCTCGTTGCCGACGCCGAAGGTGGTCGATGCGATCGGGATGGTCTTGTTCATGCCGGCCGCGGCATACTGCTTGTAGAACGACACGTGTGCGCCGCCCACCAGCGCCGAGATCACCATGTCGGGCTTGGCAGCCTGGATCTTCTGGATGGTCGGTCCGAAGTTGGTGACGTCGAGCGGGAAGAATTCGACCGCAACCGTCTCGCCGCCATTGTCCTTGACGAAGCGCTGCATCCACTGCGCGGTGATCTGGCCGTAGTTGTAGTCGGCTGCGACGATGTAGACCTTCTTGCCCCACTTGTTCATCGCATAGGGAACGACCTTGGCAACGGTCTGCGCCGGCGTGGAGCCGGTATTGAAGTTGTTGTAGTCGCACACGCCGCCTTCATACTGCGTGTTGTAGAAATAGAGCGTGTTGTAGCGGGCCAGCGTGGGGCGGATCGCCTCGCGGCTGGCCGACGTGATGCCGCCATGGACCGTGGCCGCCTTTTCGCCGGCTGCGGCCTCCGTGGCGAACTGGGTATAGAGCTGGATGTTCGACTGTGCGTCGTACATCTTCAATTCTACTTCGCTGCCGAGCAGGCCGCCGGCGGCATTGATATCCTCGATTGCAAGCTTGGTCGCCTCGGCCATTGGCGTGCCATAGATGTCGAGGCCGCCGGAAAGATCGAGAATCGAGGCGAAGATGATCTTGTCCGCGGCATGCGAACGGCGCATGAGTGCGGGCATTGCGAGGGTGAAGGCGGTAGTGCCGACGAGGAAATTTCGACGCGAGATGGACATTGCAGGCTCTCCTGTCTTGAGTTCAGGCTGGCGCGTAAGGGCGTGCTTGGCCGGTGCGTCAGTCCTCTTTGGCGGGCTTCGACTTGCCCGTTTTCCTTGCGGGGCGAGCCCCGTTTCCGCGCCGGTCCAACTGGGCCGTCAGCCCGCGAACGCCATCGCCGATATTCATTCCGACTTCCTCGCCCAGCCGCTGGACGGCAGGCAGTTGCAACGCCATTGACAGAACGCCGTCCACCACCTGGTTGACGGTGCTTGTCTCGCCTCCGCCTTCGCCGCCGGAGCCATGCCCGTTAAGGCCGTTGATCTGGTTGATGCGGATGCTCTCGATCTTTTCCGCCGGCTTCATGATGCGTTCGACAACATCGGGCAGCGCGCGAAGGCGCGCCTCGTCCAGCTTCATCGACATCAATTCCGGTGACTGCGCGTTTTCCGCCGATATGACGGCGGCGCGGCCTTCGGCTTCGGCGAGCAGCCTGTCGCGCGCGGCATTGGCGCGCTCCAGCGTCGCCTTGGCTTCCGCCTCGGCCATTGAAATGAGCGTGCCCACTTCGGAACGTACGCGTGTATCGTCGACCTCGGCCTGCTCGGCAGCGCGCACCAGGGCAAGCGCCTTGTCGCGCTCTGCCGCCGCCATTTCACGCGTGGTGCGGACCTGTTCCTCGGCCTCGACTTCCTTGACCTTGGCCCCGATCGCTGCGGCTTCCGCCTTCGCTTCCTCGACCTTCTTCGCGGCAAGCGTCACGACATTTTGCGAACGGGCAAGGGCCGTCGAAAGCTCGGCCGCAAGGGTTTGCCGGCGAAGCTCGAGATCTTTCTCGATTTCGGTCAGGCGCGTCTGGCGCTCGCGGGCGATGCGTGCAGCCTCGCGCCGCTTTTCGGACTCGGCCTGTTCCTCGGCGGTGTCGGCCACGCTGCGCGAGCGCGCAATTTCGATCTCGCGCTGCTGGGCGATCATCGCCTCTTCTTCTTCGCGCGCGATGGTGAGCTTGCGCTTGGTCGCATCCAGTTGGCTTTGGCGTACCGAAACCTCGGCGTCGGCCTCGATGGCTGCGCGTTCCTTCTTGTTGACCGTGATGATCTCCGCGAGGCGGCGCATGCCGAGGGCATTGAAGGCGTTGTTTTCGTCAAGCGCGCTAAATGGCGTCTGGTCGATGCGGGTTAGCGACACCGATTCCAGCATCAGGCCGTTCTGCGCCAGGTTTTCCTTCAGGACCGCCGAGACCTCTCCTGCATATCCCGCGCGGTTGTCCTGCAACTCGTCCATGGTGTAGCGCGCCGCGACCGACAGCATTGCGTCGACGAGCTTGCCTTCGAGCGTCTCGGCCAGTTCTGCGGCCCGGAAAGTCTTTCCGGCAAGCGCCTGTGCGGCGGTCGCGACACCTTGTACGGTCGCATGGACGCGAACGTAGAACTCCGCGCCGACATCGACACGCAGGCGGTCCTTGGTAATGATCGACTTGGCGCCGAGCCGCTCGATTTCGAGCTTCGTCGTGCGCATGTTGACTTCGGACACCTTGTGCAGGAACGGCAGCGCAATGCAGCCTCCGTCGAGCACGACCTTCTGCCCGCCCGCACCGGTGCGCACCACGCTGATTTCGCGCGTCGCCTTCCGATAGTATCGGCTGAGAAAGAGGATGACGAGAATGGCCGCGATGAGCAGGACTACGATACTGACAAACCACGTCATCGGCGCTGTCTTTCGAGCAACAGAAATCGGTTTGCCGGCGAGTTCCCTCACCGGGCATTTGGTCGTGCCGGAGTTCTGAATTTCCCCTGAATGTGACGCTATAAGCGGCAGCGCCGGAGTCAAGGTGAAAAAATTGACAATTGCTGATTCTTGACGAATTCCGCATCGTCGGCGTTGCTAAAACAACGCAACGCAACTTATTGATTTAAAAGCAGGCCTAACGAAGCCCGTCCTTGCCTTCCGCAGCGTCGTGAGTCAGCCCGCCGACGCGCGCCAATGGACGGCCGCTATCCGTGACGGCGACCGCCACCATGATTTCGCCCGCGCGCGGCGCGTCGTTCAGACGCACTTCGATGCCGTCGAAATGGCTGCGGACATAGGCCGCATCCTTGTGGCCAAGCGGCACGTCCAGCACCTGGCCAGGTCCGCCCATCTTCTTCGACGATGGCACCAGCGCCGCGCCTTTTTCCACGGCCTTGCCGCAGGGGCGCGCCAAGCTTTGGGTGCAGGATCGCGGCTGCATGTTCCAGTTCGCCCGCTTCGCCCAACCATCGCCGCCTTGCCATAGCTTTGCGCCTGCGACGGCTCGATGCCCAGCGCCTCCACGCAGCGCTCGCCCAGCAGCCCGCCAAGTTCTTCGCCGATGTCGATCAGCTGCGTCAGGTCTTCCTCGATAGCGCCCGGCGAAGGGGTTGGCGATCACCGCCACGGCGACCGCCTTGCGGGTCGGCGGCTCGACGGACCCGCCCGGCCTCGCGCTGCGTTTCCTCGACCCACACGGCCAGCTTGCGGATCTCGGCGCTCATCTCAGTCCGTCCTCTCCCTTGATGTCCTTGGCGGCAAGCCCGCCGGCGCGGTCGTGGACGCGCGGACCCGGTCGTCATCACCAGCACCAGCGCCATCTCGTCGGCGCGCGGAGCGTCGTTCAGCCCGACCTCCATCGAGTCGAAATGGCTGCGCACATAGGAGGCGTTGATATGCGTCACCGGCACGTCGAGCCGCGTGCCGACGCCGCCCACCTTCTTGGTCGACGGCACGATGGCCTTGGCTCCGCCCAGAACCTCGCGCATCGCGTAGCCGCCGGGCGCATGCCACAGCGCGCCATGCTCCAGCTCGCCCGCCGCGCCGACGATCGCGCCCTTGCCGTAGCCCTCGACGACCGACGGATCGCCGCCCAGCAGCGCGACAAGCCGCCGCGCCATTTCGAGGCCGAGCGGCTTAAGATCTTCCATGAAGGGCTGGATGTCCTCGACATAACGCCCGGCGAAGGGATTGCGGATCACCGCGAGATGGCGGCGCGGCGCAGCGGCTCCTCCGCGCGCGGGCCGCCTTCGTGATGGATTTCCTCGAGCGCGGTCGCGATCTTGCGGATCTCGACTTCAGGCATTGTAGCTTCTCCCTCAGCAAACACCGGCAAGGCAATTGGTGCGGCCGATGGCGGCGGCCCTGCCTTGCAGGAACAGGGCCGCGGCGGCGATCTGGCCGCGCCCGACGCAGTTCGCGCGACATCATCGCAGCCCGCGCTCAAGGCGGCGTCGCATTCGTCCGCGCGTCAGCGGGCCGACATGCACGGTCACCAGGCGCGTCGCCAAGATCGCTGTCGGGCTGCAGCCTGCTGGCTGGCTCGCGGCGCGATCAGCGGGGTGGCCCGGCAGGTCGACGGCGTTGCCGATGAGCGTCGCGGCGGCATCCGCCTTCGACGCCGTGTCGGCCAGCACCGTCACCGCATCGGCGATGCCAAGCGAGAAGCTGCGCCCGCCCCTGCCGCTGGTGGCGATGCCGCGGACGGGATCGGCGGCCGTGATCTCGACCGCCCCGAGCGACACGCTCGTCGAGGCCGGCCATCGCCGATGCGGAACGACTGGCCGTCGGGCAAGATGCAGCGCGATGTCGCCGCCGTTGTTGACATAGGCGCGAACGAGGTTCGCCGCAGCAACCATCGCCGCCAGGATCTCCTCGGCCACGGAACCGGCGACAGCGGCCATCGGCGTGATGAAGACCGGCATCTCCGTGCGGCCGCACGGCCGCGACCATGCGCTGCGCGACCGGCCGCGCGGCCTCGCGCCACCGGGCTGCGCAGCAGCGGCAGTTCCGCCGACGAGTTCTGTCAAGCACCGTTGCGAAGCGCTCGCGCGCGGCGTCGAAAGCCGTGCTCGCGCTCGCCATCCGCGCCGATGACCAGGTCGATCGGCCCGTGCTGCAGATGCAGCCGCTCGGCACCAGGCGTTCGCCCAGGCAGTATCGCCGAGACTGCGCCGGTCATCGCGGCTTGCGCCTTGATTTTCCCCAGCGGTAAGTTGCGCTTGTCCGTGCGGGTCGGGCTCGCGCTCATGCGCGGCGACGGAGCGGATACCCGGCGCGAGCACGCTGGCGACCGGCCGGATGCGGTCGAGGTAGCCCGCCGAGCGCGGCATAGTCTTCCCGTCGCAGCGTGAACTCGATCGGCGCGACCAGGGCTGGCGTCGGCACATAGCCGAAGGAATTGGAGGGCATCTTGCGTCACGTCGACCATGACCGTGATGCCGCCGCCCGGCCAGACATAGGCCTGCGCGCCGCCGCAGGAGACATAGGTCAGCGCGTCCTTCACCGAACGCGTCAGCTTCACCGGGATTCGTCGTGACGCCCGCGCGCAGCGATCCGCCCGCGCCGCCCATGAACAGCACCGAGCAGATCGATGGCTCGCAATTCTCGGCGATCAGTTCCGCCGAGGCGCGCAGGGCCGGCGGGGCTTCGGCCAGGACCGGGCACGAGAGCGGCGTCGAGTTCGTAATAGGCCCATTGCTCGCCGGTGGTGGAGACCATCAGCATCCGCAGGCCCGGCCAGGCGACCTTGGGATCGAAGGGCTTCGAGGATCGTCAGCGGATCCTCGATGTTGGTTCCGCCCCAGCCGGTGCCGGGCTCGGCCACCTGAAAATAGCGCCCCGGGGTGGAGCGCCGGCCTTTCATCCTGATGCCGGTCGGCGGCACGTCGAGCAGCTTGCCCGCCTGGTGCTCCGACAGGACGCCGGTGATGTGGTCATCGACCACCACCACCTCGTCGGCATGGCCCAGCCACTGCCTGGCGAACATGCCGATGGTGGCCGAGCCGCAGCCGACCCGCATCAGCTTTCTCGCGCACGCCGTTGATGACCGGCGCCTGGCCCGCCTGCGATGACGACGGTCGCGCCTTCGTCGATCGTGCACTTCCACCGGCTCGCGGTTGCACAGCTTGCAGCAGCGCATCGCAGGTGACGCGGCCTTCTTTCTTGGAACCGCCGGTCAGGTGATCGACGCCGCCCAGCGACAGCATCTTGCGAGCCGTATTCGGCGGTCATCACATGGCCGACCGGTTCGCCCTCGCACCCGGACGACGGCGCGTTCAGGGCCGATGTGGCGGTCGGTGTCGATCTTCACCTTGACGCCGCAATAGCTGAAGATGCCTTCGGTCACGACCGTGACCATGTCGACGCCGTCGACCTCCTGGCTGACGATGAAGGGGGCGGGCTTGTAGTCGGGATAGGTGGTGCCCGCGCCGACCGCGGTGACGAAGGGACGGTCGCCCTGGACCAGGTCGCCGTCCCAGTCCTGCTCGGCCACTGTCGCCGTCCAGGAACGGCACCGCTCGGCGCGCGCGGCGATGACGGTCAGCGGATCGAGCCGGACAAGTTCGCCGCCGTGGTTGGCATAGCGGTCGCAGGCGCCGGAGCGGCCTTCGGCGATATAGCACAGCACCGGGCAGGCGTCGCAGCGGATCTTGTCCGGCCGGAAGAAGCCGTCATTCATGCCCCGCCTCCTTCAGCGCGGCGCGCACCCGCGCCGGCGTCGCCGGAACCTGTGTGCAGGAGCACGCCGGTCGCGTGGCGGATCGCGTTGAGGATCGCGGGCGCGGTGGGGATCAGCACATGCTCGCCCAGACCCTTGGCGCCGAAAGGTCCGTGCGCATCGGGCTCTTCGACGATGATCGTCTCGATCGGCGGAACGTCGCCGATGGTCGGGATCAGATAGTCGTGCAGGTTTTCGGTCCGGCCCGGAACGTACTCCTCCATCAGCGCCATGCCCAGACCCTGCGCGATGCCGCCCTGCACCTGGCCTTCGACCAGCAGCGGGTTGATCGCCTGGCCGACGTCATGCGCCGCGACGAAGCTGCAAGCGGGCGCACAGTGCCAAGTTCCATGTCCACCTCGACCACCGCCAGATGCGCCGCATAGCCGAACTGCGCATAGGGCGCGCCCTGGCCATTGGCGTCGAGCGGCTTCGTCGGCGGATCGTAGGTTTCCGCCGCGACAGAACATAGCCTCGCGCATCCGGCCGCCAGCCGCGACAGATCGAGCACGGTGCGATGCCGCTCGCATCGGCCATGCGATCAGCCCCGCGCAAGCGACAGCACGGCTGCATCCGCAGCGTTGCAGCTGGCGCAGGATCTTCCGGCCCGCAGCGCCGGCCCCGCAAGCCGCGCCGCATTGCCCGACACGAAGGTCTGGCGCGAGGCTGAGGTCTTGCCGGCATCGGGCGTCACGTCCGTATCGGGGCCGACCAGCGTCACCTGCGCCAAGCGGCACACCGAGCGCCTGCGCGAAGATCTGCGCGATCACGGTGTTGGAGCCCTGCCCGATATCCGATCGCACCCTGATGCAGGACCGAGCGTGCCGTCACGCGCGACACCGCGGATTGATCGTCGAGGGATTGGGCAAGCGAGGTGTTGCCGCAGCCATACCACCCTGCCGCCACGCCCACGCCGCGCTTCACCGCGACGTTCGCGGCGTTGAAGGCTGCGCACTCCGCCTTCGCCGCGGCCCAAGGCCGGGCGCAGCGCCTCGAGGCAGGCCCTGATGCCGACGCCTTGCGCGAAGACCTGCCCGCAGACCGTGGGCACGCCGTTTTCCAGGGCGTTTCAGAATGCGGAACTCCAGCGGATCGACTTGCCAAGCTTCGAGCCGCAAGCGCGTCGAACAGCCTTTCCTGCGCGATGCGCCGATTGCGGCACACCGAAGCCGCGAAACGCCCCCGACGGGCGGGCAGTGCGTGTAGACCCCGCGCGAGCGGGCCGTGTAATCGGCGATGCGGTAGGGACCCGAGGCGTGGATCGGCACGCGCGTCGCCACCGTCGGCCCCCAGGAGGCATAGGCGCCGGTGTTGAAGTCGCCCTCGAACGTCCATGCCGCAAAGCTTGCCTTCGCGCGTTGCGCCGAGCCGCATGCGGATGTCGGACGGGTGGCGCTTGGTGGTTGACTGCATGGACTCGGTGCGCGGGAATAGGCCATGCGCACCGGCTGGCCGGTCTTCAGTGCGGCCAGCGCCAGATAGGGCTGCACCGAGATGTCGAGCTTCGAGCCGAAGCCGCCGCCTACCGCCGTCGGCACGATCCGGATGTCGCTTGCGGTCCATGGCCAGAATGTCGGCCAACGGTCTCCAGGTCCATCACCGGGCGCCTGCGTGCAGGCGTGGATTTCCAGCCGGCCGTCGCGGACCGCGGCATAGCCTGCCTCCGGCTCGATATAGGCATGTTCCACGAAACCGGTTTCGAAACGCCTCTCGACCACGATATCGGCCCGCGCCAGCGCCGCATCCGCATCGCCGCATGAACGAAACCCCCGCACATCACGTTTCCGGGACGGCCTGCATGCAGCTGCGGCGCGCCTTCGGCCAGCGATGCCTGCGGCTCCAGCACACGACGGGCAGCTCGGTCCAGCGCACCGGGAAAGCCGGCGGATCGAAACGCGCCATCGTCTCGGCCTGCCCGACGACCGCCGCAACCGCATCGCCGCGGAAACGCGTCTCCCTTTCGGCGAACACCGGCTGGTCGACGAAGGCGGGGATCACGCCGAAGGCGTTGCGCCCCGGCACATCGCGGACGGTCAACACCGCCACTATGCCGGGATTTTCCTGCGACGAAGGCATCGATATCGCCAAGATCGAACAGCGCAGCGCGGATATGGCGAGCGGATCACCTTGACCACCAGCGCATCGGGCGGGGCGACGTCGTCGCCGAACCGTTCGGTCCCTTCGACACGTTTGCGCACCATCGATCCGCCGGACCGATGTGCCAACGGCGCCGGACCCTGCGGCCGGCACCTGCAGCCTGCGGAACCTGCCGCCACCACCGCGTCGATGATCTTGCGATAACCGGTGCAGCGGCACAGCACGCCGCCAAGCGCGTCCTGCACCTGCTTCTTCGCCCGGATGCGGGTTCGTGCGCAGCAGCGCCACTGCGGCAACCATCATGCCCGGCGTGCAGATGCCGCATTGCGCCGCCTGGTGATCCTCGAAACTGTCCGATCAGCGCCGAACCCGCGGGTCTGCAACGCAGGCCCGCGCACGGTCTCGACACTGCGCCCCTGCGGCCTGGTGCGCCGGCATCAGGCAGGCGCAGACCGGTTCGCCATCGACCAGCACGGTGCAGGCGCCGCAATCGCCTGCATTGCAGCCGATCTTCACCTCGCGCGCGCCGAGCCGTTCGCGCAGGAAATGCGACAGCCGCTCGCCGGCGTCAGCCGTTGCGGCCACGCCTTCGCCGTTCAGCATGATGGCGATCCGGTTTGAAAGCTGAACGTTCATGCGGACATTGCCTTTGGCATTGCGGCTGCAAGCGCGCGCGAGATCATTTCCGCGGCAGCTTCCGTGCGATACGCGCCGCTGCCGCGAATATCGGATATCGGGGAGAGGGGCGCCAGATGCCCGGCCGTGATTTGCGGCAGGTCGTGCCGTCCGGCGACCGGCAAGGTCTGCTTCCAGCGCCGGAAGCCTTTGCGCAACCGGCGAACATGCGCCGACAGCGATGCGGGCTTCGCCGATGCGGCCGTCGCGGACATTCACTGCAACCGCGACCATGGCAATGGAAATGACGAGATAGCGGCGAGCGCCTGCCTTGACGAAGCTGGAACGCAGGTCTTGCGGAAGCTCGGGCAAAAGGATGGCCGAGACGAGTTCTCCGGGCCGCAGGTCGGTACGCCGCACGCCGGTGATGAACCGTTCGAGCGGCAACACCCGCACTGCGCCGCGTGACACGAGTTCAACGGAAGCGTCGAGCGTCAGCAGGGGCGGCACGCCATCGGCCGCGGGGGAGGCATTGCAGATATTGCCGCCGATCGTTCCCGCATTCTGGATCTGAACGGACCCGACTTCGCGCGCCGCCGCCTTCAGCCCGTCGAATGCAGGCGGCAGCTCGGCGCGAACGACATCGCTCCAGCGGGTCGCGGCGCCGATGCGCCAGCCTGTCGGCGTTTTGTCGATGCCCCTGAATCCCGGCAGGCCGCCGACATCAAGAAGCGAGCGTGTGCCGAATCCGTTCGCCTTGTGCGGGAAACCAGTCGGTGCCGCCGGCTATGGGCGCGGCGTCCAGCTTTTCGAGGGCGTCGAATGCCTCGTCCAGGGCCTTTGCAGACAGGTAGGCCATCACCAGACCCGAGTTACGTTAAACGACGAATAGAGAATGAGGCGCGCAAGGCTGTCAAATGGATTCCGGCTTTTTCTTCAAGGGCTGAAGTCGCCGGGCCGCGACTTTTGCGGCGGTGCGCTGCCGCTTGCGGCCCGGTCGAATTGCTGTTTCACTCCCGTTCGTGGTCCAAGAAGGCAGGCGGGAGTGATCGATGGCGCATGAACCGGCAGACCCGAGCGGTGGCGGTCCGACCAGGCTGGTGATCCGCAACATCGGACTGCTGTTGTCGGGCCGGCTGGAGGAACCGATCCTCGATGCCGATTGCCTGGTTGCCGACAATGGCAAGATCACGGCATGGGGCAAGGAAAAGGATCTCGACACCGACGGCGCGACGACATTGATTGACGCCAACGGCATGCACGCTGTGCCCCGGCCTGATCGACAGCCATGTGCATCCGGTGGTGGGCGACTACACGCCGCGCCAGCAGCAGTTGAACTGGATCGACTCCACCTTGCATGGCGGCGTGACCACGCTGATTTCGGCGGGCGAGGTGCACATGCCGGGCCGACCGCGCGACATCGTCGGCCTGAAGGCGATGGCGATCGCGTCGCAGCGTTCGTACGAGAATTTCCGCCCCTCCGGGCGTCAAGGTGCATGCAGGGGCGCCCGTCATCGAGCATGGCATGGTCGAGGACGATTTCAAGGATCTGGCCGCCGCCGGCGTGAAGCTGCTGGGCGAGGTCGGCCTTGGCACGCGTCAAGGACGGCAAGACCGCGAAGCAGATGGTGGATTGGGCGCGCAAGTACGGAATTCAAAGCACGATCCATACCGGCGGCCCGTCGATTCCCGGCTCCGGGCTGATCGACGCCGACATGGTGCTGGAAACCGGGACGGATGTGATCGGTCACGTCAATGGCGGGCATTCGGCATTGCCCGACGACCAGATCATCTGCCTCTGCGAGCGTTGCGGCAAGGGGCTGGAGATCGTCCACAACGGCAACGAACGCGCGGCGCTGCTGACGCTGAATACCGCGCGCGAGCTGAAGCAGCTTGACCGGATCATCCTTGGCACCGACGGCCCGGCGGGGTCCGGCGTGCAGCCGCTCGGCATCCTGCGGATGATCGCGATGCTGTCGAGCCTTGGCAACGTGCCTGCCGAGATCGCCTTCTGCTTCGGCACCGGCAACACAACGCGCCAGCGCAAGCTGGATACGGGTATGATCGAGAAAGGCATGTGCGCCGATTTCGTGTTCCTGGACCAGGCGCAGCACTCGCCGGGAAAGACCATGCTGGAATCGGTCGGGCAGGGGAATTTGCCGGGCGTCGGCATGACCGTCATCGACGGCGTCGTGCGCAGCGAGCGCAGCCGCAACACGCCACCCGCCGGACGCATACCGATCGTGGTGCCGGTCAGGCACTGAGAAACATCACCCTGCCAGGACGTCGCTGCTCAAGATGAGGTCTATGCCGGCCGCCCGCATCATTTCCAGTGCCGCCGGTCCGGTTGTCTGCGGATCGACAGCTGCCGATGCATCGGTGATGACGAGCGTCTTGAAGCCGAGGGCATGCGCGTCCATCGCAAGGCCGCTGACACAATAGTCCGTCGCGATGCCGGTCACGAATATCCGCTCGATGTTTCTTTCGCGCGCATAGCCCGCAAGCCCGGTCATGGTCTGGCCGTCTACCATGCGGAACGCGGAATAGCTGTCGACATGCGGCAGATATCCCTTGCGGATGACAAGCTGCGCGTGGGGGATGTCGAGGTCCGGGTGGAATTCGGCGCCCGGCGTTCCCTGTACAACGTGATCGGGCCACAGCACTTGCGTGCCGTAGGGCATTTCGACGGTGTCGAAAGGCTGCTTGCCCTCATGCGACGATGCGAAGGAAACGTGCCCGCGAGGATGCCAGTCCTGCGTCAGCACGACATTGTCGAAATGCCGCGCCACCTTGTTGATGACCGGCACGATCTCATGCCCGGTGGCGGTCGCGAGCGCCCCGCCTGCGCAAAAATCGTTCTGTACGTCGACAACGACAAGGAGGTCGTTCGGGCCGGGCGTCATGTTCATGCGAGCCTCTCGGATTGCAGTTGCGCGCGGCAACGCTCACACGAAAACGCCTGGACGTAAAGTTGGGCTTGAGCGATCCTGGAACCGGCCGGGGTCTTGATTTGATGGTGGGTGCTGACGGGATCGAACCGCCGACCTACTCGGTGTAAACGAGCCGCTCTCCCAGCTGAGCTAAGCACCCGAATTCGATGGCCGCGCTTGCGGACCGGAACCCCATTTCCCGAGAGGGCAGGCAGGGGCAAAAAAGTAATGGCGCGAGTGACGGGGCTCGAACCCGCGACCTCCGGCGTGACAGGCCGGCACTCTAACCGACTGAGCTACACCCGCGTCTTTGCGGCCAGTTGCCCGGCTGCAAGGTCGCGTTGAATTACGTGCTTCAACTCGCGAAGTCAAGCGTTGCGCAGAGGGTTTCTGGCAGGGCTCGCAAACGGGCCCACGTCCTTCAAAATGCGGCGAAAAACAGGCTTTGCCTGCTTGTGTTGAAGGTTTGGCTGGGCTAACGCAGACGGCAATTGCCGGTGTTCGCGTGCTTGTACGCATGCGTGAACGGAATGGCTGCCACTTGTTTGCTGCATTGCGAAATGAACAAGGCGGGAGCACAATGCATGCGGGGCTGGCTTCGCTCGTAACCGGCTTTGGACCTGATATCGGCATGCCGCCGGAGAAGGAGACGGAATTGGAAGCGCTGCTTACCGCTTATCTGCCGATCATCATCTTCATCGGCATCTGCCTTTTCATCGGCATCGCGCTGCATGGCGACGCCGTTCATCGTCGCCTACAAGTCGCCCGATCCCGAGAAAGCTGTCGGCCTATGAATGCGGCTTCAACGCCTTCGACGACGCGCGCATGAAATTCGACGTGCGATTCTACCTCGTCGCGATCCTGTTCATCATCTTCGACCTCGAAGTCGCGTTCCTGTTTCCGTGGGCCGTGTCGTTCGGCACCGCTCGGCTGGTTCGGCTACTGGTCGATGATGGTGTTCCTTGCCGTCCTGACGATCGGCTTCATATATGAATGGAAGAAAGGCGCGCTCGAGTGGGATTGACCATGTCCGACGCTCGATTGTTCCCAGACAAAGGCTGGATGAATGACTGACAGCTCATCATCGCTGATCATGCCCGCGGGCGCGCGACTTCAGGCCTCGCCGCAGCATCAGCCGTTTTTCGGCGAGATCAACAACGAACTGGCCGACAAGGGCTTTCCTCGTCACCTCGACGGACGAGCTCATCAACTGGGCGCGTACCGGCTCGCTGATGTGGATGACGTTCGGCCTTGCCTGCTGCGCGGTCGAGATGATGCAGATGTCGATGCCGCGCTACGACGCGGAGCGCTTCGGCTTCGCGCCGCGCGCCTCTCCGCGCCAGTCGGACGTGATGATCGTCGCGGGCACGCTGACCAACAAGATGGCGCCGGCGCTGCGCAAGGTCTACGACCAGATGCCGGAGCCGCGCTACGTGATCTCGATGGGCTCCTGCGCCAATGGCGGCGGCTACTACCACTACTGCTATTCCGTGGTGCGCGGCTGCGACCGCATCGTGCCGGTGGACATCTATGTGCCGGGCTGCCCGCCGACCGCCGAGGCGCTGCTCTATGGCGTGATGCTTCTGCAAAAGAAGATCCGCCGCACCGGCACGATCGAGCGGTGAGGGAGCGATGAACCTCGACACACTCAACCAGTATCAGGAACGCGGTCGATGCAGCGTTTCGGCGGGCCGGATCTTCGGCTCGGCAATCGCTTTCGGCGAACTGACCGTCAGTCGCGTCAGCGCGACAGCGTCGTCGACCTGCTGACGCATCTGCGCGACGACCCGGCGCTTCAGTTCATCTCCTTCATCGACCTTTGCGGCGTGGATTATCCCGAGCGCGAGGAGCGCTTCGAGGTGGTCTACCATCTGCTGTCGCCGCGCAGAACCTGCGCATCCGCGTCAAGGTCTCGACCGACGAGGACGACGCCGGTGCCCAGCTGCACGGGCATGTTCGCCGGAGCGGACTGGTTCGAGCGCGAGGCCTGGGACATGTACGGCATCCTGTTCACCGGCCATCCGGACCTGCGGCGCATCCTCACCGACTACGGTTTCGACGGGCATCCGCAGCGCAAGGACTTCCCGCTGACCGGCTATGTCGAGGTGCGCTACGACGACGAGGTCAAGCGGGTCGTCTACGAGCCGGTCGAACTGCGCCAGGAGTTCCGCAATTTCGATTTCCTGTCGCCCTGGGAGGGAACGGACTACGTGCTGCCGGGGGACGAGAAGGCGAAGGCTTGAGGTGGTGGTGAATAGTGAGTTGCGAGTAGCGAATAGGTGCAGCCGGTTAGGCCGGCATATATCAGTCATTATCGGGATCTACAGGTTGGCAGAAGGCGATGGACCTGGCCGTTGACATGCTACAAGCCGTACCGGAAACGTTTCCGAGCCACGAAACATTCGGCTTGAGCAGCCAGATGCGGCGTGCCGTCGTCATCGATCGCAGCGAATATCGCAGAAGGACTACGGACGTGAGCACTGCAGGGTCATTCATCCAGTATCTTCGGATTGCACAAGGATCCGTCAAAGAGACTGGAGACCCATATTCTGCTTGCATGCGCGATTGGGTTTCATCGAATTGCGTGAAGGCTGAAGCTTTGCTGGCAGTACGGCAACCGAAATCGGAAAAATGCTGCGCGGTCGCTGATCAGGCGCGTGCAGGAAAGAGCAGGAAAAAGATGACCATTCGCGCATTCGCAATTCGCAATTCGCTGGAGACTATGCGCCGGAGGCGCCCAATGCCTGAATCCTCCGTCCGCAATTTCAACATCAATTTCGGGCCGCAGCATCCGGCGGCGCATGGCGTTCTGCGCCTCGTGCTGGAGCTTGACGGCGAAGTGGTCGAGCGCGTCGATCCGCATATCGGCCTGCTGCATCGCGGCACCGAGAAGCTGATCGAGTACAAGACCTATCTGCAGGCGCTGCCCTATTTCGACCGGCTCGACTATGTCGCGCCGATGAACCAGGAGCATGCCTGGTGCCTGGCGATCGAGAAGCTTGCGGGCATCGAGGTGCCGCGGCGCGGCCAGTTGATCCGGGTACTCTACAGCGAAATCGGCCGCATCCTGTCGCATCTGCTCAACGTCACCACGCAGGCGCTGGACGTCGGCGCGCTGACGCCGCCGCTGTGGGGCTTCGAAGAACGCGAGAAGCTGATGGTGTTCTACGAGCGGGCGTCGGGTTCGCGCATGCACGCGGCCTATTTCCGGCCCGGCGGCGTGCACCAGGACCTGCCGCAGGACCTCGTCGACGACATCGAGAAATGGTGCGACCCGTTCCTCCAGACCGTCGCCGATCTTGACGCGTTGCTGACCGCCGAACCGCATCTTCAAGCAGCGCAATGTCGATATCGGCGTCATCTCGCTGGAAGACGCATGGGCATGGGGCATGTCGGGCGTGATGGTGCGCGGTTCCGGCGCTGCCTGGGACCTGCGCAAGTCGCAGCCCTACGAGTGCTATGCGGAGATGGATTTCGACATTCCGATCGGCAAGAACGGCGATTGCTACGACCGCTATCTCATCCGCATGGAGGAGATGCGCCAGTCGGTACGGATCATGCGCCAGTGCATTCGCGAACTGAACAAACCCGAAGGGCAGGGGCCGGTGTCGGTCAACGACAACAAGATCGTGCCGCCAAAGCGCCAGGAAATGAAGCTTTCGATGGAAGCGCTTATCCATCACTTCAAGCTCTACACCGAGGGCTTCAAGGTGCCGGCGGGCGAGGTGTATGCCGGCGGTCGAGGCGCCGAAGGGCGAGTTCGGCGTCTATCTCGTCTCCGATGGCTCCAACAAGCCCTATCGCTGCAAGCTGCGCGCACCGGGTTTCGCGCATCTTTCGGCGCTGGATTTCATGGGCAAGGGCCACCTGCTGGCCGACGTTTCGGCGGTTCTCGGCTCGCTCGACATCGTCTTTGGAGAGGTTGACCGCTGATGACCGTCCGTCGTCTTGCACCCGATGAAGTCCAGCCGGCGCGCTTCGCCTTCAGCCGCGAAAAGCGCGCCGAGGCCAAGAAGTGGATCGCCAAATACCCGAGGGCCGCGAGGCATCGGCGGTCATTCCGCTGTTGATGCTGGCGCAGGAGCAGGACGGCTGGGTGACGAAGGCCGCGATCGAGGATGTCGCCGACATGCTCGACCATGCCCTATATCCGCGTGCTGGAGGTGGCGACCTTCTACACGCAGTTCCAGCTTCAGCCGGTCGGCACGCGCGCCCATGTGCAGGTCTGCGGCACCACGCCCTGCATGCTGCGCGGGGCGGAGGAGCTGATCGATGTGTGCCGCCACAAGATCCATCACGATCCGTTCGTCACGAACGATGCCGGCACGCTTTCGTGGGAAGAGGTCGAATGCCAGGGCGCCTGCGTGAACGCGCCGATGGTGATGATCTTCAAGGACACCTATGAAGACCTGACGCCGGAGCGGCTTGCCGAAATCATCGACGCGTTCGAGGCCGGCAAGGGCGCCAGCGTAACCGCCGGCCCGCAGGTCGACCGAGTATTCTCGGCGCCGCAGGGCGGGCTGACATCGCTCAAATCCGGATCCGGCCAAGCTCAGCCGGCAAGCCGCGCAGCGGCGGCGCAAAGGACATCCAGAAGCCAACCAATGCGGCCAAGCCGAAGCAGGCGGCGGAAATCGCCAATCCGGCGCTGAAGACGCCGGTTCCGGCTGCGCTGGCCCGTTCGGTCAAGCAGAAGGAAAAGCCGGTCGCCGTGGCGCTCGACGATCCGAACCGCCCGGCACAAGTGGCAAAGCCGGTGGCTCCGGACAATCTCAAGATGATCTCGGGCATCGGCCCGAAGATCGAAAAGACGCTGCACGAACTTGGCATCTTCACCTTCGCGCAGGTCGCGGCCTGGAAGAAGCCGAGCGCGACTGGGTCAACACCTATCTCGATTTTCCGGGCCGCATCGAGCGCGAGGACTGGGTCAAGCAGGCCAAGGCGCTCGCCAAGGGCGGCGAGGCCGAATACATCCGCGTATTCGGCAAGAAGCCGCGCTAGGGGGAACGATGTTCGCGAAGGTGGCCGAGAAACTGCAAATGGCGAGCGCCTGCCAGAGGGCAAGCCTTGTCATGGTCCCTGCATCGATCGCTGCCACCATCGGACTGGCGCTGGCGACCGGCAACCGTGAATGGCTGGTGCTTGGCGCGGTCTACGGCCTTGTCGCGGCAAGCGCTTTGACCGCTTCGATCTTCATACCCGGCGTGGCGCAGTCATGCCCGATGGCAAATCCGGAAGAGACACATGCTGGCTGACAAGGACCGCATCTTCACCAATATCTACGGCACCTTCGACAAGTCGCTGGCGGGCGCGATGTCGCGCGGCCATTGGGACGGCACCAAGGGCCTGATCGACAAGGGCCGCGACTGGATCATCAACGAGATGAAGGCCTCCGGCCTGCGCGGGCGCGGCGGCGCCGGTTTCCCGACCGGTCTCAAATGGTCGTTCATGCCGAAGCAGCCGAGCGACGGCCGCATTATCTCGTCGTCAATGCCGACGAATCCGAGCCCGGCACCTGCAAGGACCGCGACATCATGCGCCACGATCCGCATACGCTGATCGAGGGCTGCCTGATCGCCGGTTTCGCCATGGGCGCGCATGCCTGCTACATCTATGTGCGCGGCGAATACATCCGCGAGCGCGAGGCGCTGCAGCGCGCCATCGACGAGTGCTATGAGGCGAAGCTGCTCGGCAAGAACAACATGCACGGCTGGGACTTCGACATCTACGTCCATCACGGCGCCGGCGCCTATATCTGCGGCGAGGAAACGGCGCTGCTCGAAAGCCTCGAAGGCAAGAAGGGCCAGCCGCGCCTGAAGCCGCCATTCCCGGCCAATGTCGGCCTCTATGGCTGCCCGACCACGGTCAACAATGTCGAAATCGATCGCGGTTGCGCCGACCATCCTGCGGCGCGGCGCTGACTGGTTCTCGTCCTTCGGGCGCGACAACAACAAGGGCACGAAGCTGTTCTGCATCTCCGGCCATGTGAACACGCCGTGCACGGTCGAAGAGGCGATGGGCGATCCCGTTCCGCGAACTGATCGACAAGCATTGCGGCGGCATTCGCGGCGGCTGGGACAATCTGCTGGCGGTCATTCCGGGCGGCTCGTCGGTGCCGCTGGTGCCGGCCGAGCAGATCATCGACTGCGCCGATGGATTTCGACGCGCTGCGCGGCGCTGCAGTCGGGCCTTGGCACCGCTGCCGTGATCGTGATGGACAAGTCGACCGACATCGTGAAGGCGATCGCGCGGCTCTCCTATTTCTACAAGCATGAAAGCTGCGGCCAGTGCACGCCGTGCCGCGAAGGCACCGGCTGGATGTGGCGCGTGATGGAGCGGCTGGTGCGCGGCGAAGCCCAGAAGCGCGAAATCGACATGCTGCTCGATGTGACCAAGCAGGTGGAAGGCCACACGATCTGCGCGCTCGGCGATGCCGCCGCCTGGCCGATCCAGGGCCTGATCCGCCATTTCCGGCCCGAGATCGAACGCGCGCATCGACGAGTTCACCCGCAACGCGCATCGGGGCGAGCCGATGATCATGGCGGCGGAGTAGGAAGATGTGCGACACGCCGCTCGAAGTCCGTTTCATGCTCGCCGAAACCGAGGGCAGGGCGCGTGCGCTTGCTGCCTCCGTTCGCGACGAGGACGCCGCAATTTCCGGCGCATGGGACAGGCTGAGGCAGCGGTTTGGCGGGCGGAAGGATCGTGCGCCTTTGGGCGGATTGATTTCCGCCTGGTTCAGGGACAGGAAACACGGCGCGGCGGCATGACGGCCAGTGCTACGGCAAGAGACGGATTAAATGGCAAAGCTGAACGTTGACGGCACCGAGGTCGAGGTACCCGACACCTACACGCTGTTGCAGGCGTGCGAGGAAGCAGGGGCCGAGATGCCGCGTTTCTGCTTCCACGAGCGCCTGTCGATCGCCGGCAATTGCCGCATGTGCCTTGTCGAGGTGAAGGGCGGACCGCCCAAGCCGCAGGCTTCCTGCGCCATGAATGTGCGCGATCTGCGCCCCGGCCCCAATGGCGAGCCGCCGGTGGTGCTCGACCAAGACGCCGATGGTCAAGAAGGCGCGCGAAGGCGTGATGGAGTTCCTGCTGATCAACCATCCGCTGGATTGCCCGATCTGCGACCAGGGCGGCGAGTGCGACCTGCAGGACCAGGCCATGGCCTATGGCGTCGACAAGAACCGGTTCCGCGAGAACAAGCGCGCGGTCGAGGACAAGTATATCGGCCCGCTGGTCAAGACGCAGATGACGCGCTGCATCCACTGCACGCGCTGCGTCCGCTTCACCACCGAAGTCGCCGGCATTTCCGAACTGGGCCTGATCGGGCGCGGCGAGGATGCCGAGATCACGACCTATCTCGAAAAGGCGATGACCTCCGAATTGCAGGGCAATGTCATCGACCTTTGCCCGGTCGGCGCGCTGACCTCCAAGCCCAGCGAATGCCAGGCCCGTCCGTGGGAATTGTCGAAGACCGAATCGATCGACGTGATGGACGCGGTCGGCTCCACCATCCGCGTCGATACGCGCGGCCGCGAAGTGATGCGCATCCTGCCGCGCCTCAACGAGCAGGTGAACGAGGAGTGGATTTCCGACAAGACGCGCTTCGTCTGGGATGGCCTGCGGACCCAGCGCCTCGACCGGCCTTATGTGCGCAAAAGGCGGCAAGTTGCAGCCGGCAACCTGGAGCGAGGCGCTCGGCGCGGTCGCTGCGAAGCGTCAAGGCAACCGACCCGGCGACAAGATCGGCGCGATTGCCGGCGATCTTGCCAGCGTCGAGGACATGTATGCGCTGAAAAGCTTGATGGCCTCGATCGGTTCGCCGAACATCGATTGCCGCGACGGATGCGCCGCGCTCGATCCGTCGAAGGGCCGCGCCGGCTACATCTTCAATACGACGATCGACGGCATCGAGAACGCCGATGCGCTGCTGATCATCGGCGCCAATCCGCGCCTCGAAGCCTCGATTCTCAATGCCCGCATCCGCAAGCGCTCGCGCAATTCCGACTTCCCGATCGGCGTCATCGGCGAGAATGCGCGACCTGCGCTACGCCTACGAGCTGCTGGGTGACGGGCCCGGCAGCGCTGGCGGCAATCGCCGACGGCTCGTCCAAATTCGCCAAGGTGCTGAAGAAGGCCAAGCGGCCGATGATCATCGTCGGGCAGGGCGCGCTGACCCGCGCCGACGGGGCAGCGATCCTGTCGCTGGCGGCGCAGGTCGCCGACCAAGTTCGGCGCGGTGAAGGACGACTGGAACGGCTTTAACGTGCTGCACACCGCCGCTGCCCGCGTTGGCGGCCTCGATATCGGCTTCGTGCCGGGCAAGGGCGGCAAGGCGACTGCGCCAGATGCTGGCGCGAATGGACGTGCTGTTCCTGCTCGGCGCCGACGAATTCGAGATTTCAGCCAACAAGGGCCTTCGTCGTCTATATCGGCACGCATGGCGACCGTGGCGCACACCGCGCCGATGTCATCCTGCCGGGCTCCGCCTACACCGAAAAGTCCGGCACCTACGTCAACACCGAAGGCCGCGTGCAGCTGGCCAACCGGGCCGGTTTTCGCGCCGGGCGATGCCAAGGAAGACTGGGCGATCTTCCGTGCTCTTTCGGGCGTGCTCGGCAATCCGCTGCCGTTCGACAGCCTGTCGCAGCTTCGCGACCGCTTTATTGCGCGAGTATCCGCATTTTCGGCACGCTCGACGAGATCGCGCCGGCAGATACGGCGGATGATCGGCGAACTTGCCAAGGCGGGCGGCAAGGCCGGCACGGCGCCATTCATGTCGCCAGTCAACGACTTCTACCTGACCAACCCGATCGCGCGCGCTTCGACGGTCATGGCTGAATGTTCGGCACTCGGCCATCCGCGGCGTTCGCGCCAGGCTGCAGAATAGGCACCGGAATGTATGGCTGCGTTCTTCTCGACCTACGTCTGGCCGGGCGCTGATCATCGTCGGCAGTCGCTGCTGCTGCTGGTCGCGCTGCTGATTTTCATTGCCTATATCCTCTATGCCGACCGCAAGATCTGGGCGGCGGTCCAGCTGCGCCGCGGCCCGAACGTCGTCGGCCCGTGGGGCCTGCTGCAGTCCTTCGCCGACCTGCTGAAATTCGTGCTCAAGGAGCCGGTCATTCCGGCTCCGGCGCCAACAAGGTGATTTTCCTGCTCGCGCCGCTGGTCGCCGTCACGCTGGCGCTCGCCGCCTGGGCGGTCATGCCGGTCAGCGACGGCTGGGTGATCGCCGACATCAATGTCGGCATTCTCTACATCTTCGCCATCTCCTCGCTCGAGGTCTACGGCGTCATCATGGGCGGCTGGGCGTCGAACTCGAAATACTCCGTTCCTCGGCGCGCTGCGCTCGGCCGCGCAGATGGTGTCCTACGAAGTCTCCATCGGCTTCGTCATCATCACCGTGCTGCTCTGCGTCGGCTCGCTCAACCTCACCGACATCGTGCATGTGCGCAGAATGACGGCCTCGGCACCATGACTGGGCCTGCCGCCATCCTTCCTCGACTGGCACTGGCTGGCGCTGTTCCCGATGTTCATCATCTTCTTCATCTCGGCGCTGGCGGAGACCAACCGCCCGCCGTTCGATCTGCCGGAAGCCGAATCCGAACTCGTCGCCGGCCACATGATCGAATATTCCTCGACGCCGTACATGATGTTCATGCTCGGCGAATACGTCGCCATCGTGCTGATGTGCGCGCTGACCACCATCCTGTTCCTCGGCGGCTGGCTGCCGCCGTTCGACTTCGCGCCCTTCACCTGGGTACCGGGCATCGTCTGGTTCGTGCTGAAGCTGTTGCATGGTGTTCTTCATGTTCGCCATGGTGAAGGCCATCGTGCCGCGCTACCGCTACGACCAGCTGATGCGCCTGGGCTGGAAGGTGTTCCTGCCGATTTCGCTGTTCATGCTGTCGTGGTCGCCACCGTGCTTCAGTTCACCGGATGGGCGGCATGACGAGAGACAGGAGCCAACCGATGAGCACGATCGCGCAAGCCGCAAAATCGCTGCTGCTGACGGAGTTCGTCAGCGCCTTCTGCCTGTCGATGCGCTAGTTTCTTCGCGCCGAAGGCGACGATCAACTACCCGTTCGAGAAAAGGCCCGTATTCGCCGCGCTTCCGCGGCGAGCATGCGCTGCGCCGCTATCCCAATGGCGAGGAGCGCTGCATCGCCTGCAAGCTGTGCGAGGCGATCTGCCCGGCGCAGGCCATCACCATCGAGGCCGGTCCGCGCCGCAATGACGGCACGCGCCGCACGGTGCGCTACGACATCGACATGGTGAAGTGCATCTATTGCGGCTTCTGCCAGGAAGCCTGCCCGGTCGACGCCATCGTCGAGGGGCCGAATTTCGAGTTCGCCACGGAAACGCGCGAGGAACTCTACTACGACAAGGACAAAGCTGCTCGCCAACGGCGACCGCTGGGAGCGGGAAATTGCCCGCAACCTCGACGATGGACGCGCCCGTTCCGGCTAGAGGCAGGCGACAAGGCGGGATGAACTGAGCAACCATGGAGCGCAACAGGACGGGACTCATGCTGACCGGCGATCTTCTTTTACCTGTTCGCCACCGTCACGGTCGCGTCGGCCTTCATGGTGATTGCCTCGCGCAATCCCGTGCATTCGGTGCTGTTCCTGATCCTTGACCTTCGTCAACGCCGCAGGCCTGTTCATGCTGACCGGCGCCGAGTTCCTGGCGATGATCCTGATCGTCGTCTATGTCGGCGCGGTGGCGGTGCTGTTCCTGTTCGTCGTGATGATGCTCGACGTCGATTTCGCCGAACTGCGCGAGGGCTTCCTGCAATATGCGCCGATCGGCGCGCTGGTCGGCGTCGATCGTGCTGATCGAGCTGCTCATGGTGCTCGGCCGCTTCGTGCTGGCGCCCGGCGCTGGCGGCAGATGCGGTGCAGCCGATCCCGGACATGGCGCAGCGTCTCCAACACCGCGCGCTCGGCGACATTCTCTACACGGACTACATCTTCTTCTTCCAGGTCGCCGGCCTGATCCTGCTGGTCGCCATGATCGGCGCGATCGTGCTGACGCTGCGCCACAAGGCCGAACGTCAAGCGCCAGGACATCTGCGCGGCAGGTTGCCCGCACGCCGGCAACGGCGATCGAGATCAAAAAGGTCGAACCGGGCAAGGGGATCTGACGCGGCAACCGCGCTTGAGGCAATCATGACAATCGGCATTTCCCACTATCTGACGGTCACCGCGATCCTGTTCACGCTCGGCATGTTCGGCATTTTCCTCAACCGCAAGAACGTCATCGTCATCCTGATGTCGGTCGAACTGATCCTGCTTGCGGTCAACCTCAACTTCGTCGCCTTCTCCGCAGCACCTCGGCGATCTGATCGGGCCAGGTCTTCGCGCTGTTCGTGCTGACCGTCGCGGCTGCGGAAGCCGCCATCGGTCTTGCCATTCTCGTCGTCTTCTTCCGCAACCGCGGCTCGATCGCGGTCGAAGACGTCAACATGATGAAGGGCTGAGGGCAGCCATGTACCACGCCATCGTCTTCCTGCCGCTCGCTCGGCTTCCTGATTGGCGGGCCTGTTCGGCCGCACGCTCGGCGCCAAGGCATCCGAATATGTCACCTCCGGCTTCCTGGTCATCGCCGCCGTGCTGTCATGGGTCGCGTTCTTCACCGTCGCATTCGGCGACAGCGAGGCGATGCAGCCGATCCAGGTGCTGCGCTGGCATCGAATCCGGCTCGCTCAACGTCGACTGGGCGCTCCGCATCGACACGCTGACGGCCGTCATGCTGGTCGTCGTCAACACGGTTTCGGCGCTCGTGCACGTCTATTCCATCGGCTACATGCACCACGATCCGCATCGGCCGCGCTTCTTCGCCTATCTGTCGCTGTTCACCTTCGCCATGCTGATGCTGGTGACCTCCGACAATCTGCGTGCAGATGTTCTTCGGCTGGGAAGGCGTCGGCCTTGCCTCCTATCTGCTGATCGGCTTCTGGTACAAGAAGCCCTCTGCCAATGCCGCGGCGATGAAGGCCTTCGTCGTCAACCGCGTCGGCGATTTCGGCTTCGCGCTCGGCATCTTCGGCGTGTTCGTGCTGTTCGGCTCGATCGAGCTTTCGACACGATCTTCGCCAATGCCGCGACCTATCTTCGCGCCGGCCGAGGGCGGCCGAAGCCGGCACGCGGCGGTGCATGAACTTCCTCGGCTACGCAGCTCGACAAGCGATGCGGCGCTGACGGTCGTCTGCCTGCTGCTGTTCATGGGCGCCATGGGCAAGTCGGCGCAGTTCCTGCTGCACACCTGGCTGCCGGACGCGATGGAAGGCCCGACGCCGGTTTCCGCGCTGATCCATGCCGCCACCATGGTGACCGCCGGCGTGTTCATGGTCGCGCGCATGTCGCCGATCTTCGAACTGTCGCACACGGCGCTGACCGTCGTGACGATCATCGGCGCGACCACCGCATTCTTCGCGGCGACCGTCGGCCTCGTGCAGAACGACATCAAGCGCGTCATCGCCTATTCGACCTGCTCGCAGCTCGGCTACATGTTCGTGGCGCTCGGCGTCGGCGCCTATGGCGCGGCGATCTTCCACCTGTTCACCCACGCCTTCTTCAAGGCGCTGCTGTTCCTGGGCGCCGGCTCGGTCATCCACGCGGTGTCCGACGAGCAGGACATGCGCAACATGGGCGGGCTGCGCAAGCACATCCCGACGCACCTACTGGATGATGATGATCGGCACCATGGCGCTGACCGGCCTCGGCATTCCCGGCACGATCATCGGCACCGCCGGCTTCTTCTCCAAGGACGCCATCATCGAAAGCGCCTTCGTCGGCGAGAACGCGGCGGCCGGCTATGCCTTCGCGCTGCTGGTGATCGCCGCCTTCTTCACCAGCTTCTACTCGTGGCGGCTGATCTTCATGACCTTCCACGGCAAGCCGCGCGCTTCGCACGATGTCATGCACCATGTGCATGAATCGCCGCCGGTCATGCTGGTGCCGCTCTATCATCCTGGCGGCCGGCGCGCTGTTTGCCGGCGTCATCTTCCACGACGCTTTCTTCGGCCATGCGGCGGAAGTCATGAGCGTCGAGTGTCTGGTACAATCGTTCTGGCGCGAGGCGCTGTTCACCGGCCCGGACAACCACATCCTGCGAAGAGTTCCACCACGTGCCGCTGTGGGTGAAGCTGGTCGCCATTCATCGCCATGCTGGTCGGGCTTCCTGCTGGCCTACTAGTTCTACATCCGCTCGCCGCAGACGCCGGTGGAGACTCGCCGCGCAGCATCCGGCGCTCTACCAGTTCCTGCTCAACAAGTGGTATTTCGACGAGCTCTACGACTTCCTGTTCGTGCGTCCGGCCAAGCGCGCTCGGCCGCTTCCTGTGGAAGACGGGCGATGGCTGGGTCATCGACGGCTTCGGCCCGGACGGCGTCTCGGCGCGCGTGCAGCGACGTCACCGGCCGCGTCGTCAAGCTGCAGACCGGCTATCTCTACCACTACGCCTTCGCCATGCTGATCGGCGTCGCGGCGCTCGATCACCTGGATGATGTTCGGGAGCTGCTTTACTAATGACCGACTGGCCCATCCTTTCCATCGTCACCTTCCTGCCGCTGGTCGGCGCGCTGCTGATCGCGTTCATGCCGGCGACAAGGCGACAGTCGCCAAGCGCAACATCCGCAATGTCGCGCTGTTCGACGACGGTGGTCACCTTCCTCGTCTCGCTGCTCGATCTGGATCGATTTCGACAAGGCCAATGCCGGCTTCCAGATGGTCGAGAAGCCGCCGTGGCTCGGCGACTGGCATCACCTACCATATGGGCGTCGACGGCATTTCGATGCTGTTCGTCATCCTGACGACCTTCCTGATGCCGTTCTGCATCCTGGCCAGCTGGGAATCGATCGAGAAGCGCGTCAAGGAATACATGATCGCCTTCCTGATTCTCGAAACCTTGATGATCGGCGTGTTCTGCGCGCTCGACATCGTGCTGTTCTACGTCTTCTTCGAGGCCGGCCTCATCCCGATGTTCCTCATCATCGGCGTCTGGGGCGGCAAGCGGCGCGTCTATGCCGCGTTCAAGTTCTTCCTCTACACGCTGCTCGGCTCGGTGCTGATGCTGCTCGCCATCATGGCGATGTACTGGCAGGCCGGCACCACCGACATCCCGAGCTTGATGACCCATCAGCTTCCCGGCGCAGATGCAGACCTGGCTGTGGCTGGCGTTCTTCGCCTCTTTCGCGGTCAAGATGCCGATGTGGCCGGTCCACACCTGGCTGCCGGATGCGCACGTTGAAGCGCCGACCGCCGGCTCCGTCATCCTGGCGGCGATCCTGTTGAAGATGGGCGGCTACGGCTTCCTGCGCTTCTCGCTGCCGATGTTCCCGCTGGCGTCGCGCCGATTTCGCGCCGCTCGTCTTCGCGCTGTCGGTCATCGCCATCATCTACACCTCGCTGGTCGCGCTGGTGCAGGAGGACATGAAGAAGCTGATCGCCTATTCGTCCGTCGCCCATATGGGCTATGTGACCATGGGCATCTTCACCGCCAACCAGCAGGGCATGCAGGGCGCGATCGTTCCAGATGCTGTCGCACGGCCTGGTCTCCGGCGCGCTGTTCCTGTGCGTCGGCGTCATCTATGACCGCATGCACACCCGCGAGATCGCCGCCTATGGCGGGCTCGTCAACAACATGCCGAAATATGCCGTGGTGTTCATGATCTTCACCATGGCCAATGTCGGCCTGCCGGGCACCTCCGGCTTCATCGGCGAATTCCTGACGCTGCTCGGCATCTTCAAGGTCAACACCTGGGTGGCGCTTCTTCGCCACGACCGGCGTCATCCTGTCGGCGGCCTATGCGCTCTGGCTCTATCGCCGGGTGATCTTCGGCGTGCTCGACAAGGACAGCCTGAAGGCGATGCTCGATCTGTCGACGCGCGAAAAGGTGATGCTCTATCCGCTGGTCGTCGCTTGTCATCTTCTTCGGCGTCTATCCGGCACCGGTCTTCGATGCGACTGCGGCTTCGGTCGACACAGCTCATCAACCAATATTACCAGGCTGCGCTCGACGCCGCGCAGACAGCGGCAGCGCATAGCCGACGCCCGACAGGGAAAGGCCATGCAGCCATGCACGGCCGAATTCTCGACCTCCGCCCTGACACTGGCCTGCACGCCGGAGCTGCATCCGTCGCGATCGGCGCCATGGTGCTGCTGATGGTCGGCGTCGTTCGCGGGCGAAAGTCGGCGCGCGTGGTGACGGTGCTGGCGGTCGCCGTCGCTGGCGGTCGGCGCGGCCTTGTGCTCTGTCATCGGCGGACGGCACGGCGTTCAGCGGTGCCTTCGTCGCCGATCCGTTCGCGCAGGTTCATGAAGATGCTGACGCTCATCGGCTCGGCTGGTCGCGCTCGTCATGTCGGTGGAGCTTCGCCACGGCGCGAGAAATTCGACACGTTCGAATATCCGGTGCTGATCGTGCTGTCGACACTCGGCATGATGCTGATGATCTCGGCCAACAACATGCTGGCGCTCTATCTCGGCCTCGAACTGCAGTCGCTGGCGCTCTACGTGATCGCCGCGATCAACCGCGACAATCTGCGCTCGACGGAAGCCGGGCCTGAAATATTTCGTCCTCGGCGCGCTGTCGTCCGGCATGCTGCTTTACGGCATTACGCTGGTCTACGGCTTCACCGGCCAGCATCAGCTTCGAGGGCATTGCCGCAGCGCTGACCGGCGGCGAACGCTCAGGTCGGCCTGATCTTCGGCCTGGTCTTCATCCTCGCCGGCCTTGCCTTCAAGATTTCCGCCGTGCCGTTCCACATGTGGACGCCCGACGTCTATGAAGGCGCGCCGACGCCGGTCACCGCGTTCTTCGCCGCCGCGCCGAAGATGGCGGCCATGGCGATGCTGGTCCGCGTCGTCATGGACGCGCTTCGAGCCGGTCACGACCGACTGGCAGCAGGTCATCGTCTTCATCTCCATCGCCTCCATGGTGCTTGGCGCCTTCGCGGCCATCGGCCAGACGCAACATCAAGCGCCTGATGGCCTATTCCTCCATCGGCCACATGGGCTACGCGCTGGTCGGCCTTGCCGCCGGCACGCAGGCCGGCGTGCAGCGGCGTCGTCCATCTACATGATCATCTACTGGTCATGACGCTCGGCACCTTCGCCTTCATCCTCGCCGATGCGCGCGCAAGGACGGGCAGGTCGAGGAGATCGCCGATCTGTGCCGGCCTGTCGTCGACCAATCCGGTGCATGGCGCTGATCCTGACGATGCTGATGTTCTCGCTGGCCGGCATTCCGCCGCTCGCCGGCTTCTTCGCCAAGTGGTACGTCTTCCTCGCCGCCATCGAGGCGCAGTCTCTACGCGCTTGCCGATCATCGGCGTGCTCGCCTCGCGTGGTCGGCGCCTTCTATTATCTGCGCATCATCAAGATCATGTGGTTCGACGAACCGGGCGGCAGGCTTCGTGCCGATGGCAGGCGAACTCAAGCTCGTGCTCGGCGTCTGCGGGCTGCTTTCGTGCTGTTCTACCTCTGTTCGCCGGCTCGCTGGTGGACGCCACCACGACAGCCGCCGCGTCGCTTCTTCTGATGCCGTGGCGAACGCGAACTTCCGCACGGATACCGCATCACGAGGCTGGACGATACGGTTTCGACCAATGCCGATGCGCTGGAGGCAGCGCGGGCCGGCGAAGCATCCGGCCTGTGGATCATGGCGCGCCGCCAAAGCGGCGGGCAGGGGCCGCCGCGGGCCGCGACTGGGTTTCGCAGGAAGGCAATCTCTATCGCATCGCTGCTGCTGCGCGACCCCGCGCCCGATCAGTGTCTCTGCCGACACTGCCGTTCGTGGCGTCTCTGGCGGTGCATGAGGCGTTGGCCGGATCTGCCGCAACGCCAGGGCATGCGCCGCACCATTCGCTGAAATGGCCGAATGACGTGCTTGTCTACGGCGCGCAAGGTCAGCGGCATCCTGCTGGAGAGCCACGAGGCGGGCGGCGGGCGGATCGTGTGTCATCGGCTTCGGCGTCAACTGCACCAGCCATCCATCCGAGACGCTGCACCGCGGCAACCGACCTTGCGAGCTGCGGCATCAACGCCAGCGCCTGAGGAAGTGCTGCTGGAACTTGCCGCCAGCTTCGTCCAATTACCTGGCGGTATGGAACCGCGGCGCGGGCTTCGCGGCGATCCGGCAGGCATGGCTTGCACGAGGCGACCGGCATCGGCGAGCGCATCTACGTGCAAGCATGCCGGGCCGGCAACTGACGGGCACTGTTCGAGGATCTTGACGCCGGACGGCAATCCTGCTCCTCACGCTCGACGACGGCAGCACCGTGCAGTCTCGGCCGGCGGACATGTTCTTTCGCAAACCAGTCTTGAAACGGGGCATGATCGGCGGATGGCCAACAACGAACTCGTTTTCGCCCCGCTTGGCGGCGTCGGCGAAATCGGCATGAATTTCGCCCTTTACGGCTACGGTCCGGCCAGAACGCCGCGAATGGATCATCGTCGATTGCGGCGTCACCTTTCCCGGCCCCGACCTTCCGGGCGTCGACCTCGTGCTGCCGGACATCCGCTCATCGTGACCGAACTTGGCGATGCGGTGAAGGGCATGATCATCACCCACGCCCATGAGGACCATTACGGCGCGCTCAACGCGTTGTGGCCGATGCTCCGCAGGCCGGTCTGGATGACGCCTTTCACCGCCGGGTCTGCTCGAAGCCAAGCGCGACATGGACGGCCAACGCGCCGAAAATACCGATCAACATCTTCAAGGCCGGCGACAAGTTCACGGTCGGGCCGTTCTCGATCGAGGCCGATGCATGTCACGCATTCGATTCCCGAGCCGGTGTCGCTGGCCATCCCCACGCCGCTCGGCACTGTCGTCCACACCGGCGACTGGAAGATCGACCCCGAGCCGACCATCGGCCCGGATACCGACGCCGCCGCTTTCAGCGAGCTCGGCGACAAGGGCGTGCTGGCGCTGATCTGCGATTCCACCAACGCCACGCGGCAAGGCAATTCGCCGACCGAGACGGCGGTCTCGCGAGAGCCTGCGCGAAATCATTTCGGAAGCGCCGGGCCGCGTCGCCATCACCACCTTCTCGTCCAATGTCGGGCGCATCCGCTCGATCGCCCTAGCCGCCCGGAAGGCCGGGCCGCCGCGTGCTGCTGCTGGGCCGTTCGATCAAGCGCGTGGTCGAGGTGTCCGATGAGCTGGGCTATCTCGACGGCCTCGACGAGTTCATCGAGGAAGACGAATTCGGATCGATCGACCGCGCGAAACATCGTCATCATCCTGCACCGGCAGCCAGGGCGAGGACCGCGCCGCGCTGGCCAAGCTGGCCCGCGACGAGCATGCGCGCGTGCACTGACGGCGGGCGACACGGTCATCTATTCGTCGCGCACCATTCCGGGCAACGAAAAGCCCATCATCGAAATCAAGAACCGGCTGATCGAGCAGGGCGTGACGATCATCACCGACGACATGGCGCTGGTGCATGTCTCGGGCCATCCGCGCCAGGCGGAACTGCGAGCAGATGTATGCCTGGACGCGGCCGCAAGTGCTGGTGCCGGTGCATGGCGAGGCGATGCATCTGGCGGCCCAGGCCCGCTTGGCGCGATGCGCAGGCATTCCGCAGGTCGCGCAGGTCCGCAATGGCGATCTGCTGCGGCTTGCTCCGGGGCCTGCCGAAATCATCGACGACATCCCGTTCGGCCGCATCTACAAGGACGGCAAGCTGATCGGCAACGAAGATGAAGTCGGCGTCAGCGAGCGCCGCAAGCTCTCGTTTGCCGGGTCATTGTCGCTGTTCGATCGTGCATCGACCGCAACGGGCGCATGGCCGACGAAATCGACATCGCATTGCACGGCCTGCCGGAAACGACGCCTCGGGCGAATCGTTCGACGACGTGCTGTTCGATGCGGTATCGGCGCCATCGAGAGCATCCCGCCGGGCAGGCGCAAGGACGAGGAACTGGTGATGCGGGCCGGCGGAAAAAGCGCTGCGCGCCGCCGCGCGCGACCATTGGGGCAAGAAGCCGGTGGTCACGTGTTCGTCGCAAAGGTCTGAGACGCATGCTCGGCCGGCTCAACCACGTCGCCATCGCGGTGCCGGACCTGGCCGCGGGCACAAGCACCTATGCCGGCGCGCTGGGCGCGAAGGTGAGCGCGCCGCAGGCCTGCCCGAGCATGGCGTCACGGTCGTCTTTGTCGAACTGCCCAACACCAAGATCGAACTGCTGGAGCCGCTGGGCGAAGGCTCGCCGATCGCGGCTTTTCTCGGAAAGCAATCCGGCCGGCGGCATCCACCACGTCTGCTACGAGGTGGACGACATCATCGCGGCGCGCGACCGTCTGAAGGCAGGCGGGGCCCGGGTGCTGGGCGACGGCAACCCGAAAATCGGCGCGCATGGCAAGCCGGTGCTGTTCCTGCACCCGAAGGATTTCATGGGCACGCTGGTTGAACTGGAAGAGGTGAAGGCATGAGCTTTTTCACGGCATTCGCCGTCTATTTCATCATCTGGTGGCTGACGCTCTTCCTGATGCTGCCCTATGGCGTGCGCAGCCAGGCAGAGGCTGAAAACGTCGTTCCGGGCACGGATCCCGGCGCTCCGGTGAATGCACAGGCTGCCGTGAAGCTGCTGGCCAACACCATCGTCGCGGCGCTGATCTTCGGCGCCTGGTACTGTGTGACCCACGTGATGGGCTACGGCTTCGGCGACATACCGCAGCATTGTCCCGCAAGACCGCAAAGGCTGAAGCCGGTCTCAAACCTTGCCCAAAAAACAAAAGGCAGGGCACGAGGCCCTGCCTAGTTCGCGTGTCTTCGGTCATTTGCGCAGTCAGGATAGACTTGATCTTTTCCGTCTTGCGCCGGCAGCGAATAAGCGCGCCAGACCTTCATCCTCCCAAGACTAAGACCGCGAAACGGCGATAACCAGCTCTTATTGGGACGGCAAACTAAACACATCCTCACGTGAATGTCATATTAAAAATCAGGCACAGTTGCGAAAATGCACCAAGGATTGCGGAACCGTTACGCAAACGGATCCATACGGCCGGCAGGACTGCACATTCTTGATGCAGTCCACGCTTTGCAAGCTTGCGGCATTGCGAGGTTCGGCCCGCTTGTGCCATTGGCTGATTGGGCTTCAAAACCCTGTTTATCCGCCTGCCTGCGATCCGGTGCCGATTCCGAATGCGTCTTTCCCGTTATTTCCTGCCCCTTCTCAAAGAAACGCCCAAGGAGGCGGAGATCGTCTCGCACCGGCTGATGCTGCGCGCCGGCATGATCCGCCAGCAGGCGGCCGGGCTCTACTCCTGGCTGCCGCTCGGCAAGCGGGTGCTCGACAAGGTCAACCAGATCATCCGCGAGGAGCAGGACCGCTCCGGCGCGATCGAGATCCTGATGCCGACCATCCAGTCGGCCGATCTGTGGCGCGAGAGCGGCCGCTATGACGACTACGGCAAGGAGATGCTGCGCATCAAGGACCGGCACGAGCGCGACATGCTCTACGGCCCGACCAACGAGGAGATGGTCACCGACATCTTCCGCGTCCTATGTGCAAATCCTACAAGGACCTGCCGCTCAACCTCTATCACATCCAGTGGAAGTTCCGCGACGAGGTGCGGCCGCGCTTCGGCGTCATGCGCTCGCGCGAATTCCTGATGAAGGACGCCTATTCCTTCGATCTCGACGAGCGAGGGCGCGCAGCGCCGCCTACAACCGCATGTTCGTCTCCTATCTGCGCACCTTCGACGCGGATGGGCCTGAAGGCGATCCCGATGCGCGCCGACACCGGCCCGATCGGCGGCGATCTCAGCCACGAATTCATCATCCTGGCCGACACCGGCGAGAGCCAGGTGTTCTGCGACCAGCGATTATCCTGGCACTGCCGGTGCCGGGCGCCGACGTCGATTTCCGCGACGATGCGGCCATCGCCGCCATCGTCGACGCCAGTGGACCACGCCCTATGCGGCGACCGAGGAAATGCACGACGAGACCGCCTGGGCGCGCATTGCGGCGAAGCAGACCGGCTGTCGGCGCGCGGCATCGAGGTCGGCCACATCTTCTATTTCGGCACGAAATATTCCGAGCCGATGGGCGCCAAGGTGACCGGGCCCGGACGGCAAGGAGCATCTCGTCTCACATGGGCTCCTACGGCATCGGCCCGACGCGCCTGGTCGCCGCGATCATCGAGGCCAGCCCATGACGATGCCGGCATCATCTGGCCGGAAGCGGTCGCGCCGTTCGACGTCGGGCTCATCAACATGAAGCCGGGCGACGCGGCCGTGCGACGCGGCCTGCGAGACGATCTACGGCAGCTCTGACCAACGCCGGGCATGGACGTGCTCTACGACGACACCGACAACCGCGCCGGCGCCAAGTTCGCCACCATGGACCTGATCGGCCTGCCATGGCAGGTCATCGTCGGTCCGCGCGGCGTCGCCGAGGGCGAGGTCGAGATCA
This sequence comes from uncultured Alphaproteobacteria bacterium, assembly GCA_963846345.1. Taxonomy (GTDB): domain Bacteria; phylum Pseudomonadota; class Alphaproteobacteria; order Rhizobiales; family Rhizobiaceae; genus BOKV01. The sequence goes on from CAWJVP010000009.1 coordinate 244,601, forward strand.
AGAACCGCGACAGACGGCGCGCGCGAGACGCTGTCCGATCGAGGCGGCGATCAACAGGCTTGTCAGTGAACGCATTGCCTGAAGCGGACACGCACGAAGCGGCATGCAGCGGCGCGCACGGCGATGCCGCGGCCGCACGGTGCCGTTTCGCGCCTTCGAGCGGATGCTGGCGGGGCGCTATCTGCGCTCGCGGCGCAAGGAAGCCTTCATCTCGGTCATCGCCGGCTTCTCCTTCCTCGGCATCATGCTCGGCGTCGCGACGCTGATCATCGTCATGGCGGTGATGAACGGCTTTCGCGCCGAACTGCTCGACCGCATCCTCGGCATCAACGGCCACATGATCGTCCAGCCGATCGACTACGACCTGACCGACTACGACGATGTTGCCAAGCGCATCGCGGGCGTGCCGGGCGTCCGGCTGGCCATGCCGCTGATCGAGCGGCCAGGCGCTGGTTTCCGGCGCCGACGCAGGGCGGCTCCGGCGCGCTCGTGCGCGGCATGCGCGAGGCGGACCTGAAGAAGATCGCCAGCATCGCGCCCGAATATCCAGCGAAGGCACGCTCGACGGCTTCGACACGGCAGAAGGCGTCGCGATCGGCTAGCGCCTGGCCGCAGCCTCGGCCTGCGCCTCGGCGACGATCATGACGATCATCTCCCCCGACGGCGACGTCACCCCGTTCGGCACCACGCCGCGCGTCAAGGCCTATCCGGTCACGGCGATCTTCAAGATCGGCATGACCGAATATGATTCCTCCATCGTCTACATGCCGCTTGCAGGAGGCGCAGCTCTTTTTCAATTCGGAAGGCAAGGTGCAGTCGATCGAGATCTATATCGACGATCCCGATGCGGTGCAGGCGACTGCAAGCAGCCGGTGTCCGATGCGATCGGCCGGCCGCGATTTCCTGACCGACTGGCAGCAGCGCAACACCTCCTTCTTCACCGCGCTGCAGGTCGAGCGCAACGTCATGTTCATGATCCTGACGCTGATCGTGCTGGTGGCGGCGCTCAACATCATTTCCGGCCTGATCATGCTGGTGAAGGACAAGGGCCGCGACATCGCCATCCTGCGCACCATGGGCGCGACGCGCGGCGCGATCATGCGCGTCTTCCTCATGACCGGCGCGGCCATCGGCGTGGCGGGCACCATTGCCGGCGTCATGCTCGGCGTCGTCGTCGTGCGCAACATTCGCGAGATCCAGCAGTTCATCGCCTGGCATTGCCGGCGGGCAGATCTGGGATCCGACGGTGCGCTTTCTTGTCGGACATTCCCGCGCGCATGGACACGCAGCGAGACCGTCGCGGTCGTAATCATGGCGCTGGCCCTGTCCTTCCTTGCCACGCTGTTTCCGGCCTGGCGCGCCGCGCGGCTCGATCCGGTCGAGGCGCTGCGCTATGAGTGAGGACAAGGCGCCAGTGCTGCGGCTTGACCAGGTCGGCCGCGCCTACAAGGAGGGCAAGCGCGACCTCGTCGTTCTCGACGGCGCCGACTTCGAGCTGAAGCCGGGCGAGATCGTGGCGCTGGTCGCGCCATCCGGCGCCGGCAAGTCGACGCTGCTGCACCTCGCCGGCCTGCTTGAAAAACCCGACGCCGGCGAGGTCTATGTCGGCGGCTGCGCCACGCGCGGCCTGGCGGATGACGAGCCGCACGGCGCTGCGGCGCAACGAGATCGGCTTCGTCTACCAGTTCCACCATCTGCTGCCGGAGTTCACCGCGCTCGAAAACCTGATGATGCCGCAGATGATTCGCGGCGTCTCGCAAAGCATGGCGCGCGAGCGGGCGCAGCAACTGCTCGACTTCATGCGCATCGGCGAGCGCGCGATCGCACCGCCCGGCCGAACTTTCCGGCGGCGAGCAGCAGCGCGTCGCCATCGCCCGCGCCGTCGCCAATGCGCCGCGGATCCTGCTCGCCGACGAGCCGACCGGCAATCTTGACCCCGACACTTCACAGCATGTCTTCCATGCGCTGGAAACGCTGGTGCGCGCCAGCGGCCTCGCCGCCCTGATCGCCACGCACAACCATGAACTCGCCGCGCGCGCCGACCGCTGCGTGACGCTCGACCACGGTCACATCGTGCCGAAGCTGCTGACGACCGTTTCCTGATCGCCGTTAACCAAGGAAGAGAACAAACCAAAAACATCGTTGACCTTCGTTCCGTCAATGAGAACATAGTAGGAACTATCGACGAACGAAGTGGCCAGATTCGGCCAGCTTCAGGAGGAAATGCAATGGTAGTGTCTGCACGCGATCTGGCATCCCTTGCAACGATCAGCCTTTTCCTGGCGACGCTCTTCACCTGGGCGGACATCCTGCGGATGTCTCCTGAAGGCTTAATCCAAAGTCATGAGGCCGCATGGCACTTGCGGCCCGCGTGCCGCTGGCGACAACTTGGCGCAATTCACAAGGGAGCGCATCAGGGTGAGCGGCGAGACGGCGATAAGCAATCCTGGCGGGACTGCCGGAAGCGCGGCAGGCAGCAGGATGCAGCGGATCCAGGTTTCGTCCACCTCACGTGCCATTCGGCCTATTCGCTGCTGGAAGGGGCGGTTCCGCTGTCCAAGACTCGTCGATCTTGCCGTATGCCGATGGCCAGCCGGCGCTGGCGGTAACGGACCGCAACAATCTCTTCGGCGCGCTGGAATTCTCCGAGAAGGCATCGGGCAAGGGCATCCAGCCGATCATGGGCGCCAAGCTGGCGGTCGATTTCGGCGACGGCGCGGATCGCAAGCCGCGTTCGGGCCTCGTCGAATTCGGTTGCCTGGTGCTGCTCGCGATGGACGCGGACGGCTTCTCCAATCTTTCCCGGCTTGTTTCCAAGGCCCATCTCGACGCCGGCACCGAGAAGGCATCCGGTCCGCATGTGGCGTTTGCCGATCTCGCTGGAATGGAACCAAGGCCTGATCGTCCTGACCGGCGGGCCGGACGGGCCTGTGGACCGGCTGGCGCAGGACGGGCACTTGCCGCAAGCCCGCGCGCGGATCGAGGCGCTGCAGCCGCGTCTTCGGGGATCGGCTGTATGTCGAATTGCAGCGCGCATGCCGGTGACCAGCGGGACGCGCCGCACGGAGCCGTTCCTCATCGACACGGCCTTCGAGCACGGCCTGCCGCTGGTCGCGACGAACGAGCCCTACTTCGCGCAGCGCGCCGATTTCGAGGCGCATGACGCGCTGATCGCCATTGCGGAAGGAACCGTGGTCAATGCCGACGACCGCCGCAAGCTGACGCCCGGACCACTATTTCAAGAGCAGCAGCCGAGATGGCGGTGCTTTTCGCGGATCTGCCGGAGGCGCTGGAGAACACGGTCGAGATCGCCCGGCGCTGCGCCTATCCGCGCGAAGAAGCACAATCCGATCCTGCCGCGCTTCACCGGCGAGAGCGAGCGATCCGGAGGCGGCATTCGCTGCCGAAACCGAGGAATTGAAGCGGCAGGCGCGCGAGGGGCTTGCCGCTCGGCATGGCGATCTTCGAGCCGGCGCCGGGCTTCACGCCGTACCGACTACGACGAGCGGCTCGAATTCGAGCTTGTCGATCATCGAGCAGATGAAGTTTCCCGGCTACTTCCTGATCGTTGCCGACTTCATCAAATGGGCAAAGGCGCACGGCATTCCGGTCGGGCCGGGCCGCGGTTCGGGCGCCGGTTCGCTGGTCGCCTGGGCGCTGACGATCACCGATATCGATCCGCATGCGCTTTTCGCTGCTGTTCGAGCGCTTCCTCAATCCCGAACGCGTGTCGATGCCGGATTTCGACATCGACTTCTGCCAGGACCGGCGCGAGGAGGTCATCCGCTACGTCCAGGAGCAAATATGGCCGCGACCAGGTGGCGCAGATCATCACCTTCGGAACGCTGCAGGCGCGCGCGGTGCTGCGCGATGTCGGGCGCGTGCTGCAAATGCCCTATGGCCAGGTCGACCGGCTGTGCCAAGCTGGTGCCGTCCAATCCGGCCAATCCGGTGACGCTGAAAAAGGCGATCGAGGGCGAGCCGAAGCTGCAGGAGGCCGCGCGCGAGGAAGAGGTGGTCGCGCGGCTTTTCGACATTGCCACGCGGCTCGAGGGCCTTTACCGCCACGCCTCCACCCATGCGGCGGGCATCGTCATCGGCGACCGGCGGCTCGACGCGCTGGTGCCGCTCTACCGCGATCCGCGCTCGGACATGCCGGTCACCCAGTTCAACATGAAATGGGTCGAGGCGGCGGGCCTCGTGAAGTTCGACTTCCTCGGCCTGAAGACGCTGACCGTGCTGGACACGGCCGTGCGATTCGTCGCGCCGGCGCGGCATCGAGATCGACCTGCTGTCCATTCCGCTCGACGACCAGAAGACCTACGAAATGCTGACGCGCGGCGAGACAGTCGGCGTGTTCCAGCTGGAAAGCATGGGCATGCGCAAGGCGCTGATCGGCATGCGCCCGGACCGCTTCGAGGACATCATCGCGCTGGTGGCGCTTTACCGGCCGGGCCCGATGGAGAACATCCCGATCTACAACGCCCGCAAGAACGGCGAGGAGGAGCCGGACTACATCCATCCGACAAGATCGATACCTGGTCTCACGGAAACCTACGGCGTCATCGTCTATCAGGAACAGGTGATGCAGATCGCGCAGGATCCTGTCCGGCTATTCGCTCGGCGAAGCGGATCTGCTGCGCCGCGCCATGGGCAAGAAGATCCGCTCGGAAATGGACGAGCAGCGCGAGCGCTTCGTCAACGGTGCGGTCGAGCGCGGGCCTTGCCAAGGCGCAAGGCGAACGAGATTTTCGACCTGCTGGCGAAGTTCGCCGACTACGGCTTCAACAAGATCCATGCGGCGGCCTATGCGCTGGTCTCCTACCAGACAGCCTGGATGAAGGCGAATTATCCGGTCGAGTTCCTCGCCGCTTCCATGCAGCTCGACATCGGCAACACCGACAAGCTGGCGATCTTCCGGCAGGAAGCCGCATCGCTCGGCATCGAGGTCGTGCCGCCTTCGGTGCAGACATCGCAGGCCGGGTTCGATGTGCGCGACGGCAAGATCTTCTATGCGCTGGCGGCGATCAAGGGCGTGGGCGAAGGCGGCAGTCGCGCAGATCGTCGGGGATCGCGAAGCGAACGGGCCGTTCCGCGACCTTACCGATTTCTTCACGCGGATTGACACCGGCATGCCAACAAGCGTACGCTGGAAAACCTCATCTGCGCCGGCGCGCTCGATTGCTTCGGCCATTCGCGCGAGCAGCTGATGGCGGGGATCGACCGCCTGACGGGGCATGCGAGCCGCGACGCAGCAGGACAAGGCCAGCGGCCAGGACGACATGTTCGGCAGCGGGGCGGTCGGCGAGCGCCATCGTCCTGCCGGAAGCGACGCCATGGGCTCCTTCGGAAAGGCTGCAACGCGAATTCCAGGCCATCGGCTTTTACCTCTCGGCCCATCCGCTCGACGAATATCGCGCTGTGCTGCACGAAACTCCGGGTGCAGATGTATTGCCGATTTCGAGCGGTCCGTGCGGGCGGGGGCGACAGCCGGGCGGCTGGCGGGAACTGTCACATCGCGGCAGGAGCGCAAGACCCGGCTCGGCAAGCGCATGGGCATCGTCCAGATCTCCGATCCGTCCGGCCAGTACGAGGCTGTGATTTTCGAGGAAGGTCTTGCGCAATATCGCGACCTGCTGGAGCCGGGCAATTCGGTGCTTATTCTTGCGGGGGCCGAAATGCGGCCCGAGGGGGTGAGCGTACGCATCCAGAACGTCGAATCACTGGAGGCGCAGGCCTCGCGCCAGACCAGCAATCTGCGGATCTATGTGCGCGACGACGTCCCGCTGAAGCATGTGCATCCGATGCTGTCCGGCTCGGTTCGCGACCGCGGCGACGGGCGCGTCAGCTTCGTGGTGGTGCGCGATGGCGGCGCGCAGGAGGTCGAGATCGAACTGCGCGAGCGCTTCGGCATCAGCCATCAGATCGCGCGGGCGCTGAAGGCAGTACCCGGCGTTGTCGACGTGGAACTGGTGTAGTCCCTCGATCCGGGCACATATGCGCGGATTTTTGTTTGGGTAGCCGTCAAGATGGAACAGAAATCGCTGAGGCGGGCCGGTTCAGCAGATGCGTTCCGCCGTGCGCGAGTTGACCAGGCTGGCCTACGCCAAATGGGTGCCCATTATCGGCCGGGAGCCACTCCCAATGACCGCAGACTATGACCGTGCGGTTCTTGATCATTTCATCGACCTGCTTGAAGAAGACGGCGAATTGCTCGCCCTGGTCGAACTGGTTCCAAAAGACGATCATCTCCTGATCCTGAACCTGGCGGTCCGGCCGGACCAGCAGGGCAGGGGCCGGGGCGAACGCCTGCTGGCGCATGCCGATGAAGTGGCGCGCGGGCTGGGATTGAGCGAAGTACGGCTGTACACGAATGCCGCGTTTGCATCGAACCTGGCCTTCTACGCCAAACGCGGCTTTGAGGAGTACGAAAGAGGTTCCATCCTCCCTGGCAGCACGACGGTATTCATGCGCAAGACGGTGCAAAATAGGGCCTAGTCCGTGCTTGTGGATCCGATGATGGCGGAGAGCCGCCAGTAGACGCCCCCGGCTGCTTTTCGTAGCCTCGATCGACTTGGGAGATAGATTGCCATGGCGAAAGTGTTGCATGGTCAGTGCATGTGCGGCGCGACAACCTACGAAGTTGCGGACGAGTTCGAATACGCTCTGAATTGCCATTGCTCGAAGTGCCGCCAGACGACCGGTTCGGCGTTCAAGCCGTTGGCAGGCATTTCGTTAAATCTACTGCGGGTTACCAGCGGACAGGAAAGTTTCCTCACGGTTGGAGGAGAAGCAGCGAGGGACATCCACTGCGGTCGGTGTGGCTCTCTGCTGTACTCGGTTGTGAGGGACAACAAATATGCCCACGTGCCCATGGGCACGCTTGTTGACGCCCCGTCCATCCGGCCGACAAAGCACATTTTCGTAGGCTCGAAAGCACCCTGGTTTGATATTACGGATGATCTGCCCCAGTTTGCGGAAATGGGCTGATCGACCCGAGCAACAAGTGGATGGAAGCCGCGGCAGCTTCGCCATGCCCGACGGCGTTGAGCACGACCAATCCCTCGATCAGCGCCAACAGGGCCATGGCAGTCGCATGCGCGTCGGTCTCGTCTTCCGGCAGCCGTTCCATCAGCCAGCCATGAAGGCTAGCCATTATTTCGTGGCCGATCTGCTTCTGCACGATGTCGCCCTTTTGCGCTGCGGAAAGAATGTCGAACCATACCCGCGCGAAGGGTGCGATTTCCTCGCGTGACAGCACGGCGAGTATCTCCGCGACGCACTCCATGCGGCTGGCGGCCCTTCGCGGCGGCAGGCTGGCGTCAAGGTCCAGCTTGAGCTTGCCGGCGATGTGGACCAGCAGGCTCTCGACCAGCCTGTCCTTGGAACCGAAGTGATAGATCAGCATCCGGTCGCTGGTGCCGACCGCCTTTGCCAGCGGACGAAGGCTGGCGCCGCTCAGCCCGTGCTCGAGCACGTGCGCAGCCATTCCGTCGAGGAGCCTCATCTTCTTTTTTTCAGCCGTGTCCATCACTTCCTCTTGTAGCGACCGCTACACTCAGTTAAGTATGTAGCGGTTGCTACATTCTAACAGGGATAACAGGAGAAATCCCATGCAAATATTTGAGATTGCAGCATTTGTCGGCGCGTTTGCCTTCGTGGTGTATGCATTGACCCTTGCCTCATCGTCCTCACCGAATGCCGGAAACTGGCGAATTCCCGCGGCGCTCAGCTTCGCATTCCTGGCATTTTCGGTCTACTGCGTCGCTGTCGACGGGCCAACCGGCTTCTGGCCGGTCCATAGCCGGAGCGCTTGGGGCAACCAGGTCTGGTTCGACCTGCTGCTTGCCGCAGGCATTGCGCTTGGAGTCCTTGTACCCGAGGCGCGCAAGCAGGGGATGAACGCGTTGCCATGGGTGGTGCTGGTGATACTCACCGGCTCGATCGGTCTCCTCGCGATGGTGGCGCGGATATTGTATCTCAAGGAAGGCAAGGCGCTGTCGGGCAAGGAAGCAACGTCCAGAGCCTTGTGAAAATGACCTGGCGAGAATGGCGCGCAGGCCGCCGGAAACATGGATTTTCAGCGGCCGCTTGCCCTTTGCGCGCTTTTCGCCTATATGCGCGGCCATTCCACACGCGGGACTTGCGCAAACCGGCCCCAGCCCCTGACGGCCCTCACAGGCCATGGCATTGCCGGCAAGCGTTCCGGTGGCCCGGATTTCCGGGTTCATTACCCGCGGAGGTCAACCGGTAAAGGAGACTACGTCATGGCGCTGCCAGACTTCACCATGCGCCAGCTGCTCGAGGCTGGCTGCCATTTCGGCCACCAGACTCACCGCTGGAACCCGAAAATGGCCAAGTACATTTTCGGATCGCGCAACAGCATCCACATCATCGATCTTGCCCAGACCGTGCCCCTGCTGCACCAGGCGCTGAAGCTCGTAGCCGACACCGTCGCAGGCGGCGGCCGCGTGCTGTTCGTCGGCACCAAGCGCCAGGCATCCGACATCATCGCCGATGCGGCGAAGCGTTCGGCGCAGTATTACGTCAATTCGCGCTGGCTCGGCGGCATGCTGACGAACTGGACCACGATCTCCAATTCGATCAAGCGCCTTCGCCAGCTCGACGACATGCTGACCGGCCCGGAAGCCGAGCGCATCACCAAGAAGGAACGCCTGATGCTGACGCGCGAGCGCGACAAGCTCGAGCGGGCGCTGGGCGGCATCAAGGACATGGGCGGCACGCCCGACCTGCTGTTCATCATCGACACGAACAAGGAAGACATCGCCGTTCTTGAAGCGCGCAAGCTGAAGATCCCGGTCGTGGCGATCCTCGATTCCAATTGCGATCCGGACGTCGTCGATCACCCGATCCCGGGCAATGACGACGCGGCGCGCGCGATCGAACTCTACTGCGACCTCATCGCCCGCGCGGCGATCGACGGCATTGCCCGCCAGCAGGGCGCCAAGGGCGTAGACCTCGGCGCGCAGGTGGAAGCACCGGTCGAGCCGGCGCTTGCCGGAGCGGTCGAAGAAACTGCACCGGCCGCCTGAGCCAGGCAGGTTCGAGTACGTCGGAGTGTGTCCCCGGGCCTTCGCGGTCCGGGGACCGACCGGTTTAACAAGAATGACATGAAAGCGATTTAGCGAGACGGGCAGGGCCTGCAACAGGCCGCCGGGAATCGCCGGATTTGGGTCACGCGCCGCGTGCCCCAAGGACAGGAAAGAGGCTGAAATGACGATCACAGCAGCAATGGTCAAGGAACTGCGCGACAAGACCGGCGCAGGCATGATGGACTGCAAGACCGCGCTCAACGAAACCAATGGCGACATGGAAGCGGCGGTTGACTGGCTGCGCGCCAAGGGAATTTCCAAGGCCGAGAAGAAGTCGGGCCGCGTTGCCGCGGAAGGCCTTGTCGGCGTTGCAGCCGACGGACGCCGGGCCGCGCTCGTCGAGGTCAATTCCGAGACGGACTTCGTTGCGCGCAACGAGCAGTTCCAGGAACTGGTGCGCCACGTGGCGCAGGCCGCGCTCGGTACGGACGGCAAGACCGAATCGGTTTCTGCCGCCATGCTTTCGGGCGGCAAGAGCGTTGCCGACACCATCACCGGCGCGGTGGCGACCATCGGCGAGAACATCAATCTTCGCCGCGCCGCGCGCATGGAAGTGCCGCACGGCGTTGTCGCGACCTACATGCACAATGCGGCAGGTGATGGCCTTGGCAAGATCGGCGTGCTGGTCGCGCTCGAATCGGGCGGCGACATCGCGGTGCTGAACGGCATCGGGCGCCAGGTCGCCATGCACGTGGCCGCGACCAACCCGCTTGCAGCGCGGCCCGAGGAAGTGCCTGCCGACCTGGCAGAGCGCGAAAAGGCGATCTTCATGGAGCAGGCCCGCGAATCGGGCAAGCCCGAGGCGATCATCGAAAAGATGGTCGAAGGACGGATGCGCAAGTTCTACGAGGAGAGCGTGCTGCTTTCGCAGGCCTTCGTCATCAATCCTGACCTGACCGTCGAGAAGGCGCTCAAGGAAGCGGAAGCGAGCGCCGGCGCCCCGATCAAGCTCATCGGTTTCGTGCGCATGGCGCTCGGCGAGGGCATCGAAAAGGAAGAAGGCCTGGATTTCGCCGCGGAAGTCGCGGCAATGAATAAAAAGGCCTGATAACCGACGCTGGTAACTTTCCATACAGCGCAATATCTGAATTGGGCGGGGGCGCTTCGTGACAACGGAGCGCCCCTGTTGTATCGGGGGCAATCCGCACCGTGAATCACATTCAGGACTGCCAGATGACAAAGCACGACGCCCAGGGCCCCATCTACAAGCGCGTGCTGTTCAAGGTTTCGGGTGAGGCATTGATGGCCGAATCGGGCTTCGGCATCGATCCCACCGTGACCGCCCGGATCGCCCGCGACATCAAGCGCGCGGTTGACCTTGGCGTGGTCGTCGGCGTTGTCATCGGGGGAGGGAACATCTTCCGGGGCGTGTCGCTGGCGGCCAAGGGCGCCGACCGGGTGATGGCAGACCACATGGGCATGCTCGCGACGGTGATGAATGCGCTCGCGATGCGCATGGCGCTGGAATCGATCGGCGTATCGAGCGTGGTGCTGAACGCCCTCAACATGCCGCAGATTTCAGAGACTTTCTCCCAGCGCCGGCTCGAGGCGCATCTGGAGGAAGGCAAGGTGGTCGTGTTCGCCGGGGGTACGGGAAATCCGTTTTTCACAACAGACACGGCCGCCGCCTTGCGTGCCAGCGAGATGCGCTGCGACGGCTTGTTCAAGGGCACGCAGGTAGATGGGATATACGACAGCGATCCGCGCAAGAACCCCGATGCCAAGCGTTTTGAACGCCTGACGCATACCGAAGTTCTTGAAAAAGGCCTGTCGGTCATGGATGCTGCCGCAGTCAGCCTTGCGCGCGATGCGGGGATTCCCGTAATAGTTTTTTCAATCCACAAGGAAGGCGAGTTCGCCAGGATATTGATGGGCGAGGGCCGCTGCACCACTGTTAGCGGCTGAGCGCATCACCAACCACGGTCAATGACCGTGCGCGGCGGAAGGAGAAGAAGATGGCTGGCACCGGTTACGATCTCGATATTCTGAGAAAGCGGATGGAGGGGGCGATCGCTGCCTTCAAGCACGAGCTTTCGGGACTGCGCACCGGCAGGGCCTCGGCAAACCTGCTGGAACCGGTAATGGTCCAGGCATACGGGCAATCGATGCCGATCAACCAGGTCGGGACGATCACGGTGCCGGAGCCGCGAATGGTTGCGATCCAGGTCTGGGACAAGTCCATGGTCGGTGCGGTCGAGCGGGCAATCCGCGAAGTCGGGCCTGGGCCTCAACCCGATCACCGACGGCACCAATCTTCGCATTCCGCTTCCGGAGCTTAACGAGCAGCGCCGCAAGGAACTGGTAAAGATTGCGCATCAATATGCCGAAGCCGCGCGCGTCGCGATCCGGCACGTTCGGCGCGATGGCAATGAAGAACTGAAAAAGGCTGAGAAGAACGGCGATATCGGCAAGGACGATGCGCACGCTCTCACCGAGAAAGTCCAGAAGCTGACGGACGATTTCATCCACACGGTGGAAGCGACGCTGAAGGCCAAGGAAGCCGAGATCATGCAGGTTTGACCTGCCGGCGCCCCGGGCTAGCGGGCGGGCGCCACAACGGGGAAGCGACTGCGCCAATGAAGGGTGCGCGATGACGACCGATGCAAATGGCAGATTGCCGCGCCACGTCGCCATCATCATGGACGGCAATGGCCGTTGGGCCGTAAAGCGCGGCTTGCCGAGAGTCGCGGGACACCGCCATGGCGTGGAATCGGTCAGGCGCGTTGCCCGCGCGGCCCGCGACATGGGCATCGAATATTTGACGCTGTATTCCTTCTCGACCGAGAACTGGGCGCGTCCGCGCGCCGAGGTCAGCGAACTCTTCAGCCTTCTCAAGCACTTCATCCGCCGCGATCTTGCCGAACTGCACCACAACAACGTGGTGGTGAAAGTGATCGGGGAACGGACCGGCATTCCAGCCGATGTGCTGAAATTGCTTGAGGAAGCGGAGAAGCTGACGGCGGGCAACCAGGGCCAGAAGCTGGTGATCGCCTTCAACTACGGCTCCCGTCACGAGATCACATCCGCCATGCGCCGCATCGCCACCAAAGTGGCGGCAGGGACGCTCGATCCTACATCGATCACGCCGGAACTTGATCTCGGCAAATCTCGACACGGCCGAAATTCCCGATCCGGACCTCATCATCCGCACCAGCGGCGAGCAGCGGCTTTCGAACTTCCTGATGTGGCAGGCCGCTTATTCCGAATTCGTCTTTACCGACACGCTGTGGCCGGATTTCGGTCCGGCCGAGTTCGAGGCTGCGCTCAACGTCTTTGCCATGCGCAAGCGCCGTTTCGGCGGGTTGGAGGCCGATCCCACGCGGGTTGCCGGCTCTTGACCGCGAGCCCGGGTTTGCCGCGCAAGCAGATGCCGGAACTGGCGCTTCGGGTCATTTCCGCTTTGGTAATGCTGGCGGTCGTACTTGGCGCGACATTCGCCGGCGGCAACTGGTTCGTCGCATTTTGTGCCGTGGCGGTGTTCCTGGTTGCGGCCGAGTTTTCCGCGCTCACGCGCATGTCGCTGCCAAAGGGCTTCCCGGCCGCCATCCTTGCCGCCGCAGCCGCAACCGTTGCGACCTGGTTCCTGGCAGGACCGGAACGTTCCTTTCAAGTTTTCCTGGGCTGCCTTGCCTTGCTCGCTGCCGGCCAGGTTGTGCTGCAGAAGAAACTCTGGGGCGCTGCGTGCCTTGCCTATAGCGTTTTGCCGTTCCTTTCGCTGTCCCTGCTTCGCGGCGACAGCGAGAAGGGCCTTCATGCGGTGCTGTTCGTTTTTGCCTGCGTCTTCGCCGCCGACACTTTCGCCTATTTCGCCGGGCGGGCGATCGGCGGCCCCAAGCTTGCTCCCGGCATCAGTCCCAACAAGACATGGTCGGGCTTTGCCGGCGGCCTTGCCGGATCCGTGGCGGTAGGCCTTCTGCTGCTGGTGGTCCTGGGCTACCGGCCGGGCTTGCTGCCAGTAGAGTTCGCGCTCGCGATAAGCCTCGTTTCGCAGCTTGGGGACCTGTTCGAATCCTGGATCAAGCGACGGTTCGGCAAGAAGGATTCCGGCGCGATGATACCGGGCCATGGCGGCCTGCTGGACCGCATCGACGGTCTGATATTCGCCACCTTTGCGGCATGGATCGCCGGTATCCTCGTTGGTGGCGACGCATTCCTTCCGGGCGCGCCGGGTGCTGCGCTGATCGATGCCATGGTGACGCCATGAAAAAACACGATACAACAGCCGCGATGGCCGGTTTGCCAATGAAACGGGCGTTCCGACGCCCTATCTTCCGGGCAGGCTGCATCTTGCCGCTCGAACACAGGTTGAACCAATGGAATTCCTGACGCAGCTGCCCGGAGCAGGGCTGCTCTCCTACATCCTCCCGTTTCTTCTGGTCCTCACCGTGGTGGTGTTCTTCCACGAGCTGGGACATTTCCTCGTTGCACGCTGGAACGGGGTGAAGGTCGATGCCTTCTCGATCGGGTTCGGACCGGAAATCTGGGGTTTCAACGACAAGCACGGAACGCGCTGGAAGCTCTCGGCGATTCCCCTTGGCGGCTACGTCAAGTTCTTCGGCGACGCCGATGCGGCATCGACGCCGGATTTCGAGCAGGCCGAAGGCATGAGCGAGGCGGAGAAATCGGTCAGCTTCCTTCACAAGAAGGTATGGCAGCGCGCTGCGGTGGTTGCGGCCGGTCCGATTGCCAATTTCATCCTGGCTATCGTCATTTTCTCGTTGACCTTCATGCTGCTTGGCCGGGCGGTGAGCGACCCCGTCGCGACCGGTGTTCAACCGGGCGGGGCGGCCGCCGAGGCCGGCATCCTGGCCGGCGACATCATTCGGGCAATCGACGGTCAGGCAATCAGTTCGTTCACTGAAGTTCCCAGGATCGTCGCGCCAAACCCGAACCGCCCGCTGGCTTTCACCGTCGAGCGCGAAGGCCGCACGCTGGAAATCATCGTCACGCCCAAACTCGAGGAGAGAACCGACCAGTTCGGCAACAAGCAGGAAATCGGCTTCATCGGCATGAGCAATGATGCCAAGTCATCCAATTTCCGGTTTGAGCGCATGGGTCCCGTGGAAGCGGTAGGCGCTGCGGCCGGCGAGACCTGGTTCATCGTGGTGCGGACGTTGGCCTACCTCAAGGATGTCATTACCGGACACCAGTCTGCCGACCAGCTTGGCGGCCCGATCAGGATTGCGAAGATCTCGGGCGACGTGGCGACGCTTGGCGCCGTCGCGCTGATCAACCTGGCCGCGGTGCTTTCGGTCAGCATCGGCCTGTTGAACCTCTTTCCCATACCGATGCTCGACGGCGGACATCTCGTCTTCTATGCCATAGAGGCCTTGCGCGGGCGGCCGCTGGGAGAAAAGGCGCAGGAAATCGGTTTCCGGTTCGGGCTGGCGCTCGTCCTGATGCTGATGGTGTTTGCGACCTGGAACGACCTTACCCAGATCGTGTTCAGGATGGGCTGAAAGCCTTGCCTGCCCGCATTACCGGCTTTTTAACCATCGTTTTTAATTCCGATGGCGAAACTGCAACACATTGAGACAATGATAAATTTGTTGATCGAAGGGTTGTTGCGCGCGGGGTAAAACCTTGTAAAAGGTTCATTAACTAGTGCGGATTCTCTCCGCAGGTTCGGGTGTACGAAACCGTGTCCAATGAACGCACGCGGCATTGCTGCCGCAAAGAAGGCGGGATTGGTGCCCAGGGTTTCGAAAAATACAAGGCCGAAAAGGCTGGCAAATGAGGGCAGGCAGCGGGGATTGTGCGGCTTTGTCCGGCATGGAAATGGCGAATTTGGAATGGTTCCTTTGAAAAGATCTATCAAGGCGTTTGCGCTGGCCGTGATGATCGCGTTTTGCGGCTCCGGGGCAGCGCTCACGCGGCGCGATCGTCACCGCGGCCGAAGCGCAGGCGGCGGTTGTCAGCCGCATCGACGTGCGCGGAACTGCGCGCATGGATGCGGAAACGATCAAGACCTATCTCACCATCGAGCCCGGCAAGCCGTTCACGAACCAGGACATCGACGATTCGGTCAAGGCGCTGTTCGCGACTGGGCTTTTCACGGATGTTTCCATCTCACAGGCTGGCAGCACGCTCATCGTGGAAGTGGACGAGAGCGGCATTGTCAATTCCGTGTTTTTCGAAGGCAACAGCCGCCTCAAGGACGATGCGCTGAAGTCGATCGTGCAGACCGAACCGCGCTCGACCTATTCGGAGGAAAAGGTTCTTTCCGACGTCGAGCGGATCCGCGAGGCCTATTCGCGGGTTGGCCGCGAGGATGCATCGGTCAGCTATGAAGTCGTTCCGCTGCAGAACAAGCGCGTGAACGTGGTCTATCGCATCGATGAAGGCGACAAGACCAAGATCAAGAGGATCGAATTCATCGGCAATTCCGCGTACGGCGAGCGCCGGTTGCGCGACCTGATGGATACGAAGCAGACGCATCTGTTCAGCTGGCTTCGCAACGACGACATCTATGATCCGGACCGGCTTCGCGCCGACGAGGAGAAGCTTCGCCGCTTCTATTACGATCACGGTTACGCAGACTTCCAGGTAGTTTCGAGCGACGTCCAGTTCGACGAGAGCGGCAACTACTACAACATCACGATCACCGTGGAAGAAGGCGCGGTCTACACCTTCGGCAACATATCGATCGACAGCACGATCGCCGAGGTCAATGCGGACACGCTGTACGGCCTGATCGAGACACAGCAGGGCAAGGCCTATTCGGCCCGCAAGGTGGAAGACACCGTCATAGCGCTGACCGAGGCAGTGGCGGAAACGCGGATTTGCCTTTGTCGAGGTCACACCACGCGGCGACCGCAACTTCGAAACCAATACGATCGATGTCGATCTACCAGATCGACCAGGGCGCGCGCGTCTACATCGAGTCGATCAACATCGTCGGCAATGATCGGACGCGCGACCACGTCATTCGCCGCGAATTCGACATCTCGGAAGGCGATCCGCTCAACCAGGTCATGATCCAGAAGACCAAGCGCCGCCTGGAAGCGCTCGGCTTCTTCGAATTGGTCGAAATCACCACGCGCCAGGGCTCGTCGCCCGACCGGGTCGTGGTCGTGGTCCGCGTTGTCGACAAGGCCACCGGCGAGTTCTCGATCGGCGGCGGCTATTCGACTTCGTCCGGTCCGCTTGGTGAAATTTCGTTCTCCGAAGCGAAACTTCCTCGGACGCGGCCAGTATCTCAAGGTTGCCGCCGGTTTCGGAACAGAAGAAACGAACTACTCCCTGAGCTTCACCGAGCCGTATTTCCTCGGCTACCGGATTTCGGCAGGTTTCGACATCTTCACATCTTCGCAGGAAGCAACCGACAACCGTCAGTACGGCATCGACAGCACCGGTGGCGTGTTGCGGTTGGGCATTCCGCTGACGGAGAAGCTGAACAGCAGCGTCTACTATACCTACATCAGTCAGGAGACCGTGATCAAGGGTGATTCCGGGCAGCCCGACACCTGCGGGAATCCAGACATTCAGGGCGACTGCAACAGAGAGCTTTCCGCGGCGCTTGACCGCAATCTGGAATGGACGAAGTCGGGCTTCGGCTACTCGCTTACCTATAACGATCTCGACAATTCGAGGCAGCCGACCGATGGCATCTTCCTCACCATGTCGCAGACCTTCTTCGGAGCGGGTGGCGACGCGGGTTACGTCCAGACGGATGGCCGCGCAGTCGAGCTACACCAAGCTTTCGGACGAGACTGGATATCGTCGGAATGCTGCGTGCCCGCGGCGGCATGAACCTTCCTTACTCGGATGGAGACGGCTACCGGGTCGCAGGACAACTACTTCCAGGGCCAGCGCGACATTCGCGGTTTCGACAGCTACGGCTTCGGTCCGCGTGATCCGGTCACGGGCGACAATCTGGGCGGCATGTATTACTGGAACGCGACTGCGGAAATCTCATTCCCGATGCCCGCCATTCCTGAATCCATCGGTATCAGGGGCGCATTCTTTGCGGACGCCGGACAGCTCTGGGGCGTAGACTTCCGCCGAGCCGTGATGTCAATTCTTGCGGCAAATCCGGGTACTCAAATTTCTCGGCAGAGGAAATCGACGACAACACGCTTCGCGCTTCGGTTGGCGCCTCGGTCATCTGGGCTTCTCCCTTTGGTCCGCTGCGCTTCGATTACGCCATCCCGGTTTCCAGTGCTCCCTGGGATGAAACGCGAGAGTTCAATTTCGGCGTCAGCACGGCGTTCTGAGGCTGCGGCAGCTTGAGGCAATCGCCGGGAGTCACGTCAAGGCTCCCGGCATTTACAGTCCGGGCCGATGGGAGCGCCTAGGCGCTCTGGAATTCCTGCGATGACGCACCCGACGTTTTTCACGATCAATACGGTGACACTCGGCGAAATCGCGGAGCGTACGGGCGCGCGGCTTTCCGATCCGCACAGAGCGGGCGTGAAGGTCTCACAGGCCGGCCCGATCGAAGCAGCTCCATCCGGCAGCCTCACTTTCCTCGACAATCCGCGATACTCGAAGCATCTCGCCGAGACCGCCGCGGCCGCGCTTTTCGTGTCGTCGAAATATGCGGACAAGGTGCCGGCCGCCCTTTGCGCGCTGGTGCACGAGCAACCCTACCGGGCATATGCGCAGGCGCTGGCGATGATCTACGCCTCGGCGACGCGTCCGGAACCGGTTACCGACGAAACAAGTGTTTCACCCAAGGCTCATCTCGACCCGGGCGTGCTTGTCGAGGAAGACGTCATCATCGAACCTGGCGCCGTGATTGGCGCCGGTGCCGCCATCGGGCGCGGCAGCCGCATCCTCGCCAACGCGGTAATAGGGCGTAATGTCCAGATCGGGCGCAACTGCACCATCGGCATCGGCGCCAGCGTTACGCATTGCTTCATGGGCGACAATGTCATCATCCATCCGGGCGTGCGAATCGGTCAGGATGGCTTCGGCTTTGCCATGGGGGCGGGCGGGCATCTCAAGGTGCCGCAGATCGGGCGGGTCATCATCCAGGACCATGTCGAGATCGGCGCCAACACCACGATCGACCGCGGCTCCAACCGCGACACCGTCATCGGTGAAGGCACCAAGATCGACAATCTGGTCCAGATCGGCCATAACGTCGTCATTGGCCGCCATTGCGTCATCGTGGGACTGGCGGGGATCGCCGGCAGTGCGACGCTGGGCGACTACGTGGTAATTGCCGGACAGGCCGGCATTGTCGGGCACATTCATGTCGGCAATGGCGCGCAGGTCGGCGGCGGTTCGGGCGTCAACTTCAACGTCAAGCCGGGCGACAAGGTGATCGGCTATCCGGCCACGGATGTTCGAAGCTGGACCAAGATGAACATGCTGCTGAAGGACTGGGTGGCCAAGTCGCGCAGGACCGGGCAAGGGGAAGGGGACGAATGAGCGAAACGATGGACCGGATGGAAATCGGCGAGATATTCAAGCTCTTGCCCCATCGCTATCCTTTTCTTCTTGTCGACCGGATCATCGATATCGAGAGCGACGACCGGGCGACCGGGGTCAAGAACGTCACCTTCAACGAACCGCATTTCAACGGACATTTTCCGGGCGAACCGATCATGCCGGGCGTATTGATCGTGGAGGCAATGGCGCAGACCTGTGGTGCGATCGTTGCAAGGCGGCATTCCGAAGGCGCGCGCAAACTCGTCTATTTCATGACGATCGATGGCGCGAAGTTTCGAAAGCCGGTGGTGCCCGGCGATGTCCTGCACCTGAAAGTCGAAAAGCTGAAACAACGCGGCAGCATATTCAAGTTTGAATGCCTCGGGTTCGTCGGCGAACAGAAAGTGGCCGAAGCGATCATCAGCGCGATGATGGTAGACCCCGGGGAAACAGCCTGATGACCGAAATTCACAAGAGCGCCATCATCGAAGATGGCGCGCGATTGGGTGCAGGTGTCCGCGTCGGCCCGTTCTGCCATGTCGGCGCCGGCGTGGAACTTGGCGACGGGGTTGAACTGCTTTCGCATGTCGTCGTGGCCGGCAACACCAGGATCGGCGCGCGCACGCGCATCTTTCCCTTCGCATCGATCGGACACGAACCGCAGGATCTGAAGTACAAGGGCGAACCGAATTCGCTCGTGGTCGGCTCCGAATGCATCATTCGCGAGGGCGTGACCATGAACCCCGGCACGTCCGGGGACAATTCGACCACCATTGTGGGGAACCGGTGCGTATTCCTCGCAAACGCCCATGTCGCCCATGATTGTGTCATCGGCAACAACGTCATCTTCTCCAACCAGGTCATGCTCGCGGGCCATTGCAAGGTCGGCGACTACGTGATCATCGGCGGGGGCGCTGGCATACACCAGTTCTGCCGGATCGGTCGCAACGCATTCATCGGTGGCCTTGCCGGGGTGGAAAATGACGTAATCCCTTATGGGATTGCGCTTGGAAACCGCGCATATCTCGGCGGGCTCAATCTTGTCGGCATGAAAAGGGCCGGCATTTCACGCGACAGCATTCATCTCGCCAGGCGCGCCTTCAAGGAATTGTTCGGTTCGAAGCTGCCGATCCAGGAAGCAGTCGCTTCGCTCGATACGGAGTTGGCCGCTGATGCCGTCGTCGCTACAATTACCGATTTCATCGTCAATGGCGGGGACCGCGCGCTGTGCACGCCGCGCAGCGGTCGCCAATCCTAGGGGCGCAGATGGCCGCCGGACCTGAACAGGCGGACGGCAAGCAAAGCGACCTTGCCCTGATTTGCGGCTATGGAAGCCTGCCGCTGGAAATTGCGCGCGGGGCCATCGAAGCGGGCCGGGAGCCTTTCCTGGTCGGTATCGAGGGCGAAGCATCGGACGCCATCAAGGCATTCCCGCATGAATTCCTCTCCTGGGGGCAGGTAGGCAGGTTGTTCAAGATCCTGCGCGAGCGCCAGATAAAGGAAGTCGTTTTCGCTGGCGGCATCCACAAGCGGCCCGAACTCCTGAAACTGAAGCTCGATCTGGGTGCGCTGTTGACCCTGCCCGAGGCGCTCGTATTCATGCTGGGCGGCGACAATACCGTGCTTTCCGGGGCGATCCGGCTTTTCGAGAAGCGCGGCATCGCCGTCGTGGGCGCCCACCAGATTGCGCCGAAACTGCTGGCGGGTGCCGGGCGCATTGCAGGCGCGAAGCCGGGTGCGCGCGATCTTGCCAATATCCGGCTGGCATTCGGAGCCTGCAAGGCGCTGGGCCGCTTCGACATCGGCCAGGCGGCCGTGGCCGAAGCTTCACGTGTTGTCGCGGTCGAGGGCGTGGAGGGTACCGACAATTTGCTCGCACGCATCGTCGCCATGCGCGAAATCGGCCGGATGCCTGAAAAAGGCAAGAACGGAGTCCTGGTGAAGGCGTTGAAGCCGGGCCAGGATCTTCGCGCCGACCTTCCCGCAATCGGGCCCGCAACGGTCGCCGGGGTCAAGCGCGCCGGCCTCAACGGCATCGCCATTGAAGCCGGGCATGCAATCATCCTCGAGCGCGAGGCGACCTTGCAGGCCGCGAGGGACGCCGGCATCTACATTTACGGCGTCAGCGCGGCGGACGGGCTTGATCATGGCTGACCAATCCAAGCCGCGCCGCATCTATCTGGTTGTCGGGGAGACTTCGGGCGACATCCTTGGCGCTGACCTCGTCGAGCAGTTGCGCCTGCTTGAGCCGGACATCGAATGCATCGGCCTGGCCGGGCCGCGCATGCAGGCTCTTGGCATCCATTCGTTGTTCGACATCGAGGATATCTCTGTGATGGGCTTGTCGGCTGTTGTGGCCCGGCTGCCCGTCATCTTGCGCAGGATCAGTGATACCGCCAAGGACATCGTCGAGAAACGGCCTGATGCTGTAGTGCTGGTCGACAGCCCCGACTTTACCCACCGCGTCGCCAAGAAGGTGCGCGCGCGCCTGCCGAACGTGCCGATCGTCAAATACATCTGCCCCAGCGTCTGGGCTTGGCGGCCCGGGCGGGCCAAAACCATGGCTGCGCATATCGATCATGTTCTGGCGATCCTGCCTTTCGAGCCGCAAACCTTGAAGGAACTCGGCGGGCCGGACGCGACGTATATCGGTCACCCGATGGCGCGGCGAATGGATGGCGTCACGCTTCCCGACCGTGCGAAGATCTCGCCTGAAAAGACCCTGTTGCTGCTTCCAGGATCGCGGCGGGGCGAGATCGCGCTGATGCTCGACGATTTCCGCCAGACGCTGGAAATCCTGCATGCGCGCGGTAACCGTTTCCGAGTGTTGCTGCCGGCCGTGCCGAAGCTGGAGGCGGAACTGCGGGAAAAGACGGCCGCCTGGAAGGTGACGCCCGAGATCGTAAGCGGCGAAGCGGCCAAGCATGCCGCCTTCCTTTCCGCGGACGCGGCTCTGGCGACGTCCGGTACGGTGATCCTTGAGCTTGCGCTATACAGGGTGCCGGTGATTTCGATCTACCGGCTCGACTGGCTGCTCCACCGCTTCCGCCATCTCATCACGGGCTGGACCGCGGCGCTTCCGAACTTGATCGCCGATCAGGCCATTGTTCCCGAACGCGTCGGCGACATGGTCAGGCCAGGCTGGCTGGCGCGGGCAATCGAGGGGCTGATGCGCGAGGGCCCGGAGCGCGATGCACAGCTTTCCGGTTTCGAGAGGGTCGCCGAAAGAATGCGCCAGGACGAACCGGCAGGCGTGCTCGCCGCGCGAACGGTGCTTTCGCTGCTCAAATGAAAACCGCCCGCGTGGAGGCGGGCGGTGTTGCATTCATGACGATGATGGATCAGCGGTTGGCGACGTCGACATAGTCGCGCTGCGGCTTGCCGGTATAGAGCTGGCGCGGGCGGCCGATCTTGCTGCTTGGGGTCCTCGATCATTTCCTTCCACTGCGCGATCCAGCCGACAGTGCGGGCCACGGCGAAAAGCACGGTGAACATGGTGGTCGGGAAGCCCAGCGCCTTCAGCGTGATGCCGGAATAGAAGTCGATATTCGGATAGAGCTTCTTCTCGACGAAATATTCATCGGTCAGCGCGATCTTTTCCAGTTCCATCGCCACTTCCAGCAGTCGGGTCGTCCTTGATGCCGAGTTCGCTCAGGACTTCGTGCGTGGTCTTCTGCATGATGCGCGCGCGCGGATCGTAGTTCTTGTAGACGCGGTGGCCAAAGCCCATCAGGCGGAACGGATCGTTCTTGTCCTTGGCGCGGGCGATGAATTCCGGGATGCGGTCGGGCGTACCGATTTCCTGCAGCATGTTGAGCGCCGCTTCGTTGGCCCCGCCATGGGCAGGCCCCCAAAGGCAGGCGATGCCGGCCGCGATGCAGGCGAACGGGTTTGCGCCCGACGAGCCGGCGAGGCGCACCGTCGAGGTCGATGCGTTCTGCTCGTGGTCGGCGTGAAGGATGAAAATGCGGTCCATGGCGCGGGCAAGAACCGGATTGACCACATATTCCTCGCACGGCACGGCAAAGCACATGTGCAGGAAGTTGGCGGCGTAATCGAGCGAGTTCTTCGGGTAAACGAAAGGCTGGCCGATGGAATATTTGTAGGCCATCGCCGCGATCGTCGGCATCTTGGCGATCATGCGGATGGAAGCGACCATGCGCTGGTGCGGGTCGGAGATGTCGGTCGAGTCGTGGTAGAACGCCGAAAGCGCGCCGACGACGCCGCACATGACGGCCATCGGATGCGCATCGCGCCGGAACCCGCGATACAGGAACTGCATCTGCTCGTGCACCATGGTGTGCTTGGTGACGCGATTGTGGAAATCCGCGCTTTCGGCGGCCGTCGGCAGTTCGCCGTAAAGCAGCAGGTAGCAGGTTTCCAGGAAGTCGCCATGCTCGGCGAGCTGCTCGATGGGATAGCCGCGGTGCAGCAGGATGCCTTCGTCGCCGTCGATAAAGGTGATGTCGGACTCACATGCCGCGGTTGAGGTGAAGCCCGGGATCATAGGTAAACATGCCGGTCTGGCTGTAAAGCGCGCCGATATCGATCACGTCCGGGCCAATGGAACCCTTGTGGACCGGAAGGTCCATGGACTTGCCGTTTACCTGGAGTGTTGCCTTGGAATCCGTCATCTCGAAACCTCTTGCCGGCTTTGCACCTTTTCCCCCCGGACAGGCGCGTCAACAAAACTTGCTGCGCACGTACATTTCGGCTGTTGGGAGGAACCGGAATGCTGCAATGCAATATGCAGCGCTGCAGTTGCGAATAGCTATCGCATTAGCGGCTCGCGAACAAGTCCGACCAAGGTAATAGCCCGTGTCCGGTCTGTCCACCAACAGCCGGTTTTTTCCGTGCTTTCAGGCTGCTGCGGCCTGGTCGGCAAGCCGCGCAAGGCTTTCCTCACGGCCGAGCACAGCCATCACGTCGAAGACCGGCGGCGAGGTGAGACGCCCTGTGAGCGCGGCGCGCAGGGGTTGCGCTACCTTGCCGAGCTTTAGATCGTTTGCTTCGGCATGGGCCCGGACAGCCGCTTCCGTCGATGCCGCGTCCCAGGCGGGAAGCGCCTCAAGTGCCGGCAACAGGCTGCCTATGATCTGCCGGCCGCCATCGGCGATCATCGCAGCGGCTTTTTCATCCATGGCGAGCGGCCGGGAAGCGAAAAGAAACTGTGCTCCGTCAAGAAGTTCGACCAGGGTCTTGGCGCGCTCCTTCAATCCCGGCATGGCTGCCAGCAATTGCTCGCGGACATGCGGGGTGAGCTTTGCCGCGAGTTCGGCGCCGCCATCGATGTAGTTCATGAGGTCCATGGTCCGGGAAACCAGATAGGTATCGTCGGCATGGCGGATGTAGTGGCCGTTCAGCGCTTCAAGCTTGACGAGATCGAAACGGGCCGCGCCGCGGCCCATGCCGTCGAACCCGAACCATTCGATCATCTCATCGGTCGACATGATTTCTGCGTCGCCATGCGACCACCCGAGGCGCACGAGGTAGTTTCGCAGCGCCTCCGGCAAGAAGCCCATGGCACGATAGGCTTCCGCGCCCAGTGCGCCGTGGCGCTTGGAAAGCTTTGCGCCATCCGCCCCATGGATCAGCGGGATATGGGCCATGACCGGGACGTTCCAGCCCAGCGCCTGGTAAAGCAGCGTCTGCCGGCCGGCATTGGTGAGGTGATCGTCGCCGCGGATGATGTGCGTGACACCCATGTCGTGATCGTCGACCACCACGGCATGCATGTAGGTCGGATTTCCATCCGAGCGAAGCAGCACGAAATCGTCGAGATCCTTGTTGGGGAAGCGCACAAGGCCCTGGACCTGGTCGTCTACCAGCGTCTCGCCGTCGCGCGGCGCCTTGAGCCGGATCACGCCCTTGGCGCCGGCCGGCGCCTCGGATGGGTCGCGATCGCGCCAGCGACCGTCATAACGCGGCGGCCGGCCTTCTGCCCTGGCCTTCTCGCGCATTTCTTCGAGCTCTTGCGGCGTTGCGAAGCAGTAATACGCCGTACCGTCGCGCACCATCTGCTCGGCAACTTCGCGGTGGCGGGCGGCGCGGGCAAATTGCGAGATCGGCTCGCCGTCCCAATCCAGCCCAAGCCACGACAGCCCGTCGAGGATCGCCGCCACCGCCGGCTCGGTGGAGCGTTCGCGGTCGGTGTCCTCGATGCGAAGCAGCATCTTGCCGCCGTGATGCCGGGCGAACAACCAGTTGAACAGCGCGGTGCGCGCGCCGCCAATGTGCAGGAAGCCCGTCGGGGAGGGGGCAAATCGGGTGACTACGGCATCGGACATCGGATTTCCGGTAAATGCGCAGCCGGTTGCAGGTCGGGTTTGCTGCAATCGGGCCGCTTGAGTTGCTTGCGCGCTCATGTAGCATAGATGCGCCTGCTGGCAAGTTGCCGGACTTTTACCGTGTCCGGCAATGCAGCGGGTTGGGGGCAACATGGCAGTACCGCCGCGCAAGACAGCGCCGCCGCCGCAACGCGCGCCGGAACCGCTTGCGCGCGAGTTGCAACTGCCGGCCACGCTCTCCGACACGCTGGCCTCGGAGCGCGTAGGGGTCTTTTCCCGGATTGCCGTCCGGGGCGGTGAAGTCGCCACGCGGACGGCAGATGTGCTCGGCGCGTTGGCGGAACGTGAGCGTGAGGCGGGCAGCCTCTTCAACTTCGTGCCGGTTTTTCTCGGTCTGGGAGTCATTGTCTATTTCAGCGCTCCGGCCGAACCTGTTTTCGCCGTTGTTTTCGGCAGTCTTGCAATCCTGGCTGTCGCCGCGTGGCAGAGGCAAACGCACGGGGCAGGCTATTTCAGCATCGTTGCAGTCGCGCTTATGCTGGCGGGAATGTCTGCCGCGCAGTTGCGCACGATGACTGCCGGCGGGCCGGTGATTGCCGTGGAAACCACGGCGAAAGTCAGTGGACTGGTGCTGGGCGCGGAAGCGACCCGCAAGGGCGGGGTCAGATATCTGATGCGTCCGCTTTCCATCGAGGGTGTCGAAGCCGGCGGATTGCCGAAGCGCATTCGGCTCTCTGCAGCATCCAAACATGAAACCGTGCTGCCGGGCGGCGTGATCGAGGGCGTTGCCCGCCTGCAGCCGTTTTCCGGTCCGGCCTATCCGGGCAGTTTCGACTTCGGGTTCTTCAACTGGTTCGACGGGCTGGGTGCCACCGGCTTCTTCATGGGCGCGCCGTCAGCGGCGGGGGGCAGCGCGCAGGCGCAGCCTTCCGAAACCGGCCTGCTCCTGATGAACAAGCTCCGCATTTCGATGACCGAAAGGATCCGCGCCGCGGTCGGAGGGGAGGCGGGCGACATTTGCGCTGCGCTCATCACGGGCGAGCGCATGGCGGTTGACGAGGCGACCGAAGAAAGCTTCCGCCGCTCTGGTCTCGCGCACATCCTTTCCATCTCGGGACTGCACATGGTGCTGGTGACATTGACTGCCGTATGGTTGCTGCGCTTCCTGCTGGCTCTGTCGCCGCGGTTGGCGCTTCACTATCCGGTTCGCAAATGGGCGGTCTCGGCCGGTTTTGCATCGGCGACCTTTTATCTGTTCCTCTCGGGTGCCGAAGTCGCGACGCAGCGGTCGTATCTGATGATCGCGATCATGTTGATTGCCATGCTCGTCGACCGGCGGGCGATGACCATGCGCAACGTGGCGCTGGCGGCGCTGGCGATCCTACTGATCACGCCCGAGTCCGTTCTCGAGCCGGGGTTCCAGATGTCCTTTGCAGCCGCGGGATCGCTGGTTGCCGCCTATGCGGCGCTCGGGCAGTTCAAGCAGGGCCGGATGGGCCGAAGGGATACAGCCGGACCACGCTTCGGCCTTGCAGGCAAACTCGCCGCCTATGTCGGGGGACTGCTGCTGACCAGCCTTGTCGCGGGCTTTGCGACAGGCTTGTTCGCCGCAATGCATTTCCACCGTGTAGCGCCTATGGGGCTGGTAGCGAACCTCATCGCTGCGCCGGTCATCAGCATGGTGATGATGCCGTCCGCGCTGCTCTCCGTGCTGCTGATGCCCTATGGCATGGAAAAGCTTGCGCTTGTTCCGATGGGCTGGTCGGTCGATGCGGTAGTCGCGATTTCCGACTGGGTAAACCGGTATCCGGTACCCGATGCGACGGGACGGCAACCGCTGTTGCTGCTCCTGTGCGGGGCTGCCGGGTTGCTGCTACTCATACTCCTGAAGACGAGATTGCGTTGGCTCGGTCTCATACCGATCGCGGCAATGTTGGTCTTCGGCAAGGCGGAACCGGCGCCGGATCTCATCATTTCGCAAGGGGGCCGCGCCATCGGCATGGCCGACAGCCAGGGCCGGCTCGCGCTCGCTTTATCCCGGGCGGGAGAGCTTCATTACCGGCATCTGGGAAAAAGCCTGGCCATCGGAAAGCGAGGCGGATGCTGCGTCGATGAAGCAGCAATGCGACAAGGAGCATTGCGTGGCGATCAGTCCTGGCGGCGTTCGCGTCGAAATCGTCTACAAGCCGGAACTTCTGGACGCAGCCTGCCTGAGCGCAGACATCCTTGCCGCGCCACGGCTGCGGTATGTCGACTGCGATGGCCGCAAACCGGGCCTGATCCTCAAGCGCGGCGACTTCGAGGAAAAGGGAACGCACCTCATCCGCTTCAACGGCAGCAGGGGAACAAAAGATTTCATTGTCGAAACGGCCATCACGCCCGACAGCCGCCCCTGGAACCTCGCACGCCAACCGCCGCCCGTCATATCAAAGCGGCAACCGGAGCCAAAACCGCCCGACCCCGAAGTCAGTAACGGCGAATCAGACCCACAAGCCGGCCCTGAACCTTCACCCGGTCCTGACTGAAGATACGGGTCTCGTAGGCGGGGTTGGCAGCTTCCAGCGCAATCGAATTGCCCTTGCGGCGCAATCGCTTGAGCGTTGCTTCCTCTTCGTCCACCAACGCCACGACGATGTCGCCTGCGTCGGCGCTGTTGGTCTCGCGAATGATCACCGTATCGCCATCGAAAATGCCGGCCTCGATCATCGAATCGCCATTGACCATCAAGGCGTAGTGGCTGCCGAATCCGATCATGTCGGGCGGAACCGCGACATTGTGCGTGTGGTCCTGGATTGCGGAAATCGGAACGCCCGCCGCGATCCGGCCCATCACCGGAATGGACATGGAAACCTCGGCCTCATCCTCGCGGTGGTGCTGCGCAGGTTTGCCGGCAGGCTTGCGGGAAAGGTCGCCCTGTATGACGCTTGGCGAGAAGCCGGTCTTGCGCACCGGTTCGGGCGTGCTCGAAACCAAAGTGGGCCGGGCATGGGGTGTGAATGCGTCCGGCAGCTTGATGACTTCAAGCGCCCTCGCGCGGTTCGGAAGCCGGCGGATGAAGCCCCGCTCCTCCAGCGCAGTGATAAGGCGGTGAATGCCCGACTTCGACTTGAGGTTCAGCTCGTCCTTCATCTCGTCGAACGAGGGCGGTATTCCGCTTTCCTGAAGGTGGCGGTTGATCAGTAGCAGCAATTCCTGCTGTTTGCGGGTGAGCATGATCTTCTCCAGCGGGATGACCGCGCGACGCTTCGCCACGGAATCATCAGGTACGAACGACGAACATTCGGTACCATGTTCCACTCCTGTTCGCAAGAACAAAGCAGACACACGTCTGGCGATTGCTACAGATTCCGCAT
Source organism: uncultured Alphaproteobacteria bacterium (assembly GCA_963846345.1). Classification (GTDB taxonomy): domain Bacteria; phylum Pseudomonadota; class Alphaproteobacteria; order Rhizobiales; family Rhizobiaceae; genus BOKV01. The sequence goes on from CAWJVP010000009.1 coordinate 272,732, forward strand.
GAGAACCGCGTGGCAGGCGTCGCCCTTGCGCGCAGGCGGGGCGAATGGCGGGCGGATGAGAATGGCGTCTGCCCGCGCCAGCGCCGCAAGCATGGCGCTGTCCTGCCGCTCGAACGGCGAGACCTCGAGCGTACCGTCCGGCAGGCGGCGGGCGGCAGCACGCATGTGGTCTTCGCGGTCGCCATTGGCCGGAAGGTCACAGCCAAGTCGGGCATCGACCGGCGCGGCTTGCGCCGCGGGCCGGCCACCCAGCGCGGCGACAAGCGGGCGCAGGAATACATGCGCCGCGATCAGCGAGGAAACCGGATTTCCGGCAATGCCAAGGCACCAGACCGTGCGGCCGGCGTTTTCGATACGGCCAAAGATCAGCGGCTTGCCGGGCCGCATTGCGATCTTGGAAAAGGCGAAGCTTGCGCCGAGGCGCTCGAAAGCCGGCTTTACCAGATCGTGGTCGCCGACAGATGCGCCGCCGGTGGTGACGATGACATCGGCGCCGTCGCGAAGCGCACCTTGGAGTGCGGCGTCGAGAATAGCCGGGTCGTCCTTCAAGATGCCGAGGTCGCGCACTTCGCCGCCGGCTTCGCGCATCACTGCTGCGAGGCCGTAGGTATTCGATGCGATGATCTCGCCAGGTCCGGTCGCCTCGCCGGGCAGGCGCAATTCGTCTCCGGTGGCCGCGAGCGCGATGCGGGGGCGGCGCCAGACGGGCAGGGCAGGATGGTTCATCGAGGCCGCCAGCGACAGCCGCTGCGCATCGATGATGTCGCCCTGGCGCAGCAACACATCGCCTGCCCTGAAATCGAGCCCGGCGGGCCGCACCGAATGCCCGGTCGCGACAGGCTTGAGAATGGTTACGCGGTCTCCATTCCGGCTGGCGTTTTCCTGCATCTGCACGGTGTCGGCGCCATCGGGCACCGGCGCACCGGTGAAGATGCGAACGGTTTCGCCCGGGCCGACCTTGCCCGCAAAGGGGTGGCCGGCTGCCGCCTCGCCGATGATCGTCAGCGTAACAGGCGCGGCTTGCGCGTCAGCGCCGCGCAAGGCATAGCCGTCCATGGCGGAAGCAGGGAAGGGCGGCTGCGTGCGAAGCGCCGCCAGGTCGCGGGCGAGAACCCTTCCATGGGCTTGCACAAGCGGAACCGTTTCCGTTTCCACGGGCGATGCGCCTTCAAGGATGATGGAAAGCGCCTCGGCGGCGGGAACGAGGTCAGTGCGCAAGGGTCAGTCTCCCGCGCGCCAGTGGCCCGACTTGCCGCCCGATTTTTCAAGAAGCCGGACGGATGTGATTTCCATTCCGCGGTCCGCCGCCTTCGCCATGTCATAGATGGTGAGGCAGGCCACCGTTGCGGCCGTCAGCGCCTCCATCTCGACGCCGGTCTGGCCGGTGACCCTGGCCGTGGCGCGCGACCTGCAGGCCGGGAAGCGCGTGGTCGGGTTCGATCTCGACCTCGACCTTGGTCAGCGCCAGCGGATGGCAAAGCGGGATCAGGTCGGAAGTCTTCTTCGCGGCCATGATGCCGGCTATGCGCGCGACGCCCAGCACGTCGCCCTTCTTGGCATTGCCGGACAGGATAAGGTCCAGCGTTTCGGCCTGCATCCTGACGGAGCCGACCGCGACCGCCTCGCGCGTTGTGTGCTCCTTGCCGCCCACGTCGACCATCCGGGCCTCGCCGGTTGCACCTATATGGGTGAGGCCCTTCGGTCATGCCGCTTTTCCGGCGGGAAGCGGATTTGCCAATATTGCCGAGGTAGCGGCGGCGACGTCCGCCTGACGCATCAGGCTTTCGCCGATGAGGAAGGTTCGAATGCCCGTCCGCGCCAGCCGCGCAAGATCTTCCGGCGTGAACAGCCCGCTTTCGCCGACGATGAGCTTGCCGGGTGGAATGAGCCGCGACAGCCTTTCGCTCGTCTCCAGCGTCGTCTCGAAGGTTCGCAAGTTGCGGTTGTTGATGCCGATCATCGGGGAAGACAGGTGCTTGAGCGCGCGCTCCGTCTCGGCCTCGTCATGGACTTCGACCAGAACGTCCATGCCAAGGTCCAGCGCGGTATCCTCCAGCGCGCGAGCATCGGCGTCGGACAGCGACGCCATGATGATGAGGATACAATCGGCGCCCCACGCTCTTGCTTCGAACACCTGGTATGGCTCGAACAGGAAGTCCTTGCGCAACACCGGAAGCCCGGATGCCGCACGGGCCGCTTCAAGGTATTCCGGCGCGCCCTGGAAGGACGGCTTGTCGGTCAGCACCGAAAGGCAGGCCGCGCCGCCTTCGGCATAGGCCTTGGCAAGGGCGGGCGGGTCGAAATCGGCGCGGATGAGGCCCTTCGACGGACTGGCCTTCTTGATTTCCGCGATCAGCGCATAGTCGCCACGATCATGCGCGGCGCGCAGGGAGCGCAGGAATCCGCGCGGCGCATCGGCACCGGCAATGCGGGCCTTGAGCTCGGCGAGCGGCACGGCAGCCTTTGCCGCGGCGATTTCCTCGCGCTTGTAGGCCTCGATCTTCTTGAGGATGTCGGCCATCAGCCGTTGCCTTCGTTCGAAACTTCCACAAGCTTGTCCAAGACCGCCAAGGCACCGCCGCTGTCTATGGCGGAAGCAGCCATTTCGGCGCCGGAACGAAGGTCCGCTGCCTTGTCGGCAACGATCAGCGCGGCTGCGGCGTTGAGGAGGACCATGTCGCGGAACGCCGACGCCTGGCCCTGAAGCATGGCGCGCATCGCCGCCGCGTTGTATTCGGCGTCGCCGCCGGCCACTTCGTCGCCGGAGTGTTCCGGCAGCCCGGCATCTTCGGGCGTGACGTCGAATGTGCGCACCTTGCCGTCTTCCAGCGCAGCGACATGGGTCGTTCCCGGCAATGCTGATTTCGTCATAGCCGCCGCCATGGACAACCCAGACCTTCTCCGAGCCGAGTTCGCCAAGTACCTGCGCGATGGTGATGAGCCAGCGCGGGGAAAACACCCCCAGGAGCTGGCGCTTCACGCCCGCCGGATTGCACATCGGCCCAAGCAGGTTGAAAATCGTGCGGGTGCCGAGTTCGACCCGCGTCGGACCGACATGGCGCATGGCCGAGTGGTGGGCCGGGGCGAACATGAAGCCGACGCCCGCCTCCTCGATGCAGGTGGTTATCTGGCCGGGGCTGAGTTCGAGGTTGACGCCGAGCGCCTTCAAAACATCGGCGGAGCCGGACTTGGAGGAGAGCGCGCGGTTGCCGTGCTTGGCGACCTTGACGCCGCATCCCGCGACCACGAAGGATGCAGCCGTCGATACGTTGAGCGAACCCTTGGCATCGCCGCCAGTGCCGACGATGTCGATGGCGCCCTCAGGCGCATCGACGGTCAGCATCTTCGCCCGCATCGCATCGACCGCGCCGGCGAACTCGTCCGGCGTCTCGCCGCGCACCCGCAGGGCCATCAGCAGCCCGGCGATTTGCGAGGGCGTCGCTTCGCCGGACATCAGCATGCCGAAGGCCTTGCCGGTTTCTTCACGGCTCAGCGTCGCGCCGTCCGCGACCTTGGCAAGGATCGGCTTGATGTCGTTCATGGCGAGGCCGGTCAGAACTGCAGCGCGGCGTCGATCGCCGCAGGGTTGACGATCACTTCCTGGCGCGCCTGCAGATCGCCGACGAGGTGGCCCATCAGGTCATCGGAAATCTGCCCGTCGATGCTTTGGCGCAAATTGGCCGGCGCTGCACTGTTGTCGCCAGCTATCACATTCGCGACCTTCACCACCAGTTGCGCCGGGGCCTGCGCGGCAGGCGTGTTGGTCACGCCTCCTTGCGGCAAGGCAAAGCCAGCTGCGATTGCCGCCGGCGGCAGATCGGCGCTCGTATCGGTACGCTTCAGTTCGGCGCTCTGCTTCGGCGCCTGCGGGGCACCGTTTACCTGCGGCAAGACGGCAGCGAGCACCGCGGCAAAGTCTTCGCCCTTTGAAACCCGCCCGGCGATGTCCCTGGCAATGGCCTCGATCTTCTTGGCCGTTTCGGCCTCAACCCATGCCGCGCGCACCTGATCGCGAACCTCCGCAATCGGCTTTTGCCGTTCGGGTGTCACGCCTGCAACCTCGAACCAGACAAAGCCGTCATTGCCTATATTCACCGGGTCGGCCTCGACACCTTCGTCCGTCTGGAACGCCTCGGTCAGCAGCCCCTGGGCTTGCGGAAGGCCTTCGACGGGCTTGCCGTCCGGTCCGTTGCCGTTCGCATCCACCTGCTCGATCGTGAACGCCTTGAGTCCGACCTTCGTCGCTGCGTCGGCGAGCGGATCTCCGGCCGCCCGTTCGTCCTCGAGCTTGTCATGGGTCTCGAAGATGATTTCCGCGGCCTTTTTCTCGGCAAGGCTTTTGCGGATTTCCGCCTCGAGTTCGGCGAGCGGCGTCACGGCCTGCGGCACGATTTCGGTGACATTGATGATCACCGGACCGAAAGTTCCCTCGACGACGCCGCTGGGCTTGTTGGCCTCCAAGGCAAATGCCGCCTCGGCGATCTTCGCGTCAGGGATCTGGTCCTTGCGCAGCATTCCAAGGTCCGCGTCGGCGGCCGTGCGGCCCAGTCCCGTGAGGATCGCCTCTACGGTTTCGCCGGCGGCAAGACGGTCTGCGGCAGCCTTTGCCGCGGCGGCGTCCGGGAATGCGATCTGCTGGATGCGCCGCTGTTCGGGCCTCGTGTGCTGGTTTTTCGTTGCCTCGTACTCGGCAGCAATCTCCTCCGCGGTGATAGCGTCCGGCTTCGCGATGTCGGCGGGAACGAGCCTTACAAGCGTAAGCTTGCGGTATTCGGGCGCGACGTAGTTCTGCTTGTTCGCCTCGAAATAGGTCGAAAGGTCAGTCTCGGTCGGCTCCGGCGGGGTCGGCACCGCAGAGCGGTCCACCGTCGCATATTCGAATACGCGCCGCTCCGACTGGTACTGCGACACGGCTGAGTGAAACACATCCGGCGCCGACATTCCCTGCGCGAGGCCGTTCAAGAGCTGGTTGCGCATCGCGACGGCATGCTGGTTCCGGACATAGTCGTCCTCGCTCATGCCAATCGAGCGCAGTGCTGCGATCAGCCGCTCGCGCGAAAACGCGCCGGAGCTGTCCTTGAAGGTCGGATCGGACGCAATGAGCTTGATGAGCTGTTCATCGGAGACGCCAAGCCCCATTTCGCGGGCGCTCTGGTCGAGCACCGCGCCCGCGACAAGCTGGCTGGTAACCGCCTGGTCGATGCCGAAAGCTTTCGCCTGCTCACGCGTGAGGCGCTGGTTCAACTGCTGCTCAAGCGCATTGATGCGGGTCTGGTAGGCCAGCCGGTAGTCGACCATGCTGACGCGCGTGTCGCCGACGCGTATGGGCTCCGTGCCGACTCCCGTCAGAAGCGAGCCGGACGCGCCCCAGACCGCGAATGAAATCACCAGCAATCCCAGCAGGACTTTCGCGACGATGCCGCCAGTGGACTTGCGCAGAGCTTCAAGCATTTCAGTTCCTTGTTTTCAGGCGAACGGCCTTTGAAAAACCGTATAGCGTCCGGTTTGCGCTATCACAACTCAAAAGCCGGTAATGTGCTGGCAGCGCCCTTTTGGCAAACGGGCAAGCCGTGCTAGCAGGGGCGGCGCAGACAAAACCGGGAGAACAGCATGACCCCAGGCATCAGGCCGCTGATCGCGGGAAACTGGAAGATGAACGGCCTCAAGGCGCAGCTTCCCGAACTTGAAGCGATGTGCACGGGGTTCGCCAGCCATTCGGGGCGCATTGACGGGCTTGTATGCGTTCCGTTCACGCTGATCGGGGAGGCTGCAGGGGTTGCCGGCGCAGGCGCCCTCGCCATTGGCGGCCAGGATTGCCATGCCAATGCCTCTGGCGCCCATACCGGTGACATTTCCGCCGAGATGCTCTCCGATTGCGGTGCAACGGCGGTAATTGTCGGCCACTCCGAGCGGCGCACCGACCATGGCGAGACGAGCGCGACAGTGAAGGGGAAGGCGGAAGCCGCCCTTCGGGCGGGACTTCTTCCCATTGTGTGCATCGGAGAAACGCGGGCGCAGCGCGAAGCGGGCGAAACGCTCGATGTCCTGAAGGAGCAGCTTGAGGCTTCGCTGCCCGCAGTGTCCGATATCGTCATCGCATATGAACCGGTGTGGGCAATCGGCACCGGGCTGACGCCAACAGTGGAAGATGTTGCGGAGGCGCATCGCTTCATTCGTGACTTCATCACCGGCAAATACGGTGAGGCAGGCGGGAAAATTCGCATTCTCTATGGCGGATCGGTCAAGCCGGCCAATGCCGCCGAACTGCTTTCAGTTGCCAATGTGGACGGCGCGCTGGTGGGCGGGGCAAGCCTCAAGGCACCGGACTTTCTCGGCATTTGCGCCGGCTGCCCTTGAACTGCGCGGTATCTGGGTTTATCTCGCGGCGATATTCGTGCTAGACGCGCGCCAACACATGGCTGGCGCGGCGTCAGCGCATTTCCGGAAAGTCGAATGGAAACGGTTCTCATAGTCATCCACCTCATGGTGGTCATAGCCCTGGTGGGCGTCGTGCTGCTTCAACGCTCCGAGGGCGGTGCGCTTGGCATGGGCGGTGGCGGCGGCGGCGGCTTCATGTCTGCACGCGGCGCGGCCAACGTGCTGACGCGCACGACGGCGATTCTTGCGGCGGCGTTCTTCGCGACATCGATTGCGCTGGGCGTCATTGCCAAGCTGGATGCGGGCCCGGGCAATCTTCTCGACCGGATCGAACAGCAGCCCTCGGGCAGCGGCGGCGTACTGGACCAGCTGGGCGGACCGGCAACGCCGGCTACGCCTCCTGCGACAGGCGATGCGGCTCCGGCTGCACCGGCACCCGCGGAACCGGCAGCGCCCGCGGCGCCACAGGTCCCGAGCGGTCAGTAATCGTGTGCCGACAGACAAACGCCCGGCTGTTTGGCCGGGCGTTTTTTGTTGGGAATGGCATGGCATGGCCATTTCGGCTTTGCGAATCGAATGAAACGGCTTAGGGGTCAATTCCCATGGCGCGATATGTTTTCATCACCGGCGGCGTGGTTTCTTCCCTCGGCAAAGGAATTGCGGCAGCTGCGCTGGGTGCGCTGTTGCAGGCTCGAGGCTATCGCGTGCGCATCCGCAAGCTGGATCCGTACCTGAACGTTGATCCGGGCACTATGAGCCCTTACCAGCACGGCGAGGTGTTCGTCACCGACGACGGCGCGGAGACCGACCTCGACCTCGGCCACTACGAGCGCTTCACCGGACGCTCGGCCAACGCGTCGGACAACATCACCACCGGGCGCATCTACAAGAACATCATCGAGAAGGAGCGCCGTGGCGATTATCTCGGCGCGACGGTGCAGGTAATTCCGCACGTCACCAACGAAATCAAGGATTTCGTGCTCGGTGGCAATGACGATTACGACTTCGTGCTGTGCGAGATCGGCGGCACGGTGGGCGATATCGAGGCCATGCCGTTCCTCGAGGCGATCCGCCAGCTTGGCAATGACCTGCCGCGCGGCGGCGCCGTCTACATCCACCTCACGCTGATGCCCTACATCCCGGCGGCAGGCGAGTTGAAAACCAAGCCGACGCAGCATTCCGTGAAGGAGTTGCGCTCCATCGGCATCGCGCCCGACATCCTGCTGGTACGCGCCGACCGGCCGATTCCGGTGGAGGAACGACGCAAGCTTTCGCTGTTCTGCAACGTGCGGCCCTCGGCAGTCATCCAGGCGCTCGACGTTCGGCATATCTACGACGTGCCGCTCGCCTATCATGCGGAGGGGCTTGACGACGAGGTTCTGGCCGCCTTCGGCATCGACCCCGCGCCCAAGCCGCGCATGGAGCGCTGGGAGGAGGTCACCCACCGCATCCACAATCCGGAAGGCGAAGTGACGATTGCCGTCGTCGGCAAGTACACCGGCCTCAAGGACGCGTACAAATCGCTGATCGAGGCGCTGCACCATGGCGGAATGGCCAACAAGGTGAAGGTCAATCTCGACTGGATCGAATCCGAGATCTTCGAGAAGGAAGATCCCGCTCCCTGGCTCGAAAAGGTCCACGGCATCCTGGTGCCCGGCGGCTTTGGCGAGCGCGGGGCGGAGGGCAAGATCGCTGCTGCCCGTTTCGCGCGGGAAAAGGCGATACCCTATTTCGGCATCTGCTTCGGCATGCAGATGGCCTGCATCGAGGCGGCGCGTTCCCTGGCAGGCCTTGAAGGTGCGTCGTCCTCGGAATTTGGACCGGCCAAGGAGCCTGTCGTCGGCCTGATGACCGAATGGCTGCGCGGCAACATGCTGGAAAAGCGTCAGGCCGCCGGCGACATGGGAGGCACCATGCGGCTTGGCGCCTATGCGGCAAGCCTGCGGCCCGGCTCCAAGATCGCTTCGATCTATGGCACGACCACTATCTCCGAGCGGCATCGCCACCGCTATGAGGTCAATATCGACTACAAGGACCGCCTGGAGGCGTGCGGCCTCGACTTCGCGGGCATGTCGCCCGACGGCGTCTTGCCGGAGACTATCGAATATCCTGACCATCCCTGGTTCATCGGCGTTCAGTACCACCCCGAGCTCAAGTCGCGGCCGTTCGAGCCGCACCCGCTGTTCGCAAGCTTCATCGGCGCGGCTGTGGAACAGAGCCGGCTGGTGTGACGCCCGCCATGTTTTTGGCGGGTAAAGGCTTCATTTGCGATCAATTTGGTCCACGGTTCCAATTTTGGCCAAATTGTTCCATATGAACAGGCTCCGGGGTCCGACCACAGCGAAAGCCATATTCCGCATGATCCGATGGCGCAGCGTATTCAACCGGCCAGGCACAATGTTTGCCGCCGCCGCCTTGCTTCTTGCCGCAGCCGTGCCGGGATTGGCCGCGCCCCACCTGCTTGTCGACATGGGATCGGGCAAGGTGATTTCGCGCGAGCAGGAATTCGACCGCTGGTATCCCGCGTCGCTGACCAAGTTGATGACCGCCTACACAGCGTTTCGCGTGGTTGAATTGGGCAAGCTGACCCTGAAGTCACCCGTCAAGATCTCGGCCAATTCGCTGTCCAAGCCGCCGAGCAAGATGGGTTTTCCGGAAGGGACGATCCTGACGGTCGATGCCGCGATCAAGCTCTTGATGGTCAAGTCGGCCAATGACATCGCCGTCGCGCTGGCCGAATCGGTAGCCGGCAGCGAGCAGCAGTTCATCGCGCTGATGAATGCCAACGCCAAGAGGCTCGGCATGGCGGACTCCAATTTCGTCAATCCGCACGGGCTGCACGATCCCAACCAGTTTACCAGCGCACGCGACCTGGCCTTGCTGGCCATGGCGATCCGCCGCGAGTTCCCGGCCTATGCCGGCTATTTCAGGATTCCGGCAGTACAGGTAGCTGGCAAGCTGGTGCGCAACCACAATCCGCTCCTGCAGCGTTTCGATGGCACGACAGGCATGAAAACCGGCTTCGTCTGCGCCTCTGGCCTCAATATCGTCGCGACGGTCAAGCGTCGCGGCAAGGAATACATGGCCGTTGTCCTCGGCGGGCCGACCGGCCGCGAGCGCAACGTTCGTGCCGCCAAGCTTCTGACGGAAGCGTTCCTCAAGCCTGTACCATTCACGGCGCCGAAGCTTGCTTCGATGCGCCCGTCCAGCCAGGTCAACCGCTATCCGGTGGACATGCGCGCCGAGGTTTGCGGCAAGAAATCCAAGGTCGTGACCGAGTTGGGCGAGGGCGAAACGGATGCGACCTTTGCCGCCCGCACTTCGGGTCCGACGCTGGAGGAACTCGAAGCCATCTACCTGAAGCCAAAGGGCAATGACACGCGCTCGATTGCCGTGGCCCTTGGAAACGCGACCGGACCGGACCCGTTCAACCTTACGGGCACCGGCGGCGCGGTCGCCACGGCGCAACCCGCGGACAGTTCTGCGGCGTTGACCGCCTTTTCCGACGCCGAGAATGCGAAGACCCCCTGGCCGCTGGCGCCCGGAACAACAATGCGCGTTCCGGTGCCGCAAAAGCGTCCGGCCAATTGAGGCGCGCCGCTGCGGCTTGCATTGGCCTCGCGGTTGAGGCAAACGGCTTGGCATGAGACAGCCCGTCATCGCCCGGCCCGATCCGGCCACCGAAATTCGCCATCCGCGCGCGCTCGACCATCTGGTGCTTCCGGTTGTCTCGCTCGATACGGCGCGGCGGCGGCACATGGCGCTCGGCTTCACCGTTGCGCCGGACGCGCGCCACCCGTTCGGAACCGAAAACTGCTGCGTTTTCCTGCAAGACGGCACCTATCTGGAGCCGCTGGCGATCGGGCATCGCGAGACCTGCGAGGCGGCCGCGCTGGCAGGCAATGCCTTCGTCAAGCGGGACCAGGCCTGGCGTTTTCGCAATGGCAATGACGGGTTTTCCGCAATCGCCCTTTCGACCGACGATGCCGAAAAAGACCATGCCGGCTTCATCCGCCAGGGCATCAGTGGCGGAGATGTACTTTCGTTTTCGCGGGTTTTCGATGACGGAAAGGGAAACCGGAGCGAGGGCTCGTTCAAGCTCGCCTTTGCCGCCGACCTTCGGGCTCCAGACTGCTTCCTGTTCACCTGCGAACGGATCAACGTTCCGAAGGTCGACCGGAGCGCTCTCGAAAACCACGAAAACGGCGTGAGCGGGATAGTTTCGATTGCGATCAGCGAGCAGAACCCGACCGATTTCCAATACTTCCTCCAGGATGCGGTACGCCAGCGCGAAGTTTCGGCGCATTCCTTCGGTCTCGACATTTTCAGCGCCAATGTCCGTATCGAGGCGTTCAACGCCGACGGCATGCGCGCCTGGTTCGGCGTAGAGGAGAACCTGAGCGAGCGTGGTCTCAAGCTTTGCGGTGTCGTCTTCGCGGCCCCCGATCTTGAGAAGGTGCGCAGCATCCTGACGGAAAGCGGTGTCCCGTTCGTGGAAAGGTCGGGCCGCATCGTCGTGCCACCGGCCGAAGGGCAGGGCGCGATTTATGCATTCGAGGCGGTGAAACGATGAATCCGAACGGAACGGTTGTCGCGGGCGGTGTCCGCTTTTCCAATGCCGGCCCGTTTTCGCTGATCGCGGGACCATGCCAGCTCGAGAGCCGCCAGCACGCCTTCGACATCGCGGGAGCGTTGAAGGAACTTGCCGCGGAACTGGGCATCGGCCTTGTCTACAAGACGAGCTACGACAAGGCCAACCGGACCAGCCTTTCGGGCAGGCGCGGCGCAGGCCTTGAAGCTGCCATGCCTGTGTTCGACGATCTGCGCAAGGAACTCGGCCTGCCGATCCTCACGGACGTGCATACCGAAGAACAGTGCGCGCTGGTCGCGCCGCATGCGGACATATTGCAGATACCGGCATTCCTTTGCAGGCAGACGGACCTGCTCGTGGCTGCGGCGAAGACCGGCGCGGTCATAAACGTGAAGAAGGGGCAGTTTCTCGCGCCCTGGGACATGAAGAACGTGCTTTCGAAAATCACCGAAAGCGGCAATCCCAACGTGCTGCTGACGGAGCGCGGCGCATCGTTCGGCTACAATACGCTCGTGTCCGACATGCGCGCGCTGCCGATCATGGCGGCGACCGGGGCTCCGGTGATCTTCGACGCCACCCATTCGGTTCAAAGCCCGGGCGGGCAGGGCGCTTCGACCGGCGGCGACCGCTCGATGGTGCCGCCGTTGGCGCGCGCCGCCGTTGCGGTGGGTGTCGCGGGCGTCTTCATCGAGACGCACCAGGATCCGGACAACGCGCCTTCGGACGGGCCGAACATGGTGCCGCTGAAGGACATGCGGGCGCTGCTGATGCAGTTGATGGAAATCGATGCAGTGGTGAAGCGTCAGGGCTGACGCGCACCCATCCTGGCAATTTCCGCCAGCAAGCCGATATCAGCCAAACCCGTGATCCGGTCGCGATAGCGTGCCTCGAGGCACGTCCAGTTTGCGCCGCAGCGATCCCTTTCGGTCATCCATTGTGACTGCTGCAGCGAAAGTTCCTGCCGCTGAGCCAGCGTGCGTGCCCGCGAAAAGCGCTGGGCGACCATGGCCGCCAGTTTTTCGTCCATGACCAGCAGTTCCTCGGAATTGCAGATCGCATGTTGCGCGGGAATTTGGGCATTGGTGCATTCGATGGACTGGGCTCGCGCCGCGCCGGAAAAAAGCGCCGCCAGGCTGAGCGCGAGGGCTGCTGCAATAGTACGGCGCGCTCATGCGCAGCCTTGCATGCTGGTGATCGATCGTCATGTCTGCCGCCAGTTTCGATGCACCCCTGCGTGAAAGCCTTGCGCAAGGATTTGGTTGCCGGCGCGGCGAAAAAGCGGCGATTTCAGGAAGGCTGCAATGGCTTGGCGAAACGAAACCTCAAGGCAGCCCGCGCGTTACCAAAGGGCGGGTCAATCTTCAAGGAGACATTCAAATGCCAACACCTAGCGGCCATACCAATGCAATCCGTGCTTCGCGGGTCATCGGCACCAATGTTTATGACATGTCCGGCAACAAGATCGGCGAAGTCGAGGACCTCATTCTGGAAAAGACCGCCGACAATATCCTGTTCGCGGTGATCGGTTTTGGCGGGCTGATGGGCATGGGCGAAAAATTCCATCCCGTGCCCTGGGCAAAACTCGATTACGATCAAGATCGTGGAGGCTATGTCGTTCCGTTTTCGCGCGAACAGCTGGAATCCGCGCCGGCCGATTCCATCCGTGAACTGACCCGGGACGATGGCAAGGCCGCGCGCAGTGCCAGTTTCTCCCACTACGGCGTCGGGTTCTGACCAGGGCGCCGGACAACAGGCAGGCGCGGCGCCGCGCCTGCTTTTTCCTGCTGATGGAAATTGCGGATTAGCGCCGGGAACGGTAAAGGAGCGGGCAACCTTCCTCCCGCCACAGGTGTCCCATGACCGCAATCATCGACATTACCGCCCGCGAAATTCTTGATTCCCGAGGCAATCCAACGGTTGAGGTGGACGTCATCCTCGAGGACGGATCGATGGGCCGTGCGGCGGTGCCTTCCGGTGCCTCGACGGGCGCGCATGAAGCGGTCGAACTGCGCGATGGCGGCGCACGCTATCTCGGCAAGGGCGTGCTCAAGGCGGTCGGGAACGTCAATGGGGAGATACTGGAAGCCATCGGCGGGATGGACGCGGAAAACCAGCTCGCCATCGACCGCGCGCTGATCGACCTGGACGGCACCGCGAACAAGTCGCGGCTTGGTGCCAACGCCATTTTGGGCGTCTCGCTGGCAGTCGCGAAGGCTGCAGCCGAAGCCTCGGCGTTGCCGCTCTACCGATATGTCGGCGGAGCCGGCGCACATGTACTGCCGGTGCCCATGATGAACATCATCAATGGCGGCGCCCATGCCGACAATCCCGATCGACTTCCAGGAATTCATGATCATGCCCATCGGCGCTTCGTCGCTCGCGCGAAGCCGTGCGAATGGGCGCCGAAACATTCCACACGTTGAAAAAGGCGCTAAAGGAAGCCGGGCACAACACCGGCGTCGGCGACGAAGGCGGCTTTGCGCCGAACCTGTTGAGCGCCAAGGATGCGCTCGATTTCATCATGAAGTCGATCGAAAAGGCTGGCTTCAAGCCGGGCTCTGAAATGGCGATCGCGCTCGACTGCGCGGCGACGGAGTTCTTCAAGGACGGAAACTATGTCTACGAAGGCGAGGGGCGTACGCTGACGCCGGTGCAGCAGGCCGAATATCTGGCCAAGCTTGCGGCGGACTATCCGATCATCTCCATCGAAGACGGCATGGCCGAGGATGACTGGGATGGCTGGAAGGCGCTGACCGACATGATCGGCTCAACATGCCAGCTCGTCGGCGACGACTTGTTCGTAACCAACTCGCAACGGCTGCGCGACGGTATCAGGATGGGCGTCGCCAATTCGATCCTCGTCAAGGTCAACCAGATCGGCACGCTTTCCGAAACGCTTGATGCGGTGGAGACAGCGCACCGGGCCGGGTACACCGCCGTGATGAGCCATCGCTCGGGCGAGACCGAGGATTCAACCATTGCCGATCTCGCCGTCGCCACCAATTGCGGGCAGATCAAGACCGGTTCGCTGGCGCGCTCGGACCGGCTCGCCAAGTACAACCAGCTCATCCGGATCGAGGAGGAACTGGGTCCGGTTGCCCGATATGGCGGAAGGATGCGCGGACAAGGCTGAAAGGCTTTTGTCGCATAGCGTAAACCTGCCTTTAAGCATGATGGGAGATGATGCGGCCATCCGACCTCAGTATTGCGTGAAGGCCCCGATTGAGCACCCGCCAGACCAGAAACACATCGCTCGGGCGTTTTGTCGTCCCCGTGCTGTCGATCCTGTTGACTGCCTACTTTGCCTACCACGCATGGTCGGGGCGATACGGGCTGGAAAGCATGGCGCGGCTTCAGGATGAATTGGTACGGCTCGAATTCGAGCTTGCCGCCATCAAGTTGCGCCGCCAGGCCCTGGAGGCCAAGGTGCATGCTGCTAAGGGACGGTTCCATCGAGCGCGACATGCTGGATGAACAGGCCCGGGGTGCGCTGAACGTTCTACAGGCGGACGAAATGGTGATCATGCGCTGACCGTGCCGGCGCGCTTTTTCGCATGCTGCACGGCAACCAAGAAATGTCGCATTGCACCAATTAACTGAAATCCAGTTAATTATGGAATTCCGTACGGGAATCAAGGCACTCGGCGATGCCAGCCATGCGCCAAACGCAATTGCAATTCCTGGCCCATGCAATAGTCTCGCACATGCCCGGCGAAGATCGGGACCAATTCGAGGCAGCAACACCGTCCGGTGAATATCTGCCCTGAGGAAACGTTACCGGAGAGGGTCACAATGGCTGCAAAGCCGAAGAACGCCGCACATTCCTCGCCCAAGACATCATCGAAATCTTCCGCATCCAGGCCTTCCGACAGCAGTTGATGCGCCTGCGCCGGCAAAGTTCACCCGCGAGGACGAACTGCTGGCCTATCGCGAGATGCTGCTGATCCGCCGCTTCGAGGAAAAGGCCGGCCAGCTCTACGGCATGGGCTTCATCGGCGGCTTCTGCCATCTCTATATCGGCCAGGAAGCTGTCGTCGTCGGCATGCAGATGGCGATGATCGAAGGCGACCAGGTCATCACCGGCTACCGCGACCACGGCCACATGCTGGCGTGCGGCATGAACCCGGACGGCGTGATGGCCGAGCTGACCGGACGGCGCGGCGGCTATTCGCACGGCAAGGGCGGCTCGATGCACATGTTCTCCAAGGAGAAGCACTTCTATGGCGGCCACGGCATCGTCGGCGCGCAGGTGTCGCTCGGCACCGGCCTCGCTTTCGCCAATTGCTATCGCGGCAACGACAATGTCGCGATCGCCTATTTCGGCGACGGCGCAGCCAACCAGGGCCAGGTCTACGAAAGCTTCAACATGGCCGCGCTGTGGAAGCTGCCGGTCATCTATGTGATCGAGAACAACCGCTATGCGATGGGCACGGCGGTCAGCCGCGCATCGGCGCAGACCGATTTCTCGCAGCGCGGCGCGTCGTTCAACATTCCCGGCATGCAGGTCGACGGCATGGATGTGCGCGCGGTCAAGGCTGCCGCCGACTAGCGCAGTCAAATGGTGCCGCTCCGGCAAGGGTCCGATCATCCTCGAAATGTAGACCTATCGCTATCGCGGCCATTCGATGTCCGATCCGGCCAAGTACCGCACCAAGGAAGAAGTGCAGAAAATGCGCGCCGAGCAGGATCCGATCGAGCAGGTGAAGCTGCGCCTGCTGGAGAAAAACATGGCCAGCGAGGACGACCTGAAGGCCATCGACAAGGAAATCCGCGACATCGTCGCCGAGGCCGCCGAGTTTGCGCAGACCGATCCAGAGCCGGATGTTTCCGAGCTTTACACCGACATCCTGCTTTGAACGGACGGGGAGGATCGAGAACATGCCGACGCAAATCCTGATGCCTGCGCTGTCGCCGACCATGGAAGAGGGCAACCTCGCCAAATGGCTGATGAAGGAAGGCGACAAGGTCACAGTCCGGCGACGTGATCGCCGAGATCGAGACCGACAAGGCGACCATGGAAGTCGAAGCCGTCGATGAAGGCACGATCGGCGAAGATCCTGGTCGCGGCCGGCACCGAGGGCGTCAAGGTCAACACGCCCGATCGCCATGCTGCTGCCGAAGGCGAGAGCGCCGGCCGACAGCGCGGCACCGGCGCAGCGCCTGCCGCGCGAGGTTCACGCGCCCGCAATCAGCGGCGACGGCGCCGAGAAACAGGCCGCTACCCGCAGGCCGCGCGCCCGCTTCCCGCCGCAGCCGTCGCTGCCAAGTCGCAGGCCGATCCCGACATTCCGGCCGGCACCGAAATGGTGCCGACAACGGTGCGCGAGGCGCTGCGCGACGCCATGGCCGAGGAAATGCGCCGCGACGGCGACGTGTTCGTCATGGGCGAGGAAGTCGCCGAGTACCAGGGCGCCTACAAGATCACCCAAGGCCTGCTGCAGGAGTTCGGTCCGCAAGCGCGTCATCGACACGCCGATCACCGAGCACGGCTTTGCCGGCGTCGGCGTCGGCGCGGCCATGGCCGGCCTGAAGCCGATCGTCGAGTTCATGACCTTCAACTTCGCCATGCAGGCGATCGACCAGATCATCAACTCGGCCGCCAAGACGCTCTACATGTCCGGCGGCCAGATGGGCGCGCCGATCGTCTTCCGCGGCCCGAACGGCGCTGCAGCGCGCGTCGGCGCCCAGCACTCGCAGTGCTATGCCGCCTGGTACAGCCATATTCCCGGGCCTGAAGGTGGTGATGCCCTATACGGCAGCCGACGCCAAGGGCCTGCTGAAGGCCGCGATCCGCGATCCGAACCCGGTCGTCTTCCTCGAAAACGAAATCCTCTACGGCCAGTCGTTCGACGTGCCGAAGCTGGATGATTTCGTGCTGCCGATCGGCAAGGCGCGCATCCACCGCAAGGGCAAGGACGTGACCATCGTCTCCTTCGGCATCGGCATGACCTATGCGGTCAAGGCGCTGCCGAACTGGCGAAGCGCATGGGCATCGATGTGCGAGGTGATCGACCTTCGCACGCTCCGCCCGCTCGACCTGCGATACGGTGATCGAATCGGTCAAGAAGACCGACCGGCTGGTCACGGTGGAGGAAGGCTTCCCGCAGATCGTCGTCGGCGAGCATATCGCCAGCCAGGTCATGCAGCGGGCATTCGACTATCTCGATGCGCCGGTCATCACCATCGCCGGCAAGGATGTGCCGATGCCCTATGCGGCCAATCTCGAAAAGCTGGCACTGCCCAATGTCGGCGAAGTCGTCGAGGCGGTGAAAGCCGTGACCTATCGGAGCTGATGCATTGGCCGGCGAGCGCCTCGACCTCAAGTCAGCGCGCTACGACAGGCTGGCGCGTTCGGTCCTGATCGACGGACGCGGCTTCACGGTCGAGATCGCGCTGGAAGCACTGGAGGCGTTGGCAAAGCGCAAGCTCTCGCCCGACCAGGCGGTTGCCAGGGCCGTCGGCGAATCGAAGCGGATCGTGATGCTGGTGAAGCGCCTGCCGCCGGACGACGGGAAGATCACCGTCACAACCGGCATATTGTTGAATGACGGGCTGTTTGGCGAAAACGGGGAGGCGTGAGAAAGTGGTAATCGAACACCGCGCAATCCCGGAAACGAGCCGCGCATGAGCATCAAGCCGTCGATCCGCAAGGCCACTTATGCCGACCTCAAGGCGTTGCCGGAAAACATGGTCGGCGAGATCATCCATGGCGTGCTCGAGGCGCAACCAAGGCCCGCGCCGAGGCATCGGCTGCGACCTTGCGGCTTGGTAGCCGACTAGGCGACCCCTTCGATTCGGCGACGGGGGGCCAGGCGGCTGGATCTTCATTGATCGAACCCGAATTGCATCTGGGCCCGGACATTGTCGTGCCCGACCTTGCCGGCTGGCGGCGGGAGACATTGCCGCAATTGCCGAAGACTGCGTGGATCGAGACGCGGCCCGACTGGGTCTGCGAGGTTTTGTCGCCGTCAACCGCAAGGCTCGACCGCGGGGCAAAGCGCGAAATCTATGCTCGGGAGGGCGTCGGGCATCTTTGGTTGCTCGACCCTGTCGAGCGCTACCTCGAAGTCTTCGCGCTCAGCGCGGGGTTCTGGTTGCTGATGGCGACAATCAGCGACGGCGATGCTGTGAGCGCGGCGCCGTTCGAGGCCATTTCCTTCCCGCTATCCAACCTCTTTGGCCACACGACCACCGACGAGACGGCCGGAACTGACCTCATGCCCATCAACATCACCATGCCCGCGCTTTCGCCGACCATGGAGGAGGGCAATCTCGCCAAGTGGCTGGTCAAGGAAGGCGACAAGGTCTCCTCCGGCGATGTGATCGCCGAGATCGAGACCGACAAGGCGACGATGGAAGTCGAGGCCGTCGACGAGGGCACGATCGCGAAGATCCTCGTTCCGGCCGGCACCGAAGGCGTCAAGGTCAATGCGCGTGATCGCGATCCTGGCCGGCGAAGGCGAGAAGCGCCGCGATGCAGCCAAGGGCAGGCGCGCTCCGCGCCAAAGGCGGAAGCCGAAGGCCGAAGCCTGCACCCGCCGCAAAGCGCCGAAGACCGCCGCAGCGCCTGCACCGCAACGCTGCCGCGTCCGGCGGAAACTCCGGCCGGCAACGGACATGCGGCAAGTGACGAGCGCGTCTTCGCCTCGCCGCTGGCGCGCCGGATCGCCAAGGATGCAGGCATCGACATCGCGCAGGTCAAGGGCACCGGTCCGCATGGCCGCGTCGTCAAGGCCGATGTCGAGAGCGCGGTGAAGTCGGGCGGCGACGAAAGCCGCCGCAGCCAGCGGCTGCGAAACGCCGCTGCGCCGCCGCGGCAAGCGCCGGCGCCGATGAGCGACGACGCCGATGCTGAAACTGTTCGAGACAGGGTTCGTACGAACTCATGCCGCATGACAACATGCGCAAGATCATCGCCCGCCGCCTGATCGAGGCGAAGCAGACCATCCCGCATTTCTACCTGACGGTCGATTGCGAACTCGATGCGCTGCTGGCGCTGCGCACGCAGATCAACGCAGCCGCGCCGGTAACGAAGACGGACAAGGGCGAGGTCCCGCCTACAAGCTCTCGGTCAACGACATGATCATCAAGGCGATGGCGCTGGCGCTGCAGGCCGTGCCGGACGCCAATGCATCGTGGACCGAAAGCAACATGGTCATGCACAAGCATGCCGATGTCGGCGTCGCCGTTTCGATTCCCGGCGGCCTGATCACGCCGATCATCCGCAAGGCCGAGCAGAAGATCGCTTGTCGGCGATTTCCAACGAGATGAAGGATCTCGGCCAAGCGCGCGCGCGAACGCAAGCTGAAGCCCGAGGAATACCAGGGCGGAACGACCGCGGTTTCCAATCTCGGCATGTTCGGCATCAAGGACTTCTCCGCGGTCATCAATCCGCCGCATGCGACGATCCTGGCGGTCGGCGCAGGCGAGGAGCGCGCGGTCGTGAAGGATGGCGCCGTCAAGATCGCGACGGTGATGAGCGTGCACGCTTTCGACCGACCACCGGGTCGTCGATGGCGCGCTCGGCGCGGAACTGATCGGTGCGTTCAAGAAATACATCGAGAACCCGATGGGAATGCTGGTCTAGGCGGTCCCCATGAAAACCGTGCTTTGCTATGGCGATTCGCTGACCTGGGGCTGCTGATGCCGCCACAGGCGGTCGCCATGCCCGGCAGGATCGCTGGCCGAACGTGCTGGCGGCAGGCCTTGGCAGCGAAGTGGAGGTCATCACCGACGGCTTGCGCGGGCGCACCACGGCCTATGACGAGCATCTTGCCGATTGTGACCGCAACGGCGCGCGCATTCTGCCGACCGTGCTCTACGCCCACGCGCCGCTCGATCTGGTGATCCTCATGCTCGGCGCCAACGACATGAAGCCGCATATCGCCGGCACCGCGCTGGCGGCGATGCAGGGCATGCGCCGGTGTGTCGAACTGGTGCGCATCAACGCGATGCGGGACAGTTCGACGACCCCGCCGCATGTGCTGATCGTGGCTCCCGCCGGCGCTGTGCGAGACGGCGGATTTCGAGTTCTCGGCCATGTTTGCCGGTGGCGTCGAGCAGTCGCGGATGCTCGCTTCGTTCTACGCCGATCTTGCCGACGAGCAAGGCGCGGACTTTTTCGATGCAGGGACGGTGGCGCACACGACGCCGATCGACGGCGTCCACATCGATGCCGAAAACACGCGCGCCATCGGGCGGGCGCTGACACCGATCGTCAAGCTGGTGCTGGGGCTATGATTGCGGTGCGCCGTCGACCATTTGCACGATGGCGTCGCCACCTTGCGTGAGAATGACCGCTACCACGAAGGCGAGCACGATCCGCGTGATTGCCTTTACCGGGCGCATGGTCAGAGCTGACTTTACGGCGGACCAGAGGAAAAGCGCGATCAGCGCCATTCCCGGAACGCCAACATGCCAGGGAAGAGCGAGTATCTTTTCGGGCGAAACGAGTGAGACAACCGGTTCCATGGATCCATCGGGCGATTCAGTTTCGGCAGTCATAGCACCGCGCGGGGCGGCAGTGAAACCGCGTGCGAGCATCGTGTTGCGTCCGGCGACAATCCATGACGCGGCAGACATGGCGATACTCGACAACCTTGCCGGCCACGGCCTTCCGGCAATGCTTTGGCAGGCTGCCGTCGATGCAGGCGAAGCCGATGACGCCTTCGAACACGGCCGCGCCATGATGGCCGACCCGCAAACGCCCTATGGCTACGCCAATGCAGTTATCGCGGAAATCGGCGGTCGCACGGCGGGCGCGTCGTCGGGCTATGTCATGCAGGCGGAAACGGGAAGCCAGGCCTACAAGGACAAATCCTTCGAACCTGTGCTGGCGCTATTCCGCCAGGCAGTTGGCGACTGGCTGGTGGATTCGCTCGCCGTGTTTCGCGAAGCGCGAGGCATGGGCGTCGGCGCGGCGCTTCTCGACAATCATCTTGCACGCGGCCGTGCGGCCGGTTGCCGCCGCGTGGCGCTTGTCACCGAGGACGGCAATGAGGCCGGGCTGGCGCTCTATCGCTCGCGCGGTTTCGAGATCGTGGACCGGCGGCCATACAAGCAGATCGTGCCCTGGTTTACTGCCGAAAGCTGGGTGCTCATGAAGCGGGAACTCGGCAATGTTTGACGCGGATCAAGGAGTGAATGGCTGCGACGGCTAATCCTTTCACGACATGGAAGGAGAAAAGCATGTCCGATACACCGCATGAACTTGCAGAGGAATTTCCGGAACTGCGCGACAGGATCCACTCGCTCAAGGTGGAAAATGCGCATTTCCGCAAGCTGCATGACGAATACCACACCCTGAACCGCGAGATTCACCGCGGCGAGACGAATGTGGAGCCGATGGACGATGTGCGCATGGAAACATTGCGCAAGCAGCGCTTGAGGCTGAAGGACGAAATCTACGGGATGCTGAGGGGCTGACAGGTCTCCGCCGGCGTCCCGCCAACCCCGGAGGGAAATGCCTTGGCGGATTACGACGTCATCATCATCGGTTCGGGCCCCGGCGGCTATGTGGCCGCCATTCGCGCGGCACAACTGGGCCTGAAGACCGCCATCGTCGAGCGCGAGCATCTTGGCGGGATCTGCCTCAACTGGGGCTGCATCCCGACCAAGGCGCTGCTGCGCTCTGCCGAGATCAAGCACTATGGCGATCACCTGAAGAATTACGGGCTGACGCTCGAAGGCACGATCAAGGCCGATGTGAAGGCCGTGGTGGACCGCTCGCGCGGCGTCTCGCAGCGCCTCAATGGCGGCGTCGGCTTCCTGATGAAAAAGAACAAGATCGACGTGATCTGGGGCGAGGCGAAACTTGCCGGCAAGGGCAAGGTCAGCGTCACCGCCTCCACCAAGAAGCCGATGCAGCCGCAGCCGGCCGTTCCCAAGGGCGTGAAGGGCGAGGGCGAGTACTCGGCCAAGAACATCATCATTGCCACCGGTGCACGCCCGCGGTCGCTGCCCGGCATCGAGCCGGACGGCAAGCTGATCTGGACCTATTTCGAGGCGATGGTGCCGGCGGAAATGCCCAAGCGCCTGCTGGTGATGGGTTCGGGCGCGATCGGCATCGAATTCGCGTCGTTCTACAATTCGATGGGCTGCGACGTGACCGTGATCGAATTGATGCCGACGATCATGCCGGTGGAAGATGCCGAGATTTCCGGCATCGCCCGCAAGCAGCTGGAAAAGGCCGGGCCTGAAGATCCACACCGAGGCGAAGGTCACCAAGGTCGAGAAGGGCGCCAATTCCGTGAAGGCCACGGTGGAACTGAAGGGTGGCAAAACGGAAGTCTTCGAGGCCGACCGGCTGATTTCGGCTGTCGGCGTGCAGGGCAACATCGAGAACCTTGGGCTTGAGGCGCTGGGCGTGAAGACGGATCGCGGCACGATCGTAATCGACGGCTATGGCCGCACCAATGTCGAAGGCATCTATGCCATCGGCGACGTGGCCGGTCCGCCGATGCTGGCGCACAAGGCCGAGCATGAGGGTGTCATCTGCGTCGAGAAGATCGCGGGCGTGCCCAATGTCCACCCGATGGACAAGATGAAGATTCCCGGCTGCACCTATTGCCATCCGCAGGTGGCATCGGTCGGCCTGACCGAAGCGAAGGCAAAGGAAGCCGGACACGATATCCGCGTCGGGCGCTTTTCCTTCGGCGCGAACGGCAAGGCAATTGCGCTTGGGCGAGGACCAGGGCCTGGTGAAGACGATCTTCGACAAGAAGACCGGCCAGCTGCTGGGCGCGCACATGGTCGGCGCCGAAGTGACGGAACTCATCCAGGGTTTCGTGGTGGCGATGAACCTCGAGACGACCGAAGAAGACCTGATGCACACGGTGTTCCCGCATCCCACACTGTCGGAGATGATGAAGGAAAGCGTGCTCGATGCCTATGGCAAGGTACTGAACGCCTGAGTTGGCCGGCCATCGCAATGGCAGGTGCGATGCACTATGTTTGCGGTGGCCAGTAGTTGGAGAATCGCCATGCACACGGAATTCGGAATCATGGGCATGCCCGGCGTCGGTTTCATCGGGATGTTGATCATCGGCGCTCTTGCCGGCTGGATTGCCGAGCGGGCGATGAACCGCGACCACAGCCTGCTGACCAACATGCTGGTCGGCATTGCCGGTTCGTTCGTCGGCGGAACGCTTGCGGGCATCATCGGCGCCCAGTTCTACGGATTTCTGGGCAATCTGGTGGTAGCGACAATCGGCGCGATCATCATCTTGTGGTTCTTCGGCAGGCGCGAGGCCGCGAGCCATCCTCCAGTACAAAACCAGCCGGGCGCCATGCCGCCGGGCGGCCCGATGTACCATACCAAGGACGGCGGACCTGACGCGCGGCAGTAGGAATTTCACATGGTAACTGTTCTCGACACTGTTTCGGCGGCCAGGCCGCGGCACCCTGAAAAGGCCCATCGGCCCGACAACGAGGTGTTGCGCAAGCCCGATTGGATCCGCGTTCGCGCCGGCGGCTCGCCGGTCTATGAGGAAACGCGAAAGATCGTGAAGGAGAACGCGCTCGTCACGGTGTGCGAGGAAGCGGGTTGCCCGAACATCGGCGAATGCTGGTCGAAGAAGCACGCCACCATGATGATCATGGGCGACACCTGCACGCGTGCCTGCGCCTTCTGCAATGTGCGCACCGGCATGCCCGGCGCGCTCGATCCCAACGAGCCGGAGAACGTCGCCAATCGCGGTCGCCAAGCTGGGCCTCGAGCATGTCGTCATCACGTCGGTTGATCGCGACGACCTCGACGACGGCGGCGCGCAGCACTTCGTCGAGACGATCCTGGCGATCCGCGAACGCTCGCCCGAAACGACCATCGAAATCCTGACGCCGGATTTCCTGCGCAAGGACGGCGCGCTGGAGAAGGTGGTCGCTGCCAAGCCGGACGTCTTCAACCACAATCTGGAAACCGTGCCGTCGAACTACCTTACCGTTCGGCCCGGCGCGCGCTACTTCCATTCGATCCGGCTGTTGCAGCGGGTGAAGGAAATCGATCCGGCGATGTTCACCAAGTCCGGCATCATGGTCGGCCTCGGCGAGGAGCGGAACGAGGTGCTGCAGTTGATGGATGATCTGCGCACGGCCGAAGTCGACTTCCTCACCATCGGGCAATATCTGCAGCCGACCCGCAAGCACCATCCGGTCAAGGCGTTCATTACGCCGGACGAGTTCAAGTCCTACGAGACGATCGCCTATGCCAAGGGTTTCCTGCTGGTGTCCTCAAGCCCGCTGACGCGCTCGTCGCACCATGCCGGAGAAGATTTCGCCCGGCTGCGCGCTGCACGGACGGCCAGGCTGGCGAACGAATAGAAGCATTCCACTTGCCGCAGTTTTCAAAAGTCCACCCGGTGCCCTACAGCGCGCGGCAGATGTTCGACCTGGTCGCCGATGTCGAACAATATCCGCAGTTCCTGCCCCTGTGCGAAAGCCTGACCGTACGCTCGCGCCGCGAGCGCGAGGGCAGGGAGGTGCTCGTGGCGGAAATGGGCGTTGGCTACAAGGCGATCAAGCAGCGGTTTACCACGCAAGTCGTGCTCGACCGCGAGCGGATGGTCATCGACGTGAAGTATCTCGATGGTCCTTTTCGCCGGCTCGACAACCGCTGGCGGTTCGAGGCGACAGGCGAGGGATCGTGCAACGTCCATTTCGACATCGAATATGAGTTCGCCAGCCGCTCGTTAGGCCTGCTGATGGGATCGATGTTCGACTACGCCTTCCGCCGCTTCACAACCGCATTCGAGGAGCGGGCGCGGACGATTTACGCCTGAGGCGAAATCCAGACAAAAGAAAACCCGGCTGGAGGACCGGGTTGTTCTTTTCAGGCGGGGATTTTGGAGGTCTTGCGGGGTGGTTCAGGTCCCGACCGGGGTGGTTCATGTCCCGATGACCAGAACATAGGATATGCCCCGATCCGGCGATGTGCATTGCGTCACACCCTGAAGGATCCTTACGCCTCGTCTTCTTCCGTCCCGTACGCCACCAGCATTTCCAGCGCCATGCGCGCGGTTTCGTTGCGGATGGCATCGCGGCCATGATCGTCGAAGCGGAATTCCTCGACATACGCGCCCTCGTCATCCGTGCTGGCGACCGCGATGTAGACAAGGCCGACGGGTTTTCCTTCCGATCCGCCGCCCGGGCCGGCAATGCCCGTCACCGCGACCGCTGCATCAGCGTTCGAGTGCTTCAGCGCACCTTCCGCCATGGCGGCTGCAACCGGTGCGGAAACTGCCCCGTGTTCCTCGATCATGTCAGCGGGAACGCCGAGGAGTTCGGTCTTCGATTCGTTCGAATAGGTAACGAAGCCGCGCTCGAACATGTGCGAGGAGCCTTCGTGGGACGTCAGCAGCGCAGCGATGAGGCCGCCGGTACATGATTCCGCAGCCGTGACGCGACGACCGGCGGCGCGAAAGGCTTTCAGCACCTGTGCGGCGATTATCCCGAGATCTTCGTCAACCTGCATCATGTTCCTCTCCGAAAACGGCTGTGGCGGTCGCGATGGCAGCAATGCCTTCCCTGCGCCCGATAAAACCGATTTTCTCGTTGGTGGTTGCCTTCACGGCCACACGAAAGATTTCGACGCCCGCGATTTCTGCGATCCGCGCCCGCATTTGATCGCGGTGGGGCCCGATGCGCGGGGCTTCGCACATGAGCGACACGTCGAGATGCGTGATGACGCCGCCGCGCTGCCTGACCAACTGGACTGCGTGAGCGAGAAACCGGTCGGACGATGCGCCTTTCCAGCGCATGTCGGACGGCGGGAAATGCGAGCCGATATCGCCATCGCCAATGGTGCCGAGCAGTGCGTCGGTGAGCGCGTGAAGTCCGACATCGGCATCGGAATGTCCCTTGAGCCGCTGGTCATGGGCAATGAAAACGCCGCAAAGCGTAACGCCGTCGCCAGGCTCGAGTTGGTGAACGTCATAGCCGTTGCCGGTACGTACGTCGGGGAACCGCGAGGCGAGTTTCATGCGTGCGGCCTCCATGTCTGCCTGCGTCGTCAGTTTCGAATTGGATTGCGGGGAGGGCACGATGCGCACGGCAATGCCGGCGGCTTCGGCAACTGATGCATCGTCGGTGAGGCCGGCAATGCCCTTGCGGGCGGCCTCGCGATGGGCAGAGAGGATTTCATTGAACATGAAGCCCTGTGGTGTCTGCGCGGCAAACAAGCCGTCACGCGGCACGGTTTCCTCGATGAAAAGCGCTTTGCCAGCGCGCTTCAGCGTATCTGCGACAGCGCAGGCAGGCAGGGCGCCCTGGCCCGGTGCAATCGCGGCAAGCACGTCTGAAATGATGCTGTCTGTGACGAACGGGCGCGCAGCGTCGTGGATGAGTACCTTGCCGGGCGCGATCCCCTCCAGCGCCTGCAAACCGTTGTGGACACTTTGCTGGCGGGTCGCGCCGCCGCTCACCGGGGGCAGCAGCTTCGCGTCGTCCGGCATTGCAGCAGCGTAAAGCTCGTGGTCGTCGGGATGGACAACGACGAGCATGTGATCCACGTCCGGATGGTCGAGAAACGCCCGCGCCGCCCGCGAAAGCACGCTTTTGCCGCCGAGGTCGCGATATTGCTTGGGGCCGCCGTCGCCGCCCATGCGCTCGCCCCGTCCCGCAGCGACCATGACGACCGCATTTCGCGCCACTTTTGTCTTCTCCGATTGATTTTCCCCGGTTAAGCCATGCACCGCGAGGGCTTGCATTTCAAGGCATGCCGCCCTTTGTATCTTGTGCACCGCGGCATAGTTGGTTAGTTTGCGGGCAGTTCAACGGATCGCACAAAAATTGTTCACTCCTTCCAAGTCCGGTGAAGCGGGCGCCAATCTGGCAAAGCCGATGCAAGTCGGCCCGATCACCATCGCCAACCGCGCATTCCTCGCTCCCATGTCCGGCGTCACCGACCGGGCATTCCGCCGGCTCGCCTGGCGTTTTGGCGCGGGTCTCGTCTTCAGCGAGATGGTCGCGAGCGAAGCGCTGGTCGAAGGCAATGCCGAGATGGAATTGAAGGCGCTGCCGAGTGGCGGGCCGGTCCACGCCGTTCAGCTTGCCGGGCGCGAAACGAAATGGATGCGGCTTGCCGCCGAGATGGCGCAAGCCAATGGCGCCGACCTCATAGACATCAACATGGGCTGCCCCGCCAAGCGCGTGACGACGGGCCTTGCCGGTTCCGCCCTGATGCGCGAGCCGGATCTCGCGCTCAGCCTGATCGAGGCGGTGGTTTCGTCGGTGAAGGTTCCTGTGACGCTGAAAATGCGCCTCGGCTGGGATCACGGAAGCATGAATGCGCCGGAACTGGCGCGGCTGGCCGAACAGGCGGGCGTTCGGATGATAACCGTGCACGGGCGCACGCGTTGCCAGTTCTACAAGGGCAGTGCGGACTGGGACGCAGTGCGCGCGGTCAAGGAAGCGGTTCGCGTTCCCGTTGTCGTCAACGGTGACATCACCGATGCAGCCGGGGCAGCCGTTGCGCTGGAACGGTCCGGTGCGGATGCAGTGATGACAGGTCGCGGCGCTTATGGCGCGCCTTGGCTTCCGGGCGTGATTGCGGGTGCCATGTCCGCCGAAACCGCCGCAGACCCGGCTTTCATCCTTGAAACCGCGCTCGAGCATTATCACGACCTGCTGGCACTGTATGGGGTCAAATCCGGAATGCGGCAGGCGAGAAAGCACCTGTCGTGGTATCTCGACCGGCTTCCCGCCGATACGCGAGCTGCGCCGCATGATCCTGACTTCAGACGATCCCGGCGTGGTTGTCGCGGCCTTGGAAAACCTGGCTGCGCGCGGCGAAATGACGGAGGCGGCATGATGTCCGGAACGGCAGCGCCGTCATCCATTCGTCCGGAACTGCCCGACAGCCTCGCGGTGCTGGATTCGCTGCCGCATCCGGTCGTGATGGTCGATGAGCAACGGCGGATCCGCTACGCCAACCTGGCGGCGGAATCGTTTTTCCGCTCGTCTCTCGCCTTTCTTACCCGGCACGGCATCGACCATTTCGTGCCCTTTGGCAGCCCGGTGCTGACGCTGGTAGACCAGGTCCGCGACGAAGACTCGCCTATCAACGAATACAAGGTCGACATCTCCTCGCCGCGCATCGGCAAGGACAAGGTGGTCGATGTCTACGCTTCGCCCGCTGCCGAAAAGCCGGGCCATGTCGTTTTGATGTTCCAGCCGCGCACCATGGCGGAAAAGATCGACCGCCAACTCACCCATCGCGGTGCGGCGCGTACGGTTACCGGCCTGGCAGCGATGCTGGCGCACGAAATCAAGAACCCGCTATCGGGCATCAGGGGCGCGGCGCAGCTTCTGGAAATGTCGGCGCAGGAAGACGACCGCCAGCTTACGCGGCTCATCATGGACGAAGCCGACAGGATCGTGAACCTCGTCGACCGGATGGAAGTCTTCTCGGACGAGCGGCCGATCGAGCGCGAGCCGGTCAACATCCACAAGGTGCTGGAGCATGTGAAGCGGCTGTCGAAGTCCGGCTTCGCCCGCAACATCAAGCTGGTGGAAGACTACGACCCGTCGCTGCCCGCTGTGTACGGAAACCGCGACCAGCTTGATCCAGGTGTTTTTGAACCTCGCCAAGAACGCCTCGGAGGCGCTTTCGAACACGCCGGACGCGGAAATCGTGTTCACAACGGCATTTCGGCCCGGCATCCATTTGTCGGTGCAGGGCTCGAGCGAGCGTGTATCGCTGCCTCTTGAATTCTGCGTCCGCGACAATGGCCCGGGCGTTCCGGAAGACATCCGCGCCTATATTTTCGATCCCTTCGTCACGACGAAGACCAACGGCTCGGGCCTTGGTCTCGCACTGGTCGCCAAGATCGTCGGCGACCATGGCGGCGTGATCGAATGCGATTCCGAACCCAGAAAAACAGTATTCCGAATTCTCCTGCCGGCATGGCGCGGAGAGTCGGGCAACGACAAACTCGTGGAAGAAGCATGAGCAAGGGACTTGTACTCGTCGCCGACGATGACGGCGCGATCCGGACTGTTCTGAACCAGGCGCTGTCGCGCGCTGGCTACGAGGTGCGTGTGACGTCGAATGTCGCCACGCTGTGGCGCTGGATATCGGCCGGCGACGGCGACCTCGTCATTTCCGACGTGATCATGCCGGACGGCGATGCATTCGAACTGCTGCCGCGCATCAAGCGGATCCGTCCCGAACTGCCGGTCGTCGTCATGAGCGCGCAGAATACGTTCATGACCGCCATAAAAGCCTCGGAGCGCGGCGCGTATGAATATCTGCCAAAGCCGTTCGACCTGCAGGAACTGATCGCAATTGCCGGCCGGGCCGTTTCGGAGCCGAAACGGCAGAAGCCGGCTGCGAAGTTCGAGGACGGCGCCGACCGCATGCCGCTGGTCGGACGTTCGCCGGCAATGCAGGAAATCTACCGCGTACTTGCGCGGCTGATGCAGACTGACCTGACGCTGATGATCACCGGCGAATCCGGAACGGGCAAGGAACTGGTTGCGCGGGCGTTGCACGACTATGGCAAGCGCCGCCACGGGCCATTCGTGGCCATCAACATGGCGGCGATACCCAAGGACCTCATCGAGTCGGAACTGTTCGGCCACGAGAAGGGCGCCTTCACCGGCGCGCAGAGCCGGTCCGCCGGCCAGTTCGAGCAGGCCGAGGGCGGCACGCTGTTTCTCGACGAGATCGGCGACATGCCGATGGATGCGCAGACGCGGCTTTTGCGCGTTTTGCAGCAGGGCGAATACACCACAGTCGGCGGTCGCACGCCGATCCGCACGGACGTGCGCATCGTCGCAGCCACAAACAAGGATCTGCGCACGCTGATCAACCAGGGGCTATTCCGCGAGGACCTGTTCTATCGCCTCAACGTCGTGCCGCTGCGCCTGCCGCCGCTGCGCGAGCGTACCGAGGACGTTCCCGATCTCGTTCGACATTTCCTCGCGCTGTCGGAGAAGGACGGGCTCGGGCCGAAGCAGATCGACGGCGAGGCGATCGAACTCCTCAAGCGCTACCGCTGGCCGGGCAATGTGCGCGAACTTGAGAACCTCATCCGGCGCCTCTCCGCGCTGTATCCGCAGGAGGTCATCAACGCGGACATCATCGAAGTGGAACTGCGCGGAAACGATCCGTTCCCGGAGCCTTCGATCAAGTCGGTCAATGGCGGACCGGTTGATATCGCTACTGCATCGGAGAATTGGCTTGCGGGATATTTCGCCGGTTTTGGCACTGATCTGCCGCCTCCGGGCCTCTATCATCGCGTACTGAGGCAGCTTGAACAGCCGTTGATCGCGGCAACCCTGGCGGCGACGCGCGGCAACCAGATAAAGGCGGCGGAACTTCTCGGCGTGAACAGGAACACGTTGCGCAAGAAAATCCGCGAACTCGACATCAAGGTCATACGTACCCTTCGCTGACCTGTTGCCCATACGCACGTGGTGCAGCTTGTGGAAAACGCTGTATTCCACGGCTGGCTTGACCATGTGTTTCATTTTCGCCACATTTGAGTTGCAACAAAGCAACGGATTTCGTCCATTGCCAAGGACGGTGAGCATTCTTTGAGGATTGCAAGATCGATGGATGCCATGACCCAGGCGAACGACTTGCAGTCCTTGGCGAAACCGAAACCGAAAAAGCGCATACGATCCGCAGCAGTCGAAAGCGCGACTGCAATGCCCCGCGAACGGGACGGCATTTCCCGCATTCTGGGCCTTGCTGCCGTCATAGCACTCGTCGTTACCGGCGCTGTTACTTTCCTGCTTCTCATCGGCGAAACTCCGATTGCTCCGAACCGGCCCGTGGTGACAACCGCGCTGGCCATCAATTCCGCATTGGCGGCAATGGTCCTGTTCCTGATCGGCCGCGAGATCTGGATCATCTGGCAGTCGCGGCGCAAGGGCAGGGCGGCCGCGCGCCTTCATGTGCGGATCATTTCGCTTTTCGCGCTCGTTGCGGCAATTCCCGCGGTTCTCGTCGCAATCATTGCGACCATCACGCTGGATGTGGGCCTCGACCGGTGGTTCGAGATGCGCACAAAGCAGATCGTCGGCTCGTCGGTAAACATCGCCCGTGCGTATATGGATGAAAGCCGGCGGACGTTGACGGGCAACGCCATTTCCATGGCCTTCGAACTCGACCGCGCCCGCCAGTACTACAATCTCGATTTTCCCGGTTTTGAAAACCTGGTCACCCTGCAGGCAAAGGGCCGCGGCTTCGTATCGGCGCAATTGCTGCGCCGCGACGGCACCGTGATCACCACGGCAAACATCCCCGGCAAGGTCGAGGTACCGCCTGCGCGCGAAGAGTTTTTCGTGGCGGCCGATACGGGCGACCCTGTTGCGATACCGCCCGGCACGACGAACTTCATCGGCGCCATGTTCAAGCTTCGGGAAATTCCGAACGCCTATCTTTACGCAATCATGCCGCTGCGCCCGGAGGTCATCGACCAGCTGCGGCTAATGGAAGAAAACACCGCCAAATATGCCGATCTCGAGAACAATCGCGTGCCGGTGCAACTTGCCTTCGCGGTTCTCTACATCGGCGTGTGCCTGATCGTCCTCTTGGCGGCGATCTGGATGGGTATTTCCGTGGCCGATCGCGTGGTCGCGCCGATCCGAAGGCTGATCACGGCTGCTGATGCGGTCAGCCAGGGAAATCTCGATGTGCATGTCGGAACGATGCATACCGAGGGCGATCTCAAGAATTTGAGCGACACCTTCAACGTCATGATCGGCGAGTTGAAAAGCCAGCGCGACGAGATCTTGCAAGCCAAGGACGACATCGACCAGCGGGCGCGCTTCACTGAAGCCGTGCTGTCGGGCGTCAGTGCGTCCGTCATCGGAGTATCGAACGAAGGGCGCGTCACGATCGTCAACAAGGCTGCCGAAAGCCAGTTGGGCGCCGGAGAGTTCGCCGGTTATCCGCTGCGGGAAATAGCGCCTGAACTTGCCGATGTGTTCGATCGCGCACGCAACCTTGGCCGGCACGAATACCGCGAGCAGTTGACCATGTGGCGCGGCGGCAGCGAGCGCACGCTGAACGTCCAGGTGACGCTGGAGCGCGAAGAGGACGATCCCGACGAGGTCGGCCATGCATTCGTCATCACCATCGACGACATCACCGACCTCGTGGCTGCCCAGCGCAGCACGGCATGGTCGGACGTGGCGCGGCGTATTGCCCACGAGATCAAAAACCCGTTGACGCCGATCCAGCTTTCCGCCGAACGCATCCGCAGGCGATACGGCAAATACATCATCGAGGACCGGGAGATATTCGACCAGTGTACGGATACGATCATCCGCCAGGTTGGCGATATCGGCCGCATGGTCGACGAATTTTCGTCCTTCGCCCGCATGCCAAAGCCGGTCATGGAACCGACCAATTTGGCCGACACCCTGCAGGAAGCAGTCTTCCTCCAGAAGGTGGGTTCGCCTTCCATCGAGTTCGTCACCGCGCTTGGCGCCGAACCGCTCTACGGATATTTCGACACACGATTGATGTCGCAGGTGTTCATAAATCTTCTGAAGAACGCTACAGAAGCAATTGAATCAAAAGAGAATACAAGCGGCGAGCCTGGTCGGGTCGAAGTACGGGCGGCAAGGCAGTCCAACCACTATGTCATCGATGTGATCGACAACGGCAAGGGATTGCCAAAGGAGAACCGGCAAAGGCTGCTGGAGCCTTACATGACGACGCGCGAGAAGGGGACCGGCCTTGGCCTGGCGATCGTGCGGAAGGTTCTTGAAGACCACGGCGGAACGATCGAGCTGCTGGATGCGCCGCAGGTGGCCGAGGGCGGGCACGGGGCGATGATGCGGATAATTCTTCCTGCGGACGACAATGCGGCATTCGCCGCCCGCGGGTCAAAACAGAAAGCGCCAGCCAGCGAAAGCACGGTGGCGGCAGAAGCTTAGGCCGTTTCGGCCAAAGGGGACTTGCATGGCAAATGACATATTGGTCGTCGACGATGAAGCCGACATCCGGGAACTGGTGGCCGGCATACTCTCCGACGAAGGGCACGGGACGCGCACGGCGTCGGACTCGAACTCCGCGCTGGCAGCCATTCGCGACCGCCGCCCGACGCTGGTCTTTCTTGATATCTGGCTCCAGGGTTCGGCCATGGACGGCTTGGAGATTCTGGCGGAGATCAAGAAGCTGCATCCCGAATTGCCGGTGGTGATGATCTCGGGGCACGGCACGATCGAGACGGCCGTCTCGGCTATCAAGGCAGGCGCCTATGACTATATCGAAAAACCGTTCAAGGCTGACAGGCTGATCCTCGTCGCCGAGCGGGCGATGGAGGCTTCGAACCTGCGCAAGCAGATCCGAGACCTCCAGGACCGCAGTCCCGACATGCCGGAACTGCTCGGCACTTCGCCGGTCATGAACCAGTTGCGCCAGACCATCGAGCGCGTTTCGCCCACCAACAGCCGCATTATGATCATCGGTGCTTCCGGCGCCGGCAAGGAACTGGTTGCCCGCACGATTCACCGGCACTCGAACCGCGCCGGCGGTCCGTTCGTCGCGGTCAACGCCGCGGCAATCACGCCAGACCGCATGGAGCTGGAACTCTTCGGCGCGGAGGCGATGTCGGCAGGCGGGCGCAAGGTGGGCGCGCTGGAGGAGGCGCATGGCGGCACGCTCTACATCGACGAGGTCGCCGACATGCCGCGCGACACGCAGAACAAGATCCTTCGCGTGCTCGTCGACCAGCAGTTCGAGCGGGTAGGGGGCAGCAGCCGGGTGAAGGTGGACGTGCGCATCCTCTCTTCCACCGCGCGCAATCTCGAGGACATGATCCGGCGGGGCGAATTCCGCGAAGACCTTTATCACCGCCTGGCGGTCGTACCGCTCAAGGTTCCCTCGCTCGCCGAAAGGCGCGAGGATGTGCCGGTGCTGGTCGAAGCCTTCATGGACCAGATCGGTCGCCAGACCGGCATCCGCGGTTGCCGCATCGGCCCCGATGCCATGGCGGTGCTGCAGGCCCACGATTGGCCGGGCAATATTCGCCAACTTCGCAACAACATCGAACGGCTGATGATTCTGTCCCGCGTCGAGTCCGGATCGGTGATCACCGCCGACATGCTTCCTGCGGAGATCGGCGAAATGCTGCCTTCGGTTGGTGGCAATGGCGGCGAGCACCTGATGTCGCTGCCGCTCAAGGATGCGCGCGAAGCGTTCGAGCGCGATTACCTTGCGGCGCAAGTCGGACGATTTGGCGGAAACATTTCCCGTACGGCGGAGTTTGTCGGAATGGAACGTTCCGCGCTTCACCGCAAATTGAAGATGCTCGGCCTTTTCGACCGCCGCCGGAAGGAGGAAGCTGAGGCGTAGGCAAGAGGCCCATGCAATCCAAAGTTTTGCTTGATATGGCCGCGCGGGCCAAACTATAAACATTAATCCGCTACGGGGATCAATTGGAGCGGGTTAGTCCAACAATCAGCCGGTCACCATAATTGTGTGTGTGGGTGACAGGCTAACGAGGCGGAGACGAACATTGGGTATGCCTGAGAGGTCGCAGAATCTTCAGGATGCTTTCCTGAATCAGGTGCGGAAACAGAAAATACCGCTGACCATTTTCCTGGTGAACGGAGTGAAGCTGAACGGGGTTGTCACGTGGTTTGACAATTTTTGCGTTCTGCTGAAGCGCGACGGCATCGCGCAGCTTGTCTACAAGCATGCCATTTCAACGATCATGCCATCCGCGCCGGTCAGTTTCGGCGACGGGGGCAGTGACGAGGCGGGCGATTGACCGAAGCCGACAAGGGCAGCAAATCGCGTTTCCAGTGGTCGTCGGAAGAGGCAGGCAGACCGGAGCGCGCCATTGTCCTCGTTCCCGAATTGTCGCGGCGCGGCGCGGATAGCCAGCAAGGTTCCGACCTTACATTGAATGCTTCCGGCAAGGCGGTGCGCCGCTCGGGCGCGTCGCGACTGGCAGAGGCCGAGGGCCTTGCCCGGGCGATTTCGCTCGATGTCGTGCAGTCCGGACTGGTGCCGCTGAAGGAAACGCGCCCTGCCACGCTGTTCGGCACCGGCAAGACCGAGGAAATCGCGGGATCGATCAAGGCTGGAGAAATCGGACTTGCCATCGTCGATCATCCGCTGACGCCGGTTCAGCAGCGCAATCTGGAAAAGGCCTGGAACTGCAAGGTGCTCGACCGTACCGGGCTGATCCTCGAGATATTCGGCGAACGGGCGCGAACGAAGGAGGGCAGGCTGCAGGTCGAGCTTGCCCATCTCAATTACCAGAAGGGCCGGCTCGTCCGGCAGTGGACCCACCTCGAACGCCAGCGCGGCGGCCTCGGCAAGACCGGCGGCCCCGGCGAAACCCAGATCGAGGCAGACCGGCGCCAGTTGCAGGATCGCATCCTGCGGCTCGAGAAAGACCTGGAAAAGGTCAGCCGCACGCGCAGCCTGCACCGCGCCAAGCGCAAGAAGGCGCCGACGCCGGTCGTTGCGCTGGCGGGCTACACCAATGCCGGCAAATCGACGCTTTTCAACCTGCTGACGGGGTCGCAGGTGTTTGCAAGGGATCTCCTGTTCGCGACGCTCGATCCGACCCTGAGACGCCTCAAGTTGCCGGGTGGCGGCGAGGTCGTGATGTCCGATACGGTCGGCTTCGTCTCGGACCTGCCGACCATGCTAGTCGCTGCTTTCCGCGCGACGCTGGAGGAAGTGCTCGAGGCGGACATCATCCTGCATGTTCGGGACATTGCCGATCCCGACAGCGCAGCGCAGGCGGCCGATGTCTACGCAATCCTTGCCCAGCTCGGAATTGGCCAGGACGGCCACGAGAATGTGCTGGAGGTCTGGAACAAGATCGACCTGCTGGACCCGGATGCGCTCGAAGCGATCCGCGCGAACCGCAAGGACGGTATGGCGGCGCCGGTGCTCGTTTCAGCCGTTACCGGGCAGGGGGTGGACGAGCTGCTGAAGGTCATCGAACAGCGGATCGGCAGCGGTTCGCAGGAAATGGAAATCCATCTGGGCGTTGGCGACCTCAACAGGCTGGGCTGGGTCTATTCCAACAGCGAAGTGCTGGACCGGCGCGACGAGGATGACGGTTCCATCACGCTCAAGGTCAGGGTTCCGCTGGCATCGGTGAGCGCCTTCCAGCGCCACGCCTGATCAGGCTTTCTTGGCCTCCTGCCACAGCGCTTCCATCTCATCGAGCGTTGCCGTTTCCATGGTCTTGCCAATACGTCCGACATTCCGCTCGATATAGCTGAAACGCTTGCGGAACTTGGCGTTGGCGCTGCGCACCGCGCCTTCGGGGTCGAGGTGCAGGTGCCGGGCAAGGTTGGCGATCGCAAAAAGCACATCGCCGACTTCCTCCGCCAGGTCCTGCTGACTGCCGGTGTCGAGTTCGGCTTCCACCTCGTCAAGTTCCTCGCGGATCTTCGCCAGCACTGCGCGCGGATCGTTCCAGTCGAACCCGACCTTGCCGGCCCGCGCCTGTAACTTCACCGCAACCATCAGGCCGGGCAGGGTGGATGGAACATCGTCGAGCAGGCTCTCGCCTTCGCTGGGGATGTACCCCCGCGCTGCCTTCGCGGCGGCCAGTTCAGCCTTCTCTTCTGCCTTGATCCGCTCCCACTGCCCTTTGGCCGATCCGGCCGAGCGCGCCTGCGCGTCGCCAAAGACATGCGGGTGGCGGCGTATCATCTTGGTGGTGATTGCTTCGACCACGTCGGCGAAATCGAAATGGCCAGCCTCTTCGGCCATCCGCGCGTGATAGACCGACTGGAGCAGCAGGTCGCCGAGTTCGAGCTTGAGCTCTTCCATGTCGCCGCGGTCGATCGCATCCGCCACCTCGTAGGCTTCCTCGATCGTGTAGGGGGCGATCGTCTTGAAATCCTGCTGCAGGTCCCACGGACAGCCTGTTACCGGCGTGCGCAATGCGGCCATGATTTCGACGAGACGGGAGATGTCGCGGGCTGGTTTCATGTGTCCGCTTTAGCAGATGGTCCGGGCATGGGCCAATGGCCTCGTGCCCCGGAACGGCGCATTGGGGAACCTTGTACGGCTCCGCGCGTCTTTCCTTGCGTCATGGAACAGACGGTCGAACCATTCGATCTCGTGCGCATGCTGGTTGGCGAACAGCCGCCACTGTTTTTTGCCGAGATCGTTTTGCGTACGCTGATTGTCTACGCGTATACGTTCGCCCTGGTTCGATGGCTGGGCGGTCGCAGCGTGGCGCAGCTTTCGGTAATCGAGTTCCTGCTGGTGATTGCGCTGGGTTCGGCGGTGGGCGATGCCATGTTCTACCCGGACGTGCCTTTGTTGCATGCCTTGCTGGTCATCACGATTGTCGTCGTGATCAACAAATTCATCGATACCTTGCTGGCGCGCGTGCCGGCCGCCGAGAAGATTTTCGACGCGTCGCCCGTCGAAGTGGTCAGAAATGGCGAGCTGCTGACCGAAGGCCTGGCAACCGCCGGGTATGGGCCGCAGGAAGTCATCGAGCAACTGCGCATGCAAGGTATCCGCAATCTCGGCGAGGTTGAAACGGGGATCCTTGAATCGAATGGCCGCCTCAGCGTTTTCAAGCTGAAGAAGCCGGTGAAAGGAATGGCACTGTTGCCGCCCGCGGATGCCAGGACTGAAGCTGCATTCAATTTCAGAAGCGACAGGGGAAGCCGGGGGAAGGGCAAGGCCTCAGGCAGCCACAAAGGCGAGCGGTAGCGGTTGCCGGCGGTCCAATCCTGAATATCACGATTGCATAAGATATATTATGGAACCAAATGATGCCCGAAACCGCGTGCGGGTGCCGCTTGCGCCTTAACCATCATTGCCAGTCCAACCCCGCTTGCAAAGCCGTGATTTGCTACCTGCGGAATGCGCCGTGTACAAATCCATGAACACGATTCGCTTTTGCCGGTGCCTCGATGAAGCTTTGCCCGCTCTTCATGATCCTGTCCGTAGCCGCCACGATCCCGGCGATGGCAAGTCAAGGCGATCCGCTGCAGATCGTGGTTTCGTTGCATGAACAGCAGATGCAGATTTGGCGCGGCAGCGAGTTGGTCGCCCAGTCTCCGGTATCGTCAGGCAAACCCGGCCATGAGACGCCGACGGGAATATTTTCCGTCCTGCACAAGAAGAAATACCATGAATCGAACATCTACTCGAATGCGCCCATGCCATGGATGCAGCGGCTTACATGGACCGGCATAGCGCTTCATGAAGGGAAATTGCCTGGCCGACCGGCGTCGCATGGCTGCGTGCGACTGCCGGACGGGTTTGCCGAGGAACTCTATTCCATGACCAGCGCCGGCGCCCATGTGGTCATCAACGGCAGCATGGTCGCGCCGCGGTCCGTGCGCCATCCTGTCTTGCCGATGCCGAGCCCGCCGGCGGCTCTGGTGGTCGCCAGTTACAATCCGGTGCCGAAATATGCCGATGCTAATCCGCTCATTTCGGGCCTGAGACCGTCTGCCGACGCAGGCGTCAACACTGAGGACGACAAGCCGTTGCGCATCCTGGTAACGCGCCGGGACCGGCGCCAGGCTGTTGCCGAGTTCCAGGCCATCCTCAAGAAGCTTGGCCACTACAACGGAGAAGTCGACGGCCTGGTCGGCAAGGGAACGGGCGCTGCGGTCCAGTCGTTCCAGTCGCTGCACGGGCTGACGCCCAACGGGACCTTCGACGCGCAAACCCAGGCGGCAATCTACCGGACCATGGGCATGGCGGAACCGGCGACTGGCCGGATTTTCGTCCGCCGCGACTTCGAGCCTGTTTTCGATGCGCCGGTCTACCTGCGGCAGCCGGAACTGCCGCTCGGAACGCATCTTTTCACGGCGACCGGATTCGACAAGCCGGGCGGCAGTACCGGGTGGAACGTGCTTACTCTCGAAAACCGTCTGAGCAGCTACATGCGGGCAATCTACAATATCGACAAGGACGCGGATGAGCGGGTGTCGCCGGAAGCGGCGCTGGACCGCATCGTCGTGCCGGACGATATCCGCCAGCGGATTTCCGATTTGCTGACGCCCGGATCTTCCATCGCGATTTCTGATACGGGGCTTGGCCCCTATACGGGATGGAGAACCGACTTCGTGGTAACCACCGAGCTCCCCGCAAACGATGGCTGAGGGGCGCGGCTAACCCACCTCGATGTTCATGCCGTCATGGCCAGGTTCGACGTGGGCGGGCGTTTCCCGTTTCACCGTTTCATAGTCCAGCGGAATATGCATGTGGGTGAAAACCGCCCTGCCCGGTTTCATCCTGCCGATCCAGTCCAGCGCTTCTTCCAGCGACAAATGCGAGATGTGCCGCTTGTACTGCAGTGCATCGAGCACCCAGCAATCGAGGTCGGCGACAAGCGGGATGGATTGGTCGGGCAAACCCGAGATGTCGGGCGAATAGCACAACCCGCCTTTCAAAGCTGCAAGATCGCCGCCAACGCGAAAACCGAGCGAGGTGATCGGGCCGTGGAGTTGCAGCACCGGCAGCAGGTCGACCGGTCCGCCCGCACCCTCGATCTTGAAGGGGCGTCCCGCCTCGATCGTGTTGAGCTCGAGGATCGGCGGATACATGCTGCCATCGGGTGTCTCGAAGCAGTAGGCAAACGAACGCTTCAGATGCGCGCCCGTCGCCTCGTCGGCAAATGCGGGGATGCGGCGCTGTTG
Source organism: uncultured Alphaproteobacteria bacterium (assembly GCA_963846345.1). Classification (GTDB taxonomy): domain Bacteria; phylum Pseudomonadota; class Alphaproteobacteria; order Rhizobiales; family Rhizobiaceae; genus BOKV01. The sequence goes on from CAWJVP010000009.1 coordinate 312,303, forward strand.
CGTCTGCGCGTATTGGCGCAGGTCGTCGATGCCGTGGATGTGGTCGGCATGGGCATGGGTATAGACCACCGCATCCACGTGGCGCACGCGCGCGGCGAGCATCTGCTCGCGGAAATCAGGGCTGGTGTCGATGACGACGACCGTCTTGCCATTGGGGCCGGTTCGTTCGATCAGCGCGGAACAGCGTGTGCGCCGGTTCCTGGGCTCCTGCGGATCGCACGCTCCCCAGTCGCCATTGATGCGCGGAACGCCGGGTGACGAAGCGCAGCCGAGGATCGTGAATGTCAGGCTCAATGGCTCAATCCCCGCGCGGGACTTTGGAAAACAGACGGAAGAAATTGTCGGTTGTCTGGCGCCAGATATCCGCCTCGCTCACGCCCCGTGTTTCCGCCAGAACCTTCGCCGTGTGGACCACATAGGCTGGTTCGTTGCGTTTGCCGCGGTATGGCGGCGGCGCGAGATATGGCGCGTCCGTTTCCACCAACAACCGGTCAGACGGCAGATCACGGGCGATTGCGCGGATCTCCTCGCTGTTGCGGAAGGTCAGGATGCCGGAAAAGGAAACGTAACCGCCGAGTTCGATGCCGGTCATGCGCCAGGCCGCGACCGGATGAAAAGCAGTGCAGCACGAAGGGGAAAGCCCCCTTCCCCATTTCGTCGGTCAATATCGCCGCCATGTCGGCATCGGCATCGCGGGCATGGATCACGAGCGGCAAACCGGTATTGCGCGCGGCGGCAATGTGGGTGCGAAACCCTTGCGCCTGCGCGTCGCGCGGGGATTTGTCGTAGAAGTAATCGAGGCCAGCCTCGCCGATCGCAACGACCTTGGGATGGCGGGAGAATTCTTCAAGATCACCTATAGTTACGTCCAATTCCTCATGCGCATTATGAGGATGCGTGCCGACTGAACAGTACACTTGCGGATAGGCTTGCGCGATCTCCAGCACCTGCGGGAACTTTCGCACGCGCGTCGAGATCGTCACCATCCGTTCAACGCCCGGCAGCAATTGCTCGCGAGACGACAGCGTCGCGTTCCGCAGCGAAGTCGGGGAAATCGAGATGGCAGTGGGAATCAACGAGCATTGGCCGCCTTGATGCGCGCACGATTTGCCGGAGCGTTTTCGTCGAGGATGCTGAACTCGGTCCGCGTGCCAAACCAAAGGCCGAGCCAGACTGAAAATCCGACGACCAGCAATCGGAATGAAAATGGAGTCTGGCAAATGCGCGCCCGCCAGTTCCGTGACGCCTTTGAGGACGACGGGAACGATCACGAACAATCCGCGAAAACGGTTGGCGGCGCCGAGCAGCCTCGTCTTCACGGTGCCATGTGAAGCCAAGGCATCGCGCAGTTTCCGGTAGTCCGAATACACCGCATCCGACTGGTCCTTGTTGCGCATGATGACGAACAGGCCGGTCCGTTCGCAGCCGACCAGCAATTCGCCGTGCCCTTCTTTTGCGTGAGGATCGCGAGCGGGCGGACATGACCGGTTCGCGCGGCAATGGCCCGAATATCGTCGACCGCGGCGCCATCGACTTCGAAACGAATATCCCATGTCGCCGCAAGTTGACGCAGCGCCGTTTCGAACTGGCGCACCGAGATCAGTTCGAGGTCAACCGGCGCGCGACGGAACTTCGGGGCTGCGGCCATCAGGCTTCGGCCTCGACAAAGCGCGGGAAGACGCCGGATGGGGCGGGCAAATCCCTGCCGGACGTCAGGCCATGCTCTTGCGTGAGCCGGTCGAAGCCACGTTCCTCTTCAGGCACGGCCAGCAGGTCGAGCAGCTTGGCGGCGCTCTGCGGCATGACGAACTGCGCGAGGATGGCAACAATCCGGATCGTTTCCGCCGTCGTCCACAGTACCGTCTCCATGCGGGCCGGATCGGTTTTCTTCAGCGCCCAGGGCTCCTGCCCCGCGAAATAGCGGTTGGCGTCGGCAACGACCTTCCAGATCGCATCAAGCGCCCGCGATATCTGCTGCGCATCCATGAGCGGGCGGGTCTCGGCAATCAGGCCATAGGCAGCCTCGAGCAATTCGCGGTCTGCGTCGGCAAGAATTCCCTTTTGCGGCACCTTCGCATCGCAGTTCTTGTTGATCATCGACAGCGAGCGTTGCGCCAGATTGCCGAGGTCGTTGGCAAGATCGGCATTGATGCGGTTGACGATGCCCTCATGGCTGTAGGAGCCGTCCTGGCCGAACGGGATCTCGCGCAGGAAGAAATAGCGCATCGGATCGACGCCATAGGTATCCGCGACGGAGAACGGATCGAGCACGTTGCCGACCGACTTCGACATTTTCTCGCCCCTGTTGAACAGGAAGCCGTGGCCGTAGACCCGCTTGGGCAAAGGCAGGCCGGCGCTCATCAGGAATGCCGGCCAGTAGACGGCATGGAAGCGCACGATGTCCTTGCCGATGATATGAACATCGGCCGGCCAGAACCGGTTGCGCTCGTGCACGTCCGGCCAGCCGGTAGCGGTGACGTAGTTGGTCAGCGCATCGACCCAGACATACATCACGTGCTTTTCGTCGCCGGGCACCGGAATGCCCCAATCGAAGGTCGTGCGGGACATCGATAAATCGCGAAGGCCCGATTTGACGAAACTCACAACCTCGTTGCGGCGCGTGTCGGGTCCAATGAATTCCGGATTGGCCTCGTAATGGGCCAGCAAACGATCGCCGAAGGCGGATAGGCGGAAGAACCAGCTCTCCTCCTCCACCCATTCGACCGGCGTGCCCTGCGGGCCGTAGCGGACATTGTCGTCGCGGACAGTCGTTTCGCTCTCGTCGTAATAGGCTTCGTCGCGCACGGAGTACCATCCGGCATAGCCACCCTTGTAGATGTCGCCATTGGCTTCCATGCGGCGCCACAGTTCCTGGCAGGTGCGCTTGTGCCGTTCCTCCGTGGTGCGGATGAAATCGTCATTGGAAGCATTGAGCGCCGTTGCCATGTCGCGAAATCGCGCCGAATTGCGGTCCGCCAGCTCGCGGGGCGTAAGGCCCTCACGGCGCGCGGTCTGCAGCATTTTCTGGCCATGCTCGTCGGTCCCGGTCAGGAAGAACACGTCATGTCCGTCGAGCCGCTTGAAACGCGCCATCGCATCGGTTGCGATCAACTCATAGGCATGCCCCATGTGCGGCACGCCGTTGGGATAGGAAATGGCCGTGGTGATGTAAAAGGATTTGCGCGTCGTCATTGCCGCCGCCGGCTCCGCCAGTTCGTCAGGTTGTTCGTTTCAGCGCAGTTCAGGCCGCTTCATGTAGCGCGGAAAACAGGTTGAGTATCACCTGCTTGCGATCGAGATTCCACTCGTCGGCCAGTTGTGCGGAACGGCGGGTCTTTTCCCATACCTCGACCCATCCGGCAAGGCCGCCGGGGCTTGATGCAGGCAGGCCCTGCCCGGCAGGCTCGGATTCACCGCGGATGCGCCGAGCCACATAGTCGTGCACGATGTCGAGCAGCAGCCGGTAGCGGTCATTGGCCGAGGGACCGACCAGTTCGCCGGCGAGTTCATGAACCTTGTCCCATTGCGGCGCTGGCGAGGCAGCCATTGCCGCGAACCGGCGATAAAGATTTGTTCCGTCTTCCATCAGCAGCGTGATAGCGCGGCGTACCGACCCTGCGGACAGGTTTGCGGCAAGGGCGACGTCGCCCTCATCGGCGCCATCGGCCAGGCCCAGTGCAGTCAGCGCTTCCACAATTTGCGCTTCTGTCAGCGGGCGCACGGTCAGTTTCTGGCACCGCGAGCGGATCGTGGCCAGCATCTTCGGCGCATGGGCCAGCACAAGAAAAAGCGTCCGGGGCGGCGGTTCCTCGAGGATTTTCAGCAGGGCATTGGCGGCAGCCGCGTTGAGGTCGTCGGCCGTGTCCACTACGGCCACGCGCCAGCCACCCTGCCCCGCCGAAGTTCCGAAAAACGAAACCGTCCGCCGTATTTCATCGACCGTCAGGTCGCTTTTGAAACGCTTGTCCTTGTGATCCCAAGGCCGGCGCATGTGCAGGTAGTTCGGATGGGCGTTGCGGGTGACTTGCAGCTCGGCGGTGTCGTTCGCCGGGGGCTTGCCGTACTGCGCCGGCGCCCTCAGCGGGTCCGGGTGACGAAACACATGGCCGGCAAAGCGCGCGGCGAGCGTTGCCTTGCCGATGCCGCGCGGGCCGGAAAGCAGCCATGCGTGATGCATGCGCCCCGACGCATAGCGCGCCGCCAGGTGATCCAGAACGGTTTCATGCCCCACCAGCGCCCGGTTTTCCAGCGGATCGGGAATGCCCTCTATCCGGTCCCATGCCGGCAGATCGCTTTCTTCGGCGCTCATGCGTCCGGTATCCTCGCCTTGCGCCTGCGTGGTTCTGCGGCCTTGCGGTTCGGCCAAAGGCGTGACTGTACCGTGGCAAGGATCTTTGCGTGGATTTGCTGCGGCGTGCCGGAAGCGTCTATCACCACGCAGCGTTCCGGCTCCTCCCTTGCGATTTCCAGATATGCTTCGCGCCGCAACTGCTGCTTTTCCAGCGCTTCCTTTTCGAAGCGGTCGGGGCCGCCTGCCATGGATGCACGGGCGGCAGCGCGCTTCATGCCCTCCGCCGGGTCGAGATCGAGGATGATCGTCAGGTCCGGCCAGCAATCTTCGCAGGCCACCTCCTCGAGACGGCGCAGGAAGGTGCGGTCGACATTGCCCGTGGCGCCTTGGTAGACCCGGGTCGAATCGAAGAAGCGGTCGCACAGCACGGTCTTTCCCGACTGCAAGGGCCGGACGGATGATCGTCTCGACATGATCGGAACGTGCAGCCGCAAAGAGGATTGCCTCCATCTCGGAGCCGAGCGGTTCGGCGGCGCCCGACAGCAGCACGACACGAACGGCTTCCGCGCCCGGCGATCCCCCCGGCTCGCGCGTTACCAGCGTTTCGATCCCGAGGTTGCCTAGCGCTTTCTCCAGAAGGCGAATCTGGGTGGACTTGCCCGTGCCCTCACCGCCCTCGAAGGTGATGAAGCGTCCCCTGCCCGTTTGCGACAACCGGTTATGCTCTTCCAAAAGAATGATTTCCTTCCGCCCCCGCCGGTCAACGCCATTCTAGAATGGCAGCCATCCCAGTGCGAGTTCCTTGAGAGCATCGATGGAACGGCGCTGCAGATTGCCACGCTCGACGGTTTCGCTGGCGTATAACGGAGTTTCCTGGCTGAGCCGGTCGCCGATCCATACCTTGAGCGTCGCGACCTCCGCGCCTTCCTCGACCGGCGGGATAAGCGGTCCCGTATAGGATATCTGTGCGCGCAAGCGGTCACGGAACCCGATGGGCAGGAAAATCTCCACCGTCTCTTTTCCGGCCACCCCCACGCCCGGCTTTTGGCCGCCATAGACGCTTGCTTCGCCGATGACCTCGCCGGCTGCATAAAGCTGGACCTTGCGGAAGGCGCGAGAACCCCAATCCAGGATCTTGCGCGATTCCTCGGCGCGTTCGTTCATGGTCGACATGCCGAGCAGGACCGCTATCAGGCGCTGGTCGTTGCGCTTGACGGTGCCGACGATGGAATAGCCCGATTCCTCGGTAAACCCGGTCTTCATGCCGTCGGCGCCAATGCCCATGGAAAGCAGCGGGTTTCGGTTGCTCTGGGTGATCTTGTTCCAGGTGAAGCTTGCCTGCGAATAGATCGGAAAGTACTCGGGATATTCGCGAATGATGTGCTGCGCGAGCTTGGCGAGGTCGCGCGCCGTCACGTACTGGGCAGGATCGGGAAGACCGGTTGAATTGGTGAAATTCGAATTCTTCAACCCGATTGCCCTCGCCCGCTCGTTCATCAGGCCGGCAAAGGCGATTTCCGAACCCGCCATGCCCTCCGCAATGATGATGCAACCATCATTGGCGGACTGCACGATAACCGCCTGGATGAGGTCCGAAAGGGCAATCTCGCTCTTCAACTGTGCGAACATGGTCGAGCCACCGGAGTTGGCGCCGCCATTCTTCCAGGCGTTCTCGGATACGAAAAAGGTGTCGGAGAGCTTCACATGCCCCGTCTTCACGGCGTGAAAGACCACTTCCATGGTCATCAGCTTGGCAAGTGATGCGGGCGGATAGGGCTGGTCGGCATCCTTCTCGAAGAGAACCGTGCCCGTTTCGGCATCGATCAGGATCGCGTTCTTTGCAGCGGTTTGAAAATCCTGCGCGAATGCCATTCCGGCCATTGTGCAAACGCACAGCAACGCGACCAGGACGGCCGAAAAAGCGGGTCTCAATCTGATGGGTCCGGTTTGCATATCCGATCCTTTACAGCCGGGCTGTGCGGAACCCATTGTTAGGCCCCAAAGCCCGTTTATTCAAGGATTTGGCGCGTTGCCTACTGCAACGTGGAAGAAACCCGGTGCGCCGTGGCAAAGCCGCGTTCGCGCGCCAGTTTCAGGACCATGTCCGCGGCATCGCCGCCAACGAGCATGCGCATCTCCCACGCCTGCCGGCCTTCGACAACTGTCTCCGTGGCGGAAACCAGTCCGGTGTCGGCAAAAAGCTGGCGTACCTGGCTTGCGGCTTCGGGGTCTTCGAAAGTGCCCAGGCTGATCAACGCCACGCGGGCCGCAAGTTGCGGATCGACCATTGCGACCGCTTCCTCGCCGCTTGAAACCGCCTTGCCGTCAAAAGCAGCGAAGGCCGTTGCAGCGTGACTGTCTGCCGGAGCCTCCTGAGCAAATCCAAGAATTGCCGACGCATTCGAGGCAACATTGATCGGCGTGCCTTCGATGAACAAGGCGGGACGCCGCAGCGGCACCGGAATGGATGCCAGCACAATGCCGTTCACGGCGAACTGGTCGTCTATAGCCCCGGCAACAGGGTTCTGCGGTTCCTCGGCCATCGCGATCATCGTTCCGGGCTGGCTTGCGCCCGGTTCGATCACCGGCGATCCCGGAGCGCGATACGAAGCGAGGAGGAATTTGTCGTCGCTGCCCTCGATCCGCGCCTTGCCGACATACTCGACCTTCACGTCAGCCACACCGGCGCTCTTGAAGTCCAGCAATTCGGCGGCCTTCGCCGAAACGTCGATGATGCGCTTGCCGTGAAACGGGCCGCGGTCGTTTACCCGGACCATGACCGACGAGCCGTTCTTCAGATTGGTGACCCGCGCGTAGCTTGGCAGCGGCATGGTCGGATGCGCTGCCGACAGCGTGTACTGGTTGTAGACCTCGCCATTGGCCGTCAGGCGGCCATGGAAGTTAGGCCCGTACCACGACGCCCGACCGGAAGCGACGTACTCGGGATCTTCCATCGGCGTATACCACTTGCCGCGCACCTTGTAGGGCTTGCCGACCTGGCGGCGGCCGCCGCCCTTCGGCGTGACCTTGAGTTCGGTGACGCGCGGGCTTGCCTTTACGCCGACTTGTTCCTCGGTGAACTTGGGCGCCGTGTCGAGTTCGGCCTTGGCGGTATCAATCTTGCTGTTGCTGCAGGACGCCACGAGCAACGACAACGCAACAACGGCCGCGCCCTTGGCCGCAATGGTGAAACGATCCAGAAAAGAAACGGAAAAATCCTGCATTAACGCGGCATCACCCTTTTCGGAATGCAGCCTGATCGTGGCTGGCATCCCATTCCCCTTCCGGCGACGAATCGCCGGCCTTGCAAACCCGGCCCGGTTTGGTTTCGATCTTACCGCCGAATGCGATCAAACTGTGACAGTTGACCCTTGGACAACAAATTGCACGTTCCTGGTTATGGAACGCTTAAGCATCATCGACCGGCGAAAAGCAATGCGGCCAAAGCGGCGTCGCGGCCGAAAACATCCTTGCGGAAATGCACACTGCCGTCGCTCGTCGCCCAGGCAGTAAGATATGTGATGTAGACGGTCATCGGTTGGCCGAATTTGCCGTCCGGGCCGATGCCGAGCGTGCCGGCTTTTTCCACAAGATCGGCAAAGGTTTCTCCCTTGGCGAGCTGCAAGGCCTTGGCACCATCGCCGCCAATGGCTTCGACATGGTCGTTCGGCTCCAGAAGCAGCGCGCCGGTGGACTTGTCGATCCCGATCGCCTTGAGGGCAATTGTAGGAACCTCAGACAAAGCCGCGACATTGGTGATGTCGAAAAAGCCAGCCGTCTCCCCCGCCAGCACCAGTCTCACATTGCCGTCCGCAAGGTTCACGTAGATGTGGTTCTCGCCGAGTTCGATGTTCTGCCAGCGCCGCCGCTCCAGATTGAGACGCATCTGCGCGATGCGATCGGACAGCGGAACCGCCATTTGCGCCAGCGTTTCAGCATCTGCGATCCCGGTCTGCGGCAGGCCCAGCCGCGCCTGGTAAGCCGCAATGCCGGCTTGGAGGGCGCTATCGGCCACTTCGCCGTCACCCGCAGCCGTAGGGTCGACATCGCCGGTGAGCATCAGCAACCGCCGGATTGCCGGTACGCGCGGATCCTTGTCGCCTTGCGCGATCTGCGGCCCGCCTGCCTCGATCTTTGGCCACCGGCCGGCGCTTTCGATACGGCTGTATTCCGCGAGCTTGGCGATGAGGCGGAAATAGCGATCGTCGGCCGTCAGGTACTTGCTGGCATAGGCCAGGAAATTACCCTCCTCCGCCGCGCCCTCGATGTATTTGGCCGGCTGAAGATCGATCCGCGGCATGGCGTTTTCCGAGCCCGCAATTGCCGGACCTATCCTGCCATTGGCGATGTCCGCGCCAAAATCGATGAAGGCCAGCGACATCAACAGGTCGAGCCGGGCGAGTTCGGCGGGTTCCCTGGACTCCAGCAGCGCGCCGATCTCGTCCGTGTTGTAGAAGGAAGGCGACAATCCCTGCACCCAGGACCGCTTCAATTCGGCGTGGAGCGCCCTGCCCTTCGCCTTCGGCCCGTTGTCGCGCACCCAGACCGGCTTGAAGCTGCGGCTGGCATAGAAGTCGCGCAGGTCCGCAAGCCGCGAATCGAGTTGCGGCTTGCCCGCGATGATCTCGTTTTTCTGGAAGATCGATTCAACCGCCGCACCGACTTGTTCGTTGTCGGCGGCAAAAGCGGGCATGGCGAGGAGCAACCAGGCCAGCAGCAGGGGCACAAGACTGCGGAATGGTGGCATTGCTACTATCCGGCGCCCATGGTCAATGTTGCAACGGCAGCAGCTTGATCAGTCTGGTCGAATACTATATGCAACTTCGACGGTAGAGCTTGCCAAGATTATAACATCACCAGTTATAGATATCTGGCCATTGCTTCCCACGCTAATATTTACCAAATCGTCCCCGGAAACATACACATAGTTCTCACCAGCCATGAAATCGCTTGACGTTTGACCACCATCAATTTTGACACTAAATTTGGTTACTGAAAGTATGTCGTCCAAGTCAGTGTCATTATCTAGCACATTACCCAAGGTTGAAAGATCGAAGGCATCGTTCACTGCAATCGGCGCGTCATTCGTGCCCGTGATCGAAATGGCGACGTCCTGATACACGGTCGCGCCATTGCTATCGGTGACGGCAACCGCATAGGTGAGGTCGAGCTGCTCATTTTGCGCCAGGAAGTCGAACGCCTCGGTTTCGAAATCGAAGTACCAGGTCAGGTTGGACGTTGTGCCCCCAGCGGCCGCCAGCGGGTCGTCGCCTGATGTCGTCGGTGCAAGTGTGAGGAAACCCTCTAGCATTTGCGGAGTGAGAGCGACCGGAATGCTCCCCTCTCCCGTCCCGCCAATGTCGAGACTGTCGACGGAAAAACCAACCGTATCTGTCAGGTCGACATCCGTGACCGTCAGCGTACCGCTCGCAATTTGCCCTTCATTGGTCTCCGGCAACGTAGCTGTTGCGTTGTCGGTGCCTGCCAAGGAGATAGCCGGCGCATCGTTCGTGCCGGTGATGGTGACCGAGCATGCATACGTTCAACCGTTCCGCCATTGCCGTCGTCGAGCGTGATGGTGAAGGTCTCGTCCTTGGTTTCGCCGTCCGCGAGATACTCGACGGCCGAGGCGGCACCGTGTAATCCCAGGTGACCACCCCGTTCGAATCCGGTGCCGGTGGTGTCGGTCGTGACGCTGGCTGTGAGCGAGCCGAGCACGCCGCTTGAAGGCACAATTGTCGGGTTGATGCTGTGGGTGTCGGTCAGATCGACGTCGGTAAAGGCGATGGTTCCGGTATCTGTCAGGTTGCCCGCAGGCGTTACGAGTTCTGTCACTGCCCCGGTTACGTCTGTCGAAGCGACAAGGCGGCGACATCATTCGTGCCGGTGATGGTGACCGAGATCTGCGGTTCAACCGTTCCGCCATTGCCGTCATCGAGCGTGATGGTGAAGGTCTCGTCCTTGGTTTCGCCGTCCGCGAGATACTCGACGGCCGAGGCGGCGACCGTGTAATCCAGGTGACCACCCCGTTCAATCCGGTGCCGGTGGTGTCGGTCGTGACGCTGGCTGTGAGCGAGCCCGAGCGCGCCGCTTGAGAGGCACAGATTGTCGGGTTGATGTCTGTGGGTGTCGGTCAGATCGACGTGGTAAAGGCGATGGTTCCGGTATCTGTCAGGTTGCCCGCAGGCGTTACGAGTTCTGTCACTGCCCCGGTTACATCTGTCGAAGCGACAAGGGGGACATCATTCGTGCCGGTGATGGTGACCTCGATCTTCCGTTCAACCATTCCGCCATTGTCGTCGTCGAGCGTGATGGTGAAGGTCTCGTCCTTGGTTTCGCCCTCCGCGAGATACTCGACCGCCGAGGCGGCGACGGTGTAGTCCCAGGTGATCTCGCCGTTTCCGACGCCAGTGGTGTCGGTAGTGACGCTGGCGGTGAGGGTGCCGAGCGCCCCGGCGAGGCGGCAATGGTCGGGTTGATGCTGTGGGTGTCGGTCAGGTCGACATCGGTGAAGGCGATGGTGCCGCTGTCGGTCAGGTCGCCCGCCGGCGTTACGAGCTCGGTTACGGTCGCGGTTACGTCTGTCGAAGCGACCAGGGGCGCATCGTTGGTGCCGGTGATCGTGACGTCGATCTTCCGTGTAATCGGTCCGCCATTGTCGTCGTCGAGCGTGATGGTGAAGGTCTCGTCCTTAGTGTCGTCGTCGCGAGATACTCGACGGCGCGCGGCGGCGACTGTAATAGCCCAGGTGATGCCACCGGTGCAATCCGGTGCCGGTGGTATCGGTCCGTGACGCAGCTTCAGCGTGCCGAGAGCGGCGCCAACGGCGCACTCGTCGGGTTGATGCAATGGGTGTCGGTCAGATCGACATCGGTAAAGGCGATGGTTCCGGTATCTGTCAGGTTGCCCGCAGGCGTTACGAGTTCTGTCACTGCCCCGGTTACATCTGTCGAAGCGACAAGGGGGACATCATTCGTGCCGGTGATGGTGATCTTGATCACCTGCGTGTCAGCATCGTTAGCGGTGCCTGAATTATCCGTCAGCGAGACGGTGTATTCGAGGATAAGCGTCTCGCCTTCCGCGAGATAGTCGAAGGCTTCCGCTCCGGAATTGAAATTCCAGTTCAGAGTGTCGAGCGTCTCGCCACCGGAAAGCACGATGACAGAGGAGGCCGGGCCTGCTGCAGTGTCCGGCCCCGCCGCGTCGTTGTCCGTATCCGAGAGCGAGAAGAAGGAAGCAAGGGCTGAATTGGTGGGCAGCAAGCCCGTGGGGTTGTCCCCTCCGACAGCCGTCAGGGCAACACTGGCAGTGACCACGTCAGTGACGTCGACATCGCCCACCGTCAGGGTGCCAGAAACCGTCAGGCCGGCATCGATCACACCTGTGTCGGCAAATTCGTAGAACCCGGCCGAAGTATCCGGTGTCGTCGTCTCCGAAGGCACCGTGGCGGCATCGCCCGACCCGATTGTGATCTGTGGCTGGTCGTTTGTGCCGGTGATGGTGATGCTCACATCCTGGTAGTCGAAGCCGCCCTTTCCGTCGCTTGCCTGCAGGCGGTAGACGAGTTCCAACTTCTCACCATCGGCAAGGTAATCGAACGCCTCGGCACCGGAATTGAAGGTCCAAATTGCCTTGTCGACGTTTTCGCCGTCCGAAAGGATCGTGATGCTGGCAGACGGACCGTCCTGGTCGTCCGGTCCGCCGCCGTCGCTATCCGCATCCGAAAGCTTCAGGAACGACAGCAGCGTGGCGTTGGAAATGTCCTGCGCCGGGTCGGTTGGTTCGGTGCCGACATCGGCGTTGCCGCCAGATGTTCCGTTGACCGCAACGGAAATCACCGACAGCGTGACGATGTCTGTCGTATCGACATCGCTGACGGTTACGGTACCCGAAACGATCAATCCGGCGTCCTGAGTTCCCTCGGGGAGATCTGGCAACTCCTTGAAATCACCAGCAGCGCCGACGGTCACATTGTCGGTGTTGATGACGCTGATCACCGGTGCATCGACGGATGCGCCACGAATGGTGATGGTCACGTCCTGCGTGGCGCGGTTGATCTCATTGGGGCCGGCGGCAGCGAGCTGGCCGCTGTCGTCAGTCACGGTTATGGTGAAGACAACCGTGACGACTTCATTCGCGCCAAGGAAATCGAGGTCTGCCTCGTCGATCTGGTAGTCCCAGCCGATCTCGCCTGAATTGGTTTGCGGGCCAATGGTCTTTATCGAAAAGGCCGCGTCGATCGCGGCAATCTGGTCCGCCGTCAGCACCAGAACGGAATTGTCCTGGCGAACGGCGGAAATCGATTTCATCTGTTCGGTGGCAACCGGAAGGTCGGTCAGGTCGAGATCGTTGAAGGTGATCGATCCCGCTTCCGCAAGCAGGCCGGCATTGTTCTGCGGCGGTACGGTCGCTTCCTCGCCGACGTCCTGGATGAGGCCCGTCACGTCAACTACCGTAATATCCGGCGTGTCGTTGGTGCCGGTGATCTTTATCGACACCTGCGTTATCGTGGTTTTGCCGTACAGGTCGGTGATCGTATAACTGAAGGTCTCGTCCGCTGTTTCGCCCTTCGCCAGGTACTCGTAGACGAGGTTGTCGAAGTAATCGATCTGGCCGTTCGGCTTCACCTCGAGAAATGCGCCGGATGGAAGCTTCACACGCGCTTCGCCGTTGATGTAGGGAAGCGTTTCTTCATTTACATGAGTGACCGCGAACGAGAACCCGTCGGGGTCGCTGTCCTTGCCGCCAAGCGAGCCATCGATAACGTTCGGCGCGGACACGGAAGTCGAGGTTCCGCCCACATAGATGATGTTCTCAAGCTGGGAAACCGGCGTCCCGCCGGGCGCTGCCAGGTAGCCGTTTTCAATGATGTTGAAGTTGTCAGGTTCCGCGATCGGCGGGTCGTCCGGCGCTCCGCTCGGCGGCGTTCCGTCGGTGCCGCCTGTGTCGCTGCCGTCCCCATCCCCGTTGCCGTCCTGCTGGTTGCCGGTGTCGCTTGCCAGCGCGACCTGCGCCGGCGGGGGTGCAGCGTCGAGGTCAGTCCTGTCGCCGAACGCCCGGGAGAACAACTCGCGGATTTCGTCGAGTGCCGCCTCGTCTTCCAGCAGGTCATTGCCTGTCTTGCCGATCTTCACTGCCTCGCCGGACAGCGAGGAAACGACCCATTTGTCGGCAACCGAATCGACGCGGCCCATGATCTCGCCGGTCGCCCGGTTGACCAGGACGTAGCTGCCGACATTGCCGGTGTCGGGATCGGGCAGGATCGCGAATTCAGTCACGCCCATGTCGGCGTCGACCACGACCTTTGGCGTCGTGCCGCGAATGCCCATGGTGGCGATCGGCGTCTGCACCTGCATCGAACCGGTCGGCGCGATCTCGCCGGTGACGAACACGAAGGCGCCCTGCACCAGGTTCATCACCATGCTGTTGTTGGCTGGCTCGGCCGGATTGAAGATGACCTCGTCCAGGACCATGCGCGCATTGGCCGACAACGAGAACAGCGTCTTGTCTATGAAGCTGATACCGAGCTTGGTGTCGGCTGCGGTCTCGACCACGTCGCCCTGGTAGACCGCCGATCCGATTGCCAACTGGTCCTTGACGCCATCGGTGTGCAGGCTGGAAGCAGAGCCTTCCAGAGTAACGACCTTGCCGATTTCGATGAGGTTCTGCGTAGCGCCGGATTGGGCGAATTGGCCGGGCCCCATCGGCCCTGCGAGCGCGTTGACCGTTGCCCCGTCGACGCGCGCGCCATTGGGCGCCACCAGCAAGGCCGGATACTGGGAACCAAAATAATTCTCGATCAGGATCGAGCGGCCGTCCCCGCTGATGACGAGATCGGAATCCTGCCGGGAATACTGGCCGCTGAAGAGCAGCGCGACGTCGTTGACCTCGACGGCAGTGGCGCCATCGGCCGGAAGTTTCGCCGTATAGTCGCCCTCACCCAGACGGTGATGCACGACAGTCAGTGGCGCGGAATGTCCGCCGGTTGGCGTTTCAGCCATGGCTATGCTCCCCAGTGCCCCTGAAGATCAGTGCACAAAAACAGATGTTTGTTGAAAAATCAACTTATTACGCAAGGCACTAACGTTTATTGTAAATTCCCCAATATCACTTCAATTCAATTAACAGGCATCGCACAATAGTTGTGCAGGCAAGACAAGATTTTCCATTCGGCCAGGTTTGCGATTCACAACCTCACCGTGGCTCGCGGAATGCGAAGTCGCGAATTTTGGCGATCGGCCCCAAAATGTAGTCGAGTACGGTCCGTTCACCCGCCAATATGTCGACCGTTGCCACCATGCCGGGAATGAGTTGGACATCCGGCGGGTTGGAGGCAACGTCCTGCGGCGTTTGGCCAATGATGACCTGGTAGAAAGTCTCCTTCTTTTTCTCGTCGGTAATGGTGTCGGCGCCGATGCGCTGAACGGTGCCGGTAATGTAACCGAACTTGCGGTAGTCATAAGCGCTTAGCCGCACGACCGCCTTCAGTCCCGGGCGAATGAAGGCAATGTCTTCAGGGCGTACCTGCGCTTCCACCAGCAAGGCATCGTCGCGCGGGACTATTTCGACGATCTGCGTGCCCGCCGCTATGACCTCTCCCACCGTGGCAACGGAAATCCGGTTGACGATCCCGTTGACCGGCGAGCGAAGCACGGTCCGGTTAACCCGGTCCTGTGCGGCACGAATGCTTTCGCGCGTAACCGAAAGATCTGCCTTTACAGTGGCGATGCGGGCCTGGGTTTCGGCGAGAAAGGTTCTTTCGTCGGATTGCGAAAGCGCTTCAATTTCAGCTATTTCCGCCTGCAACCTGGGCATGGAAGCGTCCAGGACACGGATCTCGCCTTCGAGATCTGCCGCGGTACGCTCGATCCGCACCAGTTCCATTTCCGGCACGGCGTTCCTCTGGAACAGCTTGCGGGTCAGTTCCAGTTCGCGCTGCGTGAATGTGAGGGAGTTCTCCTTTCGCTTGCGCGACACCTCGGCCTCGGTGAGCGCGAAGCGCTTCTGTCCGACCTGTTGGGCCCGCACCTGCCGCTGATTGATTTGCGCCAGCCGAGTCACCTCGAAAACCGCCTTCTGGTCGCCAAGGAACTGCGCTTCTTCCGGGTCATCGCTCGCCGGCGGATCGAAGGCTTCGGCGCCGGAGGCTTGTGCTTCCAGCCTCGACAGTTCGGCGGCAAGCGCCCGGTCCTTCTGTAGAAGTTCGCCGAGGCTGGACGAAAACCCGGTATCGTCCATGCGGATCAGGTCCTGCCCGGCGACAACCTCATCTCCTTCGCGCACCAGCAATTCGGCGACGATGCCCGGCTCGAGGCTCTCAACCACCTGCACCTGGCTCGACGGAATGATGGTCCCGAGGCTGCGCGTCGATTGTTCGACTCGCGCCTGCGAGGCCCAAAACAGCCCCCCCGCCAGTCCAAGACCGATGAAGAACAGCATCCAGCCGGCGGCCGGCGTTACGGTGCGGTCCACCATCGCATGGGCGTCATTGGCGAATTCAAGATCTTCACGGGCCATGGCGCATCAACTCCCGGCTGCCGCGGCGCCGCGCGCTGTCACCGGCGGATTTGCCGCAACCGGTTTCACCTGAACGGCCTTGCCGGCCGCCAGCCGGTCGAGCACCGCCTTTGTCGGCCCGTCTGCGACCACCCGGCCAGCGTCAAGGACAACGACACGATCCACCAGTTCCAGCATGGAAACCCGGTGCGTCGCCACGATCAGCGTCATGTCCGGGCGCAGCCATTGCCGGAACGAGTCGACAAAAGCGCTTTCGCTCGTGTTGTCCATGGCGCTTGTAGGTTCATCCAGGAAAACGATCCGGGCCGGGCGCATCATCAGCCGGGCGAGCGCAACCGCCTGCCGCTGGCCGCCCGACAAGGCCGAGCCGCGTTCACCGACCGGCATTCCATACCCAAGCGGATGGCGGGCGGCGAAGGCGGCAACGCCCGATATCCTGCTCGCCGTCTCGATATCCCCGTTGGCATTTTGCGCGGGCAGCAGGATGTTCTCTTTCAGCGTTCCGGAGAAAAGCTGCGACTCCTGGCCGAGGTAGGCTACTGCCCGCCGAAGCTCGGCCGTGCGGTAATGGCGGCTGTCGATGCCGTCCACGGTGATCGAACCGCTGTCGCATTCGTACAATCCGCAAAGCAGCTTCCCGATACTCGACTTTCCGGACCCGACACGGCCAATGATCCCGACCCGTTCGCCAGCCCTTATTCGGAAATTCAGGTCGGAAAGCGCATTCGCCGGCTCGCGCGGATAGGAAAAGGTCACGTCGTGGAATTCGATGTCCCCGCGGGCAACTTCTCCGGCATTTCGCACGACGCCTCTGGAAGTGTCATCCAGGTCGCTTTCCAGCCGCATCAGCGCATCGAGCTGGCGCAGCGATGCCAACGACTGCTGGAAGCGCGCGATCGTCATGGCGATGCCGGCGAGCGGAGCGATGACCCTGCCGGCCAACAGGTTCGAGGCAATCAGCGCACCGATCGTTATCTGTCCTTCGGCGACAAGGAACACGCCCCACACGATCATCACGACGCTTACCGACTGCTGGATGAAGATCGAGAAGAACATTGCCGCCGATGACCAGAAGCGTGTTTGCGAACTGGAGCGAACGGAACCGGCGACGGCGTTTTCCCACTTGCGCTGCAGTGCCCCTTCCGCGCCGACTGCCTTTACCGTTTCGATGCCGACCAGCGCCTCGACCAGCACCGATTGGCGGTTGGAACTGGTCGACAGCGTACGCGAAATCGCCTGCGCCAGCGGCAATTGAACCGCAAGCGTGCCAAGTAGCACGATCGGTATCGCGATGAGCGGCACCAGCGCCAGCGGGCCGACAATCAGCCAAAGCACGATCAGGAACAGTCCGATGAACAGCAGATCGATCACCGATGCGATGCTGGCCGAGGTGAAGAAATCACGGACCGAATCGAATTCGCGGATATGGCTTGCAAGTTCGCCCGCCCTGCCCGGCCGGTCTCCCATGCGCGCGGCCATGGCCTGTTCGAAAAGCCTGGCGGATGCGGCCATGTCTATGCGCCGGCTCGACTGGTCGATGATCGAAGCGCGCAGCATGCGCAGGATGAAATCGAACAGCAGCGCCAGCATTACTCCGAAGGCAAGCGCGAACAGCGTGTTGATGCTGTTGTTGGGGATGACGCGGTCATAGACATTCATCACGAACAGCGGGACCGCCAGGCCCAACACGTTGAGAAAGAACGTGCCTAGGATGACGTGCATCCAGCTGTACCAGTATTTTCCGGCCACCGACCAAAGCCAGTGGCCTTGCGCCGCCGGCCGTTTTTCGTCGGCGCCGCGATCGCTCAGCACCTGTTCATCGGTCACGTAAAAGACAGTATTGGTGGCGTCGCGCTCGAAGCGCTTGACCGAAATCGTGCGCAGCTCGTCGGATATGCCAGGCATGCAAACCCGCAAGCGGCCTCCGGGCTGTTTGGAATGCACCACGGCCACGTCGCCGCTCTTCATCAGCACGGCGAACGGACAAACAATTGCGGGAACGAGCCCGGTGCGGCGCTCGACAATGCGTGCGGCAAGGCCGAGGCGGCCTGCGGCCCTTGGAAAGAGCGCTGGTGTCAACTTGCCGTCGACCAGCGGAATGCCATTCAGCGCCGCGGCGGACGAATACAGCTTGTCATGATGTTTTGCGAAATATTCGATCGTTGCGAGAAGCGGATCGAATCCGGATTGTCCGGCGTTACCGGCATCCATGTCTTGCGCTGTACCGGCTTCGTGTTCCGACATTGAATTGACCGCCTGAGTCCCGCCGACTGCGGCAAGCTACCTTGCAATCAATCCTGGCGCAAAGGCGGAATCTTGAATGAGGCGTTCGGCGACGGCGACGCAAGCAGGTCAGGCGTATCGAAGTACTGGTCCGCTCCCTCGGGAGCATCCACGCCGAAATGCTCGAGCAGCATCCCCATGGCGCCCACGAGCTGATAGCTCGCAAACTTGTACAGGGCGTCGGTGTTCGACAATTCGAATTCGCCGAGGAAGGCGGTGTTTTCGGCATCCAGCACGTCGAGAAGGTTGCGCCGGCCGGCATTGTATTCGTCGGTGTAGGTTACAATCAGCTTCTTGCTTTGCTGTACCTGCTTTGTGATCGCGGCAACTTCCTTGCGCCCTTCGGTCAGGCGCGCCCAGTTGACGCCGATCTGCTCTTCGATATCGCGCAGCAAGACGCGCTGCTCTGCAGCTTTCTCAGCTTCGCGCTCGCTCAGTTCGTTGATGCGATTCCTGCGCACGCCGCCGTCGTAGATTTTCCAGGTCAGCGTAACGACGCCCTTGAGTTCCTCGTCGGGACCGGGCGTGCCGTCGATGTTCGTGCCGTGCTTGGCGGTTCCCTCAAGCGCGAGCGAAGGATAGAGCGTCGACTTGAACTGCTCCTTCTCGAAGCCTGCCGCCGCGATCTCGGCGTTCGCCGCCTGGATGCGTGGATTCTTGCGCACGGCGGTGGACATAACTTCGTCAAGCGTCGGCGGCACACCCTTGGCGTAGCCGACCTGCTTCAACTCGCCAGCTTCCTTGCCGACAGCGGACTTGAAACGTGCCTTCGCGGTGGCGAGCGCCACAGCGATTTCCGCCACCAGTGCACGCGCGCCGTCGAGGCGCTCCTCGGTCTGCTGGACATCGCCGATCGAGGCGCGGCCGCCATCGAAACGTTCCTTGATGATCTTCAGGAGCTGCTGGTGCCGCTCGACGTTCCTTGCCGACAGCACGAGCAGGTTCTTGTGGCGCGCGACGTCGATATAGGCCTCAACCACGTCGAGAGCGACCGCTTCGGAACGAACCATGATCTTGTGCGACGAAGCGGTAATCAGCGCCTGCGAACGGTAAAGGTCGTTCGCCCGGTCGAAGCCGTCGAAAAGTATCTGCCTGAAAGACAGCGTACCCTGTTTGCGATAACGCCACTGGTCGTTGATCAGCGGACCGAAGCCCTCGGGCTGGTCGATCTTCTGCTTGCCCCAGTCGGCATTCACGTCGACTTCGGGGAGGAAGCGGCCTTGCGCCTGCTTCAGCACATAGTCGTTGGCGCGGCGGCCTGCCTGCGCGACTTCGACATTTGGATTTGTGGCCACGCCAAGCGCAACGGCTTCCGCCAGCGACATCGCAAAAGCGGGTTGCGACCCGAAAAGGGTCACGCCTACCAGTATTGCCCCAACGCCACGCAAGCGCACTAGCACCCCCGTTCTGTGCAGGTTTTCAGACTACGTCATCATGCGCAGGCGCAAAAGCTTACAGTTGTGAAATGATCGTGCACAGCCGGTTTTTCACGGCAAAATGTAACATATCTGCACCGCAATGCGCGTAATTGAGCCACCGCCAAGCCTATAGAGGTGCAAAACTAGTCATTTGTCGGTTGCAACGTATACGGCATCCCAATTTTCAGCCGGGGAATTCGCCATGTAATAGGTGTTTCGGGTCCGGTAGACATCGGCATAGTGCTCGAAATCGAGGCCCAATTGCGCGGCATGACGCACCATTTCATCTGCGGCGTCGAGAGAGCCTTGCCAGTCACGCGAGCGATAGGCCGAGATCATTGCCGCGTTTGCGGCTTTCAATGCGGCGAAGGGCTCGCTTGCGCGCGCGGCGCTGTCGCCAACAAGGGTGAATATCTGTTCCGGTTCGTCCTTGCCCTTGACCTTGATGAGGTCGACTTCGAGCACGGCCATGCGGTCTTCCACCGCCCGCGCCGTGGCGCCGCCCAGTATGATCTGCAGGCCGAAGGGCTTTGACTGCCCCTCAAGCCGCGATGCGATGTTCACCGTATCGCCAAGGGCGGTGTAGTCGAAGCGCATGTCGCTGCCCATGTTGCCGACAACGCACTGGCCCGTATTGATGCCCACGCCGACATTGATTTCGCGAAAGACCTCGTCCGTGCTGCCTTCAAGCTCGGCCCGCCGGTCCTCGTTCAGTTGCCGCACGCGCGCCAGCATCTCCATGGCTGCGCGGCATGCCCGCCCCGGATGGTCGGGCTCGTCGAGCGGCGCGTTCCAGAACGCCATGATCGCATCGCCCATGTACTTGTCGATGGTGCCGTTTTCCTCGAGGATTGCATTCGACATGACCGTCAGGAACCGGTTCATCAGCCGTGTCAGGCCCTGCGGATTCTGCTTGTAGCTTTCAGAAATCGTGGTGAAGCCGCGCACGTCGGTGAACAACACGCTCAGCGGCCGCGTCTCGCCGCCAAGTTTCAGGCTTTCGGGATGGGCGGTCAGGTGATCGACCAGCGCGGGGGAAAGGTACTGTCCGAATGCCCCGCGGATCTGGCGCTTCTGCGCTTCCTCGCGAATGTAGTTGGCAGTCGCCATCGCTATGAACAGCGTGATCATCGCAGCAATCGGGAACGTCGCATCGATGAGGAACAGGCGGTCGATATATGCCCATATCGATCCCGCCGCCGTTGCTCCTATGAAAAGCACAGAAAGGGCAAATGCCCAGATCGCGCCGACCAGAGGCACGACCCAGATGATGGCGAGGCCGGCAATTGCAGCGAGTACGACTTCCATTCCCAGCGCGAAATTGGGCCGCGTCAGGAACTGCTTTGACAGGATGTTCTCCATGATCTGGGCATGGATCTCGACGCCCGGCATCGCTGCCGCGACCGGTGTTGCGCGATAGTCTTCCAGCCCCACTGCCGAGGTGCCGACTAGGACCATCTTGCCCTTCACGGCGTCGGGTGCAGCCGTCCCGGAAAGGATAGATCCGGCAGCGACATATCGCGCCCGTTCGCTTGGACTGAACCAGGGCCATACCCGCCCGTTCGGGTCGGTGGGAACCAGCACCCTGCCCACGATGATGCCCTGCAGCCCCGCCGCATCCGCTTGCGTTGCAACCGCCTGTCCGCCAGTCGCGATCCGCAGGATTTCCGCCGACAATGCGAGGCGTTTCGTGCCGCGTATTTCAATGATCAGCGGTACCCGGCGGAAAATGCCGTCATTGTCCGGAACGACGGTGAACACGCCAAAGCCTGCCGCGTTTGCGGAAAGGATTTCAAGGTTCTGGACGATATCTGGAAATTTCAGCAGCCATGGCTGCGGATCCATGCCCATCGCAGCGAAGGGGATTTCCGATATCGGGCGTTGCTCGGTCCTGCCCTGCGTCACGGCACGTACGCTGGTTTCGCCAAGCACCACGCGCGATCGTGCAATCGCGTTGGCAAATACCACTTCGTTGGACGGCATTGCGGCGAGGCCAGCGCGGACAGCTTCGGGCAGCGCCGGGTTGTCGGCCGCAACGAGTTCCGGCGAAAGCCGGTCGGCCTCCGCAAATACGATGTCGAATCCGATGACGATGGCGCCGGCTGCCGTCAGCTTCTCGACAAGCTCGGCCATGCGGGTGCGTGGCCACGGCCATTGTCCGTATGTTTCGAGGCTCGCTTCATCGATGTCGACGATCGCCACGGGAAGCGGCTGATACTCCCGGGGTTTCATTCGCTGGTACAAATCAAAGCTTTGATTGCGGATCGTCTCGACGAAAACTGGATCGAGAATTCGCAGAAGGATCGATCCCGCCAGCAAACCGACGCCCAGAAGGCGCGCTGCAATGATCCAGCGATTGCCAGCACCGCGAAAAATGCCTGAAAGAATTCGGCCCATGTTCTCCGGCTGATCCCGATCCCACCCAGCGGGCGCCGGCGCCAAGGCGAAGCAAGGTCCGGATATTCCCGCGCTCACTCTATCCATCGGCGTCGGAAAGACAACGAGGCAATTTTCCTGACGTGAAGGCAACGGTGTTGAAAGGAAGTTGACCGTTAACTTCGCACATTAGCTGTTGAAATTCGGGGCAACGCCGCGCAACTTGCAAACGGGAGTTGACGATTTGACGGATGTGGCGGCGCCGACGCGCGGGCGCAGTGGGTGGGAGACAGGGTGCAGGACCAGGCGGACGATTTGAAAGCGGCTTCGGAACGCAGTTTCCGGTCGCAGGCAAAAATGATGACCGCAGCGCTGTGGGCCTCGCCAATGCGCAACCGGATCCTGTTCTACGCCGCCAGCATCCTGTTGGTCATATTGGCCACCGCCTTCGGGCAGATCATCCTGAACCGATGGAACAAGCCGTTCTACGACGCGATGGAACGCCGCGACCTCGACGCCTTCATCCACCAGCTCGGCATTTTCGTGTGGATCGCCGGCGGGCTCCTCATCCTCAACGTCATGCAGGCGTTCTTCAACCAGATGATCCGGCTGAGGCTGCGGGAAGGCCTGACACGCGACCTTCTCGGGGAATGGATGCAGCCCCGCAGGGCATTCCGTCTGGCTAGCGCCGGGGCCATCGGCGCCAATCCCGACCAGCGGATTCACGAGGATTCGCGCCATCTCGTCGACCTGACCACCGATCTCGGCGTGGGCCTGCTGCAGGCGAGCATCCTCTTGGCAAGCTTCGTCGGCGTGCTTTGGGCGCTGTCTGCGGATTTCGCGATCACCATTTCCGGAACGCGGATCGAGATACCTGGCTACATGGTGTGGGCAGCCTTCCTCTATGCGGGCACGGCGTCTTGGATAAGCTGGCTCGTCGGTCGTTCATTGGTCGCGCTGAACGGCAACAAATATGCGCGCGAAGCGGAACTTCGATTTTCGCTGATGCATGCGAACGAGCATCTCGACGCCATCTCGCTGGCGGCCGGCGAGGCGGACGAGCGGCGGCGGATCGAGATCGATCTGAGTTCCGTGCTGCAGGCGACACGCAAGATCATCCGCGCGGTCACGAACCTAACCTGGGTAACGGCCGGTTATGGCTGGATGACGGTGGTCGCCCCGTTCATCATCGCCGCGCCTGCCTATTTTTCGGGGAACCTGACCTTTGGCGGCCTGATGATGGCAGTCGGAGCCTTCAACCAGGTGCATGAGTCGCTGCGCTGGTTCATCAACAACATCGGCGGCATTGCCGATTTTCGCGCGACCTTGCTGCGCGTCGCTGATTTCCGGACCGCCGTGAAAATGACCGATGTGCTGCACGAGGTGGAAAAGCGCATCGACATTGTACAAGGCGCGGAGAACAAGCTGGTATTTGCCGGCATCAAGGTCTCGACGCCCGGCGCGTGCACCAAGCTCGAAGACCCGCTCGTGGAGGTCCTGCCTGGCCAGCGGCTCCTCATTAACGGCGCGCCGGGAGCAGGCCGCGCGATGTTCTTCCGCGCCGTAGCCGGGCTTTGGCCATGGGGCAGCGGCAAGATCACCCTGCCGGCCGACGAAGCGGTCAGTTTCATGCCGCGCACGCCTTATTTCCCGCCGGGCACCTTGCGCGAGGTTCTTTCCTACCCCCGTGCAGCGACCACGTTCGGCGACAGTGCGCTGACAGCGGCGCTGGTTCGCATGGATCTTGGCCGCCTCGCCGGTTCACTTGACCGGCATTCGCGTTGGGACCGGGAGTTGAGCGAGGAAGAACAGCGCCTGCTGGCCTTCGCGCGACTGGGACTGCACAAGCCGAAATGGGTGGTGATCAGCGAGGCGCTGGACCTTTTCGAAGGCGATGCGCGCAAACGGGTCATGGCGATGATGGAGCGCGAACTGGCTGGCTCTGCCATCGTCAATATCGGCCGTCCTGGCCGTGACAGCGGGTTCTACGACCGGATAATCCATCTGGCGGACGATCCCGAGGGCCACGCCTTGCGTTCGTTCAAGGCGCCTGCGCAAGATCTCAAGGGTACGCCGCCGGCAGCCGAAAGCGCTGCCTGAAACGACCTGCCGGCCTGATCAGGCGTCGGCAGATGCCTTCGGGCGGCGTATCAGCGGCATGGCGCTGAATATCGCAGGGTGAAAACCTTTTTCGTCCGCCTCGACCAGCTCAAACAGTTGCGCGCGCATGCGCGGTTCCCAGAAACTGTTGATGTGCTCCGCGACTCCCTTGACGGCTTCCTCGCCGCCCTGGCTCTGGAAGAATGTGGCGATTTGGTTCGCCATGCGGATGGTCTTTTCAGGCGACATGCGCGCGGGCTCCCGTAACGATGCGGTTCCGATGGGTGTAGACGTCGAAGTCGGCGCCGCGCACCAGCGCCACCAGCGTGATGTTCGCCTCTTCGGCAGCACGAACGGCAAGCGCTGTCGGCGCCGACACGGCAAGAATGAATGAACTTCCGCAGGCCGCAGTCTTTTGCACCATTTCCACCGACACCCGGCTGGTGACGACAACAGCGCCCTCGCCGCCATTCCTGCCGGAACGGGCAAGCGCACCGCACAATTTGTCCAGCGCATTGTGCCTGCCGACATCTTCGCGCACGGCCACGATGCCTTCGCCAGGCACGAAAAACCCTGCCGCGTGGACCGCATGCGTCATGGCGTGAAGCGGTTGTCGCCCTGCAAGGGAGGCAACAGCGTCACTGACATCTGCGGGTGTCAGCAGCAATGGCGTGCCTGCGAATGCAGTGGGCTTGCGCAACGCTGCCTCGATGCTTTCGACGCCGCAAAGCCCGCAGCCCACGGGCCCGGCCATGGCGCGGCGGCGCTTTTTCAGCGCTTCGGCTGCATCGCCGGCAAGGTCGATCTGCAGGTCGATGCCGCCATCGGCCTCAAAGGCCGTGACGGACAGGATATCGGCTAGACCCGAGACGATCCCTTCGTTGAGACAGAAGCCGACTGCGAAGTCTTCAAGGTCTGCCGGCGTTCCCATCATCACGGCAAACGTCGAGCCGCCGAAGCTGATCGCCAGCGGCGTTTCCTCGGGCGCCGCACGCGTTCCCGTGCTTGGCGCGCCATTGCGCCAGGCGGTGCGGGAAACGGAGCGGTGCGCGGGAATGCTCATGTCACTCCGCCGGTTCGGCCACATGTTCAATGCGGCGGGACTTCTTCGACAGTTCCTCGTATTCGACCTGCCATTGCGACGGTCCGTTCGAGGGCGAGACCTGCACCGCCGTCACCTTGTATTCCGGGCAATTGGTCGCCCAGTCGGAAAAGTCGGTGGTGATCACGTTGGCCTGCGTGTCCGGATGGTGGAAGGTCGTGTAGACGACGCCCGGCGCCACGCGGTCGGTGATCGAGCGCGCGCAGCGTGGTCTCGCCGGCGCGGCTGGCAAGACGGACCCAGTCGCCGTCGCGGATGCCGCGCTGCTCGGCGTCGTGCGGATGGATCTCCAGCAGGTCCTCCTCGTGCCAGACGACATTGTCGGTGCGCCGCGTCTGCGCGCCGACATTGTATTGCGACAGGATGCGGCCGGTGGTCAGCAGCAGCGGGAAGCGCGGCCCGGTCCGCTCGTCGGTCGCGACATATTCGGTGACGATGAACTGGCCCTTGCCGCGCACGAAGCCGTCGATATGCATGATCGGCGTGCCCTCCGGCGCCTTGTCGTTGCAGGGCCATTGCACCGAGCCGTCACTCGTCGAGCATGGTCGTAGGTGACGCCGGCGAAGCTCGGCGTCGTCGCCGCGATCTCGTCCATGATCTCGCGAGGGATGCGCGTAGGTCCATTCGGCGCCCATCGCCTGCGCGAGCTTCTGCGTGACTTCCCAGTCGGCAAGCCGTTCTTCGGCGTCATCACCTTGCGCACGCGGTTGATGCGCCGCTCGGCATTGGTGAAGGTGCCGTCCTTTTCGAGGAAGGTCGAGCCCGGCAGGAAGACATGCGCGTAGTTCGCGGTCTCGTTGAGGAAGAGGTCCTGCACGACCACGCATTCCATCGCGGCAAGGCCCGCCGAGACATGCTTGGTGTCGGGGTCGGACTGCAGGATGTCCTCGCCCTGGATGTAGATGCCCTTGAACGTGCCTTCGACGGCGGCGTCCAGCATGTTGGGGATGCGCAGGCCCGGCTCGTTGTCGATGCGTCACGCCCCAGAGCTTCTCGAAGATGTCGCGCGTCGCGTCGTCGGAGACGTGGCGGTAGCCCGGCAGTTCGTGCGGGAACGAGCCCATGTCGCAGGCGCCCTGCACGTTGTTCTGGCCGCGCAGCGGGTTCACGCCGACGCCGGGCCGGCCGATGTTGCCGGTCAGCCATGGCGAGGTTGGCGATCGCCATGACGGTGGTCGAACCCTGGCTGTGCTCGGTGACGCCGAGGCCGTAATAGATCGCGCCATTGCCGCCGGTCGCATAGAGCCGCGCCGCCTCGCGGATCAGCTTCCGGCCGGAACGCCGGAGAACTTTTCGACCGCCTCCGGGCTGTTGCGCTGCTCGCGACACGAACGTCCGCCCAGTCCTCGAATTCCGACCAGTCGCAGCGCTCGCGGATGAAGGCCTCGTCGAGCAGCCCTTCGGTGACGATGACATGGGCCAGCGCGGTCAGGACCGCGACATTGGTGCCGGGCTGCAGCGGCAGGTGGTAGAGCGGCCTCGACATGCGGCGTACGCACGAGGTCGATGCGGCGCGGATCGATGACGATCAGCTTGGCGCCCTGCGCGCAGGCGCTTCTTCAGCCGCGAGGCGAACACCGGATGGCCGTCGGTCGGGTTGGCGCCGATGACGATCACGACGTCGGTATGCTCGACCGAATCGAAGTCCTGCGTGCCGGCCGAGGTGCCGAAGGTCTGGCCGAGGCCGTAGCCGGTCGGCGAATGGCAGACGCGCGCGCAGGTATCGACATTGTTGTTGCCGAAGCCGGCGCGGATCAGCTTCTGGACGAGATAGGTTTCTTCATTGGTGCAGCGCGACGAGGTGATGCCGCCGACTGGAGTCCTTGCCGTATTGCTCCTGGATGCGCCGGAATTCGGATGGCGACATAGGCGAACGCCTCGTCCCAGGACACCTCGCGCCAGGGATCGGTGATCTTCTCGCGGATCATCGGCTTGAGGATGCGGTCCTTGTGGGTCGCATAGCCCCAGGCGAAGCGGCCCTTGACGCAGGAATGGCCGCGATTGGCCTTGCCGTCCTTGTACGGCACCATGCGCACCAGTTCCTCGCCGCGCATCTCGGCCTTGAAGGAGCAGCCGACGCCGCAATAGGCGCAGGTGGTGACCACCGAATGCTCGGGCTGGCCGATCTCGATCACGGACTTCTCGGTCAGCGTCGCGGTCGGGCAGGCCTGCACGCAGGCGCCGCAGGAGACGCATTCGGATGACAGGAAGCTCTCGTGCATGCCCGGCGAGACGCGGCTGTCGAAGCCGCGGCCCTCGATCGTCAGCGCGAAGGTGCCCTGCACTTCCTCGCAGGCGCGCACGCAGCGCGAGCAGACGATGCATTTCGACGGATCGTAGGTGAAATAGGGGTTGCTCTCGTCCTTCGGCATCCAGCGCAGTTGCCGTCGCCGTCGTGTCGCGCGCCTTCACATGGTTGTCGCCGTCGTAGCCGTAGCGCACGTCGCGCAGGCCGACGGCGCCGGCCATGTCCTGCAGTTCGCAATCGCCATTGGCCGCGCAGGTCAGGCAGTCGAGCGGATGGTCGGAGATGTAGAGCTCCATCACGCCCTGCGGAGCTCCTTCAGCCGCCGGTCTGGGTGTGGACCACCATGCCCGGCGCAACCGGCGTGGTGCAGGACGCCGGCGTGCCGGCGCGGCCCTCGATCTCGACGAGGCAGAGGCGGCAGGAGCCGAAGGCATCCGACCATGTCGGTGGCGCAGAGCTTCGGGATCTCGATGCCTGCCTCCATCGCCGCGCGCATGATCGACGTGCCTTCCGGCACCGTCACCTCGAAGCCGTCGATGGTAGCGTGACCGTCTTTTCCGCCCGGCGAGGCCGGCGTGCCGTAGTCGATCTCGGGAACGAGACCCATGGTCCTCACTCCGCTGCCTCGGCCACACGCGTGGCCGCGAAATCTTCGGGGAAATGCTTGAGCGCGCTCATCACCGGATAGGGCGTGAAGCCGCCCAGCGCGCAGAGCGAGCCGAATTTCATGGTGTTGCAGAGGTCGGCGACCAGAGCGACCTGCGCGTCCGGGCTCGACGCCTGCCGCGATCTTGTCGATCGACTTCGACGCCGCGGGTCGAGCCGATGCGGCAGGGCGTGCACTTGCCGCAGCTTTCGATGGCGCAGAACTCGAACGCGAAGCGCGCCTGCGCCAGCATGTCGACGCGTGTCGTCGAAGACGACGATGCCGCCATGGCCGATCAGGCCGTCCCTCGCGGCGAAGGCTTCGTAGTCGAACGGCGTGTCGAACAGCGCGCGCGGGAAATAGGCGCCGAGCGGACCGCCGACCTGCACCGCCGCACCGGCCGGCCCGGTCGCGGTGCCGCCGCCGATGCCGTCGACGATCTCGCCGAGCGTCAGGCCGAAGGCGGTCTCGAACAGGCCGCCATGCCGGACGTTGCCGGCGATCTGGATCGGCATCGTGCCGCGCGAGCGGCCCATGCCGAAATCGCGGTAGAAGCTCCGCGCCCTTGTCGAGGATGACCGGCACCGACGCGAGCGAGATCACGTTGTTGATGACGGTCGGCTTGCCGAACAAGCCCTTGATGCGCCGGCAGCGGCGGCTTGGCGCGCACGATGCCGCGCTTGCCTTCGAGGCTTTCGAGCAGCGAGGTTTCCTCGCCGCAGACATAGGCGCCGGCGCCGACGCGCACTTCGATGTCGAAGGCATTGCCCGAGCCGAGCACCGACGCGCCGAGCACGCCGTGCTTCGCGGGCGATCGCGATCGCCTCGTCCATCGTCGGCGATGGCGTGCGGATATTCCGAGCGGATATAGACGTAGCCCTTGGTCGCGCCGATCGCGATGCCGGCGATCGCCATGCCCTCGATCAGCACGAAGGGATCGCCCTCCATGATCATGCGGTCGGCGAAGGTGCCGCTGTCGCCTTCGTCGGCGTTGCAGACGATGTACTTCTGCGGCCGCCGGCCGCGTCCAGCACGGTCTTCCACTTGATGCCGGTCGGAAAGCCCGCGCCGCCGCGGCCGCGCAGGCCGGATTGCGTGACCTCCGCGACGATGTCGGCCGGCGCATCGCGATGGCGCGGCGCAGGCCGGCAAGGCCGCCATGCGCCTCGTAGTCGGCAAGCGACAGCGGATCGATGATGCCGCAGCGCGCGAAGGTCAGCCGCGTCTGGCGCTTGAGGAAAGGGATGTTCGTCGCGAGTGCCGATGCACATGGGATGCGCGCCGCCATCGAGGAAACCCGCGTCGAACAGCGAGGCGACATCGGCGCCTCGACCGGACCATAGCCGATGCGGCCTGCCGGCGTCTCGACCTCGACCAGCGGCTCGAGCCAGAACATGCCGCGCGAGCCGTTGCGGACGATGTGAATGTCCGCGCCGCGTGCTTCTGCCTGCCGTGCAAGTTCGGCGGCGACTTCGTTCGGCGCCGAGCGCCAGCGCGACGGAATCGCGCGGAATGAAGATCGTGACCGTCATGCGCGCACCTCCGCGGCAATCGCTTCAACCTTGCGCCCATCGAGCCGGCCGATGACCTCGCCGTCGAGCATTGCGGCAGGCGCGCAGGCGCAAAGGCCGAGGCAATAGACCGGTTCCAGCGTCACCGAGCCGTCGGCCGATGTCTCGTCCGAAGGCGATGCCGAGCTCGCGCTCGAGCTGCGCGGCCAGCGCCTCGCTGCCCATCGACTGGCAGGCCTCGGCGCGGCAGAGCTTCAGCACATGGCGGCCGGCAGGCTCGGCGCGGAAATCGTGATAGAAGGTGACGACGCCATGCACTTCGGCGCGGCTCGAGGTTGAGCGCCTCGGCGATGACCGGCAGTGCGTCTGCGGCGACATGTGCCGAACTCCTCCTGCACATCGTGCAGGATCGGCAGCAGCGGCCCTTCGCGGCGGCCATGACGCTCGACGATGGCGTTCGCAATGCTCTCGGCCAGCGTGTTCAGCCTGAAGTTTGCACGCGACTCCTCCCTTCGCTGTGACGCCACGGTAATGATAGCGGGTACAGCTGGCCGATCAATTCCGATGATCCGTCGAATTGATAGATGTTTTCTATCAATATTTCGAACCGGACTTGTCAGGAAGCGTCGAGACGGCGCGGGCGAAGTGCATCAGCGCCGAAACGAGGGGCGTGTGCGGTTCGCGATGGGCGACGACCAGGCCGACCGTGTGGCCGACATCCGGCTCGACGATCGGGATGGCGCGAACCGGTTCGGGAAGGCCGAGCGTCTTCGGCCAGGTTCAGCGGCATGATGCTCGCCCATTTGCCGGTGCGGACATGGGAGAACAGCACGATCATCGAGTTCGATTCGAGCGTCGGCTGCGCCTCCGCGCCCGCCTCGGCGAGATGCTGGTCGATGATGCGCCGGTTCTGCATGTCGGGCGTCAGCAGGCAGAGCGGCAGGCTGGCGACCTCCTTCCAGGTCACCGTCTTGCGGTCGGCGAAGGTGCCGCCTGCCGATGTGATCAGCTGGTAGCGCTCGACATAGAGCGGCACGCGACGACACGCGGCCGAGCGGTTCGTTGTCGAGATAGGTGATGCCGGCGTCGATCTCGAAGTTTTCGAGCAGCGTCAGGACCTCGATCGAGGTCTGCGACAGGATCGTGAAGGTCACGTCCGGATGCTTTTCGCGGAACGGCGTCGTCAGTTCCGGGATCATGGCAAGCGCGGTCGGGATCGCGGCGATGCGCACATGGCCGGCGAGGCCGCTGCGTGCCGCGCGCATCTCCTCGCGCATGGTGCGGGTATCGCCGACGATGCGGCGCGCCCATTCGAGCACGCGCTGGCCTTCGGGCGTCAGGCCCTGGAAGCGCGAGCCGCGCCTGACCAGCATGACGCCGAGCTGCTCCTCGAGCTGCTTGATCGCCGCCGACAGCGACGGCTGGGTGATGCCGCACTCCTGCGCCGCCCGGCCGAAGTGCTCTTCGCGCGCCAGCGCCATGAAGAATTCGAGCTTGTCGATCATGGCCAAGTTTCTGACGACAAAGCATTTGCCGCGCAAGACCCGCGATATCCTAATATTCCGTCATATTGCCGACATTGACCCGGTGCGAGTACCGCAAGGCCGAAAGCTGGCTTTCCCAGCGATCGCGAACCCAAGCCCATTTCTCGCGGCAAGGCGCTGCTATTGCGCAAAAAGTGGAAATGGGATTGTCTTTGGTCCGGGGGAACTGCCGCCTGGCCGGAGGCAGGCAAATCAGCCATTGGGGTGGAGCAATTACCCCGTCCTTTGGCACAGAACCGAACGCCTTACCGGCGGCAATTGAGGAAACAACCATGAAACGTCTTCGCAAAATAACGGCGGTGCTTGCTGCATCGGCGATGGTCTCTGCGATCTTTCGCCGGCACTGCATTCAGCCAGAACATGGATGAGCTCGTGGCCGCCGCAAAGGCGGAAGGCATGGTCACCACCATCGCGCTGCCGCATGACTGGTGCGGCTACGGCGCGGTCATCGACGGCTTCAAGAAGAAATACCCGGAAATCACGGTCAACGAACTGAACCCGGATGCCGGTTCGGCCGACGAAATCGAGGCCATCAAGGCCAACAAGGACAACAAGGGCCCGCAGGCGCCGGACGTGATCGACGTCGGCCTGGCGTTCGGACCGTCGGCGAAGGCCGAAGGCCTGACGCAGCCCTACAAGGTTTCGACCTGGGATGAGATTCCCGACAACATCAAGGACGCCGACGGCCACTGGTATGGCGACTATTACGGCGTCATGTGCTTCCTGGTGAACAAGGACCTCGTCGCCGAACACGCCGGCCGACTGGGCTGACCTGCTGAAGCCGGAATACAAGGGCCAGGTCGCCCTGGCCGGCGATCCGCGCGCTTCCAACCAGGCAATTCTCGCCGTGCATGCGGCCGGCCTCGGCAAGGGCGCGAAGGCCGGGCGAGGACGCCGGCAAGGCGGGCCTCGAGTTCTTTGCCGAACTCAACAAGGCCGGCAATTTCGTTCCGGTGATCGGCAAGGCCGGCACGCTGGCGCAGGGCGCAACGCCGATCGTCGTCATGTGGGACTACAATGCCCTTGCAGCACGCGACACGCTGGCCGGCAACCCGCCGGTTGAAGTCGTCGTTCCGAAGACCGGCATCCAGGCCGGCGTCTATGTGCAGGCGATCTCCGCCTATGCGCCGCATCCCGAACGCCGCCAAGCTCTGGATGGAATACCTCTATTCGGACGAAGGCCAGCTGCTGGCTGGCTCAAGGGCTACTGCCACCCGGCCCGCTTCAACGCCATGGTCAAAGGCCGGCAAGGTTCCGCAGGAACTGATCGACGCGCTGCCGCCGGCAGCTTCCTACGAGGCCGCATACTTCCCGACGCTTGAGGAAGTGGACGCCAACAAGGCAGCCGTGACCGGCGGCTGGGACAGCGTCGTCGGCGCCAACGTCCAGTAACAGGCTACTGCACCGCCCGCTCCGGCGAATGCCGGGGCGGGCATTCCAACCGGCACCGAACACACAAAAAAGAACCGGGGATATTGGGGATGCAACCGGCAAAAGCTGGCAAGATTGGCGTGTCCTCACGGCGCAGGCTGCCATTGCATTGGCTCGGCGTGTTGCCGTTTTTCGTTTTCGTGATGCTTTTCCTGATACTGCCGACCATGCGGATCGTGATCGGGGCTTTCAGACTGCCGATGGCGGCTTCACGCTCGACAATATTGCGCGGGCTCAATACCGAGATCATCCGGACCGCCTACTGGACCTCCATCAAGATCAGCGTGATCTCCGCGCTTCTGGGCTGCGCCATCGGTTCGCCATGGCTGCTGCCGTGGTTTTCGGCGGCCTGCCGCAATGGCTTCGCGGACCCGCTGCTGACCTTCTCGGGCGTGGCATCCAATTTCGCCGGCGTACCGCTTGCCTTCGCGTTCCTCGCCACGCTTGGGCCGCTTGGCATGGTCACGGTCTTTCTGCAAGACGCAGCTTGGCCTCGATTTGCGCGTGATGGGCTTCAACCTGCTGAGCTATTACGGGCCTGGTGATCGTCTATCTCTTCTTCCAGATCCCGCTGATGATCCTGATCATCACGCCCGCGCTGGACGGGTTGAAGCGCGAATGGAAGGAAGCAGCCTCGATCCTGGGCGCCAGCGGCGCACAATACTGGCGCATGGTGGCGCTGCCGATCCTGCTGCCCTCGCTGCTCGGCACCTTTGCGCTGCTGTTTGCCAATGCGTTCGGCGCGGTCGCCACGGCCTTTGCGCTGGCCGGCCCGGCGTTCTCGCTGGTGCCGATCACCCTGTTCAGCCAGATCCGCGGCGATGTGCTGGGCGACCCGCACCTCGGCTACGCGCTGGCGTTCGGCATGATCGTCATCACCGGAATTGCGAACACGATCTACATCGTCTTGCGAACCCGCAGCGAGAGGTGGCTGAAATGAGCCGCATCTGGGCCTGGGGAGCAGTCATTTTCGGAATGCTCTACTTCCTGCTGCCGCTGGCCGGGATGTTGAACTTCTCGCTGAAGGCGCGGCGCGGCGAGTATTCGTTCGACGCCTATGCGCGGGTCTTTGCTGACAGCCGCTTCCAGGAGACGTTCACCTATTCGGTGGTGATGGCGCTGTTCACGATTGCCTTCGGCGTTCTGCTGGTGGTCCCGACCGCCTACTGGGTGCGGTTGAAACTGCCGCGATTTGCGGCCCTGGATCGAGTTCATCACGCTGTTGCCGCTGGTCATTCCGGCGATCGTCATCGTCTTCGGCTATATCCGGCTCTACAACACGTCGAGCATCCTGCCGCTCACCGGTTCCGCGACCGGTACGAACGTGCTCCTGATGTTTGGCTATGCGACGCTTGCCCTGCCCTACATGTATCGCGCCGTCGATACCGGGTTGCGCACGATCGACGTGGCAACGCTGACCGAAGCCGCGCAAAGCCTCGGCGCCGGCTGGGCTACGATCCTCGCCCGCATCATCCTGCCGAACGTCATAGTCGCGGTCTTGTCAGGCGCCTTCCTGACCTTTGCCATCGTCATCGGCGAATTCACCATGGCGGCGCTTCTCAACCGACCGGCCTTCGGGCCGTACATGCAGTTGCTTGGCGCGAACCGCGCCTACGAACCGGCGGCGCTGGCAGTCATCGCCTTCGGCATCACCTGGGCCTGCATGGGCCTTATCCAGCTCGTCGCCCGCGCCGCGCCCAAACCAGCAACACCGGTCAAGACCTGATGACGGAAACTCCATTTCTAGAACTCAACGGCATCAGCAAGTCTTTCGGCCAAACGCTGGTCGTGCGTCAGGCAGACCTTGCAGTGGATTCCGGCGAGTTCGTCTCCTTCCTCGGTCCATCCGGCTGCGGCAAGACGACGATCCTGCGGATGATCGCCGGGTTCGAGACGCCCAGTTCGGGCCAGATACGGATCGGCGGATCCGATGTGACCAACCTCAAGCCGAGCCAGCGCAAGATCGGCATGGTTTTCCAGTCCTATGCGCTGTTCCCCAACATGACCGTCGCGGGGAATATCGGCTTCGGCCTCAAGGTCGCAGGCGAGTCATCCGCAGAAAATCGCGGCGCGCGTCGAAGAAATGCTGGCGCTCATCAAGCTGCCGAACCTTGCCGACCGCTATCCCTGGCAGCTTTCCGGTGGCCAGCAGCAGCGCGTGGCGCTTGCCCGGGCAATCGCGCCCCGCCCCGGAGTGCTGCTTCTCGACGAGCCGCTTTCTGCGCTCGATGCCAAGATACGCGTGTCCCTGCGCCAGGAAATACGCGCGATCCAGAAGGAACTGGGAATTACCACGATCTTCGTCACCCACGACCAGGAAGAAGCGCTTTCAATGTCGGACCGGGTGATGGTGATGAACGAGGGCCGGATCGAGCAAATCGGAACGCCATTCGATGTCTACAACCGTCCCGCGACGCCGTTCGTCGCATCGTTCGTCGGCACCCTCAGCACGCTTCCCGGCGCCATCGAAAACGCCGCCAAGGGGATGGTGAAGGCCGGTGGCGCAACATTTGCCGGGCTGGCGCTTCCCGCTTCTGCCAAGGATGGCGGCAAGGTGACGCTGGCGCTTCGCCCCGAGGCGCTGCGTCTCGAAAAGCGCAAAGGCGACCACGAGCTTGAAGGGCGGATTGCTACTGTCGACTTTCTTGGGTCGGTCATCCGCATCCGGATGACGTTGGGTAATGAACAGATCTGGCTTGATGCCTTCAACGATCCTTCGCGCCCGCCGGCGAAGGTGGGCGACGTCGTCACGGTCCATTACTCTCCCGCAAGCGTGCTGGCATTGGTTGGCTGACAGGCGCACACACCACAAAAAACGCACAATGTGCGTTTTGATTGTTGGCATGTTTGGCGCCAGGTCCCACCGGGTCCGCTTACTTTATGGAACCTAATCAAAGCCTTGGAATTGTGCCGGCTGGCACGTGGTTTCGCGCGCCTTCGTTTTCGGCCCCCGTCCGGGAGGTTGGAGTAGACTGAATTGAACGTGCCTTTGATCCTGATCCACATGGCCGGAGCAACGATGCTGCTGCTCTATTCCGTGCGGATGGTGCGGACCGGCGTCGAGCGGGCATCCGGGCCGATGTTGCGGCGCGCGATTTCCGATCCCTCGCGGGGCGTGGCCTCAGCCGCGGTGCTGGGCGCTGCAATGGCGGTCATCCTGCAGAGTTCCACCGCTGCAGCCGTCCTGGCATCGAATTTCGCCGCCAACGGCATGCTCGCGGCGTCGGGCGGAATTGCCCTGCTGCTGGGCGCCGATGCCGGTTCTGCGGTGGTCGTCAGCATCCTGTCGCTCGATCTGTCCTGGTTCATTCCATTCCTGCTGGCGGCGGGCGGATGGATGTTCCTGAAATTCGAACAGCGGACGGTCCGCCAGATCGGGCGCGTGTTGCTCGGCATCGCTTTCGTCCTCCTTTCCCTGCGCATGATCGGCGAGGCCGTGGCGCCGCTGAAGGATGCGCGGCTCATGCCGTTGATTGCGGCATGGCTGGAGAAGGACTACCTGACGGCATTCCTGTTCGGTGCGCTTCTGGCTTTTCTTCTGCACTCCTCGGTCGCCACGGTGCTCTTGATCCTTGCGCTGGCTGCGAAGGGCGCGCTCGGAATGGACGCGGCAATATCCATGACGCTCGGCGCCAATCTTGGAGGCAGTCTGGTGGCTGTATGGTTGACCCGAGGTCTTCCCGCGCGAGGGCGCAGGCTTCCGACGGGAAATCTCGTGCTGCGCGGCGGTGCGGCGCTGGCAGTGCTGGCAGCCTTGCGGTTCATCGAATTGCCGTCCTTCCTTGTCGACAGAGGTCCGGCGGCCGTCATCGTAAACCTGCATCTGGCGTTCAATTTCGCGGTCGCGGTCGTGGGTCTGCCGCTGGTTCGCCCGCTTGCCGGTCTCCTCGCGCGCTTGATGCCGGAGAAGCCGGAACCGGATGTGACCGCGGAATGGCTGCGCCCGGCAAGTGCTCTTGACCGCTCGGTGATAGCCTCACCGCACCTGGCGCTCGCCAGCGCCACGCGTGAGGTATTGCGCA
Source organism: uncultured Alphaproteobacteria bacterium (assembly GCA_963846345.1). Classification (GTDB taxonomy): domain Bacteria; phylum Pseudomonadota; class Alphaproteobacteria; order Rhizobiales; family Rhizobiaceae; genus BOKV01. The sequence goes on from CAWJVP010000009.1 coordinate 348,792, forward strand.
TGGCGCAACTCGTGGAGGTCATGCTGCGGCCCGTGATGGAGCTGTTCAAGGAGTTCGACCAGGACCAGGTGGACCGGTTGAAACGGCTGGATCGTGAGGTCAACACCGTCCATTCGAGCATCAAGCTCTACCTTGCGGAGGTGAGCCGCGATGCCGGGGAGGATGAGCAGGCGGCGCGAGGATTCGAGCTGTCCGGATTTGCCATCAACCTCGAGCGTGCCGGCGACATCGTGAAGACGCTTCTCGACATGGTGGCCGACAAGCACAAGAAACATCGCAACTTCTCAGCGGACGGATGGTGCGAACTGACCGGCCTGCATGATCGCGTCATGGCGAACATGCAACTGGCGCTGAACGTGCTTGTTTCGGGCGATGTCGATTCAGCCCGTCAATTGATCATGGAAAAAGACCGGATGCGAACACTGGAGCGGCAAAGCCGGCAGGCGCATCTCAAAAGGCTGCAGGCCGGGGCCGAAGCCAGCATCGAGACCAGCGACCTGCATCTGGAAATCGTCCGCAGCCTGCGGGAGATCAACACGCTGTTCGCAGCGGTCGCCTACCCGATCCTTTCCAGGCACGGGCAATTGCGCGACAGCCGCCTCGTATCAGCCGGGTAACCGCTCAAACGTTGATGATTCCGCCAATCACCGCAACGGAGATCACGGTTACCAGGAACGGCAGGCCGATACCGCGCGTCATGGAATTCAGCACTCGCCTTGACTTGCTCATGTCTGCTCCTTCGAGCCGGCGGCCCCCACAGGCCCCGGCTACCTGGACACCATAGCGCTGTAAAATTTCAGAACTCGCTAAGCGACAAGGTTAGCAGATGTGAAAAGTGCTCTATTGAACCAAGGGATTGTTGCAAAGCGCACAGTTTGCGGCTTAAGTTTTTACCTTTCCTTAAGGGGGGTATTATGCGTAATCCGCTTTCAACGATTGCAATTTGCCTGACAGCCGCCATTACCGGAGCGTGCACTTCATCAGGCGGCGGCGGCGTCGACGAGACGCTCTCGAGCGCTCCCACAACTGCTACGGCAACGACGGAAGTCGCCGCTGCACCGGCCGCTGCAGGCACTACTGCTGATGCGGCTGGCAAGGACGCCGCCGGCGCGGCTCTGGCCTATGCCGATCCTAAGGCGGTCAACCCTGCCCAATGCGCCATCCAGATCGCGGCCGGCCCGCCGGCCAAGCCGGCCAAGGGCGCCGATTTTGGCGAGGCGGTGGTCAAGGACACCGGCAAGGCCGTAGGCCGTGGCGCAATGCAGATGGTTGGCGGTCTTCTTGGCGGCGGTCTCGGCTCGGCGGTAGCCGGTGGTGTTGCGCAGACCACGATACGTTCCGAAGGCGACATAAAGGGCGTGTGGACGATAACGGACGGCGGCCCGAACTGCGGTTGCCAGATCGGTCTGGACGGATTCTTCATGCAGCAGGGCAAGGGCAACGATACCGGCAGCGTCAAGCTCAAGGGCTGCACGAACCCGCAGATCGCACTGGCCGCTGCATGGGCGCTTGGTTACTCGTTCACGGGATATGACGCCAAGTTCGAACTGAAGGCCAAGGACAAGAAGACGGTTGTCGCGACCCTGAACCGGGATGGAATGCACTATTTCTCGGGCACGCTGGCAGACGGAACCCCGGTCGTGATGTGGCGCGAGGGACAGACGTACAACCAGCTGGCAACCTTCAAGTAGCACCGGCGCGCATACGGGTGCGTGCCGATCACTGGTTCTTGAAACGCCGGTCGTCGTTGAAGCCCTGGCAATAGACCGCATAGATGCACCGAGTCTTGTCGGTTGTCCGGGCGCTTGCCGTGCGGCGCTGATAGTTGTTCGGGCCACAGCTCAAGCCCCGCGACTGGCGGATCGGGATGCCGACCCGCACCGGCAGGATCTTGCCGTTTACGGTCTTGTAGACGATGCGGTTGGTTTCAAAATACCGGATCAGTTGCTCGCATGTCATGCGTTCGGCCACTTGCTGGGCGGCCGAGGGCGCTGCGGAAAAGAGCAGGATGGCAATGGTTGCAAAAACTGTGCGCATGATATCCTCCGTCGAATATCGTACGCAAAGAAGCGCGGCCCGGTTTTGCGGGCCACGCTGTTTTGCTTCCTTTTCAGCAGCCGCGGTTGCGGTTTAGCAGCGTGCTTCGTAACGGCGGCCGTTACGGTCACGATAGACGCAGTATCCGGGCGACAAGGACTTGCCGATAAGCGCTCCCGCCACGGCGCCGATCGCGCCGCCGACAGCAGCGCCCTTGACGTTGCCGGTGGCCACCGCGCCAATCACTGCGCCAGTGCCTGCGCCGACCGCTGCACCGCGTTCCGTTGTCGTGCATCCCGCAGCTGCCAGAAGCATTGCTCCCGCCACGGTCGCCTTGAAAATTCGTGTCATTGACTTCCCCTATGGTTGATTCGCCCCCCGGCCCGATCAGGCGTAGGCGCTTTCCCGTTTGAAGTGCTTCACCAGCAGGTAATAAAAGACCGCGCGGTACTTGTTGCGGTTCGATTTTCCATACTGCTCGTTGATCGCGGTGATGCCGGAGTCGAGATCCGGGCCATCCTTCAGCTTGAGCTTCTTGATGAGGAAGTTGGCACGGATTCGCGCCACTTCTTCCTTGTCGGTTCCCGAAACGGTCGATGAATCTTCGCGGTAGATCGTTGGCCCGCAGCCGATCACCACTTTCTTGAGTAGGTCCATGTCGGCCGCATGGCCACACTTGTCCTTGAGGTCTTTAGCATATTTGGTAATCAGCTCGTCGCGTTTGCTCATCAATGCCTCCCAATGAATGCGCGATGATTTCCTGGCGCCAGAAGCCCGGCAACCCTGTTCAATCCATTTCACAACGCCTGGCAGTACCGCAAGCGCATGTCTTAATTGCTACACTAAAACCCCCGGCGGATGCCAATAGCCCATTGTTATTGCGCGATAACCAATGAGCCGCCGGCATGAAAAAGTGATGCCCGGTTGTGGTATGATTACACACTTTGTCGTTGTTAAGATTTATGCGTTGGCGCTATGTACGAACAAATACCGATTTACCGGTGATCGTCTGTTTGCGACGTAAAACTATTTGCCATGCTCCCGGACAGCGCCGGGGCAACTATCGACTGACGAGGGAGAAAAAAGTGAGAAGGACAATTTCCACAGCGTTGGCGGGAATGATTGCGTTTGGTGCGGCGGGAGCGATGCAAACCGGTGTTGCAGAGGCAGCCTGCGCGAAAATGACGCCGACCCGTCCGGGCGAAGTTTATCTGTGGCGCGGCTTGGCCAACATCTTTTCCCTCGGCATGGACGAGATGGGCAAGCAGTTCACCAAGATGGGCATTGAAAACTGCGTCTATAACCACAGCGGTTGGAATGCAGCGGCCCAGGAACTGGTCGAGCGCCATCGCAAGAAGGAAAAGATCTCCTATCCGATCATCATTATCGGGCACTCTTTGGGAGCCGGCGTTTCACCCGAAATGGCGACCTATCTGGCAGAGCGCGGCATTCCTGTGACCTATGTCGTCATGTATGACCCGGTCGTGCCAACCCAGGTCGGCGGCAATGTGAAGACGATCGTCAATTACTTCATCAAGAAGCCGGACAAGGACAAGACACTCTACGCCATGGCAGATTTCAGTGGCACGCTCGAGAATGTCGACATGTCGAGCCGCCGCGACATCGATCATTTCAACATCGACAAGAAGCCGGACCTGCACAAGATCGTCTATGCGCGGGTGCTGCAAGAAGTCCGACGCCGCGCTGGCGCCCGCGGCTACAACAAAGCCGAAGAAGAAGAAATAAGCCACGGCCGGCCTGTGCGGTGATGCACACTGGCCGGTCGTTCGTCTCTCCAGATGAAGGCTGTCCGCAGCACTTTATGAAAGGAGAAACGGATGTCACGCATAACCAGCATCGTTCCCGCAATGGTCATCGCAGCGATGGCCTTGTCGGCGGCAAGCGCGTTTGCCGGCAATTTTCAAAACCCCGGGCCGGAAGCGTTCAAGGCAACCGGCGCAATGATGGCGATCAAGTCGCCGGCAACCAATGCCTGCCCGGCTGCCGCAAAGATGACCGGCTGGATCATGACCAACAAGCCTGGCTCGGTCAGCTACATGATCGCCCGCAAGGGTGGAGGCGTTTCCGGCCCTTACCAGGTCAACGCGGTGCCAAGCGCGCAAGGCGCGATGGCCACCATTTCGCGCAATATGGAAATCCACCAGCCGGTCAATGCCGAGTACCGGATCCTCGTTGCCGACGGGACCGGCCAGGTCATGAGCAACTGGGCTCCGCTCAAGGCCAGCTGCAAGATTCAACTCGGCGGCTGAACCTTTTCCGCAAAGGCCGGTCCCCCCCGGGGCCGGCCTGCGGCAAGCGGAGCCATGCGGGGTCTGTTGCAGCCAATGCAGGTGGCACCCATTTGGCGTCCACTTTTCCGACACCCGTTCTCCTTCCCCGGCTATCGGCATGCAAATTGCTAAGCAGGCGACATGGCGCGGATGCCATGGACGGAGGACAAGGTCATGAACGACATTCCAGTCATCGACATTACCGGGCTCTATTCCGGCAGTTCCGGAGAAAGGAAGCGGATCGCGGCGGAAATCGGCGCGGCGTGCCGAGGCACCGGTTTCTTCTATATTCTCGGCCACGGCGTTTCTTCTGCGCTGATGTCCGACGTGTTTCGCGCATCCGAGGGGTTCTTCGCACTGGCGGAAGACACGAAGCGGCAGGTTCTGTTTTCCAGCGCCACGGGAAACCGCGGCTACATTCCGATGAAAGGCGAGGCGCTCGATCCGACCAAGCCGGCCGACCTCAAGGAGGCATTCAACATCGGCCTCGATCTTGCGCCCAATGATCCGGAAATCCTTGCGGGTGCGCGCTTCAGGGCGCTCAATCTTTGGCCTTCCCTGCCCGGTTTTCGGGCAACCATGCTCGATTACTTCAATGCGGCATGGCGGACGGGACTGCTCCTGCACGAAGCGTTCGCCGATGATCTGGGCCTTGAGCGAACCTATTTCGCGGGGCACCTCGACCGTCCGCTGGCAACCTTGCGGCTGCTGCACTATCCAAGCCGCCCGCAACAGGTCGAGGCCGGACAGATGGGCGCGGGCGAACACACCGACTATGGTTGCGTCACGCTTCTGGCGACCGACGACGCAGGCGGCCTGGAGGTGCGCAGGCGCGACGGCGAGTGGCTCTCGGCGCCGCATGTGCCGGGCGCGTTCGTGTGCAATATCGGTGATTGCCTGATGCGCTGGACCAACGACATCTACGTCTCCACTCCTCACCGCGTGGTCAACCCCTCAGGTCGCGAACGCTATTCGGTGGCGTTTTTCCTCGATCCCAATCCCGACGCCGTCATATCCTGCCTGCCCGGATGCGAAGAAAACGGCGAGCCGAAATATCCGCCGATCCGGGGCGACGACTACCTTCAAGGCAAGCTGGACGCCACGTATGCGGCGAGTGGCCTGGCCTGAGCGCAATGCTGCGTTGCAGCATCATTGTATGCAATAGCTGCCATTTCGATGAAAATTTGAGCGCTGTTTAATGATTGCTTAAATGTGCGGCATCGGCGACGGCACGCGCCAAGCCGGGGCGAATTCCGTTTATAATTAAAAACAATGACATGTCTCGCAATTTTCGCGGAATTGTATTTGGCACGACGATTGCAAACCGGTTCCCGAGTGGCTGTCGATCCCTTGGCGGCGGCCAGTCCCAAGATTGAACAGGGCTATTCGAACAGGAGCTGGAACATGCCAAACGCAGTAATTAGCAGACGCAGGCTGCTCAAGGCGGGCGCCGCCGGGTTTGCCGCCGCGACTTTGCCGATGGGGATGATCGGACGCGCGCTTGCGGCGGACGAAGTTGTGCTGGGCGCGGTGTATGTGGGCCCGCGCGATGATTTCGGCTGGAACCAGGCCCATGCCGTGGCGATGGAAGTGCTGAAGAGCGTGCCGAACGTAAAGGTGCTCGAGGAAGAGAACGTCCCCGAAACCGACGCCTGCGCGAAGTCGATGGAGTCGATGATCAACCTTGACGGAGCCAATCTGATCCTCGGCACGTCGTTCGGCTATTTCGATCCGTTCATGGTCGATCTGGCGAAGAAATATCCCGATGTGCAATTCCGCCATGCGGCCCCGTTGTGGAGCAAGGACAAGCACCCGATGAACGCTGGGCGGCTATTTCTGCTATCTCGACCAGGCGCATTTCGTGAACGGCGTTGCGGCGGGATTGACCTCCGCCAGCGGCAAGATCGGCTTCGTCGCCGCCAAGCCGATCCCGACCGTGCTGCTCGAACATCAACTCCGTGCTGCTCGGCGCGCGCTCGGTCGCCCCGATGCCGAGGTTCAGGTCATCTTCACCGGCGACTGGTCGATGCCGGTGCGCGAAGCGGAAGCGGCCAACGCGCTCGTCGATGCCGGTTGCGACGTGCTGACCTGCCATGTCGACAGGCCGAAGGTAGTCATCGAGACCGCCGAAGCGCCGCGGCGTCAAGAGCTGCGGACACAACGCTTCGCAGGCGCCGCTGGCGCCCAAGGGCTTCATCACCGGCGCCGAATACAAGTGGGAGACGATCTACAAGATGTTCGCCGACATGCTGGCCAAGGGCGAAGCGCTGCCCAACGTCGAACGTCGGCGGATACGACAACGACATGGTCCAGAACACCGCCTATGGCGCTGGTGCAACGCCCGAAGCCATCAAGGCGGCCGACGCGGCCATTGCCGACCTCAAGGAAAAGAAGCCGATCTATGTCGGCCCGCTCAAGGACAACACCGGCAAGGTCGTGCTGGAAGCAACCTACGACAACTACGACCCGGTCCTCGACGGAATGAACTTCCTCCTCGAAGGCGTCAAGGGCTCGATCACCTGAGAAACGCCGCCATCGCGGGGCCGCCCGGCGCGGCCCCGCTTTTTCCCGAACCCGGTCACGCTGTTTACTGATGGCAAACGCAGAAACCCTCGCCCCAGGCATTTCCGCCGATACTGCCCGCATCAAGGCGATCGCGGAAGCGGTCTTCATTCCCGCCGCCGCGTTGGTGATTTCGGCGATCCTGTTTTCCCTGTTTCTCCTGGCGCTCGGAAAAAGCCCCGCGCAGTATTTCGAATTGGTGTGGCGCGGCGGCTTCGGTACATTCTTTTCCTTCCAGAACACGCTTCAACGGGCTGCCCCGCTGATCCTGTGCGGCCTCGCATTCGCCATTCCGGCGGTCATCGGCCTGACCATGATCGGGGCGGAAGGCTCGCTCGTGCTTGGCGGCTTCGCGGCGGCGGCAGTTGCCGTTCCCCTGGTTTCGGCGGAAGCGCCCGTCGCCCTGACAATGGTGTTGATGATCGTCGTTGCCATGGCCGCCGGGGCGGCCTGGAACGCGCTCGCCGGCTGGCTGAGGCACGCGCGCGGGGTCAACGAGACGATTTCCACGCTGCTGCTGACCTACATCGCCATCGCGATCATGAACTTCTTCGTCGAGGGACTGCTGCGCGACCCGGCTTCCGCCAACAAGCCCTCCACCATGCCCATCGGCAAGGACTATATGGTAGGCCCCCTGCCCGGCATGGATGTCCACTGGGGCCTGGCTGCCGGCATAATCCTGGCGATCCTGCTGCAGATCCTGATGTCGCGCACCACGTTCGGTTTTGCCGCCCGGGTAACCGGAGGCAATCCGCGCGCCGCGCTGGCGCCGTTCCGCACTCGCCGTCGGGGCAGTCAATCATTTCATCAACGAATCCGGCTTCTTTGATTTCTGCGCCAAATAGCCATGTTTCGTCATCCATCATAGAGCGTACTTCGGCGGGGGACTTTCCAGAGCGAGACTGATAAGCGGTGGCAAGGATTCCGGCAAGGCCCTCAAGGAGTTCGGCGGTTTTGTTCATTTCGTTGTAGTCGCCAAGTGCGAACATCCACGGGTTATGCACCATGTACACCGCGTTATCCTCGGCGGTAACAAGGTCGATGGCGGGATTGCTGGCGATGTAGGTGGCCATGGAGGCGACAAGGCCCTTAAGTGAGGCGCTGATCTGTGATTTTGGGTTGGATTTTTTGTAGTCGCGGATGGCGTTGAATATCTCTATTCCATCAAATACGTCACCGCCAGGTGAGGCAATGTCAAGCTCTATGTCGTCGCCTTTTGCTTCAGCGAGTGAGGAGCGGATATCATTCGATGTGTATCCCCATCCGATTTCACCGGATATGGTAATTTTTTTTGCCATTCAATTCTCCTCTCTATAGTTAATAGCCGGATTTGGCAGATTCTTCTAACGATTTTGAATTATTTCTTTCTACGCTTCTCGATCTCGCGGTCTATGTACCATTTTGCCTTCTCAAGATCCTCGATTGCGTCGTGTTTTAAGTCGGCGCGCCAAAGATATTTGACGGCGTTGCCGATACAGAATCCCATGTGCTCTGTTATTGTGATACATTCCACGCCGGACGGGTGTGCGGTATAGTGCGGCGGGTGGTTTACCATGTCTGGCGCTGGCGTGATTCCATTCTCCATATTTCCTCCTTGCTTACTTATACACCGGGTACCATGTGGGGGAGAACTTTACTATCTGGCCCTCTCTGATTGTGGCGCGAATAATCCAGAAGCCCGTGTGGCATGCCTTCTTTGTGCTCTTCATCCATCCGGACTGATAGGATAGGGCGCCGCCTGATACGCAATGGACATTGCGGTCGAAGAAGTATCCCTGTTTATGGGTATGGCCACAGAGTAGCACGTGCGGCTTATCTCCTCCAGTGAATGCCTCAATGAGCTTCTGAGGACGATAGCTTGTTGCATAGCTTGATCCATCCTCTCCGTGCCATAGCATCCAACGAGTGCCGTTGATTACTACTTCGCCTGAGTCACTTCCGATGAACTCAACATGCCCCGGCATGCGGGTGGCAAGATCGCGCACCATAAATAGGCCGTTGCTCTTTATTCCCCAGCGGTCGTGGTTTCCGTCGATTACTTTTATCGGGATGTCGGTCATTTTGAACAGGCGCTCGGCATGATCCATTTGGGCCGATACGCCGAGGTCGGTGAGGTGGTATACTTGATCGGGACGGTTGCTCATACCCTCGTGTACGTCGCCGGCATGGAGAATCATGGAGCACTTCTCGCGCTCGCACTCTTTGATGAATGCTGTCCACAAGTCGTCTGAAAATGAAGACTCTCCGATGTGGGTGTCGGTGCAGAACCCGATGACGATTTCTTCTCCGGTAAAATCATATGACGCGCGGAGGGTGGGCTTCATCATGCCGCCATTGGCGATAGCCCTAAGTTCGTCGGGTGTATAGCGGGATAGGATCTTCTGCATGATGGCATTTGGCTTTTCTACTTGCTCGCCACCTTCCGCCCTGGTTCTTGCTATGGCCTTCCTGTGCTCTCGGCGGACAGTTTCAACCTTGATTCCCAGTTTTTCTGCCGCGACGGCATACCCAACCTCTGATACGCAGGATTCTATTTCGTCTTGTCTGGCTATGCTTGATGGCATCAAATCCCCTACTTTAGCGCGCCATATGTTACTGACGCGGCAAGCCCGATTGATAGCGCAATGAGGCCGCGCTTCATCCACTTCTCTCTACTCAAAGATGACTGATATAGCTTGTTCAAGCTTTGATACTGATTCAATAAGTCGCCGTATCGTGTCTGCATCTCGGTCAGTATCGCTTCCGATTCCGTCAATGATTTTCGCTGCTCGGTCAAGTCGATCTGTGATTGACTGATTAAGTTCTGCAGATCGGCGCACTTTTTCCTGTAATTGTCTATTGAGAGTCTCAAGCTCTCTAAGTCGAGCTTCATACTTTGCAACGTCTGCAGTATTTCGATCTTCTGACCACTTCGATCCAGCGATTGCGCCGGAAGCAAAAGAGATGAAAAGCAGAAAAATACACAGAGCAATAGTGCGAATGGTTTTGACCACATTGATCACCTACGGCTTTGGGATTTTGTCGGTGAACGCGGCAACACCGAGAAGTGCTCCGCCGAATATGAGATATCCCCACATGATCTGTGGATTCGGATTGGCGTTCTGAAAGCCGTATATGAATCCAAGAATAACCGAGGCTATCCCAAGGAAGCGCTTCTCGTCTCCATCGTTGTTTTTGTCAGTCACAAAATCCCAGCACAGAGTACCGGATTTTTCTATGGCGGACTTTATCTTCTCAATAAACTTCTTCATTTTCCCTCCAGTTCTTCGATGCGCTTTTTGAGAAGCTGAGAAACAGCCTCAAGCATCTCGATTCTGCGGTCTTGTGCGGCCATCCATTCGGCGGCCTCTTTGTTTTGCTCGATGCACTGTGCAAGGAGCCCGATGAAAATACTATTTTCCACGGGGTGCCATCTGGTAGTGCGGGTAATCGGGGAAGCGCTTCCAATCTCCACCCCACTCGAAACCGTGCTTTTTCATCACGTCTGATATCTGCTTCCAGCGTGGATCGGACAGGGCGGGCCATACGGCGCGGGTGCCCTGTAGTGGTACAACGTCGACTGCGAGGCCGGACTGATGATCGCTACAATAGTTGATTCCATCACACTTGGTGACAATAGCAGAGTTTTCTTTTTCTGTCAAGGCATACATACTGGCCTGTCGGCGAATTATGTTTACCGCGTCAAGCGGCTCACGGCCTTGGGCAAAGAGGGCGCGCTGTTCAAGTTCAGTGCGGAGTGTGCTTGTCACTGATACGGGGATTCTAAGCGCGGAAAGTTCTGCAAGCGCCATACGGGCCGCGTCTCGTGCTGATGGCTCGAGGTCGTCAAGGCTTCTACTCATTCTTCTTCCTCCCATCCAACTACGCGGCCTATAGTATCCGTTGAAGCGTCTGGATCTAGCTCATATATGTAGTCTGTTGATGGTTTTAATATATATTTTATTGATTCGCTTGAAACTCCAGAGGCGGCCTGTCCTTGGTTGCTTCCAAAACCGGCTTGATTTGGACTAATATTTGTTCCGCCAGCATATCCAGTAGCCGCATACACCTTTGTTAAAAGTGCAGAATCCGGGTAGTTTCGATTGAAATTGCGGATCGTACCCTCAGCCCCGGCAGTAACGGTTGCAGGACTCTCGATGAAGTTTATTTGCGTGGCAAGGCCGCCGCTAATATTTACAACGATATTAACACGTTTTGTTCCAGTTCTAATTAAAAAATATCTAGTTGCATCGCTACCCCTTGTCCTGCTCTGGAAAAAGAATAACTTTCCCTGGTCAACAAGGCGGTTTAGATCGCGCGGGTCTCTTGGCTCAACGGCTATGGTTGCAGTTGCACCATTCGTAGCACACCGGGCATAAAAGTGCATAGTTGAATCATCTGACTCAAAAAAAGCAAGGTCTGTATTAAAACGCGGGCGGGTTACACGGCGGCCATTGATAGCGGAATATGATGCGGCCGGAAGCGACGACGCCTGCACAACGCGCACATCTGCGCCGTCTCCAGAACCGGAATTCTCATCGACAAGGTATGCGTCAAAATCTTTCCCTGGTACTGATATCTGTATCCATACGGATGACGATATGTCGGTTCGCGACGTCATCTAACACAGCCCTTGGCTTCATGGGTCGTCTCTATGCGTACGATGCGCTTCTCGTGGTCGGCGGCAATGTCCTCGACCTTGTCAAGACGGTTGTCGTGGTCGTCCATGGTGCCAATAAGACGCTCTGTGGCGTCAGTAAGGCGCTGGAGTGCAACAAATACGCGAATCAGAACAGTAATTAAGGCCCCCACAACGGTGACTCCTACGGCTACTAACGCAATAATACCCTCGGCGCTCATATCGCCCCCTCTGCTTCTGATTCTTCTTTCAACTCTTCGCCTAATACGTCGGCCGCAAGATTCTCGGCCATGTTGCTAATGGCCTCCATCGGAGCATTCGCTGCCGCTATCTTCTCAAGCTCGCCTTTTATTGTCTCGAGGTTTGCCGCGTAGTCTCCGCCTGTACGCTCCGCAGTGATCTCGTCGCCGGTTTTGTAGCCATATTTCTGCTCCATGACGTGGGCGGTGACACTCTTGAGTGGGTCGATGTCGGGGCGCTGGTTTCCGATCCATGTGGCGTTGGTATAGGCGAGAAGGACATCCTTTGATGCGATACCTGGGGCGGAGATGTTTCCACGATATGCCTCGCCGATAAACCACATCTGATAGACGTCATCCTCAAAGTCATAGCCATGGCCACGGCGGAAGCGGTCAACGGTCATCCATGATGTAAGGAGTTCGCCACGGGCGCCAGAGTAGCTGTTGTTGAACTGCAAGCCAACAAGGGACTGCGCAATTCCTTTGGCTGCGGCTATCTTTTTCTCCACGGTCTCAGTAAAGGCGCCGAAGTTTACATTTGGGCGCTTGGTGTCAAAAGATACAGGCTCATGGGCGGCAGGAAGGCCATCAAGAATTATGCCACCATGTGTGAAATCAAGCTTCTTTGTGCTCTGGATATACTCTTCTGTAGCGGCATTTTGGTCTACTTCAACTTTCGTCTGCGTGGTTCCAGTGCGGCGTGCACCTGAGCCCGTGTCGATAACCGGCTCACCATCCTGATCGGCCGGCGGCTTGATCCACACGGCAAAAAGGGCGTTGACTATAGCGGCCTGAATCTCAAGTGATTCATATTGGCCGAGTTTGACAATTTCCTCAATGACGTTGGCTAGGTAGGGGACTCCGCGCCGCTGTTTTTCGTTGGTGGTCAGATAGTTATGGAGCATCATGACTCGGCCGGACTTACTTCCAAAGCGTGCAACTCTGGTTGTCTGGCCGGTTTTGTCGTCAAATACGAAATATGCGATTGCCTCGCCGTACTGGTCGTACTCTATGCCGTTTACTACTTCGTTGCCCGGAGTGGTCGTGGACCCGCCCTGAATGTTTTCTGGCGGGATGATTTGGATAGTGAGTGGGTTAACTGCTCCTGTGGCTGCGTATCGGAACAGGACAAAGTATTCGCCGTCCTGAAGGAGATAATCAAAGCAGGCGCGTGAAAGCTGATAGAGGTTGCGGCGGGTGTTGTATTCTGGGCGATATGATTTTGCCCAGAGGCGGTATCGCTGTTCAACATTACGAATCCAGAGCGCCCGTGCGGTTGGGTCCGTTGGAGCGCCGGGTATGAGATCCCATAGCGGCTGCGGGCGGAGCATAAGGCCAGATCCGACAACAAGCTCTGCGAGGCGGTTGACTATTGACGCTCCGGCTGGTGACTCGAAGATGGCCATGCGGGAAAGGCGCTGAAGACGGCGATTGTCGCCGGAGTACAGAGACGAGGTGCGGTATAGGCTGTTGCTGGATTTTTCCGCGTTGTTGTAAAGTTCGCTCTGGAGGCTCGAGATAGACGCCTGCGGGGCGCTATCTCCAAATACGCGAGACATGATGCGGGCCTGTGTGCGCCTTTCCATGCGGAGTGTGCGCTCCCGTTCGGCGTCTAGGGTGAGTGCGGCGGCCTCTTTGCGGGCCTGCCATCCGAATATGTCAAACTTCACGGGGCATAGCCTCCTATAATGAGGCGGGTTCCTTCGTAGTCGCCGGTCTTTATCAATCTGGCTTTCATGTATACAGATAGGATGGATTCAATGGATTCGATTGATCCAGGGGTGGTTACAGTCTGTTTGTGCTGTCCTGAATCAAAGGAGTAGCCGCCCTGTGCAGACCCAGCCAGGGCCGCCTCGTATGTGGAAATCTTGGCGTCTATCTGTTCGAGGGTGTAGATTTGGGCTATATATGATGCAGATAGTCTGGCCATGCATAGTGTATAGCCAGAATTCATGGAATCTTCTAACGGTTTTGCGATTATTTAAGAAGTTTTACGCCAGAACCATTGCGGGTGACAAGGTCGGCCCATTTAAAGGTGAGGCAGGAGATTTGCTCCTTGAGCACGTGGAGCTGGCGAGTATCAAGGTATGCGGAATCGGCGCGGAGGCGGGCCGAATAGCCCTTGCCGAGCATGCGGGTCAGTATTCTGTGGTTATGCTGGACGGCGAGGACTGTTGTGCCGCCGCGGAAGGTTACGAGCTTGACGCCGACAAACTCGAATGCGCACGGCTTGTCCTGCAGGACTTCGCGCCACCCAGTGAACTCGGGGCGGGACATAAGGTCGGTAACGGGCTCGACGGGCGGGAGTTTTGGTATGGCGAGGCGTGCGGTACGGGCGCTAGAAGCAGATCCGCCACAGATGGCGACGATTTGGGCCGGGGTGAATCCGGAGGAAGTGCAGTGGGACACCATGCGCTCAAGGGATTCGATGGTGCGACACTTGTATTCGGCGTCTGTAGTTGTTGCGGAAGTTTTTTCCGTAGTTGCGGACATTTTGTCCGTAGTTGCGGACATTTTGTCCGTAAGTGATACGGATATCTCTGCAATTTTTGCAGAGGCACTCATGCGGAACAGGTCGGCGGCATTCTTTCCCATGCCGGTTTCAATGATGGCGCATGTCTCTTCGATATCGTAATCTGCAGGCATGCTTGTTTCTCTAGCCTGTTGCATTTTGCAAGAGATCTGTTGCATTTTGCAAGAGGTCTCCGAGACCCACCTCGAAACGGTTGACGCGTCCTTCCCTACAGCCTCTGCGATTTCTCTTGTTGTCATCTTCACTCCTAAAATAAAAAGCCCCCTCTCGCTGGTAGTAGGCAGCTTAAGGGGGCAGCAATCGGGGGAATTGCTCACTTAGGCTACTACTCCTAAGTCAGCAATTTCGCTTTGAATCTAACAGTTATTAGCCGGAATGTCAAGAAGTTTCTAACGAAATCGTAAAAATCGTACTTCATGGCCACCAATCCGCCATCCTACTACTCCAAAGTGCCCATCAAAATCAGCGCCGCCCGGGAGAAATATGTCTCTATTTCGTTACTCCCAAGGCTTGATACCGACTCGGTAAACATGGGGTTTGCCTGTATCTTTACCACGTCCTCGCTGATATCACGGGTGAGCATGACGCCTTTCCCTGTGACCTTGTATAGCCACTTCTTGTCTCCATGGTCTACGGCATAGTACGACCCTGCCTTGAGCTTCCCCCTGCGGGCCATGCTGGCAATGATGGCAACCTGTTGGCGAGGATTGCCCATGAAGCGAGATACATCAATGGTTCCGCCATATGGAGCGCCCTTGCCTAGACGCATGCCGCCCTTCACCGCAGAGCTACGGGCACCGCCACGGGCTGCATCGGTGGGGATCGGTACTCCAGGGATGGTCCCTGCGGAGCGCTTGTCTGCGCCAACTTCAAGCATGGCGAGGTAGTGTTCTTTTCCGCCGGCCATCTGCCTAACGCCAACCACGGCGTTGATCTCGTGCATGGGGCGGAGTTTTCCGCCTGAGTGGGTATATTTTGCGGGGTAGACAACCACGGCGCGGAGGGTGAACTTCTCACTTCTCATGCGAATGGTTTCGGTTTTTATCTTCTCGCGGTACTCGCGTGCCACTGATTCGGCGGCAAAGGTGCAAGCCCCAGCCGCCGCCTCTTGTATGGCGAACCCGGCGCGGCGGAGCTTCCGTGTCCATTCTTGTACGTTGTCGGTGTATTTCAGTTCGGGCATTCAAGTTCTCCTAAAGCGGAAACAGCTATTGATTTTTGTATTGCCCTATCTTTCTTTCGACCGTATTTCTTATATGTCCGCCGTGCCTTTATTGCATGACCAGAATGGCGGTATCGGTGTAGCCAGTGATCCCATTGGACATCCTCACGGTTCCCCAGTCGCCTTCCTGTCACTCCACCGCCTCCCTGGTTGAATCGTCCATCATGCGTATGAAAGCCTTGATATCCACAGGGATCTCCTGCTTCTTTGCCGCCCGGAGACGGCGGTTCCTCGCCGCGTAGTGCTCCCCACACATAAAGTATAGTGCCGCATAGGCCATTTTATACAAGTCGAGTGGTTCGTTACGCCTCTGTTTCGTGTTTGTTATCTTTATTCTCTTTTTCCCCGTGCTCTTGTTTGTCTCCTCGATGGCCACCTCAGATGTAAGGCCGTCGAAGTAGGATTGTGCAAGGTCGTTCGGGAAGTGCATATAGCCGTCATCCTGCTTCTGACTCTTTCCCGAGGTAGTAGTACACTGCCCGCTTGAAGTGTTGGTCGTTTACCACGATCTCCGGGGCGCCATAATCCGAGGCGGTGAGCCGGTAATTCTTTCCCTTTGCCACGTTATCGTCACGGCCTATGATGGGATACACGCCGTTGATAAGGCCGGGTTTGTACTCGTACCTACTGCAGAAGGCTTTTGCCTCTTGGGTGTGGTATCCAGCATCAACAAGGGTCACGATAGGTCGGAGGAATATGCCGTCCTCTCGTTCATACTCCTGCTCTACACGGGCTGATAGGTTGTCCCAACATAGGGATGACTGGTCGGCTGTGTCGCCTTCTAGCACCCAGTAGGCGAGGAGCCAGCTATGAACATTCAGGCCCCAACCAACAAGAGAGGCCTCTAGGCGGTCTTTCTGCACGTCGCAAGTGAGTACAAGGAAGGACACATCCACGGGAATCTTCTGCGATTTCGTCGAGAATCCGGACATTCGTGAACGAGCCAAAAGAACAGAGGTATGAGGTGTGGCCACCTCCGACTCCGAGCACTCGGCCAGTGAATCGTTTGTGAAGTCGGGGCGGAGTATGGGGTCGTCCTTTACTCTCCACCACTGGAGCACGATGTCAAGCCACGAGCGGGTTGGGCTGTAGAATGACGGCACCTTACAGCTCCAGAGTCCGGGGCGGTCGGGCTTCTTTCCTCCAACATATTCAGCCGTTCCGCCCATTGTCCGGTCAAGGAGGAGCTTGTATTTTTCGTGCTCTTTGATCTTCTTCTCGCATCCGGACGGGCTCTGACAGTGGTAGTACACTGGGTCGTGGGTAACTTGTCCGTTATCGTCAATGTCTACTCGGGGGCTGCCATCCTCGTTCTTCTCCCATTCAAAACCGGCCCAGATGAATGGCTGGCGGTGTCCACACTCGGGGCATACCCATGTATACTGGCTCATGGTGCCGGCCTCATAGAGTGGAAGTATCTGGCTGGTTGACTTCTCCTTTGGCGTTGAATTGTAGTATATCCGCTTGTTTACCCCAAAGTTATCAGAACGGCGGACGGCCTTTTCCACTGGATTTCCTTTCCCCTTGAGCGTTTGTGGATAGACGTCTATCTCCTCGATGATGTTGATTCTAGCGGGGAATGAGCGTAGCTTTCCCTCACTATTTGGACCAACTGCGCGGGCGAATGTTCCACGATAGGACTTTACTCCCTTTGTGTCGCCGGTTGCTCTGGCGCCTCCCGACTTCTTTACCATTGGCTTGATCAGGTGGCGCAGGCCAGAAGACTCCAGCATCGGGTCAAGGCGCTTTTCGAATGTCTCCTCGGCCATATCGGCGTCGCCGGAGATAAAGAGCATTGGGCCTATGCCGTAATAGATGTAGTAGCACATAAGGGCGAAGGATAGGACGGACATGCCAAGCTGGTTGCTCTTTATGATTGCAAGCTCTTGGGTCATGGAGCGGATAGACATGCGGTCGGCGGGCTCCCGGAGGTACGGCGTGAGTTTGAAAGAATATGGGCCCTGGTAGTCACCCTCGACTATGACTATGTTCTGCTCGATCCATTGGGATGCGGGCATGTTTGGGATCCCGCGCGGCATGGCATCGACCTGTGACGAGAGCCATGTGACAAAATTGTCTTTCTGTGACGGAGTTCGGATGGACTCTACGTGATGGCGGTCGATTCGGATGCTCACTCTTCCACCTCGTCGTCGATTATCTTTTGTGTCAGTCGGCCCGATAGGATGGTCTTCACCTCATGTGCTACGTTCTCTTGGCGCTTTTTTATGTCTCCCTCAAGGACTTCGATCACATCAAGTTCCTTGCCCACACATCCGAGGCGCTTACACACCAATGCGGCCTGCTTGGGTGCAACGTCGATATAGTTGCGCTGCATTGACTGCCATAGTTCGAGAATAAAGGCTTCGAATACGGCCCGCTCGCCTAATGATTCGTGAAGGATATCGAGGTTTACCGCCTCGCGCTCTGCGGCGAGCTTTGCCTTTCGAGCATCATATAGCGGCTTCCGCATCGTTTCGGCAATTTCTGCCCCTGTCATTCCGGCCGTGGTGTTGTCTACATCATCGTTTATCGGTGTGGATTGTGGGCGTCTCGGGCGTGGTGGCGTTAGGGGATTGAACTCTTCGGTATCACTCTGGCGCTCTTCGGCTTTAACCATGGCCAGGTTCTTCGCCATTGACTTGCGAGTAATAATGGACGGGATTGCCATTGGCTGATCGATACCAGTAAGCGATCCGGTTTTGCGATACTCTTCGGCTGCGGTGATGTTGTGCTTGACGAGGTAGGATAGATTAGACGCATCATCAATGTCTATCTTGCGCTCAACGGCGTTGATTATTCCGCGTTTTATTAATTCTGATATTGATGGTGGTTTTACACCGCAAAGGCGAGCAAAGTCAGTTTGTTTGAGCTTCATGCCTTTCTGTTCCTAACTTATTTTCCACACCTAGTGTATAGCCGGATTCCTAATATTCTTCTAACGAAAAGTTAGGAAATATTTTAGGCTCCCAGTTGCTTTTCTTTGGGCCTTGAAAGTAC
>CAWJVP010000010.1:0-6520 GCA_963846345.1 uncultured Alphaproteobacteria bacterium
CCCGCCAGCGCCTTGCCAAGCTTGGAAGGTGGTCAGCAAGGTGTTCTACCTCCACCCATGACAGTTTCAGTCAACGGTCACTGGGCGACCTGAAGCTAGCGGTCCGGCGTTCCGGGGCTTCGGCCACAAAACTCGGGCCGTGCTGGTGCTCGCGAAGGACTTCGCCTGAGGCTAGTAGAACATTCCTCTAGCCCGCGCGGATGACCCCTGGCGCAGCATTGTCAGCAGAAAAGCGAGCAGAACGAAAGCCCCAGCCGGACAGGTGGGCTTAATGGCTGCCCGCGCCGAAGGTCAAGTTTTACTTGATGCTGCGGCCTTGCTGATCAACCGAGGCCCATTAGAGGCGGTAGTATATGACGCTCGAATGGGAGCCGCACTGCCGACCGGCGGGTTCGGGGCCGAGAGCAGTCGGTCCGCTTCGTAGTGCGGATCGTCGAAAGCTGCCATTTCGCGTCAGTCCTCGACGACGGTCCAGCTGTCGTCCGGGTTGAACACCGTCATCTCGGAGGCGGTCTTTTCGGTGTCCGCGCCGAAGTCCTTCTCGTAGACGATGCCGGCCTGGTTGACGACGAAGGTGTTCACCCCCGTCTCGGCATAGTTCACCGGCCAGGCGACGAGCGCGAAGCCGGCGATCATGTTGCCGTTGATGACGTAGTCGTACTTGCCGCCGGCGATGTTCTCGCCCTGGCCCGGCAGGATCTTGAAGCGGTAGCCGAAATAGCCCCCGCCCGCGTTCGCCTTGTCGAGCGCCGCCTCGTTGATCGACGCGCCGGCCGGGCTTTCGCCATTGACCTCGTCGGCGGGCCAGTAGAGCCCGTCGGCAAGGCCCGGCGAACTCACCAGCAATTGCGCATATTCGAGCACGCCGTCGCCGTCATGGTCGAGGGCGGCATAGTCGCGCTGCGCCTCGACATAGGCTCTTGCGGTGGCGATCGCCTGCAATTCGTTCTCGCCGACGCGGCGGTTGACGATCTCCTCGAGGCCGGCATAGGTCGCGAAGGACCAAGTGCCGTCGTCGAGCTTTGTGACCGGGAACGGGAACGGCCAGACCTCGTTGCCGACCGAGATGATGCGCACATCGCCCTCGCCCTTGACCGTGAGAAGCTCGGCCGCATCGTCGCGGATCTCGCCGATGCGCTCCTTGAGGCCCTCGGCCTTGGCGAGCGCTTCGGCATCGAGGCCGAGCAGCGTCGCCAGCGCAGCGACGTCATCGGCTGCGATGGCCGTCTTGAACGCCGCCACCGCCTCGTCGGGCGTGGCGAAGGCGGTCGGCTCGTCGCCGACGAAGCGCTCGAGCACGCTTCCCTCGCCCGCCGTTTGGGCATTCGCGCCCGCCAGCGGGCCGGTCGCGGCAAGCGCAGCGCCCAGCACGAGCGCGTTGAGCAGTTTGCGGTATGTCGTCATGTTCGTGCCCTTTATCTTAATCATCGCCGCTTGCCGCCGCCGCCCTTGACCTGCTTGTGGCCACCACCACCACCGCCGCCGCCGCCGGATTTCGGTTTCTTGGCACCGCCACCCATGCTTTTCGCGCCGCGATCGGAGCTGATTTGGGTTTCCTTGCCGCGGCCCTTGTCGCCCATCGGCGAAAGGTCCTTGGGCCGGTTGTCGGGCTTGGCGGCAGGCTTGGTCTTGCCGACGGGACGGTCAATGCTGTCGGGGCGCTTTTGCGTACCGCTACCGGAAGGCTTGGAAATCTCGGCCTGCCTTGCCTTGTCAGGCGTTGGCCGCGCGACCGGTTTTGCATCACCCGCAGGCTTGGCCTTCAGGCCTTCCATGGTGCTGCTTCGAACGTCCTTCACCTGCTTGCCCGAAGAAGGCAGCGACGAAGTCCGCGTCTTGCCCGCATCGCGCGACTTGACCGAGATGTCGTTGCGGTCATTGGTCTTGAGGCTGTTTCTGACCTGCTTGTTGTCGATCTTGGTGAACTGGTTCTTGTCGATGTCGATCTTGCTGCGATCGACATTCTTCCAGTCGACGTTGTTGATGTTGACCTTGCCGTCGAAATCGACGTCGTTGAAGCACTTGTTGCAATCGATGTTGATGTCCGAATCCCAGTCGCCGCCCCAAACGCCCCAGTCGTCCCAGTCCACGACGGAAGCCCACACGGCCCCGGTCACCACACCGGCGAAAAACGGAGCGACCGGATCGTAATAGTGCGGATAGGGATCGGGATAATAGACGATGGGCGCTGCAACATAACCGGGCTGATACAGCATGGCCGGCTCGTATTGGGGGATGTAGATGACCTCCGGTTGCGCCGGCTGGATCACGATGTTGTTGTTTTCCTCGACGATCGTCACCTTTTCGTCGGTCTTGATCACGCCTTGCGCGACAGCCGTTTCTCGCAGCTGCTGGATCGCGACGAGCACGTCCTTCTGCTGGTAACTGATGGCCTCGCCGAGCATCTGCGTCCAGGAAAGGTCGTCTGACATCATCGTCACGATCTGCGGATAGTTCAGCAGGGAGACCACGCTGCCGTCCCAGTCGGCGCTCGGCTGCAGGGTCTTGTCCTTCTCGTATTTGTCCAGGAAACGCTGCGCTTCGACGATCTGCAACGGGTACAGGGATGCCGACACGATGGCCGCCACGAGTTCGTCGGGATAAAGCGCGATGCGCGCCACGAGAATTTCAAGTTCTTCCGGGCTCAGTGGTTCTGGGGCGACAGCCTGCGCCGGCTCCGGCGCGGGCGCCTGTTCCTGTGCACTGATCATCGCCACTTCGCAGCTGCCTGCCAGTAACGCGGCGAGCGCCAGCGTTAGCGCGTATCTTGTTTTCATTGGTTCCGGCTTCCCTGCATCATCCGTCAAAAAATTTGTGCAGAACCTAACAGATCGCTCGGTTGATTCTGCACCTGCAGGTGCAATTGGCTCCATTTTTTCTTGCCGGTTTCAACGGCTCTTTTGGTGGAGCGTCGACAGCAAAAACTGCTTCAGGCTCACCGCGTCAAGGATGGTGATCCCGCCATATTGACCGTGGCAAATCCCCCGCTCCTCCAGTATTTTCAGTGCCCGGTGCACCGAATTGCGCGACACTGCGGCCATGGTCCCAAGCTGCTCCTTTGTAATGGGCAGGAAAACGGAGCCAGCGTCTTCAGGCCAGTTCCTGCCATATCCGCCGAGGGTCAGGAGCCTGGCGCAAATGCGCGCAAAGCGGATCGGCAATGGTGAAATCCAGCCCGGACCGGATGGTGATTTCATAGTTCCAGGTAATTGCGGAGGAGAAGTGCTGCGCCGCTCCGGGAAGATGCGCCGATATTTCCCTCGCGGCGGCATAAGTCAGGCAAAGCGCGGTCAGGGGCGTCGCAGCTTCCAGGCTGGACAGGCGGGTGACCGCCTTGTACGGCGGCGATTTCACCGAGCCAGTCTCCATGGATTCCCAAGATGTACCAGTTGGGGTTCGAGGATCGGATGCCGCAGTGTGACGAAGACCGCTCCGCTGACGATGAAAAGCATGAACCCCGGCTCGTCATCGACGTGAAACAGATAGTCGCCGGGATTGTAATGCCTGAGAACCATTCGATTGAGGCAGGTTTCAGCAAACTGGCTTGGCTGTGTGGAGAGCCAGCCAATGCTGCGCGCCATTTGCCGGGCTTCGTCGACATCGATCAAGTTCCGCACCTCCCAGCGCCATATCGAAAAGCATAGTAGGCCGGAATATTTCTGCAAATTGCACCCGCGGGAACATTGTACCCAGAGGGACAATGTTAATTTTTCAACACTGGATGCATTGGCTGCGGACGTCCGGCAGCCAACCAGGTTGAGGGTGGCATGCATTTACTTCGGGTGACACTGGCGGTCGCGACTACGCTTGCTCCGATGCAGGCCATGGCCGTCGAGGGCGGTTCCGGAGCCTATCTGCTCGGCTCCCATGACCTGATGGCGGGATTTCTGCCGCCGCCGGGCACTTATGTGGCGAACGAGTTCGTGGTGATCAGCGGCTCGGCTCCGCTGCTTTCCATAGGCGGCGTCGCGGTCGTCGATCCCAACATAGACGCGTCGGTCTACAAGTTCAGCGCCACGCACGTATTCGAAACGACCGTGCTTGGCGGCCATTTCGCGATCAATTTCCAGATGCCGGTCGCCGATGTCGAGATTGTCCGCGAGCCCGGACATTCTCGGCAAGGGGCTCGAGTTCAGCGACACCGTGTTCGGCCTGGCCGATCTGGTCGTGACGCCGATCATCGGGTGGCACCAGGGCAACTGGCACTACAATGTTTCGATGCCGGTCTTCATCCCGAGCGGGGAATACTCGCTCGCCCAGATCAAGCCGAAACAGGGCATCTACGAGGTTATCAGCCTCGGCAAGAACAAATGGGCGATCGACCCGACATTCGCCGTCACCCACCTCGACACCGGCACCGGTTTTGAAGTCAGCGGCGCGGTCGGCGTCACCTTCAACGGCCGCAATGAAGCGACCGACTACCAGACGGCACCCGAACTGCACCTCGAAGGCACGATCGCCCAGCATTTCCCGGAAGGCCTCATCGTCGGCCTGACCGGATATGCCTACCAGCAGCTCGACGACGACAGCGGCGAAGGCGCGGAAAACTTCAAGAAGGCGATTGATGCGCAGAGCCTGCAGGCCCGCGTCTTCGGCATCGGGCCGGTGGTGTCCTGGAGCGGCAACATCGGAATTACGCCGATCACCGTCGAGGCCAAGTACATGCACGAGTTCGAAGCGCGGCGGCGGCTTGAGAGCGACATCATGTGGTTCACGCTGGCAACGGCTTTTTGAGCGATGCAGATCCTGGAGGAACGGAAGGAAAATGATGCGGAACCTTTTGCTTTCGTTCGCAATGGCCTCCGGGCTTTTCGCTGGAACCTGCCCTGGCGCAATCCATTCCCGATGACGGCTCGGTCCTGCCGTTTCCGCCGCAGCCCATGGCCGGGGTGGCGGCGCCGCGGCTGCAGGATTCGACGATGATCTGGCCGGACGAGCCGCAAGCGCCTGCCCGAGGACGCGCCGAACATCCTGATCGTGCTGCTCGACGATGTCGGCTTCGGCGTCTCGCGAGACCTTCGGCGGCGAGGTCCACACGCCGACCCTCGACCGGCTTGCGGAGGAAGGCATCGCCTACAACCAGTTCCACACCACCTCGATCTGCTCGCCGACCCGCGCCTCGCTGCTGACCGGGCGCAACCACACGCGCGTCGGCTCGGGCACCATCGCCGAGCGCGCGGTCGCCTTCGACGGCTATACCGGCGTCATCCCGATGAACGCCGCGACCATCGCCGAGGTGCTGAAGAACTACGGCTACCACACCGCCGCCTTCGGCAAGTGGCACAACACGCCGGCGATCGAGACGACCTCGATCGGCCCCAAGGACCGCTGGCCGAACGGCTACGGCTTCGAGTATTTCTACGGCTTCCTCGGCGGCGAGACCTCGCAGTGGGAACCGCGGCTGACCGAGAACTACGACGCGGTCGAGCCGCCGCATGACGACCCGAACTACCACCTGACCACCGACATGGTCGACAAGGCGCTCGACCTGGCTCGACGACTACCGCGCCTTCGATCCCGGACAAGCCGTTCTTCATGTACTGGGCGCCGGGCGGCGTGCACGGCCCGCACCACATCTTCAAGGAATGGGCCGACAAGTACAAAGGCAAGTTCGACACCGGCTGGGATGCCTATCGCGAGCGCATCTACAAGCGCCAGCTCGAGATGGGCATCATCCCGCCGGGCACCAAGCTCACCCCGCGCGACCCGACCATGGCGTCCTGGGACAGCATCCCGCCAGA
This sequence comes from uncultured Alphaproteobacteria bacterium, assembly GCA_963846345.1. GTDB lineage: Bacteria > Pseudomonadota > Alphaproteobacteria > Rhizobiales > Rhizobiaceae > BOKV01. Next base: position 5,742 of record CAWJVP010000010.1, read on the forward strand.
GCAGCGCGCCTTCCAGGAACGGCTGATGGAACTCTTCGCCGGCTTCGTCGAGCACACCGACACCGAGGTCGGCCGGCTGCTCGACGGCATGGAGGCGCGCGGCCTGCGCGACAACACGCTGATCTTCTACATCTTCGGCGACAACGGCTCGACCGCCGAGGGCCAGCAGGGCTCGATCAGCGAGCTGCTGGCGCAGAACAACATCGCCAACACGGTCGAGCAGCAGATCGCCGCGCTCGACCGGATCGGCGGCCTCGACGGTGCTCGGCTCGTCGCGGACCGACAACATGTACCACGCCGGCTGGGCCTGGGCCGGCGGCACGCCGTTCAAGGGCACCAAGCTGCTGGGCTCCTATTTCGGCGGCACGCGCAATCCGATGGTCGTCTCCTGGCCCGGGCACATCGAGCATGACGGCAAGATGCGCGAGCAGTTCCACCATGTCGTCGACATCGCGCCGACGATCTACGACGTGCTCGACATCACCCCGCCCAAGGTGGTGAACGGCTACGAGCAGATGCCGATCGACGGCATCAGCCTCGCCTACACCTTCGAGCGATGCCGAAGCGCCCGGCCGCAAGCACGAGCAGTTCTTCGACAACAACGGCAGCCGCGGCATCTATCTGCGACGGCTGGTTCGCCGGCACCTTCGGCCCGTTCATCCCCTGGGATACGCCGGGCTCGGCCAAGCGCCTCGCAACCTGGGATTCGGCGCAGGACCAGTGGGAACTCTACGACCTTTCGCAAGGACTTCTCGCAGGCGCACGACCTCGCTGCCAAA
>CAWJVP010000011.1:0-207399 GCA_963846345.1 uncultured Alphaproteobacteria bacterium
TGCCTGCGTGAGAGAGCCATTGCATTCCCTGTCAATGCCGGTGGGTCTGGCCTCGTAGCTTTGACAAAACCCAGCGTCCTGGAGCCACTCAAGATGGTCGGGGAACAATCGCCATTTCGGAGCAGCCTCGCCAGGAAAGAGATTTCACGGCGATCATGGCGGCCAATAACCCCAAACGCTTTCCCTCCATGCGGCTGGTGCAAAGGCACGGCCGCGATAGAATGCGCGCCAGCACAATCTCAGCCGTGGTTTGCATCGGAGGACCTAAGACAATCGCAGCCTGAGCGGGGCCAATTCAATCCCCGTGAATTGAACTGTCTAACAAGAACCCGATATTATCGCCGGCATCGCTTCGGTCAGTGTGCCGGGTGTCACAATTTCGCCAGCACGCAGTGGCTCCGATGAAGGATTTTCATCGATTACCTCGACCAGATGTCTCAAAGGCTGTGAGTGGTCCGCCGAGCACATGAGATGCATGCCCTTCTCGCAGCTCGCCTTCCTCACTGGAAAGGGTTGCCGAGAAGTCGAAAAGGGCCGCCAAAGCTCCAGACCGCTTTTTGTCAAGTATCCGCTTGGTTCCGATATATAGCGCGCTGTGAAGTCCGTATGCCGCCGCCGCATCAGCGGCACTGAACCGCCATCCTGGAAATATCGAATGGACCATCTCGATGCCAGGAGCAAACCAGTGGACGCAAGCAAGCAATTCTGTCTCGCTCATTCCGGGCTTAGGTGACTTTGACAGGTGCAGCACCAGCTCGGGTTCAACGCGCGGTTCCGGATAACCTTCAAGCCGGGAACACTGCAGTTCCGTGTGAAGCATCGCGCACAGTGGAATCGAACATGTAGTTCCAAATGGGGGAGGATATTGCGAGCGATTGCCACGTTTTGGTGTTAGGTAAAACCTATCTTTCGCCCTAGGGGCAGTTCGCCGCGTTTCGCCCGTAGCGATTTGGTCCGATCCTCAACTTCATTCGCTTCCAGCAGCGTGAAATCAGGACAACGCATAGAAAACGGTTCTATCTGGGTGCCTGTCCCGAGCACCGCGAGCAATTCGTTGCAGATCAGGTGCCTTGTATCCGAATTCATGTGTTACGCTTTCACCGACATTTGGCATCAGCATAGGGCAAAGCTGGTGTTAAGGCAGAGAATGAAAATTTTCCTTGTCATCGCACCCAAGCCAGGAGGGCGGATCGTCATAGGTCCAATGCCGTGTGCCGATGTAATTGGCGATGTTCCTGGCCGCCCAAATATTTTCCAGCAATGGCTGTTTGGTGCATATGACGGTCGGGTTTGCTCTCCGGCCATCAAAGTAATACGCCCTGCCGTCCGGTATGGGTCCCGCCTAACGCAAATAAAATACAAGGCTGATTTAGCTTTAAGCCGTCCCTGCTGTCAGCGCCAAAGGACCGAGCCATTCACAACGGCCGCCGCCTACATGCCTCGTACCGTGCCGCCCATGGGCGTAGTTTCTCGAACACCGCGCTGGCCGCCAGCACGTCGGCGTCGGCGTAGCGCCGGCCGATGATCTGCATGCCGACCGGCAGGCCGTCGACTTCGCCCGCCGGTATCGATGCCGCCGGATGGCCGGTGAAGTTGACCGGGTAGGTCAGGCACCAGCCGATCAGCGGGTCCACCGCCTCGCCGTTCACCTCGCGCGGGCCGATCGTGTTGCCGTCGTCGCGGTTCGAGCACCGGCATCGCGGCCAGCGTCGGCGTGACGATCAGGTCGTACGTGGCGAACGCCCCCTGGACGGCGTCGTAGACCTCGCTGCGGATCGCCTGGTCGCGCAACAGGTCCGTCGATCGTCATCTTCTGGCCGACCTCGATCCAGTGCAGATATTCGGGCGGGAAGTCGTCGCGGTGCTCGCCGAGCAGGTCGAGGCCGGCCGCCTTGACCGCCTCGAACGTGCCGAGATTGAGCGGCATCATCAGGCGCGACCATGCATCGCTGAGTTCGCGCTGGCTGTGCCTGATGCCGAACTTGACCGGCTCGACGATGCGCGCCGGCCTCCTCGAAGGCGCGCACGGCCTCGGCGACCACCGCGGCAATTGCGCGGATCGACCGGAAAGACGTCGAAATCGGCGCTGTAGCCGATCTTCCAGCCCTTGATCGACCGGCCTCAGCCCGGCAGCGAAGTCGATACTCTCGTCAAGGCTCAGCGGATCGCGCGGGTCGTAGCCGGCTGAGCGCAGTGAGCGCGAGGGCCGCATCTTCTACCGTGCGCGTTATCGGCCCCTCGAACACGAAAGGCAGGTCGCCGGCAAAGGCATTGGGCCGGATGACGACGGGCACGCGGCCGTACGAGGCCTTGTAGCCATAGACGCCGCACCAGGCCGCCGGAATGCGGATCGAGCCGCCCGCGTCGGTGCCCTCGGCCAGCGGCAGGATACCGTCCGCGACCGCTGCCGCGCTGCCGCCCGAAGAGCCCCCGGCATTGCGGCTCGTGTCGAAGGGGTTGCGGGACGGGCCGAACATCGGGTTGTCGCAGGTGCCGCGAAGGCCCATCACCGGTGCGTTCGTCTTGCCGACCAGGATCGCGCCGGCCTTCTCGATCCGCTCGGCGAACGGGCAGTAGAATTGCGCGATGTTGTCCTTCAGCGCCCGGACGCCGCCGAAGGTGGAAGGCCAGCCCGGCTTGAAGTCGAAGAGGTCCTTGATCGCCGTCGGCACGCCATGCAGCGGCCCAAGCGCGCTCGCCGCGCATGACCGCCTCCTCGGCTTTCACGGCCTCCTTCCGTGCTCCCTCGAAATCGGTGAAGATCAGGGCGTTGAGGCTGGGGTTGCGCTTCTCGATCCGGGCGATGGCGCTTCCATCACCTCCACCGGCGAAATCTCCTTTCGCCTGATGCGCCGTGCCGTTTCCGCCGCGCTTGCATAGGCCAGATCTTCCGACATTGCCGTCCTCCCGATGTGAATAAACGCATATGAATAATGATGCCGCCGACTACGCGCGATGGCAATATCGAACCAACCGGTTAGTTGACAAAAACGAATTCCGATTACTATCTTTTGCAACTGTCGGCACATGACTGAAGGAGGAGCGGCCGCGATGCATGCCTTTGACATGATCATTGTTGGAGGCGGTGCGGCGGGCTGCGTTTTGGCGAACCGGCTGAGCGCCGATCCGTCCTGCAAGGTGCTGCTGCTGGAGGCTGGACCCGACGGCATGCCCGATGCGGCACGCATGCCCGGCGCCTGGATCAGTCTGATCGACACCGAATATGACTGGAAATACCACACGGTGCCGCAGGCGAACTGCTACGGCAGGCGCATCGCCTGGCCGCGCGGCAGGCTGCTGGGCGGCTCCGGCTCCACCAATGCGCTGGTATACATGCGCGGTTCGCCCTCTGACTACGACCGCTGGAGCGACGAGGGCTGCGCGGGCTGGGGTTGGGAAGATGTCTTGCCGTGGTTCAGGAAATCCGAGAACAACCACCGGCTCGGCAAGTCGCCCATGCATGGTGATAGCGGCGAACTGCCAGTGGTCGATGTGTCCGAGCACGACCCGGCCGAGAAGCTCTGGGTAGAAGCGGCGCAGGAATATGGCTTGCCGTACAACCCGGATTTCAACAGTGGCCACCAGTTTGGCTGTGGCTTTTTCCAGGTATTCATGAAGGACGGCGAGCGTTTCGGTCCGGCCAGCGCTTTCCTGGAGCCTGCACGCTCACGGGCGAACCTCACCGTGATCACATCGGCCTACGTGACGCGGATCCTCATACAGAACGGCCGCGCCACCGGCGTCGAATTCCTGCGCAACGGACGCGTCGAGACGGCTTCGGCAGGAAGTGAGGTCGTTCTGGCGGGCGGGACCGTCAATACGCCGCATCTGCTGTTGCTGTCCGGAATTGGCCCGGCCGGGGATCTGAAGGCCGCTGGCATGGAGACCGTGCACGACCTTCCGGGCGTCGGAAAATCACTTGAGGATCACCTAAACTGCGTTGTCACCTTTTTCACCGGGGAAAAGTTCGGCATAGGCGGCAAGTCTCCCGCCGAGTGGGAGGCAGCCTTGGTCGAGTGGAACGAGAGCCGCACCGGCGCCATGGCCAATCCCTGGTCCACCAGCGGCGGGCAGGCGAAGTCGCGGCCTAGTCTCGCCGAGCCGGACCTTCAGGTCTACGGAATTGCGACACCACACCGCGACCATGCGCGATATGTTTCGACGGTAGCCGGTATATCCATGTTCAGCGTGTTGCAAAGGCCGCGAAGCGTGGGCCAAATCAACTTGCGATCGGCCGATCCGCTGATGCACCCGGCGATCGATCCGGCATACCTGTCCGACCCGGACGGAGAGGATCTGCGAAGCCTTGCAGGAGGTATAGAGCTTTCCCGCGGCATCGCCGCAACGCGCACGCTTTCTTTCCTGAAGCTGCGCGAGGCCGACATTTCCGCCCATGCGAAGACTCCCGCCGAAATCGAGCTTTATGTGCGCGCACAATGCCAATCGATTTATCATCCGACCGGCACCTGTCGAATGGGTACTGACGCGGATGCGGTTACGGACCCCGCAACACTGAAGGTGCGCGGGCTTGACGGACTGCGTGTCTGCGATGCTTCCGTGTTCCCGCATGTGGTTGCCAGCAACATCATGTCGACAGTGATCATGGTGGCGGAGCGCGGGGCGGATTTCATCATCAGGGGACCATCCGCATGACGCTGCCCGAAAAATTCCGGACGGAAGAGTCTCTGGATGAGTTCATGTCTGCGCCTGGTACGGCGTTGGTTGAGGACCTTGCGCGCCTCGACGGCGACATTCTCATACTGGGCGTGGGCGGAAAGATGGGCCCGACCCTTGCAAGAATGGCCAGGCTCGCAGCGCCCGCGAAACGCATCGTCGCAGTGGCGCGTTTTTCGACGGCTGGCCTCAAGGAGGAGCTAGAGCACCACGGGATCGAAACCATCGCCTGCGACCTGCTGGATCGCAAGGCGGTGGCGGCGCTGCCGAAACTTCCAAACGTGATCTTCATGGCCGGCTTCAAGTTCGGCGCCGGAAACGATCCGGGGCTGACCTGGGCGATGAACGTGCTCGTTCCCTCGATCGTGGCCGAGGTCTTCGCCAAGTCGCGCATCGTCGTCTTCTCGACGGGCTGCGTCTATCCGTTCGCGAATGTCCGGGAAGGCGGAAGCAGCGAGGACGTCGTGCCCAACCCGCCCGGCGAATACGCGATTACCTGCCTCGGGCGCGAGCGGGTGTTCCAGTACCATTCGAAGCTCAGCGGCACTCCGGTGCTGCTATTCCGCCTCAACTACGCGATCGACCTTCGTTACGGGGTGATCCACGACATCGCCCAGAAGATCCGGGGCGACAAGCCGGTCGACGTGACCATGGGCCATGTCAACATGATCTGGCAGGGCGACGCCTGTTCGCAGGCGCTGCGTTGCCTCCTGCACTGCGACAGCCCGGCGGTACCGCTCAACGTCAGCGGCCCGGAGACGGTTTCGGTGCGCTGGCTGGCGGCCGAGCTTGGCCGGCGGATGGGCGAGGAGCCTGTCATCACGGGAGAGGAAGCCGACTATTCCTGGCTCACCAACGCTTCCCGTGCCGTCCAGCTCTTCGGCTATCCGTCCGTGCCGCTGATGTCGATGCTCGACTGGGTGGCGGACTGGGTGATGGCCGACCGCCGGAGTCTCGGCAAGCCGACTAAGTTCGAGGTCCGCAGTGGATCCTACTGACGGCCTTCGCGAGATCGTGCTTCACGCCGGCATGATGGAAGAGGCGCTGCGCCTTTCGGACGAGGCGGGGTGGAACCAGACACCTGCAGACTGGACCATCTTCATGGAACAGGGGCAGGCCTACGGCATCCTGGCGCAATCGCGCCTTGTCGCCTCGGCGGCGATCCTGCCTTTTGGCAGCAATTTCGGCTGGATATCGATGGTGCTTGTCACCGCGGACTGGCGCCGGCGCGGCCTTGCCTCGCGCCTGATGACCCGCTGCGTGCAGGAACTGCGCGGACGGGGCATGGCTGCGCTGCTCGACGCCACGCCGCAGGGCGCGCTCGTCTATGGCCGGCTGGGCTTCAAAACCTTGACGACCATGGCGCGCTGGCGCGGAACCGGCGGGGGCAGGGTGCATGGAGCGGCAGGCAAGGCGGAACGTGTCGGCCTGCTTGCCCGCGACGCGGAGGTCTTTGGCGGCGAAAGGGCCTTCCTGCTGCGCGATTTCGTCGATCGCGAAGGCAGCTTCCTGGTCGAGACCGATGGCGACTTCGCGGTCGGCAGGCGCGGCCGCAAGGCGACCCAGATTGGCCCGCTGATTGCAACGGACGAGACGGCGGGAAGGGAACTCCTCTCCGCTGCGATTGCCACTGCGCAAGGTCCGGTGATCGTCGATCTGCTCGCAGCCGGAGCGGCATTGGAGCCGGTCTTGGCGCAACACGGGTTTGAGGCGTTCCGGACGTTCGAGCGAATGCTGCTGGACGGGGACAGCCTGCCGGGCATCCCTTCGCAGCTCTTGGCCGCTGCCGGCCCGGAGTTCGGCTGAACCCTTACGCGGTGCCGGTGGCCGCGGTGACGAGCGTATGCTCGCTCAAGCCGTCGTTCTCCATGATCTCCTGAATTTCGCCATGCCGCACGATGGCGATGCGGTGGCTCAGGTCGAGCACTTCACCAAGTTCGGAAGATATGAGGATGATCGCAACGCCCTGGGCAGCCATGTCGCGCAGCAGGTCGTAGATGTCTTCGCGCGCGGCGACGTCGACACCGCGCGTGGGCTCGTCGCAGATCAGCACCTTCGGCCGCGCGAGCAGGGCCCGGGCAAACAACACCTTCTGCTGGTTTCCGCCGCTGAGCGTTGCCACCGGAACGTCCAGCGAGCGCGCCACCAGCCGCAGCTTCTTGAGGATGGTGGATGCTTCGCGCCGTTCGCGACCTAGCGCGAGCAGCCCCGAGGAGGCATAGTGGTCGAGCGCTGCCGCCGATGCGTTCGCGGGGATCGCCAGCGGCGCGAAAACCCCGTCACTGCGCCGGTCTTCGGTGAGATAGACGATGCCGCTCGACAATACGCCCGAAACGCCCGGCGGCAGCGGTTTTCCCTCGACCAACGCGGAAAATCCCGCGCGCGGCAGCAGCCCCGCCAGCCGCCGGGCAATCGATGTCCGCCCGGCTCCCACGAGGCCGGCAAGCCCGAGGATTTCCCCCTTGCGCAGTTCAACGTCCGATTTGTCCCGGGCAAGGCCGCGCAGGGTCAGCACGGTTGGCGTTCCGGCGCCAGGCTGCGGCGGCGGAGTCCGGGCCACGATAGTGTGCCCGGTCATCAGCAGCACCAGCTTCGCCTGGTCGATCTCGCTAATTGTGCGCGTTGCCACGAGCTTGCCGTCGCGCATGACGGTGACGCGGTCGGCGATCGCGAACACCTCTTCCAGGCGATGGGAGATATAGAGAACCAGCAAGCCGCGCTCGCGCAGCGTCTTGATGACCGCGAAAAGCTTTTCCTGCTCGTTTTTCGAAAGGACGGCGGTCGGCTCGTCAAGGATAAGGATCCGCGCCTCGGTCGAAAGCGCCCTTGCAAGTTCGACCAGCTGCCGATCGGCAACGCCGAGCCCTGCGACGATCGCGTCCGGCTCGAGCGCTATTCCGTAGCGCCTGAGAAGTTTCGCAGCCTCGCCTGAGGCGCGCTTGCGGTCGAGCAGGCCGAAGCGGCCGCGCAATTCGCGGCCGAGGAAGATGTTGTCGGCAACGCTCAGTTCCGGGATCGAACTCAGTTCCTGATAGACGATGGCAATGCCGGCCTCGCGCGCATCGGCGGGCGATGAGAAATGCACCGGCGCGTTGTCGATCAGGATTTGCCCGGAACTGGGCTCTATCGTGCCGGATAGCACGTTCATCAACGTCGATTTTCCGGCGCCGTTCGCCCCGCAAACCGCGTGCACCTCGCCGGCCCTCGCGCTGAAGTCCACCTCGTGGAGGGCTACAACGCCAGGAAACCTTCTGGTTACTGCACGGGTCTGCAGGAGCGTCACGGATGCGTTCCGTTCCTTACTGGGGAAGGAACTCGGCCGGCAGGTCGGTCTTGAACCAGTCGTCCGGACGGTCCGCCTCGTAAAGCTTAGCTGCCTCGGCCGCTTCAAGGTACTTTGTCGGCACCACCACCGCTGTTGTCGTGGGTGCGCCGGTCAGTATCGAAACCGCCTGCTTGACCGCGGCGCGGCCGACATCCAGCCCGCTCGACACCGCACCCCATTTGCCTTCCTTGGCGACCAGCTTGAGCCAGCCATTGTAGTCGTCGCCGGGGGAAAGCGTCAGCTCGCCGAGCCGCCCTGCCTCGTCGAACGCTTCGTAGATGCCCATAGACATCTGGCCCGCGGGCGAGAAGGCGCCGTCGATCTGCGGAAAGCGCTGCAGCAGGTTTTCGGTGAGCTGCTTTGCCTTGGCGCGGTCCCAGTCGCCATATTCCGCGCTCAAAAGCTCCATATCGGGATGCTCCTTGAGCTTCTCCTGCAGCACCGCAAGCTGCACCACGGCCGCCGACGATCCGGCGATCGGAAGCATGGCAATGACCTTGCCCTTGCCGCCCAGCGATTGGATGAACTGGTCCGCCACCTGTTCGGTGTAGCTCCACTGGTTCACATACGCGTTGGAGGTCACCGACGGGTCGCGCATGAAGTTGTAGCCGATGTTGATGGTGACGACGCCCTGGTCGCGCGCCTTCTTCAGCGAAGGCAGGATGGCCTTTTCGTCCACCGGCCAGAACAGGATCGCATGGACGCCGCTGGTCAGCAGGTCCTCGATGTCGGCAGCTTGTTTCGTCGGGTTGAAGCCGGCGTCCGTGATCTTCACCTCGCCTATTTCGGAGTGAAGCGAGGCTTCGTACTTGATCATCTGAGCGGTGAAGTTGATCCAGGCATTGCTGAGGTAGCCTGCGGAAACGCCGATCTTCAGCGGCCCTTCCTTCTTGAACGGCGCAGTATCGAGCGGCTGGTTCGCCCATGTCATGATCTGGTCGTAGGTCGACCGCTTTGTCAGGTCGAGTTCCTGCGCGCTTGCAGGAACGGCAAGCACCGTGAACGCCAGTGCGGCTATCGTGGCGATCATTTTCGGTATCCCTATTCGCATTTTCTTCACTCCCTGTTGTGTTTTCACTCTTCCGTTCGCCCGCCACTGCGGCGCCCGATCCAGGAATGGATGGCGGAAGCCGCAATGATGATGAAACCCTTGATCGAAAGCTGCGCTGCAAAGGGAAACCCGGCCACATTGGCAAGGTTGAGCGCTATCAGCAGGACTAGCACGCCTGCAAAGGTGCTGGCCACGCTGCCGCGACCGCCCGCGAATGTTGTGCCGCCCAGGATCACCGCTGCGAGCACGTCGAATTCCATGCCGAGGCCCGGATTGGTCCCGGACACGCCCGTCCGAGCGAGCAGGGCGACCCCTCCGAGCGCGGCGAAAAGGCCCGAAACGCAATAGGCGATCACCACCGTGCGCTCGGTTCTGATACCAGCAAGGTGCGCTGCTTCCGGATTTGCGCCGATGAGATAGACTTCGCGGCCGAACCGGGTGCGGTGCTGGATGAAGATGCCGGCGAGAACGGCAACGACGAAGCAAATCGCCAACACTGGCAATATGTCGCCCATCCGTGCATTCATGAATTCGCGGAAACCCGGCGAAACGATGCCGCGTGCGGTCCCGCCGGTCCCCATCTGGACCAGTCCGTAGACCACGATGGACATTCCAAGCGTGATGATGAAGGCCGAGGCGCGGCCGTAGGCGATCAGCAGCCCGTTGGCGAGGCCGATCGCCGCCCCGCCGGCGCAAGCGGCGGCCAGCGCGGGCAAAAGGTTCTCCGGTTTGCCGTTCATCACCAGCGCGCAGATCACCGCGCTCATGGAGATGATCGCCCCCACCGAAAGATCGACGCCGCGCAGCACCATCACGAAGGTCACGCCGACCGCGGTGATTCCGACAGGCGCTGCCTGCCGCACCAAGTTCGCGAGGTAGTTCGGCTGCAGGAAAGCTTCTGACACGAAGGCCGCAAAGACCATCAGCAGGGCAAGGACGATCCACACGGCCGCCCGCTCGGCGCTGGGCAGGCGGGCAACTGTCCAGGTGCGGTCGGTCATCGTCGTCATCCCGCGGCAGGCGCCGGTTTAGGGCGGTCAGACAGGATTGCGAGAATGACGACGACGCCTTTCACCAGGATCTGCGTGAAGGCAGGCACCTGCAGCAGGTTGAGGATGTTGTTGAGCGTGCCGAGGAACAGGACGGCGCACAATATTGCCGCGACGTTGATGCGTCCTCCCTTAAGCGGGGTTCCGCCCAGCACGACCGCGACGATTGAATCAAGTTCCAGTCCGTCGCCGGCATTGGGAAATCCGGTTCCGAGCCGCCCGGCCAGCACCATCGCCGCCACGGCCGCGCAAAGGCCGGAAATCGCGTAGGCGGAGCGGGTGAGGCCGGTAATACTTATCCCCGCCTTGCGCGAGGAAGGCGCGCTGTTTCCCATCGCCAGCAGGTGCCAGCCGAAGACCGATCTCTGCAGGACGAAATAGGAGGCGATGCCGAACAGCAGGACGAGAAGGAGCGAAGCGGGAACGCCGAGGATCCTGCCGTTGGCAAGGAAGTCGATAGCCGGAACCGTTCTGCCGACGCTGCGGTCGGTCAGCATGAAGATCGCGCCCTGGAGCACGCTGAGCATACCGAGCGTGACGATGAGGGGTGGTGTCTTCAACCGGTTCACAAGTTCGCCATTGACGAGCCCCACCATGGCCCCGAGCAGCAGGCAGCCCGCGACGATGGCAAGGCTCCAGCCTGGAAAGGCTTCGAAGCTCATGCAGGCGACCACCGTGACGAGCCCCACAAGCTGGCCGACCGAAAGGTCGATGAGGCCGCCCGCAATCACGAATGCCTGGCCAAGCGCAAGAAATGCAAGCGTTGCCGACTGCTCCAGCACGTTCATGAGGTTTGCGAAGGTGCGAAACTGCGGAGTTGTCACCGCGCCAAAGCCGGCCAGGACGAGCAGCGCCCAGACAATTGGCGGCAGCCTGTAATAGGTTCGGGCGAGGTTTGAAAATGCCTGCATTGCCTGCGCCAGCCAAAGTAACTATATGGTTGGTTATCACGTATTTTTCAGAAGCGGTCAACTGATTGCCCGGCCATTGACGCGGCGGTTGCACCGTGGATAGGGAGTATCGTGCACGTCTGCGTCCGCATTGCCGGCGCGCGCCTTGGACGTTGCTCGGGACAATCGGGGAAGCAGGCAGCATGAGCCAGAATCTGGGCGGAGCAGTCAGACGTCGCACGTTCAAGGAAGAAACGCCGCGCCAGCCCAGGCAGCGCAATTCGGCGGCGACCCGCGAACTCCTGCTTTCGACTGCCATCAGTGAGTTCGCCGAGAAGGGCTTTGCCGGGGCGCGCGTCGACGAAATCGCTAAGCGCGCCGGGGTGAACAAGCAATTGCTCTACCACCATTTCGGCAACAAGGATGACCTCTACCGGATTGCCCTTGAAAGGGTTTACTCGGAGATCCGGCAAAAGGAGCAAGCGCTCGACCTGCGGAACCTGTCACCAGTGGAGGCCATGCGCGCGCTGGTCGGGTACTCCTTCGACTATCTCGTGGAACATCCCGAATTCATCAAGCTGGTGAGCGACGAGAACGCGCAAGGCGCACCCCATGCCGCCAAATCGGAGCAGCTGGCCGAGATGCACTGGCCGCTGGTCGAACTGTTGCGCGAGACACTCGATCGCGGGGCGGCGGAGAAGGTATTCCGTAACGATATGGATCCGATCAACGTCTATATTTCGATTGCGGGAATTTCGTATTTCTACTTCTCGAACAACCCAACCCTATCGGCGATCTTCGGCACCCGGCTGAACACTCGAAAGGCAATCGGGGACAGGCGCAAACACGTGATCGAATTCGCCCTGGCCGCGTTGCGAAATACCAACTAGTTAGTTGACAGAAGGCGGCTGATGTAAAACCATTGGAGGGCGGTTTTCTCGAACCGGGATTTTCCATCGGCATCGGCCAGATCCTGCATGTCGAATGAGGGCAGGGAAGCGTTCATAATGGGACTTCAACTCGGAGATCTCCCGTACACCATCCGGCGCACCCTTATGGATGGATCGGCAATTCCCGCCCACCCCCTTGCCCTCGACCGCAACCGGGATTTTGACGGCAAACGCCAGCGGGCCTTGACCCGCTATTACTTGGATTCTGGAGCAGGTGGCCTGGCCGTGGGCGTTCACACGACACAGTTCGAGATACGGGAGGCCGGCCTGTACGAGGCTGTCCTCTTCAACGCGGCGGAGACTGCGACTGATTGGGCCGGCCGCCCTGTAGTCATGATCGCTGGGCTTGCCGGAAAGACCGCGCAGGCAATCGGGGAGGCGAAGGTCGCAACCGGCCTTGGCTATCATGCGGGCCTTCTCAGCCTTGCTGCGATGAAGCGAGCCGCCCCATCGGAGATCCTCGAACATTGCAGGCGCGTTGCGCTCGAGATTCCACTTGTCGGCTTCTACCTCCAGCCCGCTGTCGGCGGGATCGAACTGGGCCCCGAATTCTGGCGGGACTTCTGCCTTTTGGAAAACGTCGCGGCGATCAAGGTGGCTCCGTTCAACCGATACCGCACGCTGGATGTAATGCGCGGCCTGGTGGAGGCCTGTGCCGAGGATCGCATTGCGCTCTATACCGGCAATGACGACCACATCGTGCTGGATCTTGCTCTGCCGTTTTCGGTACGCCGCGGCGAGGAGGAGGTTACGGTGCGCTTCCGCGGCGGCTTGCTCGGCCATTGGTCAGTCTGGACAAAGCAGGCGGTCGAGCAGTTCGAGCGAATAAAGTCCGCGGTGGCGGCGGATCGGGTCGATGCGGGTTTGCTGTCGCTCGACGCACGCGTAACCGATTGCAATGCCGCCTTCTTCGACGTCGCCAATAACTTTAAGGGCTGCATTGCCGGGTGTCACGAGGTGCTGAGGCGCCAAGGACTCCTGGAAGGGGTCTGGTGCCTCAATCCAAGCGAAACGTTAAGCCCGGGCCAGATGGAAGCCATCGACCGGGTCTACAAGCTGCATGCCGACCTGAGCGACGACGAGTTCGTCAAGGCCAACCTGCACCGTTGGCTCGCCTAGGAAGACCAGTTATTACGCTGCATCGGCCTTGGATCCGAGATGCGGCAACCAGCCCAACAACTCGTCCGTGCTTGCCACCCAGCCGAACTTCATGGCGAAGTTCTTCAAGGTCGCCGCCTGCAGATCAGGGGCAAACGAAGATACCCCGTCCGACACCATTGTGGTGCGATAACCGTGATGGAAGGCCTCGCGGCCCGTCTCCTCGACGCAGATCTGCGTGACCGTGCCCGTCAGCACGATTGAGCCGACGCCCATCGATTTAAGGACCGCGTCGAGTTGCGTAGCATGAAACGAGCCATAGCCATATTTGTCGATAATCGTCTCGCCTGGCTCCGGCGCGAGCTCTGCGATCACCTCGGTGCATTCGAACTCGCCGGCGACGTCTTCGTAGCCGCGCATGTGGCCGCGCCAGCAGCATTTCACTTCCGTCTGGCACTGGGGAGACCAAAGCCAAAGCAGATCTTCGTGCTGCCGCGCCAGAAATCGCGTGTAGACCACGGGAGCGCCCATTTCCCGGAAACGGACGGCAAGCCGCGAGATGTTGCCGATCGTCCCGCGTGCATCCGGTACCTCGAGTGGTGCGCCCTTTCGAACGAAATCGTTTTGCATGTCCACCACCAGAAGGGCAGGGCGTGGCATCCGGTCAATCGGGCTGATTTCCGAGGCGACTTTCATGGCGTGATCCTTGGTTCACCCTGGCAAAAACAGCGTTAGTTTTTGAGCAGCGTTTGTCAACTGCCTAGTTACTTGGCCCAACCATAACACCCTTGGGGTTTGATGAATGCCAACTGACTAGACCGTTATCCAGATTAGTTTCGTATAACGTGAGCTTGATGACTGCTGACGGTTTCCATCGCGCTCGATGACGTCATTCATATATAGGCCAACTCGTACAAGGCACCCGCCAGCACGCGAATGCCGTCGACGATGTTCTCAATGGAGGAAAACTCCTCCGGCGTGTGGCTGCGGCCATCCTTGCTGCGCACGAACACCATCGCTACGTCGGCAATTGCGGCCATTTGCTGCGCATCATGTCCGGCGCCGCTCGCCATCGTCAGAGTTTTGACACCCTGCGACTGCGCCGACCGGGCGAGTGCTTCGACGATGGCCGGTTTGCTGAGGCAGGGCGGGTGGTCGAACAGAACCTGCGTTTCTAATTGCAGGCCGCGCCGGTTGGCGACTTCCCTCAGCACGCCGTCATGAATCGCGTACATGGCTTCGCGCTCCCTCGGGCGCGGATCGCGCGCATCGATCGTGAACGTGACCGATTGAGGAATTACGGCGCTGGCATTGGGGTAGGGGGTGCATCGCCCGATAGTCGTGACGGCCGGCCGGCCAAGGCGGTGTGCATGATCGATCAAAGTCGTGGCAATTTCCGCGAACCCGGCCATCGGATCATTGCGCAAATCCATCGGAAATGCCCCGGCGTGGTTCTGCACGCCTGTCAGTTTCACCTGCGTGTGCCGGATACCAGTGATCGCATCTACGAGGGCTACAGAAAGCCCTGCATGTTCCAGTACCGGACCCTGCTCGATATGAAGCTCGACAAAGGCGGATATGTCCTTGCGAGCTGCTTCCGGTATGCGTGCCGGATCGAGGCCGGCATCGCGCATGGCGTCGGCAATGGTTTCACCGTCGAAGCCGATGGTCGTCTCCGCGTCGCCCGGGCGAATGCGCCCGGTTATCGCGCGCGAACCCCAGAAATCCGGCGGTAGGGAAACGGCTGCCTTCCTCTTCGCACAGCGACAGCGCTTCCAGCGTGCGTAGCGGCCTGCCGAACTGTTCCTTCAACGCGCTAATCGCGATCAAAGCCGCCAACACGCCAAGTGCGCCGTCATAGCGACCGCCGGGTCGCTGCGAATCGATATGCGAGCCGGAGACGATGGATTTGCCGGGCTTTTTGCCTTCATGCACCGCCCAGACATTGCCGACGGCATCTGTTCGTACTTTCAGGCCGGCTTCCGCGCACCATTTCGAAAACAGCGCGTTGGCGGCGATCCATTCGGGCGAATAGACGGTGCGCCATACCCCGGTGCCCGAATGGGCGCCGATTGCGCCCATTTCCATGATCATGGCTTCGACGCGCGCGCCGTCGATTTCAATTTTCGGAACGGTCATCACGACTCCATGCACGGTAAGAGGCGCTCAGCTTAGGCGTTCCTCGCGTCCGCGTACCAGTTGTGACAGCGCCACCGCCACGATCAGCGCGCCGCCGTAGAAAAGATCCTGCACATAGGTGCTGATGCCAAGAATCGACAAGCCGGTGATGCCGGTGACAAGGAAGTAGACTGCGATGACCGAGCCGATCGCATTGAAACGTCCCGGATTGATGCAGGTCGCGCCCAGGAACGCCGCCGCGAAGGCGGGTAGCAAATAGGTGAGGCCTGAGCTTGGATCGGCCGCGCCCGTTGTTCCTGCATAGAGAATGCCGGCAAACGCGCCTAGCAGCGACGACGTGACCAATGCGGTAAAGCGTACCCTGTCAACGCGGATGCCGGACAGACGCGCCACTTGCCGGCTGCGGCCGACAAACAGCAGCCTTTGGCCGGCCGCCGTGAAACTGAACACGTACCAGATGACCAACGCAGCCGCGATGGCATAATAGAACGCAAGCGGAATCCCGAAGAGCCGGGTCACGATAACCGCCGACACCAGCCGGAAGTCGATGCCGCTGATGGTTTGCGAGTTGGAAAACCAAAGCGTGATGCCGTGGATGAAAGTGCCCATGCCAAGCGTCACGATCAACGAATGGATTCGGAAATAGAGGATGATCGAGGCGTTTGCGACGCCAACCGCAAGCCCCGCCGCCAGTGCCGCAAGCAATGCCAGACCGATCGGCCAGCCATGATTGACGTTGAGCACCGCGATCAGCATCGAGCTCATCGTCAGCATGCTGGCGATGGAAAGGTCGTAGTCGCCCGCGGTCAGCGGAATGATCAGGCCGAGCGTCACTACCACCAGCACGGCCTGCGATCCGAAAATGGTCGAGAAATTCGCCCACGACAAGAACGTGTCCGGGCGCGCTGCGCCAAAGAGCGCAATCACAACCAGCCATGCGATCAGCAAGCCGTAGCGCTCGCCGCGATCAATCCAGGACTGGCGCGCCTTTCGATCAATTTCGCCCTGGCTTGCGGCTGTCATGGTCTCTTCCGGTCCGCATCAATCGCGTTGGTGTAGCAAAGTTCCGAAATCGCGGCCTTGGAAATTTCCGCGCCCGCAAGGCTCGCCACTTCGCGGCCTCGCGCCATGATGATGACCCTGTCGCAGATTGCCGCAAGCTGTTCATGGTCGGAACTGGCGCAAATAACGCAAGCCCCTTTGTCGGACATGCGGCGGATAGTCTGAAACACCTGTTCCCGCGCACCGATGTCGACGCCTTGCGTCGGCTCGTCGAGCAGGATCAATCCCGGTTCGACCTGAAACCACTTGGCCAACACCACTTTCTGCTGGTTTCCACCGGAAAGTTCGCCCACGAGCCGCATCGGATCGCGCGGGCGTACGTCAAATGCTTCGGCAAGCCTCGAGGCGACGGCGGACATGGCGCGCTCCGAGACCAGCCAGCCGCGATGACTTCGGGTGAGGACCGGAAGCGTGGCGTTCGCGGCAACGCTCAGCGTGGCCACAATTCCGTCATTCTGTCGATCGCCGGGAACAAGCACGACACCGTGGCCAATTGCCTTGTCGGGCTGCTGCCGCGTCAGGTCTGTCTGGCGGCCATCGAGGGCCAACCGACCCCTGATAGCCTGCACCGAGCCGAAGGCCAAATGCACCACCTCGTCATAGCCGGACCCGATGAGCCCTGTGATGCCGACGATTTCACCTGCCCTCAATTCCAGATTGAAGCCGCTAACATTGGGCCCGCTGACATCTTCAAGCACTGCCCGGAGCGGGCCGAGCGGACGCACTGGCGCTCGCATCTTTTCGAGATCGACAGCACGCCCGACAATCAGCCGGATGATATCGGATTTGCGGGCTTCACGGGTGGCCAGCGTCCCCGCGAGCCGCCCGTCGCGCAGCACACTGACGCGGTCGGTTATGTCCATCACCTCGTCGATGTCGTGAGACACGAAAATGACGCTTGCTCCCGCGTGGACCAGGCTGCGCACCAACGCGAAGAGCTTCTGTACATCCGCGGCCGGCAGGAAGGGCGTCGGTTCGTCAAGGATCAGGATATGCGTCAGCGATTGCCGGTTCTCCTGCAATTGCCGCCAGGCCCGCACGATTGCGAGTTGCGCCCGCTCTACCGAGCTAAGTTTTTCGACCGGCGCCAGCGGATCCAGATCCATGCCGAAACGCTTGAACAGCGCTTGGGCAGCTTCAGCTTGCGCACCCCATTTTATGCGCCAGTTTCCCGCGGTCGCATTTTCGCCAACGAGAAGGTTTTCGAGCACTGTCATCGATGGCACCAGGCCAAGATGCTGGTGCACGAACGAAATTCCGAGGCGCTGGAAATCACCGGGCTGCAACGGCAGCGCCACGTCCATGCCCGCCAACCTTCAGCACCGCTCCCGGCTCCGGTTCGTGGAAGCCGGCCAGTATTTTTATGAGCGTCGACTTGCCCGAGCCGTTCTGCCCAAGCAAACCGTGCACTTCTCCGGCCCTGATGCTCAGAGAAACGTCATCCAGCGCCTTGGCACCGCCAAAGCGTTTTGACAGATGTGCGATCTCAAGAACAGGCGCGGCGTCGGGTGACGCCGCGCTTGGGACCGGAACTGCCGTCACTGCAACTTCCACAGCTTGCGGAAGCCCGCCTGGTACGCGTCACCATAGCCCTGCGAATCCACCGGCGGGGAACCGGCTGTGTCGGCATTAGACTTGTCGAAGATCAGGAAGGGAATCTTCGGATCGTTCACCACGGTCAACCCGCAAAGGCGGCGCATGTGGGAATCGAGGACGCCATGCGCGATCCAGTCAAGGTTCTCGCCAATGTCCATCTCGACCTGGCCATTCTGGATCAGGCCGATGACGAAGGGCGTGCCGTTGAAAGTGGCGATTTTTACCTGTTCGCCCTTGCCGGTGATGGTAATCGCCGGCACGACGAACTGCGCCATCGAGTCATAGATCGGGATGACGTAGTTGATGCCCGGATCGGCGAGCAGTGAAGACTGCACGGTCGGCTGGATCTTGGTTGCCCATTCCGGGAATAGGGACGTTTACGATGTTGTATTTGCAGTCGGGACAGTTGGTGTCGAACACCTCCTTGATGCCCGATACCATCGAATTGGTCGAAAGCGCCTCGTTGGAGACGATCACCACGGCGTTGGTCTTGCCGCCCGTCTTGGCGATGCTCCACCAAGCAAGCAATTCGCCGGCGCGTTTGTAGTCGATCGGCACCACGCCATCGACGCCGCCTGGCACGTCCTGTTCGAATCCGGTGAGGTGGGCTGCGACGACCTTGGACCCAGCCTCTTGCGCCGCCTTGACCTGCGGCTCGAGCGCGCGCGGATCGGCGCCCGCCAGCAATTCGATCAGATCGAACTTGTTCGATGCGCCGTGATTGAGGCCCTGCACCCACTGCGATACCTGGCCCTGGTTTTCCCAGACCTGGAACTCGAAGCCGATTTCCTTGGCCAGCTTGCTCATGGCCGCGTTGATCGTCGATAGGAACGGAATGGCGCTGGAAGCAGGGATGCTCAAGATCTTCTTGCCGGCCATGCAGGCCTTGGCGTCGAATTGCTCGCCAGGCGCGGTGAAGGTCGGGAATCGCCTTGTAGCCCGAAAGCTCGGCTTCCGCCTTCGCGACAAGATCGCTTTGCGCCAATGCGGCGCCGATCATCGCCGCGCCGAATGCCGCCGCCAGCACGCCCGTCCTCAGGCCTGCCTTGAGGCCTCTGTTCATGCCCGTTTTGAAAAATGAAATCATCGTGGGTTTCCGTTCGTTGTCGGTTGCGTTTCACGCGCCGTGCGGGGAACCTGAATCATCATGTATACAGAATTCAATTCAGGCAATGGAATTTCGCACGATTTTAGTGTTGCCCGTCTGAATGTTTTCCGTTTGCCCGATTAGTGTGCAATGCGCCATTTGTTGTGCAGTGCATCGCAATGTCGCCTTCGTACGTAATTGCGGATTTACAGGCCTTCGGGATGCGCAACGGTGTGGCGAGAAATGATTGTGGATTCTGCATTCATGTTGCGTTAGCGTCGGCTCAATTGGTCGGCAATTGCGCAAGGGTTGATGAATGAAAACGATTGGCGTCGACGTCGGGGGCACCTTCACTGACCTCGTGTATTGCGACATGGAAACCGGCGAGATGGCGATCCACAAGGTCTCCACCACTCCGCATGACCCATCGCAGGGCGTGATGGCTGGCATTGCTCGAGTTCTGCGCCGAGAACGGCGTCGATGTCGACCGATATCGGATATGTCTTCCACGGCACGACGACCGCCACGAATGCGGTACTGGAAAACAAGGGCGCGAAGGCCGGCCTCATCACCAACGAGGGCTTCCGCGACATCGTGCACATCGCGCGCCACCAGCGCGTCGAGCACTATTCGATCATGCAGGAACTGCCTTGGCAAAGCCGTCCGCTGATCCAGCGCCGCTACCGCAAGACGGTGGCCGGACGGCTCGTTCCGCCGACCGGCGAGGAGATCGTGCCGCTGGACGAGGCCGCGGTGCGGCAGGCCGCGCTTGGAACTGAGGGATGAAGGCGTCGAGGCGGTCGCCATCTGCTTCCTCTTTTCCTACCTCAATCCGACACACGAGCAGCGCGCCAAGGCAATCGTCGAGGAGGTTATGCCGGACGCCTTCGTCACGACGTCTTCCTTTGTATCGCCGCAGTTCCGCGAGTTCGAGCGCTTCACCACGGCGTCGCTGGCCGCCTTCATCGGACCGAAAGTCGGGCCAGTATATCGAGCGGCTCGACCACGGCCTGCGCAACCACAAGGTCAATGGCGAGTTGCGCATCATGGCGTCCAATGGCGGCGTCTCGACGCCGAAGATGGTGCGCGAGAAGCCGGCCCTGACGCTGCTTTCCGGCCTTGCCGCCGGGGTGCTCGGCGGCGGCTGGATCGGCGAACTCGCGGACCGCAAGCGCCTCATCACCTTCGACATCGGCGGCACCAGCGCCGACATCGGCATCGTCGTCGATGGCGTCTTCGCCGAGACCGATGCGCGCTCGACATCCATCGCCGGCTTCCCGCTGCTGATGCCGATGCTCGACATCCACACGATCGGCGCGGGCGGCGGATCGATCGCCCATGTCGACCGCGGCGGCGCCTTCAAGGTCGGGCCGCAAAGCGCCGGCGCGGTGCCCGGTCCCGCCGCCTATGGCCGGGGCGGGGAACTGCCCACCGTGACCGACGCCAATGTCGTGCTCGGCCGTCTCGACCCGAACGGTTTCCTGGGCGGCGGCATGACGCTGGACGCGCAGGCTTCGCTTGCCGTGATCAGCCGCCTTGCCGAGCGAGATCGGCCTGCCGGTGAACGAAACCGCCGAGGGCGTGCTCACCATCATCAATTCGAACATGGCCAACGCGATCCGCTCGCGCACGGTGCAAAAGGGCATCGACCCGCGCACCTTCGCACTGGTGGCCTTTGGCGGGGCAGGGCCGCTGCACGGCGCGGAAGTCGCCGGCATGCTCGGCATTCCGGAGGTCATCGTGCCGCCCTATCCGGGCATCACCTCGGCCATGGGTCTGCTCACCACCGACATCAAGTACGACGCCATCCGCACGCAGTTCCAGGTCTCGGGCGCGGTCGATCTTGCCCGCCTCAACGCCGATTGCCGTGAGATGGAGACCGAGCTGGCGGCGCAGTTCGAGGCGGATCATATCGACGCCTCGCTGGTCGAGCTTCGAGCGGATCGGCGACCTTCGCTATGTCGGCCAGGGCTATGAGCTGAAGATCGCCGTTCCCGGCGGAACGCTCACGCCGGACCAGCTGGAACGGCGTGTGGGCGGCATTCCACAAGGCGCATGCGGCCGAATACGGCCATGCCTTCCACGAAAGCCCGATCGAGATCGTCAACGTCCGCGTCAGCGGTCGCGGCGCCATGCCGAAGATCGCCGCCATGAAGGCGCACGAAGGGCGGCTCGCTGAAGGAGGCGCTGATCCGCACCGGACCCGAGCGTCTTCCGCGTCAAGGGCGAACTGAAGAGCTTCGACACGCCGGTCTACCAGCGTGGCAAGTTGCCGGCAGGAGAAGCCGATCGCGGGCCCCGCCATCATCCTGCAGAAAGATTCCACCACCGTGGTGCCGCCCGGCGCGACAGCCAGCCGTGCACGCATCGGGAAGCATCCTGATCACTCTGGGAGAAACGGCATGAACAAGCACGCAAGCCTTGCAAGAGCGCAGCAGGCCGCGACGACGGGTCGATCCGGTGACGGCAGCCGTCATTCACGGCGCGCTCGAGAACATCGCCATCGAGATGGGCTACAAGCTCATGCGCATGAGCTATTCCTCCATCATCCGCGAGTCGGAGGATTTCGGCGCGGCGCTCACCGATGCCGAAGGGCGGCAGCTGTGCGAGTGCAAGATGTCGACGCCGCTGCAATCGGGCCCGATCCCCGGCTATATCCGCGGCATTCTGGCGGCGCTGAAATCGCGCGGCCAGACCCTGCACCCCGGCGACGTGATCATGCACAACGACCCCTATGCCGGGGCGAGCCACGGGCCGGACGTGGCCTTCTGCGTGCCGGTCTTCCTCAAGGACGAAGCTGATCGGCTTTTCCGTGACGACTGCGCACCATCTCGACATCGGCGCGCTGACGCCCGGGCAGCTGCGGCATCGTCGATGCGGTGGACACCTATGCCGAGGGTCTGCAGTTCAAGGCGATCAAGGTCGTTTCGAAGGGCGTTCGCAACGACGATGTCTGGCAGATGCTGCGCGACAACATCCGCGCCTCGGCGCTCGTGGTCGGCGACATGGATGCGCAGGTCAAGGCGGCGGAGATCGGCGCGGCGCGCTACCTGGCGCTGGTCGAGCAATACGGCCTCGACACGGTCAACGCGGCCTATGAAGACCTGATGGACTATTCCGAGCGGCTGATGCGCGACGCCATCCGCGCGCTGCCCGACGGCGACTATACCGCCACCACCCATATCGACGGTTTCCTCGACGATCCCGATCCTTCGCGCCGCGACCTGCCGATTGTCGCGACCGTCAAGGTGCGCGGCGACAATCTGATCGTCGATCTCACCGGCACCGCGCCGCAGGTTCCGGACAAGCCGATCAACATGCCGCTGGAAGGCACGGTCGATTGCGCGGTCTGGCTGACGCATCCGCTCCATCCTGCTGGACAGCGTGACCTACGGCTCGATCCCGCAGAATTCCGGCCTGACCCGCCCGATCGAGATCGTGGCGCCGAAGGGCTCGCTGGCCAACCCGATCTTTCCCGCGCCGGTCATTGCCCGCTTCTGCCCCGGCAACCAGCTCGCCGACACGGTGATGAAGGCTCTGGCGCAGGCCGTGCCCGAGCAGGTCTCCGCCGGCATCGGCAATCTGCGCGTCATCGCCTTTTCCGGCCTCAACGAGGGCAATCACTGGGTCCACATGGAAATCCTGGAAGGCAGCTATGGCGGCCGCAACGGGCTGGACGGCATGGATGCGGTCGACACGCTCTACGCCAACACCCGCAACAACCCGATCGAGGACATCGAATCGCACCTGCCACTGCGCGTGGAGCGCTACGAGCTGCGCAACGACGCGGTGGCGGCCGGACAGTGGCGCGGCGGCATCGGCACGATGCGCGAATTCACCTATCTGGTCGATGGCGGCTTCTCGGTGGAGGGCGACGGCCACAAGTACCGGCCCTGGGGCTTCATGGGCGGCAAGGAGGGGCACACCGCCTCGCTGCGCCTGCGTCAACAAGCAGGGCAGGGAGACCGAGCTCGTCTCCAAGGTGCCCTACCACAAGGTCAAGGCGGGCGATCATCTCGTCTCGTTCGGTCCTTGCGGCGGCGGCTATGGCGACCCGCTGAAGCGCAACCCGGAACTGGTGCTCTCCGACGTGCTCGACGGCCTCATCTCAGCGGAAACCGCGCTCAAGGATTACGGCGTGGTCATCGCCGGCAAGGCGGTGGACCACAAGGCGACCAGCGCCGCGCGCTTGAACGCGGGCTGATCGACGCACAGACATCGTCGTTCGAACGATACTGATTCACGGAGAGATTTTATTGCGCGCAGTACTCCTTAATCCGCCCGGCGGCGTCGGCGAAAACATGGTCGTCACGGATGTGGCCGATCCGGCGCCCGGACCGTGCGACGCCATCGTCGCCGTCGAATATGCCGGCTGCAATTTCGCCGACACGATGATGCGGCGCGGAATATATCCCCATCCCAAGGGATACCCGCTGGTGGCGGGGCTTGAACTGGCAGGCCGGGTCGTTGCCGTCGGCAAGGGAGGTCACGGCAGGTCAGGCCGGGCGACCGCGTGGCAGGCTTCTCCGAGGATGCAGGCGCGTTCGCGCAGTTCTGCGCCATTCCCGCCGAGCGCCTCACGGTGCTGCCCGACGCAATCGGGCTTCGACACGGCGGCGGCCTTCTTCGTGCAGGCGCTCACCGCCTGGCACCTGATGCACACCGTCAGCAAGACCAACAAGGGCGATTGCGTGCTGGTCCACGCCATCGGCGGCGGGGTGGGTCTCTACCTGACGCAGGTCGGCGTTGCGGCAGGCGCCACCATCATCGGCACCATCGGCACGGCGGGCAAGGAGAAGCGGGCGCTTGCCTATGGCGCGTCCAAGGTCATCAACCGCGAGGAAGAGGATTTCGTCGCGGCGGTCAACGAATTCACGCGCGGCGTTGGCGTCGACAAGGTGGTCGACAGCACCGGCGGCAGCATTCTCGACCGCAGCTTCGATACGATCAAGCTGCTCGGCCATGTCGTCAGCTATGGCGAGGCGGAGGCGAAAGCCCTACGCCAATCTGTGGGAGCGCCTGGTGCGCAAGTCGCTCACCTTCACGCGGCTTGCACCTTGGCCATATCGATTGCCGCTCCAAGGCTTGGAAAGACGGCGAGGCGGCTATCCTGGCCGCGGTCGCCGACGGCTCCATGCAGGTGCCGGTCGAGGGCGTGTTCGCGCTCGACGACGTGCACGCCATGTATGAAAAGCTGGAATCGCGGCAGGTCGCCGGCAAGCTGCTGCTGAAGATCGTATAGATTTTTGCGCGTTCAGGCGTCGAGGAATTCCTTCCAGCGGCGCACCAGATAGGTGTGTTCATCCATGAAGGTGTTCCACACCCGCACGCTCAGCATGCGCTGCATGTGCGAGCCGCCCTCGCGAATTTCGCCCGGCTGGATCGTCGGCAGGCCGAGCGGATCGTTCAGCACCTTTTGCGCCGGACGGCCCTCATACCAATAGGCCCATTCCTCCGGCTCCAGATAGCCGCGCACCCGGTCCGTGAAGGTCGAGTAATAGCCCTGCCGCGCCAGGCACGCGCCCGCCCAGCCGTCATGCCACCAGTTGAGGTATTCGTACGCGGCGTCCAGCGCTTCGCCTTCGGTTTTGACAGAGACGCAAAGATCGGCATGCCAGCCACGGCAGCCTTCCGCCGGATCGGCGATGGCGATTGGCAGGCCGTTGCGCCGCAACATGCTGACGGCGGGCGAGAACATGCTTTGCAGCACCACGCCGCCGCGCTGCATCAGCCGTGCCGCCTCCTCGTAATTGCGCCACACGCCCTTGAAGTGCCCGGTCTTCTTCTTGTGCAGCAGCAGATCGGCGACGAGGTCGATCTCCTCGATGGTGAGATTGCCGATATCGCCGAAGACGATGCCTTCCGCAGCCTCCGTCGCCAGCGCCGCCTCGATCATGCCGAGCACCGGATCGCCCATGATCGCCGTGCGGCCATGGAAACGCGGATCGAGCAGCCAGCCCCAGCTTGCCGGTTTTTCCACGCCCATTTCCTCGCGCACCGGCGGGGCATAGCCGAAGGCGTCGACGCCGTGGATCGAGGGCAGCATGGCGATGCGCTCGCTGGCCTTGCTGCCAAGCGTTCCGTCGGGCTGCAGGAAAAGCTGGTCGAACACGGTTTCGATAAGGCGGCCATTGCCGCGCCCGGCATTGGCCCGCGTCTTGATTTCCTCGCCATTGACGATGCGCCGCAGGTCGATCGCCTGGATGCTGCGCGCGGTCCAGATCAGCTCTATCGTGTGCCACTGGTGATAGACGTCGAACGAGCCGGGCTGCGTCACCACGCGCTGCAGGCCCTCCATCCCGTCGATCAGCTCGAACTCGATGTCGAAGTCGAGGTCGCTCTGGGCGCGCTCGCGGATCGGCGCGAGCAGGATTTCGCTTCGCCCGATCACCCGAAGCTTGCGGCGGCTCACCCTCGCCGCGCGGCATCAATGAACCCGCACGAGATAGGGTGCGATCTCCGGATTGCCGAAGACCGAAAGCACCTTCAGCCGCGCCCGTGCGCGTCCGTGGTCGGCATCGAGATGATGGCGCAAGGCCGCCTCCGCACCGACGCCGTCGCCAAGGATCAGATGGTCATAGACCAGCCGGTGCTCGGAAAGCATGCCGCTTTCGTCGTGAATGCCGATATAGGTGCCGAACAGCCGGTTGATCACATGCGAGAGCTGCGACAGCCGACGATGTCGAAGAGACGGCGATTGCGCACCGGCCGGATGCAGGTCTGGTGAAGGTCGCTTTCCAGCGCATCGATGGTGGCCTGCGTCGGCGCTCCGCCCGATTCGAGCGTCATCCGTACTCGTGCCCGCATTGCTATCAAATCGTCGCGATCGAGCAGGGGCAATGCGCCGCCGAGCGCACATGGCTCCAACAGTCGGCGCACCTCGTGCGCTTCGTCCAGGGTGCGCGCGCTCAAGCGGTCCCGCGATCCAGTGCGAGGACCGGTCCTTGGTGATGATGCCGCGCTCGTGCATGCGCGACAGCACGTCGCGTACGACCGTTCGGCTCACTTTGTAGAGTTCGCCCACCGCAGCTTCCGATATCTGGTATGCGCCGAACGGGATGCAGTTCATCACGTCGTGCTCGATCTGCTCGAAAATTCGTTCCCAGCTTGCCTGCCCGACTTTGAGGGTGAGTTCGCCAGCAAGGTCGAGATCGAGCAAATGAAGGTTGCGCGTCACTGCATGCGCAGCCTGCGTCTTGCCCGACAACGAAGCCCTTGGCGTCGAGTGCGCGCAGAACGCCTTCCTTTTCCAGCAATGAAAGCGCACGCCGGGCAGGGGGCCTGCTGATACCGAGCCGGTCGGCAACGGCCGCAGTGAACAGGCGCGTGCCTTCAGGCAGCCGCCCGCTCGCAATATTGGCCGCCAGCACGTCTCGTACGGCCTTGTAATATGGCTTGTTTGCGAGCATTCGAAACCGCATTGTCAATCGCCGCAGAAAACCGCAGCGCGTGCAGTTTCAACCGTGTCGACGCCGCATTGCAACCATTTTCGACTTTGTCGTTTCGGTCGATGCCAAGAGAGCCGAGCGCTTCAATCGCGTAAATGAGAAGAACATTCTGAACCGGCTGCGAAGCTGCGCAGCAAAGTGATCCAACCAGCCGCACGGAGCGTGTAACACACAAGGTTTCTTAGCTTTCATTTCCACGTCGAATTCGTTCAACAGGACTCGCCGGCAAACAAGGGGACTTACATGCCGAATTCATTTCCACTTACGTTTTCGCCTTTCAACCTGGGTTCCCTGTCCCTCAAGAACCGCATCGTCATGGCGCCGCTTACCCGGCAATGTGCCAGTGATGACGGCACCCCGACCGATGAGATGGCCGCCTACTACGCAAGGCGTGCAAGGGGCGGGGTGGGCATGATCATCACCGAAGGAACATTTGAGAACGACGAATTTGGCTGCGTCGCCTATCTCAACCAGCCGGGAATTGCGAACGACAAGCATGTCGCCGGCTGGAAGCAAGTCACAGACGCGGTGCATGCGCATGGCGTTCCGATCCTGCTACAATTGATGCATGGCGGCAGGGTCAGCGATCCGCGTTGCCTGCACGAGGGCGAACAGGCGGTCACGGCCAGCGATTCGCAGAGCCCGGGCTGGGTGCTCTACACCGACACCGATGAGGAAAAGCACAATCGCGGCATCAAGGGCGACTGGCCGAAGGTTACATTCCCGCCGGCCCGCGCGCTTACCAAGGCAGAGATCGAGCGTGTCGCCGAAGGCTTTGCGGAAGGTGCGGCGAGGGCCGTGGAAGGCCGGGTTCGATGGTGTCGAGATCCACGGCGCTAACGGCTATCTGCTCTACCAGTTCATCCATCCCAAGACCAATTTGCGCACCGACGAGTTCGGAGGCTCCGCCCAGAACAATGTCCGCTTCGCCAAACTGGTCTGCAGGAAGGTTCGCGAGGCAATCGGTCCCGGCAAGGTCATCACGCTGCGGCTTAGCCAGGACGGCGTCGACGATTTCGCAGGCGCCTGGCCAGGCGGCATCGCCTATGCCCATGCGGTGGGAGAGGCGTTGGCGGATGTCGATGCAGATGCCCTGCATTGGTCCAGCTTCAACTGGAAGGACAACCGTGCAGGCGACGGGAAGGATCCCTTGCCCGGTGTAATTGCCAAGGCGAGCGGCAAGCCAATGATCGTAAATGGAGGCGTCGCCGATGGAGCGGACGCGGAAGAGATCATCGCCACCGGGAATGGCGAACTGGTTGCCGTAGGACGGCCACTGTTCGCCCATCCCGACTGGCCACACATCATTCGCTCAGGTGAACGGTATGACTGGACGCCCTTCAACCGCCGTTATGTGATCAAGCCGCCGCACGATTACGCCATCGGCTATCCCTTCGACCTGCCGGACCTGAATTGGAACCCGGACCTGACGAAACGGCGCAAAGTGGGCTGGATGGAGTGACCAAGTTACGAAGTTCGCAGTCAGCAACTGAACCGGACAGGTCCCGCGGTTAAAGCGCGTCTGCTTGCACCGCATGTATCAAGTATTCTGGACCATTCATTTTTATGCTGTTGAAGTTTGGTACATGTCTCTTAATAACGATTGGAGATGCCCCGCAAGCGCAAAGCCGCCGGCGCTCTCGCATATGGTTCCGGCTCAATTTACGGTCGCTTCGTACTCCGCTCTCGACAATGTGCCGCTGCCGTCCTTGTCGGCGGACGCAAACTGCTCGCTATTCCAGCCAATGCCTGCGGCGTTCAGCTCTTCAAGGCTCACCTGTCCGTCCTTTTCGGCATCTAGCTTCGTGAAATCATCGGCCGCCCAGGCTATGGCGGGCGCGACGACGAACAAGATCGTTATTATGAAATGCTTGAGCATGTTGCTTCTCCGTGAGGGTCCCGTCCGTCTCAGAAAGACGTGTCCGCGACCGACAGGTTGCATCCACCAGTCGCAGGCATGTAGCCCGAAATCGCGTTCCCGATGCAGCCGATCTGTGCTGAGAAGCCGAGATTTGCGATTCCCGCATTGCCGGCGCCGGCATTGAGCAGTTGATTGCCGCTGATTGCGGCACGCGTGACGGAAAACAACGAAATTCCGTACTTCTGCGTCGCATCCTTGATGTCGAAGACGGTGTTGCCCCGCACCGTGACCGAGCCGCTGAAACCGACGCCGATGCCATGTGCGGATGCCGTCTCCGAAACCGATGAAACAACATTGCCCTCCACGACGGAGTTCTGCCCGTAGACGAGGGTAATGCCCATTGCCTCGGTGCCCACGTTTCCGGGCCCGACATTGGTGATGTGATTGTTGCGCACAACGCTGTTGTCGCCGACCACGAACAAGCCGCTTTCGTTGCTGGCGTTTGCCCGGATGTTCTCCACCACCGACCGCTGCGCCATCAAGCCTCCGAGCAGCACCGCGGTCCTGAAGCCGTCGACCTGCCCGTTCCGAACAATCACGTTCTTGCGGTAGAACGCCACGATGCCGTTCATCCGGTTCGAAGGACCGGCAATGCCGTTGGACAGGCGGAAACCGTTTAGATCCAGCGTGACGTCGTCTGCCTCAATTTCAATGGCGCCTGCCAGATAGGCCGGAGCCGGGTCGGTGGTGTTGATTAGGTTCTTTTTGAGGCACCAGACGCCGGGCGCGGTGATGGTGAATGGCACGCTGGCAATTTCAGTGCAGTTCGTCAGTTCGGCCCGCACGGGCAAGGCATATAGAAAGATCCCAAGCAAAGAGAATGCTAAAACCATTCTGGGCATGGCTTTCCCCTCATCAATTACGTCCAAGCAGCCAGCCCACAGCTACCTTAACATGAAAGCAGGTAACGTAATGCCACCTATTATCGGGAGCTGCTTCGTTCAATCAACGGCACCAAAATTGACCGGCAGCTATGCGCCCCAAACTCGCCAATGTCGTCAATGCTTCGCATCTCACGAAAGCGGCCATTCAGATACGGCTGCTTGCAGGGCCGGATTTCTCATTGTGGACTGCTACCTTTTTGGCAGTTTGGCACTGACGGGCTTTCCATTGGCCGTGCGCGGTATCTCGTGCACGATGAAAACCTGTCGTGGGCTGCCAACGCCCAATCGCGCGCGGCAGAACTGCATCATGGTCTGCGGGCTGACTGGCGGCAAGTCCGGGTTCAACACCACCGCTGCAACTGGAATCTGCCCGTGGACGCGCGAGTGGAGCGGATAGGCGACAGCTTCGGCCACCTGCGGCATCGCCTGCAGCGTATCCTCAATGGCCGAACCGTAGATGTTAATCCCGTTCATCGTCATCATGTCATCGGCGCGGCCATGGAAGATCATAGGCTCGCCGGGCCGCTGCGAGACTAGGTCGCGCGTGCGGAACCAATTGTTCCGCAGCATGGCCGAAGCCTCAGGTTCGCCAACATAAAACTCCGGAGCAGCCAGTTTTCGCACACGCGCCTCACCAACGCTGCCGGGAGACACCTGCGCACCGGTCTCGTCGACAATCTCGACAACAACCCTGGGCGAAACGTACCCAATTCCGTCGGGAAACTCCGCATGCTCTTCCGGCCGCGCCATGGAAACCACGCCGACCTCGCTCGTTGCGTAGGAGACGAAAAGGCGTCGGCACAATCGCTCCTGCACCGCATGGCGAAGGGCGCCGGGCACGCGCGAGCCGCCGGTCAACAGCGAGGCGCAGGAAGGAAGGTGGCTCCGAGCGCCGTTCAGCAACTGCGTAAGGCGATAGGTTCCCACATGCAGTTGCGTCACCTCGTGACGGGCGCAATTGGAAAGGATGCTTTCTGCCGACAGGTCGGAAACCAGAACGCAGGCGTTCCCCGCCAGAAGGGCCGACACCGGCTCAACCTGCTGGAATCATACTCGACGCTGCTGGTTCGCAAGACGCGGCGCTGTTCCGCGTCACCGGCGGCGTTGCGGGCCATCAGCCACAAACGAAGTCCGCTGAGGGAAAAAATCTTGGGACGCCCCGTGGTGCCCGATGTGGTACGAAAGATCGCGTCGTCGCCCGCCTCGAGAACCCGCCAGCACGGTTGCGTACCCTTGCGGCCTCCAAACCGCACCGGCACGGGTATGAGGTTGTGGGGAAGATCCGCCCGCCTGTCGCCGGCATAGTGCGAAACCCCCAGTGCCGCAGCGATTGCCGCGATGTTGCCAGCGCTTTCATGTGAAGGAAAGACAACGCTGGGGATGCCTAGCGCGAGCAGCGCCATGGTTACCACCAGATGCTCGACCTCACGTGATATCGAGACTCCGACTGGAACTCCCGGCGGCAGGTCCGCAAGGTCGATTGCCGCGGCGTATACGCGCTCGGCAAGAGCTGAATAGCTGATCGTTTCCGGTCTGCGTGACGAGGGCGGTGCGGCCGTGGTCGCGCATGCTCCGCCAGCAGGCTGGCAACATCGAGACCTGGAAAATCTGCGACGGACTGTTCCATTCATCCGCCTCCGGGGATGCCGATGCGGTCAAGGAACGGGCCTATTGCGCCTTCTACGAGCAGTGCGGCAATACATTGTGTCTGGCAACTCCCGGCACGGCCAATGGATCTCTCCGGGAAACGACTGCGCCAGGATGCGCGCGGAATTGCCGTCGCGTTCAAAGTCGGCGCCATGCACGTAGACAAGGCGGGTCGAGCCGGAATTGGCAGGCTGGCCAGAAGGGCGATGGCGATCGATCGGCCGCGGGCGCCGAACCGCCAACAGATACACCGACGGCCGCGCCAATTCGCAAGGCGGCGACTATTGCGTGAAAACCGCCGTTACTGGTTCCAAGACAGGCGACCGAGCGATATTCGCTAAAGTCGAGCAGCGTCGCCGCCGCCGGTGCAATGTCGCGCAATCCGGCTTCGTGGTAGCTTTGGCCGCGCTGCTTGCAGACCACAAGGACATCCCAGGCGACCGGATCGAACAACTGCAGGAAGACCGGCATGGGCAGCATCATCCGGCCAGCATTGCCGGTAAAGGCAAAGAGCAGCCGCCGGCCCTGCGCATCTGCCGCACCGCGGTATAGCGTCAGGTTGGCATGCAACGGCTCGACTTGAAAACAGCGCGGCGCCTGAAGCACATCCGGGCTCAACCGCCGCAGTTTGTCGAGCCATTTTGCCGTGCGCTTGAAAGGACCAGCTGAACGTTCGTATCGCGCCAGTTGTGCCAGTTCCTGAGGAGCCAGCACATTTCCAAGGTCGATATGCAGCCGGTTCCAAGCGTTCTCGGTCGCGCATTCGCGCGCCCTTTGCGCAAAATCACGCATGGCCGGCCCGCTCGCGCAACCAGTCCTCGATTTCGCCAAGCGTCGCCATCGCCTCTATGTCGCTGGTCAGGAGTTCGAGCCGCGTCTGCAGTTCGACTGCAATGCAGAACTCCATCCATGCGAGGCTGTCGAATCCAAGATCGTCCAGCATCACCTTCTGGCCATTCCGGATCGCCTCGGCAAGGGCGGGATTAAGCGGCGCGCCGAAACTGGCGGCGGCCATTGCGTTGAGGACAACCGTGCGGACATGGTCTTTATCCATCGGTAGCGCCCGTCACCGGTCCGCCCAGAAGCTGTTGAGCGCAGCCAGTACGCTGTCGCCTTTTTTGGTCGTCTTGGCGTGCTCGTTCAACACCTCTAGGCCCCGTACGGCAGACGCCCCGTTCTTGTCCGCATGCAGTCGGGCGAACTCCTGCGTCTGCCTGTCGAGCCCGCCGCTTTCAATCAGCCGGTTCATTGCCACTTGCACCCGCGTTGCCACGAAACAGGCGTGAAAGATCCCGTCGATCGGGCGCGGATCCTGGCGCAGCGGCGACGTGTAACGCTCGGTCGGCGCATTTGTCGTCAGCGCGCCGCCCTCGACCAAGCCGAACAGCAGCAGATGGCCGCTCTCGTGCACCAGCAGGTCGATCATCGCGATCGGGTGCCGCTCGATCTCGCTGTTGAAGATCGCTGCGCCCCAGGCGAGGAAGGTCGATGCGCCATTGAACCGCTGGTCGCTCGACGCGTCCCTCGGCGCCGCCGGAACTGCCAAGCGGATTAGCGTCGCGACTTCCTGCGCAAGATCGGGGTCGCATTTTTCCATGATCGCCGTCGCGGCGCGGTGCTGCTCGCGGAAGGCGTCAAGCCCGCTTTCGGTTGGCGGACTGGGCGAAAAATCGCGCCCGGGCTCGGTATCGAGCAAGGCATGATAGGCAGACCACCATTCGCCAGGCACGGCGGGGCTTTGGTAGGGCATGACGGCGCTGTTCCCGTCTTGCCTGACCGCAGCTGCAATTTCCCGGGCGGTTGCGTCACCGGATTTGGCGCCGCCCGTAGACAGCTGCGCTACCAACTTGGAATAGAGACAAAAGACGAAAGGCGAGACTGCGCCGGCGCAAACCCGGCGCTGGGCCTCTTCAAGCTGAGGATTCTTGCCGAGAAACTCGGCAAGATAGGTCAACGATTTGCCGAGACGCGCGCGGATGGCCTGGTCGATCGCCAACGCACGTTGTGGACTTGGCTCAAACATCGCCAGTTCCGACCTGCTCCCGCCAAGGCCCGCGGACGTTAATGTTGCTCCGGCTCGACGCCACCGATTTTGGCGCCTATACGGCTACCGAACGTCTCGCTTTTGAACGGATTGTTTTCCAGTGCCGGCGAATCGGGCTCAGGATCACCCACCTTGGCACCGATGCGGCTTGCGAAAGCATCAGTCTTGAACGGATTGGCTTCGAAGGCGGGCGCATCGGGCTCCTCGCCTATTTTCGCGCCAATCCGGCTCCCCAAGGCGTCGCTCTTGAAGCCCACGCTCTCTAGCTCGCAACCCTCAAATTACCAAAAGTTTGGTAAGATCCGATGTGCTCATTCCAGCCTCCTTCATAATTTCTACGTGAATGGCAATGCGAAAAAGACGCTAGTGGTTTTCGCCAGAGCCGGCAAGAGATCGCAACGAAGGAAGGACCGCCGTTGCAATAATGTCATAGCTATATTGCGCGCCCTCCCAAGAGAAAAACGACAGACATAGGTCCAACGTTCGCCGGTGCGACGACGGAGCCACCGCTCCCGGGCTCGAAACTGCCGGTCAGCATTGCGCCCCAAATCGGCCATTCACTATGATTGGGCCACTTCGGATTAGCAGTCATAAGCTGCGATAGTCTGGAGCGGCGAATAACCATTTCGCTGAATTGACCGCGGAGGGGAGGCGCGTTCGCGAATTGATGCGATATTCGGACAAGCTCGCCGAGATCACCGTTAATAACTCACAGTGGCGACGTTCAATTCCCAGTATCAGCAGAGCATATCATCAACGTTTTACTGTGACGTACATCCATTTGCCTTTGCTTCGTGAATAGCTGAGCCAGATGGCTGGACAAACGTATCTTCACGGCTCTGTGGCAAGGCAACTCCGCAGAGATCATATAAGTGGCAACGACAAACGAGGCGGTTTCCGCTGAGGCAGTGCTGGCCTTTTTCCTTGCGATGACGCTCGGCGTAAATGCTGGCTGCGCCAAATTTTTGAGGCAATTATTGGAATCAACGGCAACATTCATGTGCAGCAGGTGCCGGGTTAACAAGCTGCACGATAGTTACATGGGCAACATCAAGAATGCCGGATACGGGCAATGGTTTCGCCATGATTTTGCACCCGAAGGACGAGTTTTTGGCAATGGACAATAGACACTCGATACCGGCATCCAACACCAGCGGTGAGGCTGGAATCGGCTTGCCT
The DNA here is from genome assembly GCA_963846345.1 of uncultured Alphaproteobacteria bacterium. Taxonomy (GTDB): domain Bacteria; phylum Pseudomonadota; class Alphaproteobacteria; order Rhizobiales; family Rhizobiaceae; genus BOKV01. The sequence goes on from CAWJVP010000011.1 coordinate 34,045, forward strand.
TCGCCCCGACGCGGCAACGCTGCCTTGATCGAGAGAGCCGTTGTTCTCAGCTTGTTTATTGTGCTGATCGGGGCGGTGTTGCTCATTCTGCGGCCTTTCACGACGGGCTTGCTCTTCGGGACGATCGTAGCCATCGCGGCCTGGCCGATTTGTGTTCGTCTGACGCAATGGGGCATGTCCTCTTCAAACGCGGCCATAGTGATGCTTCTGCTGCTGCTGACCTTCGTGCTTGTGCCAATTGCGCTGGCGGCGCCCGGCCTCGCAGCGGATGTGAAGACACTTGGAGAGCGTGCGGCGGCCTGGCTTGGAAGCTCTCCCAAATTGCCGGAGTGGGTGGCGGGCATTCCGCTTGTAGGAGACCAGATTTCCGACCAATGGAACCGCGTTTTCTCCGGCGGCAATCAATTGCGCGAAACAATTGTCAGCTATGCGAAACCTATAAAGGAGTTTTTTACCTTGGCTGCGATCGGCCTGACCAGCAGCGTTGTCCAGCTTGCCGTTGCCCTGATCGTCGCGACCACCTTGTGGTCAAATGGGGCAGCCGTGGGTGCAGCAACACGCGATACTCTTGCCCGTCTTGGCGGTGAAAATCTGGCGAAAATGGCCGACGTTGCCCAAGGTGCAGTCAAGGGAGTTTTTTATGGCGTTGCAGGCACAGCAGCGGTGCAGGGAATCCTGATGGCGTTGGGCCTCTTCATCGCGGGGGTTCCGGCAGCCGGACCATTGGGATTTATCACATTGCTCCTGGCGATAAGCCAATTCGGAGCCTTGTTCATCAATCTGGTCTGGGGCGGCGCTGCATGGTGGCTCTACGCGCAAGAGGGCAGTGGATTTGCATTTTGGTTCATCATCATTTGGGGCTTCGCTGTGACATTCAGCGACAATATCTTGAAGCCGCTTTTCATCGGAGGCAGCATCAACATGCCAATATCGCTGATAATTCTCGGCGTATTTGGCGGCTTCATTTCCTTCGGGTTTCTCGGCCTTTTCATCGGGCCCACAGTCTTGGCGATCGCTTACGAGGTCTTGGCCCTCTGGCGCGGCCGTTCGGTCCAGACTTGAGCGATACCGACTTTCATTGTTCAATTGCCAATCGCTACCTCCGATACTTCATGCGGAGAAAGAGCGGCCATCTCGACGAACATTCCTGCTTTTGCAAGGCCACTCGCAATTACTCTGATCAGCGAGGGATGAACGTTGCGCCCAGATAGATCAGCCACGGCGTGCCCCGCGTAGTTCGGATCGATTTTCAGAATCGATTCGACCGAGCCGATTGCTTCTCGCCAGTGACCCAGATGTCCAGCCGCCGCTGCAACGAGCACGTGACCGTAAGGTACATCCGGAGCAATCGCCTTGCGTGCTTCCGCCAGAGATTCGGCGTAGCGGGCATGGGCAAGATGGCACAATGAAAGAGCAACCCTGTATGTGCTGGGCTGGAATGGATTGCGTTCGAAAGCAGCCTGAAGCAGTGGCTGTGCACGATCCCAATCCGCGATAGCGGCATACCTTGCCCCAGCTTCACCCAGAAGCTCGGCATCATTCGGGTTAAGTTCTAGAGCAAAGCCGTACGCATCGAGGCTCGCTGTAACTTCGCCCTTGAACCAATATGCGGCGGCGAGCGCATGATGGCTGCTGCAGATATCTGGAGCCAGTTCCACTGCACGGCGCGCGAGTGACATAGCGTATTCAATCGGTTCGTCGACGGCGATCAGCCCATGAAATTTGAAACGATGAATATCGACGCACAGGCGGGCCAGGCAGGCATATGCTTCCGCAAATTCAGGGTCGGTCTCCAAAGTGCGGTTCAAGGCAAAGAACAGGGGCGCCACCAATTCCTTCGAGTAGGTTTGCGCGTATTTCCGGAACATGATCACACTGTCGTACGGTGAATAATCTTCCAGCGGCTTGCCCTGCAGCGATCGCGCACGGTCACGGAAAATCGCACCATGCGGCTGTGCGATCGCCTGGACGATCTTGTCGGATATTTCGAATCCGACTGTTGTCAGATCCGTTCCGCTGTATGGCTGCTCATATTTTTCGGCCCAGGCGTATTGGCCCATGCGGTATCAAGCAGCAGCGCGTCGACCAAAATCAGTTCCGTGCCAACAGCGACGGCGCCGCTCAGGATAGAGTCGGGGCTGAACGCCCTGCCGCGATAGCAGCTGGGGTGAGGCATCGCTTGCATTGTAATCGCTGTCGCAGACGAACACCCCGCCAAAACGGGTAAGGCCGACAATGATCTGCCGAACCATGCTTCGCGAAAACGTGCGCGAGAGAGCAGTCATCTCCCTCAACGTCAAAAGGCTGAACGACAATCGACCGGTCCATGCCGGTTCAAGACCCGCACTGGGTGCGAAGTCGCCGTTTGCGCCGGGGCGTCGACCGTCTCGAAAGTCGGTGCATACTTGCCCTTTGGAATGACGATGCGTATGGCGTCGCCGGCTCCGGCGGTAAGATAGTAATGTTCAAGGGAACGCCGCAAACGTCCAGCTTCAATGCGGACGATTGAATCAAGCTGCGGATCAAAGTCTTTTCTGCGGCCAAACACATCCGTGGCAATAATGTATGCCTTGATCCTGTCCGCATCACCCCGAATTGCGCTTTCAACAACGAAAGCAAGGAACCGCCTGTTGCGCTCGGAGGCATCGAAATCGTTCGACTTCAAAATGCGATTTAACTGCTCTTTCACAGCTTGCGGCGTTGGTTCTAAAGATTGCATGACCTCCCCCGAGATCTTTGATCAAGACATTGAATGCTCAGCTACTGCTCCCTAGCAAACGGAATAACTTCCTAGTCAGATGGCACCTACCAGCCGCAAACCAGATGGACCGTGTCTCAACAGGCGTAAACACCAGAAACGCAGCGGCGCGTGGTCCTGCGCGCCACACCGGCGACGCTTACTGGCGTGAGTGGACGCCCCACTCGGGCTTGCGCTTCAGATATTAACCCTTGGAGACCAGGAATTGCCGTTTCAATGTGAAATCCGATGCCGCCTGCAAATATTGCCAGGGCAAGCGCGGAAATCATCAATTTTCGCGCACAGGTCATCGGTGTTCTCCCAAGTGGGTTTGCGGGCGTCAGCCACTTGTAAAATAGGCATCTAACCGCGACCTACCTTGATCTGAATCATGTCGTGTGTCGCATCATGCACATGAATTTATCCAGCTCCGCCTGCATGTATTACGTCAAGTCTGAACGGGACTGGCGAGCACGCCGCTCATCGGTCTGCCTCGGGTACTAAAGGATTGACACGCTGCAGATTGTGTCGCCGGCCCTCCATGCTCGAAAGCAATCCGGGGTCTTGCGGCTGTGGTTCGGGCGCCGAATGCGAAAACTGGGGTGCTGGTCCAGCCGGCACATTTCCCTCTAACGAAAAATCTACTAGCTGCTTTTCGCAAAATTGGCGCAAAAGCAGACGGGCAGCTGCCGGCCCCAAAACGGTCTAAATCCTGCATTGCTTTGGACGGTAGCTTCAATTCAAAGTGCAGGACTGAGCTACTACCGCCCGCACACTTTCCGCAATTTCCTGACTTTTTTGGCAAGCAACAATTCACTGCGTTGTTGAAGTTTCAGGCCAAGGGCAGAACATCTGTTATAGAACCTTCACACCGACAGGGGTACGGGCAGGTGTCGGCATCTGGCGAGAAGGTGCCTAAGACTATTTCGCTAATCTGACGCCTGGTCCGCCGTCGTGCCCGGCATCGATGAAAACAATGCCTGCAACCTCTAGTGTCTTTTGAATTCGTTGAGCCGTCGAAGCCAAACCGGACGTTTCTTTAGCGCGCTCCGCCCTTTGGATGGTCGCAAATCCCAAGCCAGTTTCGTTAGCCAATTTTTGTTGGCTCCAATTTAGCAAGCTTCGAGCCGCCCTAATCTGACTTCCGCTTATCAATATTTGGGCTCCAAGCTCGGAGCAGTCCCTTGACATTCATCATGAATGATGTAAATTAAATCAATCATGATAAATTAAATATCGGAGCTTGTGTGATGTTAGATGTTTCCCTCACCCTATCCCTCCACACCGAACTGCGCCGGCGGCTGCTCGAGGCAGAGCCGGACCTAGATGAGCAGACGCTGCTGGATACGCTCGAGGGTGCGACGGATCTCAACGCCGCTATCGGCGAACTGGTGCGCTCGGCGCTTGTCGACGGAGCATATCTGACGGGGCTCAAGGCGCGCATCGAGGAGATGAAGGCAAGGCTGGAGCGGATCGAGGCGCGCGCCGACAAGAAGCGGGCGCTGGCGCTGGAAGCCATGGAGGCCGCCGGCATTGCCAGGATCGTCGAACCTGATCTCACCGTCACCTTGAGGGCCTCCCCGCCTGCAGTGCGCGTCACCGACGAGCAATCGATTCCGGAATGGTTCTGGATACCGCAGCCGGCAAGGCTCGACAAGCGCTCCCTCCTCGAGGCGCTGAAGGGCGGCGCCCATGTCAGCGGGGCGGAACTCGACAATGCCCAGAACACTATCTCGGTGCGAACCAGGTAGCGCTGAACGTCGGGGCTGGCCCCGAGCCCAACCGAGCCCAACCTGATCGTGCCTCGCCTTGTAATGCAGGTCACTCAGGTTACTCCGGCAAACTCGGCAGCCTCCGACACCGCCGTGACAACCCTTCAGCAGGGAAGGATACCCCATGCCGCTTGCCCCGCAGCAGATCCGCAAGCTCAAGTCGAGGCTCAACCAGCGCCATGTCCGCACGCGGGAGGTCGAGGGCAGGACGATCGCCTATCTCGAGGGCTGGCACGTGGTCGCCGAGGCCAACCGCATCTTCGGCTTCGACGCCTGGGACCGCGAGACGGTGTCGAGCGAATGCGTCTGCACGCAACTCAGGACGAGCGCTTCGCCGCCGCCTACGTCACGCGCGTCCGCATCAAGGTGCGGGCCGGCGAGCACGGTGATCATCGGGAAGGGCTGGGGTCGGGGAGGCGATCGCGCCGACGCCCGGACAGGCGCATGAGCGGGCGGCGAAGGCGGCGGAGACCGACGCCACCAAGCGGGCGCTGTCGACGTTCGGCAATTCCTTCGGCCTGTCGCTCTACGGACCGGCGAAGGAAGAGCCAGTCCGGCAGGGCTCGCCGGAGGATGCCGGGACCAAGGCGAATGGCGTTGCGCCTGCGACACGCAAAGCCAACGGAGGCGCTGCATGGGCATACAATGGAAGAACCGCAGCGGCTGCGGCAGACCACGATCACGGGGAGGACCGAGTAAACGGAAACAGGCAAGATGCGCCTGCCACGAATTGCACCGGCGATCGCCAAGGTCCAGACTCCGGGGATTGCAACTGGCATAGCCGCCCGCACCACGACTGCGTTTTCGGGCGATCCATCGGAGGAAGTCGAACCGCCAGGCGAAGCGGCAGTTTACATGGTGCAGACCAAACCAGTGCCAGACGCTGCTGCCGGGAAGGCGTACGAGCTTCGTTCCCGAGCATTGACGGATAACACAACATCGGGTGAACAGGGCCGCGTTGAAGGCCAGCGCTGCGTCCGAACCTTCAAGCAAACCGGTCTATCTGGCGTCGACCGATCGAGCCGAACCGGCCCCATTCGATCGGACGATGAGCGATCCGACCGTGCCGGAATTGTCTGAGGTATTGTCCGAACCTGTGGCTCCGGAGCGGTCAACTTCAGAGTTTGCATTGGTCAAGCAGTCAGTGCCCGCGCCGGCATCGCCCGAACCCGCTGCTTCGCCCCTTGCCCCTATGGGGCGGGTGAAGATCGACAAGTCGGTGCTAGCCCTCAACGAGCCGACCCGCATCCGCGATCAGGCGCATCTGAAATTCGTCGCCGCAAAGCCCTGCCTCATCTGCGGCCGCAACCGGGCCCAGGCGCACCACCTGCGTTTCGCCCAGCCAAAGGCGATGGGCCGCAAGGTCTCCGACGAATACACGGTGCCGCTCTGCTCGCTGCACCACCGCCTGCTGCACCAGACCGGCAACGAGATCTGCTGGTGGGAATACCAGAAGATCGACCCCATGACCATTGCAGCTGAGCTGTGGCGGCAGAGCCGCACGGAGCAGGGTACAGCCAATCGGGCTTGTGCCGAACCGACCAGTCCACACCAAACGCGCACGGACCTGACAGAACCCACCGGGCCGGCTGACTGAAACCTCACGGCGGAACGCGCTCGCATCTTGATGAGCGGTGGTCGGGACAGGAGGCACATCCATGCGCCGCTGGTCGGCATTGAAGTTTCTTGCCGGCCTGGCCCTCGAACTCGTCTCGTGTGTCCAGTCGCGAATGCCAATCAGTGCAGAGCGGCGCGAGGCAATGCGGGCGTTCGATCAGGCCCTGATCGGCGAATGCAGTGAAAAGGCTAAAGCAGACCGGCATGTCACGCACCCCAACCAAGACCTCGCCCGCCCGGCAGTTGCCTCAACCGTCCTGCGCGTTGTTCCTGGAATAGGACATTGGCGAGAGGGCGCGCCGCTTGCCTGGCCGAACGGATGGTCGCCGTGCCGCTCGCGCCTTCATTAGGAAACTATATTTTGTAGTTTGGCTGGAAGGCACCCGCCGGATCAGACCCCGTATTGGGGAAAACCATACGTCCGCAGGCATCACATTTTGTAGTCATGCTCTTCTTTGAAGCTCGCGTATCCAATGCTCGCGCGCCCAAAGCGCAAGTCTCGTTTTTATGCTCGGGCGCAACGGGACCAAGCCGACTGGTCACCCGCTTGTGCCGATGAAAACCACATTTTGTAGTACTGTGCGTTCCCCGGACATTGCGGGATGCGAAGGCGGGCTGGAGTGAGTGAGCGACAACCACATTCTGTGGTGTGGCTCTGTTTGACGCCAGGAACCTAATTTCGACCGCCGCGCCGATCTCAGCAAGCCGAAAAGCCGGTCAATCGGGCGCGACTTTGCACGCTTTCGATTTTTGATTTTCCACACTTGCGATTTTGCGCTCGTGTCTTACGTTCATGGTATGTTCCGTTATTTCCGAATGTTAGACGAGTACCGCTTCGACTGCATGCTGTGCCGCCTCGAGCCGCAGCATCGGCGCTTCGTCACTGAGTTTTTGAAGGACTATGACGCCCCGGCCGCGGCCATAGGGGCTGGCTATTCGGCCAAGACGGCGCGCCAGCAGGCGAACCGCCTCATTCGCAAATGGAGGATCAGCGAAGCGATCGACGCCGGCCAGCGCCTGCAGGACGACTGGGCAAGGGATCTCGCCGCCCGGGTTCGCAAGCGGCTGGCAGGCGCTCGGCCTTGCAGAGCTTGACCCACCTGGTCGACGACTGCTGCAGGCTGCTGCCGATGGAAGATTGGCCAGCCGGCGCTGCACACGCTGTCCAGTCAGTCACCATCAAATGCCCGCCTGATGGATCCGGCGCCTCTACGGTGCTGCAGCTGAAACTGGCAAACAAGGTCCGGGCGCTCGCGGCGCTCCTCGACATGCTTACCGCCATCGAGGCCAAGGCGAAACAGAAATCGCCCGAACCGGACAGCGATGACGTTATCCCAGATCATTTTATGATCCTGTTGTTGAAGTCGATGCTCGACAGGGCTGGCTTTTGACGACCACGCGAGGCGAGCCTTACGACCGCGCCGCGCACAATGAACATTGGGCGGAGCTCATTTCGTCGCGCAAGTCCGCGCCATAGCAGGGGTATTGGGGATGAAAAGGCATTCGCGACCGGCAAGTGCATGGATATGTCCGATGTCAAAGACCCCCGATGAACGCCGCTACCAGCGCCTGCTGCGCCGCCTCGAGCCGCAGCAGCGGCGCTTCGTCAAGGAATACTTGGACGACTGCAACGGCACCGACGCGGCCATCCGTTCAGGCTACTCGGCCAAGACCGCGCGCCAACAGGCCAGCCGGCTGCTTCGCAAGGCAGAAATCAGGGCGGCAATCGCTGCCGGCCAGCGTCTCAACGAGGCGCTGGAATGGGAGATCGAGGCTGGCAAGCGCAAAAGGCTCGAGGCGGCCACCTTTGCCAGCATCACCGACTTCTTCGATGCGCGCGGCAAGCTGCTGCCCAGGGAACACTGGCCACCCGGCGCTGAAGGTGCGGTCAAGGCAATCAGCACCAGGACGGCGCGGGACGGATCGACGGTGACGCAATTGAAACTGACCGACCGCGTCAAGCCGCTTGCAGGGCTGCGCCGCATGCTCGCCGCCAGGGATGCGGTTGCCTGGTCGCCGCAAGAGCGGGCCGCCAGAATGAACTATGAGGAGCTCGACTTCCTCTTGTATAATATCTTTATGCCGCCATTGCTGGAGAAGGGCTGGCGCATCAAGACGCCCGAAGGAATGGAATTCAAGCGCGACATCCTCGCGGAACAGCTCATGAAAGCCCTGAAACTGAAGGACCCGGCCGAATGAACAACACGGGTTCAACCGCGACAGACCGTCGATCGAGCACCTCGCATGATGCTTTCGCACTGGACAGATCGCTGAGCCAATTCGGTAAAACGTCAACAAAAGTAAACAGGGCTGTTCAAGCGAACTTTGCCGATTTGATAGAAAAAGTAGTTATCGGGAATGCTGGAGTTACCCGCAAAAACTACATTTTGTGGTGCTGCAAAACACCTCCGATCTTGAAGAACAGACACTACGGCAACGCCGTCGGGACGGTGTGCCATCGGCAATGACTGCGTAGGGTCTCGGTAGTGCAAGGCAGGGGCTTGCTTCGAGCCCGGGCCTGTGCGGGTATTGTGCTTTCAGCGCGGACCGCGGGAAAATGGCCTTCACATTCCGGCAGTTGCAGTATTTCGTCGCCGTGGCCGAGCAGGGCTCCGTCTCGGGCGCGGCGCAGAAGCTGTCGATCTCGCAGTCGTCGGTCACCGAGGCGATCAAGGAACTGGAAAGCGACCTTGGCGTGCAGCTGTTCGAGCGGCATCCGCGCGGCCTGACCATCACCCACAAGGGCCACCAGTTCCTGCGCCACGCGACGGGGATCCTCGCCGAGTGTTCGGATGCCCGCCAGCGCCTTCGACGGATGATCGCGGAGCCGGTGGCTGGCAAGCTTCAACCTCGGCGTCACCTCGCTGGTCGCCGGCTATGTGCTTTCCGACCTGCTCGCCCGCTATCGCCGCGCCTATCCGGGCGTCGAACATTACGGCCATCGAGGACAATGGCGACTATCTCGAACACCTGCTGATCGGCGGCGAACTGGATGTCGCGGTGATGGTGACGTCCAACCTGCGCGACCGCATGGCCCTGCAGGCCGAAATCCTCGAAGTCTCGCCCTACCGGCTGTGGCTGCCGCTGGGCCATCCGCTGGCTGGCGCCGAGAGCATCAGCCTCGGCGACATCGTCGCACGAGCCGCTGATCATGCTGACGCGTCGACGAAATCGAGGAGAACACCGGCAAGCTGATCGGCGGCGCTCGGCGCGCGGCCGCATGTCGCCTTCCGCACCCGCTCGGTGGAAGCGGTGCGCAGCCTGGTGGCGACCGGCGCCGGCATCGCGCTGCTGCCGGACCTTGTCTACCGGCCCTGGTCGCTGGAAGGCGACCGGATCGAGTGGCGCGACATTTCCGGCGCGCTGCCGGTCGTGCAGGTCGGCATGGTCTGGCGGCAAGGGCTCGAGCCTGCCGCAGCCGGCGCGCGATTTCATCGACCTCGCGCAGCGCCCGAGCGGTTCGGCGTCAAGCGCGCGATGCATAGCTATCGGAAAAACCGATATCATCATTTCTGACAAATGAATTTGCGAACGCTCGGGAATGCGGTACAGCTTGCATGACGGGATGAAGCGCCGGTCTGGACGCGCGACGCGCCAAGAATGGGAGAATGTCCATGAAAGCATTCTTGCAATGCTGCACCGCGCTGTCATTCGCGCTGGCCGTCATTCGGCCCCGGCTCACGGCGCAGATGAAGGAGCTCGGCGCGGGCGAAGGCGCAGGTCAACATCGTGGCCTGGGCCGGCTATATCGAGCGCGGCGAGACCGACAAGAACTTCGACTGGGTCACCAAGTTCGAGGAAAAGACCGGCTGCAAGGTCAACGTCAAGACCGCCAACACGTCGGACGAGATGGTCGCGCTGATGAACGAGGGCGGCTTCGACCTCGTCACCGCCTCGGGCGACGCCTCGCTCCGCCTGGTCGCCGGCAAGCGCGTGCAGCCGATCAACGTCGACCTGATCCCGAGCTGGTCGACGGTCGACGACCGCCTGAAGAACGCGCCGTGGCACACGGTCGACGGCGTCCACTACGGCGTGCCCTACATGTGGGGCCCGAACGTGCTGATGTACAACACCAAGGTCTTCAAGGAAGCGCCGACGAGCTGGAACGTCGTGTTCGAGGAAATGACGCTTGCCGACGGCAAGTCCAACAAGGGCCGCGTGCAGGCCTATGACGGCCCGATCCACATCGCCGACGCCGCGCACTACCTGATGACGCACAAGCCGGAACTCGGCATCAAGAACCCGTACGAGCTCAACGAGGACCAGTACAAGGCGGCGCTCGACCTGCTGCGCGCAGCAGCGCACAGCTGGTCGGCCGCTATTGGCACGACGCCTTCATCCAGATGGACGACTTCAAGAACGAGGGCGTCGTCGCGTCCGGTTCCTGGCCGTTCCAGGTCAACCTCCTGAAGGCGCGAGCGGCAGCGCCGATGGCCTCGGTCATTCCCGGAGGAAGGCGTCAACCGGCTGGGCCGACACGACCATGATGCATGTCGACGCGGCCAACCCGAACTGCGCCTATATGTGGATGGAGCATTCGCTTTCGTCCAACCTGCAGGGCGATCTTTCGGTCTGGTTCGGCGCCAACCCGTCGGTTCCGGCGGCCTGCACGACGGCACGCGGCATGCAGACCAAGGAAGGCTGCACGACCAACGGCCTCGACAATTTCGAGAAGATCCACTTCTGGACGACGCCGCACGTCCAAGTGCGCCAGCCAGAACGATGCCTGCGTGCCCTATTATCGCTGGGTGTCGGACTATATCGGCGTGATCGGCGGCCGCTGACGCTCTCCGCTGCCCCTTGGAGTGCGCCACGGGCTGAACCGGGGGCGGCGCAAGAAATTGCGCCGCCTGTTTTCTACCCGGGCATCGACCCTCGCAGCGAGGAAAATTCCGGTTTCAAATGTCAAACAGCCGTCACATTTTCGAAGGTGTCGCGCCATTTCGGCAGCGTCCGCGCCGTCGACGCGCGTCGACCTGGAGATCGCTGCCGGCGAGTTCTTCGCCATGCTCGGACCGTCCGGCTCCGGCAAGACGACCTGCCTGCGCCTGATCGCCGGTTTCGAGCAGCCGACTTCGGGCCACATCGAGATCTTCGGCGAGACGGCCGAAGGCGTTCCGCCCTACCGGCGCAACGTCAACACGGTCTTCCAGGACTACGCGCTGTTCCCGCATCTTGATCGGTCGCGGACAATGTCGCCTACGGCCTGATGGTCAAGGGCGTGGGCGATGCCGAGCGGCGGCGCGAGGCGCGAATGCCGCGCTCGACAATGGTGCGGCTGCCGGGATACGGCGCACGCAGGCCGGCGCAGCTTTCCGGCGGCCAGCGCCAGCGCGTGGCGCTTGCCCGCGCGCTGGTCAACAAGCCCCGGGTGCTGCTGCTCGACGAACCGCTCGGCGCGCTCGACCTGAAGCTGCGCGAGCAGATGCAGGAGGAGTTGAAGGCGCTGCAGAGCCGCTCGGCATCACCTTCGTCTTCGTCACCCACGACCAGGGCGAGGCGCTGTCGATGGCCGACCGCGTCGCGGTGTTCAACGACGGCAGGATCGTGCAGGTCGGCACGCCGGCCGAAATCTACCGGCGCCCGCGCACGCGCTTCGTCGCCGATTTCGTCGGGTCGTCGAATGTGCTGCCGCCGGATTTCGTGGAGAAGATCGCCGGCGCGCGCAAATGGGCGAGCCTTCGGCCGGAGAACATTCGGCTGGTCGAGCAAGGGCGGCCACGCCGCGCGCCTTTCGGGCCGCAGCTTCCTGGGCGGCGCAACGCGGCTGGTCCTCGATATCGACGGCCAGCGGATAAATGCACTGGTTCCATCGGCCGCGAGCGTTCCGGCCGATGGCGACACGGTCCGCGTCGGCTGGGACAAGGACGACGTCCACCTGATGGAGGGCGAAGCTTGAGCATCGCCGCGCCAGCGATAACGCCACCTGCCGAGCGGCATTTCAGGCCGGCTGTCGGACGTTTTCTGGCGCAAGCCGAAGCTGCTGCTTTTCCTGCTGCTCCTGCCGCCGGTGCTGTGGCTCGGCATCGTCTATGTCGGCTCGCTGCTCGCGCTTCTGGCGCAGAGCTTCTTTTCGATCGACGAGTTCTCCGGCCTCGTCGACCAGCAGTTCGACGCTGAAGACCTATGGCGAACTGCTGACGCCGTCCAATCTCGACATCATCATGCGCACGGTGACCATGGCGGCGCTGGTGACGATCGCCTCGGCGATCATCGCCTTCCCGATCGCCTATTACGCCGCGCGCTATGCGAAGGGGCGCTGGAAGGCGCTGTTCTATCTCGGCGTCATGCTGCCGCTGTGGTCGTCAGCTATCTGGTCAAGGTCTATGCCTGGAAGCTGATCCTCGCCAAGGAAGGCATCCTCACCTGGCTGTTCGCACAAGCTGCACCTGACCTGGCTGCTCGATGCCTGGCTGGCGCTGCCGGTCGATCGGCGGCAATTCGCTGTCGGTCAGCTATATCGGCACCTTCATCGTCTTCGTCTATGTCTGGCTGCCCTTCATGATCCTGCCGATCCAGGCGGCGCTGGAGCGCGTGCCGGCCAAGCCTTGTCGAAGCCTCGGCCGATCTTGGCGCGATGCCCGCGCCAGACCTTCGCGAACGTGATCTTGCCGCTGGCGCTGCCCGGCATCGTCGCCGGTTCGATCTTCACCTTCTCGCTGACGCTCGGCGACTACATCATCCCGCAGATCATCGGCTCGTCGCGCCTTTTCATCGGCCAGGCCGTCTATGCCCATCAGGGAACGGCCGGAAACATTCCGCTGGCCGCGGCCTTCACCGTGGTGCCGATCGTGATCATGGCTTCTATCTCTGGGGCGCCACGCCGACTGGGGGCCTTCGATGCGCTCTGACCCGAACATGCGTGCCCCAAGGGGCCTCACCATCGCGGCGGTAGCGGGGCTGCTGTTCCTGCACCTGCCGATCCTGCTGATCTTCCTCTACGCCTTCACCACGGAGGAGAAGAGCTATGCCTGGCCGCCGCCGGGCCTGACCACTCAACTGGTTCGGCGTCACCTGGAACCGGCCGGACGTGTGGGAGGCGCTGTGGCTCTCGGTCAAGGTCGCGAGCATCTCGACGGTCATCGCCATGGTGCTCGGCACCTGTGCGCGGCGGCGGTGTCGCGAACGCACTTCTTCGGCCGCGAGACGATTTCGCTGCTGGTCATCCTGCCGATCGCGCTGCCCGGCATCATCACCGGCATCTCGCTGCGCTCGGCCTTCAGCCTCGATGGACATCCCGTTCTCGATCTGGACGATCGTGCTCGGCCACGCGACCTTCTGCATCGTGGTCGTCTACAACAATGCCGTCGCGCGGTTCCGCCGCACGTCCGGTTCGCTGATCGAGGCGTCGATGGATCTTGGCGCCGACGGTTTCCAGACCTTCCGCCATGTCATCCTGCCCAATCTTTCCACGGCGCTGCTGGCCGGCGGCATGCTCGCCTTCGCGCTGTCCTTCGACGAGGTCATCGTCACCACCTTCACCGCCGGGCAGCAGGCAGACGCTGCCGATCTGGATGCTGGAGGAACTGGTGCGGCCGCGCCAGCGCCCGGTCACCAACGTGGTCGCGATGGTGGTCGTCATCGTCACGCTGCTGCCGATTCTGGCCGCCTACTATCTGACCCGCGACGGCGACACGGTCGCCGGCCAGGGCAAATGACATGAAAAGGGAGAATCCGTCCATGGACACGAAAATGCTCATCGGCGGCTCGATCGAAGCCGGAACGGAAACCGAGGAAACCATCCTCAATCCGAAGACGGGCAGCTCGATCCTCGAACTTCCGGAGGCCTCGCAGGCGCAGATCGACGCGCGCCGTTGCCGCAGCCGACACGGCCTTCGCCACCTGGTCGCGGACCACGCCGGCGGAGCGCTCGAACTATCTCCTGAAGATCGCCGGCGGCGATCGAAGCCGAGGCCGATGACTTCGCCGCGCTTGAAGCGCTCAATTGCGGCAAGCCGATCAATGCCGTGCTGAACGACGAGATTCCCGGCCATCGTCGACTGCTACCGCTTCTTTGCCGGCGCCGTGCGCTGCATGCCCGGGCAATGCGGCGGGCGAATATCTGCCGCGGCTTCACCTCGATGATCCGGCGCGACCCGATCGGCGTCGTCGCCTCGATCGCGCCGTGGAACTATCCGCTGATGATGATGGCGTGGAAGCTTGCGCCGGCGATCGGCGGCGGCAACACGGTGGTGTTCAAGCCGTCCGAGCAGACGCCGCTGACCGCCCTGAAGATGGCGAAGGTGCTCGCCGACATCCTGCCCGAGGGCGTCGTCAACGTCGTGCTCGGGCGCGGCGAGAGCGTCGGCAATGCGCTGATCAACCATCCCGGCGTCAACATGATCTCGATCACCGGCGATGTCGCCACCGGCAAGAAGGTGCTGCAGGCCGCGGCAAAGTCGGTCAAGCGCACGCATCTCGAACTTGGCGGCAAGGCGCCGGTCATCGTGTTCGACGACGCCGACATCGATGCCGTGGTGAACGGCCTGCGCGCCTTCGGCTTCTACAATGCCGGACAGGATTGCACCGCCGCCTGCCGCATCTATGCCGGCAAGAAGATCTACGACAAGCTCGTCGCCGATCTTTCGTCCGCCGTTTCGACCATCAAGTTCGGCGAGGCGGACGACACCGAGAAACGAGATCGGGCCGCTGATTTCCAAGCGCCAGCGCGACCGCGTCGCGAGCTTCGTCGAGCGTGCCGTCGGAACAGAAGCACATCGAGATCACCACCGGCGGCAAGCCGGGCGAGGGCTCGGGCTTCTTCTACCAGCCGACGGTGGTCGCCGGCGCCTTGCAGAGCGACGAGATCGTGCGCCGCGAGGTGTTCGGCCCGGTCGTTTCGGTCACGCGCTTCTCCGATGTCGACGAGGCCGTGGCCTGGGCCAACGACAGCGACTACGGCCTTGCGTCCTCGGTCTGGACGAAGGACGTGTCGCGGGCGATGGCGACCGCCGCGCGCCTGCAATATGGCTGCACCTGGATCAACACGCATTTCATGCTGGTCAACGAGATGCCGCATGGCGGGCTGAAGCAGTCCGGCTACGGCAAGGACATGTCGCTCTATGCGCTGGAGGATTACACGGCCGTGCGCCACGTCATGGTTGCGCACTGACCAAACTGCATTTGGAAATGGCAAAGGGCTGCGCATCGCGCGGCCCTTTTTGTTAATCACATTTCGTTGCAGGGGTTGATGAATGAACGTTCATTCACATATATGTGCGCTGCAACATGTCGAACGGGATAGGCACAGTGGACGCGGAAAATCCGACAATGGCCCTCAAGTCACGCGAAATCCTCGACAGCGTGCGGGCGGTCTTTTCGGAGAAGGGCTTCGACGGAGCGTCGATGCAGGACCTTGCGCGCGCCGCATCCATGAGCGCCGGCAATTTCTACCGCTATTTCCCGTCAAAGGCGGCAATTGTCGAGGCGCTGGTCCAGCGCAACCTTGAGGAGGCGGAACTCGACTTCCACCGCATCAAGAATTCGCCCGATCCACGCCAGGCCGTGCGCGAGACGATCCGCAAGCATGTGGAATCGATGGACTGCGAAAAGGGCGCGATCTGGTGTGAAATCCAGTCGACCGCGATCCGGCGGCCGGAAATCGCCTCGCTGATGCAGCGCATGGAAATGCACATGTGCCGCAACATCATCGAAGTTTTCGCGCAGATTACCGGCGTGCCGCAGGCCGAGGCGGAAGAGCGCTTCGCCGCCCATGCAAGGCTGGTGATGATGTTGATTCAGGGCCTTTCGGCCTTGGAGGCGCGAAGCGAGGCCGACCCGCTCTACAAGCGGGACCGGCAGCTTGTCACACTGGTGATCGAAACCATCGAGAATATCGTAGAAGCATTGCCGTCCGCCAAAACAGGCGTCGAACAGGCGAAGAAGGCAGGTTGATCCGATGAAGTTCAGCAAGTTCATCATTGCGGGCGTGATAGCAGCGGCTTTGGCTTCGACCGCCATTACCGTTCCGGCCCAGGCTGAAAATCCGACGCCGAAAGCACAAAAGGGGCCGACCCTTCCCGCGATTTCCGTCATTGCAGCAAGCAAGGCGATGCTCACCGACCGCGTGCTGGCGTCCGGGATCATCGAGCCGGTCGAACAGGTTTCCGTCCAGCCGCAGATCGAGGGCCAGGCGGTCGAAACGCTGACGGTCGATGTCGGGGCATATGTGAAGGAAGGCGAGGTCATGGCGACCTTGTCGACTTCGGCGCTCGTGTTGCAACGCAGCCAGTTGGAAGCCACGCGCGCCAGCGCCACGGCAGCGATCGCGCAGGCGGAGGCCCAGCAGGCGGAAGCACGCGCGGCGCTGGACGAGGCGATGCGGGTCAAGGATCGCGCCGAAAGCCTCTCCAAAAAGGGTATTTCCTCCAAGTCCACTGCGGACCAGGCCCGTTCGAATGCCGAAGTTGGCGAGGCAAGGCTGAACTCGGCGATGCAGGCGGGACTTTCCGCGCGGGCGCAGGTCGAAGTGGTCGACGCGCAGATCGCCGACATCGACCTCAAGCTTGCCCGCACCGAAATCAAGGCTCCGGTTTCCGGGCAGGTAGTCGAGCGCAATGCGCTGGTGGGCAGCATCGCCAGCGCCGCCGGAAAGCCGATGTTCGTGCTGGTGCGCGACGGGCAACTCGAATTGCGTGCTGAAATCGCCGAGCAGGACGTGCTGCGGCTGCAAAACGGCCAGAAGGCCATTCTCAAGGTGGCTGGCCTCGAACAGCGCCTGACGGGTGTCGTGCGGCTGGTAGAGCCGACCGTCAGCATCCAGACAAGGCTCGGGCGCGTCCGCATCGCCATTGACAACTCGGCGCTGGTGCGCTGGGGCATGTTTGCCGATGCGGCGATCGTCACGCAGCAGAAGGAAGCGGTCACGCTTCCGGTATCGGCCATCGGCATCAACGCAAAGGGGACCACGGCGCTGGTGGTCAAGGACGGCCGCGTCGAGGAAGTACAGGTCGTCACGGGCGTGCGGGAAGGCAATCTCGTCGAGATCGTCTCTGGCCTCGCCGAGGGCGATATCGTCGTCGCAAGGGCAGGCGCATTTGTACGCAACGGGGATCGCATCAACCCGGTACGGGTCGATGAGGTCGCGGATGTTTCGAACTAGGATCCTTCCATGAATTTCTCAGCCTGGTCCATTCGCAATCCCATCGCGCCCATCCTGGCATTCTGCCTGCTGATGGTGCTCGGCTGGCAGTCGTTCAACACGCTGCCGATCACGCGGTTCCCCAACATCGACGTGCCGCTGGTGGCCGTTACCACCACGCAAAGCGGCGCGGCCCCTGCCGAGCTTGAAAAACAGGTCACCCGGGAAATCGAGGACGCCGTTGCCGGCCTTACCGGCGTCAAGAACGTGATCTCGACCGTCAATGACGGATCGACCACGACGGCAATCGAATTCCGCATGGAAGTGCCGACCGACAAGGCGGTGCAGGACGTCAAGGACGCGATCGACCAGATCATCGGCGACCTGCCGGGCGACGTGGAGACGCCGGTCGTCACGCGCATCGACGTCGAAGGCCAGGCGATCATGACCTTCGCGGTCGCCTCGCCGAACATGTCGATCGAGGAGCTGTCCTGGTTCGTCGATGACGAGATCAAGCGCGAGTTGCAGGGTCTGCGCGGCATCGGCCGGATCGACCGCTATGGCGGCGCCGATCGCGAAATCCGCGTCGAACTCGATCCGACGAAGCTCAACTCGCATGGAATAACCGCCGCGGATGTGAGCCGCCAGCTTCGCGCGACCAATGCGGACCTTGGTTCAGGACGAAGCGAGGTGGGTTCGCAGGAGCAGGCGATCAGGACGCTGGGCGACGCGGAATCGGCGGACAAGCTTGCAGACACGACGATTTCCCTGCCTTCGGGCCGTATGTGAAGCTTGGCGACCTTGGACGCGTCATCGATACCTACGAGGAACTGCGTTCGTTCTCGCGTTTCAACGGCGAGCAGGTCGTCACCTTCTCGGTGTTCAGCGCCAAGGGCGCCAGCGAAGTCAGCGTTGCCGAAGTGGTCAACGACGTGCTCGAAAAGGTTCGGGCGCAGAACCCGGACGTGTTGATCTCGCCGGTCGACGACACGGTTTTCTATACCTATGGCAACTACGAGGCGGCGTTGCACACGCTGATCGAAGGCGCGATCCTCGCCGTTTTCGTGGTGCTTGCTGTTCCTGCGCAACTGGCGCGCCACGCTCATCACGGCGATCGCGATCCCGCTTTCGGCGATCCCGACCTTCTACATCATGGATCTGCTGGGCTTCTCGCTCAACCTCGTCAGCTTCCTGGCGCTGACGCTGGCGACCGGCATTCTCGTCGACGACGCGATCGTGGAGATCGAGAACATCGCCCGGCATATCCGCATGGGCAAGACACCGTACCGCGCCGCCATCGAAGCGGCGGACGAAATCGGTCTTGCCGTTATCGCGACGACTTTCACCATCGTCGCGGTGTTCGTGCCGGTGTCGTTCATGCCCGGCATTCCCGGCCAGTATTTCCGCCAGTTCGGCATCACGGTCGCGCTTGGCGGTCCTGTTCTCGCTGATGGTTGCGCGTCTCATAACGCCGATGATGGCCGCCTACCTGATGCGCGACAAGGATGCGCATGAGGAGGAGGAAAAGGACGGCGCGATCATGCGCGGCTACACCGGGTGGTGCAGCAGACGACTTCGGGGCGGTTCCGTTCTTCGTGCCGGCGCGCTATCTCACGCTTGCCGGGCGATCGTCGTGCTGATCGTCTCCGTCAAGTTGATGCTGAGCATTCCCGGCAGCTTCATTCCGCCGGAGGACGTGTCGCGCATTTCGATCAGCGTCGAACTGCCGCCGGGCTCCACGCTCGACGATACCGACCGCACGACCACGCAGATCCAGCAGGCGATCCAGAACGCTCGATGGCGTCGAAAACGTGTTCGTGCTGGGTGGCGCAGACCCGAAGGGCGACCGCGATATTCGCAGGGCCGCCGTGACGGTGATGCTGCGAAAAGCTCGATCATTCGCTGGTCAACAAGTTGCGGCGGGGATTGCGCGAGAAGCTTTCCCGGCGCTCGACAATCTGTTGCCGCCGATACAGGCGACCGGTCGCACGCGGCCGCAAGTCGACATCGAGGCGGAGGTGTTCGCCATCGTCGCCAAGGTGCCTGACGTGCGCGCCTACAAGCTCAACGACCGCGGCGAGCGCGATATCACGTTCAACGTGCTGTCGGACAACGACGCCGACCTCAATTCAAGGCCGTCGCGCTGCTTGAAGCGAAGCTGCGCACGGTGGACGAACTGGAATATGTCAGCTCGACGGGCGCATTGCCGCGGCCGGAAGTCCAGATCGTGCCGCGCGCGGAGCAGGCCGCACGTCTCGGGGTGACGACACAGAAGATCGCGGAGACCATCCGCGTCGCGACCATCGGCGACGGCGATGCGGCGCTTGCCAAGGTCTCGGTCGACAACCGGCTGATCCGGGTGCGGGTGCAGCTCGATACGGACCTGCGCAAGGATGCCAACCGCATCGGCGTGTTGCGCGTGCCGACCTCCAATGGCGGCAGCGTGCCGCTGAGCGCGGTGGCCGACATTCGCGTCGCGGACGGCCCGAGCAAGATCGACCGCCTCAACCGCGAGCGCAAGGCTTCCATCGGCGCGAACCTGCCGGTGGGCGTGGCGCTCGACACGGCAACGGCGAAGTTCCGCGAAGTGGCGAACTCGGTCGAACTGCCGGCCGGCGTTCGCGTCGCGGAAACGGGCGACGCGGAAATCCAGAAGGAGCTGCTGCAGAGCTTCCAGCAGGCGATGCTGCTCGGCCTGATGCTGGTGCTGACAGTGCTGATCCTGCTGTTCCGCAACGTCATCCAGCCGTTCACGATCCTGTTCTCGCTGCCACTCGCGATTGGCGGCGTGGCGGTCGGCGCTGATCCTCACGGGCAGCGCGGTGTCCATGCCGGTGCTGATCGGCATCTTGATGCTGATGGGCATCGTGACGAAGAACGCGATCCTGATCGTCGACTTCGCCATCGAGATGATCGCGCGCGGCATGAACCGCTACGAGGCGATGATGGAGGCCGGGCCGCAAGCGCGCCCGGCCGATCGTCATGACCTCCATCGCGATGTCGGCGGGCATGCTGCCCTCGGCGCTGGGCGTCGGCGAGGGTGGATCGTTCCGCTCGCCGATGGCGACGGCGGTGATTGGCGGCATCATCGTGTCGACGATCCTGAGCCTCGTTGTGGTGCCGTCGTTCTTCCTGATCATGGACGACCTGTCGCGACTGCTTGGCCGCATCTTCAGCCGCTTCATCGGGCCGAAGGAAGCAGAGCCCGAAGAGCCGGCGGCACATGTGCTTGCCGAGGCGATTGCCGAAAGCCGCGAGGAAATCGACGAGTTGCGCATGCGTCTTGCCTCCGTGGAAAACTCGGGCGCGCCGCGAAGGCCGTCGCGCACGAGGCTCAAGGCAGCCGAGTGATGAATAATGAAACGCCGGCGAAAGCCGGCGTTTTGCTTTGCTAGAAGCTGGAAAGCCTGCGCGAGACCTGCGCCAAGAATGCCGCGCGCGATTGCGGCGTGGATGCGTCCATCAGGTAATGCGCCATGAAGAGCGTCTTGCAGCGGCGCGCGCACAGTGCCCTCAACCCGCGCAGGATGAGCTTGCGGCCGGGATGGCCGATCACGAAGGACCACCAGCGCGGCGCCCCGCATGTGGTGACAATGCCGATTTTCTGCACATGGGTCATCAGCGGCTTGATCGGTCCGCCATCCTTCGGGATGGAGAATGCGATTTCCGGCGTCCATACCCTGTCGAGCCAGCCCTTGAGCATGGCGGGCAGGCCGTACCACCAGGTCGGGTAGATGAAGAGCAGCGCCTGCGCCCATTGCAGATGCGCGGCATGCTTCGGCAGCGGATGCTCGCCGGCGGTCAGTTCATTGTACTTGCGGCGCTCGTCCGCGCGCATCACCGGATCGAAATTCTCCGCATAAAGATCGAGGAGCCGCACTTCGTGGCCCCGCGCGGTGAGCGCCGCCATCGCGGTGTCGCGCAGGGCGGCGCAAAAGCTTTCCGGCACCGGATGGCAATAGACCAGCAGCACGCGCATCAAAAGGCATCCATGGCGCGACCGACCCTGGCCATGAAGCCGGTGCGCGATGTGTCCGTGGAGCGGTTCATGTCGTAATGCGCGAGATAGGGCATGGATGCGCCGGGCTTTACCTGCACGCGGATAACGCGCTGGACGAGCTTGCGCGGTGGATCGCCGAGCACGAAAGCGCGCCAGCGCGGCCCGCCATAGGTGGTGATCGTGGCGACCTTGCCGATGTGCTGCAAGGCAGGGCGCACCCGCCCTTCGACCAGCTTGAACGAGACGCCGGGCAGGAATACCCGATCGAAATAGCCCTTGAGGATCGCGGGAAAGCCGAAGTTCCAGACCGGGAAGCTCAGCACCAGCGCCTGAGCCCGCCGCAGCCGTTCGACATGCTCGCGCACCGGCTCGATGTTGATCGTCTCGTCATGGTAGGCGAGCCGTTCCTCGCGGGTGAGGCGCGGATCGAAGCCCTCGGCATAGAGATCGCAATCATCGACCTCGTGCCCTTTTGCCGTCAGCCGTTCCATGGCCAGGCGGTGCAGCGCGCCGTTGAAACTCTCCGCGACCGGATGGGCGTGCAGCAGCAGGATGCGCATGGCTCAGCTTGCCTTCTGCAATCCCTTGAACAGCCAGACGCCGGATTGATAATCATAGTCCGGATCGTCCCAGGCGATCATCTTGCCGGGGTTGAGCAGGCCCTTGGGGTCGGCCTCGCGCTTGAAGGCGAGCTGGATGGCGTCGGTCTGCTTCATGCCGCCTTCCTCCAGCGTGTAGCGGTGCGGATTGAAGACCGGCGCGCCCATGGCGTTGAAGGTCGCGACGATTTCGTCCAGCCGCTGCTCGGTGGTGAAGCGCACCAGCGGCAGCCCGAAGCAGGTGATGTCGCCGTCGAAGCGGACGAATTCGAGGTGGTCATAAACCTCGCCCGGAAACATGGAATGCAGCTTTTCAACCAGCGCAAGATGGCCCGGGAACGGGTATAGCACTTGCAGGTAGGTGATCGCCGGATCGACCCGCAGCGCCCGCAATGTGGTGTGGTTCCATGTGAGTTCGAATGCCTGGGGAATGCCCTTCAGCTCGGCCTCGCTCATGGTGGATGCGTCGAAGACGATGCGGGCATTGCGCAGCCGCACAAAGGTGCGGAACGCGTCGAGCGACTGCGGCGCGACCATGGTGACGACGAGGCTGTCCTTGGCGGTCACGAATTTCTGGTGGCGCTTGAAATAGTCGAAGGCGACCGGCGCGGCGATCACCGTGTTGAGCTTTACCAGCAGCCCGTCGGCGCGGCCAAGCTCGTTGCCGAAACGCGCCGCGTCCAAAAAATCGTCGAAGGCGACGATCACGTCCACCCAGTCATAGGCGGCGGCCAGCGGCACTTCGACCTCGGTGATGATACCGTTGGTGCCATAGGCATGGGTGACCTTGTGCAGGTCCGCGCCGGTGAGGTCCAGCACGCGCGGCTCTGCCTCCATGGTCACGACGCGCAGGCGCAGGACATTGCCGATGTCGCGCAGCCCGCCCCAGCGGGTGGAGCCGACGCCGCCCGAACCGCCCGCGATGAAGCCGCCAATGGTGGCGGTGGCAGCTGTGGAGGGGTGCATGCGCAGTTCCTGCATCGAGTGGGCGCGCGTCGCCTTGTCGATGTCGGCGCAGATGGCGCCGGGGCCGCAGATGACGCGGCCCGGATGAATGGCGCTGATCTTGTCCATGCCGGCGAGCGAAAGCACGATGCCGCCCGAAAGCGGCATGGCCTGGCCGTAATTGCCGGTTCCGGTGCCGCGCGGCGTGACCGGCACGTTGTGGCGATAGCAGGCCTTGAGCACGCGCACGACCTCAGTCTCGTTCGCGGGCGACACCACAAGATCGCCGGTGACGTGGTCGAGCCTCTCCTTCAGCACGGGCGAGTACCAATAGAAATCGCGGCTCTTCTGCTTGACGATGGCCGGATTGTCCTCGACCACGATGCCGTCGATTTCGGCGCGGAATGCGGCAAGGTCCATCATCGTGCGGGCTCCATCAAATGGTCGAGTTCTTCATAGGCGGGCAGGGGCGCTTCTATCGGCACGCCATCGCGATACACGATGCGATTGCTTTCCGGCCGAGACAGCAGCTCGGTCCAGCTTCGGCCCTTGAACAGGATGAAATCGGCCGCAGTGCCCGGGTCCAGCTTTCCGGCGGCGACGCCCATGGCCTTGGCCGGATTGGACAGCACGGTGTTTGGCCAGTCGCCGACCGGATGGTCGAAATGGATGGTGCGCGTCGCCATGCGGTAGACTTCCAGCATGTCGAGATCGCCATAGGCGTGGAACGGATCGCGCGTGTTGTCGGAGGCGACTGCGACATTGATGCCACGCGCCTTCATCTCGTGCAGCAAGGTTACGCCCCGCCAGCGCGGCGTGGTGCCGTCCGCCCGCCGGTCTTGCAGGTACATGTTGCACATTGGCAGCGAAACGATGCTGATATTGCTCGCCGCGACCTGGTCCAGCGTGTGCAGCACGTGGCTGTCCGGCTGGCGGGCGAGCGAGCAGCAATGGCCGATGAGGATGCGGCCCTGGAACTTGTGACGCCTGGCGGCGGCGGCGATGCGCTCCAGCGACTTCGCCTCCACGTCGTCGGTCTCGTCGGCGTGGAAGTCGAGATCGAGGCCGTTGTCGATGGCGGCGCGGAACATGCGGTCCAGCAGTTCGTCAAGGTCGGGCATCATGTAGGTGACGGCACCGAGCACGCCGCCATGCCGCTTGACGGTCGCGACCATGTTGCGGAACCAGTCTTCGTCCGTGGCCTGGTCGATGCCGAAAAGGCAGGCGGCCTGCAAGCTCGATGCGGCCCTTCCAGCGCTCGCGCACGGTGTCGAAGACCGGCCAGGAAATCGTCTCCTGTGGCGGCACGCTGTCCAGATGGGTGCGGATCGCCTTGGTGCCATGGGCATAGGCGCATTTGAGCGCGAATTCCATGCGCGCTTCCACGTCGTGCGCGGCCCAGTTCGCGGCGCGGTCGTTCGCCGACGGAGTTGAGCGCACCCATGAAGCTGCCGTCCGGATTGGGCTGGCGGGCCCAGATGTGACCCTTGTCGAGATGGGTGTGGCAGTCGACGAAGGCCGGCATGACGATGGGCGACTGCCTGCGCCAGTCCTTCGCCTGTGTTGGCGTGACGGAGGCGATCTTGCCTTCGCGGATTTCCAGATCGTAGACGCCGAAACCTTCGCCGTCGTGCTGCGCCGATGGCGAGGACAGCGCCGTGGTGTGAAGGTTTACGGAGGCCAGCACGTGCCGGCCGGTTTGCGCATGTTCGTTCATCATCGTTCCTGCTTGAGGGCGCTTTCGTGCCAGCGGCGCAGGATCAGGTTCGAAATGAGCGAGAGCACCAGGAAGATGATGATGCCGGTGAAGGAGATGAGGATCAGCGCGGCGAACAGGCGCGGCGCGTTCAGCCGGTAGCCCGGCCTCGATGATGCGGCTGGCAAGCCCCGAGGACTGGCCGGCGCTTCCGGCGACGAACTCCGCCACCACCGCGCCGATCAGCGCAAGGCCGCCGGCGATCTTCAGACCGCCGAGGAAGTAGGGCATCGCGGCCGGCAGGCGCAGATGCCACAGCGTCTGCCAGCGCGTCGCGCCGTTGAGCTTGAAGAGGTCGAGCAGGTTGCGGTCGACCGAGTTCAGGCCCAGCGTGGTGTTGGACAGGATCGGGAAGAAGGCGACGATCCAGGCGCACAGCAGCAGCTTGGTCGGTCTGGCTGTCGACATAGATGTTGATCAGCGGAAAGATCGCCACGATCGGCGTCACCTGCAGGATGACGGCGAAGGGGAAGAACGACATTTCCACCCATTTCGACTGCGTGAACAGGACCGCCAGCCCAACGCCGCCGACGACCGCCAGCAGCAGCGACAGGAAGGTGATCTGCAGCGTCACCAGCAGCGAGCCGAACAGCAGCGCCGGCGTCGGTATAGAGCGTGCGCCACCACCTCGTACGGGCGCGGCAGGATGTAGCGCGGAATGCCGTTCCACACGCAGATGCGGTCCCAAAGGACGATCGCCGCGACCATGATGATGAGCGGCAGCAGCCAGCGGCCGATCCGCCTCCAGACGGCGCTCGCGCAGGCGGCGGGCCTCTTCGGGATCGAGCGCCATGCCGGCGGAGGCGGCGAAAGTTGCTCAGTGGTGGCCATGGCCGCCTCCGCGTCGCCCATTGCGCTCGCGAGCAGGCCGGACGCCTGGCGGCGTCAGGTCGCCGTAATGCGACCGAGGTGCGGAAGCCGTCGTCGCGCGGATAGGGCTCGTCCACGGCCATCTCGTCGAAGACGCGGCCGGGCCGCGCGGCCATGACGACGATGCGGTTCGACAGGAAGACGCTCTCGAACACGCGAATGGGTGACGAAGACGACGGTGAAGCCCTCGTGCCTGCCACAGCTTCAGGAGATCGTTGTTGAGCTGGAAGCGGGTGATCTCGTCGAGCGCCGCGAACGGCTCGTCCATCAGCAGCATTCGCGGGCGCACGACGAGCCCGCGCGCGATGGAGACGCGCATCTTCATGCCGCCGGAAAGTTCGCGCGGCACTGGCTTTCTCGAAGCCGGTCGAGGCCGACGCCGGCGAGCACTGCCTCGACTGCGCGGCGCGGCCTCGCGGCGCGACACGCCCTGCAGGCGCAGCGGCAGCCAGACATTGTCGAAGACGCTCGCCCAGGGCATCAGCGTCGGCTCCTGGAAGACGAAGCCGAGATCGGTCTTGCCCATGCGCGGACCGCGCCAGTCGAGCACGCCCGATGTCGGGCGACGACAAGGCCGGCGATCAGGCGCAAGCGCCGTCGACTTGCCGCAGCCGGACGGCCCGAGCAGCGACAGGAAATCACCCTGCCGGATCGTCAGGTTCGACGTCCGACAGGGCGATGGTGCCGTTGGCGAAGGTCTTGCCGACGGAACGCAGGATGAGCTGCGTCTCGCCGGCATGCGCCTGCGGCCGTTTGCTGCACGGCTCGCATTCACGCAGGCGTTCTCTCGCAGCGGCCGTGACCTTACTTCTTCAGGTCAAGCCCGACGCCCTTGTTGACGAAGTCCAGCGTGTAGGCCTTCTTGATGTCGATGCCGGCTTCCATGACGCCGGCCTTGACCATCTTGTCGTAGAAGCTCTTCATGCGTTCGTCGGTCATCGCGCCGATGCCGAGCTTTTCGGCGTCGCCGCAGTCGACGATGCCGTATTCTCTTCATCTTGTCGATCGAGAAGGCGATCTGCTCGTCGGTGATGTCCGGATTGTCCTTCTTGATCATCGCGTTGGCGGCGGCGTTGTCGCCGTAGAGGTAGTTGTACCAGCCCTTGGCCGAGCCATCGACGAAGCACTTCACCACCTCGGGGCGCTTGTCGATCGTGTCCTGCATGGTCTCGATCGTGGTGGCGTAGGTGTCGAAGCCGATAGTCGGCGAGCAGGAAGAGGTTCGGCTTGAAGCCGCCTTCCTTCTCGACCGCATACGGCTCGGAGGTCACGTAGCCCTGCTGGACCGACTTTGGATTGGCGATGAACGGCGCGGGGTTGAAGGTGTAGGGCACGCGCTTTGCCGGCATCGAAGCCGAACTCGGCGACCATCCACTGGAAGAAGCTCTGGAAGCCTTCGTCGCCGATGATGTACTGCTCGGCGTTCTTGAGGCTCTCCCAGGTGTCGAGACCCTGGCCCGGATGGCTCATCAGCACCTGCGGCTCCTTCTGGAAGGAGGCCGCGACGACGCGCACCGGAATGCCCTCCTTCACGGCGGAGAAGGCCTGCAGCAGGTTGCCGCCCATGTAGAAGTCGATCTTGCCGGCGAGCAGCAGCGGACGCCCGCTGACCTGCGGCCCGCCCTGCGCGATGGTCACGTCGAGGCCGCATGCGGCATAGGTGCCGTCGGCGACGGCCTGGTAGTAGCCGCCATGCTCGGCCTGTGCCAGCCAGTTGGTCTGGAAGGTGACCTTCTCGGCGGCGAAGGCCGGGCAAGCGGCCGATGCGGCAGCGCGCCGCCAGGAAAAGCAATCGCACGATTCATGTTGTTGTCACCCATCCCAAAGGCGCCTCCGGTATGGAGGGCTTGCTGTTGCATCGCAACATCAATTCCGCACGACGATGGCAGCAAGGTTCATGCCAGCTCGGCCATCGCCTGATAAGCCCCTGCCGCAGGCTCATATGGACCAGTCCGTGCTCAATTTTCATCAGCGGTCGCAGCTTCTGTTGCCTAATGGATGGGCAGCGTCAAATCTTCACCATCCAGGCGACTGTCCACAGGCATTGATCGCACGGAACGGGCGCTCGCATGATCGTCGGGCAATTGATAGCGGAAGCACATGAATCAAGCCAATTGTACCCGCGCAGAATTCGCGCGCCGTTTTCGAACTACAGCCATGGCATGGAGGTGCCGGCCGGCATCGCGGCTCGTGTTCTGCTTCGGGACAACTCGGCATCAGGCCCGGACGACACCATTCCGGCGGACACGGCAGGCGCAGGCGCGGCTTTGCTTTGCCAATATCGAGGCGGTGCTGCGCGAAGCAGGCATGGGGCTTGGCGATATCGTCCGCATCAATGCCTATGTGACCGGTCGCGAGCATCTGCAAGCCCTACATGGAAGTGCGCAACGCGCTGTTCTCGCAGCCGCCTGCCGGCCTCCACGCTGATGATCGTGTCGGGATTTGCGCGGCCCGAATTCACCGTCGAGATCGAGGCGGTCGCGGCAGCGAACTGAGGCACGGGAGAATAATCGATGAGCACGCAGGTTCTGGTGGGGCGATTATCACGCGCCCGTGAATTCGAGACGATCGATCCGGAAGCGACGATCGCGGTGCTGCCGGTGGCGGCGATCGAACAGCACGGCCCGCATCTGCCGGTGTCGACCGATTTCTCGATCATGAACGGCATGCTCGAAACGGTCTTCCCGCTGTTGCCGGACAGATGTCGACGTCCGCTTCCTGCCGGTGCAGGCGGTGGGCAAGTCGAACGAGCATCTCTACCAGCCGGGAACGCTGACCATTCCGGCGCCGACGCTGATCGAGCACTGGACGCGAGCTCGGCACTTCGGTGGCGCGGGCAGGCGTGCGCAAGATTCGTGTTCGTCAATTCGCATGGCGGCAACGAGGAGATCATGGGCATCGTCGCGCGCGAATTGCGGGTCGCCATGCATGATGATGGCGGTGAAGACTTCATGGACGCGCTTCGGCCTGCCGGACGGCATGTATGGCGAGCAGGAGCGGCTGTTCGGCATCCATGGCGGCGACGTCGAGACATCGCTGATGCTGCATTTCCGTCCGGAAACCGTGGACATGCGGCGAGCCGAGAACTTCACCTCGCGCGTGGAGGCGGCGCGCAAGGAGTTCAGCCATCTTGCGCATACCGGCACGCACTGCCTTCGCCTGGATCGCCTCCGATCTCAATCCGGAAGGCGTGGTCGGGCGAGGCCAAGGAGGCGACGGCCGACAAGGGCACGGCTACGGCGCTGCACCAGGCGAGCGGGATTTGTCGAACTTCTGAAGCGATGTCGCGAAGGCGCGGCTCGAGGACTGGATTTCCGGCACCTACAGCGATAGCGCCGACGGAAGGCGAAGCCGGCGGGACGTTCCGCTCGTCCCGCCGGCCTCTTCGGCGGATGGCTCGGCGCAAGGCCGGGGGCCAACGCAGTCCGGGCACCATTCGCCGGAACCTCGCAGGGCATCGCTTGCCCACGAAGATCGCGCGGGCCTCTTCAACGCCCGAAAGGCAACCGATCTTGTCGCCGGTCTTGCGCATGCCGAGCGCCTGTCGAGCGCGATATTGACTTGCGCTTCGAGCCTCCGGCGGCAGGCTTGCTTCGCTCGCTTCGCGGCATCACCTGCGCGCTGCATCCCGCACTCATCGGCGAAGGCTGGCGATGCGGCCAGCAACGTCTACGATCGCCAGCGCGCGCGAGATCAGCCGGACATGGCTATACCCTTCAATGGCTGCATACTGCAGGTCTAACGGGTACATTCACTGCAAGTCTGGCGTAAATCGGCATTTAGGACACAAAAGGGAGGAAATGCGGTCATTTGTCCGCATTCAGGGCATCGACAATCTTGCAACGGCAACAGAAACCCGCTTCACTACTCGACTCCGGCAGGGTGGCTCCTTTTTCGCCGGCGCAAGGCTTATTGGAGGGACTTAATGCGCAAGTATGCTTGCGGGGGCCGCCGCCCTTTTGCTGGGTCTAATGGCGGACGGCAATGGCCCAGGAATTGAGCGGGGGCGAAATACAAGTCGCTGCTGAGCGGGAACTCAATCGTCAGTCCGGAATTCGGCTGCCTGTTCTATTCACGGATCGGCAAGACAGTGACGATCGATTTCGCCGGCAATTCCTATGTCGGGCAGTGGTCGGTAGAAGGTGACCGCTATCTGAGTTCCGGTTCTTGCGGTGGAAAGGGGTGCAGCATATCCGCCAGACATCCCCGGAGATCACCTTCCGCCGCGAGGATGGCCGGTACAACAGAGCGTTCAAGTCTCGTAAAAGGCAATTACTGCGAGAAAAATGTCGTTATTTCATGAACTGGAGACCATGGCCCTGCATGCGGGCCATGACACTGGATGCCGAACATGGCTCGCGCGCCGTCCCGGTTCACCTGACGACTTCCTATCTTTTCCGGGATGCACGCCACGCCGCCGCCCTGTACAACATGGAAGAGGGCGGGCACCTCTATTCCCGCATCTCCAACCCGACGGTCGCGGTGCTCGAGCAGCGCGTCGCTGCAATGGAGGGCGGTGCGGCCTGCTATTGCGACCGCCTCCGGCATGGCGGCGTTGCACTGCGTCGCGACCATGCTGGCAAGCGCGGGCGATCACATCGTTTCGACGGCGCAGCTTTATGGCGCCAATATCAACTTCTGAAAAACACGCTGCCGCGTTTCGGCGTCGAGACGAGCTTCGTGCACGGGCGCGACCATGATGGACTGAAGGCTGCAATCCGGCCCAAACACAAAGTTCATCTTCTGCGAGATGATCGGAAATCCCGGTCTCGATGTCGTGGACGTGACCGCGCTGGCGCAAATCGCGCGCGAGGCCGGCCTGCCGCTGGTGATGGATGCGACCTTCTGCACGCCGGTGCTGTTCAAGCCCGTGGAGCATGGCGTCAACGTCGTCATCCACTCGCTGACCAAATGGATGGGCGGTCATGGCGTGGCGATCGGCGGCGCGGTGGTCGATGCCGGCAATTTCGACTGGGGGCAGTCGGACCGCTGGCCGACGCTGACCAAGCCCTTCTATGCGCTGGACGGGCTGGTGTTCTGGGAGGAGTTCGGGCCGATCGCGCTCGCCGCGCGAATCCGGGCGGAGGCGCTTTACAATTTCGGGCCGTGCATGTCGCCGATGACGGCGTTCCTGCTGCTGCAGGGCATCGAGACGCTGCCGCTGCGCATGGAGCGGCACATGCAAAACACGGCCGCGTTGCTGGATTTCCTGAAAGGCCACGAGGCCGTGGCCTGGGTGCGCCATCCCTCGCTCCCCGACCATCCCGACCACGAGGTGGCGAAGCGCCTGCTGCCGAAGGGGGCGGGCTCGATCATCACCTTCGGCGTCAAGGGCGGGCGCGCCGCCGGCCAGGCCTTCATCGAGAAGGTGCAGATCGCCTCGCACCTGGCGAATGTCGGCGATGCCAAGACGCTGGTCATTCACCCGGCCTCGACCACGCATTCGCATATTTCCGCGGACGACATGAAGGCGGGCGGGCTGTCGGAGGACATGATCCGGCTGTCGGTCGGCCTCGAGAACATCGAGGATCTGAAGGCCGATTTCGACCGCGCGCTGAAGGCGGCCGTGAGGGCGAAAGCCGTGAAACTGCTTGTCGACGGAAACGAGATCCATGCCGCCACCGGCGGCCGGGCGCAGTGGCGGGCAGGCGATGGATCGTGTTCCTGCACGGTGTCGGGCTATTCGCACCTGACATGGGTGCTGCAGACCCGCGCGCTCGCCTATGACGGCTGGAACGTGCTCGCGCCGGACCTGCCAGGCCATGGTCTTTCGCAGGGAGAACCGCCGGGAACGGTCGAGGAGATGGCGGCCTTCATGCTCGCGGTCATGGACGCGGCTGGGTGGAAAAGGCGGTGCTCGCCGGACATTCGATGGGCGGATTGATCGCGCTCGAAATCGCGCGGATCGCTCCGCAAAGCGGTGCGAGGCGCTGGTGCTGATCGGCACGTCGGCGGAAATTCCGGTGAACCGAAATTGGTCGGAGACCGCCGTCACGAAGCCGGACGAGGCCATCGCCGCGATGAACACGTGGGGATTTGGTCCCGGCGCGCATATGGCGCAGAACACCTGGCCGGGCGCGAACCACGTCGCCTTCGGCATTGCGCAGATGCGACGAGGGCAAGCGAAATGCGCTGGCCGACGGGCTGAAAGCCTGTGCAGCCTACGAGCACGGGGCGCAAGCCGCAGCCAAGGCTTCAAGGGCAGGGCCTGTGCATGTGGCCGAGTTCGACCGCATGACGCCGAACCGCAATGGCTCTGCGCTGGCCGCGATGCTTTCGCAATCGCAGACCGTTTTCGATCAAGGGCAGCGGACACTCCATGCACACCGAAGCGCCTCGCGAGGTAAATGAAGCCTTGCGCGCATTTCTTGCGATACGGCCTGACCTTTCGGCAAAGATGCAATCGCGTATAATCTTTACGCATGCGCTTAAATCGGCTTTTGCACGTTCTGGCTATGCTTCAGGCCGGTCGGAGAAAGCTTCCGGCTACGCCGCAGGCCCGGTCCCCACACCGGTGGGCATGGAACCAGCAACCCCCAACATTGCAGGAATTCCCGCCCTTCGCCTGCGGCGCTTGCGCCTTACGCGCGCCCACGGCTAGGCTTCCCGACAAATCGAAACCGGAACAATCTCCATGAAACTTTGGTACTCCCCGACTTCGCCCTTCGTGCGGAAGGTCATCGTCGCTGCGCATGAACTGGGCCTGACGGACCGTATCGAGATCGTCGAGGCGAGCACGTCGCCGGTGAACCGCCATGCAGGGCTCGCAGCATGCTCAATCCGGTCGGCAAGATTCCGGCGATGCAGCTCGATGACGGGCAGGTGATCTTCGACAGCCGCGTGATCTGCGCCTATCTCGACAGTCTCAAGCCCGGGCTGTTGCCCGCAGCAGGGCCACGCGCTTCAAGGTGATGACAGCCGAGGCGCTGGGCGACGCGATCATGGATGCCGCGGTGCTTACCCGATACGAGACCGCCATGCGGCCCGAAGATCTGCGCTGGAAGGGTTGGATCGAGGGCCAGATGACGAAGGTCTGGGCGGGGCTCGACAGTCTGGAAAAGGATTGGCTCGATTTCCTGAACGGCCCGCTCACCATGGGCCATCTGGCTGCGGCGGCGGCGCTTGGATATCTCGATTTCCGCTATGCCAATTCGCGCTGGCGCGATAGGCGTCCGGCGCCTGGCCAAGTGGTATGACGCGTTCGCAAAACGGCCGTCGATGGTGAAGAGCGAACCCCGCGGGCTTAGGTCAGGCTTTGACGCGCCGCACTTCCGACGGGCGGTGGCCGAATTCGCGCAGGAAGCAGCGCGCGAAATAGGAACTCGACGAGAAGCCGCATTGCAGGGCGACTTCCAGCGTCGGAAGGTTGGTGTGCATGAGCAGTTCGCGGGCCTTTTCCAGCCGCAGCGCCATGTAATACTTGGCAGGCGATGCCTTGAGGTTGCGCTTGAACATGCGCTCGAGATTGCGCACCGACGTATGGATGTGTCCGGCGATGTCGACGTTCGACAGCGGCTGCTCGACATTGGCGAGCATCAGGCGCACCGATTCCTGTACGGCTGGGGGCATGGTATCCATGCGCGCCACCGCGCCGGCGCGCTGCGAAACGCCTGCATTGCGGATGCGGTCCAGCTGGAAATTGTTGGCGACCTTGCGCGCGACCGCCTCGCCATGCTGCTCGGTGATGACCTGCAGCACCAGTTCCATGCTCGATATGCCGCCGGAGGATGTGTAGCGGTTGTTGTCGATCACGTAGAGGTCGGTGACGATGTCGATGTCGGGAAACTCTTCATGAAAGGCCGGCTGGTACTCCCAGTGCAAGGTGCACTTCGCGTTGTTGAGGAGGCCCGCGCGGGCAAGGATGAACGTGCCGCACGATATCGCGCCCAGCTTCACGCCTGCCCGGCCGAAATGGCGCAGGCGCGAATGCAGCTTGGAGCGATATGGCGGGCTGTTGACGAAGCTCGATACGACGAACAGGAAGTCGGTGCGGAAGTCGCGACCGATATCGGTCTCCACCGCCATGACAATTCCGTTCGAGGCCTTTACCGGCTGCCCGTCATGGCTGACGAACTCCAGCTGTAGGCATTGCGGCCCATGACGTAGTTGGCGGCCCTCAGTCCCTCGATCGCCGACATCAGGCACATGGCCGAGAATTCCTCGACCAGCAGGAACGACATGTGGGTTGGACCCATGGGCAAAAGCACGGGAATAATTCCTCGGAGCACTTCAACGCGCCGTTAGCATGAATGCCCGGCCTGCTTCAAAGAAATTCCGCCAAACGCTTATTACTGCAGCCTTGTGCGCGGGATTTGCGGTGCTTGTCATAATTCCTTGCAATTCAAATTTCAGGACCACGCAACGCAGCCCGGTTCTGTCCCCTGCCCACGGCTAAGTTGCACCGGCACGATAGCAAAGCGGCAAGAAATGTTCCAACGACGGCAAATGCCGAAAGCGGGTGTTGACCTGCATTGATGACTGTGTTGCGATTGAGATTCGACTGCGCTGGCAACTGCTGTCCCTGCGCATGAAGAATGAGGGGTTAAGAACAGCTCTAATGGCAGGCGCGGTTTTCGCCATAGGCAAGCCGCATTTCGCAGTCGTCATTTCCGGGAGGCTTTGATGACGGAAGAATTCAAGGACATGAAGGGCAAACGCCTTCACAAGCAGATCTCGAGCTGGGCCAAGGGACACCCGCGACGGCCTGATGGACCGCCGCGAATTCCTCGCCCTGGCCAGCGCGTTCGGCGCGACCACCGCAACCGCCTATTCGCTGCTCGGGCTTGACGGCCCCGACGCGCGCGCTTGCCCAGGAAGGCAAGAAGGGCGGCGTTCTCAAGATGCAGATGATCATCAAGGAGATGAAGGATCCGCGCCTGTGGGACTGGTCGGAAATGGCCAACGTCATGCGCCAGTGCAACGACTACCTGGTGCGCTACACCAAGGACTTCACCTTCGAAGGCCAGCTGATCGAGAGCTGGGAAGTCAATGAAGACGCGACCGAGTACACGCTGAACGTCCGCAAGGGCGTGAAGTGGTCGAACGGCGACGACTTCAACGCCGACGACGTCGTCTTCAACCTCGACCCGCTGGTGCGACAAGAAGGCCGAAGGCAACTCGATGGCTGGCCGCATCGGCACGCTCATCGAAGGACGACAAGGCCGCCGATGGCGCGATCACCAAGGTCGACGACTACACCGTCAAGCTGAAGACCACGCAGTCCGACATCACCATCATCGCGGGCTTTGCCGACTATCCGGCGCTGGTCGTCCACCGCGACTTCGACAAGAACCCGCGATCCGCTGAAGATGCCGGGCACCGGACCGTTCGAGGTCGTTTCCTACGACGTCGGCAAGTCGGCAATCGTCAAGCGCCGCGAAAACTTCACCTAGTGGGGCGGCGAACTCATGCTCGACGGCGTCGAGTTCATCGACTACGGCGCCGACGCGAATGCCATTGTGTCGGCGCTCGAATCGGGCGAGATCGACACGCAACTACCAGACCGTCGGCGAAACCGTCGAACTGCTCGACTGCATGGGCCTCGTCGACGAGCGAGGTCGTTACGGCTTCGACCATCGTGCTGCGCACCAACGTCGCCAACAAGCCCTATGACGACCAGCGCGTCCGTCAGGCGCTGCAGCTGGCGGTGGACAACGCGACCGTTCTCAAGCTCGGCTACAATGACGACGGCACCGTCGGCGAAAACCACCATGTCTGCCCGATCCATCCGGAATATTTCGAGCTGCCGAAGGTCGCGCGCGACCTCGAGAAGGCCAAGGCCCTGATGACCGAAGCCGGTCAGATGGACACCGAGTTCGACCTCATCTCCTACGAGGCCGAGTACGTGAAGAACCCCGGCGACGTCATCGCGGCGCAGTGCCGCGAGGCCGGCTTCAAGGTGAAGCGCACCGTGATCCCGGGATCGTCCTTCTGGAACGACTGGCTGAAGTATCCCTGGTCGACGACCGAATGGAACATGCGTCCGCTCGGCGTGCAGGTTCTGGCGCTTGCCTATCGCACCGGCGAAGCCTGGAACGAGGCGGCCTATTCCAACCCCGAGTTCGACACCAAGCTCAACGCGGCCCTCGCGGTTGCCGACGCCGACAAGCGCAAGGAACTGATGAAGGACATCGAGATGATCCTGCAGGACTCCGGCATCATCATCCAGCCGTTCTGGCGCAAGCTGCACCGTCACCATGCGGCATATGTGAAGAACCTTGGAATGCACCAGACGTTCGAAGTTCACCTGAACACTGTCTGGCTCGACAAGTAAGATAACACCACAAGGGGAGAGGGCAACTTCTCCCCTTGCCATTACGCAGTACGCGCTGTGCGCTGCTTCGGGACATCCGGCCCCAACATAATGCAAAAAGCGGGGAGCGGCCGGCTGCCTTTCGTGGGGAGGCCGAATGTTCAGGTTCATCTTGCGGCGCCTTGGCGTCATGGCTGTTGACGATGCTCTGCCTGAGCTTCGTCGTTTTCATGTTCGTCAATCTTGAGCCGAACCTGCGCAAGCTGGCGATCTTCCAGACGGAGATCGCGCGCCTCCGATGCGGACCTTGAAAGCTGGCTGCAGCGCAACGGCTATCGCGACAACTATGTTCGTCCGCTATGCGCCGCTGGATCGGCGCTCGCGCCGAAGCAGCCCGTACAACGACCCCACCACCGGCGAGGTCGTCCCGCGTTTCCGCTATTGCAACGAGCCGACGGTGCCGACCTATTCCGGCGTGCTGCAGGGCGATTTCGGCTGCTCGACGGCATTCAGAACCACCGTTGCCGAGCAAGCTTGCCGGAGGCGCTGCGGGCCACCGGCATATTGATGTTCTGGGTGATGCTGGTGATGGTGCCGGTGTCGCTGCTTGATCGGCGTTCTGGCCGGCATGCGCGAGGGCTCGCGGATGGACCGCACGCTCTCCGTCGGCTCGATCGCCACGACCGCCACGCCGGAATATGTGTCCGGCGTCATTTTCACGGCCATTTTCGCCACATGGCTCGGCGTGGCTGAACGGCTCGGCGGCGCACGGCCAATACGCAGGGCATCAGCTTCTACAATTTCACGCTGCCGGTCATGACGATGGCGATCTACGGCATCGGCTACATCGCGCGCATGACGCGGGCCTCGATGGCCGAGGTGATGACGGCGCAATACATCCGCACGGCGCGGCTCAAGGGCCTGAGCTTTCGCACCGTCGTCGTCAAGCACGCGCTGCGCAACGCGCTGATTGCGCCGTTCACGGTCATCATGCTGCAGTTCCCCTGGCTGCTGACCGGCGTCGTCGTCGTCGAGACCATGTTCAACTACAAGGGCTTCGGCTATCTGCTGGTGGCGGCGGCTTCCAACAACGACATCGACCTGCGTGCTCGCCTGCGGTCTCGATCTCGGTGGTCGCTCGTGCTGGCCACGCAGCTCATCTCCGACATCGGCTACGCCTGCTCAATCCTCGCATCCGGGTGAGCTAGGATGTCATGGAAACAGTCGGCGATCTCGGCAATCGTCATCGGGAATGATCGTCCGCTTCTGGCCGGTCTGGCTGGCGCTTGCGATCATGTTCGCGCGCCAGCTTCGCTCTGCGAAAGCATCTTGGGCCTTTACGGCCAGATCATGGGCATCGGGCGTCGGCCTCGCCGGCGTGTTCATCTGCGGCTTCTGGCTGTTCACCGCGATCTTCGCCGATCTCAGTGGCGCCGTTCGATCCGCGCGTGCAGGTCGCGATCATGAAGAACGCCGTGCCGGGCGCGATCAATCCCGAGAACGGCATGGTGTTCCTGCTGGGCGGCGACCAGCTGGCGCGCGACGTCTTCAGCCGCATGGTCTATGGCAGCGCGCATCGTGCTGACGATCGCGCCCGCGGCGACGCTGATCGCCTTCATGGTCGGCGTCACGCTCGGCCTGCCGGCCGGCTATTTCGGCGGCCGGATCGACAGCGTGCTTTCCTTCCTCGCCAATCTGGTGCTGGCGTTCCCGGTGATCCTGCTGTTCTACCTGCTGGTGACGCCGGGCATCATGGAGACGCCGATCCCCTATGCCATGGCGGGCTTCTTCTTCCTGTTTCCGATCATCTTCTTCGTCACGCTGTTCTGGACGCAAGTTCAGCGCCCGGCCGGAGCGGCATGGATTTACATCGCGGTGACGCTGGTGCTCGGCGGCTGGATCTATGTCGGGCCTGGTGTTCGACGCCGATCCGCTCGGCATCGTTTCGATCGAGCCGAACGAGCTCAACATCTTCGTTGCGGTGGTCTTCGCCTCGAGCCCCGGCGTGTTCCGCATCGTGCGCGGCCTCACGCTCGACATCATGACGCGCGACTATGTGTCGGCCGCGCAGACCCGTGGCGAGGCGCCGTGGTACATCATGCTGTGGGAAATCCTGCCCAATGCGCGCGGCCCGCTGATCGTCGATGCGTGCCTGCGCATCGGCTACACGACCATCCTGCTCGGCACGCTCGGCTTCTTCGGTCTCGGCATGGGGTCCGAAAGTCCGGATTGGGGCACGGCGATCAAGGACGGATCGCGGATTGCGCAGTTGCGGCTTTATCAGTTGGCAGGGCGTTGCCCCGGCGATCGCGCTGATGTCGCTGGTGCTCGGCCTCAATCTGCTTGGCCGACGCGCTGCGCGAAGAATCGTTGAAGGATTGAGGCCATGACCGCATCCGACCAGACGCCCGGTTCTGCGAGATCGAAAACCTGAACATCTCGTTCTTCACCCGGAACGGCGAAATCCCGGCGGTGATGGACTTCTCCTGCACGGTCATGCCGGGCGACGCCATGGGGCTCGTCGGCGAATCGGGCTGCGGCAAGTCGACCGTGGCGCTCGGCGTCATGCGCTACCTCGGCAAGATCGGCCGCATCACCTCGGGCTCGATCAAGTTCCTCGGCGAGGACATGGCGACGATGAGCGAGGAGCGGCTGCGGCAGATCCGCGGCAACGAGATCGCCATGATCTACCAGGAGCCGATGGCGAGCCTCAATCCGGCGATGAAGATCGGCCGAGCAGTTGATGGAAGTGCCGATGATCCACGACAAGGTCACGCAAGGAAGAGGCCGAGCAGCGCTCGCTCGAGATGCTGGAGGCGGTGCGCCTGCCCGACCCGCGAGCGCATCATGAAGGCCTATCCGCACCAGATTTCCGGCGGCCAGCAGCAGCGCATCGTCATCGCCATGGCGCTGCTTTCGCAAGCCGAAGCTGCTGATCCTCGACGAGCCGACCACCGCTCTCGACGTGACGGTCGAGGCCGGCATCGTGGAACTGGTGAAGGATCTCGGCAAGCGCTTCGGCACGTCGATGCTGTTCATCAGCCACAATCTCGGGCTGGTGCTGGAAGTGTGCAACCGCATCACCGTGATGTATTCGGGCGAAGCGGTGGAGACCGGTTCGATCCGCGACGTGTTCGACCGCATGCGCCATCCCTATACGCAGGGCCTGTTCCGCTCGATCCCGCTGCCGGGCGCCGACAAGACCAGCCGCCCGCTGATCGCCATTCCGGGCCAGCTGCCGCTGCCGCATGAGCGCCCGCGCGGCTGCAATTTCGGGCCGCGCTGCGACTATTTCGTCGACGGGCCTTTGCAATGCCGGCGAAATTCCGATGATCCCCGTGTCGGGGCGAGGCGGCGCATGCATCGCGCTGCGTGCGGATCGAGGAGATCGACTGGAGCGCACCGCCGAAGGTGAAGGCGCGGCCCGGCAAGACGGCGCCGGGCGAGATCGTTCTCGATATCGGCGACATGAAAAAATACTACCAGCATCAGCGCCAACGCCATCTTCGGCGGCGGCGACGTGCGTACCGTCAAGGCGAACGAGGACGTCACCATCGTGGCGCGCGAAGCGGAGACGGTGGCGCTGGTCGGCGAGTCCGGTTGCGGCAAGTCGACGCTCGCCAAGGTGCTGCTCGGCCTCGAGACCAAGACGTCCGGCCATGTGAAGCTCTCCGGCAAGGAAATCGGCGAGACCGAGACGACGACGCCGCGACAAGAAGACGCTCCGCTCGATCCAGATGGTGTTCCAGAACCCGTTCGACACGCTCAATCCGTCCATGCGGATCGGCGACCAGATCGTGCGGGTGCTGGAAAAGTTCGGCGTCGGCAAGACCGACGCAGGAGCGCCGTGCGCGCATGCTCGAGCTGCTCGACCTCGTGAAGTTGCCGCGCGAATTCGAACGGCGCATGCCGCGCCAGCTTTCCGGCGGCCAGAAGCAGCGTATCGGCATTGCCCGCGCCTTCGCCGGAAATCCCGAAGTGGTGGTGGCGGACGAGCCGGTTTCCGCGCTCGACGTTTCGGTGCAGGCGGCTGTCACCGAACTGCTTATGGACATCCAGCGCGAACGGCGCACGACGATGCTGTTCATCAGCCACGATCTTTCGATCGTGCGCTATCTCGCCGATCGCGTCGTCGTCATGTATCTGGGTCATGTCGTCGAAACCGGGCCCGACCGAGCCGGTATTCTCGCCGCCATATCACCCCTATACCGAAGCGCTGCTGTCGGCGGTGCCGATCGCCGACACTTCGATCATCAAGCAGCACATCGTTCTGGAAGGCGATATTCCCTCGGCCATCAATCCGCCGCCAGGTTGCCCGTTCCAGACCCGCTGCCGGTGGAAACATCGCGTGCCGGGCAATCTGTGCGAGACCACGGTACCGGAACTTCGCGAGATCGCGCCGGGGGACTATTCCAAGTGCCACCTTTCGCCGGAGGTCCTTGCCGAGATGACGCCGGTGATCACGCAGGTGAAGCCGGGCACGGCAGGGCAGGCGCATTAGTCGCGCATTAGCGGTTGCGCAATTCGTGCCTGGACCCTAAGTCCCGGGCATGAGCACGCCATTCATTTATTCCACGCCGGAAAATCATGTCGAGCAGCGGACCTGCCTTTCGCCGGTTCTGCGCAAATCCTTGTTCGAACTGCCTCGCGATCGCTGGGCGCTAACGCCGGGCTTTCAGGGCGAGCCTGAATTCTGGACGCAGATCCATGAGGGCCTGCTATCGGCCTCGGCCACGCTAGCGGCTTGGTCGCAACAGGCGCTCGAGGAAAACGATGCCGGCCGGCTGGCGCAGATCGCGCCGCAGATCAAGTCGCTCGGCAAGCGGCTCATCCATCATGCCCATGGGCATCATCACATCGAGGACGACTATTTCTTTCCGGTGTTCCTGAAGGCGTTCCCGCAATTGCAGCATCCGCTGGAGCTTCTCGACAGCGACCACAAGGTTCTCGCCGAGGTGCTGGACGCGCTGGAGACGGCGGTCGACGGATTTGCGGTCATGCCGGCGGGTTCGGACCGGCAAAAGCGCGATACGTGGCTGATCGGCGCCGATGCGTTGTTGCCGGCAGCCCGGCGGCTCGACGCGCTTTTCATCCGCCATATCGGCGATGAAGAGGAAATCTGCATCCCGGCGATGCTGAAGGGCTAGGGCTTGCGTCCGCGCAGCATTTCACGCTTGCCTGCAAATCCCGGCAGTCTTTTCGACTTCAAATCCCGCAGCCACGAGATTTCTGCGGACCCAACCCGCGCAAGTGTAGGTGGCGAAGGTGCCGCCCGGGCGCGTATGGCCGAACACGGACTGCATCAGTTCCGCGCCCCACATCTGCGGATTGCGCGACGGGCGCGAAACCGTCGAGATACCAGGCGTCCGCTTCGAATTGCAGGGCAGGAAGCGCCGCATTGGCATCGGCGAAATGAACGGTCAAACGCGCGCCGTCGGTAAATTCGGCTTCCAGCGCATCGCCGCCTGCAGGCCAGATCGCGGCCAGGCGTGCCGCATTGTCCGCCAGGTCAGGCCAACGTGACAGTGAACGCTCGAGGTCCTCGCGCGACATCGGATAGGCCTCGAACGCGATGTAGTGGAGGCTTGCGCCGGGCATGCGAAACCGCTGCCATTGCCGGATCGTTTCAAGGAAATTGAGGCCCGTGCCGAAGCCAAGTTCGGCGATGGCGCACTGTTGCATGTCAGGCCAGCGGGTGGGCAGTTCGTTCCACCCGATGAATACATGCGAAGTTTCTTCCATGCCCCCGGCCTTGGAAAAATAAGTGTCGCCGAAAACCAGCGACCGGGGGATGGTTTCGTCGAGCCATTCCAGTGCATGGCTTGGCGGCAATGATCCCTTGTTTTCCGGCATTTGGCCCCGCAGGCTCCCAGGATGATTCAAGAACTTCAAGCACCGTTCAAAAGCGCCGGCAACCCGGACGTGCTCGTCATCGGCGCTGGCGTGTTCGGCCTTTGGGCGGCGCGCAACGCGATCCGGTCAGGCAAAGGCGTGCTGGTCGTGGAGAAGCGACGGGCGGGAGCGGGGGCTTCCGGCGGGTTTCTCGGGGCGCTGATGCCACATATGCCGGATCGCTGGAATGCAAAGAAGCAGTTCCAGTTTGATGCGCTTGTCGGGCTCGAAGGCGCTGTCCGCGCGCTGGAAGCAGACACGGGCATGGATTGCGGCTACCGGCGCTGCGGACGGCTTGTTCCGATCATCAACGAGCGAACGGTGGAAGTGGTTCGCCAGCGCGTGGAAAGCGCGAAGGCGAATTGGAACGGCTTTCGGCTCGAGCATTGGACAACGCTTGACGGCACACCTGCCGAAGGCTGGCTTGCGCCTGAGGCCGCGACTCATGGCGTGCAATGGGACGACCTGTCGGCGCGGATCGATCCGCGCGCATTGGTGGCGGCGCTGGCTGCTTTTGTACGGAAGCATGGCGAATTGCGCGAGGGCGTCGAGGTGTGTGCGGTGGAATCGCACGGGGTGCGCACGGTTGATGGCGCGAGGATCGGCGCAGGCGAGGTGATCGTTGCCAATGGCTGGGAAGCCTACGCGCTGTTACAGCCGCATATGGGGCACATGACCGGCGGCGCGTCCATCGGGCGCGGCGTCAGGGGGCAGGCCATGCTTCTGGAATTCCCTCATCAGGACGACCGGCCCATCGTCTACAGCGATGGCGCCTACGTGGTTCCGCAAGCGGGCGGGCGAATTGCCGTCGGTTCCTCGACGGTGGAGAATTGGCACGGTGAGCCGGGCGATTTCGATCCGGCGGATATCGGCTTTCACGCGAGGGCGGAGGCGCTAGTTCCCGGCATCGCGGGGGCGCCCGTCATGGAGCGCTGGGTCGGCATTCGTCCGCGAAACATGCTGAAACCCAAGGACACGGAAGCCTGGTTCGGTCCCGTGCCCGGCCTCGACGGCGTCAGCGCCCGGATCGGCGGCTTCAAGACCGGACTTGCCGTGGCCTGGAGGGGTTGAAGCGGAATATATATCGAGTATATATATGTCAAGTCGGGGGCGGCTGAATGGACTTTGAATGGAATGAGGAAAAGAATGCCGTGCTGCGTGATCGGTACGGGATAGGGTTTGAGGCAGTCGTGGAAGCGATCTCGAAGGGATACATGCTTGAGGAAATAGCGCACCCGAAGCCTGAACGGTATCCTGGCCAACGCATGTTCGTTGTATCGATCAACAACTATGTATGGGCAGTACCGTTCGTCCCCGGCGAGGGCCGATGTTTTCTGAAAACAATGTTTCCGAGCCGAAAATACATGGCCGAGTACATGAGAGGCGACTAACATGCAAAAGTTGAAACTACCTCCGGTACTGACTAGAAATGACTTCGATTCAGATGACGAATATCAAGAATATCTCGACATCGAAGGAAGCGATTGGGAAATCCCGCCGCTCGATCCCGCCCGCCGGGCTGAATTGGAAGAGGCAGCGCGCAACACGATCGAGGCGAAGCGCAAGCGCATCTCGATCATGGTGCGCGAGCGTGACCTGGAAAGGCTCAAGGCGAAGGCTCAAAAGTTGGGCCTGCCCTACCAGACACTGATCAACTCCATCC
The DNA here is from genome assembly GCA_963846345.1 of uncultured Alphaproteobacteria bacterium. Classification (GTDB taxonomy): domain Bacteria; phylum Pseudomonadota; class Alphaproteobacteria; order Rhizobiales; family Rhizobiaceae; genus BOKV01. Next base: position 77,228 of record CAWJVP010000011.1, read on the forward strand.
TGCACCAATATGCCGAAAAAGACTGACCGCCGGAACGCAAAGCCGCACGTCCGCCAATGTCGTTCCCGGACAAGTGACCGAAGCGGGTTTTGCCGATAGTCTGGCGCGAACCCGCATCATTCAAGAGGCATTCCATGTCGAAATTTCCCGAGCGCGCCCGGGTGGTCATCATTGGCTTGGGCGGCATTGTCGGCGCCGCGGTCGCCCATCACCTGATCGAACGCGGCTGGGACGGGATAGTCGGCATCGACAAGAGCGCTATACCGACCGACATCGGTTCGACCGCGCATGCTTCAGACTTCTGCTACACAACGAGCCACGATTTCCTGTCGTGCTGGACCACGCTCTATTCGATCGATTTCTACGAAAAGCTGGGTCACTACGCGCGCGTTGGCGGCCTTGAAGTTGCGCGCGTCGGCGATGATGCGCGGATGGAAGAGATAAAGCGCAAGGTTGCCTCGGCGAAGGCGTTCGGCACGCGCGCGCGGCTGATCGATGCGGGCAAGGCGAAGGAATTGTTTCCGCTGCTCGAGGAGCAGCTAGTGCAGGGCGGATTGTACGATCCCGACGCCGGGCTGGTGGTGCCGCGCTCGCAGACGGTCGCAGGCAAGCTGGTCGATCTGGGCGTCGCATTCGGGCAAGCTGCAGAGCCACGCAAACACGCCTGCGACATCGCTCGTAATCGAGAATGGCCGGATCAAGGGCGTCGTCACGCCGCGCGGTACGATCATGGCAGACCATGTGATCGTTTGCGCCGGATTGTGGGGCAGGCTCGATCGCGGAAATGGCGGGCGAGGATTTGCCGGTGATGCCGGTGGACCATCCACTGCTGTGGTTCGGGCCGTATAACGAGTTCGCCGGCACGGGCAAGGAAATCGGCTACCCGCTGCTGCGCGACCAGGGCAACTCCGCCTACATGCGCGACACGGGCGATCCGGAATCGACCGAAGGCGGCATGATCGAGTGGGGCTATTACGAGGAAAAGAACCCGCGGCTGTGCCATCCGCGCGACATCCTTGAAAAGCACGAGGCGCGGCTGTCGCCCTCGCAGCGCGATCTCGACATGGAGCAGGTGATGGAACCGCTGGAGCGGGCCATCGAACTGACGCCGATCCTTGGCGAGCTCGGCTATGACGAAAAGCGCTCGTTCAACGGACTGTTGCAGGTGACGGCCGATGGCGGGCCGTCGATCGGCGAGAGCCAGAAGGTGCGCGGCCTTTGGTATGGTGTTGCGATCTGGGTCAAGGATGCGCCGGGCATGGCCAAGCTCCTTGCCGACTGGATGACCGACGGACGCACGGAAATCGATCACGCCAAGATCGATTATGCCCGCTTCTATCCGCACCAGTTGGAAGAGAAATTCGTGGAAGGGCGCTGCGGCGAGGCGGCGCAGAAGGTCTACAATCCGGCGGTCCATCCGCGCGAACCCTATGCAACGGGCCGCAACATCCGCCGTTCGCCGTTCTACGAACGGGAAGTGGAACTGGGCGGCTATTTCATGGAACTTGGCGGTTGGGAGCGGGCGCATGGCTACGCCGCCAACGAGCATCTTCTGGAGAAATATGGAGACCAGGTGCCTGTTCGCGCCAATGAATGGGACAACCGCCATTTCTGGCGTGTCTCAAACGCCGAGCATCTGGCGATGAGCGAGGATTGCGGCATCGTCAACCTGTCGCACTTCGCGATGTATCGACGTGGAAGGGCCGGACCATGTCGAGCTGATGGAATGGATTTGCGCCGCCAGGATCGGCGGCGACGCCAATATCGGCAAGGGCATCTACACGCATTTCCTCGACGACGAAGGCATGGTGCGGGCAGACCTGACCGTCATTCGCATGGCCGATCGCTGCCGCGTGATCGACGGCGCCGATGCCGGGCCGCGCGACTTCAACTACATGAAGCGCGTGGCGCAGGACAAAGGCTTCAACGTCACCGTGACGCGACGTGACGCAGAAATACGTCACCATCGGCATCTGGGGTCCGAATGCGCGCGCGACGTTGCAAAAGGTGGTCGAACGAGCCGGACGGGCTGACGCCGGAGAATTTCCCCTTTGCGGCTATCAAGCAGATCCGCATCGGCGGCAAGGATGTGACGGCCTTCCGGATCTCCTATGTCGGAGAGCAGGGCTGGGAACTGCACATGCGATACGAAGACGGGCTGGCCGTGTGGGATGCGTTGCGCTCGACCGGCGTCATGCCCTTTGGCGTGGAGACCTACGCCAACAGCCGGCGCATGGAAAAGAGCCTGCGCCTGCAGAACGCCGACCTGTTGACCGAGTACAATCTGCTGGAGGCGGACCTCGCCCGCCCGAAGGTGAAGGAAGCCGATTTCCGCGGCAAGGCGGCGCATCTGGAACACCGCGCAAGGCCGCACCAGCCGGCGATGCTGTGCACGCTGGTGATGGAGGAAAACACCGACTCCGCCGGCGTTGCGCGCTATCCGGTCGGCATTTGCCCGATCCTTGATCCGGCGACGGGCGAACGGTCTGGTGGACAGCCTCGGCCGGCGTTCGTTCACGACGTCCATCGCCTACGGGCCGACCATCGGCAAGAACATCGCGCTTGGCTACCTGCCGCATGAATGGGCGCAGGAAGGGCGCAAGCTCGAGATCGAGTATTTCGGCGAGCGCTATCCAATGGTCGTGGCGGGCGTCGGCTACAAGCCGCTGTATGATCCCCAGAACCTGAAGCCGAGAAGCTGAGCGGGGCCGGGTGCGGGTTGAAAACCGGCTTTCGCATCCGTAGCTTGCGCGCCATGAAAACGCTGCTGCGAATCCTGTTGCCGTCTATGCTGATTTCCGGCGGGCCTGCGCTTGCCCAGCAAGCCGAGACGCCACAGCGGACCACGGAAGCGCGGATCGCAATCGAAGCGGCAGGATGGCAGGAAGTCGAACCCGGCCTACTGCTGCTCCGTGCAAGCACCGGCGGGCTCGCCGTCACCGCCTTCCAGATCGACCAGGAAAAATTCGCCTTCGGTGTGGCGGTACAGGAAAGCCCTGACGGCGAACGCGTAGACGCGCTGGGGCCGCGCGGCGGCGCGTTGATTGCGGTCAATGGCGGCTTCTTCGGGGAGAAGTCGGAGGGCAAGGGGCTTTACCCGGTCGGCCTTCTGCGCATAGACGGGAAGGTCCGCTCCCCGAACTGGGCGAGGTCCGGCGGCTATATCCTGTTTGGCCCCGACGCAATCCGCATCGAGCCGAGCAGTCCCGAAGCACCTGCCAAGCCCGGAACGATCCTGCAATCCAAGCCGCTGATGATCGAGCCGGGCGGCAAATGGGCGATGAACACGAACCAGGCGCTGTGGCGGCCACGCACGCTGCTGTGCGCGCTCGAAGACGGCAAGGTGGTGTTGCTGGTGCTTTCGGGCAGCGGCATGAGCCTTTACGAGGCGGGCTGGCTGATGCGCGCCCCCCGCGACGGGGGGCACTTCGGATGCGATGCCGCCCTGGCGCTGGACGGCGGCGGCTCAACCCAGTTGTGGGTGGAGAATCGCGACGACCTTGCCGTGGAAGGTGAAACCGCCGTACACAATGGGCTGGTAGTTAAGAGGCGCTAGAGGCTTGTCATGTGCTTGGGGCAACATTGCAATTGGTTGTGAAATTGGTTCCATCAAGACCGATGAATTTGGCATTTCGGGGCACCATGTATTTCAACTTCGATTTGAAGAACACTTCATCGCCCAACAGGCCGAACGAATTGAAGGGCATGGTTGATCTCAATTCGCCATATACCAAAATGATCTGTTCGTAAGGCGCGTAGTACTGGACGGGAATGGCCACCGTGTTGTTATCGCTGACGATCGGCGCGGATATGTTTCCCCGTTTGTAATGCCAGTCCACTTTAGCGGTCACATTGGTCGGATTCGCGCCAGCGGCAGGTTGTATTGTCGCTGCAAGAACCCAGATTGGAACTTCGTCTTGACCCGCGCTGCCAGTGCTGGCAACCGGCACGGCCGACCCCCAATTTCCATAGCGGAACATCTCCCAGCCGAGTTTGCCGAGGTTGTCCATGAACTCGCAATCGACATTCGATTTTTGCGATGTCAACACATCGGCCATGGCGAACACTACCTGCTCGGAGCGCTGTTTCAACTTGATGTAGGTAACGGCCTCGAAGGCAAGCGTGAACGACACGACAAAAATCGGGAGAATGAACGCGGAATTCAACCGCAATGACGCCCCTCTTGTTACCAAGAAAGCGGCCGATCAAGCCTGCAGTTTCCCTGCAAAAGGCGCCCCCAAGCATCAGAACAACTCCGTCTGGAAGAGATAGGCGCTGTCCGCCGTGATTGTCTTTCCGAACATCTTCGACATGAGCATGACGGGTTCGACTGGAAACACGGCTTTCAACATGGCGAGTTGGCCCGGCCCGAGGCGACAACGTACCTGTCCCGATAACCTTGGCCTTGTTGTCGTAGAGAGTGATAGTGACAGTGATCCGGTCGAGGCAGCCTAGAAATGAGCATCTCTTTTGCATATGACTTCGGTCGTCTCCCCGGCGCTCCCTCCGATTTTGAATTCGCGCGCGGCTTCGCGCACCGCATGGTCCACGGAGACCGACGCGTAGAGAAAAAGCAGGGTCTCGAACGTAAAGACGAATACCGGCACGAATATCGGAACCAGCAGGGCCGCCTCGACCGCGGCTACGCCGCGCCGATCCCGCAAAAATTTCCTAAATCTGCATAATGATTGACGCATAACGCCCGTGCCCCTTTTCCACGACGTTTGGCCCAAGGAACTTACTTTAGGGTAAATCTGTAGGGTTAAAAGCTTGTTGATTTTGAAAATGGCATGTAGAAACTGCGATATATACTGATGTTTTACAATAAATACCAAATATTAACCAAAATGATTTGGCAGCTAAAATTGCATCGGAAAAATTCATTTCAGGTTAACTCCGTCTCGTAACGCAATTTATACGGATGCGCATACATTATCCCATACATCAATATGGGAGTACTCCACATGAGTTTGATTTCGCATCTTTCAAACCGATGCAGCCGGCCGGGGCGTTGGCTTCATCGGCGCATCGGCGACTTCGTTGCGAACCAGGGCGGCTTTTCAGCAATGACTTTCGCAATTTCCGCGATCCCGATGTTCGGGCTCATGGGCCTGCGCGATCGATGTCGGCACCGCCTATCAAAAGAAGTCGCAGTTGCAGCATGCGACCGACAGGGTCGCTACCCAGCTCGCACGGCGCAGCATGAACTTCGCCAGCTTGAACCCTGAAGAACTCGTCACTAGCGGCAAGCTGATGATGGAAGCGATCACCTCGAATTTCCCGTTTTCTACGAAAAATTCGACGTCAGGCTTACGGACAAGGACGTCGAGATATCGGCGGACGCGCATTTTGATACCAACTTCGCCAAACTGGTTGGTGTTTCCAGAGGCTCGCATCGATGTTACGGCGCAAGTCGCACTACGAGTTGGAGCAAGTGGATATTTTTGTCTTGGTCGACACCACGGCCTCCATGTTGATCGGCGCCACCTATGAAGAGGCGACGAAAATGCGAATGAAATCGGCTGCGAGTTTGCTTGTCATTATTCAGCCGATAGCGGCGAACTCATACGAACACGCCTTGAACCTGGGATATAAACTCAGGTTCAGCACGGTCGCGGATGCAGTAGGAAAGCGCTGGCCTCTCGCATCAACAGACGATCGATCCACTGGGAGTTACTTATCAAATAGGCCTGTATAGTTTCAAGGAGCATATGACCTACATGGCATTGCAAAATGAGTTACCGCTCTCCCCTGACATGGATGTTGTAAGGTCCGCTGGCGTAAACTTCAAAGCCGATACTAGCTTCAAGGCATATTTCGAATAATCGACATACCGACTTCGTTACAGTGCTCGAGGGCATGCGGCAGGAGATCAGTACAAAAAAGGTAACCGGTAGAAAACAGATCCTCCTTTTCGTCACTGACGGGCTGGCACAAATTCTTCAGAAACTCGAGTGTGGGAGCCCGGCTCAAGTCATTTTGGCGCTTGGATGGGCCCGATATCGCAAGATCAATGCTCGAGCATCAAGAGCGACGGCGTCACCGTGGCAATATTGGAAACACCGTATAGCTCACCATCATATGAGAATTTCGCCTGGTACAAAGCCACCGTGCCGCATCTTGGCCCTGCGTTGGAGGCTTGTGCTTCGCCCGGACTTTACGGACAAGTCGATTTCGGCAGCATCAATTCCTATAGCGACGAAATGGACAAGCTGGTCGGCAAGGCCACTGTGTATGGCCCCCGGCTCGTCCGCGGGGAGTGACAACAACCGGCAACAAGCTTCGGAGCGCCCGCCGGGAAACCGGCGGGCGCTCGCGCATGTGTGATTTCGGCTTGCGCGACACGGGTGTATCCTTCCCGACTTGATGGAAGGAAGCCGGATGCCCAACCGATTTCTTGACAGCCTTGTGTCACTCGCCCGGCCGGCCATGCCGGCCATTGCCGCGCTTTTCCTTTCCGTCCAGGCGCCTGCGGCGCAAGAAAGCGTCGATCTTGAGCTCGTGCTCGCCGTCGACGTGTCGCGGTCCATGGACTTCATGGAACAGCAATTGCAGCGCGAGGGCTATTCGCAGGCCTTCCGCTCGCCGGAGGTGATCGAGGCGATCACCAGCGGCCTTACGGGGCGCATTGCGGTCACCTACATGGAATGGGCTGGCGAAACCATCCAGCGGGTGGTCGTGCCATGGACCATCATCCACGACGCGGGAACGGCCGCCAGCTTCGCCGATGCGCTGGCGCTGCAAGCCCCGCAACGGCTCAGCCGGACTTCGATTTCAGGTGCGATCATGGCGGCCGGCAGCCTGTTCGGCAAAAGCGGCGCCACGGCAATGCGCAAGGTCATCGACGTTTCGGGCGACGGGCCGAACAACCAGGGCCTGCCGGTGACGCTTCTGCGCGACGAGTGGGTGCGCCAGGGCGTCGTCATCAACGGCCTGCCGCTGATGATCGGCACGAGTTCCTTCGGCTTCGGCATCGACAATCTGGACGCCTACTACCGCGACTGCGTCATCGGCGGGCCGGGGTCATTCGTGCTGCCGGTCTATAGCTGGGAAGAGTTTCCGCGCGCGGTGCGGCGAAAGCTGGTGCTGGAGATCGCCGGCATCGTGCCTTCGCCTGTGGAGAGCAAGCTGGTGCAACTCGCGCAGGCCGAAGCCGAGGTCGATTGCCTTGTCGGCGAAAGGATCTGGGAAAGGCGCATGCGCGACTTCGAGTGGCAGTGAGCGTCAGGCGCGTTCCTGCAGCGGCGACTTGCCGTACATTTCGCGGTAGCACTTCGAAAAATGCGAGGCGGAGACAAAGCCGCAGGCAATCGCGACATCGACCACCGGAATGGTCGACTGCATCAGCAGGTGCCGCGCGCGGTCGAGCCTGACTTCGAGGTAGTAGCGCGCGGGCGAGCGGCCCATGTGGCCGTGGAACAGCCGCTCGATCTGCCGGCGCGACAGCCCGACATAGCGCGCGATATCGATCAGCGGCAGCGGCTCGGCGATGTTGGCTTCCATGAATTCGATGATCGAAAGCACCTTGGCGTTCTGGACGCCGAGGCGGGCGCGCAGCGGCAGGCGCTGGCGGTCATGCGGGTTTCGCACGCGGTCGGTCAGCGCCTGTTCGCAAACCCTGTTGACCAGTTCCTCGTCATGGTCCTCGCCGATCAGCGAAAGCATCATGTCGAGCGCTGCCGTGCCCCCGGCGCAGGTCCAGATATTGCCGTCCTTTTCGTAAAGGTCGGCATAGACGTCGGCAGTGGGGAAGCGCTCGGTGAAGCCGGGCAGGTTCTCCCAATGGATGGCGCAGCGCTTGCCGTTGAGCAGGCCGGCCGCGGCCAGCAGCCAGGCGGCGGTGCAGAGCCCGCCGACCGTGACGCCGGCATTGCGGCTTTCACGCAGGAAAGCATAGAGCGACTTGTTTTCGTACTTCTCGACGAAGACGCCGGAGCACAGGAACATCATCGACGGGCGGGCGGAGTCGGACAAGGTTTTGCCGTTCGCGCTCAAGCGATGAAACGACGTTGACGGCAACCCCGTTGGAAGCGACAACGGGCGCGCCATCCATGGACGCGAGGCGCCACGTATAGAATTCGCTGCCAAGCATGCGGTTGGCAAGCCGCAGTGGTTCGATCGCCGTGGTGAAGGCGATCATCGAAAACTGCGGGACCAGGAAAAAAATGACAGAGCGCTGCTCGACACCGCTCATTTGCGACCTCTCGCCGGATAGCTTGCCGGCCATTCTGAAAGCGACATAGAGAAAAACGGTGTATCTGACAAGCGGCAAAGCGGGTTTCAGGATGGGGCGGGCAAAAAATACCCCTTTACCCGACTGTTTACCCAAGGGCTTTCGGGTGAGGAGTGTTGCGCCATGACATTGGTGGCGGCGCAACAATATGCGGGCGCCTTGCCTGCCGGATTGCGCAGGGGCGACGAGCGCTTTTTCGAGGATCATCTCGCTCTCGAACTGCCTTCGATCTGGACGACGCAACACCATGGCGTCGTCTTCAACGAGGCAGGCGAGCTTTACGACGCTGACGGCGTGCTGGAGGCAAGCTTCCTGTCGCTGCGCCATTTGCATCGCGACATCCCGCGCTTCCAGCGGCGGCACCGGCTTGCCTGGGCAGACCCCGTTCCGCTCAACGGATCCTATCTGTGGATCACCGACCGGATGAGCCACAACTACCACCACTGGATTTGCGATTGCCTGCCGCGCCTGGAGGCCTGGCTCAACGCAAATTCGTCCGCCAACCTGCTGCTGCCTCGACGGGTGTGGGAGCGACCGTTCGTGAAGGACAGCCTTGAAGCCTACAGCGAAGTTCGGGTGGTGGCGCAACCGCCGGGTCTGTCGGCACGTGTCGATAATCTGGTGCTGCCCGACCGCTCCAGCCCCGAGGGCTTTCACCATCCGCTGCTGACCATGCGGGTTGCCGCGCGGATGCGGGCGCATTTCGCACAAGGATCCGGGGAAACGGGAAAGCGCATCTACGTCAGCCGCGAGCGGTCGCGGTTCCGGCGGCTTGGCGAACGAGGAGGCGCTGGCGCCGGTGCTTGCGCGGCATGGCTTTGCGAGCATGCGCTTCGAGGAGCTATCCTTCGGGGGACAGGTGGCGCTGGTGGCCGGTGCGGAGGCGATTTGCGGGCCGCATGGGGCGGGGCTCACCAACATGCTGTTCATGCCGCCTGGGAGCGGTGATCGAACTGCGGCAGATGGGCGGGACGCCGAACTGCTTCTTCACGCTCGCCAATGTCGCCGGCCACGCCTATCGCCCGGTTGCCTGCACGCCTGCCGAGGAGAATCAGCCGGTACATACGGCAGATATCATCGCAGATGCACGCGAGGTCGAGCGCGCTTTCGCCGAGGGTTGAAAAACGAAAACCCCGCCAATGGCGGGGTTTCATGAATTTCTGCAAGCTGCCGCGATTGCGGCAGGCAGGATCAGAGGCTGACGCCGGTCAGGCGGAACGACTGCATCGACCCGACTTCACCCGGCATCGACTTTTCGAGGCGGCGGCGTGCGAATTCGGTGTTCATGTTGACGCTCTTGCGGGCGAACAGGGCTGCAAACTTCTTCATGACGATCTCCATGCTTCAAGAGGGCTACACGGAGCGCCTTCGAGCATTCCCTTGTGTCCGGATCGTGACCAGCACGAGCAAACGCGGGGGATTTTTTTGGGGCGGCTCAACTGTTGTCAGATATAGTATTGTGCAGTGCAAAATAACAGGATGAAAACGACGCTATTTGCGGTTTTTTGCGACATGGTACGTTTTTGTCGCAGGCCGTTGTCCGATCAGGCCAAGTCATTCATAAATCATTAAGATTTCAGATGCGGGCATGGAGTTCCAAGGCAACCGGCGCCGACGGAAGCGTCTTGCCGCGACAAGCGCGAAACGGACCCGCGACGCTGTTCGATCACGCCGCGGGACCGGTGTCTTTCGCGCCCATCATTGAAAATGCTTGTGCTTGCGGTCGTGGGCGCCCGGCCAGCCAATGTCCTTGAGCAGATGCGGTGGCAGATCCGAGATCGCCATCAGCGTCTGACGTTCGCGGCGATGACGTGCATATGCACGCAAGGCCTGGATGATCCCGTCGGTGATACGCATTGCAGTCTCCTGTGTTTTGTTTTCCGACAAGGTGTATATGCCTGCGGGGCTTGAATCAGACAAACGAAATGATATGATGGCAAACATAAGGAAATTTGAACCATTGTTCCGAGGCCGGCGCCATGAATGTTTCACTTCACCATCCGTTTCCGTTGCTCGATCTCGATGTCTTGCGCACCTTTGTCGCCATTGCCGACACGGGTAGTTTCGCCGCCGCTGCCGAGGCGGTCTTTCGCACGCCGTCTGCCGTCTCCATGCAGATAAAGAAGCTGGAGGAAATGCTCGGCCGTGCCGTTTTCATTCGCGACTCGCGATCGGTGAAGCTGACGCGCGACGGCGAGATTTTGCTGGAACATGGCCGCCGCCTGCTTGCGCTCAATCGCGAGCTGGTCGCCAAGTTCCGCGCTCCCGACATTGCCGGAGAGGTGCGCCTCGGCGCGCCGGACGATGCTGCAGAGCGTTTCCTGCCGGGCATGCTGAGCCGTTTCGGCGAAAGCCATGCCGGCGTCACCGTCAATGTAATTGTCGAGAACTCGAACCCGCTGATCGAGCGCGTGCGGCAAAAGCAGGTAGACATCGCCCTCATCACTTGCTCCCAGTCCCATCCCGGATCGGAAAATGCCGAGGTGCTGCTGCGCGAGCGGCTGGTCTGGGCGGTTCGCAAGGGCGGTGTCGCCGCCGAGAAGACGCCGCTGCCCGTCTCCGTTTGGGAAGAGGGCTGCATCTGGCGCAAGGCCGGGCTCGAAGGGCTGGAGAAGCAGGGGCGGGCGTACCGCATCGCCTTCCACAGCGCCTACATCTCGGGCCAGCGCGCGGCGATCCTCGCCGACCTCGCGATCGCACCGCTGCCGGTATCCTCGCTCGTTGGCGACATCATCGAGGCAGGCCCGGAATACGGCCTGCCGCAACTGCCGGACTACACGCTCGGCATGATCGTTGCCGAGGACGCCAGCGCGCCGGTGCTGGCGGCGGCAGATCACTTGCGCGCAAGTTTCGCCGGTCGCAGGCCGCTTCCCTTGGCAGCGGCGGCGGAGTAGCGTCCATCAAATTTGCCGTATCGGCTGAAATCAGAAGACGGGAACACCACCATGACAGCCCATTCGTTGCCTGAAAGGCGCGCGGCCGCGATCTCGCGGGGCGTCGGCCTCACCACGCAGGTCTATGCGGAGCGCGCGGAAAACGCCGAGATCTGGGACAAGGAAGGCAATCGCTATATCGACTTCGCCGCCGGCATTGCCGTGGTGAACACCGGCCATCGCCATCCCGAAGGTGATGGCGGCGGTGCGCGACCAACTCGAGCGCTTCACGCATACCTGCCACCAGGTGGTGCCGTACGAGAACTATGTTTCGCTTGCCGAGCGCCTCAACGCGCTCGTGCCGGGCAACTTCGCCAAGAAGACCATCTTCGTGACGACCGGCGCGGAGGCGGTGGAAAATGCGGTGAAGATCGCCCGACATCACACGAAGCGTTCGGCGGTCGTGGCGTTTGCCGGCGGTTTTCACGGCCGCACCTTCATGGGTATGGCGCTGACAGGCAAGGTGCAGCCCTACAAGGCAGGCTTCGGACCTATGCCGGGCGATGTGTGGCATTTGCCGTTCCCGATCGACCTGCACGGCATCAAGGTGGACGACGCGATTGCCGCGCTGGACCGGCTGTTCAAGGCGGACCTCGAACCTGCGCGCGTTGCCGCGATCATCGTCGAGCCGGTGCAGGGCGAGGGCGGCTTCTACGAGGCGCCGCGCGCGCTGGTGCAACGCGTTCGCGAGATTTGCGACGAGCACGGCATCGTGCTGATCGCCGACGAGGTGCAGACCGGCTTTGCCCGCACGGGCAAGCTCTTCGCGATGGAACATTACGGCGTCGATGCCGACCTCGTGACGATGGCCAAGGGCCTTGGCGGCGGCCTGCCGATCGCGGCGGTTACCGGCAGGGCGGATATCATGGACAGCCCCAATCCCGGCGGTCTCGGCGGCACCTATGGCGGCAATCCGCTGGGTATTGCAGCGGCGCATGCCGTGCTTGACGTGATCGAGGAAGAGCATTTGTGCGAACGCGCGGTGATGCTCGGCAACCGGCTCAAGCAGAAGCTGGCGGGCCTGCGCGACAGCGTTCCGGAAATCGCCGACATTCGCGGCCCCGGCTTCATGAATGCGGTGGAGTTCAACGTGCCCGGCACGCACGAGCCGAATGCGGCCTACACCAACCGTGTGCGGGAAGAGGCGCTGAAGCGCGGGCTGATCCTGCTCACCTGCGGCGTCTACGGCAATGTCATCCGGTTCCTCGCGCCGATCACCATCGGCGACGAAACCTTCAACGAGGCGTTGGGGATCATGGAGCAGGCAATGGTCGCGGCGCGGGGGTAATCACCCAATCGTCCTTCGAGGCTCGCCCTGCGGGTTCGCACCTCAGGATGAGGCTTGCCTCAAAACCGCGTGATCACCGAAATCCCGGCACCGGTGGCCTTGTCGAGGTCCATCAGTGCCTGCGGTGCTTCGTCGAGCGTGATTTCGCGGCTCACGAGACGCCGGGGCGCGATCCGCCCGGCAAGGATCATCGCCATCATCGCGTCGTAGCGCCAGGCCTGCATGCCGTGCGTTCCGAACACTTGCAGCTCGTGCGCGATGACCTTGTTCATGGGAATGGCGGCGCGGGCGTTTTCGCCCAGCATCAGGCCGATCTGCGCGTGCCGGCCGCGTCGACGCAAATTCGCGACAGAATTGAAGCAGGTAACGGGATGGCCGAGCGCGTCGATCGAGACATGCGCGCCGCCGCCGGTGATCTCCATGACGCCCGCAACGACGTCCGCACCGCCCGAAGCGTTGATCGTGGCGACAGCGCCAAGTTCGCGCGCCAACGCCAGCCGTTCCTCGTTGAGGTCGATGGCGATTGCATTCGCGCCGCTCGCGACTGCGATCATGACGGCAGACAGGCCGACGCCGCCGCAGCCATGGATTGCCACCCATTCGCCGGGCTTGACGCAGGCCTGGTCGACAAGCGCGCGGAAGGCGGTGGCGAAGCGGCAGCCGAGGCTGGCTGCGGTGACGAAGTCGACTTCGTCCGGCAGGCGCACAAGATTGGTGTCGGCATAGTCGATCGCGACGAACTCGGCGAACGAGCCCCACGCAGTGAAGCCTGGCTGGAACTGGCTGGCGCAGACCTGCTGGTTGCCTGAGTTGCAGTCGGCGCAATGGCCGCATCCGCCAACGAAGGGCAGGGTGACGCGCTCGCCCACGCGAAAACGGGTGACGCCCTTGCCGAGCGCCGCGATTGTTCCCGCAAGCTCATGGCCGGGCACATGCGGCAGGCGAATGTCGGGATCGCTGCCCATCCAGCCGTGATGGTCGCTGCGGCAAAGGCCGGTCGCCTCGACCTTGATGACGACGCCGCCCGGAGCGGGCATCGGATCCGGCAGTGTCTCGATTGTCGGCGGCGCGCGGAACTTCTCGTAGTAGACCGCCCGCATTCTATCGTGCCCGCCTGCGCCGCCGTCCGCCTTCCTCGCCGCCATCGGCCAGCACCTTGCGCTCCGGCAGCTTCACCTGCGTGGCGAGTTTGGGGAACGGATCGACCTTGTTCGGCAGCGCCATTGCATTGACGAAAAGCTGCTGGAAATCGGGCTCCAGCGCGGTTTCGATCTTCTCGATCTTGGCGACCATGGTCTCGATTTCGCGGCGGTGGCCGCGGTTGAGCAGCGCCATCAGCGCGCCGGTCGCCGGCGGCATTGCCGACGGCCTTCACCTTGTCGAGTTCGCAATCGGGAATCAGGCCCAGCACCATCGCGTATTTCGGATCGATGAACGAGCCGAACGCGCCGGCGAAGCGGATGATGTCGACCTTGCTCGACATCCTGCTTCTCCATCAGCAGCTTGATGCCGGCATAGAGCGCCGCCTTGGCGAGCTGGATGGCGCGCACATCGTTCTGCGTCACGGTGATGCGCCGGTTCGCCTTCCTGCAGCAGATAGGAGAAGGTGCGGCCGTTGGCGACGATGCGCGGCGATGCGGGCGGCAAGCGCGCCGTCGATCACGCCGTCCTCGGAGATGATGCCGGCGAGGAACATCTCGGCGACAACCTCGATGATGCCCGAGCCGCAAATGCCGGTGACGCCGGTCGCCTGTACCGCTTCGGCGAAGCCCGGCTTCGTCGGACCACAGCTCCGATGCCGATGACGCGGTAGCTCGGCTCCAGCGTGTCGGGGTCGATGCGCACGCGCTCGATGGCACCGGGGGCGGCGCGCTGGCCGGACGGAGATTTCCGCGCCCTCGAAGGCCGGGCCGGTGGGCGAGGAGCAGGCGACGGTGCGGTGCGCGATTGCCGAGCACGATCTCGGCATTGGTGCCGACATCGACCAGCAGCATCATGTCGTCCTGGCGGTACGGACCTTCGGAGAGCGTCGCGGCGGCGGCATCCGCGCCGACATGGCCGGCGATGCAGGGCAGCATATAGATGCGCGCGCCGGCATTGAGCCTTGATGCCGATGTCGCGACGCCGAGCACTGCGACCGCGCCGGAAACGGCAAGCGCGAAGGGCGCGCCGCCAAGTTCGGTCGGATCGATGCCGAGGAAGAGGTGGTGCATGACCGGATTGCCGACGAAGACGAGGTCGAGAATGTCGTCGCGGTTGACGCCGCCTTCCTCGCAGACCTGGCCGATCAGGCCGTTGACCGCCTCGCGCACGGCCTTGGTCATGGCGTCGCGGCCGTCCGGGTTCATCATCACGTAGGAGACGCGGCTCATCAGGTCTTCGCCGAAGCGGATCTGCGGGTTCGGCGTGCCGGCCGAGGCGAGCGATGCGGCCTGACAGCAGCGAGACCAGATGCATGGCGATGGTGGTCGAGCCGATGTCGCAGGCGATGCCATAGGCTTCGTTGTGCAGGCCCGGCCACAGCGCGATGATGCGCGGCGGCGTCGGATCCGTCGTCGCGGTGGATTGCGGCCGTCACGCCCCAGTTGCCCTTGCGCAGGATCTTCTGCACGTGCGGGGATCAGGTGGAAGTCGACCTCAGCAGGTCGCTTGCTAGCCCCAGTCGCTTTTCGAGCACGACCTTCAGCCGGTCGAGATCGCCCAGCGGCTTGTGCATGTCCGGCTCTTCGACCTCGACATAGCAAAGGTGCACGGCCGGATTGCGCTCGATGACGCGGTCGCCGACGGCCTTGCGGACCACCTGGCGCGTTGACGACGGTATCCTGCGGCACGTCGATGACGAGATCGCCCAGGATCGTGCGCCGAGCAGGAGAGGCGGCGGTCGTCGGCGCAGTCTCGCGCACTTCGGCGTAGCGCAGCTCCTTCGGGCCGCGTTCGGCGAAATATGGTCGTTGGACGAGACGATCTTGTGCTTGGCGAAATTGCCTTCCTGCACCTCGACCTGGCAGCGCCCGCAAGTCGCGCGCCCGCCGCACACGCTCTCGACATAGACGCCAAGCTGGCGCGCGGCTTCCAGCACCGGCGTGCCGACCGGGAAACGCCCGCGCTTGCCCGATGGCATGAAGAGGACGAGGGGATCGCGCTCTGCGCTCATTTTCTGCGTATGCCCTTGCTCTTGTGATTGGCTCGCACGCGCTTGCGCACTGGCGTCAGCGCGGCCTTGGCGAATGCCTCGGCGGTGTTCTCCGCGCGACGAGTGGATGCCGAAGCCTGCGTCGATGCGATACGGCGCGCCATTTCCATCCACACTGCCGTGCCGGCTTCCATCGCGGCGAAGCCTTTTTCCATGGCAAGGCGTGCATCGACATTGCCGCGCCGACTGGCGTTTCCTGCGCCATCTGCGCCATGCGGCGCCCGATGACGAAGGGGCTCAGCGCCATGATCTCAGTGGCGTGGGCTGCGGCCGAAGTGCTTTTCCTGGTGCGCCTTGCCATGGTCAGCCCTGACCGCGCGCGGCGCGCCCGCCGGCGCCCCTGCGGCCGCGTGCGCCTGCCGGGGCGGCGTCGGGATCGCGGTTGAAGGCAGATCCATGCCGCGCCGCCCGCATCCTGGTTCAGCAGGAAGTTGGCGGCGCGGATGGCCTCCATTTCCTTGCCGGGGCGCGACTTGGTGGAGCCGAGGCCGAAGAGCTTGACGAAGGTCTCGTCATCCATGTCCGGCGGCAGCATGATGCCGGCGGCCTCGACCTCCGCCTGCTTCTCGGCGATCTTCTTGGGGCCGACGGGCAGCGCCACCGGGTTCATGATGGCGCTGGTCATGCCGGCGGCAAAGACCATCGGCAGGAAGGCGTTGTTGATGCCGTGGCGGTTCGGCAGGCCGAAGGAGATGTTGGAAGCGCCGCAGGTGGTGTTGACCCCAGTTCCTCGCGCAGGCGGCGCACCAGCGTGAACACCTGGTGGCCGGCAGTCGCCAAGGCGCCGATCGGCATGACCAGCGGATCGACCACGATGTCATGCGGCTGGAATGCCGAAATCGGCGGCGCGCTGCGACGATCTTCTTGGCGACGGCGAAGCGGACGTCCGGGTCCTCGGAAATGCCGGTGTCGTCGTTGGAGATGGCGACGACCGGCACGTCGTACTTCTTCACCAGCGGCAGGACCCGCTTCGAGCCGTTCTTCTTCGCCGGTGACGGAGTTGAGCAGCGGGCGGCCCTTGGCGGCCTTGAGGCCGGCCTCGAGCGCGCCGGGAACGGAAGAGTCGATGCACAGCGGCACGTCGATGACGGCCTGCACGATCTCGATGAGCTGCGGCATCAGCATCGGCTCGACGAAATTGTTGTCGGCATAGCGCGGGTCGGCTGCCATCTTGCCGGAGAACACCGCACCGGAATTGATGTCGAGCACGGTGGCGCCGGCCTCGACCTGTGCAAGCGCATCCGTCTGATGACGCGTCGAAAAATCGCCGCGCTCCAGTTCCTCGTTGCAAGCTTCTTGCGGCCGGTCGGATTGATGCGCTCGCCGATGACGCAGAAGGGCTGGTCAAAACCGATGATGATTTCGCGGGTTGCCGAGGCGACGATGGTGCGGGTCATGGCGGTTCTCCGATCAAGGGGATGATATAAAGACTTCTTTATATCGTTATGTCTGATAACGTTCAACGCGCGATTCATTGGCTGTGCGATGACAGCGACGGTCGGCCATGTTCCTGCGGCGAGATGGCATCGCGGTGCAGCAGGGCGTCGAGCCGCTCGACCACCGTCGCCTCGTCGCGGCGGGCCTCGCGCTGCCAGGGCTTGCGGCCCTTCAGCACGCCCGATTCTGCGACGATTTCGGCGACATATTCCTCCTGCCGGTAGGCCATGACGTGAACGCCGTGGACGCCGTCGATTTCCTTCACCTCGTTGATGATGTCGATGCAGAGGCGCTTGCCTTCGGCCTTCTGGTCGGCTGCACCTTCCAGGCGGTCGATGATCGCGTCCGGGAATGTGGATGCCGGGCACGTTGGAGCGCATCCAGCGCGCGGTCTTGGCGGAGGCCAGCGGGCCGACGCCGACAAGCATGTAGCACTGCTCATGCAGGCCCATGTCGCGCACGCGCTTCATGAATTCGCGGAACATCGGCACGTCGTAGCAATACTGGCTTTGCACGAATTGCGCGCCGGCGCGGATCTTCTTGCCGAAATGGATGGCGCGGAAGTCGAATGGCGGCACGAACGGGTTGATCGCCGCTCCGAGGAAAACCGGCGGCGGCGTCGTCAGCTTGCGGCCCGACAGGAACTTGGCCTCGTCGCGCATGATCCGGATGGTTTCCAGCAGCGACATGGAATCGAGATCGAACACCGGCTTGGCGCCCGGCTGGTCGCCGCGCCTGCACGCCGTCGCCGGTCAGGCAGAGGATGTTCTGCACGCCCATGGCGGAAGCGCCGAGCACATCGCCCTGGATGGCGATGCGGTTCTTGTCGCGGCAGGCGATCTGCATGATCGGCGCGTAGCCCATGCGCGTCAGCAGCGCGCAGATGCCGACCGAGGACATGTGGCAGTTGGCGCCGGAGGCATCGACGGCGTTGATGCCGTCGACCCAGCCGTCGAAGATCGCCGCACGCTCGTAGACGTCCTTCGGATTGGCGCTGTCCGGCGGGTTCAGCTCGGCGGTGACCGCAAATTCGCCGCGGCGCAGGACGCGTTCCAGCCGGCCGCGCGAGGAATGGCCGGGCAGCGGGTCGAGCGGCAGGCTCGGGTCGATCGGATTGACGTCGGCATCACTGATCGGCGTGCTCACCTCCCGCGGCCTTTGCGCGGTGACGCGCAGCCAGGACGAGGTTTCCTTGAGCGACTGGTCGACCGGCTTCTGGACGTCGAGGATGGCGTCGCCGCCCTGCCATGTTGCGCGAGCCTTCCCAGGCCTTGACCCAGACGCAGGGCATGTCGGGAATCGACTTCGCAATTGCCGTTGGCGCGCACGCCGCCGCACGGGCCGTTGCGCAATTGCTTGGGGCAGTTCATCGGGCAGGACATGCCGGTGGAAGACAACACGCACTGGCCGCACATGCGGCAGTCGAACAGAACGCCCTTGACGCCGCGCTCGACCGCCGCGACCGGCTTTTCCAGCCGCTCATGGCCGATGCGGTTAATGAGCGGAGCCGCCGACAGCAGCGTTTTCTCGAAGAACCCGTAGAAGGATTCAAGCAGGCGCGAATTGCGGATCGACCAGTATTTGACCGTGAATGTGCGGCGGCGGCGGCCATCGGCCGCGAAATGGACCGGCCCGATTTCGGGCTTCGGCGGCGCCGGCTTCTTCACGGCTGGCGCAGCGGGGGCAGTGGGCGTCTTTGCAGGCGTATCAAGCACCGGTGCGCCCTCCGGCTTTCGCGATTGCGACAAGCTTGTCCTGCGGCCATTGAGCTTCGATCGCAGCCGCGGCCTTGTCCGCTTCCGCCTCCAGATCGTCGGACACATCGACTGGGTCGGCGCGCCGCCATTCGGCGAGATAGTCGTCCGTTTCGGCCGCGCCGGAGCGCATCGCGGCCATGTCGATCGCCTCGGTGAAGCGCAGCGGCAGTTCGCGCTTGGCGCTTTTGCGGCCTGACTTGACGATCACCTGGGCGGGGATGTCGCGCCAAAGGACAATGATGAGCTGAGCCAATGCTTTTCTCCGAAGCCTGTCTTCGCAGCGACATTGTTCGCAAAGCCGGTTTGACGCTACGCCGCCCGCGACAGGCGAATGGACAAAAGCGACGGGGGCTTTTTGCCTCAGGCCGGATATTTGAGGAGCACGGTGCTTTCGAAGGTCATGACAGGCTGGCCGTCCTGGTTTGTGCCGGCATTGCGGCCGGTCATCACATGCCAGCCGGGCCTTGACGCCGATGCCCGGAATTCAGCCGTTTCGCTTGTGTAGCTGATGGCATCGCCCACATAGACAGGCCTGATCCATCTGAGGTTTTTGAAGCCCGGCGAGGGGCCGTATTCGAGCTTCGAGTAGCCGTCGCGTTCCAGTTCGACCAGCAGTTCGGCCGTGCGGTCGCGCTGCTTGCGCATCCACATCGCGACGGTGTGCCAGCCCGACGCGCAAAGGCCGCCAAGCACGCTGTTTTTGGCCGCCTCTGCATCCAGATGAAAGATTTGCGGATCGTACTTGCGCGCGAAGGCGACGATTTCGTCCGCGGTGAAAACATGCGTCCCGAGTTGCTCGACATGGCCGAGCGTGAACATTGGAGGCAGTTTCATGCGGCGGCGCTCCCGGCCCGGGTGCGGAACATGATCGGATTGAGAATAGTCATCACCGGCGTTCCGTTTTCCTTGAAGAGTTCAAACCGGAAATGGATGATGCCGACGCCGGGACGCGACGCGGACAGGCGCTTGCCGGTGACAGTGGCGCGCCCTGTCAAGCGGTCGCCGGCAAAGACCGGGGCTAGCCATTTGCATTCATCTATTCCCGGCGAACCCTGGCCGGAACTTTCCAGCAGGAATGTGTCGCACATCATGCGCATCAGCATTCCGCAGGTGTGCCATCCCGATGCGGAGAGCGCGCCGAGCATCGAGGCCCTCCCGCCTTCCTCGCTGAGATGGAAGGGCGCGGGATCGAATTGTCCGGCATAGTCAATGATCTCTTGCGCGGTAACCGCGTAGCTACCGAGGTCGATTTCCCCGCCTTCGGCAAAATCCTCGAAATACCTGAACACCATCAATGCTTCTCCCGAACGGGAGGGCAGGAATGGAGCCTTGCCGGCTTGTTGTCAACGCCGGCGCAGGGCATGGCACGGCCGCAACATGGTTAACCAAACATTGACGAAACGGACCGCGCAGCTTGGAAATTAACGGGTTTGGTGTAGTGTTTGCGACGTGAAGGGCTGGATGAACAGCCTTCGGACAGGTTCAGGTATGGCTTCGAACCGGGCTTTGCTCAGGACGGTGGCCGTTGCGATGGTTGTCGCGGCGGTGGCTTCCGGTTGCGTGCAGCGCCCGAAGGAAGCCGCGGCAATCCGCACGATCCAGCCCATGGAAGCAGTCGACGCCAACGCAACTGCCGAACAGGTATTGACGCGCACTGGCGTGGGTACCGTCAACGACGACGGCGTGCACACAGTGCTGGCTCTGTCGGCAGGCGGTTCGGACGGGGCATACGGGGCAGGGGTGCTCAACGGCTGGACGCAATCTGGCGCACGGCCCGAGTTCGACGTCGTCACGGGGGTTTCGACCGGTGCGCTTATGGCGGTGCTGGCTTTCCTGGGGCCTGAATATGACGGCAAGCTTGAAGAGTTCTACACCAAGCAAACGAACGACAAAATCTACAAGGCGAAGGGCCTCAACGGCCTTTTCGGCGACTCGCTCTACGACAACGGGCCTTTGAAGGCGCAGATCGAGGCGTTCGTGACCCCGCAGGTTTTGGCGAAGATCGCAGAGGAACACGCCAAGGGGCGGCGCCTGTATGTCGGCACGACCAATCTCGATGCCGGCGACTTCGTCGTATGGGACATGGGCGAGATTGCCTCGGGCAGCCGGACGGACAGCGTCCTGCATTTCCAGAAGGTGCTTCGGGCTTCCGCCGCTGTGCCGGCCTATTTCCCGCCGGTCTATATCAAGCCGCAGCGCGGCATCGAATTACGGCAGGCGCATGTGGATGGCGGGGTGAAGTCGCCGATCCTCGTCAGCGGCTTCATGTTTCCCGAAGGCAAGCAGAAGAAGGCGCTCTTCATGGTCGTCAACGGCAACACGACGAAGCTCAATGCTTCGGTGGCCGTAAAACCGACGCTCGCCAGCATCGCGCAGAAGTCCATCGTGGAAATGATGCGCGTGTTGCAGGACGAAACCGTCTACCGGGATTTCGTGATGGCGCGAAATGTCGGGGCTTCCTTCCATCTCACGCAGATACCGGACTCGATTCCGCTATCGAACGAGGGGCTCGATTTCGACGCAAAGCGCATGCGCCAGCTCTACGACGCGGGCGTCGCCGATGGCGCAAAGGGTGCATCGGGATGGATGAGCGAGCCGCCGAAGATCTCGCGTTACGAGAAGCTGGCTACGAACTGATTTTTCGGCAAAATCAGCGTTCGAGAATGTCGAGCACATCGACAATGACCTTGGCGCGCCGCAGCCTCTCATGTTCCTGTGGTTCGTCGGCATGATCGAGCGCCCATTGATGCTCGGACGGCACGTGAACGGCCCATGATCCGGCCTCCAGAGCAGGCAGGATGTCCGACTTCATGGAATTGCCGATCATCATGGCGCGCTCCGGTCCGGCGCCATGGCGAAGGAAGATGCGTGAATAGACGCGCGCATCCTTTTCGCTGACGATTTCCACCGCATCGAAAAAGTGGTCAACGCCCGAGGCTGCGAGCTTCCTCTCCTGGTCGAGCAGTTCGCCCTTGGTGATGACCACGAGGCGATAGCGGCCTTTCAGCGCCTCCAGCGTTTCGCGGACGCCGGGCATTGTCTCGATTGGATGGGCGAGCAGTTCACGTCCCGCTTCCAGGATCTCCGTGATGACGGAGGCGGGGGCATTGCCGTTCGTCACCTCGATCGCTGTTTCGATCATTGAAAGTGTGAAGCCCTTCACGCCATAGCCGTAGTGGCCGATGTTGCGCTTCTCGGCTGCGATCAGGCGCTCCGCCAGGTGTTCATGCGGTGCGTAGTCGGCAAGAAGATCGCGGAACCGGGTTTCGGTGAGCTTGTAGTGGCGCTCGTGGTGCCAGAGCGTGTCGTCGGCGTCGAAGCCGATGGTCTCGATAGCCTTCATCGCCTCAAGTCCGCGATGCTGGTGGCAAGGTCGCCATAGCCGGTGCGGCGGCGCTCATAGGCAAGGCCGAGAAACTGCGCGGCCGCCTCGGCGCGCCGGTCCAGTTCGGGATCGTCGGATTGCGCCAGATAGACCAGCTTCTCGTAATTGCCGAAATACATGTCGCGAAGCTCGGGATGACGGTCGAGGCCGAGCGGCCTGGTTACGAAGGCATCGAACTGGCGGGCGAGGAAATCGGTCAGGTAGAAGGCGGTGATCGTTTCGTCGCGCGCGAACTCGGCATTGCCGAGAAAGAACGAATAACAATGGGGGCCGGGAATGCGCTCGACGCCATGGCGCTTGCAGACCTTGTCGAGCAGGCCGCCGGTGCCGCAATCGGCATAGGCCACGAAGACTTTCTCGATGCCGGCCTGGCGTGCTTCCCTGATTTCGCGCTCGATCTCGCCGGGGATTTTTTCGGGGTGGTTATGGAGGATCGCCGGCAGGCAGGTCAGTTCGACATGTTCCATGCCATTGCCCGCGAGAACGGCAATCGTCTCGCGCGCTATCGCTCCGCAAGCGATGACACGGATGCGTTCCGCCTGATGCGCCGGGGCATCTGCCATTTGCAATCCCGTATTCATGGTCACAATGCTTTACATGGTAGTTTGCCGCGTTGATTGGTACATTCCGCCGCCCGCTTTGCCAATCACGCCTGGATATGCCCATCCAATCGCAGCTTTCGAAACAATCGCTTCGCGTCCTCGTACTCGGCGCCACGGGTACGATCGGGCGGGCAACCATGCCGGCAATCGCAGGACGTGGCCATGAAATTGTGTGTTTCGTGCGGCCCCAATCGTCACTCGACGTTCCGGCAGATGTGATCGTGCGCCATGGCGACGTGCGCGATCCGCAATCGATAAGCCGCGATGGATTTGCCGGTGAGCAATTCGACGCGGTTGTCTCCTGCCTTGCATCGCGCACCGGCGCGCCGGCGGATGCCTGGGCGATCGACCACGGCGCCAACCTCAACGCGCTTGAGGCAGCGAAGGAAGCCGGCGTGAAGCATTTCGTGCTGCTTTCGGCGATCTGCGTGCAACGGCCGCTGCTCGAATTCCAGAAGGCGAAGCTCGCCTTCGAGCAAGCGCTGATGCAGTCCGGCGTCGACTTCACGATCGTGCGGCCGACCGCATTCTTCAAGTCATTGTCGGGCCAGGTGGAGCGGGTAAAGGCGGGCAAGCCCTTCCTTGTATTCGGCGACGGCCGGCTCACGTCCTGCAAGCCGATCAGCGACCGCGATCTTGGCGAATTCATAGCCGGTTGCCTTGACAATCCGGCGCTGCGCAATCGCATCCTGCCCATCGGCGGGCCCGGCGCGGCGATCACGCCGCTGGACCAGGCGGCGGAATTGTCGCGCCTGCTGGGACGGAAGGTGAAGGTGCGTCACGTGCCGGTTACCATGCTGGACGCGATCATCGCGGGACTGTCGATTGCGGGCAGATTTTCAAACGGCGCGGCGCAAAAGGCGGAACTTGCCCGGATCGGCCGGTACTACGCCACCCAATCGATGCTGGTGCTGGACCCGGCGAGCGGGCGCTATGATGCGCAGGCCACGCCCTCTTTCGGCAACGAGACCTTGTTCGACTATTACCGGCAGCTCGTCAGGGGCGAGGAGACGGCAGAGCGCGGCGAACACGCGGTGTTCTGAAAAAGAAAAAGGCGGCATCGCTGCCGCCTTTCGAAAATCCGAATGCTCCGGCCTGATCAGCCCCGGGCCATCTGGTTGTGCTTGCGGGCCATGAATTCCTTGGCGGTTTCCACGGCCACTGCCGCGTCGCGGCAATAGGCGTCGGCGCCGATGGCCTTGCCGAATTCCTCGTTGAGCGGCGCGCCGCCGACAAGTACGACATAGTCGTCGCGAATGCCCTTTGCCATCATCGTGTCGATCACGACCTTCATGTAGGGCATTGTGGTGGTGAGCAACGCCGACATGCCGAGGATGTCCGGCTTGTGCTCTTCGAGCGCACCCAGATATTTGTCGACGTCGGTGTTGATGCCAAGGTCGATCACGTCGAAGCCCGCACCTTCCATCATCATGCCGACAAGGTTCTTGCCGATGTCGTGGATGTCGCCCTTGACGGTACC
This sequence comes from uncultured Alphaproteobacteria bacterium, assembly GCA_963846345.1. Classification (GTDB taxonomy): domain Bacteria; phylum Pseudomonadota; class Alphaproteobacteria; order Rhizobiales; family Rhizobiaceae; genus BOKV01. The sequence goes on from CAWJVP010000011.1 coordinate 101,536, forward strand.
GATCACCATTGTGCCAAGCTTGGGCGCGCCGGTCTCGACCAGCAGCGGGCGAAGGATGTTCATGCCGGCCTTCATCGCGTTTGCCGCGAGAAGAACTTCGGGAACGAACAGGATGCCGTCGCGGAAGTCGATGCCGACGATCCGCATGCCTTCGACCAGCGCCTTGGTCAGCACGTCGTAGGGAGACCATCCGCGACCGAGCAGGATGTGGGTGGCTTCCTCGATTTCCTCCTTCAGGCCGTCATAGAGGTCGTCGAACATCTGCTGGACAAGTTCGTCGTCGTCCAGTTCCGCAAGGATGATTTCGTCGTCGGCCATGATGGTTTCCCTATTGGAGGAAAATATTCGTTCCGTTATCCAGACTTTGCCTTCTCCGGACCGTGCCTGAAACGACTTTCGGTCAGAGATTTGCGACGCAGTTGAAGCGGTTCGGCAAAAAGGGCGATTGCAATGGGAGTGCCATGCGTTACCGCGTGCTGCAACCCTTTTGCGAAAAACGTCAGCCTGCGCCGCATTGAGGCGAAAGATTGCACCAGCTTGCTTTAACATTACGACAATCATTCAAGGTGGCCGCAGGGCCCGTGGAAATCGAGGAATCAACATGAGCGAAACGGATCTGACGGGCGGCGAGACGCCCGCCACGGAAGGGCGGCGCAGCCGCGGCGCTGGCGGAGGAGCTTCGGCGCGGCGTCAAGCCCGCTCCGCCGCACGCCCGGTTTCGATGCCGTTCATCACGCGCAGGATCGAACCGACGGATATTCTTTCGGCCGAGGCCGTGGAGATCATCGAGCACAATGCCGACATGCTGATGGAGGAAGTCGGCGTCGAGTTCCGCGAGGATCCGGAAGCCCTGAAGCTGTGGAAGGATGCCGGCGCCGACGTGCAGGGCGAGCGGGTGCATATTCCCAAGGGGCTGTGCCGCGAGCTGATGAAGACCGCCCCGCGCCAGTTCACCCAGCATGCGCGCAATCCGGAGCGCACCGTCGAGATCGGCGGCAAGCATACGGTATTCGCACCGGTCTACGGACCGCCATTCGTGCGCGACCTCGAAGGCAACCGCCGCTATGCGACGATTGCCGATTTCCGCGACTTCGTGAAGCTCGCCTATATCGCGCCGTCCATGCACCATTCGGGCGGCACGGTGTGCGAGCCGGTGGACGTGCCGGTCAACAAGCGCCACCTCGACATGGTCTACACCCATATCCGCTATTCGGACAAACCGTTCATGGGGTCGGTCACCGCGCCGGAGCGTGCGGAAGACACGGTGAAGATGGCGCAGATCCTGTTCGGCGAGGAGTTCGTCGACAAGAACTGCGTGCTCGTCAGCCTCATCAACTGCAATTCGCCGATGGTGATGGACGCGACCATGCTCGGCGCGCTCAAGGTCTATGCCAAGGCGAACCAGGCGACGGTGCATTTCGCCCTTCATCGTCGGCGGCGCCATGAGCCCGGTGACGGTGGCCGGAACGCTGACGCAGGTGCTTTGCGAGGCGACGAGCGCAATCGCCTTCACGCAGCTTTGCCGAAAGGGCGCGCCGGTGATCTTCGGCACGTTCGCCACGTGCGATCTCGATGCAGTCGGGCGCGCCGTCCTTCGGCACGCCGGAACCGGCGCTGGTGCTGATGGGCGCGGCGCAGTTCGCGCGGCGCTACAATCTGCCGTTCCGCTCCGGCGGGGCGCTGACCGGCTCCAAGCTGCCGGATGCGCAGGCGGCCTATGAAAGCGCCAACACGCTGTGGCCCGCGATGATGGGCGGCGTCAATTTCATGCTGCATGCAGCCGGGTGGCTCGAAGGCGGGCTGGTCTCGTCCTTCGAGAAGTTCATCATGGACTGCGACCAGCTCGCCGCGCACCAGAAGATGGCGGGCGGCGTCGACATGAGCGAGAACGGCCAGGCGATGAGCGCCATCCGCGAGGTCGGCCCGGGCAATCATTATCTCGGCTGCACGCATACGCGCGAGAACTTCCAGACTGCGTTCCACGTCTCCAGCGTCGCCGACAACAATTCCTTCGAGCAGTGGGAAGTCGAAGGCGCCAAGCGCACCGAGGAGCGCGCCAACACCATCGCGCGGCAGTGGCTGGAGCAGTACGAACCGCCGGCACTCGACCAGGGCCATCGACGAGGCGCTGCGCTCGATTCGTCGACACAGAAGAAGGAGTTCGATGCCCGACGCCTTCACCTGAAAGGGTCATGACGCGCCAGAGGCTCACACCCGGACGATCGTGGGCAACCGAATTGTAAACAGCGTCTGGCGGCTGAACGCCAAGACTGGTGTATGAGTCATGCCCGATCTGCGCGGCTCGGTCGAAGAGCAACTCGCTGCCAGGCTTGCGGTCTACGGCCTGGAGTTGCGCGGCTGGTTTGCGATCGAGGCCGCGGACATTCCTGCGGGTACTGATGGCGTCGCCCCGGGCATGGCGGCGCTGCTGATCGGCAATCATGGCCGGGCCATGTGGGATGCGTGCTCGCACCAGGCAGAGTTTCATGACGGCTTGGCAAACCCGATGGATCGCTGGACGCGGCGAGTCATCCTTGCCGCGCTGGCGGAGTTACCAAATCCTGCGAAGGCGCTGTTTCCCTTCGGCGCGGATCTGTGGCCGTTCCAGCGTTTCGCAAGGCGGGCCATGGGTTTGAAGCCTTCACCGCTCGGACTGCTCATCCATCCGCAATACGGGCTGTGGCATGCGCTGCGGGCGGCGATCGTTTTCAAGGATGTCGAACTTAATGGGGCGCCCGTTCACAAAGTGATTCATGCCTGTGATGAATGCACTGAAAAACCTTGCCTAAGTACTTGTCCTGTCAATGCATTTACGGATTTCGGCTTTGCTGTCGCCGCGTGCCGGTCATGGCTGGATGGCATGCAGTCTTCACAAACCGATTCAAGAAACCCAACTGCATGGCCGATGGATGCGCCGCACGAAACGCCTGCCCGGTTGGGAAGCCATTGGCGGTATGACGAGGCGCAATTACGTTTTCACCAGGCGGCGTCGCCTTCTGACGGTCGCCAACAAATAATTTTCCGGCCACCCAAGGAATGCCGCACGGGTAGCGTCCAATCCATCGACATGACCATGGCGGCCAATTCGATCGACGGGAGAGCGGGCCGATGAACTGCTTTCGCGCGCCAGCGCGGGAGACCGTGCCGCTTTCGCGCGCCTGGTGGAGGCCCATTACGACTTCATCTTCCGGGTCGCCTGGCGCTGGTCCGGCAGCCGCGAAGACGGCGAGGACATCGCGCAGGAAGTCTGCATCACGGCTGGCGGGCGCGATCCGAAGCTGGCGGGGCGAAGCGGCTTTCAGCACCTGGCTCTATACGCTGACGATGAATGCCGCGCGCGACCACGGGCGAAAGCGGGCGCGGCAAATGCTGCTGGCCAAGGCCGTGCATGTGCAGGCGCTGGTGGAGAGCGCACCATCGCCGAGCGAGGATCCGGCGGAGGTGCTGTGGGAGGCGGTGCGCCAATTGCCGGAAAAGCAGCGCGACGCGGTGCTGCTGGTCCATGGCGAGGGCCTTGGCCACGGCGCGGCTGCTGCCGTCATGGGCTGCTCGGAAAGCACAGTCTCATGGCACATTCACGAGGCCCGCAAGCGGCTCAAGAAAATGCTCGTTGCCGGGCAAGGGGCTGGAGGCAGCCATGACTGAACATGATCCGCTCGATCTTCTGGGAACCGTGCCGCAGCCGCGGCCAGGCGAAGTCGCCCGGCGCGAGGCGATGGCACGCGCCATGGCGGAATTTGACGCAGCGGAAAAAAACCAGCGCAGCGCCCAAGGACGCGGCCTGCTGGCGCGTCTCATTTCCGGGACCAACAAAACCCGGAGAAACTTCATGTCGACGAAATCCCTTGCCGGCCCCGCGCTGGCGACGATCCTGATCGTGCCGCTGGCGGGCATTGCCACATGGTCGATCCTGCAGAACCAGAACATGTTGAAAGTAGGCGGCGCACCGAAATCTTTGTCGCAGACTGCGGTCGGCGCTGAGCCGCCGGCTGTCGTTGCCAATGCCCCTCAGGAACAAGAGGCGGCGGATGCCGCACCGCCTTTGGATATGCTTGCCGACCAGAAAATGGCGCGTGGCTGAAAGCAGGGCTTATGGCCGCCTGCAAGCAAGGCAGGAGATTGCTCGCGCGCCGAGCGCAGATTCGCGATTGCCGCGGCAGCCGCGCCGTTTCAACTTCGCCCGATGCCCGAACCGCATCCGCGGATCGAGCAAAGCCGCGACCGGATCGAAGCCTTCTCAACCAATGCGGTGAAGCGCGTCGCGGACGAGCCGGTTTCGACCTTCTCCATCGACACCGACACGGCATCCTATGCATTGGTGCGCAGGGCGCTCAAGGGTGGCCGCCTGCCGGAGCGCGACAGCGTTCGGGTCGAGGAAATGGTCAATTATTTCCCCTATGCCTGGACGGCGCCGGAAAGCCGCGAAACGCCATTCACGCGCCACGGTGACGGTGACGCCGACACCATGGAACCGCCATACGCAGTTGATGCATGTGGCAATCAAGGGCTACGAGATTGCCGCGGCGCAAAAGCCGCGCACCAATCTTGTGTTCCTCGTCGATACTTCCGGCTCGATGCAGGATGCAGACAAGCTGCCGCTGCTCAAATCCTCGCTGCGGCTGTTGCTCGAGCGGCTTGGCCCCGACGACAGCGTTGGCCTCGTCACCTATGCCGGTGAAGCGGGCGTCGCGCTGGAGCCGACAAAGGCATCAGACAAGGAAAAGATCCTGGCGGCGATCGAACGGCTCGGGGCGGGCGGATCGACGGCGGGCGCGGCCGGCATCGAGGAAGCCTACCGTCTGGCGCGCTCGGCGTATATCGAAGGCGGCGTCAACCGGATCATGCTGGCGACGGACGGCGATTTCAATGTCGGACCCTCGGACGACGAATCCCTGAAGCGCCTGGTCGAGGAAAAGCGCAAGAGCGGCATTTTCCTGTCCGTGCTCGGCTTCGGCGAGGGCAATTACAACGATCAGCTCATGCAGGTGATGGCGCAGAACGGCAATGGCACGGCGGCCTATATCGACACGCTTGCCGAGGCGGAAAAGACGTTGGTTGCAGGAAGCCTCGTCGACGCTCTTTCCGATCGCCAAGGACGTGAAGATCCAGGTCGAGTTCAATCCGGCGGCCGTCTCCGAATATCGGCTGATCGGCTACGAAACCCGCGCGCTCGCCCGCGAGGATTTCAACAATGACCGGATCGATGCCGGCGAGATCGGCTCCGGCCACTCGGTGACCGCGATCTACGAGGTGACGCCAAAAGGCAGCCCCGCACAAAGCGTCGATGCGCTTGCGCTACGGCGCAGCCGAACCTTCGCGGGTCAGCCCGCCCGCGGAAGAAATGGCATTCGTGAAGATCCGCTACAAGCAGCCGCAGGGCGAGACGAGCCAGCTGATCAGCCAAGCGGTGACGGCGAAAAACGCAACCGGCGCCGTTGCCGATGCGCCGCAGGACGTACGCTTTTCGATTGCGGTGGCGGCCTTCGGGCAAAAGCTTCGCGGCACGGATGCGCTGGCCGATTACGGGTATGCGGACATTCGATCACTGGCGGAAGGAGCGCGCGGCGATGACCCCTTCGGCTACCGCGCCGAGTTCCTGACGCTGGTGCGCCTGGCCGCAGGATTGGATCGCTGACGAAAGGGCCCGCAGCTTGCGGGCCTTTTTGCTACCGGCTTCGCGGTACCCCCTTCGCCTGCCGCTACGCTCGCGCTTGGGCTGGGCGTCGTTGGCAGCCGAAGTCTTGTTCACCATCGCCCCGATCACGGACATGATGGTGTCAAGCTCCGGCCGCTCCGCCTTCTCGTGCGAATCGATTGCCTTGCGCATGGCGGCAAGGTGCTCGCAGGCCGTGCCGCAGCATCCGCCGATGATCCTTGCGCCGGCATCGACGGCAAAGCAGGCATAGTCGGACATGGTCTGCGGCGTTCCGGTGTAGATGACGGCGTCGCCCTTGACGACGGGTATGCCGCAATTTGCCTTGGCGACGACAATGGCGTTTTCATTAGCCCCGGTCATGTCGAGCACGGATGCGAGCAGGTCGCTTGCACCGACGCCGCAATTGGCGCCGACCGCAAGCGGTTGACGCGAAAGGCCTGCGGTGACGGAGTGGATGTCTTTCGGCGCAAGGCCCATCATCGTCTTGCCGGCGGTATCGAAAGATGCGGTGAAGACATAGGGCATGTCATTGGCGATCGCAGCTTCGGCCGCCGCGCGGATTTCTTCTGCGCTCGACATCGTCTCGATCCAGATCACGTCGGCGCCGCCATCCTTGAGGCCGGCCATTTGTTCGGTGAAGGACGACACCGCATCTTCATGGGTCAAGGCGCCAAGCGGCACGAACAACTCTCCGGTAGGGCCGACAGAGCCGGCGACGATCACGGGCCTGTCTGCCGAATCGGCGGCTTCGCGTGCAATCTCCGCCGCGCGCTTGTTGAGGGCGTGAACCCGGTCCTGCGCATTGTGCAGCTTGAGGCGATGCCGCGTTCCGCCGAATGAGTTGGTGAGGATGATGTCGGCGCCCGCGTCGACGAAACCCTGGTGCAGGGCAAGGATCTTCTCGGGATGCGTTTCGTTCCACAGTTCCGGCGCTTCGCCGGACACAAGTCCCATGTCGAACAGGTTTGTGCCTGTGGCCCCATCGGCCAATAGCACGCCTTTTTGGGCAAGCAGGCGGCTGAGAGCATTTCGAATCGTCTGTCATTGCGATACCTTGCGAGCAAATCAGGATATAAAGATTTCTTTATGTAACATGGCCGCTGGAGGGTTGCAATGGAGGCCGGGTGTTTCAGGCCAAGGAAGCCAGCTTCGGCGTCACTACTTGAATTCAGACATTCTTCGAAAAAACGGCGGCGTTAATGCCTGCGTAACGCTCTCCTAACCGGCTGTTTACGATAACGGGCTAAACCTTTGTGCGTGGCGGATGCATCCGTTGCACCCCGGAAAGGTACTGCGTACCGGGGCCGCCCCTTTAAGGGTACGAGGGGCTTAGCGTCTCAAAACCGGTTTCCATTTGGCGTCGAGCCCAGCGGAAGCCGGTTTTTTCGTTTTGGACCCTTCCGCATGCATGTCGGTGCTGGAAATGTCGCGATGCGGGGGCTATTAAGCCCCAATTCCCGTGGAGTTTCCCGATGAGCGCCAACGTACCTGCTCTCCCGCCCGGCCCGGCAGACGTAAAGGCGCGCAAGGGCGGAACGCCGCTGGTGTGCCTGACGGCATATACGACACCGATGGCGCGCCTGGTCGACGGGCATTGCGACGTGGTTCTTGTAGGCGACAGCGTCGGCATGGTGTTGCACGGCATGCCCAACACGCTGGGCGTGACCATGGAAATGATGATCATGCATGGCAAGGCGGTCGCGCGCGGCATCACCCGCTCGACCCTGGTCGTCGATCTTCCTTTCGGCAGCTACGAGGCGGGGCCGCAGGCGGCGTTCGCCAGCGCCGCGCGCATGCTTTCGGAAACCGGCGCCTCGGCCGTGAAGCTGGAAGGCGGGGCGCATATGGCGCCAACGATCCGTTTCCTGGTGGAAAGGTCCATACCCGTGATGGCCCATGTCGGGTTGACGCCGCAGTCTGTCCACGTGCTCGGCGGCTACAAGGTGCAGGGCAGGGAAGGTGACGCGCAGCGAATCCTGGCCGACGCCAAGGCGGTTGCCGAGGCGGGGGCTTTCTCGGTCGTGCTTGAAAAGATCCCGGCAAGCCTTGCCAAACGGATCACGGACGAGATTGCGATCCCGACGATCGGCATCGGCGCGTCGGCGGATTGCGACGGGCAGATCCTCGTCATCGACGACATGCTTGGCATGTTCACCAGCTTCCGGCCGAAATTCGTCAAGCGCTACGCCGACCTCGGCGAAATCGCCGACCGGGCAATCGGGGAATATGCCCGCGAGGTTCGCGCCCGCACGTTTCCCGGCCCCGAGCATGTGTTCCCCGACGTGGCGCCTTCGCCAAAGGCAAAGAATTGAAGACGCAGATCCTCCGCGAGCTTTCCAGCCTTCGTTCGCTCGTTGCGCAATGGCGCAGGGGCGGCGAGACCATCGGGGTCGTACCCACAATGGGTGCGCTGCATGAAGGCCATCTGGCGCTGGCAAAGAGGGCGCGCAGCGAGTGCGATCGCGTCATCGTCACGATTTTCGTCAATCCGAGGCAGTTCAACAATCCCGAGGATCTGGCGAAATATCCGCGGACCGAAGAGAGCGACGCAGCGTTGTTGTCGCCCCTGGGAGTCGACACCATTTTCATTCCCGACGCAGACGACGTCTATCCGCCCGGTTTTGCAACGACGGTCAGCGTCGATGCCATCGGCGATCCGTCTGGAGGGCGAATTCCGACCCGGCCATTTCGATGGCGTCGCAACGGTCGTCGCAAAGCTGTTTCTGATGACGCAAGCCGACCGCGCCTACTTCGGCGAAAAGGACTACCAGCAATTGCTCGTCGTGCGGCGCATGGCACGCGATCTCAACATCCCGGTCGAAGTCGTCGGTTGCCCCACGGTGCGCGAGGCGAACGGGCTCGCCATGTCGTCGCGCAATGCCAGGCTTGGCGATGCGGAGCGAAAGATCGCCCCGGCGCTTCATGCTGCCATGCGCAAGGCGGCGAAGTCTGTTGCCGAAGGCATGGCGGCACGCGAGGCGCTTTCCGCGGCGCGCGGAGAAATCCTCGCGGCGGGATTTTCCGGCATCGATTACCTCGAACTGCGCGATGCCGACACGCTGGCAGCCATGGACAGCCTCGACCGTCCAGCCCGCCTGCTTGCGGCGGCCTGGCTGGGCGGCGTGCGCCTGATCGACAATATCGCCGTAGACGGCTGAGCAAGAAGCCGGATTTACCAATTCACGTTTTTGGGAAGTGCGACAATCCAAAGTAGTGGTATGCTTTCCCTTGCGTGCGAAGTGCATGTCATTGGGGGCTTTGACAATGAAGATACTGGTATTGGCGGCAGGGGTGGCTCTTTCGATTTGGACCAGCTCCGCCTTCGCGGCGTCGATAGAGGCGCGGATCGATATTTCCGAGCAGAAGATGGTCGTCTACCAAAACGGGACGCCGCGCCACACCTGGCCGGTTTCGACCGGGCGGCGGGGCTATATCACGCCGACGGGCTCATACCGCCCGACCCGGATGACCAAGATGCACTATTCGCGCAAATACCATAACTCGCCGATGCCCTATTCCATCTTCTTCCGGGGCGGGTACGCGATCCACGGCACGAGCGATGTAAAGCGGCTCGGAAATCCGGCCAGCCATGGCTGCGTCCGGTTGCACACGGACAATGCCAGGACGCTCTACAGCCTGGTGAAGAACGCCGGCGCAAAGAATGCCCGGATCACCATAACGCGCTGATCCGGCCTGTTTCAGGCTGCGGTTTTCGCCTTTGGGGCTTTCGGCCTCCTGCGCCGCGGCGTGGGATCGTTGCGCCAGCGCTTGTGCAGCCAAAGCCATTGTCCGGGATATTCGCGCACCCAGCCTTCCACGACGTCGTTGACCTTCTGGGTCAGCGCCTGGACATCCACCTTCCCGTCCGCATCGCGCGGGATTTCCAGCCGGGGCTGCATTTCGATGCGGAAGCGCCCGCCGGGAAGGCGGATGCAGCGGGCGGGATAGACCGGGCAATCGTAGTTGCGCGCGAGCTTGGCAAGCAAATGGTTGCCGCGCGTGGGATGGCCAAAGAAGGTGATCGGCAGCCCGGCATAGTGGTACTGGTCGACCAGCAGGCCGACCTTGCCGCCAGCGTCCATCACGTCGGCCAGCGCCCATGATGCGCCTGCCTTCGAGGGAACCAGATGCCCCATCGAGGTGGTTCTGGCGGCGAGCACGCGCTTGGCGATGTACTGGTTTTCCGGCGGCCGGAACAACGCCGTGACGTTGACGCCATATGCAGCGGAGGCGACGGGGAGCAATTCCCAGTTGCCGGTATGCGCGGTGAAGCAGATCGCCGGACCCTTGAGGGCCTTCAATTCGGCGAAATGCGGAATGCCCGAAATCTCGAACCGACCATGGCCCGGGTTTTGGTCGTCGAAGTCGAAGATTTGGTCGAGATAGGCGTATTCCGCCGCGGTTCGGGAGAGATTGCCCCAGGAATCCTCGAGGATCTGCTCGATTTCCTGGTCGCTCTTTTCGGGAAATGCCAGCTTGAGGTTCGACCGTGCGCGCCGGGTGCGCTGGTAGCGCATGCCGAACCAGCGGCCTGCCTTCTCGGTAAAATTGATCGCTGCATCGGCGGGAAACAGCTTCACGAGCGCCATGAAGCCGAAGAACACATTCGCCACAGTCCATTGACCAGCATTGCGGGCCAGGACGAACCAGCGCGGGTACTGCGTTCTTCCCGTCCGTTTCTGCTTCTTGTCGAAAATGAGCATCGTTTCAGCCGGCGCGCATCAGCCGTTGACGCGCATGATGATCTTGCCGAAGACCTGGCGGCTTTCCATGCGCTGCAAGGCGGTGGCGATATCGCCAAACTCGATCTCGCGTGTCCACCACCGGGTGAACATAGCCCTTGGCCATCTTTTCCATGGCGTCGGCGATGTTGCGCATGTTGCAGCCGAAGGAGCCGATCAGCCGCAATTGCTGCTGGAACAGCATCATCAGGTTGGTTTCGGCCGAGACGCCGCTGGTCGAGCCGCAGGTCACGAGCCGCCCGCCGCGCCGCAGGCACAGCATGGAACCGGCCCAGGTGTCCTTGCCGACATGTTCGAACACGACGTCGACGCCACGTTTTTTGGTGATCTTGCGCACCGCGCCTTCGAACCGGTCGGTGCGGTAGTTGATCACATGGTCGGCGCCCAGTTCCTTGCACCGCTCGATCTTGTCGTCCGAGCCGACGGTGGTGATGACCGTGCAGCCGATCTTCTTGGCAAGCTGGATCGCCGCCGAGCCGATGCCCGAGCCGCCGGCATGGACGAGAATCGTCTCGCCCGATTCCAGCTTGGCGTTGTCGAACAGCATGTGCTCGCAGGTGCCGAAGGTGACCGGCGCCAGTGCCGCGCCGATGTCCGAGCAGCCTTCCGGCGCCGGAATGCAGTTGCGGGCCGGCATGTTCGCGTATTCGCGGGCAAAGCCGTCGAGGTGGAAGCCGTGGACGCCCTTGGGGTGTTCGCAGAGATTGTCGCGGCCTTCGCGGCAGGGCGGCAGCGCCCGCAGGTCGGCGCGCCATAGATCGAGACGAGATCGCCGGTGCGCAGGTTGGAAACGCCGGGGCCGATCGCGGAGACGACGCCGGAGGCTTCCGCGCCCACCACCATCGGCAGCTTGCGCTTGGCGAAGGCCATGCCGCGCCAGCCCCACACGTCGATGTGGTTGAGCGCGACGACGCTGATCTTCAGCTGCACCTCGCCCTCGCCGGGGGGCGGGGGCGGCGCGATGTCGATGATCTTCAGTTCACGGTCGGCGACAAGCTGAAGCGCGCGCACAGGATATGCCTTTCGGTGATCGGAAATGTTGGTGCAGCCTGCAGCTGCCGCTCGTTAGCGTACGTCGCCGCCAAGCACAAGGCAGGCGTTCTGGCCGCCGAAGCCGAAGGAGTTCGACAAGCACGGTCGAGACCCTCGGCATCGCGCTTCACGTTCGGCACGACATCGAGCGGAATGTCCGGATCGGGATTGTCGTAGTTGATGGTCGGCGGAATGACGCCTTCCTGCATGGTGAGGAAGGAGAACACCGCCTCGACCGCGCCGCCGGCGGTCAGCGTGTGGCCGATCATCGACTTGTTGGACGAAATCGGGATCGAATGGATGCGGTCGCCGAAAACGGCGTGCAGCGAGTTGTACTCCATGCGGTCGTTTTCCGGCGTCGAGGTGCCGTGCGCGTTGATGTAGTCGATGTCGCCGGCTTCGGCGCCGGCGTCTTCGAGGCCGAGCTGGAGCGCGGTGATGACCGGCTTGCCGTCCGGGCTGGAGCGGGTGCGGTGGAACGAATCCGCCTTTTCGCCGACGCCGCGCACGACGCCGAGCATCTTGGCGCCGCGCGCCGTCGCGTGTTCGAGCGATTCCAGCACCAGCGCGGCCGAACCTTCGGACATGACGAAGCCGTCGCGGTCCTTGGAGAAGGGCTTGGAAGCCTTTTCAGGCCTTTCGTTCTGCGTGGTCAGCGCCGAGAGCAGCGAGAAGCGGATGAGACCCTCGGCCGTCACCGAACCGTCCGAAGCCACGCAAAGGGCGGCATCCGCCTCGCCGCGCCGGATCGCCTCGACGCCCTGCTGGATGGCGGTCGCGCCGGAAGCGCAGGCGGTCGACAGCGAGATCGGCAGGCCCTTGGTGCCGTATTTCTCGGCGATGCGATAAGCAATGGTGCCAAGCTGGATGAGCTGGTGCATGCGCTCGTGCCGGTTGGCGCGCGCGGCGGCCAGAAGGCGGTCGTAGCCGGGCTCGCCCTCACTGCCTTCGCCCATCAGCTTGAAGCGGTGCATCCACTCCAGTTCGACCGGAGGCGCGGCGAAATACAGCGGGCCGGGGAATCCGGAACGGCCGAAACCGGCCTCCGCGAGTGCTTCCTCAGCCGTCGGAATCAGCCATGGCGTAGGAAATCGCCGGAGCGGAAACTTCCTCGGTGTCCATGAAATCGACCGTGCCGGCAATCGAGGTATTCAATCCCTCGGTCGGGAAATCGCTTGATGCGATGAATGCCGGACTTGCCGGCGACCAGCGCCGCCCAGTTGTCCTTCTTGCCTCGCCCGAGCGAGGTAACCGTGCCCATGCCGGTGACGACGACGACGGGACGGCCCTTGTGGTCTGTGAACTTGCCGGACATCAATCGAACCTCCATTGGTTCAGCGCCAAAGGCGTCAGATCTTCTCCAGAAGGCCGAAGCCTTCGCCGCGATAGTGACCGATCGAACTTACGAGCACGGAAGAGGGCGCCGCCGCAACAGGTTTTTCGGCTTCCTCGAATGGCGGATAGAAGCCGCCATGGTAGATGGCAAGCGCCGCAAGCGCCACGCCCGCGGGGAAATTGGCCTCGACCGGGTTGCCGATCATGGTGTTGAAGGCGCGCATCGCGACATCCTTGCCGAGCCGCTCGCGCAGCGCCTCGAATTCCAGGTCGGTGATGCCGGCGCTGCCGGTCGCTCCGGAAATCACTGCCGTGCCGGGCTGCGGCGATATCTTGTCGAGCAGGCTCGAGAGCCTTGTGCGGGTTGCGGCCTCGTCTCGCGCGCCCAAATCCGACGCAATCGCCTTCAGCCGCGCATAGGGCTTGGCGCCGCGCGCGCTTGGCATGTTCGGCTTCCTCGAGCACGAGGAAGGCGCCGGCGCTGCCGGTGATGACGCCGCCGCCATGCTTCTGGCGCTCGGCGACCGGCAGGGGCTTGCCGCGCCAGGCGTAGTGTCCGAGTTCCATCGAAAGGAACAGGTCCGGCCGTTCCGCATTGAACGCCCCGCCGACCAGCACATGCGTGCTCTGGCCGGCCTCGATGCGGCGCATGGCGTTCTCGATGGAGGTGATTCCGGCCGATTCCTCGCCCATGTAGGTGCGCGACGAACCGGTGACCTTGTGGACGATGGAGATGTTGCCGGCCATCAGGTTGGAAAGCTGGGCAAGGAATAGCGTCGGGCGAAGGTCGGAAGGCAGGCGTTCGTTAAGCAGTTGCTCGCGATCGTTGCGCGTCACGTGAATCGCGCATGATCGAATCATCGACCGCAATGTCGCGCTCGCCGCCGCCTGCCGCGACCACGAGGTCCATGGTCGAGACCATTTCCTCATTGTCCTTGAGGCCCGCGTCATCCAGCGCCAGGCCGGCCGTGTAGGTGCCGAGGCGCTGCCAGTTCTCCATCTGGCGCTGGTCGCCCTTGCGGGGGATCTGCTTGCTCCAGTCCATCTGCGGCAGCGGATGGGCGCAATAGGGGGCAAAGCGTTCGCTGTCGATGACCGGCTGCGGCGCGGTCTTGCCGCCAAGCGTTTGCCAGTGTTGCTCCGCGCCCTCGCCGAAGCAGGAGACGAGACCGACGCCGGTAATCCAGACTTCACGCTTGTCCATCGCAATCATCCAATCTGCGCCCGGCCTGGCGGCAGCCGCCATCGCTAGACGTCTTCAGGAGGCGCGGCGCCTCATGCGGGTTTCTTCATGTCAGCGACTTGCTGCCTGATCAAGCCCTGCAATTCAGGGGAGGGGAACGGCATCACCGTGTAAGTCAATTGCGCGTTGGCGATGCGCTTCTTGCCGGAGCGGATTTCGGCACGGGTGACCGCATAGCCCGATCCCTCATGCTCGAGCGTAGCGGTAATCTCCAGCTCCGTCATGGGGCCTACGAAGTCGCGCAACTTGGCTTCCTTGACCTGCGCGAGCAGCGGAATGCGCGAAAAATCGATCGTGTGCATGATCATGATGCCGGAGGCCTGCGCCATGGTTTCGATCAGCAGCACGCCCGGCACCAGCGGATGGCCGGGGAAATGTCCCTCGAAAACGGTGCTTTCCTGCGGAACCACCGAGCGGGCCACCAGAACCTTGGCCTCCAGGTCGACGGAGACGATGCGGTCGATCATCTGGAAATATTCAAGCAGCATGCTGGTCCGGACCCGGATTAAACGACAAGGCCCCGCCGAACGGGGCCTCAAAGCACTAATTCACGCCAAAGCGGCGGAAAGTGGCGGTTTTCAGGCCGTTTTGGCCTTCACCAGTTCGTCGATCTTGGCGCACAGGTTCTTCATGACGAAGTATTCCTCGGTGGAGGCCTTGCCGTCATTGACTTCCTGGGTCCAGGTTTCGAGCGGGATCTTGATGCCGAATTCCTTGTCGATCGCGAAAACGATGTCGAGGAAATCAAGGCTGTCGATGCCCAGATCGTCGATCGTGTGGCTTTCCGGAGTGATTTCCTCGCGCGGGATCTCGCTCGTCTCGGAAATGATGTCTGCGACCTTGTCGAACGTGGTTGTCACTGTATCTGGCCTCTTCAAACTCTCAAGCAGCGTTCCGGCTTCCGCAAACGGCCTTCGACCGTAACACGCGGGATGAACCCGTCCGGCAGTGGATGCATAAATGACTTGCCGCCCGTTTTCCCGGCTTTTGGCCAAGCGTCAAGCCCAAAATGACTCGGGCGCTTTTATCCGCCCGTTTCCCGAATGTCCAGTGTGGGGGCGGCGGCGTTCGCTACCGGGCGCCCGGTGTCCACAGGCTGGGGGCCTTGCCGCGCTCAAGGACGTGAAAACCGCCCGCTTCCAGCGTCTGCCAGTCGCTCTGTCGTCCCGTCGGGCCAGACGACGCGTACTTGCGCCTTGGCGAAGTTGCCGAGGCCGAAATGCCACCAGCCGTGCTGTCCGCTGGCATGGCCGCCGCCTGAGGTGATCTCGCGCCGCTGGATCGACGAGCCGCGCTTGACCTCGATCCATGCGCCGATGGCGTCGCGGTTCGGGCCATCCTGCAGCAGCGCCACCGACAGGAACCGGCCGGCATCCGCCGTGACATTGCGCCAGAGCTGGGCGTTTTCCCAGCGGTTGACGACAACCAGATCGAGCAGGCCATCCATGTTGAAGTCGGCGACCGCCCCGCCGCGCGAAATGGCGCCGCTGGCGACCCCGGCCTTCTCGGCGGCTTCGACGAACTTGCCGTCGACGCCCTGCAGCAGGAGGTTGTTCGGGTCGCGCGCCGCGAAGTCGGGCATTTTCGCGACGTTGCCCTTGGCGATGAAGAGATCCGCACGGCCGTCGTTGTTGAAGTCCTCGAACTGGGTGTGCCAGGCCGTGCTCGGCTTCAGGTCGTCGCCCGTGAAGGGCCGGTGCGCGGTGACGCCCCGCGCATACGCGATGTCCTGATACATCGGCTTCGGCCGCTCGCCCGTGAAGCGGGCAAGCTTCTGCAGCTTGTTGTCGGCCATGCAGGTGTGAAAATATTCCGGATAGCCGTCGAGATCGACGTCGTAGCCGGCGATGCCCATGCCCCAGATGCGCAGGGGCTTCCAGCCCTCGCCTTCGGTGTAAAGCACGGGCGGCTTGCCCGGCTCGATGCGCCAGAGCTGCTCCTGGCCGCCCTTGTAGTATTCGCGGTCGTTGGAAACGCGCAGCGCAGGCGTGCCCGACCGGTCCCAGTCGGTGAACAGCATCGACAGCGCGCAAAAGCTCGGCTTCAAGCGCCAGCGGCGGCGGCGAACCGGCCCGGCTCTCCCGGCCGGTGCAGCCAGTTGTCGGTGCACGAACCCCATGGAAACGCTTCCTCCTCGCGGTCGATGTAGTTGCCGATGGCGATCGTCGGCCAGTTCGCGCCCGCGTTCCCAGGTCGCGGCATAGGCCGCCGACCAGGCGTCGCCGCCATCAAACCCCCAGGCCTCGTTGGCGCGCTCGAACCGGCATTCGCCAAGGCCGCGCATGACGACGTTTTCGCCGACGCGCAGAAGCACCAGATCGGCATTGCCGTCGCTGTCGATGTCGAGCGGATAGGCGCCGGTGACCTTGTCGAGCTCGAGACCGCTTTGCTGCGCCTCGAATTTCAGTGGGCCGCCTTGCCGGGCTGCGTTGCGGTAGAACTTCGCCGGGTGCGGTTCCCGCCCGCCAGCAGCATGTCGGCAAAGCCGTCGCCATTGCAGTCGAAGGTCGCGACGCCGCCACCGACCATGTATTCCCAGTCGCCTTCATAGACGCTGAAGATACGCCGGAGGTTGCGTCTCTTCGACGAAATGCGGGATCGACAGCTGCGGGCTGCGGCGAAGCCACGTGTCGCGGCCAGCAGCAAGCGCCAGCGACGGCGCACAGCGATGCGCATCACTGCGCGCATGCATCACCTCCGCGTCTTCAGCGCCGCTGCGAAGGCGCCGATGCAGCGGCCCTGCTCAAGGCCTCGATCGATCGCCGCGCGGAAATGGATGCCGCCATAGAGGCGCGAAATGCCGGCCTCTTCGCGCCGCTGCCCAGAAGTTCGGAAAGGACTGCGGCCGGCAGGCCGTCGTCCTCATGGGTCGTGTCCTCAAAGGCGAAATTCTCGCCCAAGATTGCCGTCAGCACGGCTGCCGCCGCGCCGGACTGGGTGCTGTGGCCGCTCGGATATTCCGGGAAGGGCGGGGTGATCAGCAGCGGTTCCCATTGGCGGGTCGATGATGCGGCGGATATAGGTGACCGGCCGCAGCAGATCGTATTCGAACTTGGCGTGCCAGCAGCCGATGAACGAATCGGCCAAGCGCAACGCCGAGCCGCGCCAGCACGTCGGCGCTGGTTTCAAGGTCGCATCCCGCGCTCCTGCAGGATATCCCAGGCGATCGACTATCCAGTGGCCGGCGGCGTCGGCGACAGCATCGGATCGTCCGACCAGAACCGCGCGATCATCTTCTGCTCGTCGGTGAGGTTCTTGACGGCCTCGTAGACTTCCAGCGCCTCCTTGAAGAAGGGCGAGTTCGGGTCCTCGCTGTATTCCGGCGGCGGCGGCAGCGTGCAGGTGGAGCCCTCCGGCATCGCGAAGGTGCGGTTGTTGCCCCAATCGGGCAGCAAGCGGCATTTGCTGCTGGCGCACGAGGCTGGTCGGCACCCAGATTCCTTGCCCTTGGCCAGTTCGTATTCTAGCGGAAAGCCCATGTTCTCCACGACCGCGCCGCCATCGGTGGCCGACCAGTCGAGCACATGCGCGGCCACCGCCTTGCCATAGGCCTCGCTGCGCTCGACCACATCCGCCGGAACCCCGGCCGCGGCCTTCTTCGCCGAGCTTCGTCTCCATGCGCCTTCAAGGCGCGCTGGCCGGTCGGGCCGGTGTTGGAAAAAAAGTTGTTCGCCGCCGCCGCCATCGCCGCCTGGATCACCACCGCTTCGTCATAGGTTTTGCCGCTTCGCGCGGCGGAACCGGCGTCGAGGCCGTTCAACTGACCGGCGAGGGATTGCAAATCGCTGGCCCCGCTCGCGACCACTTCATAAGCGGTGACGCCGAGATAGGCGAAGGAGCGGCTGGCGACCGGCGGCGAATAGGTCGGCGTGTGGCGCACCAGTTCCAGGATCAGCCGGTACCAGGTGTGCAGCGTGTCACGCGCCAGTGATTTCGTCCTGCGCGGCGATGCCGCGAGCGGGCGCCAGCACCACGAAAGCAAGGCGAAGCGCCGCGAAAACCCGGCTAATTCTGGATGGCATGCGAAAAGCCCTTGTCGTGACTGTCGGATGAACCAAAGACGTGATTGTCGATATGGGTGAGGGCGCTGAGCAAGGCTCCGCGCTGGATGAGCGGATATTCGTCCGGATAGCAATACATCGGGATTTGCCAGTGCGAAATTCCCGCCGCGCCCGCGCCAATTGCCTCGCGGATCGCCGGCTCCATCAGCTCGAAAGCCAGCACGCCCGATCCGGCGAAAGCGACGGGGAAGGGGTCCAGCAGCGAGAACAGGCTGCGCAGCCCCGCACCGATGGCGCTGCCGGCCTGGCGGTATGCGCGCGCGCTCCGGCCCGTCATTCGCCTTGGCGGCTGCGGCCAGCCCGCGCATGGTCTCGAAGTCAATGTCCTCTTGCGGGATTTTGTCGGGGTCGGCGCCCTTTGCGGCGCGCCAGATTGCGTAGTCTCCCGAATAGGCTTCGATGCAGCCCTTGCGCCCGCAGCGGCAGCGCGCTCCGCCAAGCTGGAAGCACATGTGGCCGAATTCGGCCGCCGACGATTTCAGGCCCGTGAAGATGCCGCCCTTGAGGTAGAGCCCCATGCCGATGCCATGCGAAAGCAGCACGGCGGCGAAGCTGTCGTGGAACCGCTCCGGCTCGTCGCTGCGCAGCGCGCTGGCGATGACGTTGCAATCATTGGCGACGGTGACCTCGACGCCGAATGCATCGGAAAACCACTGCGCCACGGGAATGTCGGTCAGCGGCGTGACCGGCGACCACAGCAGCGCGGCCTCCCTCCGCGTCCGTTACGCCCTGAACGGCTATGGCGACATGGCGCAGCGGCGAAGTCGGCGAGGGCGTCGGCCGAAATCGCCTGCTTCAGCAGCCCGGTCATGGCGTCGCGCAAGCCTTGCTTGCCGGTCGGTCATGCTGGGCAGGCGAAGGAGCTTGTCTGAAAGCGTGCGGCCTGAATAATCGATCACCGAAGCGGAGATGCGGTTGTGCGTCAGCAGCACGACGCCGACATTGGCGGCGACCGCATTGAGCGCCAGCCCCACCTTGGGCCGGCCGCGCCGTGCGAGCGGCGAGGGGCCGTCGTGCGCAATGTCCTCGGTGAGGGCGCCGCGATCCAGCGAGATGCGCGGTGATCAGCGTCACAGTCGAGGCGCTGAGGCCGGTCGCGCCGCTCAGTTCGGTGCGCGATAGCGGCCCCGCCTGCCGCAGTGCGGCAAGGATCCGCCGCTGGTTCTGGCGGCGCAAGTCGTCGGGGCGCGACATGAATGGGCATGGGGTGCGCGGCTTCCTTCTGAAGGCACGCATCGGCAAATTTCGACGGGCCGTGAGGCGGCCCGCTACTTCAGCCGTTCACTCCGGGGCTGCGGCGTGGCCCAAGCCAAATCCGTGGCGGAATCGCAGTGCAACAAATTTCTTTTGCATTGCAATACGTTAGGAAATGATGTTGACACAGCATTTGGAGTAAGTCACTATTTTTTTCGAACCTCGAATTAAAGAGGCTTCAGGTCGCCGTGTCCCTTTCCCGCAAGGGGGAGGGGTGTGGCGTCATGTCACCACAGGGCGCCCAGTCGCGCCGGGAGGAAAACATCCATGAAGAAATTTGTACTCGCGCTTGCAGGCGCGGCGCTTGCCATGTCGGTATCCAGCTCTGCGCTGGCGGCCGGCAAGACCATCGCAGTGTCCTGGAAGACATTCCAGGAAGAACGCTGGAAGACTGACGAAGCGGCCATCAAGGCGGTCGTCGAGGCAGCCGGCGACAAGTACATTTCGACCGATGCGCAGGGATCTGCACAGAAGCAGGCGGCAGACATCGAAGGCCTGATCGCACAGAAGGTCGACGTCATCCTCGTTGTCGCATTCGACTCCGACGCGATCCTTCCCTCGATCCAGAAGATCAACGACGCCGGCATCAAGGCAATCGCCTATGACGTGCAGTTCGAAGATCCGAATGCGCTGTATGTAACCTTCGACAACGTCGGCGTCGGCCGCCTGATGGCGAAGACCATGCTCGAAAAGGGCAAGTCGGAAGGCAATTTCGCGATCATCAAGGGCGACAAGGGCGACCCGAACGCAACCTTCCTGTTCAACGGCATCATGGAAGTGCTGAAGGCGAACATCGACGGCGGCAAGATCAAGAACGTTGCCTGCGAGACCTTCACCGACGGCTGGAAGCCGGACAATGCCCAGAAGAACATGGAACAGTGCCTGACCGCGAACAACAACGCGATCGACGCAGTGGTTTCCGAAAACGACGGCATGGCCGGCGGCGTCGTGGCCGCACTCGAAGCACAGGGCCTTGCAGGCTCCGTGCCGGTCACCGGCCAGGACGGCGACAAGGCAGCGCTGAACCGCGTTGCGCTTGGCACCCAGCTCGTGTCGGTCTGGAAGGACTCGCCGCGTTCTCGGCAAGGTTGCCGGTGAAGCAGCCGTGGCCCTGGCGAACGGCACCGCGATGGACGCGCTTCCGGGCGTCGGCAAGTTCAACTCGGGCAAGAACGCCGTCGAGATGAACTCGATCCTGCTCGACGCCGAACCCGATCACCAAGGACAACCTGGGCGACGTCATCGACGCCGGCTGGATCAGCAAGGATGAAGCCTGCGCCGGCGTGAAGGCCGGCATCGGTTCCAGCTTGCGGCTAATCGCTTGTCCGACAAGTCTGATCTGAAACATCATGGCCGCGCCGTTTGAATGATGGCGCGGCCTTCTTCTTCCGACACAAGAAAAACGACCCGGGGGAGCAGCGCAATGAGCATCGACAGCTGAAAACAAGAGCGGATCCGGCCATGGCCCAGGAAGGTCCGGTGACCCGGTTCTTCCGCGCTACCGAGATCGACACGCGCATGCTTGGCATGGTTGGCGCGCTGGTGGTCATCTGGTGCGTCTTCGACATCTGGAGCGGCATGCGCGTCGCCAATGATCGGCCTGTTCGGCGGCTCTTTCCTCACCCCGCGCAATTTGTGGACGCTGCTGGTCCAGACTTCTTCGATCGCGATCATGGCGACGGGCATGGTGCTCATCATCGTGATGCGGCACATCGACCTTTCGGTCGGATCGCATGCCTCACACTGGTGGCGACCGTTTCGGCGGTGCTTGCAGGTCCAGTAGCCTGGCGCCGTCGCTGGGCGTCGGGCACTGGTCGATCTGGATCATCGCCGTCATCGCCGCGCTCGCGGTCGGCGGGCTGGTCGGCGCATTCAACGGCTATCTGATGGCCTATTCTCGGCATTCCGGCGTTCATCGTCACGCTTGGCGGCCTCATCGCCTATGCCAAGGGCGTGGCGTTCTACATCTCCGAAGGCGTCACGATTGCCCCGCTCGACAAGACCTTCAAGATCATCGGCGGCAACGTTCCCGCCGCATGGCTCGGACCGTTCTGGAGTTGGACGCTGGCCCTGATTGCGTGCGCCTTGATCGTGGTCGCCATTTTGGCTGGCCGCCGCCAGCGCATGCGGTTCAAGTTTCCGCTGAGGCCCGTGTGGGCCGAAATCTTCCTCGGTACACTTGGAAGCGCAGTGGTGCTGGGCGCCACGGCGGTGGTCAATGCCTATCCATGGCCGCCCAAGCTGATCGAGCAATATGCGCTCGAACACAACGTACCCATTCCCGCGGGCGTCGAGGACCGTGTTGGTCCCGCCGTGTGCATGGCCGGCGAGCAGGTCGTGCGATGCCAGGAGGGGCTGGTCTACTACACCGGCTATGCCGATCCCGGTTCTCATCGCGCTGGCCGTCGGGCTGGTGATGACCTTCATCACGACACGCACCCTGTTCGGCCGCTACGTGTTTGCGATCGGCGGCAATCCGGAAGCGGCGGAACTGGCCGGCATCAACACCAAGATGATGACGGTGCGCGTGTTTTCCCTGATGGGTTTCCTGGCTGCGATCTCTGCGATCGTGTCGTCCTCGCGCCTTGACGCTGCAACCGTGTCCCTTGGCGACCTCAACGAACTCTACGTCATCGCCGCGGCCGTGATCGGCGGCACTTCGCTCGCCGGCGGCATCGGCACGATCTACGGCGCCATGCTCGGCGCGTTGCTGATGCAGTCGATCGCATCGGGCATGCAGCTTTTGAACCTGCCGTCGCCCTGGCAGAACATCGTAGTCGGCTCGGTGCTGGTGATCGCGGTCTTTGTCGACCAGATCTACCGCCGCCGCGTGAAATAACCGGGAGGCAATCATGGCAAAGGCTGCAAGCAGGAACGCTTCCTCAAAGCCCGTCGCGGCGTCCAGGCAGGCAAAACAGGCTCCGGCCAAGGCTCCGGCAAAGCCGGCTTCCGCAAAGCCGGTCGCCGCGAAGACGCCCAAGAAAACAGCCCAGAAGGCGCCCAAGCCGGCACCCGTCAAGCCAGCAGCAACCAAGCCGGCGGCCGCCGCCAAGGCGCCGACCACCAAGGCCGCGATGGCGGCCCCGGTACCGGCGGTGAAAGCCGAACGCGGCGTGCCGCTCATCGAGATGCGCGACATCTCGATCGCGTTTGGCGGCATCAAGGCCGTGGACCACGCCACGGTCGATCTTTTCCCCGGCGAGGTGGTGGGCCTGCTTGGCCACAACGGCGCGGGCAAGTCGACGCTCATCAAGGTTCTGTCGGGCGCTTATGCCCGCGACAATGGCCAGATCTTCATCAATGGACAGGAAGTGCGTATCGACAATCCGCGCGATGCAAAGGCGCTCGGAATCGAGACGATCTACCAGACGCTGGCGCTCGCGGACAATGTGGACGCCGCCGCGAACCTTTATCTGGGGCGCGAACTCAAAACGTCTTTCGGCACGCTCGACGACGTGGCGATGGAAGCGGAATGCCGAAAGGTCATGCACCGCCTCAACCCGAATTTCCGCCGTTTCAAGGAGCCGGTGAGCAAGCTTTCGGGTGGCCAGCGGCAATCGGTTGCGATCGCGCGTGCCATCCATTTCAATGCGCGGATCCTCATCATGGATGAGCCGACGGCGGCACTTGGACCGCAGGAAACCGCGCAGGTCGGCGAACTGATCAAGCAGCTCAAGGCCGAGGGCATCGGCATTTTCCTGATCAGCCATGACATCCACGATGTCTTCGACCTCGCCGACCGCGTGGCTGTGATGAAGAACGGGCGTGTCGTCGGCACCGCACGCACGGGCGACGTCACCAAGGACGAGGTGCTGGGAATGATCATCATGGGCAAGTGCCCGCCCGGAGCGACACCGGGACCGGGCGCGATCTGAGCGGCCGCGCCATGTTCCTCGGCATCGATCTGGGCACCTCCGGGGTCAAGGCCTTCCTGATGGACGGCAACCAGGGTTTCGTCGCCTCGGCCAACGCGCCGCTGACGGTATCGAACCCGCATTCCGGTTGGTCGGAACAGCAGCCCGACGACTGGAAATCGGCGACCGACGCGGCCATCCTCCAGCTGAAGTCGAGCCATCCCGTGCAATTGGCGGCGGTGCGGGGCATCGGGCTCTCGGGCCACATGCATGGCGCGACGCTGGTCAATGCGCAGGACGAGGCCATCCGGCCGTGCATCCTGTGGAACGACACCCGCAGCCATTTGGAAGCTGCCGAACTCGACGGCAAACCGATGTTCCGCCATTTGACGGGCAACATCGTATTCCCCGGATTCACCGCGCCGAAACTGTTGTGGGTGCAGCGAAACGAACCGGCCAATTTCGCCGCCATCCGCTGGGTGCTGCTGCCAAAGGATTATCCTCAGGCTCTGGCTTTCGGGCGAGCACATGTCCGAGATGTCCGACAGTGCCGGAACGTCCTGGCTCGATGTCGCGGCGCGGCGCTGGTCGCCTGAACTGCTGGCAGAAACGGGCCTGGAAGAGCGGCAGATGCCCGATCTCGTCGAGGGAACGGACAGCGCGGGAACCTTGCGTCCCGAACTCGCGTCGCGTTGGGGCATGGGGACCGGCGTCGTCATCGCCGGCGGGGCAGGCGACAACGCCGCTTCCGCCGGCGGGCCTCGGGCTTGCGCGCGAGGGCGAGGCGTTCGTGTCGCTGGGCACCTCCGGCGTGGTTTTCGCCGCCAATGATGCCTTTCGTCCGCGGCCTGAAAGCGCGGTTCACGCATTTTGCCACGCATTGCCGGGCACATGGCACCAGATGGGCGTCATCCTTGCGGCCACCGATTCGCTGCAATTGGCTGGCGGGGATCACCGGAACCGACGAGGCAGCGCTTTCCGCCGAACTCGGCGACACGCTGCTGGCGCCCGGAAGCGCCATGTTCCTTCCCTATCATTTCAGGCGAGCGCACGCCCTACAACGACGCGCTGATCCGCGGAGCGTTCACTGGCATCGGCAAGGAAACCGGCCGGCCGCAGCTCACCCAGGCGGTGATGGAGGGCGTCGCATTTGCCTTTGCCGACAGCCTGGTGGCGCTCGGGCAGGCTGGCACTTCGCTGGCGCGCGCCTTCGCGGTCGGTGGCGGGGCGCAGATCGAAATACTGGCTGAAGGCCATCGCAACGGCGCTCGACATCCCGGTCGACCTGCCCGTGCATGGCGACTTTGGCGCTGCGTTCGGCGCTGCGCGGCTCGGAATGATCGCCGCTGACCGGAGCCGATCCGCTTTCCGTGCTGACCATGCCTGCCGTCGCCGAGACGATCGAACCGGTCGCGGCGCAACGCCAGGCCTATCAGGACCGGCTTGCAAGATTACCGCGACCATTACCCCGCAATCAAGGAGTGTACAGACGTGAGCACCGGCTTCTTCGGCGACATCGGCAAGATCCAGTATGAGGGGCCGGAGAGCACCAATCCGCTGGCCTTCCGGCATTACAATCGCGACGAGAATGGTGATGGGCAAGCGCATGGAGGACCATTTGCGCTTCGCCGTCGCCTATTGGCACAGCTTCGCGTGGAAGGGCGGCGACCCGTTCGGCGGACAGACCTTCGAGCGGCCCTGGTTCGGCGACACGATGGATCACGCCAAGCTGAAGGCCGATGTCGCCTTCGAGATGTTCTCGCTGCTGGGCGTGCCCTACTATTGCTTCCACGATGCCGACGTGCGGCCGGAAGGCACGACTTTCGCCGAGAGCCGCAAGAACCTCGAGGCGATCGTCGACATCTTCGCGAAAAAGCAGAAGGAGACGGGCGTCAAGCTGCTGTGGGGCACGGCGAACCTGTTCTCGCACCGCCGCTTCATGTCCGGCGCGGCGACGAATCCCGATCCCGATGTCTTCGCCTATGCCGCGGCAACGGTGAAAAGCTGCATCGATGCAACGAAGAAGCTTGGCGGCGCGAACTACGTCTTGTGGGGCGGCCGCGAGGGCTATGAAACCCTGCTCAACACCGACCTCAAGCGCGAGGATGCGCAGGCCGGGCGCTTCCTCAATCTCGTTGTCGAGTACAAGCACAAGATCGGCTTCAAGGGCACGATCCTGATCGAGCCGAAGCCGCAGGAGCCGACCAAGCACCAGTACGACTATGACGTGGCGACGGTATACGGCTTCCTCAAGCGCCACGGCCTCGAAAACGAGGTGAAGGTCAATATCGAGCAGGGACACGCCATTCTGGCGGGCCATTCCTTCGAGCATGAACTCGCGCTGGCGATGGCGCTCGGGCATTTTCGGCTCCATCGACATGAACCGCAACGACTACCAGTCCGGCTGGGATACCGACCAGTTCCCCAACAATGTGCCGGAAATGACGCTGGCCTTCTACGAAATCCTCAAGGGCGGCGGCTTCAAGACCGGCGGCACCAATTTCGACGCGAAGATCCGCCGTCAGTCGCTTGATCCGCAGGACCTGCTGTCGGCCCATGTCGGCGGCATGGACACCTGCGCCCGCGCGCTCAAGGCCGCGGCGCGGATGATCGAGGACAAGGCGCTCGAAACGCCGCTGGCGGAGCGCTATGCCGGTTGGAACAGCACCGAGGCCAAGGCGATGCTGGCAGGCAAGCGCAGCCTGGAAGACATCGCAGAGCGGGTCGAGAAAAAGAACATCAACCCGCAGCCGCGCTCGGGCCGGCAGGAAATGCTGGAGAATATTGTCAACCGATATGTCTGATGGTTTGCAAAGCAGTAACTGAAAGCGGCCCTGCTGCCTTGCGGGCAGCAGGGAACAAACTTATGCTGCACTGCATATAAGTAGAAAGCCGCCTTGGGAGGGGTGGCGTCAACCGCTCCCGGTGTGCCATGCAGTTCGACCTTGCTCCAGACGCTGATTTTCCGGTTCCCGACGGCGTTCACCTGCGCGTCCTCGGCAAGAAGGATATCGGGCTTCTGGTCGACCACCTCCATGCGCTCGATGCCGATTCGCTCCGCGACCGCTTCAACGGAATCGCCAGTGCGGAATTCGTGGACGCGTATGCCGGCAGGTGCATTCGCCCGGGCACGCTGGTGCTGGCCGCGGAGTTCGAGGGATCGGTGATCGGCGTCGCCGAATTGCATCCCGCAGGCGCAGACAGCGCGGAACTTGCCTTCAGCGTGCTGGCTTCGTGGCGCGGGAAGGGCATTGGCGCCGCCTTGTTTGCGCTGATCGTGGAGGCAGCATGGTCGCGCGGCCTCGACAGCATCGAAATCACCACCCATTCGGGCAATGACGCCATGAAGCGGCTGGCGCGCCGCTTCGGTACCGAACTTCGGTTCGAGCAAGGCGAGACCGTCGGGCGCATTTCGCTTTCGGAAGTGCACATGCTCGACGAAGCTGGAAACAAGCGCCGCTGGTTCGCCGACAAGCCTTCGCGGCGCGCTGCGCGCAAATCCTGACCGTCAGCGGATCAACTGCGGCCGGAAGACGAAGCGCTGGCGCATGGCCGGCTCCAGATGCCGGTTCAATTGCCGGTTGACCAGCCCGAATACCGTGATGATCCCGATGGTCGATGCGATGAAATACAGCGCCACGATCGGGTAGGGCACGAACGGATTGAACGTCTTCTCGGCGAAATAGCTGGCGTAGTAGAGCGCGTCGCCTTCCTGCCGCCAGGCAGGAAAGCCGGAGAAGAACACCAGCGTCGTCGCGTGGAAGAGGAAGATGGCCTCGTTCGTGTAGGATGGCCATGCGAGGCGCAGCATGGTCGGAAAGACGATCCGCCGAAAGCGCGAATAGCCGTCCATGCCGAAAGCCATCGCCGCCTCGATATCGCCTCTGGGAACTGAACGCAGCGCGCCATAGAAGATCTCGGCCGTATAGGCCGAGGTGTTGAGGAACAGCACGATCAGCGCGCCGAGCCAGGCTTTCGTCAGCCAACTGGTGGTGATGGTTATCGTCATGAAGCCGAGCGGGATGTCGACGCCGACCCGTGGCAGGATGACGAATAGCTCATAGGCGAAGAAGAACTGGATGAAGAGCGGCGAGCCGCGAAAGACGAAGACGAACCACTCGGCCGGCTTTCGCAGCCAGGCATTGGGCGAGTTGCGCGCCAGCGCGAGGACCAGCGCCAGGAAGAAGCCGAAGAATACGGCCAGCGTCGCAAAATAGATGTTCCAAAGCAATCCGCTGCCGATCAGCACGAACTGGTCGCAAAGGCCAATGTCGGTCTTGGGAAGCTGGCGCTCGCCAAGGCCGATGGACCGCAGGGCGTAATCCTGGAAGGTCTGGTAGCAGCTCATCTTGCGCCCTCCAGTGCATCGCTGCCGGCGGCGGTCGCCTGGCCGCGCGATACGCGCCGGGTAAGTGCGGCGAAGGCCTTTTCGCTGATCCAGGTCATGAAGAGGTAGAAGATCAGCAAGGCGAGGAAGTACCACAGCCGCCAGTCGGGATGGGGATAATCGAAGATTTCCGTCTTCATGCCGCCGAGTTCCCGCGCCCAGTAGACGATGTCCGAGATGCCGAGCAGGAAGAGCAGCGGCGTGGCCTTGATCAGGATGACCCACAGGTTCGAAAGGCCGGGCAGGGCATAGATCCACATCTGCGGCAGGTGGATGCGGAAGAAGGTCTGGCTGTTCGACATGCCGAAGGCCCGCGCGGTCTCAAGCTGAGGGCGCGGAACGGCGCGCAGGGCGCCGTCTATCGTGTTGGCCGCGAAGGCGCCGAAGACGATGGCGAAGGCAATGATCGCGAGCGCAAACCCCCAGGTTTCGTGCATCCATTGCGGTGAGCTGTTTAGCGGCATCTTGGCGATGTCGCAGACCACGAAATCATTGCCCCGGTAGACCGGTTCGGTCACTTCCGGGCAAAGCACCTTGTGGCGGGTGAACTCGACAAGCTGGTCGAGCGCGACGGGGACGAACAGGAAGAACACGATGTCGGGTATGCCGCGCACCATGCTTGTATAGGCGTGGCCGATCAGGCTCAGCGGCCAGAACCGGGACCGGCGGGCCAGCGCTCCGGCAAAGCCGAGCACGAGGACGATCGGCGCCGTGATGCCGATCAAAACCAGCACCGTGATGAAGGAAAGATAGAACTGCTGGTGTTTCGGATTGGCCAGATAGCAGATGAACCAGGCAAGCCCTTCGAGCGCCTTGGGGTCAATGCACATCTGCATCCGATATCCCCTTCATTCGTGCTTCAGAAATGCAGGGGCCCGGCAAAGCGGGCCCCTGATGATGTTCACAACCGTTTTCCCCGGCCAGGCTTATTCGAAGCCCTTCTGGCCCGGGAACCACTTGGCGATCAGCGCATTGAGCGAGCCGTCCTTCTTCATGGCTCCGATGGCCGCGTCGAACTTGTCGCGCATTTCCGTGTCGGACTTGCGCACGCCCATGCCGACGCCGCCACCCAGCGGAATGTCCTGGCCAACGAAAACGAGTTCGCCGTTGCTCTGCTCGACGATCGGCTGGAGATATTCCTTGTCGGCAAACACCGCGTCGGCTTCGCCGTTCTTGACCGCCGCGACGGTTTCGTCGGCGACCGCGAACTCGACCAGCGTCGCGCCCGAGGTGGCTACGTGGCCGGCCTGGATGGTGTTGACCTGCGCCGCAACATTGCCCTTCACCGCGTCATCGCCGGCACCGGCCTTCGCGACATAGGCGCTGACGGTCGGCGGATAGTAATTCTGCGTGAAGTCGATCTTTTCCTTGCGCTCGTCGGTGATGCTCATGCCGGCCATGATGGTGTCATAGTTGCCGGAAAGCAGGTTCGGGATGATCGTGTCCCAATCGTTCTTCACCCACTCGCACTTGTAGCCGGACATTTCGCAGAGCTTGTCGCCGAGTTCGCGTTCGAAGCCGTCGATCTCGCCCTTGTCGTTGATGAAATTGTACGGCTCATAGGCGCCTTCGGTGCCCATGCGGATTGTCTTGTCCTGTGCAAATGCCGGTGCCGCGGCAAACGCTGCAATTGCAAACAATAGAACTGTCTTTTTCATGGTCACGCCCTCTGATTGAGTAGTTGTCTAACCCCGTTCAGTCACGACAGTTCAGCCTTCCGTTGCCTTCAGGAACTGCCGTAACCGGCTTGAGCGTGTCTTGCCGAAGACATCGGAAGGTGAACCTTCCTCCTCGACCACGCCCTGATGAAGAAAGATCACGTGGTTTGCCACGTCGGATGCCATCTTCATGTCATGCGTTACGATAAGCATGGTGCGCCCTTCTTCCGCAAGGGCTTTTATAACCCGCACCACTTCGCCCTGGAGCTCGGGATCGAGCGCCGAAGTAGGCTCGTCGAAAAGCATTGCGGCCGGTTCCATGGCAAGCGCCCGCGCGATCGCCGCGCGCTGCTGCTGGCCGCCGGAAAGCTGGGAAGGGTAGCGATCGCACTTGTCGCCGATGCCGACCTTGTCGAGCAGCATGCGGCCGAAATCGGCAGCTTCGGCGCGGTCGCGCTTCAGCACGGTCACCGGCGCTTCGATCACATTGTCCAGCACTGTCAGATGGGACCACAGGTTGAACTGCTGGAAAACCATGGAAAGATTGGTCCGGATGCGGCGCACCTGCCCCTGGTCGGCCGGCTTGCGCCCTTCGCCGGCGCCGCTCCACGAGACGGGTTCGCCGCGAAAGATGATGTCGCCCTGCTGAGGCACTTCGAGCAGGTTGATGCAGCGCAGCAGGGTGCTTTTTCCAGAACCGGACGAGCCGATCAGCGCGGTGACGTCGCCGCGCCGCGCCACGTCAGGTCCACGCCCTTGATCACCTCCAGCGCGCCATAGCTCTTGTGGATGCCGCGCAGTTCGATGACAGGCGGTTCGGAGCCGTTGCCCGCTGGCAGGGAAGCTGCCGGCGTGGCGCTCCTTACCGTTGTCCCTGTCATTGCCCCCTCATTGAAAATGACATTTCGATAACTGTGGACAACTCAAACATGAAAAGCGGCGCATGCCAACGAAAAGAAACAGGCGCTGCCTGCCCATTTCTTGTGCGCCGAGGCCGGGGCGATTGATTTTCGGCGGCCAAGTGGTTCCTATGGCCTGACGGGAAACCCTTCAGGAAAAACAAGCAATGCCGACCAAAGCCAATCCGATCATACGCCATGAACCCGGCCCGCGCATGAGCCAGGCCGTCATCCACAACGGAACCGTCTACCTTGCCGGTGTTGTTGCCGAGGGCGCCAATGTGACCGAGCAGACGACGAAGATCCTGGCCGATATCGACCGGCTGCTGGCGCTGTCCGGCAGCAGCAAGGCGCGGCTGCTTTCGGCGCAGATTTTCCTTTCCGACATTTCCACGTTCGCCGAGATGAACAAGGTCTGGGACGCCTGGGTCGATCCGGCGAATCCTCCGGCGCGTGCGACCGTGGAGGCGCGGCTTGCCGCCCGGCAGTTCGTGGTCGAGATCATGGTCATCGCCGCGCAAGGGGAAGGCTGAAGATGCTGATCCTCGGCCTTGAGGAAACCCGCGCGGCCTTGCCTTTCAAGGCGCTGGTAGAGGCTTTGCGGGAAATGTTCGCGCAAGGCTGCGAGATGCCGGTGCGCCATCACCACACGATGCAGGTGCCGGGCGAGCCGGATGCGACGCTGCTGCTGATGCCGGCCTGGCAGACCGGCGCGCATCTGGGCGTGAAGATCGTCGGGGTGTTTCCCGGCAATTCGGCGCGCGGGAAGGCTGCGGTCAACGCCACCTATGTGCTGATGAGCGCGACCAACGGCGAGACGCTGGCGATGATCGACGGCGGCGAACTTACCGCGCGGCGCACGGCCGCGGCATCGGCGCTTGCAGCCGGGTACCTTGCGCGCAAGGACGCCAGCCACCTTGTTGTGGCCGGCACCGGGCGGCTGGCGCTGAACATCGTCGAGGCACATGCGGCGGTTCGCCCGATCAGCCGCGTGACCGTCTGGGGCCGCAACATCGACAAGGCGCGGGAGGTTGCAGTGCGGGCCGCTTCGCTCGGCTTCATCGCGTCCGCGACTGAAGACCTAGCGACGGCTGTTTCGGAAGGAGACATCGTTTCCTGCGCCACGCTGTCGCCGACGCCGGTCGTGCTTGGCGAGTGGCTGAAGCCCGGCGTGCATGTCGATCTCATCGGCGCGTTCCGGCCCGACACCCGCGAGAGCGACGACGAGGCCATTCGCCGTTCATCGGTCTTCGTCGACACGCGGGCGGGGGCAACCAAGGAGGCTGGCGACATCGTCATGCCGATTGCTTCGGGCGCGCTGCAACCGGCGGACATCAAGGCCGATCTCTACGAACTGACGCGCGGAATTCATCCGGGCCGCCAATCCGACACCGAGATCACGCTGTTCAAATCTGTGGGCGCGGCGCTGGAGGATCTGGCCGGCGCAATCCTCGCCTGGAAGTCGAAATCAGGAGCATGAAATGACATTTCCGCTGGAAGCGGTGCGCAACCGGTTTCCCTCGCTCGCCATGCGCGACAATGGCAAGCGCCGCATCTATCTCGACAACCCGGCGGGCACGCAGGTGCCTGGGCGGGTGGCGGACGCGATCCACGATGCCGTGCTTTATCGCAACGCCAATCTCGGCGGCATGTTCGCAAGTTCCGTTCTTGCGGGCGAGGTCTGGGAGGATGCGCACCGCGCGATGGCCGAACTTCTCGGCGCGGCAGGGCCGCAGGAGATCATCATCGGCCCCAACATGACCAGCCTGACCTTCCAGCTGTCGCGGGCGATCGGCCGCGACTGGGGTCCGGGCGACGAGGTCATCGTCACGCGCATGGACCATGAAGGCAATGTCGGGCCGTGGATGCAGATTGCGCAGGACAAGGGCGCAACGGTCAAGTTCCTGCCGTTCTCGAAGGAAAGCTGGCAAATCGAGGCAGACGATTTGCGCGCGGCGCTTTCCGGTCGCACGAAGCTCCTCGCATTGTCCTACGCCTCGAACCTCACCGGTTCGATCAACCGAGTGAAGGAACTGACGGCGATCGCCAAGGAGGCCGGCGCGCTGGTCTATGTCGACGCGGTTCAATTCACGCCCCACGGTTTCGTCGACGTCAACGAGATCGGCTGCGATTTTCTTGCCTGCAGCGCCTACAAATTCTTTGGCCCGCATATGGGCATCGTGTGGGGCAGGCGCGAGGCGCTCGATGCGATCACGCCGTACAAGCTTCGCTGTTCCACCAATGAACTGCCTGGCCGGCTGGAGACCGGCACGCCGCAGATCGAACTCCTCGCGGGACTGACGGCAACGGTGGAGCATTTCGTCGAAATCGGCGAATTGGCGGGAGCAGGCGGCGGGCGCCGGCAGAAGATCGGCGCGGCATATGCCGCTTCAATCGGCCATGAAGCCGAAATGTCGCTGAAGCTCATCGCGGGATTGCGGGAGATCGAAGGCGTCACAATCCACGGCATCACCGATCCGGCACGGGTGGAGCACCGGGTTCCGACGGTGTCGTTCACCGTTGAGGGCATGAATCCGAAATCGCTGGTAAGCCTTTGCAACAGCGAGAACATCTTCTTCTGGTCCGGGCACAACTATGCCTGGGAGGTGGTGCACTTCCTTGGAATTCCGGCAAGCGAAGGCGTGGTTCGCGTCGGCATGGCGCATTACAACAGCCTTGCCGAGGTCGAGGAGACGATCGAAAGCATTTCGCGCAACATCGCCATGTTGAGGCAGGAGCGCCGGTAATCAAGCGCGGGAGGCGCGAGGGGGAGACCATGGAATTCGATTACGTTATCGTCGGCGGCGGATCGGCCGGGTCGACACTGGCGGCGCGCCTCAGCGAGGATCCTGCCGTAACGGTCTGCCTGCTGGAGGCGGGTGGCGACGGCAAGGATGCGCTGATCCGGATGCCGCTCGGCGTCATCGGCATGATTTCCGGCCGCCCCAAGATCAACAACTGGGCATACCAGACGGTGCCGCAACGGGCCTTGAACGGGCGAAGAGGCTATCCAGCCGCGCGGGCGGGCGCTTGGCGGCTCGAGCGCCATCAATGCCATGCTCTACGTGCGCGGGCACCCTGCCGACTACGATGACTGGGCGGGCAACGGCGCGACCGGCTGGGGCTGGAGCGACGTGCTGCCCTATTTCCGCAAGTCCGAGGGCAACAGCCGCGGCGACGACGATCTGCACGGCCGGCGGCCCGCTGCAGGTCGGCGAACAGCACTCGCCGCGACCGGTCTCGCGCGCTTTTCTCGATGCCTGCGAGGAAGTGCAAATCCGCCGCAACGACTGATTTCAACGGCGCGAGCCAGGAAGGTGCGGGGCTCTACCAGGTGACGCAGTTCTGGTCGGGTGCGAGACGCGGCGAGCGCTGCTCGGCGGCGGCGGCCTATCTTCATCCGGTGATGACGCGGCCGAACCTGCAGGTCGTGACGAAGGCCCATGCGACGAAGGTGCAATTTCGAGGGCAGGCGGGCGGTCTCCGGTCAGCTATCGCAGTCGGGGCGCAAATCGTCACCGTGAGTGCGACGGCGCGAGATCCTGTTGTGTGGCGGGGCGTTCAACTCGCCGCAATTGCTGATGCTGTCGGGCATCGGGCCGGGCGCGCATCTGCGCAGCCTCGGCATTGCAACGCTGGTTGATTTGCCGGGCGTCGGCCAGAACCTGCAGGACCATG
Source organism: uncultured Alphaproteobacteria bacterium (assembly GCA_963846345.1). Lineage (GTDB taxonomy): Bacteria > Pseudomonadota > Alphaproteobacteria > Rhizobiales > Rhizobiaceae > BOKV01. The sequence goes on from CAWJVP010000011.1 coordinate 135,335, forward strand.
TGGACTTCATCATGCTGTGGCGGTCGCGCGACACCGACATGGTCGGCCTGATCGCCCGGCGGGGCAGCCACGATCGCTCGGGCGGTGGCGCAATGGCGGCGCGACGGCACGGGCCTGGGCGCCTCGCCCGGCGCGGAAGCCGGCGCGTTCCTCAAGACGCGGTCAAGGTCTCGACACGCCCCGACATCCAGCTGCACTTCGTTGCCGGCGCTTGTCGACAACCATCTGCGCAAGATCAAGTTGGGCCACGGCTATTCCTGCCATGTCTGCGTGCTGCGGCCGCATTCGCGCGGGCATGTGCAACTGGCCAGCGCCGAATCCGCTGGCAGCGCCGCGCATCGATCCGAATTATTTCGGCGACGAGCGCGACATGGCCGTGATGATCGCCGGAACGCGGCATCGTCCAGCGCATCATGGCCGCTCCCGCCTTCCGCAAGTACCGCACAGCGCGAACTCTACATGAGCGGCAATGAAAGCGACCGCGAGACTGGAAGAAGCACATCCGCGCGCGCGCCGACACGATCTATCACCCGGTCGGCACCTGCCGGATGGGGAGCGACGACATGGCCGTGGTCGATCCATCGCTGAAGGTGCGCGGCGTGGAAGGCCTGCGCGTGGTCGATGCCTCGGTGATGCCGACGCTGATCGGCGGCAACACCAATGCGCCGACGATCATGATCGCGGAGAAGACCGCCGACCTGATCCGCAGCGGGGGGTGAGGCTCAGGCCCCCGAAAGGCCCTTGCCGGTCATCGGCCGCGGGTCCGTTGCGCGGTCGAAGGTCATCTGCATCGATAAGGCCGGAGGCGAGCGCCGCCTCGCGCAAGGTGGTTCCGTCATGCGCCGCCTTGTGGGCGATCCTGGCGGCATTGTCGTAACCGACGATGGGTGCGATTGCCGTCACCAGCATCAGCGAGCGCGAGACGAGTTCGGCAATACGCTCCTCGTTCACCTGCGTATCCTCGATGGCAAAGCGACGGAAATTGGTGCAGCCGTCCGCCAGCATGTGCGCGCGTTCAGGAAATTTGCGATCACCATGGGCCGCATGGTGTTGAGCTGGAAATTGCCTTGCGACGCGGCAATCGCGACGGCGCCGTCAAGGCCCATTACCTGCGTCGCCACCATGATCAGCGCCTCGCACTGGGTCGGGTTGACCTTGCCGGGCATGATCGACGAGCCGGGCTCGTTTTCCGGCAGCAGCAATTCACCGAGGCCGCTGCGCGGGCCCGAAGCCAGGAAGCGTATGTTGTTGGCGATCTGGAACAGCGCCACGGCAAGGCCGCGCAGCGCCGACATCGCCGCCAGCATGGCGGTTAGCGACGACTGCGCCTCGAACTTGTTGGGGGCGGTCACGAAGGGCTTGCCGGTGAGGCCCGCAATGCGCGTGCAATCGCTGTCGAAAATCCCTCCGGGGCGGTGAGGCCCGTGCCAACGGCAGTGCCGCCCGCCGCGAGTTCCAGCAGGCCCGGCCTTGCTGCCTCGATCGCGCCGGCGGCGTAGTCCAGTTGCGCGGCATAGCCTGACCATTCCTGCCCGACGGTCAGCGGCACGGCGTCTTGCAAATGTGTCCGGCCGATCTTGACGATTTCCATCCACTCCTCGGCCTTGGCCTTGATGGTCTGTGGCAAGGCGCGCAATGCCGGCAGCACGGCTTCGTCGATGGCCAGACAGGGCGCTCACATGCATCGCGGTTGGAAAGGTGTCGTTCGACGACTGGCCCATGTTGACGTGATCGTTCGGGTGCACCGGATTCTTCGAGCCGATGGTTCCGCCGAGCAACTGGATGGCGCGGTTGGCGATGACCTCGTTGACGTTCATGTTGGTCTGGGTGCCCGATCCGGTCTGCCAGACATGCAGCGGAAAATGGTCGTCGAGATCGCCCGATGCCACCTCGCGCGCCGCTTCGATGATGCGCCTGCGATGAGTCGGATCGAGCCTTCCGGCATCGCGGTTGACGATGGCCGCGGCTTCCTTGATGACGCCGTAGGCGCGGCAAACGCCTATCGGCATTACATCCGTCCCGATGGAGAAGTGCTTCAGCGAGCGTGCTGTCTGCGCTCCCCAATAGCGGTCGGCAGGCACCTGCAACGCGCCCATCGAATCGTGCTCGGTGCGAAAGCCGGTAGCCCTGATGCCGGCAGGCGGGCGGTTTTTCCGGTTCGCCATGGCGGTTCTCCCCGTTTCGGCATTCTGTTGGAATTCAAGGCATTGTGCCACCTGCGGGACAAGGCCGCAAATCAGGCAGGTGCCTGAAATTTCGCCGGAACAATCGCTTGAAGCCTTGACCGGCCTCGGTCTAAGCTTCCCTTACCGCTGGGCAGTTCGATTGCCTGAAAAACAATATGGAACTTGCCAGGACATGCCCGGCTATATCGTCAAGTATGTGCGTTTCGTGGAGGCGTTGAACTACCGTATCGGCCGGTTCGCGATGTACCTCCTTTTCGCGCTGATGGGTGTGCTGCTTTATTCCACCTTTTCCAAGGTGTTCATGACGCCGGCGTTGTGGACGCTGGAAATGGCCCAGTTCTTCATGGTCGCCTATTTCTTCCTTGGCGGACCATATTCCGTCCAGATGGGCAGCGCGGTGCGCATGGACCTGCTTTACGCCGACTGGCGCCCGACCACCAAGGCGGTCGTCGATGCCGTGACCGTGCTGTTCATGCTGTTCTACCTGGGCGACCTGCTGTGGGGCGGAATGGAAAGCCTGATCTATTCGTTCCAGGTGGGAGAGCGAAGCGCCTCGCCTTGGCGGCCATATCTGTGGCCGATCAAGACGGTGATGTGCATCGCGCTGGTGCTGATGATCCTGCAGGGCACGGCTGAATTCTTCAAGGACATCGCGCGCGTGCGGGGGCGGGAGATCTGATGTCCTATGAAATGATCGCCCTGATGATGTTCGCATCGATGATGCTGATGCTCCTGACGGGGCAGCGGGTGTTCGCGGCTATCGGCTTCGTCGCGGTCGCCTCGGCGATGATGTTGTGGGGCACCGGCGGCTCGGTCCTCGGTTTCTCCGCGGCGATGAAGCTGATGAAGTGGTATCCGCTGCTGACGCTGCCGATGTTCGTCTTCATGGGCTACATGCTGTCGGAGAGCCGGATCGCGGACGATCTCTACCGCATGTTCCATGTCTGGATGGGGCCGGTGAGCGGCGGGCTGGCAATCGGGACGATCGGCCTGATGGTGCTGATCTCGGCCATGAACGGTCTTTCCGTCGCCGGCATGGCCATCGGAGCCACGATCGCGTTGCCCGAATTGTTGAAGCGCGGCTACGACAAGCGGATGGTCACGGGCGTGATCCAGGCCGGTTCGTCGCTGGGCATCCTGATCCCGCCATCGGTGGTGCTGGTGCTCTACGCCATGATCGCGCGCCAGCCTGTCGGCCAGTTGTGGCTCGCCGGGCGTGTTCCCCGGCCTGTTGATGGCCGGCATGTTCATCGTCTACATCTACGTGCGTTGCCGCATCAATCCTGAACTCGGCCCGTCCTGGCCAAGGAAGAACGCAACATTCCGATGCGCGAAAAACTTGCGCTGCTGCGCGCGGGGCTGCTGCCGCTCGGCATATTCGCAGTCATGATGGTGCCGTTCGTAAACGGCTGGACAAGCCTTGTTGAAAGTTCTGCTGTCGGCGCCCTTGCCGCTGTTTCTGCAGCGGCGCTCAAGGGGCGTGCTTTCGTGGCAGGTTTTTGAAACATCCACGCGCATGACGCTCGCCATTTCGTGCATGTTCATGTGGATCATCCTGGCCGCACTTTGCTTCGGCGCGGTGTTCGACGGACTTGGCGCGGTCAAGTCGATCGAAGGGTTCTTCATCGGGGATCTGGGCCTTGAGCCCGTGGGAAATCCTGATCCTGATGCAGCTGATCTATCTCATCCTCGGCACCTTCCTCGACGACACGGCAATGCTGGTGATCGTTGCGCCGCTCTACGTGCCGCTGGTCGGCAGCCTTGGCTTCGACCTTGTCTGGTACGGCGTGCTTTACACGATCACCTGCCAGATCGCGTATCTGACGCCGCCTTTCGGCTATAACCTGTTCCTGATGCGGGCAATGTCGCCGCCTGAGATATCGATCCGGGACATTTACGCTTCCATCGTGCCGTTCGTGGCTGTCATGATCCTGGCGCTGATAACCATCATGGCATTTCCGGAAATTGCCTTGTGGTTGCCGAATTACGTTTACGGAAAGTAGTTGGAGGGGCAAAATGCCCGCTGGTGCGAGCTGGCGGAAACGAAAAGCCCGGGACTGCCGGGCGGGTAAAGCAAGGAGAACAGGAATGACTTCAAGACGCGATTTTCTGAAAAAGGCAGGCATTGGCGGCGCGGCGATCGGCGCGTCGGCGCTGGCGGCTCCGGCGGTTGTACGTGCCCAGGCGCCGATCAAGTGGCGCATGCAGACCTATGCCGGCTCGACGCTTGGCCAGTTCGTGACGAAGCCTTTCGTCGATTCCTTCAACAAGGCGGCCAACGGCGAGATGGAGATCGAGCTGTTCTATTGCCGACCAGATCGTACCGACGGGCGAACTCTTCCGCGCCTTGCAGGCCGGAACCATCGACGCCGTGCATTCGGACGATGATTCCATGGCCGCGCCGGTGGAGATCTCCCTGTTCGGCGGCTACTTCCCGTTCGCGACGCGCTCGATCCTCGACGTTCCGGTGCTGTTCCAGCAGTACGGGCTGGCCGACATCTGGCGCGAGCAGTACGCAAAGGCAGGCGGCGTCGTCTGGCTTTCGGCGGCGGGTCAGGATCCGTGCCACTTCAACACCAAGAAGCCTATCCGCTCCGTAGCGGATCTTTCGGGCCTCAAGCTCTACACCTTCCCGACCGCCGGCAGGTTCCTGGCGCAATTCGGCGTGGTGCCGGTCTCCATTCCGTATGAAGACGCTGAAGTTGCGGTGCAGACGGGCGAGCTCGACGGCATGTCCTGGTCCGGCATCACCGAGGACTACACGGTTGGCTGGGCGGACGTGACGGACTATTTCACGACCAACAACATCTCCGGTGCGTGGATCGGTTCCTGGTTCGCCAACGAGAAGAAGTGGGCCGAACTGCCCGAGCATCTCAAGGCGCTCTACATGGCCGCGCATCGAGTCCAGCCATACGTTCCGCAACCAGTGGTACTGGGGCGGCGAGGCCAAGCTTCGCGCCACAGGCGACAAGCTTGAACTGACGACCATTCCCGCATCGGAATGGAAGGACGTTGAAGCCGCGGCCTTGAAATTCTGGGACGAGATCGCCGCCGAAAGCGAGATCAAGGCGAAGGTCATCCAGATCTTCAAGGACTACAACGCGATCATCAACAAGGCCGGCTTCCCCTACGCCGTAGGCTGATCCCGGCTCACCATGCGCAATACGGCCCGGCTGCCTCACGGCGGCCGGTCCGGCTTCCTGAATGACAATCAAAAAAGAGTTCAAGCAAAATGGCGGGAATGCTCACACTCGATGAATTGAGGGTCGCAACGCAATCGGGCGAAATCGACACCGTGCTTGCCTGTGCCGTCGACATGCAGGGCCGGCTGATCGGCAAGCGCTTCCTGGCGCAAGTATTTCGTCGGAATCGGCGCCATGACGAGACGCATGGCTGCAACTACCTGCTGGCCAACGACATCGACATGGAGCCGGTGCCGGGCTACGCGGCGGCGAGCTGGACCAAGGGCTATGGCGATTTCGTCATGCGCCCGGACATGGCGACGCTGCGCCACGTGCCGTGGCTCGAGAAGACGGCGCTGGTGCTTTGCGACGTCGAGGACCACCATCATCACGAGGACCTGCCGCACAGCCCGCGCGCCATCTTGAAGCGCCAGGTCGAAGCGGCTGAAGGAGCGCGGCTATCTCGCCTATTTCGCCTCGGAGCTGGAATTCTACCTGTTCGACGAGACCTTCGCCACGGCGCGCGCCAAGCACTGGCAGAACCTCGACGACCGCCTCGCCCTACATCCAGGACTACGTCATTCCGCTGACCACCAAGGAAGAAGGGGTGATGCGCGCCATCCGCAACGGGATGGAGGCAGCGGGCATTCCGGTCGAGAATTCCAAGGGCGAGTGGGGTCCGGGCCAGGAAGAGATCAACGTCCGCTACGCCGAAGTGCTGGAAATGGCCGACCGGCACGTCATCATGAAGAACGGCTGCAAGGAAATCGCCGATGCGCAGGGCAAGGCGATCACCTTCATGGCCAAGTACAATTACGGCCTCGCCGGCAATTCCAGCCACGTCCACAATTCGCTGTGGTCCGCCGACGGCAAGACGCCGCTGTTCCTCGACAAGAAGGCCGAATTCGGCATGTCGGACCTGATGCGCTCCTGGGTGGCCGGGCAGCTGAAATATGCGCGCGACATCACCTATTTCCTCGCGCCCTACATCAACTCCTACAAGCGCTTCCAGGTCGGCACCTTCGCGCCGACCCGCATCATCTGGAGCCGCGACAACCGCACGGCTGGCTTCCGGCTGTGCGGGGAGGGCACCAAGGGCATCCGCATCGAATGCCGCATCGGCGGGGCGGACCTCAACCCCTATCTCGCATTCGCCGCGCTGATCGCCTCCGGCCTTGCCGGCATCGACGAGAAGCTGGAACTCGCCAAGCCCTTCGAGGGCGACGCCTATGCCAGCGCCAAGCTGCCGGAGATTCCCAAGACCCTGCGCGACGCCATCGTCGTGGCTCGCCAAGTCGCGGATGCTGCGCGAGCGCTTCGGCGCTGAGGTGGTGGAGCACTATGTCCACACCGCCAATTGGGAGCAGATGGAGTACGACCGCCGCATCACCGATTGGGAACTGCATCGCGGTTTCGAGCGGTACTAAAGGATAAATACACACATAGACTACGAGGCAGTTATCACCGCGATCCGCTGGGACCGGATCCTGATCGCGACCGCGCGCGAGACCGGGGCGAGAATCCTCACCCGCGATCGGGCGCTGCTTGCCTACTGGACCGAGGGTCACGTAAGAACAGTCGCACTGATTGACCTTGCGAGCCGGAGCTTTCATTGACCCTCCTCAAATGCATTTCGCCCATCGACGGATCGGTCTTTGCCGAACGTCCGGTCATTTCCCTCGACGCTGCGCGCAAGGCTGCCTTGAACAATGCGCGCGCGGCGCAGAAGCGATGGGCGGCACGTGCCGCTCGCCGAGCGTATCGCACTGGTCCAGGCCGGCGTCGCGCATCTCAATGACAATGAAGGACGATGTCGTCATCGAACTCGCCCACATGATGGGACGTCCGGTGCGCTATGGCGGCGAGTTCGGCGGCGTCAACGAGCGCAGCGGCTACATGGCAAGGATTGCCGAGAAGGCGCTGGCGCCAATGGTGGTCGAGGAGAGCGAGCAATTCGAGCGGCGTATCCAACGGGAGCCGCACGGCATCGTCTTCGTCATCGCGCCGTGGAACTATCCCGTACCTCACTGCGATCAACACGGTCGCGCCGGCGCTGATCGCCGGCAACGCGGTGGTGATCAAGCATGCGACGCAGACGCTGCTGGTCGGCGAGCGGATGGTGCGCGCCTTCGCCGAGGCGGGCGTGCCGGCCGATGTCTTCCAGAACTTCTTCCTCGACCATGCAACGACCGAAACGCTGATCGGCGAGGGCGCTTTCGACTTCATCAACTTCACCGGATCGGTGAATGGCGGGCGCGCCATCGAGCGGGCGGCGGCCGGCACGTTCACCGGCTTGGGCCTTGAACTTGGCGGCAAGGACCCGGGCTATGTGATGGAGGACGCCGATCTCGACTGGGCGGTCGACGTGCTGATGGATGGCGCGATTGTACAATTCCGGCCAGTGCTGCTGCGGCATCGAGCGCATCTATGTGATCGAGCCGCTGTACGACGCCTTCGTCGAGAAGGCGGTGGCCTGGACCAACAATCTGACGCTCGGCAATCCGCTCGATCCGGCCACCACGCTCGGGCCGATGGCGAACGTCCGCTTCGCCGACGAGGTTCGCGCGCAGACCTCCGAAGCGGTGCGCGACGGGGCGAAGGCGCTGATCGATCCCGCAAGGTTTCGCGCAGGACAACGGCTCGGGCACCTATCTCGATGCCGCAGGTGCTGGTCGAACGTGAATCACCAGATGCGGGTGATGCGCGACGAGAGCTTCGGCCCGGTCGTCGGCATCATGGCGGTGCAAGGACGACGAGGAAGCGCTTCGCGCTGATGAACGACTGCGAATTCGGCCTCACCGCTTCGCTGTGGACCAGCGATGTCGAGCGTGCTGCTGCACTGGGCGCGCGCATCGAAACCGGCACCGTGTTCATGAACCGGGCGGACTATCTCGATCCCGGCCTGTGCTGGACCGGCTGCAAGAATACCGGGCGCGGCGGCGCGCTCTCGGAAATCGGCTTTCACAATCTGACACGTCCCAAATCCTACCACCTGAGGAAACGCAAGGCATGAGCCCCACAGCCAAATGGAACTACCCCACCACCGTGCGTTTCGGCGCGGGGCGCATATCGGAACTGGCGGAAGCCTGCGCCGCATCGGGCATCAAGAACCCGCTCTTCGTCACCGATCCGGGCCTGGCCAAGATGCCGATCACTGCAGAGGCGCTGAAGGGTCTGGACGAGGCCGGCGTCAAGTACGGCCTGTTCCACGACGTGCAGCCCAATCCCGTGGCGGCCAATGTCGAGGCGGGCATCAAGGTCGTGCGCGACGGCAAGCATGACGGCGTCATCGCCTTCGGCGGCGGCTCGGCGCTGGATGCCGGCAAGGTCATCGCCTTCATGGCCGGCCAGACCCGGCCGATGTGGGATTTCGAGGATGTCGGCGACTGGTGGACCCGCGCCGACCCGAACGGGCATCCTGCCGGTCATCGCCGTGCCGACCACGGCCGGAACCGGCTCGGAAGTCGGGCGCGCCGGCGTCATCACCAATGAGGAAACCGCGACCAAGAAGGTCATCTTCCACCCGAAGATGATGCCGGTGATCGTGATCTGCGATCCGGAACTGACGGTCGGCATGCCGCCGTTCATCACGGCGGGCACCGGCATGGATGCGCTGGCGCATTGCCTCGAGGCCTATTGCGCACCGGGCTACCACCCGATGGCCGACGGCATTGCGCTGGAAGGCATGCGGCTCGTCTTCGAGAACCTGCCCAAGGCCTATGCCAACGGCAAGGACCTCGAAGGCCCGCGCCAACATGATGTCGGCAGCGGCCATGGGCGCGACGGCCTTCCAGAAGGGGCTCGGCGCGATCCATTCGCTGTCGCACCCGATCGGCTCGCTCTACCACACGCATCACGGCATGACGAACGCGGTGTTCATGCCCTATGTGCTCGACTTCAACCGCAAGGCGATCGAAGACCGGATCGAGGCCGCTGCGCGCTATCTCGGCATCAAGGGCGGGTTCGACGGCTTCCGCAAGGCGGTGATCAAGCTGCGCAAGGAGACTCGGGGTTCCGCAACACGCTTGGCGGCCTCATCAAGAACCTCGACATGGACAAGAAGCGCAAGGCACTGATCGCCGACATGGCAATCGTCGATCCGACGGCCGGCGGCAATCCGGTGAAGCTGACGCAGCAAGGGTGCGCTTGCCATCCTCGAGGCTGCGCTGGACGGCTGAGCTTCAGGCGAATGCGATGAGGATGACGCCGCAGGCGACGACGCTCGCGGCCAGCAACCGCATCTTCCACGGCCGTTCCTTGAACCAGACCGCGCCGATCAACGCCGCGATGATGACGCTCGATTCCCGGATGGCGGATACCGCGCCAAGCTGCGTCAGCTTCATGGCGTAGATCACCATGCCATAGGCTGTGGCAGAGATGATGCCGCCTGCCATCCCGGTCAGCAGGCCGCGGGCCGTCGCAAGGCGCAGGTAGTTGCGGCGGTAGAAGAGGAAGGCAAAGCCGAGCAGGCATTCGAGCAGGAACAGCCAGGCGATGTAGCCCATGGCATTGCCCGAGGCGCGCACGCCCAAACCATCCGCGACGGAATAGGAAGCGATGGTCAGCCCGGTCCCCAGTGCCGCCAGGATGGCGCTGCGGCTTGTCCCGCCCTTTGCGTTGCTAACGAAGAGCAGGAAAATGCCGCCGGAGATCGCAAACATGCCGGCCCAGGCCGAGCGGCTTCAGCATTTCGCCCGCGAAGATGACGCCTCCGACCGAAACGAGCAGCGGAGCGACGCCGCGCGCGATCGGATAGACCTGGCTGAGGTCGCCGTCGCGGTAGGCCACGACCAGGAACGCGTAGTAGAAAAGGTGGATGAAGGTCGACAGTGCGATGAACGGCCAGCTTTCCACCGCCGGAACGGGGTAGATCAGCACGAGCACCGCGCCCAGGATGCCGTGGCCGAAGCTGATCAGCGCCATGGTCAGGGCACGGTCGACCGAGCCTTTCACCAGCGCGTTCCACAGGGCATGGAGAACCGCCGCGCCGAGAATCAGCGCCAGGGCGGCCGGTGCGATCGAAAGTGTCATTGCCGGCGCGCTTTCATTGCGATTCGCGGATGTCATCGAAGTGTCACATTGCATAATGCCGGACATGGCGGATTCAAGGGCTGTCGAAAGACCTTTGATCCACGGGCGGCAATTTGCTGCGCCGCGCCGCCTTTTCCTTTGGCACTTGCGGGGTTAGTGTCCCGCCACAAGGAGAAAAACGATGAATGCCCATGAGATGCGCGCCACCAGAGGAAGCTTTCCAGTGGGATGACCCCTTCCTTCTCGAGGACCAGCTCGGCGAAGAAGAACGGATGATCCGCGATGCGGCCCGCGCCTTTGCCGAGGCCGAGCTCGCCCCGCGGGTGGAGGCGGCTTACCTTGAGGAAAAGACGGATCCGGAGCTGTTCAAGCTGATGGGCCGGGCCGGGCTTCTCGGCGTCACCATCCCCGCCGAATATGGGGCGGCGGGCGCCAACTACGTTTCCTACGGGCTGGTCGCGCGCGAGGTCGAGCGGATCGATTCCGGCTACCGTTCGATGATGAGCGTGCAGTCATCGCTGGTGATGTATCCGATCTTTGCCTACGGGACCGAGGCGCAGCGGAAAAAGTATCTGCCGGGACTCGCGTCGGGCGACCTGATCGGCTGCTTCGGGCTGACCGAACCTGATGCCGGATCGGATCCGGCGGGAATGAAGACCAGGGCGGTGAAGACCGCCGACGGCTACCGCATCTCCGGCTCGAAAATGTGGATCTCCAACGCGCCGATCGCGGATGTTTTCGTCGTGTGGGCGAAGTCCGAGGCGCATGACAACGCCATTCGCGGCTTCGTTCTGGAGAAGGGCATGAAGGGCCTTTCGGCTCCGAAGATCGGCGGCAAGCTGTCGCTGCGTGCCTCGATCACCGGCGAGATCGTCATGGAAGGCGTGGAGGTTTCCGAGGACGCGCTGCTGCCCAATGTCAGCGGCCTGAAAGGTCCGTTCGGCTGCCTCAACCGGGCGCGCTACGGAATTTCATGGGGCGTGATGGGCGCGGCGGAGGATTGCTGGCACCGTGCGCGCCAATACGGCCTCGACCGCAAGCAGTTCGGCAAGCCGCTGGCCGCCACGCAGCTTTTCCAGAAGAAGCTCGCCGACATGCAGACGGAGATCGCGCTCGGCCTGCAAGGCTCGCTGCGGGTGGGGCGGCTGATGGACGAACACCGCGAAGCGCCGGAAATGATCTCGCTCGTGAAGCGCAACAATTGCGGCAAGGCGCTCGACATCGCCCGGCAGTCGCGCGACATGCATGGCGGCAACGGCATCCAGATCGGCTATCACGTGATGCGCCATGCGCAGAACCTCGAGACCGTGAACACCTATGAGGGAACGCACGACGTGCATGCGCTGATCCTGGGACGCGCGCAAACCGGCATCCAGGCATTCTTCTGATGCAGCCTCAGCAAGCGGGGCCGGCGCCCCTCAAGGGTATCCGCGTCATCGAACTCGCGCGCATCCTGGCAGGACCCTGGATCGGGCAAACGCTGGCCGACCTCGGCGCAGAAGTCATCAAGGTCGAAAGTCCGCAGGGCGATGACACCCGCAAATGGGGCCCGCCCTGGATCGACGTCGATGGCGAGCGATCCGCGGCCTATTTCCATGCCTGCAACCGCGGGAAGAAATCCGTGGTGCTCGATTTCTCGACGCCGGAAGGCGCGGATGCGGTGCGGCGGCTTGTCGCCACGGCCGACGTGTTGATCGAGAACTTCAAGGTGGGCGGCCTTGCCAGATACGGGCTCGACCACGCCTCGCTTTCGAAGGAAAATCCTCGCCTGATCACCTGTTCGATCACCGGATTTGGCCAGGACGGACCTTACGCGCACCGCGCGGGCTACGACTTCATGATCCAGGGCATGGGCGGCATCATGGATCTGACCGGTGATCCGGCGGGCGAACCGCAGAAGATCGGCGTCGCCTTCGCCGACATCTTTACCGGTTTGTATGGTGTCATCGCCATCCAGGCGGCGCTGCGCGAGCGCGATGCGACCGGAAAGGGCAGCCATGTCGACATGGCGCTGTTCGACGCGATGACGGGGGTGCTTGCCAACCAGGCAATGAATTTTCTCGCCTCCGGTGTTTCGCCCAAGCGCATGGGCAATGCCCACCCCAACATCGCGCCATACCAGGCGTTTGCGGTGGCCGACGGGCATCTCATCATCGCGGTCGGCAATGACGACCAGTTCACCAGGCTGTGCCGCGTAATTGGCCTCGATGAAGCCGATCCGCGTTTTGCCACCAATGGCTTGCGCGTCGCCGGCAGGGAATTGCTGGGCTCCCTGATCGAGGAAAAGACGCGGCAATGGCGGCGCGACGACCTCCTTTCCGCCCTCGAGGCGGCGGTGGTTCCGGCCGGACCGATAAACGCCGTCGCCGATGTGTTTTCCGATCCGCAGTTCATTCATCGCGGCATGCGGATCGAGCGCGACGGCGTTCCCGGGCTGCGTACGCCAATCGTCTTTGACGGGCATCCTGTCGCTGCGGAAGACCGTGCGCCGAGGCTGGGCGAACACACACAGGAGATTTTGTCGCAGCTCGGGCTATACGATAAAAGATAGTTTTTTCAGTTATTTAGCCAAAGTTTCAGGGCTGTCGAATTGCAACTGTGCGGGTTGGCAAAGACATTAAATAGACTATAGTGAATAGATCGGTGCCGTTTTTTTGCACATGCGCCACGGGTTTGACGAATGCTCAAGGACCTTGACCGCAAGGACGTCCACAATTCGGAAGTCCCCGTCGTTTGCCGGGCCTGTGAATCGCGGCATCGCGGTATTTGCGGTGCGCTCAATCCCGAACAGTTGGTCTATCTGAGCAAGCACACGTCCAAGCATGTATTCGCCAGCGAGCAGGAATTGGTTGCGGCGGGCGAAGACATCCACCGTTATTCCAACATCCTTTCCGGCGTGGTGAAACTGACCAAGATGATGTCTGACGGCCGGCAACAGATCGTCGGCCTGCAGTTCGCTCCGGATTTCCTCGGCCGGCCTTTCCGGCGGCAAAGCGACGTGGTGGCGGAGGCCGCGACCGACGTGCGCGTGTGCTCTTTCCCGCGCGCCGTGCTGGAAGAACTGACACGCCAGTCGCCGGAAATGGAGCACAGGCTCCATGAGCAAACGCTCAAGGAGTTGGACGAGGCGCGAGAATGGATGCTGACGCTCGGCCGCAAGAGCGCCAACGAGAAAGTCGCGAGCTTCCTGCTGCTGATCGCGATGCATCATGATCCCGAAGCCCACCTGCCACATGCGGAAATCCGCTTCGACCTGCCGCTGAAGCGTTCCGACATTGCCGATTTCCTCGGATTGACGATCGAGACCGTGAGCCGGCAGCTCACGAAACTGCGCAAGGCCGGCCTCATCCAGATCGAAAATACGCGCACGGTGATCGTCCGCGACATCGATGCGCTCAGGGATGCCAGCGAAGCTTCCAGCGACTAGGCCGTTTCAGACCGCCTTCGAATAGCGGACATTGCCCTTGCCGAGCCAGGCGTCGAATTTCGACGCGATGATGCGCGTGAAAGGACGCCCCTTTGGCGTGATGACGAAGCGGTCGCCCTCGATTGCGCACCAGCCGTGTTCGTCAAGCGAAGCGACCTCGCGTGCGTCCTGCATCACCGGCTCGAACCATTCGCCGTGCCGCGCGCGCATTGCATCGAAGGAGAAGCTGAAATCGCACATCAGCCTTTCGATCACGTCGCCGCGCACCTTGTCGTCCGCGCTGCGAACGCAGCCGCGCGCATGGGGCAGGCGGCCTTGCGCAACCGCTGCCTCGTACTGGCCGGTCGCCACGATGTTCTGCACGAAACCGCCATCGAAACCGTGGATTGACGACGCCCCGATGCCGATGAGCGCTGCGCAATCGTCCGTCGTGTAGCCCTGGAAATTGCGCCGCAAGCGTCCTTCGGTCGCGGCGGTCGCCAGCGAATCGCCAGGCCGCGCAAAGTGGTCGATGCCCACCGGCACCAGCCCCGCACCGGCGAGCTGCGCTGCGGCGGCGTTTGATTGGCGAAAACGCTCCGCAGGTCCGGGCAGGTCCTCCATGCGGATCATGTTCTGGTGCTTCTTCATCCACGGCACATGGGCATAGCCGAACAGCGCCACGCGGTCGGGCTTGAGCCCGATCACCTGGTCAAGCGTCGCCGCCAGCGTGTCCATCGTCTGCAGCGGCAGGCCGTAGAGAGCGTCGATATTGACCGAAGCGACGCCGCTGTCGCGCAAAGCCGCAACCACGTCGCGCGTCAGTTCATAACCTTGCGGGCGGTTGATCGCCGCCTGGACGCGTTCGTTGAAATCCTGCACGCCGATGCTGGCGCGATTGACGCCAAGCAGTCTCGAGGCCCTCAAGGAATTCGCCGCCCGAATCGGACGGATCGATCTCGACCGCGATCTCGGCGTCGGGCGCGATGTCGAATGCAGCTTCCAGCGCCTCGCGGATCGCGGCGAATTCGGAAGGACGCAGGAGGCTCGGCGAGCCGCCGCCCAGATGCAAATTGGCGAGCCTTGGCCTGCGGCCGATATGTTCGCCCACCAGCGCTATCTCGGTGAGCACATGCTTCACATAGTTTTCCACCGGTTCGTAGCGCTGCGTATGCTTGGTGTGGCAGCCGCAGAACCAGCACAGCCGGTCGCAAAAGGGGATGTGGATATAGACCGACACCGGCGTCTCATGCGCCAGGCCAGAAATCATCGTCTCGAACACCTGGGGACCCAGACCCTCGGCGAAATGCGGCGCGGTGGGGTAGCTTGTGTAGCGCGGAACCGATTCACCGATCCTTGCGATCAGCGCCGCATCGTCCGCCGCGTTCATGACGCGGGCCTGGCAAGCATCGGCATCACATGCTCGCGCTCGAAGGCGATGTGCCGGCGCAGGCCTTCGAAGAAGCCGCGAAGCATCCAGGCCAATGTTTCGACCCGCCCCGTCTCGCGGCCGGTCACGAACCCGCAAAGCGTTTCCTGAAGCTCGGCGGCGAAGCTCTCGTCTTCCCAATGTTCGAAGCGGAGCCGCTCGATCGTGTCGTCGATCCCCGGCTGACGCGCGGTACGGCGCAGGAGCGGGAACACGATCCCTTCCTCGAACTTGTGGGCGCTGACAATGGTTGGATAGATCGACCGGGCAAGCGCCATGCAGTCTTGCCGGTCCACATTTTCCGGCAGGCCGTCGGCGATCTTTTCCAGCTTGGCGCAGATTTGGCTGAGTTCGTTGAGGACAGTCCCCAACTCCTCACGAATGGATTCAGGATCGCGGCTTTCCTTGTCCATCTTCCGCTCCCGCAGGGAATGCATGTCCGGCTCCTGGCCTGTAATGGCGTGCCAACAGTTATGCCAAAGTCGACCTGTCCTTCCTTGATCCAAATCAAGGCGGCATTGGCTGCGAAGCGCGATTGGTCGGCAGTCGCAGTCTCCGGTACCGGCGGGGTTCGGGAGATTCGCGCGTGCCCAAGGCGGGAAAGGACCACGCATGAAACACGCAACCGAAGCCATCCTAGTGGGTGTGGCTGCGTTCGCCGCGCTGATGGGCGCCGCGTTCGCTCAAGATTCCCTGTTCAGGATACATGCGTACATCTTGTTCGCTGTATTGCTGATCTCGACGATCCTGCTGCTGCGCAGGGTCAAGTTCGCCCCCGCGGCGCCAGGCGCGGCCGCCGATGCGGAAGCCTACATGGACGGGCCTGTGCGCTACGGCGTCATTGCCACCATGTTCTGGGGCATCGTCGGCTTCCTGGTCGGCGTCGTGGTCGCCTCGCAGCTCGCCTGGCCGGATCTCAACATCGAGCCCTGGTTCAATTTCGGCCGCATGCGCCCGCTGCACACTTCGGCGGTGGTTTTCGCCTTCGGCGGCAACGCGCTGATCGCGACCTCCTTCTACGTCGTGCAGCGCACGACGCGCGCGCGCCTGTTCGGCGGCAATCTCGCCTGGTTCGTGTTCTGGGGCTACCAGCTCTTCATCGTCATGGCGGCCACCGGCTATCTGCTCGGCATCACCGAGGGCCGCGAATATGCCGAGCCCGAATGGTATGTCGACATCTGGCTCACCGTGGTCTGGGTCGCCTATCTGCTGGTCTTCCTCGGCACGCTGCTGAAGCGCAAGGAACCGCATATCTACGTCGCCAACTGGTTCTACCTCGCCTTCATCGTCACCATCGCGATGCTGCATGTCGTCAACAACCTGTCGATGCCGGTGTCGTTCCTCGGGATCGAAGAGCTACTCGGCCTTCTCGGGCGTGCAGGATGCGCTGACGCAGTGGTGGTACGGCCACAACGCGGTCGGCTTCTTCCTGACCGCCGGCTTCCTCGGCATGATGTACTATTTCGTGCCGAAGCAGGCGAACCGTCCGGTCTATTCCTACCGGCTGTCGATCGTCCACTTCTGGGCGCTGATCTTCCTCTACATCTGGGCCGGTCCGCACCATCTCCACTACACGGCTCTGCCCGACTGGGCGCAGACGCTCGGCATGGTGTTCTCGATCATGCTGTGGATGCCCTCCTGGGGCGGCATGATCAACGGCCTGATGACGCTTTCGGGCGCCTGGGACAAGCTGCGCACCGATCCGATCATCCGCATGATGGTCATCGTCGATCGCCTTCTACGGCATGTCGACCTTCGAAGGTCCGATGATGTCGATCAAGGCGGTCAACTCGCTCAGCCACTACACCGACTGGACCATCGGCCACGTGCATTCCGGCGCGCTCGGCTGGGTTGGCATGATCTCCTTCGGCGCGATCTACTTCCTCGTGCCGAAGCTGTGGCACCGCGAGCGGCTCTACAGCCTGCGCCTCGTCAACTGGCACTTCTGGCTGGCGACGCTCGGCATCGTCGTCTACGCCGCGGTCATGTGGGTGTCCGGCATCATGCAGGGCCTGATGTGGCGCGAGTACGACGATCAGGGCTTCCTCGTCTACTCCTTCGCCGAGACGGTCGCCGCCATGCATCCCTACTACGTGCTGCGCATGCTGGGCGGCCTGCTCTACCTCGCCGGCGGTCTCGTCATGGCCTTCAACATCTACATGACCATTCGCGGCGACATCCGCGGCGGAAGCGCCGATCGGCGCCGAAGCGACCCGTCTTGCAGCCGGCCGAATAAGGAGGCGACGGCGATGAACATTCTGCTGGACAAACACGCAGATCACTCGAGAAGAACGCGACCCTGCTGCTGGCCGGCTCGCTGCTCGTCGTGACCATCGGCGGCATCGTCGAGATCGCGCCGCTGTTCTACCTCGAGAACACGATCGAGAAGGTGGAGGGAATGCGTCCCTACTCGCCGCTCGAACTCGCCGGCCGCAACATCTACATCCGCGAAGGCTGCTATGTCTGCCACAGCCAGATGATCCGTCCGTTCCGCGACGAGGTCGAACGCTACGGCCACTACAGCCTCGCGGCGGAATCGATGTACGACCATCCGTTCCAGTGGGGTTCCAAGCGCACCGGGCCGGACCTGGCCCGCGTCGGCGGCCGCTACTCGAACGACTGGCATGTCCAGCACCTCGATCGAGCCGCGCTCGGTCGTGCCGGAATCGATCATGCCGAGCTACGCCTTCCTCGGCCGACACCGACTCGAAGATCGGAGACGTCGTCGGCGCATCTGGTCGCCAATCGCCGCGTCGGCGTGCCCTACAGCGACGACATGATCGCCAACGCCGCGGCCGACCTCGCCGGCGCAGGCCGATCCGAATGCCGACACGAGCCGGCGTCAGCAGCCCGCTATCCGAAGGCCGTGGTCGGCGATTTCGACGGCGATCCGACCACGCGTGACCGAGATGGACGCGCTCGTCGCCTATCTGCAGATGCTCGGAACGCTGGTCGACTTCTCGACCTACGACGCCGAAGCCAACTACCGCTGAGGAGGCGACGATGGAACTCGACTATCACGCAATGCGCACCTTCGCCGACAGCTGGGGCCTGCTTGTCCATGTCCTGTTCTTCGTCGGCGTCGTCCTGTTGGACCTTCCGGCCCGGCGCCCGCAAGGCGGGCGAGGACGCCGCCCAAATTCCCTTCAAGGAGGACTAAGCCATGGCCGGCAACAAGCATATCGACGAAATCACCGGCGTCGAAACGACCGGCCATGAGTGGGACGGCATCAAGGAACTGAACAATCCGCTGCCGCGCTGGTGGCTGTGGACATTCTACGCCACGCATCATCTGGGCGATCGGCTACGTGATCGTCTATCCGGCCATCCCGATGGCTCACGACCGCACAGCAAGGGCCTGTTCGGCTGGTCCAGCCGCGCGGACGTTGCCGCGGAAATGCACGGCAGCCGAAGCCGCGCAGCGCCGAGAAGGCGTCGCTGCTCGCAAAGTCCGGATGTCAACGCGATCCTGGCCAATGACGAACTGCGCACAGTTCGCCGATCGCAGGCGGGCGCGCCGCCTTCAAGGTCAACTGCGTGCAGTGCCACGGCTCCGGCGCGCAGGGCTCTGCCGGCTATCCCAACCTCAACGACGACGACTGGCTCTGGGGCGGCACAGCCGGACGACATCTACCTGACGCTGCACCACGGCATCCGGCATCCGGGCAATGACGACACCCGCGTCTCGGAAATGCCGGCCTTCGGCAGGGACGGATCCTCGAGCCTGACCAGATCTCGGATATCGGCATGGTTCGTGCGCAAGCTCTCGGGCCAGGAAGCCGATGCAGGAAGCGGCGGCGCGGGGCAAGCCGCTGTTCGCCGAGAACTGCGCTGCCTGCCATGGCGAACAGGGCGAGGGCCTGCGCGAACTCGGCGGGCCGCGCCTTACCGACGCGCATCTGGCTCTACGGCGGCGAGCACGACCAGATCGTCGCACAGATCAACGCACCGCAAGCACGGCGTGATGCCGGCCTGGGGCGCGCGGCTCGGCGACACCACCGTCAAGCAGCTTGCCGTCTACGTTCATTCTCTGGGCGGCGGCGAGTAGCCGGCCGCGAATTGGCGAACCAGGCCCGCGCTGCCGAGAGGTATCGCGGGCCTTCGGCTTTTTTCGTGCGCGATTGACCCAAGTCAATGGCGGATCGATTGCGCGGCGGTCTATTGCTGCTCGCAACCGAGGGCAAGATTACCCATGACCGACCACGCAATTGCGCGAAACGCGCCTGCAGGACGAGCATCGAAGGCCCACGATGTGGAGGCGGTCAACACCCGCGCCAAGGTAACGGGCAGCCGCTCTATGCCGCCCACAAGAAAGTCTATCCCAAGGCGCGTCAGCGGCAATTTCCGTACGCTTCAAATGGCTGGTCATGGCGGTCACGCTGGCGATCTACTACCTCACGCCATGGATCCGCTGGGATCGCGGCCCGTACGCGCCCGACCAGGCCGTGCTGATCGACATGGCCAACCGCCGCTTCTACTTCTTCTTCATCGAGATCTGGCCGCAGGAATTCTTCTATGTCGCCGGCCTGCTGGTCATGGCCGGCATCGGCCTGTTCCTCGTCACCTCGGTCGTCGGCCGCGCCTGGTGCGGCTATACCTGCCCGCAGACGGTCTGGATCGACCTGTTCCTGCATGTCGAGCGCTTCATCGAGGGCGACCGCAATGCGCAGCATCAAGCTGGCGAATGCGCCCATGGTCCTTCGACAAGGCTGCGCAAGCTGGTGCTGCAAGCATGCCATCTGGCTGCTGATCGCGGTGGCGACCGGCGGCGCCTGGATCTTCTATTTCGCCGACGCGCCGACGCTGCTGCATGGACTTCGTCACGGTGCAGGCGCTGCCGATCGCCTACGTCACCGTCGCCGTGCTGACCGCCACGACCTATGTGCTTGGCGGCCTCATGCGCGAGCAGGTCTGCATCTACATGTGCCCCTGGCCGCGCATCCAGGCGGCCATGCTGGACGAGGATTCGCTCGTCGTCACCTACAATGACTGGCGCGGCGAGCCGCGCACGCGCGGCGCGAAGAAGGCGGCCGCTGCGGGCTTCCAGGTCGGCGATTGCGTCGACTGCAATGCCTGCGTCGCGGTCTGCCCGACGGGCATCGACATCCGCGACGGCCAGCAGCTCGAATGCATCACCTGCGCGCTGTGCATCGACGCCTGCGACAACGTCATGGACAAGCTGGCACGCGAGCGCGGGCTGATCTCCTACGCGACGCTGCGCGACTACAACCACAACATGGCTGTCGCGGGAATCCGCAGACCAGCAAGATCGAGCCTGCGCGCATCCGCGATGCCAATGGCAGGTTCCACGACATCGTCCGGCATTTCGACTGGAAGATCTTCATCCGCCCGCGCACACTCATCTATTTCGCGGCCTGGTCGCCATCGGCCTTGCCATGCTCATTGCGCTGCGTCGCGCGACCGGCTGGAGATCAACGTGCTGCACGACCGCAATCCGGTCTATGTGAAGCTTTCGGATGGCTCGATCCGCAACGGCTACACCGTCAAGCTGCTCAACATGATCCCCGAGCCGCGCATCATCAGCCTGTCGATCGACGGCCTGCCGGGTGCTACGATGACCGTCAACGGCGTCATGGAAGACGGGCACCGTGATGGTGGGAATTCCCGTCGATCCCGACAAGCTGCGCTCGCTCAAGGTCTATGTCACGCAGGCGGCGGAGAATGTGAAGCCCGAGCCGCGCAAGTTCAAACTGATCGCCAAGGATACGCAGTCCAACGAAACCGACGTCTACAAAGCAACCTTCGAAAGCCCTGCCAAATGAACACGTTCCGCAAGATATCCGGCGTAGACCAGTTCACCGGCTGGCACATGATAGGCGTGATGGGCCTCTTCTTCGGAACCATCATCAGCGTCAACATCGTGATGGCCTATTTCGCGACGAGCACCTGGACCGGCCTGGTCGTCAAGAACTCCTACGTCGCCAGCCAGCAGTTCAACGAAGTCACCGCCGAGCGCGTGAAGTCCGCCGAACTCGGATGGCAGGCGGTGATCGCCTATTCGGATGGCGAGATCACGCTGAACCTTTCGCATGACGGCAAGCCTGTTCCGGTCGAAGCGGTCTCGGCGATGATCGGGCATCCGGCCAATAGCCGCGAGGACCGCAAGCTCACCCTGGCCGCCCTTGGCGGCGGCGTGTATTCGGCAGAAACAGAGCTGGCACCGGGTCTGTGGCAGGCTGATCTTTCGGCAGTTGCCTCCGACGGCACGCCGTGGACCCATTCAATCCGCTTCCGCGTGGAGAACTGAGCCATGTCCGTCAACTGCTGCGGCGCCGGAATGGCAGCAGAAGCCTGCCGCAATGTCGATGATCTGTCCAAGGTGGCCCTCGACGACGAACTCGCGCGGGCAGGCAGGGCAATGCCGGACGGCACTGCGGAATACGTGCTGAACGTTCCCTCCATTCATTGCGGCGCATGCATTTCCGCGATCGAGCGCGGGCTGGCAAAGGTGCCGGGCGTCGTTTCCTCGCGCGTGAACCTGACACTGCGACGCGTTACCGTGCGTCTGGACAGCGCCTCGCGGGCGGCCGGCTTTCTCGTTCCCGAAATCGAAAGGCTCGGCTACAAGGCGTTTCCGTTCGAAAGCGCATCGCAGGCGGAAGCTGCCGAACGGCGCCGGTCTTCCGAACTCCTGCGCGCGCTCGGCGTCGCGGGCTTTGCCGCCGGCAACATCATGTTGCTGTCGGTCTCCGTCTGGTCGGGGGCAGAAGGCGCCACCCGCGATCTCTTCCACATGGTATCGGGGCTCATCGCCCTGCCGGCGGTTGCCTATGCGGGCCAGCCCTTCTTCCGTTCCGCCTACCATGCGCTGCGCTCGCGCAACCTCAACATGGACGTCCCGATTTCGCTGGGCGTGCTGCTCGCGGTGGCGATGAGCCTCTACGAGACCTTCACCAGCGGGCCGGAAGCCTATTTCGACGCGGCGGTGACGCTGCTCTTCTTCCTGCTCGCCGGGCGCTATCTCGACCAGTTGATGCGCGAGAAGGCCCGCAGCGCCGTCACCGGCCTGACGCGGCTTGCCGCCAAGGGCGCGATCGCAGTCGGCGGCCGACGGCATTGCTTCGCTACGTCCCGCTCGACGAGGTCAGGCCGGGTGACACAATTCGTGTTCCGGCCGGCGAGCGTGTTCCCGTCGATGGGCGGATCATTTCAGGCTCGAGCGATCTCGACCGCTCGCTCGTCACGGGCGAAAGCGTGCCGGTAGCCGCCGTCGAGGGCCAGGAAGTGGAGGCGGGAACGCTCAACCTGACGGGCTCGTTCGACATGGTGGCGCTTCGCGGCGCGGGGCAATCCTTCCTTGCCGAAGTCATGCGCATGATGGAAGCGGCCGAGCAGCGGCAGGGGCCGCTATGTGCGGATCGCCGACCGGCTTTCGCGCATGTACGCGCCCGTGGTCCATGTACTGGCCGCGCTGGCATTCGTTTCGTGGATGCTGGCGACCGGCGACTGGCACGCATCGATCTACACGGCGATCGCGGTGCTCATCATCACATGCCCCTGCGCGCTGGGGCTTGCGGTTCCCGTTGTCCATGTCATCGGCGCCGGCCGGCTGTTCGAGCTCGGCATCCTGATGCGCGACGGTTCGGCGCTGGAACGCCTTGCAGAGGTCGACCGAGCCGTGTTCGACAAGACCGGCACGCTGACGAGCGGTATTCCCTTCATCGAACTGCCCGAGCTTTCGGCCGAAGAAGCCGGCATTGCAAGGACGATCGCCAGCCATTCGGTGCATCCGGCTTCCCGCGCGGTGGCGGAGGCGATTGGCGGATCGGCCGGGCCGTCCGGTGACCGACATCCGCGAAGTGCCGGGCTACGGCATCGAGGGCCGCTCGTCCGGCCGCCTCGTGCGGCTTGGCCGGGCCTCGTGGGTCGGCGAGATCGCTTCCGCCGAAAGCCGCAATGAAGGAACTTCGCCTGGCTTTCGCCGATCGAGGGCGCGGCCAAGCGCCGGTTCATCCTGAGCGAGACCTTGCGCGACGATGCGCGCGAGGCGATCCACGCGTTGCAAAAGGCGGGCCTGTCGCCTGAAATCCTCTCGGGCGATTCGCCCGTCGCGGTCCGCTCGGTCGCGCAGCTTCTCGATGTGCCGGCCTTCACTGCCGAGGCGACGCCCGCAGGACAAGATCGACCATCTCCAGGAAATGCGCGACGGAGGGCCACAAGGTGCTGATGGTGGGCGACGGGCTCAACGACGCGCCGGCGCTGGCGGCGGGATACGTTTCGATGGCGCCAGCCAGCGCTTCGGATGCGGGCAGGCAGGCGGCGGACTTCGTCTTTACCCGCGAAAGCCTTTCTGCCGTTCCGCAAGCGTTTGCAATCGCGCTCGAGGCGCAAAAACTGGTGCGGCAGAATTTCGCCCTTGCAATCGCCTACAATCTCGTCCTGGTTCCGGTGGCGTTCGCCGGACTGGTGACGCCGTTGATCGCGGCAGTGGCGATGTCGGCGTCCTCGGTCCTGGTGATTGCCAATTCCATGCGGCTTTCCTCGCGCAGCCAGCGCAAGGCAAGGACGGCCGGACAAGCCCGGCCAGCGGCATTCCGTGGAGGCGATGGCATGAACCAGATCCTGCTGCTGTTGCCGGTGGCGTTGTTGCTCGGCTTTGCCGGGCTGGTGTGGTTTTCTGTGGAGCCTGCACAGCGGGCAATATGACGATCTGGACGGGCGCCATGCAGCGCGTGCTGACCGACGACGACGAAGACCGCCGTCCGGCGCTTGACGCTGGCCGCGCGCATCGTGCAAAGCCGGCAAGGCCGCCATGGCAGGCGGACGGGAGGACCAAACATGAGCGCGACGCTGATCGCCCCTTCCATGCTGGCGAGCGACTTCTCGAGGCTCGGCGATGAGGTCGAGGCCGTCGTCCGGGCGGGCGCGGACTGGATCCATCTCGACGTGATGGACGGGCATTTCGTGCCGAACATCACCTTCGGCCCGCCGGTCATCAAGGCGATCCGCAACCGCACCAGGCAAGGTGTTCGACTGCCATCTGATGATCGAGCCGTGCCGACCCCTATCTCAAGGCATTCGCCGATGCCGGCTGCGACATCATCACGGTGCATGCCGAGGCTACGCGCCGCATCTCGACCGCTCGCTGCAGGCGATCCGCGAACTCGGCAAGAAGGCCGGCGTTTCGCTCAATCCGTCCACGCCGGAAAGCGTGATCGAGCATGTGCTCGACCGGCTCGATCTGGTGCTGCTGATGAGCGTCAATCCGGGCTTTGGCGGCCAGGCGTTCATCCCGTCGGTGGTCGAGAAGACGCGGCGGGTGAAGGCGATGATCGGCCAGCCGCCCGATCCACATCGAGATCGATGGCGGCATAACGGCGCAGACCGCACCGCTCGTCGCAGCCGCCGGAGCCGACGTGCTGGTGGCCGGTTCCGCGGTGTTCAAGGGCGGGTCGCGAGGACGCGCTACCGCGCCAATATCGACGCCATAAGGCAGGCTGCGAACGAGCGCGCGGGCGGCCTAGCTCAGGCCTTCATCAGCCATTCGTGCTCGGGCGCGTTGTGGAATTTCCACGTGCGCTTCGGCCCGGCCATGACGTTGAGGTAATAGAGGTCGTAGCCGTGGCAGGCGGCGCAGGGGTGATAGCCCTTCGGCACCAGCACCACGTCGCCGTCCTCCACCGCCATCGCCTCGTCGAGCGAACGGTCATCGGTATAGACGCGCTGGAAGGCGAAGCCCTGCGGCGGATTGAGCCGGTGATAATAGGTCTCCTCCAGCAGCGATTCGCGCGGCAGATCGTCGCGGTCATGCTTGTGCGGCGGATAGGACGAGGTGTGGCCGCCGGGCGTGATGACCTCGACGACGAGCAGCGACTGCGCCGGCTCGCCCTCCGGCAGGATGTTGGTGACGTAGCGCGTATTGGTGCCCTTGCCGCGCGTTTCCTTGGACAGCTTTTCATCGGCGATGACGCGCGCCGGCAGATCGCGACCGCGGTCGGGCGCGGTGCAGACGGCAAGTTCCAGATCGGTTTCGGCGGTCACCTGCCAATCCGTTCCGGCCGGGACGTAGACGGCGGCGGGCGGTCCGTCGAAGGGCGACATGCGCTCGCCGAGCGAGCCGAAATCCTGCGCCGCCGGCGACGCACTTGCCCTTGCCGGTCACCCAGACGAGGCAGGTCTCGCGGTTCTCCTTGCCGCCTGAAATGGTCTCGCCCGGCATGATCCGGTGCAGTTCGAAACCGACATAGGTCCAGCCGGCATTGCTGGGCGTCACCTTGGTGACGCGGCCATGCGTGCCCTTCGGCTTGACGAGGAGCTTGCTCATTTTGGTTCGTCTCCCTTGGCTTGGCTGGCCGGCGGTTCCGGATCGCGTGGATCGAAGGCGATGAAGAGGCTGTGGAATGCCAAAGCCGACGTTCCGCAGAAGATCGTGCCCCAGAAGGGCGAGCCGCCGATGAACTCGAATATGCCCCAGCCGCCGGTCAGCACGACGATCAGCATCCTGATCCACAACGGCCGGTAGAACGGATGGTTGAAGTCGAAGAACTTGTTCAACGGCGGTTACCCCTCGGTTTTCCTTCAGGCGTTCTTGTCGAGGCCGGCTTCGCGCGCCATGGACTTCAGCGCCTTGAGGCCCATCGACTGGTACTTGAACGGGTTGCGCACCTCCGGATCCTGCTCGGCCTCGATCACCAGCCAGCCGTCATAGCCGTGCTCGGCGGCGATCTTCAGCACCGGCATGAAATCGACCGCGCCATCAGGGTCGCCCGGCACGGTGAAGACGCCGAGGCGCACACCCTGCAGGAAGCTGAGGTTCTCGGCGAAGACGCGCTTGGCGATGTCCGGGCGCACGTTCTTGGCGTGGATATGGCGCACGCGGTGCATGTAGCTGCGCGCCACTTCCGCCGGATCGGAGCCGCCGAACCATGCATGGCCGGTGTCGAGCAGCATCTTCATGGCCGGGCCGGTGTTTTCCATCAGGCTGGCGATTTCCTCGCGGGTCTGCACCACGGTGCCCATGTGGTGGTGGTAGACGGCGTCGAGCCCTTGCGAGGCGATGAACACCGAAAGCGCCTCCAGCCGCGCGCCGAATTCCGGCCA
The DNA here is from genome assembly GCA_963846345.1 of uncultured Alphaproteobacteria bacterium. Lineage (GTDB taxonomy): Bacteria > Pseudomonadota > Alphaproteobacteria > Rhizobiales > Rhizobiaceae > BOKV01. Next base: position 161,630 of record CAWJVP010000011.1, read on the forward strand.
GCGCGAAGCTTCCAGCACCGGCTTGTCGTTGAGCGGCACGGTGGGACTGCCATGCACGGTGTTGGAGGTTTCCGAGATGATGCAGACCTTGCAGCCATTTGCCTTGAGCATGTCGAGATGCGGCTGGATCGCCTTCTTCTCGGCCTCGACGTCCTGCACCAGCAGGTTCGTCGAATACCAGGCGGATGCGAAGACGAGGCCGTGCGCTGCCAGCACCTTCTTCAGCTCGTGCCCGTCATTGGGCATCTTGTGGCCCTTCTCGATGCCGTCGAAGCCGATCTGCGCGGTTTCGGAGAGGCATTGCTCCAGGCTGATATTGCCGCCGAGCGTCTGGTCGTCATCGTTGGACCAGGCGATCGGGTTGGTGCCGTATCGGATCATGTGCGGTTTCTTTCCCTGAGATGCGTTGATTTTCAAACGAGGCTGCGCTTGTTTCAGCGCCGTCTCATATTCCTTGCGGGCCTTGCGCACGGTGTCGCGCACCGAGACCTCCGGTATCGCCACGTCCCACCACGTGCCGCCGGCCTGCGTCGAAGGGTAGGGGTCGGTGTCGATGACGATGACGCTGGTGGTCGTTCACCTTGCGCGCGGCGGCGAGCGCTTTTTCAAGCTCGGCGATCGATGCCGACCTTCGTCGTCTTCGCGCCCATGCTGGCGGCATGCACGGCGAAGTCGATATGCGAGGGCGTCTCGTGGCGGGCATGGTCGAGCAGGTTGTTGAACTCCGCCCCGCCGGTCGCCATCTGCAGCCGGTTGATGCAGCCGAAGCCGCGATTGTCGGTGATGACGATGGTGAGCTTGATGCCCATCATCACGGCGGTGGCGAGCTCGGAATTCATCATCATGTAGGAGCCGTCGCCGAGCATCACGACGACATCGCGCGCGGGTTCGGCCATCTTGATGCCGATGCCGCCGGCGATCTCGTAGCCCATGGTCGAGAAGCCGTATTCCATGTGGTAGGACATCGGCTTGCCGGCCTTCCACAGCTTGTGCAGTTCGCCCGGCATGGTGCCGGCGGCGCACATCACCACGGTGTCCGGCTTGGCGGAGCGCTGCACCGCGCCGATCACCTGCATGTCGGTGGGCAGGGCGTTGCTGTCGGCGGCCGGCGCGGCGGTCACCGCATCGGCGGCGGCGAACCAGGCCTTCTTCAGCGCGCGCATCGGGCAGCCTTGGCCTTGTACTTGCCAAGCGCCTCGGAAAGCCTGGCAAGGCCCACGCGCGCATCGCAGATCAGCGGCAGCGCGCCGTGCTTGAAGGCGTCGAAGGACTGCACGTTCAGCGCCAGGATGCGGCGGTCGGGGTTCTTGAACAGCGCCCCACGAGCCGGTGGTGAAATCCTGGAAACGCGTGCCGACGCCGATCACCAGATCGGCGTTCTCGGCGACGGAGTTGGCGCTTGACGCGCCGGTCACGCCGATCGGCCCCATGTTCAGCGGATGATCCCACGGCAGGGCCGACTTGCCGGCCTGTGTTTCGGCGACCGGTATCTTGTGTGTCTCGACAAAGGCTTTCAGCGCCTGCGTCGCGCCGGAATAGTGCACGCCGCCGCCCGCGACGATGAACGGGTTCTTCGCGGCGCGGATGGCCTTGATGGCGTCGGCAAGTTCGCGCGCATCGGGTTCGGGGCGGCGCTGCCGCCAGACCTTCGGCGCGAAGAATTCCTCCGGCCAGTCGAACGCTTCGGCCTGCACGTCCTGGCAGAAGGCGAGCGTCACCGGCCCGCAATCGGCCGGATCGGTCATGGTGCGGAATGGCGCGGGGCAGGGCGGTGAGCAATTGCTCGGGCCGCATGATGCGGTCGAAATAGCGGCTCACCGGCCGGAAGCAGTCGTTGACCGTGGCGACGCCGTTGCCGAAATCCTCGAGCTGCTGCAGCACCGGATCGGGCGCGCGGTTGGCGAACACGTCGCCCGGCACCAGCAGCACGCGGAATGCGGTTGACGTGGGCGAGCGCGGCGGCCGTGACCATGTTGGCCGCGCCCGGCCCGATGGAGGAGGTCACCATCATGGCGCGGCGGCGGCCAAGCTGCTTGGAATAGGCGATGGCCGCATGCGCCATGGATTGTTCGTTATGGCCGCGCCAGGTCGGGAAGCTGTCGCGCACGCCGTGCAGCGCCTCGCCCAGGCCCGCGACATTGCCGTGGCCGAAGATCGCCCAGCAGCCGGCAAGGAAAGGCACGCCGTCCTCGTTCAGTTGCGCCGATGCGTAGCGGACCAGCGCCTGCGCCGCCGTAAGCCTCACCGTTGTCATGCGATCTTTCCTCCTCCAGCCCGCGCCGTTTCCCATGCATCGCACAGGCCGGCGTATTTTTTCGTCATTTCCGCGACAGCTTCGTCGTCGCCGATTTCGCCTGCAAGCCATTTTGCGGCGGCGGCGGCGAAAATCGTGCGGCCCACCGCAAATCCCTTCACCAGCGGATGTGCGGCGGCAACTGCGAAGCTTTGCTGCAACTCGGTCGGCCGATGCGTCGAGGCCCAGCACCACGATGCCGCGCATATGCGGGATCGCGCGGCTCGATGGCGTCGCAGGCGTTCTTCCATGCGGCGTCGGTTTTCATCGGCTCGAGCTTCCACCAGTCCGGATAGACGCCGATATCGTAGAAGCGGCAGATCACCGTGGCCGTGGTTTCATCATCGACCGGCGCCTGGCCTTTGACGGGATCATCTCCAGCAGGAATTCGAGCCGGTTGCGGCGCGCCGCCGCGAAGAGGCGCAACACGGTCGCCTCCTGCTGCGCCTTCAACTGCGGGATCGTCGTCCGGATGGTAGAAGCACAGCGCCTTGACGACGTGGTCCAGCGGCCATTCGGCAAGGCCGCCAAGGTCGGGCCCAAGCTCCGGCTCGATGTCGAGCGGGCGCGAACCTGGAAGCTCCACCGGACGGCCGATCCACAAGCCGGTTCCGGCGGCAGGCGTATAGCGCATCGCGCCCGAGCCTGCCGTCGCACAATATGCCGAAGCCCGGCCGTGCCGGCGACCTGCCGGCGCCGCCTTGAGGCAAAGTTGCTTGAATGCGCCGATGCGCGCCGGGTCAGCTCCGGCGTCCTTCGCCATGCTTCCAAGCTGCATGCGGTGGTCGAAGGCGAAGACGCGCATGTTGCGGCCACTCGCCGGTGCGGTTGGTCGACCAATGCACCTGTTCCAGTCGCCTCGTCCTTGCGCAGGGCAGGATTGACGACGCCGCGCTTGAGGAAGAATTGCAGTTCCTCCCATGACGGGTATGCGGGCGTGCAGCCATGGCGCGATACGGCGAAGGCGCCGCAGGCATTGGCGAAAGTGAGGGTGGTCGGCCAGTCCTGCCCTGTAAGCCAGCCCTTCATCAGCCCGCTCATGAAGCCGTCGCCAGCGCCCAGCACGTTGAAGACCTCGATGGGAAAGCCGGGGCCTTTCTCGCCATCGTCCAGGCTGTCCGGAATTTCACCCGTCGAAGGCGACCGCGCCCATGGGGCCGCGCTTGCAGACCAGCGTCGCCGCGCTGACCCTTCGCACTGCGCGCAGGGCCGTGATCGTGTCGGTCGAGCCGCCGGCGATGTGGAACTCCTCCTCGGTGCCGACGATGAGGTCGAACAGATGCAGCGTCGATTGCAGCTTCGCCGTGACCTTTTCGCGATTCGATGAAGCGGCTCTCGCCGGCCCCGTGGCCGGCAAGGCCCCAAAGGTTCGGGCCGGTAGTCGATGTCGAGGGCGGTGCGCGACCCGTTGGCGCGGGCAAGGTTCAGGGCCTTCAGTACGCGCGTTTTCGGTGCGCGGGTGCGAAAGATGCGTGCCGGTGGCGCAGACGCAGCCGGCTTCGGCGATGAATGCCGGATCGATGTCGTCCTCCTCGAGCGCCATGTCGGCGCAGTTCTCGCGGTAGAAGATCAGCGGGAACTGGTGCTGGTCGCGAATGCCGAGGAGTACCAGCGCGGTCAGCCGCTCCGGGTCGGTCTTCACGCCGCGCACATCGACGCCTTCGCGCGCAAGCTGCTCGCGGATGAACCGGCCCATGTGCTCGTCGCCGACGCGGGTGATCAGCGCCGACTTGAGACCAAGCCGGGCGCTGCCCGCCGCGATGTTGGTCGGGGAGCCGCCGATATATTTGGCGAAGGAGGCCATGTCCTCCAGCCGCCCGCCGACCTGCTGGCCGTAGAGATCGACCGAGGAGCGGCCAATGGTGATGAGGTCCAGCGGGCGTGCAGTCTTCGTTGTCATTCCATGCAGCTCATTGCGTTGGCGAACCGGGCGACATGCGCCGCCAGGTGCGCCTTGATGCCACTTAATGGTTGTCGCGCGGAACGCCCATTTGTCTGGGCGATGTTCTGGTACTTCACCGCGGGCTTCAGCACCATGCCTTCCGCAAGCTGGTCGACCATGCCGCGCTGGATTTCCTGCCACGGCGTCTGGTGGCCGGGGAAGTGGTAGCCGCCATCCGTCTGCCAGGGCTTCGCGGCGCGCGGCCAGCATCTCGGCGTCCGGGATCCAGGATGTTGGCCGTGCCCTTGCGCAGGTCGATGCGCACGCGGTCGCCGTCTCTCAGCAGTGCGAGGCCGCCGCCGATCGCCGCTTCCGGCGAGGCATTGAGGATCGAGGGCGAACCGGACGTGCCGGACTGCCGGCCGTCGCCGATGCAGGGCAGGGAGTGGATGCCGCGCTTCAGCAGATAGGCCGGCGGCTGCATGTTCACGACTTCCGCGCCGCCGGGATAGCCGATCGGGCCGGCGCCGCGCATGAACAGGATCGTGTGCTCGTCGATGCCGAGCGCCGGGTCGTCGATGCGGTGGTGATAGTCCTCCGGCCCGTCGAAGACGACGGGCCACGCCCTCGAAGGCCTCGGGATCGTTCGGGTTGGAGAGGTAGCGCTCGCGGAATTCCGGCGAGATCACGCTGGTCTTCATGATCGCGCTGTCGAACAGGTTGCCCTTGAGGTTGATGAAACCGGCATGCGGTCTTCAGCGGCGCCGAAACCGGCTTGATGACCTCGGTGTCGAGGTTCTCGACGTGCGTTCGCGCAGTTCTCGCCCATCGTCCGGCCGTTGACGGTCAGCGCATCGGGGTGCGGCAGCATGCCGGCCTTCATCAGTTCGGCGACCACGGCCGGAACGCCGCCGGCGTGGTGGTAGTCCTCGCCGAGATATTCGCCCGCCGGCTGCAGGTTGACCAGCAGCGGCATCTTGTGGCCGATCGTCTGCCAGTCGTCATTGTCGAGCGTCACGCCGAGGTGGCGGGCGATGGCGTTGAGGTGGATCGGCGCGTTGGTCGAGCCGCCGATCGCCGAGTTGACGACGATGGCGTTCTCGAACGCCTCGCGGGTCATGATGTCGGAGGGCTTCAGGTCCTCCTTGCACCATCTCGACGATGCGCTGGCCGGTGTCAGTAGGCCATCTGCCCGCGTTCGCGGTAGGGCGCGGGGATGGCGGCGGAGCCGGGCAAGCTGCATGCCGAGCGCCTCGGCCAGCGAGTTCATCGTCGTCGCCGTGCCCATGGTGTTGCAATAGCCGACCGACGGGGCCGAGGAGGCGACGATGTCGATGAACTCGTCGTAGTCGATCTCGCCGGCGGCCAGCAGCTCGCGCGACCTTCCACACGATCGTGCCCGAGCCGGTGCGCTCGCCGCGATGCCAGCCGTTGAGCATCGGGCCGACCGAGAGCGCGATCGCGGGGATGTTGACGGTGGCCGCCGCCATCAGCAGCGCGGGCGTGGTCTTGTCGCAGCCGATGGTCAGCACCACGCCGTCGAGCGGATAGCCGTAGAGCATTTCGACCAGCCCCAGATAGGCAAGGTTGCGGTCGAGCGCGGCGGTCGGGCGCTTGCCGGTTTCCTGGATCGGGTGGACCGGGAATTCCATGACGATGCCGCCGGCCGCACGGATGCCGTCGCGCACGCGCTTGGCCAGTTCGATGTGGTGGCGGTTGCACGGCGACAGGTCCGAGCCGGTCTGCGCGATGCCGATGATCGGCTTGCCCGACTGCAATTCCTGCGCGGGTGAGGCCGTAGTTCAGGTAGCGCTCGAGATAGAGCGCCGTCATGCCGGGATTGTCGGGATTGTCGAACCAGGCCTGCGAACGCAGTTTCGTCTTGCCAGTTTGTGCCATGTCATCCTCCGTCCGTGAACCGGACTCCCGTTGTCAGCAATGTCTCATGTAGCGCATCAGCGCAGGCGTGCGCCACTTGCCTTGTCGAAAAGAAACGCCTTTTCCGGATCGAAGCCGGTGATGAGCGTGGCCCTGTCCTTGACGGAGCGATCGCCCTTCATCTCGACGGTCAGCGGGCCGGCGCCGTTGGCTCTCGTGTAGACATAGGTTGTCCCGCCAAGATTCTCGACGACGTCGATTTCCAGGTCCAGTTTCGTCTTGCCCTTCGGATGGAAATGCTCGGGGCGCACTCCAAGCGTCACTTCGGCGCCCTTTTCCGGCGCTCCGGCGCCAAGCGCGAACTCGGCCTCGACATTGCCGTAGCCGGGAAGCGCTACACGGGTCTTGCCGCGCGAAGCCGCAACGACCGTGGCCGGGATGAAATTCATGCGCGGCGAACCGATGAAGCCGGCGACGAACATGTTGTCGGGGTTGTCATAGAGTTCGATCGGCGTGCCGACCTGCTCGACCCTGCCTGAGCGCAGCACCACGATCTTGTCGGCGAGCGTCATGGCCTCGACCTGGTCGTGGGTGACGTAGATCATGGTCGCGCCGAGCTCCTTGTGCAGCTTGGCGATTTCCAGGCGCATCTCCACGCGCAGTTCGGCGTCGAGGTTGGACAGCGGTTCGTCGAACAGGAACACTTTCGGTTCGCGCACGATGGCCCGGCCGATGGCCACGCGCTGGCGCTGCCCGCCGGATAGCTGCTTGGGGCGGCGGTCCATCAACGCATCCAGATGCAGGATTCCCGCGGCCCGGTCGACGCGCTTCTGTGATTTCCGCCGCGGGCGCGCCGTTCATGCGAAGGCCGAAGCCCATGTTCTCCCGAACGGTCATGTGCGGATAAAGCGCGTAGGACTGGAACACCATGGCGATGCCGCGCTCGCTGGGTTCGCGGTCGGTGACATCGTCGCCGCCGATCTCGATGCGGCCGCCGGTCGCCGTCCTCGAGGCCCGCGACAAGCCGCAGCAGGGTCGATTTTCCGCAGCCGGAAGGGCCGACGAACACGACGAACTCGCCATCGTCGATGGCAAGGTCGACGCCGTGGATGACATGGACGTCACCAAACGACTTGCGCACCTGCCGCAATTGCAGTCCTGACATCAATTCCTCCCTGGCATTTCCAATATTCAAGCGCGCGGCGACATCCGCACGCGCATGTCTTCCATGATGGCCGCGGCGGTGTCGCGAACCAGGCCCGCCCAGCCTGCTATCGCTTCCTCGCTGACCCTGTAGGCCGGCCCGGTGACGGATACCCCGGCGACGAAACTCCTGTCGGCCGAATGAATGGGCGCTGCCACGCAACGAATGCCCGGCTCGTGTTCCTCGCGGTCATAGGCATTGCCGCACGCGCGGATCGCTTCCACCTCGGCGATCAGCGCCTCCGGCGTGACGATGGTCGAATGCCGTGAAGCGCTTGAAGCGGATGGACTTCACCACCTCGCGCAGCCTTTCCGGCGCCAGGCCGGAAAGGGCCGCCTTGCCGACGCCGGTGCAGATAGGCGGGAGAGGCATTGCCGATCTGCGAGTACATCCGCACGGTCTGCCGGCCCTCGACCTTGTCGAGATAGATGACTTCGGTACCGCGAAGGACGCCCAGATGCACGGTTTCGCCGGTCGCCTCGTGCAGCCGTCGCAGATGCGGTTCGGCAACTGCGCGGAACTGGTTTCCGGCCCAGGCACGCGAAGCAAACATCAGCAGGCGAAGGCCAAGCGAATAGGTGTGGTCGCGGTTGAGGCTGAGCAGGCCTTCCTCCACGAGATTGGAAAGCTGGCGGTGCAGCGTGCCGCGCGGCTGGTCGACTGGGCAAGGATGTCGGTGAAGCGGGGCGGCTCATCGGCGACGAGGCCACGATTTCGAGAACGGCCATGGCCTTGCCCAGCGTGCCGGTCTGCGGTCCCGCCTGCTGTGTCATCGCCAAAGCTCGAGGCTTCTCCGCCGCTGCGGTCGCGCCTGTCGGCCATGCCGGTTTCCAGCCCTATTGACATTGCGGCATTCATAGCCCGATAATTCTAAATAGTCAAATCGTGTTCCATTATTTGGAACCAGTCTGCGATTGGCTTGCCCATGCCGCGCCGCGGCAGCGGTCTACCAACAGGTCTTATCTGGGAGGATCAACCGAATGAAAGCATCCTTGAAATCCCTGCTGCTTGGGCGTATCGGCGGCTTCGCTGATCGTGTCCGCGTCGATCGCGCAGGAAAAGCGCGTGCTGAAATACAATGCCGACTTATGATCCGATTCCGCTGGCCGCAATGGAAGCACTGATCGCCGACTTCGAGGCCGCCAACCCCGACGTCGACGTCAAGATCAACAATTTCGACCATGAAGGCTACAAGACCGCCATCCGCAACTTCCTGACCGCGGATGCGCCGGATCTGGCCAACTGGTACGCCGGCAACCGCATGGCGCCATTCGTGAAGGCCGACCAGTTCCAGGACGTCTCCGACGTCTGGGAAGCAAACGGGCTTTCCGAGGCGCTGGCGTCTCGGCCAAGGCCTCGATGACCATCGACGGCAAGCAGTGGGGCGTTCCCTACACCTACTATCAGTGGGGCATCTACTACAACCGCGACGCCTACAAGGCGGCCGGCGTGACCGAGCCCAAGACCTGGGACGAGTTCGTCGCCAACTGCGAGAAGTTCAAGGCCGCAGGCATCGACTGCCTGACCACCGGCACCAAGGCGCTGTGGCCCGGAGCCGGCATCTTCGACTACCTGATCGCTGCGCACCAACGGCTATGAGTGGCACATGGACCTGACCGCCGGAAAGGTCGCCTGGACCGACCAGAAGGTGAAGGACGTGTTCGCCCAGTGGGCGCGCATCCAGCCCTTACATCACGGCCAACCATGCCGCGATCGACTGGCAGGACGCAGCCGCGCTGCTCGTGCAGGGCAAGGCCGCCAACTATGTCATGGGCAACTTTGCCGTCGGCATCTTCAAGGAAGGCGGCATGACCAACGACAATCTCGGCTTCATGGTATTCCCGGAAATCACCGCCGGACGTGCCGCGCGCCGAGGAAGCCCCGACCGACACGATCCACATTCCGGCTGGCGCCAAGAATGTCGACGACGCCAAGAAGTTCCTGGCCTTCGTCGCTTCGGCTGAAGCGCAGACCAAGCTCAACATGCGCGCTCGGCCAGCTGCCGACCAACAAGAACTCGACCGTCGGTGACGATCCGTTCCTGAAGGCCGGCTTCGAGATCGCTGTCGAGCGGCCCATGCGCTTGCCCAGTTCTTCGACCGTGACGCTCCGGCGGAAATGGCAAAGGCAGGCATGGAAGGCTTCCAGGAATTCATGGTGAAGCCGGAAAACCTCGATGCGATCCTCGACCGCCTCGAGAAGGCCCGCGCAGCGCGTCTACAAGTAACCGACTGGCGGCGGACCCGGCCGTTCGCATGGCCGGGTCCTGTCCTTCGACTGCGCTTCGGACAGCGACTTACCGGCCAGGATGGACGGCATGAGCATCACCGCAGAACCGCGCCGCATTGCCCCGACAACCGTCCGCGCACCTCGTTCTGGCGGAAGAAACCAGCGCAGGCTCGCGCCCTGGCTTTTCCTTGCGCCCGGCGTGCTGATGTTCGCCATCTACGTCATCTCGCCGATCTTCGAGTCGCATGCTGGCTCAGCCTTCTACGACTGGGACGGGCTGGGCGCAGAAGACGTGGCTCGGCTTGGGCAACTACGTCGAACTGTTCGACGACGAGGCTTTCTACACCTCGCTCAAGAACAACGTCATCTGGCTGGTCCTGTACCTGCTGGCCGTACCGGCGGGCCTGTTCATCGCCATTTTCCTCAACCAGACAGTCACCGGCATGCGGCTCTACAAGTCGCTGTTCTTCTTCCCGTTCGTGATCTCGCAGGTCGTCGTCGGCCTGATGTTCTCCTGGTTCTACGCGCCCAATTTCGGCCTGTTCTACATGCTGATCGAAGCGATCACCGGCACCGGCATCGCCGTGCTGGCGGACGACCGACTACGTCACCTACGGCATCATCGCCGCGGGGCTCTGGCCGCAGATCGCCTATGTGATGATCCTTTATCTGACCGGCCTCAACAATGTCTCGCCGGACCAGATCGAGGCGGCGCGGCTGGATGGCGCCAAGGGCTGGCGCATGCTGTGGCACGTGATCATTGCCGCAGCTTGCGCCCGGCCACCTTCATCGCCGTTGTCGTCACCGTCATCGGCGCGCTGCGCTCCTTCGACCTCGTGTCGATCATGACCGATGGCGGGCCCTATGGCTCGAGCCGCGGTGCTGTCCTTCTACATGTACGAGCAGGCGCTGTCGGAATACGGCTACCGCATGGGCTATGGCGCGGCGATCGCGGTGATCCTGTTTGCCATCATGATGGTCTTCATCTCCGGCTTCATCTGGAAGATGTGGCGCGACGAGACGGAGCACTGAGCGATGTTTCCAAAGCCGATCGAAAGAACCTCACCCGCAGCGCAGATGCTCTACAAGGCCGCCGTTGCCGGTGGCGCTGTTCCTGTGGCTGCTGCCGCTGATCGGCGTCGCCATCACGTCGGTGCGCCCGGCGTCCGATCTTGCCCAGGGCAATTATTTCGGCATGCCGTCTTACCTTGCCTTCGACAACTACGTCGACATTTTCCACAACACGCCGATGTCGGCAGTACATGCTCAACTCGTTCAAGGTGACCATTCCGACGGTCATCGGCAGCGGTTGCGCTGTCCTGCATGACCGGCTTTGCGCTGGCGGTCTACAGGTTCAAGTCGAACCTGCTTGCTGTTCTTCATGTTCGTTGCCGGCAATTTCGTGCCGTTCCAGATCCTGATGGTGCCGGTGCGCGACCTGACGCTGCAGACTCGGCATGTACAACACCTGGTACGGGCTCGCGATGTTCCACATCGCTTTCCAGACCGGCTTCTGCACGCTGTTCATGCGCAATTTCATCAAGTGCGCTCCCGTATCGAGCTGATCGAGGCGGCCCGGGTGGAGGGCGTCTCCGAGTGGCGCATCTTCGCCTATATCGTCGTGCCGCTGATGCGCCCGGCCATCGCCGCGCTGGCGGTGCTGGTCTTCACCTTCATCTGGAACGATTTCTTCTGGGCGACGGTTCTGACGCACCAGCGCCGACACGCAGCCGGTGACCGCCGGCCTGTCGTCGCTCAACGGGCAGTGGATTGCGCAATGGCATCTCGTCTCCGCCGGATCGATCCTCGCCGCCGTGCCGCCGGTGCTGATGTTCTTCCTGATGCAGCGCCACTTCATCGCCGGGCTGACCCTCGGCGCAACGAAAGGCTGAACCAGTTGGGTCATTCCGTGAAAATCGCATTCATCGGCGCCGGATCGACGGTGTTCATGAAGAACATCATCGGCGACGCGCTGCAGCATCCCGCGCTGTCGTCGGCAACCGTTGCGCTGATGGATATCGATCCGCAGCGCCTTGCAGAATCCGAACTCGTCGCGCGCAAGATCATTGCATCGCTCGGCGTAAAGGCGAAGGTCGAGACGCACACCGACCAGCGCCGCGCGCTCGACAAGGCGGACTTCGTCATCGTTGCTTTCCAGATCGGCGGGTACGAACCTGCGACCGTGACCGACTTCGAGGTGCCCAAGCGCTTCGGCCTGCGACAGACGATCGCCGACACGCTCGGCGTCGGCGGCATCATGCGCGGCCTGCGGACCGTGCCGCATCTTTGGAAGATCTGCGCCGACATGATGGAGGTGTGCCCAAACGCCATCATGCTGCAATACGTCAACCCGATGGCGATCAACACCTGGGCTATCGCCGAGAAATATCCGCGCATCGCGCAGGTTGGCCTTTGCCATTCGGTGCAGGGCACGGCTTTCGAACTGGCGCGCGATCTCGACATTCCGGTCGAGGAAATCCGCTACCGCGCCGGCGGCATCAACCACATGGCGTTCTACCTCAATTTCGAGCACCGCCAGGCGGACGGAAGCTGGCGCGATCTGTACCCGGCGCTCAAGCAGGGCTATCGCGAGGGGCGCTTCCCCAAGCCCAGCCATTGGAACGCGCGCTGCCCCAACAAGGTGCGCTACGAGATGCTGATGCGGCTCGGCTATTTCGTCACCGAAAGCTCCGAGCATTTCGCCGAATACACGCCCTATTTCATCAAGGAAGGGCGTGAGGACCTGATCGAGAAATTCGGCATTCCGCTGGACGAATATCCCAAGCGCTGCATCGAGCAGGTGGAAAGCTGGAAGGCGCAGGCCGAGGAATTTCGCAAGGCCGAGCGGATCGACGTCAAGCAGTCGAAGGAATATGCCGCAACAATCATGAACTCCGTCGTCACCGGCGAGCCTTCGGTGATCTACGGCAATGTCGCCAACCACGGCTTTATCCCGCAATTGCCGCAGGGCTGCGCCGTGGAGGTGCCTTGCCTCGTCGACAATAACGGGCTGCAGCCGACTATCGTCTCCGACATCGCGCCGCAACTCATCGCGCTGATGCGCACCAACATCAACGTGCAGGAATTGACGGTGGCAGCGCTGGTCCACGAGAACCGCGAGCATGTCTACCATGCCGCCATGCTCGATCCGCATACCGCTGCCGAACTCGATCTCGACCAGATCTGGGCGCTGACCGATGCGCTGATCGAGGCGCATGGCGACTGGCTGCCGGAATGGCTGCGGCGGAATACGAAAAAACAGGGGGTCGCGGCATGAAGTTTTCAGCCACTTTTCACGACTTGAAGGGACAGTCCGTTTTCATTTCCGGCGGCGGTTCCGGCATTGGCGAATATCTGACCGAAGGGTTCCTTGCCCAGGGCGCAAAGGTTGCCTTCTGCCAGCGCTCCGATGCGACCGCCGTCTGCGACCGGCTGGAAAAGCAATACGGCGTGCGCCCGCTTTTCCTCAAATGCGACGTGACCGACATTCCGGCTTACCAGGATGTGCTGGCGAAATCGGCCGAGGCCAATGGCGCGATCACCGTGCTTGTCAACAACGCCGCGTGGGACAACCGCCATCAACTCAGCCCCTTCACGGTCGATGAATGGGACTACATGCAGGCGGTCAACATCCGCCACCATTTCTTCGCGATCCAGGCCGTCGCGCCCGGCATGCGGGCGGCGGGTGGAGGGTCGGTCGTCAACTACTCGTCCGTCTCATACATGATGGGCAATGGCGGCTATTCCGCATACACGGCAGCGAAGGCCGGCATCACCGGCATGACACGCGGTCTCGCCCGCGAACTGGGGCCGGACAATATCCGCGTCAACGCGCTGATGCCCGGTTGGGTGATCACCGAACGCCAGCGCGAACTGTGGGTGGGCGAGGAGGAGAAGAACCTCAAGGAACATCTCAAGCGGCAGTGCATTCCGCATCCTATAGCGCCGGAAGACATGGTCGAGCCGACCCTGTTCCTGGCATCCAACGCGTCGCGGATGATGACCGGCCAGGCCCTTGTGGTCGATGGCGGCGTCGTGGTCACAGGATAGGCCGATGCATCCTTTCTGCGCGGCAGTCGACTGGGGAACATCGAGCTTCCGCGCCTGGCTTCTGGACGAGCGTGGCGAGGTGATCGACGGCACGCGCAGTTCCGAAGGAATGGCGACACTGCGGCGCGAGGAATTCGCTCCGGTCCTGGAAAAGCACCTGGGCGCGCTCGGTGCGCCAAACCACTTGCCGGTCCTCGTTTGCGGCATGGCGGGTTCGCGGCAAGGGTGGGTGGAGGCGCCTTATTGCGATCTCCCGGCCAGCCTTTCGGGCCTTGGCGCGTTTGCCGTCGCGGCACCGGGGATCGCCCGCGACGTGCGCATCATTCCAGGGCTTGCCCAGCGCAGTGCCGACGAACCCGACGTGATGCGCGGCGAGGAGACGCAGCTTCTGGGCGCGATCGGCGGGATCGAGGGCAGGGCGGTCGCCTGCATGCCGGGCACCCACTCCAAATGGGTGCGGATCGAAGACGGCGAGGTTCGCCATTTCCGTACCTTCATGACCGGCGAGCTTTACGCCGCGATCCGCAACCATACGATCCTGCATCATGCCGGCGCACAGGACGCGCCCGCCGCCGGCGGCGAAGTTTTCGCCGCAGCAGTGCGCAAGGCGCTGGCTGAGCCACAGGCGCTGACAGCGAATCTCTTCGCCATCCGCGCCGGTGAACTCCTCGGCTTCAACGAGCCGCACGGTGCCGACCACGCGATTTCCGGCATGCTCATCGGCAGCGAAATTGCGGCGGCGAAAGCCGGCCTTGGTCCTGGTGAGAAAGTGCATCTCATCGCAACGGGCGCCATTGCGGCCCGCTATGGCGAAGCCCTGCGCATGGCCGGCATCGACCATGTGCTGCATGATGCGGATCAGTGCGTCATCGCCGGACTTGCCAGCCTGGCGCGGCAGCTCTTCGCGCGGCCCGCAAACCGGAAGGCCATGTGATGCCCGCGACTCCCTGGCCACGCATGCGGCGCGATCTTGTGGCTATTCTTCGCGGCCTCAAGCCGGAGGAAGCGCACGACATTGTCTCGGCCCTGGTGGATGAGGGCCTTGAGGCGATCGAAATTCCGCTGAACTCGCCCGAACCCTTCCGGTCGATCGAGATCGCGGTCAAGGCGGCGGGAAGCAGCACCCTGATCGGCGCGGGAACGGTGCTTACGGAGGAAGACACCGACCGGTTGGCGGAAGCGGGCGGGCGGCTTTTCGTAAGTCCGAATGTCGAGCCGCTGGTGATCGCGCGCGCCGCCCGTCACGGCATGGTGGTGATGCCGGGCGTGTTCACTGCGACGGAAGCGCTCGCCGCATTGGCAGCGGGAGCATCGGGGCTCAAGTTCTTCCCGGCGTCTGTGCTGGGACCGTCCGGTATTTCGGCGATCCGCGCAGTGCTGCCGCCTGAAACGATCATTGCCGCGGTCGGCGGTGTTGGCGACGCCAATTTCGCCGACTACGCAAAAGCGGGCATTCGCTGCTTCGGCCTTGGCTCAAGCCTCTACAAGCCCGGCGCGAGTGCCGCGGAAACGGCGCAGCGCGCCCGCGCGACCATCGGCGCATATGACCGTGCCTTTGGCATCAACTGACCGCATCATGGGGAATATCCGGACATGACACGCCCGCAACTCGGCGTCTGCTACTACCCTGAGCATTGGCCGCAGGAGTGGTGGGAGGACGATGCCCGGCGGATGGCCGAACTTGGCATCCGCTACGTGCGCATCGGCGAATTTGCCTGGTCACGGCTGGAGCCGAAGCGCGGCCAGTACGATTTCGGCTGGTTGAAAAACTCCATCGACACGCTGCATGCCGCCGGGCTGAAGGTGGTGCTCGGCACGCCGACCGCGACACCGCCGAAATGGCTGGTCGACTCCATGCCCGACATGCTGCCGGTCGGCGCGGACGGCAAAGCGCGCGGGTTCGGCTCGCGCCGGCACTACGATTTCTCGCATGAAGGCTATCGCCAGGCCTGCAAGCGCATCGTCACGGCGCTTGCAGCGGAATTCGGTGAGCATCCGGGCGTTGCTGCCTGGCAGACCGACAATGAGTACGACTGCCACAACACCACGCTTTCCTATTCGCCAGCGGCGCGGCAGGCTTTCCGCGACTGGCTGGCACGGCGCTACCAGTCGCCCGAGGCGCTGAACCGGGCGTGGGGCAATGTGTTCTGGTCCATGGAATACGCTTCCTTCGAGGAGATCGAGCTTCCCAACCTTGCGGTTACCGAGCTCAATCCGGCCCATCGCATGGATTTCCGCCGCTTCTCGTCCGACCAGGTGGCAAGCTTCAACAGACTGCAGTCCGACATCATCCGCAAGCACTCGCCCGGCCGCGATGTCATCCACAATTTCATGGGCCGCACGCTTGCCTTCGACCACTACGATGTCGGTGCAGATCTCGATGTATCCAGCTGGGATTCCTATCCGCTCGGCTTTCTCGACGACCGTTCGGACCGACCGGCCGAGTTCCGGCTGAAGTTCCTGCGCTCGGGCGACCCGGATTTCCAGGCATTCCACCACGACCTCTACCGTTCCACCTCGGCAGGCCGTTGGTGGATCATGGAGCAGCAGCCGGGGCCGGTGAACTGGGCGCCGCACAATCCTGCTCCGCAGGACGGGATGGTCCGGCTGTGGAGCTGGGAAGCCTTCGCCCATGGCGCGGAGGTGGTCAGCTACTTCCGCTGGCGGCAGGCGCCGTTCGCGCAGGAGCAGATGCATGCCGGCTTGCTGCGCCCAGACAGCGTCGAGGCTCCCGGGTTCCACGAGGCGCGGCAGGTGGCCCGCGAGATCGCGGCGCTTGGCGAAATCGCACAGCGGCAGGCCGACGTGGCGCTCGTCATGGACTATCCATCGGCATGGGCCTGGGAAATCCAGCCGCAGGGGCGCGAGTTCGACTACTTCCGGCTGGTCTTCGATTTCTACAAGGCGCTGCGCGCGCTGGGCCTGTCCATCGACATCAAGAGTTCACGCGACACGGATTTCTCCGGCTATCGTCTGGTAATGGCGCCCGGTCTTTTCGCCTGGCCGAAGGGCCTGCCGGATGCCCTCGCACGATCTGGCGCAAAGGTGCTGATCGGCCCGCGCAGCGGGTCCAAGACGCAGGAATTTTCCATTCCCCCGAGCCTGCCGCCGGGTCTGTCGCGCGACATTCTCGATGTGAAAATTGCCCGCGTCGAGACACTTCCGGCCAATGCGCCGGTCATGCTCGCAGATGCTGCGGGTGCGATCCGGTTCTGGCGCGAATTTGTCGAAGCGGGTCCGGCCTGCGAGGTGCTGCAGAAGACGTCGGACGGTCATGCGCTGCTGCTTCGGCAGGAAGCCATGCATTATCTCGCCGGCTGGCCGGACGATGGTGCAATGCGCCACATTCTTGGCCTGCTGGCGCGCGATGCCGGTCTTGCGACCACCGACCTGCCGGACGGGTTGCGGCTGCGGCGGGCCGGCGAGCTGCTGTTCGGATTCAATTATGGCTCCGAACCCGTTGATATCTCGGGCCATGTCGGCCAAGGTGAGTATCTGCTGGGCCAGGCGGTGCTGCCGCCTTCGGGCGTGGCGGCTGTCCGCACAGGCTGAACAACAAGGGCAATCCATGGCTGAAAAACTGCGCGTCCTCATCACCTGCAAATGGCCCGATGCGGCGGAAGCCGAAGCGGCGCGTCATTTCGACGTGACGCTCACGCCGGACGAAAATCCGCTCTCGCCGGAAGAACTCGTCACCGCGCTGCGAGAATATGACGGCATCCTTTCGACAATCACCAACCGCTTCACCCGCGAGGTTTTCGAAAAGGCCGGTGACATCCGCACGAAGGTCATCGCCAATTTCGGGGTGGGCTATGCCCACATCGATGCGGCGGCGGCGAAGGACCACGGCGTGATCGTTGCCAACACGCCGGACGTGCTTACCGACTGCACCGCGGACACTGCCTTGTTGCTGATGCTGATGGCGGCGCGGCGGGCAAGCGAGGGCGAACAGTTGGTGCGCGCGCGAGAGTGGGTCGGCTTCGGCCCAACGCATTTCCTTGGCACGCGCCTGACCGGCAAGACGCTCGGCATCATCGGCATGGGCCGCATAGGCCAGGCAACGGCGCACCGTGGCCACTACGGTTTCGGCATGGACGTGATCTTCCACAACCGCTCGAAGGTCGACAACGAGGCGGTCCGGGCCATGGGTGCGCGGCAGGTGGGCATCGACGAGGTCATGCGCAAGGCCGACTTCATTTCGCTGCATTGCCCGGGCGGCGCGCAGAACCGGCACCTCATCAGTCGCGAACTGATCGCGATGATGAAGCCGACGGCGTTCCTCATCAACACGGCGCGCGGCGAGGTGGTGGACGAGGAGGCGCTGGCGGACGCGTTGGAAAAAGGCGCCATCGCCGGCGCCGGGCTCGACGTCTTCGAGAACGAGCCGAACGTCAATCAGCGGCTGCTTTCGGTGCCGAACACATCGGTCCTGCCGCATATCGGCAGTGCAACCAAGGAAACCCGCCTCGCCATGGGCATGAAGGCGCTGAACAACCTGATCGCCTTCGCCGAAGGCAGGGAAGTTCCCAACCGGGTGAATTAAGCCGCTACAGTTTGGGCCGAAGAGAAATTGCGGACGGGACGCGCGAGATCGAAGCCACCCATTTGTATGTGTCGGAACAGATCCATTCCAGCAGGCATAGCGCGTCAGCGTGCTTTCTCATCGGTCCCCTGTCGAAAATCGCGTGATGATGGGCGATCCTGTTTCGCCAACGGCGAAGGCTTTCGACGAGTGTGTGAACATCTCTGTTAGTCATGCCTTTCGGCGCATTGGGGAAAGAAAGGGAAATCCCTTTGGCCCACAGATATCGTTCGAACCTTTTAGTCAGCAAATGCTCCCAGAATCCAAACGTCAGCGCCGAAACAACATGATGGGAGGTCAGGGCCGCGCCATGCTGCTTTCGTTCGGCATTTACTGCGTAGGACAACTCGGAAGCAAAACGCGGGTCCAATAATTGGACAAAGCTCTCTTCCGCAAACCAAATGGGGCCGGCGCGGGCGAGCAGTTGCCTCTGCATCGCGTTTCTAAAGGCAATCTCGGAAAAGTGCAGCGGGATGTAGAAGGCTTCACACACGGCAAAATGCCGCTTCACGATCGCCAGCGCCTTGCGGTGCTTGTGCCGGTTGCGAACGTGGACCGCGAAGAAGACCGGCTGCATTATCGGCTCGGCATCAATGACAAGGCGGCACTGGCCTGAACCGACGAGGTCGCGCGCTAATTCATCGAGCACATAGGCCGAGCCGCCAAGCGTCGAGATCAATCCGCACATGGCGGCATTCTGGCCGGTCGCGATCGGCGCATGAGAGTACTCCGGCAGCAGGCGCTCGTGCGCCTTGGAAAACGCAGGCGAGTAATTGGCGAGGATGTAGCGGTCGCGGGTAACCTGCCGCAGGCTGGAGGCATCCGTGCTGACCATGCGATAGGCTACTTCGCCCACCATCTCGAAGTGAAGGTCGGGCAAATGCCGCGGCGAATAGAGAACGGCTAGGTCGAGTTCGCCGGTCAGCACGTCGTTGCTCATCTGGGTCGAATAATCGAGTTCCACGTAAAAGGCGGTGTCGGGAAGGGCCTGGCGGAACTGCGAAACCCAGTCGCCTATATGGCTGGCGGCAAGGTCGTTCTGCATGCCGATGCGCAGCGAGCGGCCGGGCATGGCGGATGCTTCCACGGCGCGGCGCGCCTCGTTCCACTCATGGCGCATGGTCGTTGCGTGGCCTGCAAACCGCAGCCCCGCGGTCGTCGGGCTGGTGCCGCCCTTGCCACGCGCGAAAAGCCGCGTCTTGAGCGAGGCTTCCAAAGCGGCGATGCGCCCGCGACACGGTGGACTGCGTCACGCCAAGCCGGTCGGCGGTGCGGTTGAAACTGCCGGTTTCCATGAGGTCGAGGAAGGTTTCGATGAGTTCGATTTGCATGGGTGCGCGCCATTTCAATCTGATCGGGTTTTCCGATCAATAAACCGTGTTTGGCATAATTGAAAAGAGATATCCGTCGCCGGATAGTCGCGCCGATTTCAGGGAGAAGAATGTGAGCAAGTTTCCGGCGCAGGCACGCGTGGTCATCATCGGCGGCGGCGCTGTTGGCGTCTCGTCGCTCTATCATCTCGCCAAGGCCGGCTGGACCGATTGCGTGCTGCTGGAAAAGAACGAACTGACCGCCGGCTCGACCTGGCACGCGGCGGGCAATGTGCCGACCTTCTCGTCCTCGTGGTCGATCATGAACATGCAGCGCTATTCGGCGCAGCTTTATCGCGGGCTGGCGCAGGCGGTCGACTATCCGATGAACTACCATGTCACCGGCTCGGTGCGGCTTGGCCATTCGAAGGAGCGGCTGCAGGAGTTCAAGAAGGTCGTCGGCATGGGCCGCTACCAGGGCATGGACCTCGACATCCTGGCGCCGGACGAGATCACGTCGCGCTACCCCTTCGTCGAGACGCATGATCTTGCCGGCGCGCTGTACGATCCCAATGACGGCGACATCGACCCGGCGCAGTTGACGCAGGCGCTGGCCAAGGGCGCGCGCGACATGGGCGCGACGATCCTGCGCTTCTGCCCGGCCACCGGCGCGCGGCGCGAGAACGGCGAATGGGTGATCTCGACGCCGCAGGGCGAAATCCGCTGCGAATATGTGGTCAACGCCGCCGGCTACTACGCGCGCGAGGTCGGCAAGATGGTTCGGCCGCGACATGCCGATGATGGTGATGAGCCACCAGTACATGCTGTTCGACACGATTCCCGAACTCGAAGCCTGGTCGAAGGAAGTCGGCCACAAGCTGCCGCTGCTGCGCGATGTCGACAGCTCCTACTACCTGCGGCAGGAAAAGATACGGCATGAACCTCGGGCCCTATGAGCGCAACTGCAAGGCGCACTGGGTCGACGCCGCACGATCCGATGCCGGAGGATTTTTCCTTCCAGCTTTTCCCGGACGATCTCGACCGGCTGGAGTGGTACATCAACGACGCAATCGAGCGGGTGCCGATCCTTGGCACGGCGGGCCTGTCCAAGGTCATCAACGGCCCGATCCCCTATGCGCCGGACGGCAATCCGCTGATCGGTCCGATGCCGGGCGTGCCGAATGCCTTCGAGGCCTGCGTCTTCACCTTCGGCATCTGCCAGGCGGGCGGCGCGGGCAAGGTGCTGGCGGAATGGGTGACGCGAGGGCGAGACGGAATGGGACATGTGGTCCTGCGATCCGCGCCGCTTCACTGCCTTCTGCCGACCAGGACTATTGCGTCGCCAAGGGCATGGAAGTCTATGGCCACGAATATGCCATGCATTTCCCGCGCCATGCCTGGCCGGCCGGACGCAACAAGAAGCTCTCGGCCATCCACGACCGGACCAGGCGCATCGGCGCGCAATACGGCGCCTACAATGGCTGGGAGCGGGCGCTGTGGTATGCCAAGCCGGGCGACGACACATCGGAGGCGGCAACGCAGACCTGGGCGCGCGAGCGGGCCGTGGGAGCCGCGCATCCGCGAGGAATGCGAGGCGGTGCGCGATGCCGCCGGCATTCTCGACCTGCCGGGCTTTTCGCGTTTCCGCCTGCAAGGGCGAAGGCGCACGCGCCTGGCTCTCGACGCTGATCACCGGCCTGGTGCCGAAGCCGGGCCGCATCGGCCTTGGCTATTTCGCCGACGATGAGCGGCCGGATCGTCACCGAAATGTCGATCATGACCATCGCGGAGGATTTCCATTTCCTGATCACCGCGGCCGTCGCGCAATGGCACGACATGGAGTGGCTGAAGAAGCATATGCCGCAAGATGCGGCCTTTGCGCATCGAGGACGTGACGGAGGCATTTTCCTGCCAGATCCTGACCGGTCCGAAATCGCGCGCGATCCTCGCCGCAAGTCTGCGATGCCGATCTGACCGCGGCCGTGGCTGACGCACCAGACCGCGCAGATTGCCGGGCGGCATTGCCAGTTGGTCCGGGTGTCCTTCGCCGGCGAACTCGGCTGGGAAATCCACACCAAGGTGGAAGACACGGCGGCGATCTTCGATGCGGTCTGGACGGCAGGCCAGAAGCACGGCCTCAAGCCCTTCGGCATGTTCGCGCTCGATTCAGCCTGCGCATCGAAAAGGGCTATCGTGCCTGGAAGGGCGATCTTTCGACCGACTATACGGTGCTGCAGGGCGGCCTCGAGCGCTTCGTCAAATGGGACAAGCCGGACTTCAAGGGCAAGGCTGCGCTGCTCGCCGAAAAGCAGCGCGGCGTGACAAAGCGCTTCGTCACGCTGGTGGTGGACGCGGGCGAGTGCGACGCGCCCTACATGTCGACGCTGTGGCATGACGGCAAGGTGGTCGGCGAGACGACGTCGGGCGCGTTGGGCTACCGCGTGCAGCAAGTCGATCGCGCTTGGCATGCTGCGGGCCGATCTCGCGGTACCCGGCACCGAGCTTGAGGTCGAGATCTACGGCGAGCGGTTCCGGGCGGTGGTGCAGGAAGACGGCCGCTCTGGGATCCGCACGAACGAGAGGATCCGCGCATGAGCATCGTGCTCACCGACGGCGGCATGGGGCAGGAACTGATCCGCCGCTCAGGCAAGGAGCCGACGCCGCTGTGGTCGGCGCGAGTGCTGATGGACGAGCCCGGACCTGGTGCGCGACCTGCACGCCGATTTCATTCGGGCCGGTGCGCGGGTCATCACCATCAACACCTATTCGGCGACGCCGGAACGGCTGGCGCGCGACGGCATGGACGAGTGGTTCGTGCCGTTGCAGGAGCGCGGCTATCGACGCTTGCTGCCGTCGCGCGCGACCTGACCGGCGAGGACGTGCGGATTGCCGGCCTGCCTGCCGCCGCTCTTCGCCAGCCTACCGGCCCGACGTGGCTCCGGGCTACGACGAATGCCTTTCGCTCTACCGGCAGGTTGTCGAACGTGCAGGCGGACCGGGTCGACCTGATGCTGTGCGAGACGCTGGCGTCGCTGAAGGAAATCCGTGCGGCGGCAACGGCGGCCACGGAAAGCGGCAAGCCGGTCTGGGTGGGCATGACGCGTGCGCGACGACCGTGATCGGGCGCTGCTGCGCGGCGGGCGAAAGCCTTGCCGATGCGCATGCCATCGCTCGACGAAATCGGTGTCGAGGCGCGGCTGCTCAACTGCTCCAAGCCGGAGGCGATTTCGGCAGGCTGGAGCGACTGTCGCGACAAGTTGCCGGCCGCGCTGGGCGCCTATGCCAACGGCTTCACGGCGGTCGGACAGTCCTCAAGCCCGGCGGCACGGTGAAATCGCTGGAAGCGCAGGCACGATCTCGGCCCGTACGCAATATGCCGAATTCGCGCTTGACTGGGTGCGCGACGGCGCGCGGATCGTCGGCGGTTGCTGCGAAGTCGGACCCGAGCACATCGCCGCATTGCGCGACGATCTCGTGACGCGCAGGCCGATCGAGACTATCGGGAGAACGTCTGCATGAGCGCGGCCATACCCGCCAAGGCGCGCGCCGTCATCATCGGCGGCGGCGTTTCCGGCTGTTCGGTCGCCTATCACCTGGCCAAGCTCGGCTGGACGGACGTGGTGCTGCTGGAGCGCAAGCAGCTGACCTGCGGCACCACCTGGCACGCGGCCGGCCTGATCGGGCAGTTGCGCGGTTCGCCGAACATGACGCGGCTCGCCAAATATTCGGCCGATCTCTACGTGCGGCTCGAGGCGGAAACCGGCGTTGCCACCGGCATGCGCCAGAACGGCTCGATCACGGTCGCGCTGACGCGAGACGCGCAAGAGGAGATCTACCGCCAGGCCACGCTGGCGCGCGCCTTCGACGTCGATGTGCAACGAGATCTCGCCCGCCGGAAGTCAAGGCGATGTATCCGCATCTCAACGTGTCGGACGTGGTCGGCGCGGTGCACCTGCCGCTCGACGGCCAGTGCGACCCGGCCAACATCGCCATGGCGCTGGCCAAGGGCGCGCGGCAGCGCGGCGCGCAGATCGTCGAGGGCGTCAAGGTCACGCGCCGTGCACCAGGCGAATGGCCGCGTCACCGGCGTCGACTGGGCGCAGGGCGAGCGAGCAGGGCACGATCGAGGCCGATATCGTCGTCAACTGCGCGCGGCATGTGGGCGCGCGATCTCGGCGCGCATGTCGGGCGTGACGCTGCCGCTGCATGCCTGCGAGCATTTCTACATCGTCACCGAGCCGATCGCCGGCCTGTGGCCGCCTGCCGGTGCTGCGGGTGCCGGACGAGTGCGCCTACTACAAGGAAGACGCCGGCAAGATGATGCTCGGCGCCTTCGAGCCGGTGGCCAAGCCCTGGGGCATGGACGGCATTCCCGAGGATTTCTGCTTCGACCAGCTGCCGGAGGATTTCGACCATTTCGAGCCGATCCTGGAGATGGCGGTCAACCGCATGCCGATGCTGGGCACGGCCGGCATCCACACCTTCTTCAACGGCCCGGAAAGCTTCACGCCCGACGACCGCTATTATCTCGGCGAAGCGCCGGAGCTTGACGGGCTACTGGATGGCGGCCGGCTACAATTCGATCGGCATCGTCTCGTCCGGCGGCGCGGGCATGGCGCTGGCGCAGTGGATGAACGACGGCGAGCCGCCGTTCGACCTCTGGGAAGTCGATATCCGCCGCGCGCAGCCGTTCCAGAAGAACCGCCGCTATCTCAAGGAGCGCGTGACCGAGACGCTCGGCCTGCTCTACGCCGACCATTTCCCCTACCGCCAGATGGCGACCGCGCGCGGCGTGCGCCGTTCGCCGCTGCACGAGCATCTGAAGGCGCGCGGCGCGGTGTTCGGCGAAGTGGCCGGCTGGGAGCGCGCCAACTGGTTCGCCGAGCCCGGGCAGGAGCGCGAATACCGCTATTCCTGGAAGCGGCAGAACTGGTTCGACAACCAGCGCGCCGAGCATCTGGCGGTGCGCGACGGCGTCGGCCTGTTCGACATGACCTCGTTCGGCAAGATCCGGGTCGAGGGCCGCGACGCCTGCGCCTTCCTGCAACGCGTCTGCGCCAACGATGTCGACGTGCGCAGCCGGGCCGCATCGTCTACACGCAGATGCTGAACGCGCGCGGCGGCATCGAGAGCGACCTGACCGTGACGCGCCTCTCCGAAACCGCCTTCTTGCTGGTCGTGCCGGGCGCGACGCTGCAGCGCGACCTCGCCTGGCTGCGGCGCCATGTCGGCGAGCGATTTCGCCGTCATCACCGATGTGACGGCCGCCGAGGCCGTGCTTTGCGTCATGGGACCGAAGTCGCGCGACCTGCTGCAAGCGGTCAGCCCGAACGACTTCTCCAACGACGCCCATCCCTTCGGCACCGCGCGCGAGATCGAGATCGGCATGGGTCTCGCCCGCGCGCACCGCGTCACCTATGTCGGCGAACTCGGCTGGGAGCTTTACGTCTCGACCGACCAGGCCGCGCATGTGTTCGAGGCGATCGAGGAAGCGGGCGCGGATTTCGGCCTGAAGCTGTGCGGCCTGCACACGCTGGACTCGCTGCCGCATCGAAAAGGCCTATCCGCCATTTCGGCCATGACATCACCGACGAGGATCACGTGCTGGAGGCCGGGCTCGGCTTTGCGGTAAAGCCGCAGAAGGGCGATTTCATCGGCCGCGACGCGGTGCTGCGCAAGCGCGACGCAGGGCTTGACGCGCCGCATGGTGCAGTTCCGGCTGAAAGACCCGGAGCCGCTGCTCTTCCACAACGAAGCGATCGTGCGCGACGGCAAGATCGTCGGGACCGTGACCTCCGGCAATTACGGCCATTTCCTCGGCGGCGCGATCGGCTGGGCTATGTGCCCTGCGCGGGCGAGAGCGCGGAGGAGGTGCTCGCCTCGCGCTACGAGATCGAGATCGCCGGCGTGCGCCACAAGGCGGTGGCTTCGCTGAAACCGATGTACGATCCGAAATCGGAAAGGGTGCGCGCGTGACGGCTGCGCCCGGCCACGAGAGCCTTCGCAGCGACCTTGCACCGGCTCCGGGCTGTTTCGTCATTCCCAACCCGTGGGACATGGGCTCGGCACGGATGATGGCAGCGCTGGGGGCGAAGGCGCTGGCGACAACATCGGCCGGGCTACGCCTTCACGCTCGGGCGGCCCGACATGGGCCGTGTCAGCCGCGACGAGGCGCTGGCCCATGCCGCCGACATCGTTGCGGCGACGCCGCTGCCGGTATCGGGCGATTTCGAGAACGGCTTTGGAGACGATCCCGACGAGGTGGCCGAGACGATACGGCTGGCCGGCGGAGGCGGGGCTATCCGGCTGCTCCATCGAGGATACGCAGATGGTCGACGGCCATCCGCGCCTATGATTTCGATCTGGCGGTGGAGCGCGTCAAGGCGGCGGCTGCGCGGCGCGCGCGCTCGGGCGGCCATTCGTTTTCTGTGCGCGCGCCGACGGGCGTGATGAACGGCGCCTACGACCTGGACGAGGCGCATCAAGCGCACTGCAGGCTTTCGAGGCGGCGGGGCGGACCTGCTCTATCGTGCCGGTGCCTGCCGGACCTGGACGCGCTGGGCCGTGGTCGCTGCTGCCGGTGGCAAGCCGGTCAACGCGCTGGCGGCAGGGCCGTTACAGATCGGTGACCGTAGCCAACTGGCGGCGACTGGGGTACGGCGCATTTCGACCGGCAGCGCAGATCGCCCGCGTTACCCATGCCGCCATACGCGACTGCGTGGCCGCCATGCTGGGCGAAGGGCATTTCGCGCCTTTCGCCCGGGCGGCATCGCGGCAATGAAATCGACGCGCTGCTCATGAAGGGCGCGAGCACAGGAGGAAGACGGAACATGGCTGATGGAAGAACGTGACTGGCTGCCGGAACCGGCGCTCGACCGGCCGTTCCGGCGGACGGGCCGCGCCCGCGTTGCAGTTCGCGCCGCGCCGCTTGCCGACAATCTGCGCCCGGTCGGGCCGGGCTTGCCGGGCGGGCAATACAATCCGCTGACCGAAGCGCGATGTGCTGCGCATCCACGAGCCGCGCTCGACGCGCTGGAGCAGATCGGGCTTTCGCAAGGCCCCGCCCTCGGGCGTGGAGATCCTGACCGGAGCCGGCGCGATCCTGGGCGATGACGGGCGCATCCGCTTTCCCGCGCGCACTGGTCGAGGACATGCTGGCGATGGCGGCGCGCGACATCACGCTGTTTCGGGCGCGATCCGCAGCACGACTTGCACCTGTCCGGCACGAAGGTGCATTTCGGCACGGCGGGCGCTGCGGTGCATATCGTGGATGTGGAGAAGCGCGAGTATCGCGAATTCGACGTCGAAGGACCTCTACGACGCGGCGCGGATCGCCCACGATCTCGACAATGTCCACTTCTTCCAGCGCGCCGATGGTCTGCCGCGACATCGCCGACAATTTCGACATGGACATCAACACGCTTTACGCCTGTCTGCGCCGGCACGACCAAGCATGTCGGCACCAGCTTCTCCGACCCGTCGCATGTCGCGGGCTGCTTCGATCTGCTGCACATGATCGCGGGCGGCGAGGAGCAATGGCGGGCGCGGCCCTTCGTCTCGAACTCGAACTGCTTCGTCGTGCCGCCGATGAAGTTCGCGGAGGAAAGCTGCATCACGATGGAGCATTGCGTGCGCGGCGGGCATGCCGGTGCTGCTGCTGTCGGCCGGGCAGGCCGGCGCAACCGCGCCCGCGCCGCTTGCGACCGCCATCGTGCAGGCGGTGGCCGAGTGCCTCGCCGGCGTCGTCTATGTCAATGCGATGCAGCCGGGCTTTCCGGCGATCTTCGGCACCTGGCCGTTCGTTTCCGACCTGCGCACCGGCGCGATGTCGGGCGGTTCGGGCGAGCAGGCGCTGCTGACGGCAGGCTGCGCGCAGATGCACCGGTTCTACGGCCTGCCCGGCGGCGCGGCGGCGGGCATTGCCGACGCCAAGATGCCGGACATGCAGGCCGGCTGGGAGCAGGGCGATCTCCAACGTCATGGCGGGGCTGTCGGGCCTCAACATGGTCTACGAGGCTGTCGGCATGCATGCCTCGCTGCTCGGCTTCTGCCTGGAATCGCTGGTGCTGGGCGACGACCTGATCGGCCAGGTGCTGCGCTGCGTGCGCGGCATCGATGTCACGGAAGACAGCGTCAGCATCGAGACCATGAAGGAGGTTTGCCTCGGCGGGCCGGGGCATTATCTCGGCCATGCGCAGACGCTCGCGCTGATGCAGACGGAGTATGTCTATCCGGCGGTGGCCGACCGGCTGAGCCCGAAGGAATGGGCTGAGGTCGGCAAGCCCGGCCTCATCGAGCGAGCCATCGAGCGCAAGAACAAGATCCTTGCCGCCTCCAAGGCTCCGCTTGTCGACCCGATGGTCGACAAGCAGATCCGCAAGGCGTTCAACATCTACTTCTGACGCGCAATATCAGCGAAGGCTGGGCGGGCGGGCATCCACCCACGCCCCGCCGGCGCTCGCCGAATCTACCGCTGCCTTGATTGCCGCGATCGAGCGCAGGCCGTCGACCGCGGTCGGATAATGGCAGGCAAGGGGATCGGGCTGGCGGCCTTCCTTGCGGCCGCGGATCGCCTCGGAAAGATCGGCATAGATGTTGGCGAAGGCGAGCGGCATGCCTTCCGCATGGCCGATCGTCACGCGCGACGCCCGGTCGGCTTCCGGCGAAAGTCCGGGGCCGCCGCGTTCCAGGATTTCCGTGCGGCCATTGAGCGGCGTGTAGAACAGCTGGTTCGGCCATTCCTGCGCCCAACGCAGGCCGCCTTTCTCGCCGAAGACCTGGATGTTGAGACCGTGCATGCGCCCGATGGCGACTGAACTCGTCCACAGCCGCACGATCGCTCCGCCATCCATGCGGAACGAGACCATGGCGTCGTCCTCTAGCGTGCGTGAAGGCAGCAGGGAGACGAAGTCGGCGGAAAGCTCGCGGGCATCCTGCCCGGATACGAAGCTCGCCATGTGGAGCGCGTGGATGCCGCAATCAGCGAACTGCGCAGATATGCCCGCCTGCGCCGGGTCGTAGCGCCAGCGCACGCGCGGATTGTCCGCGTCAGCCGCGTCGGCATGGAAGCCGTGCGCGAATTCGGCCTTGATCAGCCGCACCTTGCCGATGTCACCGCGCGCCACCATCGCACGCATGTGGCGCACGAGCGCGTAGCCTGAATAGCCGTAGTTCACCGCGCAGATCGCACCGGTGCGCCTGGCGGTTTCGACGATATCCTCTGCCTCCCCGACGGTTACCGTCATCGGCTTTTCACAAAGCACGTTGATGCCCGCCTCAAGGAAGGCCTTGGTGATCTCGTGATGCGTGGAGTTGGGCGTCGCGACCGTTACGAGATCGACCCGGTCCGGGCGGTTCCGCTCGCCTTCCAGCATCTCGCGCCAGTCGCCATATGCGCGGTCCTTTGCCACGCCGAGGCGCTGCGCGTATTCGCGGCCCTTTGCCGGGTTCGCGTCAAGTGCGCCGGCGGTAAACTCGTAAAGACCGTCCAGTGCGGCGCTTATTCGGTGTGCCGGTCCGATCTGGCTGCCTTCGCCGCCGCCGATCATGCCCCATTTCAGTTTTGTCATGCCTCAGACCTCATCCACTTTCACCCAGCGCTTCTCATCGCTGGAAATCCATGCCGCCTCGACCAATTGGTTGACTAGCATGCCATCCTCGAAAGTCGGCCAGGCGGGCTTGCCTGAAGCGATCGCGTTCAGGAAATCCTTTGCCTCGATAATGATTTGGTCCTGATACCCCGTGCCGTGGCCGGGACCCAGGCAGAACGGCTGGTAGTCAGGGTGCTCCGGTCCGGTGAGGATCTTGGTGAAGCCCTGCCGGTCGGTGGCGGCGTCGCCCTTGTAAAGCCACAGCGCGTTCTGGTCTTCCTGATCGAAGCGGATCGCGCCCCTGGTGCCGAAGATTTCGTAGACATAGCCCATCTTCCGGCCAGTCGCGACGCGGCTGATGTAAAGCTGGCCCATCGCGCCGCTCGCAAAGCGCAGCATGATCTGCGCCTGGTCGTCGTTGAGCACCTTTTCCGCATGGCCGCCGGCGCCGGGACGCGTCTTGTGGACGGTTTCGATCTCGGCGATGAGCGACGTTACCGGGCCGGCCAGCGCCAGCGTTGCGTTGAGGATATGCGGCGAAAGATCGCCCATGTTGCCGCTCGCCCGGCTTTGCGTGCGCCAGTTGGCCGGGGCTTGCGGGTCGGCGAGAAAATCCTCGGTATGCTCGCCGCGAAACCAGGTGACATCGCCGATCTCTCCGGACGACACGATCTGGCGCGCAAGCTGCGAGGCGGGCGTGCGGATATAATTGAAGCCGGTCATGTGGATACGGCCGCTCTTCTTCGCGGCGGCGACCATGTCGCGGCTCTCGGCCAGACTGATGCCCAGCGGCTTTTCGCAAAGTACGTGTTTTCCGGCCGCAAAGGCCGCAAGCGCTATCTCGCGGTGCGTGGCCTGCGGGCTGGCAATCACCACCGCCTCGACCTTCGGATTGGCGACCAGCACGCGCCAGTCGGCGGTAGAACTTGCAAATCCGAACTGGCGCGCCTTGTCCGCCGCGCCTTCCTCGGTGGTCGTGCAGATGGTTTCCAACCTTGGCCGCAATGCGGTATCGAACACCGCCGCGACCGCATTCATGGCGACGGAATGGGCCTTGCCCATGTAACCGCCGCCGACAATGCCGATGCCGATTGATGTCAAGAAATTCCCCTCCCGCTGCAATCGCCATTCGCGCGTTGCCTTGTGGACAAACCGTATCTAGGTTCCAAGGTCAATAGCGACGGGGAGGACATGCGCAATGGCGCGGGGGATCATTCCACCAGGCGGTTTTCTGGTTCTGGGCAGGGCCGGGCTGGACCTTTATGCCGATCCGCCCGGAACGCGTGTGGACGTGGCGTCGGCTTTCAGCGCCGCGCTTGGCGGCTCGGCGGCAAACATCGCGGCGGGCATCGCCCGGCTCGGCGGTTCTGCGTCGCTGCTGACCTGCGTTTCCGACGATGCGGTCGGCAGGTTCACCACGCTCGAACTTCAGCGCTACAATGTCGGCACGACGCATGTGCGGCTGGCGCGAGGCGAGGCACGGACCTCGCTGGCGGTCGTGGCGACCCGCAATGACGACACGCAGTCGGTGATCTACCGCAACGATGCCGCCGATTTCCGGCTGTCGGAAGAACAGGTGCGGTCGGTGGATTTCTCCGCTTGCGGCGCGCTGATCGTGACGGGTACGGCGCTGGCGGTGGAGCCGTCGCGGTCGGCCACATTCCTTGCCATGGAACTGGCAAAAAAAGCGGGCAGGGCGGTGATCATAGACATCGACTACCGGCCCTATTCATGGGCCGACGCAAAGGAAGCCGCGGCGATCAACCTCAAGGCCGCGCAGATGAGCGACATCGTCGTCGGCAACGATTTGGAGTTCGCGGTGATCGCCGGTGGCAAGGGGCTGAAACATGCCGAGGAGCTTTCGCTGGAAGGCAGGACGGTCGTCTACAAGATGGGCGAAAAGGGTTCCGTCACCTTCGCGGGCGGGCAGTCTTTTTCAACCGGCATCTATGAAGTCGAGGCATTGAAGCCGACAGGTGCGGGCGATGCGTTCATGGCGGGCTTTGCCACGGGGCTGGCAGCAGGGCTGGAACTTCAGGCCTGCGTCTTGCGCGGAACCGCTGCGGCGGCCATTGTCGTCACGCGCGTCGGCTGCGCGCCCGCCATGCCGCGCAGCGACGAACTCGACACATTCATGGCCTCGCATTACGTATCGGTCTGATCCATGCACATCCCTCCCCATGACAACGCCAACAAGCCCATCGTCGATGCGGACGATCCGCGCGTGCCGCTCAACTACTTCAACATCGTCAGGCTGAAGCGCGGCGAGGCGTTCGAGTACCGGGTTCCGGGGTACGAGACGGCCATCGTTCCGGCAACCGGGACGGTCGACGTGGAAGTCGAGGGGGAAAGTGTTTCCGGCGATCGGCAATCGCGGCGTCGATGTCTGGGACGGCGAGCCGGAGGGCGTCTATGCGCCGTCGGGAGCGCGGGTGACGATGGTCTGCAAGTCAGACGCCGCGGAAGTCTTTGTCGCAGGTGCAAGGTTTGATGGCGTGCTCACCCCGTTCGCGGTGCGGCGCGACGAGATCGACATGGTGCAGTACGGTTCGGACGAGACCAAGACGCACCGCAAGATCAAGCACATCTTCGGTACAAAGTACCGCGACAGGGTAGGGCGGTTGCTGGTGTCGGAACTCTTCACCGTGGGACAGGGAGGCTGGTCCGGGTTTCCTCCGCACAAGCACGACACCGACCGCCTGCCGCTCGAAACGCGGCATGACGAGACCTACAATTTCCGCTTTCGCCCCAACAACGGCTTCGGCATGCAACTGGTGCAGCGCGAGGACGGCAAGGTGGGCGACGCCTACCATATCGTCGACGGTTCCACGATCCTGCTCGACAAGGGGTATCATCCCTGCGTCGTCGCGCCGGGTTATGAGATGTACTACTTCACCATCCTGGGCGGGCTCAGCCAGCGGCCGCTGGTGCAGTTCTTCCAGCCGGAACATGCCTGGCAGGTCGAAACCATTCCCGGCATCAAGGACATGATCGCGAAGTTCAAATGACCGCCGCGACGCTATCCGAAGTGCTGGTTCCGGCCATGAATTCCGGCCACGCCGTCGCCGGCCTTGTCGTGCTCGGCTGGGAAGACGCGCGGGCCTTCGTCGAGGCGGGCGAGGAAACCGGGCTGCCGATCATCCTGCAGGCGGGTCCGGCCTGCCGCAAGCACACGCCCGTTGCCGGTGCTTGGCGCGATGTTCCGCACATTGGCGGATGCCGCGAGCGTTCCGGTGGTTTGCCACATCGACCATGCCTACACGCTGGAGGAATGCCGGGCCGGCATCGAGCACGGCTTCACCTCGGTGATGATCGACGGATCGAAGCTGCCGATCGCGCAGAACATCGAACTGACTGCCTCGGTCGTGGAGGTGGCGCGCCGCTCCGGCGTTTCGGTGGAGGGAGAGGTTGGCTTCGTCGGCTATGTTTCCGGCGCCCAGTCGGCCATGACTTCGCCGGAGGAGGCCGAAATGTTCGACCGGCACAGCGGCGCCGATGCGCTGGCGATATCGGTCGGCAATGTCCACCTTTCCACCGAAAAGACCGCCGGCATCGACATGGACGCGCTGCGGGCAATCGAGGCGGTGACGCGCCTGCCGCTGGTGCTGCATGGCGGCTCGGGCATTCCCGATGCGGTGCGCCGGCAGATCGCGCGCGAGACGCGGGTCGCCAAATTCAATGTCGGAACGGAACTGCGCATGGCATTCGGCAAGGCGCTGCGGCAGTCCATTGCCAGCCAGCCCGACCAATTCGACCGAATTTCGCTGCTGTCGCCGGTGATCGCGCCGATGCGCGCGGAGGCCGTGAAGGTTATTCGCGGCCTTTGGGGCGACCAAGCTTCAGCGCCATGAAGATCGTTCCCGCTACGGGCGTGTCGTAATAAGGCGGTATATCCTCAAATCCCAGCCGGCGATAAAGAGCGATCGCCTCTGCCATGTCCGGCAAGGTGTCGAGGCGCATTTCACGATAGCCGATCCGCCTCGCTTCGCCGATCACCGCTTCGACAAGCGCCTTGCCCAGACCCAGCCCTCGTCCCTGCGGCGCCACGTAAAGCCGCTTCATCTCGCAGCACCCGACCGGGGCGATGGGACGCAGGGCGACGCAACCGATAGCCTCGCCCCCGGTCGAACGGGCCAGCAGCAATGCGCCGTGGGGCGGGGCGTAAGCGCCGGGCAATGCCGACAATTCGCTTTCGAACCCCTGATACGAAAGATCGATGCCCAATGAACCGGCATAGGCCCTGAACAGGGTCGCGCAATCCGCGATGTCTTGCAGCGTGGCGGCCCGGGCGATGTCGAAAACGGTATTGCTCATGCGCATATGATTGTTCTTGATGCGAGCGCGACGGTAATCGCAATCGCAATGAAAATCGCCGACGTTATTGCGACCCAGCGCATTTTTCGTGCTGAGGCTTTATTCCTCGGGACTGCGTGGACGAAACCTGGAACCTGATGCTCTACAAGGGAAAGATACTGGCCGTTGCGCCGATGATGGACTGGACGGACCGGCATTGCCGTTTCCTGCACCGGCAATTGACGCGCCGCGCGCTGCTGTACACCGAGATGGTCGTCGCCGACGGCGTGATCCAGGGCGACCGCGAGCGGCTGCTCGGCTTCGATGATTGCGAGCATCCGGTCGCGCTTGCAGCTTGGCGGGAGCGATCCGGACAAGCTGGCGCAGGCCGCGCGGATCGGCGCTGAGTTCGGCTATGACGAGATCAACCTCAATGTCGGCTGCCCGTCCGACCGGGTGCAGTCCGGCACCTTCGGCGCATGCCTGATGCGCACGCCGGAACTGGTGGGCGAGTGCGTCGCGGCAATGCGGGCGGCCGTGCGCGTGCCGGTCACGGTCAAGTGCCGGATCGGCGTGGACGAGCAGGATCCGGGCCCGGCGCTCGACGAACTTGCCGCGAGCGTATGGGAAGCGGGGGCCGATGCGCTGTGGGTGCATGCGCGCAAGGCCTGGCTTGAAGGCCTCAGCCCCAAGGAAAACCGCGACATCCCTCCGCTCGACTATGATCGCGTGCGGCGGCTGAAACTGGAAAACCCTTTACGTTTCATCGGCTTGAACGGCGGACTTCAGGATCTGAGTCATGCCGTTGCGGAAATGAATCATGACGTTACGGAAGCAGTTGAAGACGCTGAGAAACTGATTCAGTCGCTCGACGGCGCCATGCTCGGCCGCGCGGCCTACCACACGCCGTCGATCCTGCGGGAAGCCGACCAAGTGTTTTATGGCGAAAACGCGCCGCCGCGCGAATGGGCCGAAATCATCGACGCCATGATGGAGCATGCGGCGCGGCACATCGCTGCCGGCGGGCGTCTCCAGCATGTCACCCGCCACATGGTCGGCCTGTTCCACGGACTGCCGGGCGCGCGGCGCTGGCGGCAGATCCTGTCTACGCGCGCGACGCAGCCCGGGGCCGGGCCGCAGGTCATTTCCCAAGCCTTTGCCGAGGTACGGCTTGACGCTGCCGAGGAGGCAGCCTAGCGGTTCTGATCCGCACCCGAAAAAGACGCCTGATGGAAGTCCTCCCGCCGATCAACGAACTGCTCCCCTTCCTGGCGGGGCTAATAGCGGCTGGCGCGGTAGCCGGATTCCTTGCGGGCCTTTTCGGCATCGGCGGCGGCGCGGTGCTCGTGCCGGTCTTCTACCAGATGCTGACGATCCTGGGCGTTGACGAGGCCGTGCGCATGCATGTGTGCGTCGGCACTTCGCTCGGCATCATCGTGCCGACTTCGCTGCGCTCGTTTCACAGCCATTGGAAACGCGGCGCAGTCGACATGGACCTCATCCGCTCGTTCCTCATCGCCGTGCCGGCCGGGGTTATCGCCGCGTCGCTGATCGCTGCGCACATTTCCGGCGAGGGTCTCAAGGTCATCTTCGCGGCGGTGGCGGTACTGGTCGCGGCAAAGTTGCTGTTCGGGCGCGCAAGCTGGAAGATCGGCGATGCGATACCCGGCAATCCGCTGCGGGCGGCGATCGGTTTCCTGATCGGCTTCCTGTCCACCTTCATGGGCATTGGCGGCGGCATCTTCAACAACACCTTCATGACGCTTTACGGCCGGCCGATGCTCCAGTCCGTGGCGACATCGTCGGGCGTGGGCGTGCTGATTTCGGTGCCGGGCGTGCTCGGCTACATTTGGGCAGGATGGGGCGCCGAAGGGCTGCCGCCATTTTCGCTCGGTTTCGTCAACGTGCTGATGATGGCGGTCGTCGTGCCGCTGTCGCTCCTGGTCGCCCCGTTGGGCGTGGCAGCGGCGCACAGCCTGCCGCGGCGCTTTTTGGAAATCGGCTTCGGACTGTTCATGCTGTTCGTCGCCGGCCGCTTCCTGGTGTCGATCTTCGGCTAGTCGGTGAGGATCAGCCTGTCGCCGCGCACCTCGAAGCTGAACAGCGAGGTCAGGAAGTTCATGCCGAGCAGGCTGGTCTCCAGCATGTCGTCGCGTGCGACAAGCGCCGTCAAGCCGCGCCGTTCGATGGCGCCGATGGACAGATGATCCAGTTCCACCCTGGCCGCGGTCGTCCGGCCGTTCGCGGTGGAAACCGGCACGTCGTAGGTGAGGCCGTCCATCTCGAAGCCCGCCGCCTCGGCGTCCTGATGCGTCAGCACCACCACGCTTGCTCCCGTATCGACGACGAACTCCATCGGGACGCCATTGACTTCGCCGCGCGCATTGAACTGGCCGCGGCCCATGCGCAGCAGCGTGATTTGCTCGCGCCCTTCTGCGGAAACGGACGAGTAGGGGCTGCCGGGAACGAGACCGGCGCTCAGCCGGAACGCGACATCCTGCAGCTCGAACCGGTAGATGTAGCCGGTTACCATCACCAGGATGATCGCCAGCCAAAGCACGAGGTTGCGGGCCGCCTCGCGCCACAGGCCGCGGCGCGGAATGATCGCGGAAGCGGCGAGGATGGCCCAGGCCGAATAGAACGCAAGGCTCGCGAAATCATGGTTCTCGATGCCAAGGACGGTGCCGCTGTCGTGCCTCAGGACCAGAAACAGCGCCGCCCCGCCAACAAGCGCAAGCAACAGCCAAAGCAGCCTCATGGCTCGCCTTTCCGCCCGCCATTTTCCCGCGCCATCCTGGCGCGCCGCGTGTCGCGGCGGGGCTTCCTCACCACGGTTTCCAGCCGGGCCGGCAGCAGCTTCATGACGTCGCCGCGCTCGGCATCCGAGTAGACTGTCCAGTTGCCGATTTCCTCGCGCGTGCGCCCGCAACCGAAGCAATAGCCGGTCGCCATGTCGATCGAACAGACGAGAATGCACGGGGATTGGATCACGGATTGCCTTTCGAGCTTGCCACCGGCATTCAGGTAGCGACTGCGCCCGAAAAGACAAGTGCCGTTTTGCCGGCCTGCGATTGCCGGGCGCACGCGCTCATGCAAGAAAATTGCGGCGGAAATTGCCGCGCCCGGACCGGAAAGGCGGATCACCTGATGCAATCGCTGGCCCTCGTAACGCTACTTGTCCACGATTACGGCCAGGCGGTCGAATGGTTCACGCACAAACTGCAATTTTCCGTGGTGGAGGATACAGAACTGGCGCCCGGGAAAGCGCTGGGTCGTGCTCAGCCCCGGCGGATCGGGCGCCATGCTCCTGCTTGCGAAGGCCGCGGATGCCGCGCAGGCGGCTTCAGTCGGCAAGCAGGCAGGCGGGCGGGTCGGGTTTTTCCTGGACACCGATGATTTCGACTTCAGCCATGCCCGGATGCGCAGCCGAAGGCGTAAGCTTCATCGAGGAACCGAGAACGGAGAGCTACGGGAAGGTGGCGGTCTTCGAAGATCTTTGCGGCAATCGCTGGGATCTCATCCAGCACTTTCGCTGACGACAATCACGCGGGCCTGCGCAACGGCGGTACCGCGCGACGGTTGTTCGCTGCAGCATCGACGGCCGCCTTCACCGGCCGCATGACTTCCAGGACGCGTGAGCGCGGGAAGGTGGCGATGACTTCCGTCCCCTCGCGCAGCTTGGATTTCAGCTCGAACTTGCCGTCGTGCATGTGCATCAGCGCCTGGACGATCGGAAGGCCGAGGCCGGTTCCCTGTTCGGCGCTCTTGATCGCGATGGATCCCTGCCCGAAGGAGGAAAGGACAATGGGTATTTCTTCCTCGGGTATGCCCGGTCCCGTATCCTTGACAGCCAGGTACTGGCCGCCTGAACTCGTCCAGCCCACCTTCGAGCCAGATCGTGCCGCCGGTAGGGCGTGAACTTCAGTGCGTTCGACAACAGGTTCAGCGTGATCTGCCGCACGGCCCGCTCGTCCGCCCATATCAGCGGCAGGTTGTCCTCGTACTGGCTGACAATGGTGATGCCCTTGTTCTTGGCCTTGAGCTGGACCATGTGGTGCGCTTCCTCGACCACATGGACGAGCCGGATGGATTCTTCCTGCAATTCCTGGCGTCCGGCCTCGATGCGCGAAAGGTCGAGGATCTCGTTGATGACGTTGAGCAGATGCTTGCCGGAATTGTGGATGTCGTTGACATATTCCTTGTAGGCAGGGTTTCCCACCGGCCCAAGCACCTCGTGCTGCATCACTTCGGAAAATCCGAGGATGGCGTTCAGCGGCGTGCGCAACTCATGGCTCATCGTCGCCAGGAAGCGCGACTTGGCAAGGTTTGCCTCCTCGGCGCGGCGGCGTGCCTCCTCCGAGAACGACTTTGCCGTTTCGAGTTCGGCGATCAGCGTTTCCTTCTCGGCCTTGTGCTCGAGGATGGAAAGGACGGACAGCTTGAAGCGGTCGGCCATCAGGTAGAAGAAGGCCTGCGAGCCCAGGAGAATGCCGGCCATCATCATTGAAGCCGGCTCGTAGGTGAGCAGGAACCGGATCGACAGCACGAGGGTCGCCGGCGCGCTGGTGATCAACATGCTGGCGCCGAAAGCATAAGACAGCATCATCGTGATCGCCTGGAACACGAGGACGGTCGAGAACTGGATAATGGAGTAGCTGCCGTCTCCGCACTCGTTGCAGCCGAAGACGGCGAAGATGCCCCAGCACATCGCCACCATCAACTGCGCCAGCAGGAAGGTCCTGCGCCATCGCGGCAGGATTTCGTGGCCGTCGTGACTCGGCTTCCTTGATGTAGCGATGGCAGATCACCGCGAAGAGGCCGTACACCAGCGCGGTGACCAGGAACCACCACGTTGCAACCAGATAACCGACGAATCCGCCGGCGATCACGGCGATGAAGGCAATGAAGAGCGGCATTGCGGCGAAGGCGTTGCGGTGGTTTTCCGCAAAGCTGCGCATCAGCTCCGGCTCGAATGCGATCGGCACGCCATTGGTGGAGTTGATGCGCTGGCGCAAATCCTTGACAAGCACCGCCGTCGCGCTGCGCTTGCGCGTCTTGTCGACGATGTTCTTGTCGGAAAGACTGGACGTTTTGATACTCAAGGGCCGCCGCCACTACTTACGCGCAGGAATCCCAACACTCCTATGCCTTTTTGGTTAACATCGTATTAGAAGTTGGCGATCGCGGAATCCTGTTTCATTGGCCTATTCACGTCGTCCTTATCCGGCATATCGCAGGCGGTCGCCCTTTTCGCGCCTGCTGGAATATGGCGTCGCGGCGGCCTTCCTGATCGCGGTAAGCGTGCTTGCAGCCGCGCTGGCAAGGATTTCCACCGACACGCTTGCCGGCAAGGCGATCGCGGTCGACGGCGACTCGCTGCTTTTCGGCGAAACCCGGATCCGGCTCGAAGGCATCGATGCGCCGGAGCTGTCGCAAACCTGCATGGCGGGCGGGCGCAGTTTCGAGTGCGGCCGCGAGGCGCGAAACCATTTGCGCCGGTTGATTGGCGGCCACCCGGTGTCGTGTTCGGGCTGGCAAACCGACAAATACGGCAGGATGCTGGCTCGCTGCACCGTATCGGGCACGGATATCAACGCGGCCATGGTGCGCGACGGCTGGGCCGTCGCGTTTGGCGATTTCGACGCAGAGGAAGCACAGGCGAGGGCGCAAAGGCGCGGCGTTTGGCAGGGCGAGTTCGCGGCGCCGCGCGACTGGCGGCGCGATCATCCCAATACCCCGGACGAGGCTGAGCCGCATTCCGCCTCCATCGGGGCATTCATTCAATCGATCGGAAGGCGGATTGTCGCCTGGACCGGAAACTAGGCAGGAGCAGCCATGCCGCATTTCGACCAGATGAAACTTTACGACGGCGGCCGCGCGCCCAACCCCCGCCGGGTGCAGATCTTCATGGCGGAGAAGGGGATCACCGTCCCGACCGTCCAGATCGACATCAACAAGCTGGAGCAGAAGTCGCAGGATTTCACGCGGATCAACCCGATGCAGCGCGTGCCGGTACTTGTGCTCGAGGACGGGACGGTGATCGCGGAGACCATCGCGATTTGCCGATATTTCGAGGAGACCGTGCCCGAGCCGGCGTTGATGGGGCGTGATGCCAAGGAGAAGGCGCTTACCGAAATGTGGCAGCGGCGCATTGAACTCCTGTTCCTGCTGCCGGTAGCGATGGCGTTCCGGCACCTGCATCCAGGCGGAGCGCATCTGGAGCAGCCGCAAGTGTCCCAATGGGGAGAGGTGAACCAGCAGCGCGCACGCGCGTTCATGGAGTTCCTCGACGGCGAACTTTCCGCAAGGCGGTTCGTTGCCGGAGAGGAATTCACCATTGCGGACATAACGGCAGTGATCGCCTACCAATTTCTGAAGCCGGGCCGGATCCCCTATCCGGTGGATCTTGTCCACCTGCAGCGGTGGTATGGAGAGGTTTCCGCCCGCCCGTCGGTAACACCGCCCAAGGCCGATGGCTGACCAGGTCGACATCTTGTCGGTTGAGATCAACGCCTGCCGGATCTGCCTGGACAGTCCGAGGGGCAGGCCGTTGCCGCATGAGCCGCGGCCCGTCGCGGTGCTGTCGCGCACGGCCCGCATCGCGATCTGCGGCCAGGCGCCCGGCACGAAAGTCCATGCGTCCGGGCGCCCGTTTACCGACCGCTCGGGCGACCGGCTCCGGGATTGGATGGGTATCGGGCCTGACGTCTTTTACGATGCCTCGCGCCTCGCGATCGTGCCGATGGGGTTCTGCTTTCCCGGTCAGGATGCCAAGGGCGGCGACCTGCCGCCGCGACGCGAATGCGCGGCCCATTGGCGCTCGCTCGTGTTTGCGGCCATGCCGCAGATCGAGCTCATCCTCGCGGTCGGCCAGTACGCGCAGCAATGGCACCTGGGACCGCTCGCTGGATCCAGCCTTACCGAAACCGTCTCGCGCTGGCGGGAGATCAGCGCCGCAACCAGCCCGCAGGTTGTCCCGCTGCCGCATCCCTCGTGGCGGAACACGGGCTGGCTCAAGCGCCATCCCTGGTTCGAGGCCGAGCTGCTGCCGTTCCTGCAGGAGCGCGTCAGAGGCCATTTGCCGGCCCGCTTGTGAAACGCCATTTCTCTGGTATGAAAATCGAGGAACGAATTTCCATCCACGGGGGAAGCATGGACCGCGTCGACAAGATGATCCTTAGCCTGATCCAGGAGGATGCGACGCTTCCGGTTGCCGACATAGCCAAGCGGGTGGGGCTTTCCACAACCCCTTGCTGGCGGCGGATCCAGAAGATGGAGGAAGACCGGGTGATCGAGCGGCGCGTTGCCGTTCTCAATCCGGAAAAGATCAATGTCGGCGTGACGGTGTTCGTGTCGATCATCACCGCAAAGCACAACCATGAATGGTTGAAGCGCTTTGCCGAGGTGATCGCGAAGTTTCCCGAGGTCGTCGGCTTCTACCGCATGAGCGGGCAGGTGGATTACCTGCTGAAGGTCGTGGTCCCTGATATCGCGGCTTATGATGCCTTCTACAAGAAACTGGTCAGCGAGATCGACATCGAGGACGTTTCGTCCGCCTTTGCGATGGAGCGGATAAAGGACACGACGCAATTGCCGCTCAACTACATCGCGCTGGAAAAACCCGCAAAGGCCAAGGACTAGGGCTTGAGCCGGGCGAGGACACTCTCGCTTTCCAGTTCGCGCACTGCGTCGCTGCCTATCCAGCGCGCGGTGCGGTCATCGCCGGCGGCAAGTTCGCGCGCCATTTCGAGGCAAGGCTTGTGCAGTGACGCGGACCGCTTGCCGATCTGGCGCAGCGCCCAGTTGACCGCCTTCTTCACGAAGTTTCGCGGGTCGTGCGAACCGTCGCGGATTACCGGCAGCCATTCGAGAAACGAAGCGTGCGGCGCCTTCTTGTCGTGGACGGCCATCCAGGCGAGCGTCACGAAGCCAGCCCTGCGCACGTATTCGCGCTCGTCCAGCACCCAGTGGCGGATCTTTTCTGGAGCCATTGGCGTGCGGCACCACAGATTTCCGCAGGCCTGGTCGCACAAATCCCAGCTGTCGAAATCGGCTGTCCAGCGGTCCATCTGCTCCAGCGTGACCCACTGCGGGCGATCGACAAGGACGGCCAGCAATCGCGCTTCGTGCCAGCCGGCCTGCCATAGCTCTTCCGCCAAGCCGTGATTGCGCTCGATATCTCGCGCGCAGGTGCGCA
This sequence comes from uncultured Alphaproteobacteria bacterium, assembly GCA_963846345.1. GTDB lineage: Bacteria > Pseudomonadota > Alphaproteobacteria > Rhizobiales > Rhizobiaceae > BOKV01. The sequence continues at coordinate 203,138 of CAWJVP010000011.1, forward strand.
AATCGGCCATGGATACGCCAAAAGCACGATCCACATTGATACCGAAGCGCGCCATGCCTTCGCGGTTCCTTTCGGAAAGGCGCGATTTCAGCCACTCCACCAGTTCGTCGGCGGTGAATGGCCGGCGCGGCACGCTCAGCGTTCCAGGCGCGCCAGCAGGCTCGATGTGTCCCAACGGTTGCCGCCCATGCGCTGCACTTCGGCGTAGAACTGGTCGACCAGCGCCGTCACCGGCAGGCTGGCGCCGTTCTGGCGCGCTGCCTCGAGCACGATGTCGAGGTCCTTGCGCATCCAGTCCACCGCAAAGCCGTGCTTGTAGTGGCCTTCGCTCATGGTCTTCCAGCGGTTTTCCATCTGCCAGGAACCCGCCGCGCCCTTGGAAATGACGTCGATGACCTTTTCGATGTCGAGACCGGCCTTCATGCCGAAGTGGATGCCCTCGGCAAGGCCCTGCACGAGGCCGGCGATGCAGATCTGGTTGACCATCTTGGTCAACTGGCCCGAGCCGCCCTTGCCCATCAGCCCGACCATGCGCGAATAGGCATCGATGACCGGCTTTGCGCGTTCGAAGATTTCCTCTTCGCCGCCCACCATGACGGTCAGCTTGCCGTTCTCTGCGCCGGCCTGTCCGCCCGAAACCGGAGCGTCGAGGAAGCCGAAGCCTGACTTCTTTGCCGCATCGTGGAGTTCGACCGCAACCGCGGCCGAGGCGGTGGTGTTGTCGATGAAGATCGCGCCTTTCTTCATGCGCGAGAACGCGCCGTCAGGACCAAGGGTCACCGAGCGAAGATCGTCGTCATTGCCGACGCAGGCAAACACGAAATCGCAGCCGTCCGCGGCCTCGGCGGGCGTCGCCGCTTGCCTGCCTCCATGTTCGCCGACCCATTTGGCCGCTTTTTCCGGCGTGCGATTGTAGACGGTCATGTCGTGGCCGGCCTTTGCCAGATGTCCGGCCATCGGATAGCCCATCACGCCAAGTCCGATGAAAGCTGCTTTCGCCATGATGGTTTTCCTTTTTGTTGTGCGGGCTTTCTGCCACAAGTCCCGATACAGGATCGACCGTCTTTTTCAAGGTGCAAAGCCGGCCGCCCGGCAAGACGTTGCAACCGGTAGCGGTCGGGCAGTATTTAACATATAGGCAAGCAACGGACCGATACTGGGGAAGTTCTTTGGGCATCATTCCCGTCATTTTGAGCGGCGGATCGGGTACGAGGCTGTGGCCGTTGTCGCGGGCTTCCAAGCCGAAACAGTTCCTTGGTTTTGGCACGAAGCATTCGCTGTTCCAGGAAACCCTGCTGCGTTGCCGCGATGAATTGTTCGACCGGCGGCCGATCATCGTCGGCGCGGAAGCGCATCGCTTCCTGCTGGCGGAAGATCTTCTCGAAATCGGCGTCGAGGCCGACATCCTGCTTGAGCCGGTGGCGCGCAATTCCTGCGCTGCCGTGGCCGCGGGGTGCCTGCGGGCGCTGCAGCGCGACGGCGAGGCAGTCGTGCTGGTGCTTGCCGCGGACCACCACATTCCCGACGCGGACGAGTTTTCCGCGGCCGTTGCCTTTGCCAGCGAGGATGCGAGGGCAGGGCGGCTCGTAACCTTCGGCATCCAGCCGGACCGCCCTGCCACCGGCTACGGTTATATCCGGCCAGGAGCGAAGCTGGAGACCACCTTCAAGGTGGAGGCTTTCGTCGAGAAGCCCTCGCGTGACCTGGCGGCGAACTATGTTTCGCAGGGCTATCTGTGGAACAGCGGCAACTTCCTTTTTCGCGCCGCGAGCTTTATCGAGGAACTGGCGCGGCTGCAGCCAAGGGTTCTGGCCGCTGTCGAAAAATCCCTGTCGGCGGCGCGCCGCGACCTCGACTTCGTCAGGCTTGACCCGGTATTCGGCGAGGCGCCCTCGATCTCGGTGGACCATGCGGTCATGGAGCACACCGGCAAGGCCGCCGTGCTGCCGGTCTCCTACGCCTGGTCGGACGTCGGGAGCTGGGACGCGGTTCTCGACATCGCCGAGCGCGATGCCCGCGGCAATGCCGTGATCGGCCACGCCGTGATCGAGGCGGGGTCCAATAACCTCGTCCATTCCGAACGCCGGCTGACGACGCTGCTCGGCGTGGATGACCTGGTCGTCGTGACGACCGCCGACGCCGTTCTCGTCGTTGGAAAATCCAAGGCCGAGAGCGTCAAGGAACTGGTGAAGAACCTTCAGCAGGCCGGAAGGGCGGAGGCTACGGAAGCCCAGCAAATCTTCCGCCCATGGGGCAATTACGAGCGCCTCGACATGGACGCGGGCTATCAGGTCAAGCGCATCACCGTCAAACCCGGCGGCGTGCTCTCCTTGCAAAAACACCACCATCGCGCCGAGCATTGGGTGGTGGTGCAGGGCGAGGCAGAAGTGACGATCGACGGCAAGGTGACGAACCTGATGCCGAACCAATCCGTTTATGTGCCGCTCGGGTCGGTTCACCGGCTCGCGAACCGCGGCAAAGTTCCGGTCGTTCTGATCGAGGTCCAGACCGGCGACTATCTTGGCGAGGACGATATCATCCGGCTCGAAGACACATACAACCGCATTGAAATCACCAAGCAAGGGACTGATTGACGCGATGGCCCGCCTTTACGACAGCCGCAAACGCATCCTCGTCACCGGCGGCGCCGGATTTCTCGGTTCGCACCTGATCGACCGGCTGCTGGCGCAGGGCCACGAGGTGCTGTGCGTCGACAACCTGTTCACCGGCACCAAGCGCAATGTCGATCACCTGCACGACCATCCGCGCTTCGAGTTCATGCGGCACGATGTCTGCTTCCCGCTCTATGTCGAGGTGGACGAAATCTACAATCTCGCCTGTCCGGCCTCGCCGGTGCACTACCAGCACGATCCGGTGCAGACGACCAAGACCTCGGTGCATGGCGCGATCAACATGCTGGGCCTGGCGAAGCGGCTGAAGTGCAAGATCTTCCAGGCCTCGACCAGCGAGGTCTATGGCGATCCGGCAGTGCATCCGCAGACCGAGGACTATTGGGGCAATGTCAATCCGATCGGTCCGCGCTCCTGCTATGACGAGGGCAAGCGCTGCGCCGAGACGCTGTTCTTCGACTACCACCGCCAGCACGGGCTGGAGATCAAGGTCGCGCGCATCTTCAACACCTACGGCCCGCGCATGCACCCACGCGACGGCCGCGTGGTGTCGAACTTCATCATCCAGGCGCTCGCCGGCGAGGACATCACGATTTACGGCGACGGTACGCAGACCCGCTCGTTCTGCTATGTCGACGACCTGATCGAGGGCTTCCTGCGCCTGATGGATACCGACCCGTCGTTCACCGGACCGGTCAATCTTGGCAATCCGGTCGAGTTCACCATGATCGAGCTGGCGCAAAACATCCTGAAGCTTACCGGCTCGGGCTCGAAGCTGGTGCACAATCCGCTGCCTGCCGATGACCCGAAGCAACGCCGGCCCGACATCACGCTCGCGAAGGAGGCGCTCGACTGGCAGCCGCAGGTGCCGCTTGCCGAGGGCTTGAGGCCGACCATCGCCCATTTCGAGGGGCTGATGCGGGCCTGACCGGCGCAATGCCGAATTTTCTGGACGAATGCAGGAAATATCGGCAGCTTTCCCGTCTTCGAGGGAAACAAGGATGCGCCTGACATGATTTTCAACTCCGCGTCTGAACGTGGGGGCGCCTTTGTCGGCCGGGTATGGAATCCTGCCGCGGGCGGACCCTCGGTTGTCACCCTGCGCGAAGGCAGCGTCATCGACATCACCTCCCGTGATGCACCGACTGTCAGCGAAATTTGCGCCATGGCCGATCCCGCCGCATTCGTGCGCGCGTCGGGCGGCATAGCGCTCGGGACCCTCGAGGCAATATCGGCCGGCAAGCCGGGCGACGACACGGCGATACATTTCCTCGCGCCCTGCGACCTGCAGGCTATCAAGGCCTGCGGCGTAACCTTCGCCCGTTCAATGGTGGAGCGGGTGATCGAAGAGAAGGCGGCGGGCGATCCCGCCCGCGCCCAGTCCATCCGCGAGAAGATCGGCGGCATCATCGGCGACAGCCTTCGCAACATCCGCGCCGGTTCCCCGCAAGCGGCACAGGTCAAGCAGGCGCTGATCGCCGAGGGGCTGTGGAGCCAGTACCTTGAAGTCGGCATCGGGCCGGACGCCGAGGTTTTCTCCAAGGCGCAGACATTGTCGGCGGTGGGAACCGGCGCCGAAGTGGGCATTCATCCCATGTCGCACTGGAACAATCCCGAGCCCGAAATCGTGCT